>NZ_CP109009.1:4987500-6269438 GCF_036226685.1 Streptomyces sp. NBC_00690
ATCTGTGGCCAAGTTTTTAAGGGCGCACGGTGGATGCCTTGGCACCAGGAACCGATGAAGGACGTGGGAGGCCACGATAGTCCCCGGGGAGTCGTCAACCAGGCTTTGATCCGGGGGTTTCCGAATGGGGAAACCCGGCAGTCGTCATGGGCTGTCACCCATGCCTGAACACATAGGGCATGTGGAGGGAACGAGGGGAAGTGAAACATCTCAGTACCCTCAGGAAGAGAAAACAACCGTGATTCCGGGAGTAGTGGCGAGCGAAACTGGATGAGGCCAAACCGTATATGTGTGATACCCGGCAGGGGTTGCGTATGCGGGGTTGTGGGATCTCTCTTTTACGGTCTGCCGGCCGTGAGACGAGTCAGAAACCGTAGTCATAGGCGAAGGACATGCGAAAGGTCCGGCGTAGAGGGTAAGACCCCCGTAGCTGAAATGATTGCGGCTCGTTTGAGAGACACCCAAGTAGCACGGGGCCCGAGAAATCCCGTGTGAATCTGGCGGGACCACCCGTTAAGCCTAAATATTCCCTGGTGACCGATAGCGGATAGTACCGTGAGGGAATGGTGAAAAGTACCGCGGGAGCGGAGTGAAATAGTACCTGAAACCGTGTGCCTACAAGCCGTGGGAGCGTCGCATATCAAGCTTTTGTTTGGTATGTCGTGACTGCGTGCCTTTTGAAGAATGAGCCTGCGAGTTTGCGGTGTGTTGCGAGGTTAACCCGTGTGGGGGAGCCGTAGCGAAAGCGAGTCCGAATAGGGCGTTTTAGTAGCATGCTCAAGACCCGAAGCGGAGTGATCTAGCCATGGGCAGGTTGAAGCGGCTGTAAGAGGTCGTGGAGGACCGAACCCACCAGGGTTGAAAACCTGGGGGATGACCTGTGGTTAGGGGTGAAAGGCCAATCAAACTCCGTGATAGCTGGTTCTCCCCGAAATGCATTTAGGTGCAGCGTCGTGTGTTTCTTGCCGGAGGTAGAGCACTGGATAGGCGATGGGCCCTACCGGGTTACTGACCTTAGCCAAACTCCGAATGCCGGTAAGTGAGAGCACGGCAGTGAGACTGTGGGGGATAAGCTCCATGGTCGAGAGGGAAACAGCCCAGAGCATCGACTAAGGCCCCTAAGCGTACGCTAAGTGGGAAAGGATGTGGAGTCGCAGAGACAACCAGGAGGTTGGCTTAGAAGCAGCCACCCTTGAAAGAGTGCGTAATAGCTCACTGGTCAAGTGATTCCGCGCCGACAATGTAGCGGGGCTCAAGCGTACCGCCGAAGTCGTGTCATTGCAGCATATAGGGCTAACGCCTGTTGTGATGGGTAGGGGAGCGTCGTGTGCCGGGTGAAGCCGCCGCGTAAGCGAGTGGTGGACGGTTCACGAGTGAGAATGCAGGCATGAGTAGCGATACACACGTGGGAAACGTGTGCGCCGATTGACTAAGGGTTCCTGGGTCAAGCTGATCTGCCCAGGGTAAGTCGGGACCTAAGGCGAGGCCGACAGGCGTAGTCGATGGACAACCGGTTGATATTCCGGTACCCGCTTTGAAACGCCCAATATCGAGCCCATTAATGCTAAGGCCGTGAAGCCGCCCTTGATCTCTTCGGAGTGAGGGGGAGTGGTGGAGCCGCTGATCCAAGGTGGTAGTAGGTAAGTGATGGGGTGACGCAGGAAGGTAGTCCAGCCCGGGCGGTGGTTGTCCCGGGGTAAGGGTGTAGGCCGTGTGGTAGGTAAATCCGTCACACATTAAGGCTGAGACCTGATGCCGAGCCGATTGTGGTGAAGTGGATGATCCTATGCTGTCGAGAAAAGCCTCTAGCGAGTTTCATGGCGGCCCGTACCCTAAACCGACTCAGGTGGTCAGGTAGAGAATACCGAGGCGTTCGGGTGAACTATGGTTAAGGAACTCGGCAAAATGCCCCCGTAACTTCGGGAGAAGGGGGGCCATTCTTGGTGATCCGATTTACTCGGTGAGCTGGGGGTGGCCGCAGAGACCAGCGAGAAGCGACTGTTTACTAAAAACACAGGTCCGTGCGAAGCCGTAAGGCGATGTATACGGACTGACGCCTGCCCGGTGCTGGAACGTTAAGGGGACCGGTTAGCTCCATTTCGGTGGGGCGAAGCTGAGAACTTAAGCGCCAGTAAACGGCGGTGGTAACTATAACCATCCTAAGGTAGCGAAATTCCTTGTCGGGTAAGTTCCGACCTGCACGAATGGCGTAACGACTTCTCGACTGTCTCAACCATAGGCCCGGTGAAATTGCACTACGAGTAAAGATGCTCGTTTCGCGCAGCAGGACGGAAAGACCCCGGGACCTTTACTATAGTTTGATATTGGTGTTCGGTTCGGCTTGTGTAGGATAGGTGGGAGACTGTGAACAGCACACGCCAGTGTGTTGGGAGTCGCTGTTGAAATACCACTCTGGTCGTGCTGGATGTCTAACCTGGGTCCGTGATCCGGATCAGGGACAGTGTCTGATGGGTAGTTTAACTGGGGCGGTTGCCTCCTAAAGAGTAACGGAGGCGCCCAAAGGTTCCCTCAGCCTGGTTGGTAATCAGGTGTTGAGTGTAAGTGCACAAGGGAGCTTGACTGTGAGACCGACGGGTCGAGCAGGGACGAAAGTCGGGACTAGTGATCCGGCGGTGGCTTGTGGAAGCGCCGTCGCTCAACGGATAAAAGGTACCCCGGGGATAACAGGCTGATCTTCCCCAAGAGTCCATATCGACGGGATGGTTTGGCACCTCGATGTCGGCTCGTCGCATCCTGGGGCTGGAGTCGGTCCCAAGGGTTGGGCTGTTCGCCCATTAAAGCGGTACGCGAGCTGGGTTTAGAACGTCGTGAGACAGTTCGGTCCCTATCCGCTGTGCGCGTAGGAGTCTTGAGAAGGGCTGTCCCTAGTACGAGAGGACCGGGACGGACGAACCTCTGGTGTGCCAGTTGTCCTGCCAAGGGCATGGCTGGTTGGCTACGTTCGGAAAGGATAACCGCTGAAAGCATCTAAGCGGGAAGCCTGCTTCGAGATGAGGACTCCCACCCCCTTTGAGGGGTTAAGGCTCCCAGGAGACTACTGGGTTGATAGGCCAGATCTGGAAGGCGGGTAACCGCTGGAGGTGACTGGTACTAATAAGCCGAGGGCTTGTCCATAGAGGCTCGCGTCCACTGTGTTGGTTCTGAAACCACGACCGTGACATTTCCGGTTGGTTTTATAGTGTTTCGGTGGTTATTGCGTTAGGGAAACGCCCGGTTACATTCCGAACCCGGAAGCTAAGCCTTTCAGCGCCGATGGTACTGCAGGGGGGACCCTGTGGGAGAGTAGGACACCGCCGAACAATTTTTAGCCTTAGCTCCCTACACCTAGGTGTAGGGAGCTAAGGCTTTTTTGCGTTCACCAGCTATAAGCCTTCTGCCGGCCGTATGCCTTCTGCGGGACAGTCCCTAGGCTGGGGTGCATGGACTATGACCTGGTTATCTTCGACAACGATGGCGTGCTCGTCGACAGTGAACCCGTAGCCAACACCATTCTTGCCGGATATCTCACGGAGCTGGGGCATCCCACCTCCTACGAGGACTCATTGAGGGACTACATGGGTTCGGCGGTCCATCGGGTGCATGACCTCGTGCTGGAGAGAACCGGGCAGACGCTTCCCGCTGACTTCGACGAAACGCTCCACATGCGGGTCTTCGCGGCCTTCGAGCGAGAATTGGTACCGGTCGAAGGCGTGGTCGACGTGTTGGCGCAATTGGCGGCGGACGGCGTCCCCTACTGCGTGGCGTCTTCGGGAAGCCATGAGCGGATCAGGGTGGGCCATCGAAAGACCGGGCTCGATGCGTGGTTCCCCGACGAGATCGTCTTCAGCGCCGACGACGTGGGTCGGGGAAAGCCCGCACCGGACCTCTTCCTCCATGCCGCGCAACGAATGGGCGTCGCCCCCGCGCGCTGCATCGTCATCGAAGACAGCGCCCTCGGCGTGAGGGCCGCGGTCGCCGCCGGGATGGATTCCTACGGATTCACCGCGATGACGCCAGCCGACAAGCTCATCGGTGCGAAAGGCTACTTCCAGAAGATGACAGAGCTACCTGTGTTGCTGAAGAGCATCAAGGGCTCTGAGTGACACATTTTCGGGGCCGGTTGAGCCGTGCCCGTATGCCCTTACGCGCCCGCAAGGACGGCCGGATACGGTGGCGGTCATGAGTGGCCGCGGATTGCTGATGTGGGACGAGGCACTGACCGGGTACGACTTCGGGGACAGCCACCCCATGGACCCGGTACGGCTCGCACTGACCATGGGTCTGGTACGGGCCTACGGGCTGGACAAGGTGATGGACGTGCGGGCGGCCAAGCCCGCGGGCGACTCCACGCTGCGACTCGTCCACCACGAGGACTATGTGGCAGCGGTCAAGGCCGCGTCCGCGCAGCCGCGCGCTGCCGAGCAGTCCTACGGACTCGGCACGTTGGACGACCCTGCCTTCACGGGGATGCACGAGGCGTCCGCGCTGATCGCCGGGCAGTCGGTCGGGGCGGCGGAGGCGGTCTGGCGCTCGGACGCGGCGCACGCGGTGAACTTCGCCGGCGGGCTGCACCACGCGATGCCCGGGAGCGCAGCCGGCTTCTGTATCTACAACGACGCCTCACTCGCCATCGCCCGACTCCTGGAGCTGGGCGCGCAACGCATCGCGTACGTCGACGTCGACGTACACCACGGTGATGGGGTGCAGGCTGCGTTCTGGGACGATCCGCGGGTTCTGACGATCTCGCTCCACGAACATCCCCAGACTCTTTTCCCCGGCACCGGATGGGCTTCGGAGACCGGGGGCGCGGGTCCCGCGGAGGGCACGGCCGTCAATCTGCCCCTGCCCGCGGGTACGGGAGACGAAGGCTGGCTCAGGGCGTTCCACGCGGTGGTGCCCGAGTTGTTGGCCGAGTTCCGTCCCCAGGTGTTGGTCACCCAACATGGCGCGGACACCCACTTCGAGGATCCGCTGGCCCATCTGGCCGTGTCGTTGGACGCGCAAAGGGCCGTGCAGGAGTCCTGCCACGAGCTGGCGCACGAATACGTCGACGGCGGACGCTGGCTCGCGCTGGGTGGTGGCGGGTACGCGGTCGTCGACGTGGTGCCCCGGTCGTGGACACACCTGGTGGGAATTGCCGCACATGCGCCGGTCGAGCCGGAGTCGTTGATTCCGTCCGAGTGGCGGGACGAGGTGTACGCACGGACCCGGCAGCCCGGTCCACGGAGGATGACGGACGGACGTGATCCGGTCTGGCGTGAGTGGGGTGCCGGCTACGACCCCGCTGACCGGTTGGACCAGGCGGTGCTGGCCACCCGGAAGGCAGTCTTCCCCCTTCGAGGGCTGCTGCCCTGACCCCGCTGGCCCTCGGCTCGGTGTTGACGGTCGGCGGGTTCGGCCGTGGGGCACCCCAGGGCGGCCCTGACGCGCTCATGACGTACAGGGTGAGGGAATCCCTGCGCTGCCCCGCCGCGTGCCCTCACAGGCCGTTTGAGCCGCCGGGAGAACTCCGGCGTTACTCCAACCGTGCGATGCGCGGCGGATTTCGCCGTAGGAACCCCGGTCGGTCCGGGAGCATCGGATGCGTGTCGAGCATCGGAGCGCTACGGGCGCATCTCTTGGCCACCGGTCTGGCCGGGGCCGTGGGAACCCTGCGGGAGGGCAGCCTGCGGAGCTATCGTCTCTTCGCCGCACGCGACCCGCGCGTGACGCTCGGCCTTGCGGCACGGGGTGAGTGGAGCGCGGGTGACGTCATGGCGTTGATGGCGGACCGGTGCGGAGTCTCGGCCGACCCGAACGAGCGCACCGGGCCCGATGTCATCGACCCCGAGCGGACGTTGAGGGCGCTCGACGCCTTCGCCGACCAGTTGGCCGAGGTGGTGGCGCGACGGGGAGCCGTCCTGCTCGGAACGGGGCATCCGGATCGACTGCTGGGGTTCTACGCCGGGCTGGCAGACGCGTTGTCCGCAACAGGATGCCTAGTTCTCACCCCCGCGCAGGGGCGATGTGTCGACATAACGACCCGGTTCGGGGTACGTACGTACAACCTTGAGTACGTACGGGGAGTCGCGCTGGTGCGGGCACCCGGCGCACGGGGCGCAGGGTGTGAGACCGGCGCGCACACCCATTCGCCCCTCCCTTTGCGTGCCGCGGTGGAGGGTCTCGCAGAGCAGGAAGGCCCCCTTCCGGACCTGGTGATCGGGGACCACGGATGGGTCTGCGGGGCAGGTCAGCTGGGTATGAGGGCCATCGGACTGGCCGATACCGACGACCCTGCACTCTTCGTCGGCGAGGCCGAGGGGAGGGTGTCCGTGGTGGTGCCGCTCGATGACGGTCGGCGGCCTGCTCATTACCGCCCGCTGACGCGCTATGTACTCAAACGAGCCTGTCTGTCACAGTAGGCGGCCGATGGCTGCTCCTCTTCCCCACTCGCACCACCCGCCCCTAGTCTGGGGAGTGAGCGCACAGCGACGAAGAGTCACCGGAGGGGAAGCCGGTGTGCGTCATGTGCGGAAGGTACAGGTGGGTCATGGCTGCTGGCAGCGAGAGGCCTCTTAACGAGGTCAAGTTTCTTACCGTGGCGGAAGTTGCCTCGGTGATGCGGGTGTCGAAGATGACGGTGTACCGATTGGTGCACAGTGGTCATCTGCCGGCGATTCGGGTGGGGAGGTCCTTCCGAGTACCGGAGCAAGCGGTGCACGACTACCTCCGCGAGTCTTTCGTGGGGGTGGAATCCGCATAGCGGGAGTAGAGCGACTGCCCTCGGATTACAACCTCGATGCTCTGCCGGGTAGGCTGGACCGACGTAGGTCGTGTGGGCCCAGACGCCCCGCACCGAGTGAAGAGAAGTGAGCGAGGGTAGTCGTGGGCTCTGTTATTAAGAAGCGGCGCAAGCGGATGGCTAAGAAGAAGCACCGCAAGCTGCTCAAGCGCACCCGCGTTCAGCGTCGTAACAAGAAGTAAGCGACAGCTGTACGTAGCACTGTGGCCCTCCCACCAGTCGGTGGGAGGGCCACAGTGCGTTGGCACGCCTTCCCGTGTGCCCCCGCCCGTGTTCGGGCGGGAGAAGAGGGGCGAGGCGGCCTCCTGGTGCCTTTGTGTGAGGCGCTCTCGCCCGCACTGAAGGACGCGCTCCGAGTCGGGAGCGTCACGTGTCATCACGCCGCAACGCCGAGGCGCTACGGTGACGCTGAAAGCGGGCCCACGGAATCCGAAGGAAGGAGCAGATCTTGGGAAAGGTCGTGCTCGTCACCGGGGTGGCCCGGCAACTCGGAGGACGTCTCGTACGCCGCATCCTGCGGGATCCCGAGGTCCAGCGAGTGATCGGCGTCGACGTCGTGCGGCCCGAGCACCATCTGGGCGGCGCAGAGTTCATCCAGGCCGACATCCGACAGCCGACAATCGGACGGGTCCTCGCGGAGCACCGCGTCGACACGGTCGTCCACCTCGATGTCACCGGCACGCCGCTGGGCGCCGGCGGCCGGACCGCGGTCAAGGAGACCAACGTCATCGGGACCATGCAGCTGCTCGGCGCATGCCAGAAGTCTCCCGATGTCAGACGGCTGGTGATCAAGTCGACGACGAGCGTGTACGGCTCGGCTTCCCGTGATCCCGCGGTCTTCACCGAGACCACCTCGCCCAAATCCCTGCCGAGCGGCGGATTCGCCAAGGACTCGGTCGAGGTCGAGGGCTATGTCCGGGGCTTCGCCAGAAGGCGGCCTGACGTGGCCGTGTGCGTGCTGCGGTTCGCCAACATCCTCGGTCCCTGCGCGGACTCCCCCCTGGCCGAGTTCTTCTCGCTGCCGGTGCTGCCGACGGTGTTCGGCTATGACCCCCGACTTCAGTTCGTCCACGAGGACGATGTGATCGACGTCCTCACCCTGGCGCTCCACGAGCCCCGGCGAGGAACGCTCAACAGCGGCACCTTCAACATCGCCGGCGACGGGGTGCTCCTGCTCTCCCAGTGCTCACGCAGGCTGGGGCGTCCGACCGTGCCCGTACTGCTGCCGGCGGTCACCTGGATCGGCTCCGCGCTGCGTACGGTCGGGATCACCGACTTCTCGCCCGAGCAGATCCGGTTGTTGACCCACGGCCGGGTGGTCAGCACCGTGCAGATGCGCGAGACACTGGGGTTCGAGCCGAAGTTCACGACCGCGGAGACGTTCGCCGACTTCGCCCGGAGTCGGGGAGCGGGTCTGCTGCCACCCCACACCCTGGTACGGGCCGTGGACCAGGTGGCGGAGTCCCTGGGGGCCCTGGTGGCGCGCGGGGATGGCTCACGGGCTCACAGGGCCCAGGGCGATGTGGGATAAGGCCGGATAAGGAGCGCAGGCACGATGGCGGACGCCAAGGTCATTCCTTTCGACGACGACCGTTCGCGAGGTGGCGCCCAGCGCTCGCGGCGGCGCTCCGCCGGGGCTCTCGGCGGTGCGGCGGGCGGCGAGGGGAAGAAGACCGAGCCCACCGTGGTGCGGCAGACCGTGCGGACCCTGCCCGGGGCCGTCGAGCAGCCGTCCGCGGCCCGGGCGACCGGTGGTGGGGGAGACATGGTGGAGGACGGCCCGGAGCACGGGCCCGGCGACGGCTGGGAACGGCGTCTCGCGACGGGCCTGGCCTTCCTACGGCGCAGGGTCACCGGTGACTACGAGGTCGATGAGTTCGGCTACGACAAGGAACTGACCGACCAGGTACTGATGTCGCTGGTGCGGCCCCTGTACGAGAAGTACTTCCGGGTCGAGGTCAAGGGCATCGAGAACATCCCCGCCGAGGGCGGTGCGCTGGTCGTCGCCAACCACTCCGGCACCCTGCCGCTCGACGGCTTGATGATGCAGGTGGCCGTCCACGACAACCATCCGGCCGATCGCCATCTACGGTTGCTCGCCGCCGACCTCGTCTTCGTCCTGCCCGTCATCAATGAACTGGCGCGCAAGGCCGGGCACACCCTGGCCTGTGCGGAGGACGCGGAGAGGCTGCTCCAGCGTGGTGAGGTCGTCGGGGTGATGCCCGAGGGCTTCAAGGGCATCGGGAAGCCCTTCAGCGACCGTTACAAGCTCCAGCGCTTTGGGCGGGGCGGGTTCGTCTCCACCGCGCTCAGGGCGGGTGTGCCGATCGTGCCGTGCTCGATCGTCGGCGCCGAGGAGATCTATCCGATGATCGGCAACTCCAAGACGCTGGCCAGGCTGCTCGGCATTCCGTACTTTCCGATCACGCCGACTTTCCCTTGGTTGGGGCCGCTGGGGGCGGTGCCGTTGCCGACCAAGTGGACCATTCAGTTCGGGGAGCCGATCGAGACCTCGGGGTATCCGGCCGAGGCCGCCGAGGATCCGATGCTGATGTTCAACCTCACGGACCAGGTGCGGGAGCAGATCCAGCACACCTTGTACAAGTTGCTGGTGCAGCGTCGGTCCGTGTTCTTCTAGCCGTTTCCCAGCCGTCGCCGATCGCCGTTGGCCACTGGTGATCGATACCGCTGCGACCGTCCTAGTACGGCACCGGAAGGGGTGTCAGGACAGCAGTCCTGACACCCCTTCCCCATGTGTCTAGCGTCCTTCTTCCGCGTTCAGTCCCAGTCCGGGAAGGATGCCCGGGAGGAGTGGCGGAATGGTGACGTCCGGCTCTGGGGCCGGGGTGTTCTTGCCCGGCGCCGGTGGTGGCGTGTTGTCCGGTGTCGGGTCGAGCAGCCCGCCCACGTCACCGCCGAGCAGCCCGTCTTCCTTCTGGGCCGGTGTGGAACCGCCCGACGGACGGGGATCGCTCTTCTCCGCACCGGTGGACGTGTCCGGTGCCTGGGATGCCGCAGGGGCCTTCTGCCCGCCGGGTGCGGGCGATCGACCGGGTGCCTGAGGCGATGTGCTGCTGGTGCGGGGCGCGTCGCGGCCCCCCTGTTCCGGTGGGCTGGGCAGCAGCGACTGGAGCGGTCCGACCTCTTGGTCTATGGCGTCGAATACGTGGTTCACCTCGTTGCCGACATCGGTGAGCTGCACCGGAAGCCTGTCGCGCAGTCCGTTCCACGCGTCGCGGTGGGCGCGGGAGAAGGAGTTCAGCTTCTGGATGGGACGGAGAGAGCCGTCCCGTGCGTAGGCGGCGTGGAGCAGTCGGTGGCCTTCGGTGGCGTCGTGCCGCATGCCGTTGAGAGCACGACGGACCTCGCCGAGGGACTCGTGGTCGAGCTCGCCCGCTCGCCCGCGCTCCATCAGCCGTCGGGCCTCGCTGAGGCGGGTGGACGCCTGGTCGAGATAGACCTCACCGCGGTCGGTCTCGCCATCGGCCATGCCGAGCCGAATGTCCTCCATGCCGCGCTTCAGCCCGTACAGAGTGTCACCCGGTAGGGCGTCCGTACTGGCAGCGGCGACCCCGCCGAAGGCGCCCGCAGCGACCGTGACGGTCAGACCGCCGGCCGCGAGCCCCTTCGACCAGCGAGAACGCGGTCGCAATTTCCTCAGCGGGGAGGCGCGATGTGCGCCTCGGCCGGCTCTTCGCTGCTCTGGCACGGTAGGGCCCATGGTGGCGCTCCCGGCAGCCGTGCCCTCTTGGAGCATGGCTTCCATGGCCGCCACGAGCTGTGCCCGCTGCACCACCTTGACCTCGGGGTCCATCTCCGGCCTCGGCAGCTCGCCGAGACCGGTCGCCAGAGCCAACAGCCGACCTTGGTCGGTCGATTCGACCGACTCGTCCGGCTGTTCGGCTACCTGGTCTTCCAGGGCCTGGGCGAAGGCGTTCGCCCGCCGGTGCGCCGATACGTTCGCGATCACTGGCGGCACCTCCTCTCGTCATGACGATCGACTCCCCTGGAGTTTTGGAAGGTTGCACGCCTTGAACGCATCCACACGATCGAGTGAGTGGCTGCGGGCATGGCGTGACCACAGGGAGCCTGCATCCCGCACAACGAGCGTCTCGGCACTTGGGTTACGCGCGAAAGATGATCGGACCAGTGCGTCATGGAGGCGTTACCGATGGTGAGTTGGGGTCGGTTAGCGAGCATCGTCGGGCAGCAGGCGGGCCAGGGTGCGCACGGCACGGTACTGGAGGGTCTTGATGGCACCCTCGTTCTTGCCCATCACCTTGGCCGTCTCCGCGACCGACAGGCCCTGGAGGAAGCGCAGGGTCACGCATTCCTGCTGCTGGGGGTTGAGTTTGCGGACCGCTTCGAGCAGCGCCGCATTGGACAGGGACTCCAGGACGGAGTCCTCCGGCGAGCGTTCGACCTCGTTGGCGTCGAGCATCTCGCCGGTGGTCACTTCCAGCCGGAACCGGCTGGACTTGAAGTGGTCGGCTACGAGGTTGCGGGCGATCGTGACCAGCCAGGCGCCGAAGTCGCGGCCCTGCCAGGTGAAGGTCGAGATGCGGCGCAGGGCGCGGAGGAAGGTCTCGCTGGTCAGGTCCTCCGCCGTCGCCTTTCCTCCGACGCGGTAGTAGATGTAGCGGTAGACCGTGTCGCTGTACTGGTCGTAGAGCCGGCCGAAGGCATCGGCCTCGCCCGCTTGCGCGCGCTCGACCAGTTCCATCATGCGGGCGCTGTCGCTGTCGGCGGTGGGCCGACGGACCTTGGCGGGCGTTGCGGTCGTGGAGTTGCCGGACGAGGCAGGGGCGGCGGGGGCCGTCGATGCGCCCCCGCCGGCTCGGCCGGTCCGTCTGACCAACCCACGGCCGGCAGCGGAACGGCCGCGTCGCCCATCGACGACGGCACCGCGCGTCGACCCCTCCTTGAAGCCATCGGCCAGTGCGTAGCAGGGGGCGGCGGAACCGCTGGTGGCAATACGGGGCATGGCGAGGGCGGGGACGGCGTACGCGGTGGGGACAAAACCGCGCAAGTGGTCGAGGACCGCCGCGCGAAGCGTAGCCAGGCCCGAGGTGTCAACCCCGACGTGTGGGTACACGGGACTCCCAGAGGCAGAGCTTCCATCACGTGCAGTGCGGGACCGTTCACTCGTCGTGGCGACGTGTGGGACCCGTATGCGTTTGAGGAGAATAACGCTTCGTACAGGCAGTGCTACACCCAGTTGCTCAAAACGTCGTTTCCGTCGCTTCTGTTATGTCGGATTGACGGTTCTGGTAGCAGAAAGTGAGCACTTGCTGATCAGATTTGTTCGCCATCTGTCTCTTCGCGGGTGCCGCGCGGAGGGTCGCAGATGTGCCACGGAACTGTGTTCGGGCAGCCGCGATCAGCGGCGACGGCGGTGGATGGCAACGGCAGCCGCCGTACCGCCCGCGATGGCGCCCACGCCGGCCGCGGCGGGGATGCCGACCTTGGCCGCCTTGCGCCCGGTGCGGTAGTCGCGCAGACGCCAGTCGCGTTCGCGGGCGTGCCTGCGCAGCTTGGTGTCCGGATTGATCGCGTATGGATGTCCTACGAGCGACAGCATCGGGATGTCGTTGTGCGAGTCGCTGTACGCGGCGCAGCGATCGAGGTCGAGCCCTTCGGCGGCTGCCAGCGCACGGACCGCCTCCGCCTTCGCGGGGCCGTGGAGCGGTTCGCCGACGAGCTTGCCGGTGTAGACGCCGCTCACGGACTCGGCGACCGTGCCCAGTGCGCCCGTCAGCCCGAGGCGTCCGGCGATGATCGTTGCGGTCTCCACCGGAGCGGCCGTGACCAGCCAGACCTTCTGGCCGGCGTCGAGGTGGGCCTGGGCCAGCGCCCGGGTGCCCGGCCAGATCCGCTCCGCCATGTACTCGTCGTAGATCTCTTCGCCGATGCTCATCAGTTCGGCGACGCGATGGCCCTTCACGATCGACAGCGCGGATTCGCGCACGTCCTGCATGTGTTCCGGGTCTTCGACGCCTGCGAGTCGGAACCAGGTCTGCTGCCAGGCGAACCGTGCCAACTCGCGGCGTTGGAAGAACTTCCGCTTGTACAGGCCGCGGCCGAAGTGGAACAGCGCGGCGCCCTGCATCACGGTGTTGTCCAGATCGAAGAACGCCGCGGCCCGGACATCGCCCGAGACCGGGAACTCCGGCGTGTCGGCCACCGTGGGCTCGGTCGCCGGCAGCAGTTCCTGCGAGGTCTTGCGGGCTGCCTCGGCTGCGGCCTCGCCTGCGAGGACGCTCCGTGCTGTGGCGGAGCGCCTACGGGGGGTGAGCCATCCCAGTGCGGCCATGGGGCGAGCATAGCCAGTCTGTTCGGAACTTCCCGACACGCCGGAACACCGGGGCGTGAACGGTGGGTGACGCGCCGGTGGGGCGGAGTGCGGCCGGCCCCTCGCCGGTGGGTGCGACGGGGGTCGTGCACCGGAATCGGGGGTGTCCGGATGGCCCGGGGAGCGGGGCGGACAATGAGGCCATGAGTCCTGTGTGGCGACGTACAAAGAAGAAGGCCGACGGCGTGGCGGCGGCGGGCGGGAAGACGGTGACGCTGATCGCCAAACCGGGGTGTCATCTGTGCGACGACGCCCGGGCCGTGGTGGAGCAGGTCTGCGCCGAGACCGGCGCCGTGTGGGAGGAGAAGGACATCACCGAGGACGCGGAGCTCCACCGGGCGTACTGGGAGCAGATCCCGGTGGTGTTGGTCGACGGTGCTCAGCACACGTTCTGGCGGGTCGATCCCGAACGGTTGCGGCGCGCGCTGGAGCAGTAGCGGGGCTGGCTGCTGCCCTTCCTGTGCCGATGGTGGGCTGCCTTCCTGTGCCGACTGTCCGTGGCGCACGCAAAGGGGGGCGCGAAGAGGGCGCGGCGATTCGCTTCAGCGGGAGGTCCGCCGGTGCCATGTGGCGACTGTTGCGTACGTGGCGTCTGTGAACCTGGGAGGATGGGGTGAACGCAGAGATCGGTGTGGGCGCTGAGGCGTCGGCGTCACTGTCGAGGCGTCGAACGATTGCCATAGGGAAGCCCGCGCTGCGCGCTGCCGTTGTCATGACTCTTTCGGGAATCCAGGGCGACAGGGCAGAGTAAGCGGTCTCGGGGGCGAATACCTGAGGAGTGTGTGCTGTTTTGCCCCCTTCGCGCCTTGAACGGGCCGACGTGGCTCGTGGTTCCGGGTTTACGCGATCTGAGCGCGTGACCCCGATCACTTTGCTCGGACAAAACGGACACCATCTTTGTGCACGCGTTCACAAAGACATAGCCTGCATTCGACGGGGCGGTCTTGGGACACACGGCCGCCTAGAGCCCCGCTCATCCCGCAGGAGCACCGTGGCAACTGGCCGAAATCACCGACCGGCGACCCGTAGCCGAGGAATCCCCGAGGCCACCGTCGCCCGGCTCCCGCTGTATCTGCGGGCGCTGACCGCTCTGTCCGAGCGGTCCGTGCCCACGGTCTCCTCCGAAGAGCTGGCGGCAGCGGCAGGGGTCAATTCCGCGAAGCTGCGGAAGGACTTCTCGTACCTTGGTTCGTACGGGACGCGAGGCGTCGGCTACGACGTGGAGTACCTCGTCTACCAGATCTCCCGGGAACTGGGTCTGACCCAGGACTGGCCCGTGGTGATCGTCGGCATCGGAAACCTCGGCGCTGCCCTCGCCAACTACGGCGGGTTCGCCTCCCGTGGGTTCCGCGTCGCCGCGCTGATCGACGCCGATCCCGCCATGGCCGGCAAGCCGGTCGCCGGCATGCCCGTGCAGCACGCCGATGAGCTGGAGCGGATCATCAGCGACAACGGTGTGTCGATCGGCGTCATCGCCACCCCTGCGGGCGCGGCCCAGCAGGTGTGCGAGCGACTCGTCGCCGCCGGTGTGACCTCCATCTTGAACTTTGCCCCGACGGTGCTCTCCGTGCCCGATGGCGTGGACGTGCGCAAGGTCGACCTGTCGATCGAGCTCCAGATCCTCGCCTTCCACGAGCAGCGCAAGGCCGGCGAGGAAGCCGATGCCGAGGCAGCGAGCCGGAAGGGACCCGACGGGGAAGTGCCCGCCGTGATGCCGGCATGAGCCTTCTGGTCATCGGACTGAGCCATCGCAGCGCGCCCGTGAGCGTGCTGGAGCGGGCCTCGCTCTCCGCGGACGCCCAGGGCAAGCTCCTCCAGGACACGCTGGCGGCGGAGCCGGCTTCTGAGGCGGCCGTCCTCGCCACCTGTAACCGCATCGAGCTCTACGCGGACGTCGAGAAGTTCCACGCGGGCGTCGCCGAGTTGTCCACGCTCCTCGCGCAGCACAGCGGGGTGGGGCTGGAGGAGCTGACCCCCTATCTCTATGTGCACTACGAGGACCGGGCGGTTCACCATCTCTTCTCGGTCGCCTGCGGCCTCGACTCCATGGTCGTCGGCGAGGGGCAGATCCTCGGCCAGATCAAGGACGCACTCGCACGCGGCCAGGAGTTGCACTCCGCGGGCCGGCTGATCAACGACCTCTTCCAGCAGTCCCTGCGGGTCGGCAAGCGCGCCCACAGCGAGACCGGGATCGACCGGGCCGGCCAGTCGCTGGTGACCTTCGGCCTGGAGCAGTTGGCCGAGGGCTCCGACGTGGAGAGCTGGGCCGCGGGGAAGCGCGTACTGGTGATCGGCGCCGGTTCGATGTCCTCGCTCGCAGCGACGACCCTCGCCCGCCAGGGCGTGGCTGAACTGGTCATCGCCAACCGCACGTTGGATCGGGCCCAGCGCCTGGCAACCATCCTCTCGGACGCGGTGACGGACGACATGATCGTGCGTGCCGTCGCGATGAGCGAGGTCGCCGTCGAACTGACCCGCGCGGACGCGGTGGTGTCCTGTACCGGTGCGACCGGTCTCGTCCTGACCGCCGAGGCGGTCGCCGCCGCGCTGTCCGATCGACTCGACGACTCCGCCGGCACTGAACTTGACGCCGATCGCCACCACCCGGACCATCTGCGGGCACCTGAAGGCAGCTTGGTGGCCCGACTCGCGGCCACGGCCGCCCGGGACGGTCGCGTACCGGACCAGGCCGCGCACTTCGCCGTCGACGACGGTGACCGGGGCACGGCTGCCGAGACGGGCGACACCGAGACCCGGGCCCGGGCCGCGGACGTGGTGGGCATCGGTCAGGCCCGCGCCACTGCCACCCATGACTGCGGGGACGACACCGGGGCCTGTCCGATTGGGCTCGACGTCCAGCACTCGCCCGGGCAGCTCACCCAGCACGGGGTCTGGGCGGCGAACGCCGAGAACACCAGCCCCGCGGGGACCGTCCCCAAGCCCGGACGGCCGCGCGACGCCGCCTCGGACCCGCGAGGAAACGGTCCCGTACGCATCGCACTGCTCGACCTCGCCATGCCCCGCGACATCGATCACGCCATCCACCGGCTTCCCGGTGCGCGGTTGGTCGACATCGAGTCGCTCGCCGAGTCGTCCGCCGATGCGCCGATGGCCTCGGACGTGGACCAGGTGCGGCGCATCGTGTCCGACGAGGTCGCCGCTTTCGGAGCCGCGCAACGCGCCGCCCACATCACGCCGACCGTCGTCGCCTTGCGCACGATGGCCGCCGATGTCGTCGCCGGTGAGATCGCCCGGCTCGAAGGCCGGCTCCCGGCGCTGGACGAGAAGGAGCGCGCCGAGATCAACCAGACCGTCCGCCGTGTCGTCGACAAGCTGCTTCACGCGCCCACCGTGCGGGTCAAGCAGCTTGCGAGCGAGCCGGGAGGCGCCGGGTACGCCGACGCCCTGCGGACACTCTTCGACCTCGACCCGGAGACGGTCGCCTCCGTCAGCCGGGCCGATTTGAATGACGCAGACGTCAAGAACCGAGGGCGAGTATGACCGAGAGTGCACTCAGGCTGGGGACCAGGCGAAGCAAACTTGCCATGGCCCAGTCCGGGCAAGTGGCTCGGGCGGTGCGCCAGTTGACCGGGCGTCCCGTCGAGCTCGTGGAGATCACCACGTACGGGGACGTGTCCCGTGAGCATCTCGCGCAGATCGGCGGCACGGGAGTCTTCGTGGCCGCGTTGCGGGAGTCCCTGTTGCGGGGCGAGGTGGACTTCGCCGTTCATTCGCTGAAGGACCTTCCCACCGCCCAGCCCGACGACCTGCTGCTCGCGGCCGTGCCGCTGCGCGAGGACCCGCGGGACGTGTTGGTGGCGCGGGACGGCCTGACCTTCGACCGGCTGCCCTCGGGTGCCCGGGTCGGAACGGGTTCGCCGCGTCGGATGGCGCAGCTGAACGCGTACGCCCGTGCGCACCACACCCAGATACAGACCGTGCCGATCCGCGGCAACATCGACACCCGGATCGGATATGTACGAAGCGGGGAGCTGGACGCGGTGGTACTCGCCGCCGCCGGGCTCAACCGCGTCGGAATGACGGACGAGGCGACCGACTTCCTGTCGGTCGACTTCGTGCTTCCGGCTCCCGGCCAGGGGGCCTTGGCGATCGAGTGCACCGCAGATAACGTGCAACTCGCCGCCGTGCTCTCGCAGCTTGACGACCCGGCTACCCGGGCCGCAGTGACTGCTGAGCGTTCCCTGCTCGCCGCCCTGGAGGCCGGCTGCTCCGCACCTGTGGGTGCGCTGGCCGACCTGTTGGGCGACGGACAGGATCTCACCGAAATGCGCCTGCGCGGCGTCGTCGGCACCACCGACGGCTCGACGCTGGTGCAGCTGTCCACCACCGGTTCCGTACCCACGTCGCACGGCGACGCCATCGCGCTCGGTCGCGAACTCGCGTCCGAGATGCTCGCCAAGGGTGCGGCTGGTCTTATGGGGGAGCGAGCACATTGAGCCCCACCACCAACCCGTCCTCGGCGTACTCGACACACGGGCACGTCACTTTCCTCGGCGCCGGTCCCGGCGATCCCGGACTGTTGACCTTGCGTGCTGTCGAGGCACTCGCGGGAGCCGACGTACTGATCGCCGAGCCCGATGTGCTCGAAGTCGTACGCGGCCATGCGCGGGCGAGCGTCAGCACGCCTGAGCTGACGGTTGTTGACGATGCGTCAACAGCCGCCAGAATCCCCGTACTCAGGGATGCGGTCAATCTTGTCATGGAGGCCGCGCGGGGCGGCAAGCGGGTCGTCCGTGCCGTGATCGGAGATCCCGGCCTCGACGCGGACGCGGGCCAGGAGATGCTGGCGTGCGCCGCTGAGGGGATCACCTTCGAGGTCGTGCCGGGCATCGCGACCGCGGTGGGGGTGCCTGCCTATGCGGGTGTGCCGCTGCGGGACTCCCAGGGTGCGGACGTCCGGTTCGTGGACGCCCGCAGCGCGAGCGAGCGCTGTTGGAACGAGGTCGGTGCCAGCGATTGCACCGTCGTGGTCACCACCACGCTGGACGCGATCTCCGTCGCCGCGAACGAACTGGTGTCCGCCGGTCGCAAGCCCGACACACCGCTCACGGTCACGGTCGCGGGTACGACCACCCGGCAGCGGACCTGGACGGCGACGCTGGGCTCCATCGCCCAGACCCTGAAGCAGGCCAAGGTGCTGCCGTCGCCCGACGGGCACCGGCCGGTCATAGCCGTGGTCGGTGAGCGCAGTTCGGCCGCGCAGCGCGATCAGCTCGCCTGGTTCGAGTCCAAGCCCCTGTTCGGTTGGCGGGTGTTGGTGCCGCGGACCAAGGAGCAGGCGGCGTCGCTCTCCGACCAACTGCGCTCCTACGGCGCGGTCCCGCACGAGGTTCCGACGATCGCCGTGGAGCCCCCGCGGACCCCCCAGCAGATGGAGCGGGCCGTCAAGGGGCTGGTGACCGGACGGTACGAGTGGATCGCCTTCACCTCGGTGAACGCGGTCAAGGCGGTCCGGGAGAAGTTCGAGGAGTACGGGCTCGACGCACGTGCCTTCGCCGGTATCAAGGTCGCCGCCGTCGGCGAGCAGACCGCGCGTGCGCTGGTCGAGTTCGGGGTGAAGCCCGATCTGGTGCCGAGCGGCGAGCAGTCGGCCGCGGGTCTGCTGGAGGACTGGCCGCCGTACGACCCGGTCTTCGACCCGATCGACCGGGTGTTCCTGCCGCGGGCGGACATCGCGACGGAGACCCTGGTCGCCGGGTTGATCGAGCTGGGTTGGGAGGTCGACGACGTCACCGCGTACCGCACGGTCCGTGCGTCGCCGCCGCCCGCCGACACCCGTGAGGCGATCAAGGGCGGTGGGTTCGACGCGGTGCTCTTCACCTCGTCGTCCACCGTGCGCAACCTGGTGGGCATCGCGGGCAAGCCGCACAACGTGACGGTCATCGCCTGCATCGGCCCGGCCACCGCGAAGACGGCCGAGGAGCACGGACTGCGGGTGGACGTGCTCTCCCCGGAGCCTTCCGTGCACCGGCTGGCGGAGGCTCTGGCGGAGTTCGGCGCACGGCGTCGTACGGCTGCCGTGGAGGCGGGGGAGCACGTGTTGCGCCCCTCCGAGCGCAGACCGGGCGGTCGGCGCCGGCGCACCACCTGAGAGTGAGCGAGCCGTTCGGGCCTGTGCCCTGGACCCACCCGGTCCGGGCCCGGGCCCGAGCGTTTTTCAGGGGTACCGATCCGCCGCGCAAATGTGGTTGCCGGGCCGGGAACGCGGCTGGAACCCTTCGTCGATGACCACACTCCGTAGCGAACTGCTCGTACGCCAACTCGACACCGTCTGGGCCCTCTTCGAGTACCACGCGCCCGCCCTGGACGACGCCGCGTGCCGGTGGGAGCCGGCGCCCGGGGCCTGGACGGTGCGCGAGGACTCCGCGGGGCGTTGGGTCGCCGACTGGCAGGTGCCCGAGCCCGATCCGGTGCCCACCACCTCGATCGCCTGGGTCTCCTGGCACATCGGCTACTGGTGGACGACCACCCTGCGGCACTGCTTCGGTTCGGGAGCCCCTGCCCGTGAGGAGATCCACTGGCCGGGGAACGCGGCGGACACCGTCCTGTGGCTGACCGGTCTGAAGGACGAGTGGCGGGCCGAGCTGTTGGAGCTCACCGACGCCGATCTCGACTCCACCGCCCGTACCGAGGGTCTCGCCTGGGGTGAGGGGCTGATCCTGGCCGACGTGGCCGGATGGGTCACGGTGGAGCTGACCAAGAACGTCGCCGAGATCGGTCAGCTGCTGCTCCTGCGTCAGGCGCTTGCGGCGCGGGGCGTAGCGTAGACGGCATGAGTGTGTATGGATCGTTTCCGGGAACTCGTCCGCGCCGGCTGCGGACCACTCCGACCCTTCGCCGCATGGTCGCCGAGACCCGGCTGCACCCCGCCGATCTGATCCTTCCTGCGTTCGTGCGGGAGGACATCGGCGAGCCCGTGCCGATCTCGGCCATGCCCGGTGTCGTGCAGCACACCCGGGACAGCCTTCGGAAGGCGGCTGTGGAGGCCCGTGCGGCCGGGGTGTCCGGGATCATGCTGTTCGGGGTGCCGACCGAGGCGAAGAAGGATGCGCTGGGCACCGCGGGCACCGACCCGGACGGCATCCTCCAGGTCGCCATCCGGGATGTGCGTGCCGAGGTCGGCGATGAGCTGGTGATCATGTCGGACCTCTGTCTGGACGAGTACACGGATCACGGCCACTGCGGGGTGCTGGACGCCGAGGGACGCGTCGACAACGACGCCACGCTGGAGCGCTACGCCGAGATGGCCCAGGTGCAGGCCGATGCCGGGGTCCATGTGGTTGGGCCGAGCGGGATGATGGACGGCCAGATCGGGGTGGTCCGTGACGCGCTGGACACCATCGGCAAGGAGGACGTGTCGATCCTCGCGTACACGGTCAAGTACTCCTCCGCCTTCTACGGGCCGTTCCGTGAGGCGGTCGGGTCGTCGCTGACCGGTGACCGCAGGACGTACCAGCAGGACCCGGCCAATGTGCGGGAGTCGCTGCGTGAGTTGGCGCTCGACCTCGAAGAGGGCGCGGACATGGTCATGGTGAAGCCTGCCGGTCCCTATCTCGACGTCCTGGCGAAGATCGCGGACGCGGTGGACGTACCGGTCGCTGCCTACCAGATCAGTGGTGAGTACGCGATGGTCGAGGCCGCCGCGGAGCGGGGCTGGATCGACCGGGAGAAGGCGCTTCTGGAGACCCTGACCGGCATCCGTCGCGCGGGTGCGCAGATGATCCTCACCTACTGGGCGACGGAGGCCGCGGGTCTGCTGCGCGCGCAGCGCTGAGCGGACCGCTTTTCGGGAACGGGCCGGGGCATAGCCCGAGGGCACGCCCGGGAACGTGCCCTGAGAACACCAATGCGGGCCGGGGAAGGCATCCCGGCCCGCAGTCTGGTGGGTGGTGCTCAGCAGGTCAGATTGCTGCCGGTGGGAACTCCGAGGATCTGGGCGAACTGGGTGTACTTGGTCACCCGGCTCTGAACCTGGGCCGGGTTTCCGCCGTTGCACTCCAGGGTGCCGTTGATCGACCGGATGGTCTGACCGAAGCCCGCCTGGTTGACCATGGCGTCATGGCCGGTCATCGTGCCCGGGCCCTTCTGGGTGTTCCAGTACCAGAGGCCGGTCTTCCAGGCCACGGCCGGATCCTGCTCGACCTTCCAGGGGTTGTTGAGCAGATCGATGCCGAGCGCGTCGCCGGCCGCCTTGTAGTTGAAGTTCCAGCTCAGCTGGATCGGTCCGCGCCCGTAGTACGCGGCCTGGCCGGCGGGGCAGCCGTAGGGCTGGTTCCGGTCGCAGTAGTGCGGGTAGTTCGCGGTGTTCTGCTCCACCACGTGGACCAGACCGCCGGTCTCGTGGTTGATGTTGGCGAGGAAGGCCGCGGCCTCCTGCTTCTTGATCGTGTCGCTACCGGTGTTCGCGAATCCCGGGTACGCGGTCAGGGCTTCGGTGAGCCCCGCGTACGTGTAGAAGGGCTTCCGGTTCGGGAACATCTGGTTGAACTGCGTCTCGGTGACCACGAATCCTGTGGGGTTGGGATTCTGGCTCGGACTGGTGCTCGGACTCGGGTTGGGGTTGGGCTCGCCACCGACGCAGGTGTACGGGTCCCAGTACCAGGTGCTGACCGTGGGGTTCCAGCCCGGGTTGTCGTGTTCGGCCACGTAGTGCTTGCCGTCGCTGTACTTGACGACGTCGCCCGTCCGGTAGTTGGTCCCGAAGGTCCAGTTGGGGGCGTTGGTGCACTTCGCGTCGGCGGCGGGGGCGGCAGTTGCTGTGGGGAGCAAGCTTGCCGCGGCCAGTCCGCTGGCGGCGACGATGGCAACGAGCCATGCTTTCATGCCTTTTCGCACGCGCTGTCTCCTTTGCGCGAGGAACGGCCTTGCCCGGAAAGGGAGGTGGGGGCTCCGGACAGGGCCGTGGTGGGGGGTTGTACCACTCACTCAAGCGCTTCGGTCTAGCCCAGTCAAGGTATAGACCAATGCGAGTTCGCGGTCTCTCGGCGTCTTCAGCGTGGCACAACCACGCTGATCACACGGCGAGTTGCGGCAAAGTGCGAGGTCGAGCACACCGTCGGACCGCTCGATGGGCAGGGGAGGGGGCAGCGGAATTCTTCGGGGCTATCGGACGAAGAGCGTGGCCAACCGGGAGAGCCCATCGGCCCCGTGGCCCGCCTTGAGCCCCTGGTCCAACACCTCCTGGAGCGGCTCCAGGAACATCGGATGCACCCCCTGGTCGCGGAAGGCCGACAGGAAGTTGGGAATCGCGGCGTGATTGACCGTGAGGCTGGAGACGTCGGTGAGATGGCGATCCGCGTCGATCGCCCGTGCTTCCTCCGGGACGGACGCGAGCATGGCGCCGATCCAGGGCACCAGGAGTTCGGAGAGTTCGCCGGCGGGGATGTTCTCCGTCCGGGCGAGTGCGAACGCCTGCATCACCCCGACGATCATGCCGTACATCCCGGTGAGCAGCGCGATGTCATAGAGCGCGGCCAGGCCCGGATCGGTGCCCACGTACCGGGTGTCCCCGAGTGCGGCGAGGGTCGGGCGGTGGGTCGCAAACGCCCGCTCGTCACCGCTGTAGAAGACATAGGCGTGCGGGCCGGAGATCATCTGCGGCACCGCCATGATGCCCCCGTCGAGGAAGGTCGCACCGCGCTGTTCGACCTGTGCAGACAGTTCACGGGCGCTGGCGGGGGTGCCGTTGGTCAGATTGGCGATCGTGCGGCCCTCGATCCCCGCACCGACGCCGTCCAGGACCTCCTGGACCTGGTCGTTCGTGAGCAGGCACAGGACGGTCAGGTCGCTCGCGGCGATCGCCGCGGCGGGGGAGTCGGCGGGCAGTGCCCCCTGGGCGACGAGGGGTCCGGATTTCGCCGCCGTCCGGTTCCAGACGGTGACCCGGTGGCCGGCCCGGAGGAAGGCCGCTGCCAGCGCGGAGCCCATCATGCCGAGACCGAGCACGGACACGGATGCGCTGTGGGAGAGGGCTTCGGAGGCAGGGGACGAGGTCGCGGAGAGCACGGGAAAACTCCTGCTGGGAAGGGGTTGGGGGCGCTCTCGATCCTCGTGGCACCCGTGCCCTGCGACAAGTACCGACTTTCTGGTGGGTACGCACCGAAAGGTGTGGGTCGGCCGACCGGCAGTGGTGATCTCGGGCCGAGGGGCGCACCCTGGAGAGGTACCTGCGGAGGTGATCCACCATGCAGACACTCGTCGGATGGCACATCGAGCTGGAGTTCCAGGAGGAGCACGATCGGACCCGGGCCGCGGCCATGGTGAGACTCGCGGACGGGACCGAGTTCCGCTCGCACGGGCTCGCCCAACGTCACCCGTCGGACCCGGAGCAATTGCGGGTGGGCGAGGAGATCGCCGGGGCGCGGGCGCTGATGGAGCTCGCCTCACAACTGCTCCAGAAGGCCCACACCGAGATCGACGAGGCATCGGGGCGTACGTCCCACATGCTCACATGACGCCCGCCGGGTGATCGGGACGCGCTGTGCACCCGCGGGTGGCGGTCAGCCCCGGGGCGGTGTGTCGCTCGCCCGGGAAGGGGTCGGTCGCGGGCCTACTTCGCGTACGACCCGGTAGGTGGGGGCTCCGGTCATCCGGGGCTCGGCCCTGCCGGCGAGCCCCTTGAGGGCCGTACCGATGGCGGCCATCCGGCCCTCGGTGTCGGATGTCTCCAGGAAGTCGCGGTAGCTGGCCTCGCTCTCCCAGGCGACGATGTTGTAGACGCGGGTGCCGTCGGTGCTGACGTGGAAGCGGGCCGAACGGTAGCCGGGGTAAGAGCTCACCCACTCCTCGATGATCGCTGCGAAGGCGTCCACCAGGGCGGTCTGTGTCTCATGGCCGTCGACGGTGTAATCGATGATCGAGTAGAAGCCGCGGTCAGTGGCCATGCCGGTTCTCCTGAGGTGGGTGGGGTGTTGGTGGGTCTCCCTGAGGAAGAGTGTTGAACCTCAAGAGAAGTTGAGGTCAAGGGGCTTCCACGGATCAACGGATCACGGGCATGCACGAGGCCGCGGCCCCGTGTGGGGACCGCGGCCTCGGTGACGGATGGAGCAGGCCGCTACAGCCGCTCGGGAGTACGGATGCCCAGCAGCGCCATGCCCTGGTGGAGCGTCCGAGCGGTCAGATCGATCAGGAACAGCCGGTTCTCGACGACCTCGGGCGGATTGGCGTCGCTGAGCACCTGGCACTGGTCGTAGAACTTCGTCAGGTGCGAGGCCAACTGGTACAGGTACGCGGCGAGCTTGTGCGGCTCGTACGCGGACGCCACCTCGGCGATCGTCTCCCCGAACCGGTCCACGTGGAGCGCCAACGCCCGCTCGGCCGGGGCGAGTTCCAGCTCGGGGTGGGCCACAGGGGCGGTCGCCCCCGCCCGCCGCTTGATCGACTGGATTCGGGCGTACGCGTACTGGAGGTACACGGAGGTGTCGCCGTTCAGCGACACCATCTGGTCCAGGTCGAACCGGTAGTCCCGGGTCGCCGACGTGGACAGGTCGGCGTACTTGATCGCACCGATGCCCACCTGCACACCGCGCTCGGCGATCTCCGCCTCGGTGAGCTCGCCGCGGGTGTCCTTCTCCCGTACGACCTCGGTCGCATGGTCCACGGCCTCGTCGAGGAGGTCCACCAGCCGGACCGTCTCGCCCTCCCGGGTCTTGAACGGCTTGCCGTCCTTGCCCAGGACCGTGCCGAAGGCCAGTTGGACCGCCTTCACCTTGTCGTTGAGCCAGCCCGCCCTACGGGCCGTCTCGAAGACCATCTTGAAGTGCAGGGCCTGCCGGGCGTCCACCACGTACAGCAGGGTGTCCGCGGAGAGGTTTTGCACCCGGTCCCGGATCGCGGAGAGGTCGGTCGCGGCATAGCCGTAGCCGCCGTTCGACTTCTGCACGATGAGCGGGGTCGGCTTGCCGTCCGGGCCGAGGACGTCGTCGAAGAAGACGCACAGGGCGCCCTCCGAGCGGACCGCGACGCCCGACTGCTCAAGGAAGCGGCAGGTGTCGTCGAGCATGTCGTTGTAGCCGGACTCGCCGACGACGTCCGGGTCGTGGATCTCCATGTCCAGCTTGCCGAAGACCGAGTAGAAGTAGATCTTCGACTCGTCGACGAACCGCTGCCACAGCGCCAGGGTCTGGGCGTCCCCGGCCTGGAGGGCGACCACCCGGTCCCGCGCCCTGGCCTTGAACTCCTCGTCGGCGTCGAAGAGGGCACGCGAAGCCTTGTAGAGCCGGCCGAGCGAGGTCATGGCCTCCTCGCCGGAGACCTCCTCGCCCTGCTTGTGGTCCAACTCGTGCGGGTGCTCGACCAGATACTGGATGAGCATGCCGAACTGGGTGCCCCAGTCGCCGATGTGATGGCGCCGGATCACCTTCTCGCCGGTGAACTCCAGGATCTCCACCATGGCCGCGCCGATCACGGCGGACCGCAGATGGCCGACGTGCATCTCCTTGGCCACGTTCGGCTGGGCGTAGTCGATGACGGTGGTGCCCGCCTGCTCGTCGTACGGCACTCCGAGCCGGTCGTCGGCCGCCCGGGCGGCCAGCGTCTCGACGATCGCCCGGTCGGTGACCGTGATGTTCAAGAAGCCGGGGCCGGAGACCTCGACGTCCCGGAAGAGGTCCCCCGCGGGGAGCGCTTCGACGACCTGGGTGGCCAGCTCCCGGGGGTTGCCCTTGAGCTTCTTGGCGAGGGCCAGGATGCCGTTGGCCTGGAAGTCGGCCCGGTCGCTGCGTCGCAGCAGCGGGTCGGCGGGACCGGCCTCCGGCAGGGCTGCCGAGAGGGCGTCCGCGAGGCGCTGCTGCACGGTCGAAGCGAGGGAGGGGACCGAGGCCATGAGCTTCCGTTCCTGGGAGAGTGGGGGCATTACCGGCTGTCAAGTGTCCCATGGGCACGACGGCGCCCTCCCCAATTTCGGGTGGCTTTGCCGGGGGCGGGTGGACGATGATCGGCAGGCATGCCGGACTGCCTCGGAGCCGGTCCTTCCGTCTGGGACAATGGTGTGCGCCGAGTAATCGAGGGGTTTCGAGAAAGAAGGACGTGCCGACCGTGGCTCAGAGCAGCACCGAGACCGACTGGGTCTCCCGTTTCGCGGACGATGTCATTGCGGAATCGGAACGGCGTGCGCCTGGGAAACCTGTCGTCGTCGCCTCCGGTATCTCCCCCTCCGGCCCCATTCACCTGGGAAATCTCCGTGAGGTCATGACCCCGCACCTGGTCGCAGACGAGATCAGGCGGCGGGGCCACGAGGTCCGCCATCTGATCTCCTGGGACGACTACGACCGCTTCCGCAAGGTCCCCGCGGGCGTCGAGGGCGTCGACGAGAGCTGGGCCGACCACATCGGACGCCCGCTGACGTCGGTACCGGCCCCGCAGGGCTCCCCGCACCAGAACTGGGCCGAGCACTTCAAGGCCGTGCTGATCACCTCCCTGGCCGAGTTGGGCGTCGTCTACGACGACATCAGCCAGACCGAGCAGTACACCGCGGGCGTCTACCGCGAGCAGGTCCTGCACGCCATGAAGCACCGCGGCGACATCGACGCGATCCTGGCCCAGTACCGGACGAAGAAGGCCCCGGTCAAGAAGTCGCAGAAGCCGCTCGACGAGGCCGAGCTGGAGGCCGCGGAGGGCTCCGGCGCGGCGGGCGAGGACGACGGCAACACCTCGGCCGGCTACTTCCCGTACAAGCCCTACTGCGGCAACTGTGACAAGGACCTGACCACCGTCACCGCGTACGACGACGAGAGCACCGAGCTGGTGTACACGTGCACGGCGTGCGGCTTCTCGGAGACCGTCCGGCTGAACGAGTTCAACCGCGGAAAGCTGGTGTGGAAGGTCGACTGGCCGATGCGCTGGGCCTACGAGGGGGTCATCTTCGAGCCGAGCGGTGTCGACCACTCGTCGCCCGGCTCGTCCTTCCAGGTCGGCGGCGAGATCGTCGACAGCATCTTCGGTGGACAGCAGCCGATCGGACCGATGTACGCCTT
Organism: Streptomyces sp. NBC_00690; assembly: GCF_036226685.1. Classification (NCBI taxonomy): domain Bacteria; kingdom Bacillati; phylum Actinomycetota; class Actinomycetes; order Kitasatosporales; family Streptomycetaceae; genus Streptomyces; species Streptomyces sp. NBC_00690. The sequence goes on from NZ_CP109009.1 coordinate 5,014,628, forward strand.
CGTCGGAATCTCCGGCATGGCGAAGATGTCGTCGTCGCGCGGCGGGGTGCCCACCCCGGCCGATGCGCTGAAGATCATGGAAGCACCGCTGCTGCGCTGGCTGTACGCGCGCAGGCGGCCCAACCAGTCGTTCAAGATCGCCTTCGATCAGGAGATCCAGCGGCTGTACGACGAGTGGGACAAGCTCGGCACGAAGGTGGCCGACGGGTCCGCGCTGCCCGCCGACGTGGCCGCCTACACCCGTGCGGTGGGCACCGCTGCCGGCCCGCTGCCGGCCACGCCGAGGCCCCTGCCGTACCGGACGCTGGCCTCCGTCGTGGACATCACCGCCGGCCATGACGAGCAGACCGTACGCATCCTCCGTGAGCTCGACCCGGCCGACCCGCTGACCTCGCTGGACGAGGTGCGGCCCCGGCTGGATCGCGCCGAGAACTGGATCACCAGCCAGGTTCCGGCCGACGCGCGCACCATCGTGCGCTCGGAGCCGGACACCGAGCTGCTGAAGTCGCTCGACGACGACGGTCGCGAGTCGCTGAGGCTGCTGCTGGATGGCCTCGACTCACACTGGTCCCTGGACGGTCTGACCACGCTGGTCTACGGGGTGCCGAAGGTGATGGCCGGCCTGGAGCCGGACGCCAAGCCGACACCGGAGCTGAAGACGGCGCAGCGCTCCTTCTTCGCCCTCCTGTACCGGCTGCTGGTGACCCGGGAGACGGGCCCGCGCCTGCCCACGCTGCTGCTCGCGGTGGGTGCGGACCGAGTCCGGACGCTGCTGGGAGCCTGATCTCCGCCCGTAGCGAGTGACAGTCGGGGCCGGGTGCTCGTCCTTAGGGAGGAGCACCCGGCCCTTTCTCGTCCCAGCGGCCTGTGGGGTGCGCGGCCAGGGCTCGGCGAGAGCGCTCTTGCCCCCATTTCCACTGCATCCTTCGGCCTATCGCCCATTCCGCCGTGCGCATGACGCAACGGGACCGGGCGCGGGGGACCGTGGAGATATGAAGAACGAAATCCTCCTCACCATCGGCTGGATCGCCGCCATCCAGGGCGTACTCGGAGCGGCGGGCCAGATGTTCGGCGAGAACCCGTGGGGCTTCGTCCATCTCTGGTGGGACATCCCCGTCGGCGGGTACCTCGCGCTCTTCCTGGTGGGCGCGGCCATCGCGTTCATGGGGGAGACGGCACGCAAGAAGGAGAAGGGGTGAAACGGAGGCCGAGCAGTGGACCGGGGTGGGAGACCGTACGGATTCGTCGACGGCCCTTCCGCCTGGGGTGCGACGTCACGGCGACGCGCCCGGAGCGCGACGCCACGGCGGCCGGGTGCGCTGCGCAGTCGAAACGAGACCCCTCCTGGTGACGGTCCGTCCGTCGCCGGGAGGGGTAGCTCAGTCGGTGCGCTGGTGGGTCGGCCGCTGAGAGCCGGCGACTCGACCGCCGATCGCGGGGGCAGCCACTTGCCGGACTTGGTGTGATGCACCGTCATATCGGCGCTGTCCGCGCGCCTCAGGCGATGTGATCGGCGGCCATCTCGGCGTCCATGCGCTGCCGGAACTCCGGCATGGCTTGCCGCAACAGGGCGGCACCCCGAGGGTGGTTGATGCCGTGGGCGTCCGACAGTTGTATGTCGAGCTGTTCGGCGCTCGGGTACTTGCCCAGATCGCGCGAGAGTGAGGCGAAGACTGGATAGGCCGCCTCGTAGAACTCCTGGTCCTCCGCGAGTTGCAGCGCGTCCGGAAGCTCTGCCGGCTCGCTGTCGGCCTCCCGCACCTGGACCTGGACCTGCTCCTGTTCCACGGCGATCGACTCCATCGGCTGCCCGGGCTGCGGAATGGAGTGGTGGGCGGGCTGCTCGCCCTGGTGGCCGTTCTGCTGCTGGGCGGCCGGTGACGGGAGCAACGGGCCCTGGGGGTCCTGGAACTGGACCTGCTGCTGGGCATACATCTGCGGGTGCGGCTGCGCGGTGTAGTCCGATGCCTCTTGGGGCTGGGGGTGACCTTGTGGCTGGGCCTGTGCCTGCGGATGAGCCTGTGCTTGGGGATGGGGCTGTGCCTGCGGGTGCGCTTGCGCCGGGTAGGCCGCCATGCCTTCGGAGCGCTGGCCCGGAATCCCCCCGAGCGGGCGCGTACGGCCGGGACCCGAAGGGACCCGCACCGGTGTGGGCTCAAGCCCCTCGACGTACGTCGGATTGAATGCCTGCTCCGAGGCGTCCTGAGGCATCTGCATGGCGTTGAACCACGGACTGTCGTGAGCGCCCGGCCCGACGTGCTGCGGCGGGACCTCCTCGTACTGCTGCTGAGGATGCTGACCGTCGGCGGTGTCCTGTGCCCTCGGCAACTCGGGCTGGACGGGCGCCGCTGCCGGAGCCTCCAGTGTGGCCTGTGTCTTGGGAGCCGGGGGCAGCAGCACCGGATCGATGCCGGCCGCGGCCAGGCCCGCTGCCGCCGTCTCCGCGAGCGGCACACCGTACTTCGCCAGCCGCAACGGCATCAGCGACTCCACCGGGGCCTTGCGCCGCCAGGACCGCCCGAAGCGGGCCTGGAGCCTCGCCTGGTAGATCAGCCGGTCCTGCTCCAGCTTGATCACCTGCTCATAGCTGCGGAGCTCCCAGAGCTTCATCCGCCGCCAGAGCTTGAAGGTGGGGATGGGGGACAGCAACCAGCGGGTGATCCGGACACCCTCCATGTGCTTGTCGGCGGTGATGTCCGCGATCCTGCCGACCGCGTGCCGTGCGGCTTCGACGGTGACGACGAAGAGGATCGGAATCACGGAGTGCATGCCGACGCCCAGCGGGTCCGGCCAGGAGGCCGCGCCGTTGAACGCGATCGTGGCCACCGTGAGCAGCCACGCGGTCTGCCGCAGGAGCGGAAAGGGAATCCGCATCCAGGTGAGCAGCAGGTCGAGCGCGAGGAGGACACAGATGCCCGCGTCGATGCCGATCGGGAAGACGATGGCGAAATCGCCGAACCCCTTGCGCTCCGCCAGATCCCGCACCGCCGCATACGAGCCGGCGAAACCGATCGCGGCGATGATCACGGCGCCCGCGACCACGACCCCGATGAGTATGCGGTGTGTACGTGTCAGCTGCATTGCGGCCACCGCGACCCCCTCCCCTGTTCGTCACGCGTGCGCATGTGCGGGAAAGGAAGAGGTTCTTGGGCGCATGGGTGAGGAACGCGCGCACAGGAACGCATGTTCCTTTCCGGCCAGGGGCAGGCTACTTGTTGGCGGCCGATACGGCAGTAACGGTCTCCTTCGCCGCGGGCACGGCATCCTTGAGCAGATCGGCCACTGCCGGCGGCTTCGCGCCCGCATAGCCGGTGCCGTTGTACGTGAGCGTGATGAGGATGTTGTCCGTACGCGTCACGATCGTGACGTACGAGAAGTCCACGCCGGTCTTGCGGATTTGGTAGGTCAGAGTGGTGGCCTCTTCGCCGACTCCGGTGGCGGGCGCTGACTTCATGGCTTTTGCGCCCGCGGTGGTGCGGGTCTTGGCTATCTCCTTGGTGTACGACTCCTGGGCGCGCTGCTTGCCACTGGTGGCGAGGGCCGCATCCGACTCGTAGCGCAGGAAAGACACATCGAGCCAGCGGTACTGAGAACCCTTGACGCCCTTGTCTTCGAGGCCGTTCCAGGAGCAACTGGCGCGGACCAGGAGGTCAGTCGAGCGACCGGCCGTGCCCGCAGAGGACTTGGCAGACGGCACCAGCTCCTTGACGGTCTTCGACGGGACCGACTTGCAGGCGTCCGGCAGCTTGGCGAACTTCACCGGGGCGATCACGGGCTTCTTCTCGGCCTCCGGGGTGGCCAGGGGCGCGCCGCCCGAATTGCCGGCCTTCTCCGTCGTCGAGGACTTCTCGGCCTTGGGCTTGCTGTCCGGGTCCGACGAGCAGCCGGAGGCGACGAGCATCACCGGGACGGCTGCGCAGGCGAGTATGCGGGCGAGTCGCGGGGCTGTTCGGTGCATGGTTCCTTCAGTCGTGGGTCGTACGGTCTTCGGTTGTCCGCCGGGCCGGCCGAAGCGATCCGGCCGGCGATGCCACCGTACGCGGATCGTGCGCATCGGCGGTGAGCCTGTGGACAACACGGACAGTGCCTGTGGACGAGCGGGCTCCTCGTTCCGTTCGTCGCCGCGGCGGTCAGTCGTTGAACTTCTTGACCAGGTTCTTGGCCAGACGCTGGGCCTTTTCCTGGAGTGAGGCGCTGTCGGGGGTGACCGTCAGCTGGCCCGACTGTTCGGTGTACACCACCGTCGCGATGACGTTCGATGTGCGGAACACCACGCTCACGGTGCGCCGCTGTGCGGTCGATCCGGCGCCGGGGGAGGCGAGGTCGTCGTCGAGGTACGCGGCGTCACCGAGTCCGTCGAGGACGCGCGACCCGAGGACGGTGGCCTGGGACGTGGGATCGCTGGATGACGGGCTCGTCCCGGGTGTGGAGGCCGCGGTGGTGGCCGATGGCACGGATGACGGCGATGAGCCTGATGACGGCGAAGACGCTGAGGGGGCGGGTGGGGCACCGGGGACGGCCGCCGCGAGTTGCTTCTTGGCGAAGAGCTCATGTGCCCGGTCCTCGTCGCTGACGGCCGGGTCGTAGGACACGACGCGTTCGAAGTCGAGGCTCAGGCTGTGCGAGGCGTCGGAGTCGTCGGACTTCCAGGCGCAGCTGACTCGTCGATCGGTGTCGAAGGTACTGCCGGCGGTACCGCGGAGGACCTCCCGCTGTCGCTCGTCGGGCAGTTCGGCGGCGCCGGGCAGAAGGTCTTTCAGCGCGGATCCGCCCACCGAGCCGCACGGTTCGAAGAGGGTGCGGTACTTGCCTGGCTGGGCGACCGCCTTGGTCCCGGTGCCCGCCTTGGCGTCGGTGGTGGAACCGGAGGCTCCGTTGTCGGAGGTGCAGCCGACCGCGAGTACGGCGAGGAAAGCGGCTTGGAGCGCCGCCGCCCGCCCCGACCGGGACGCCTGCGTCCTGCGGCGCGATACGTACGCCCTTGCCTCCGGGCGGGGTGCGTACGCCTTTCGTTGCACGGTCCCAGGCTCCCTTCGAGCGGAAAAGCTGTTGCCGCGTGACGGCGGCCGATGGACACAATGTCTATCGCACACGCTGCCGTGGATGTCGATTCGCTGAGGTTTTCGCGGGCATTGGCACCGGTTTTGCGTTTCAATGACTTTGAAGGTATTTCGGGGGGTTTGGGGAGCTATGTCTTATGTAGAAATGCCGGGTGCGAAGGTTCCCATCCGCATCTGGACCGATCCCGCCACCATTGAAGACGTCGCGATGCAGCAGTTGCGGAACGTGGCGACGCTGCCGTGGATCAAGGGCCTGGCCGTGATGCCGGACGTCCACTACGGCAAGGGCGCCACGGTCGGCTCCGTCATCGCCATGAAGGGTGCGGTCTGCCCCGCCGCGGTCGGTGTCGACATCGGCTGTGGAATGTCGGCCGTGAAGACCTCCCTCACCGCCGATGACCTGCCCGATGACCTCTCCCGACTGCGTTCCAGGATCGAGCAGTCGATCCCGGTGGGCCGTGCTCTGCACAACGAGCCCGTCGATGTCGATCGGGTGTTCGGCTTCAATGCGCAGGGGTGGGACGACTTCTGGAGTCGCTTCGACTCCGTGGCCGACCCGGTCAAGTTCCGCCGAGAGCGGGCGGCCAAGCAGTTGGGCACGCTCGGGGGTGGCAACCACTTCGTGGAGTTCTGCCTGGACGAGACCGGCGCTGTCTGGCTGATGCTGCACTCCGGTTCCCGCAACATCGGCAATGCGCTCGCCGAGCACCACATCGGCGAGGCCCAGAAGCTGCCGCACAACCAGGGGTTGGTCGACCGTGACCTCGCGGTCTTCATCGCGGAGACCCCGCAGATGGACGCGTACCGGAACGATCTCTTCTGGGCGCAGGAGTACGCGAAGCACAATCGCGCCATCATGATGGGGATCTTCCAGGAGGTCGTCCGCCGTGAGTTCCGCAAGGCGCGTGTCACCTTCGACGAGGTCATCTCCTGCCACCACAACTATGTGTCCGAGGAGCGGTACGACGGGATGGACCTGCTGGTCACCCGCAAGGGCGCGATCCGTGCCGGCAGCGGCGACTACGGCATCATCCCCGGTTCGATGGGCACCGGCTCCTACATCGTCAAGGGCCTCGGGAACGAGAAGTCGTTCAACTCGGCCTCGCACGGCGCCGGTCGCAAGATGAGCCGCAACGCCGCGCGGAAGCGGTTCACCACCCGGGATCTGGAGCAGCAGACCCAGGGCGTCGAGTGCCGCAAGGACGCGGGTGTGGTGGACGAGATCCCGGGGGCGTACAAGTCGATCGAGAAGGTCATCGACCAGCAGCGCGACCTGGTGCAGGTCGTGGCGAAGCTCAAGCAGGTCATCTGCGTCAAGGGGTGAGGCGCCGGGCTGATCGAGCACCCCGCCGGTGCGTCCGGTGCTCGACCAACCGCGGACACCTCGCCGATCGGGGGAGGCCGGGACGACCCGTGGCCGTGGAGGTCTCCACGACCGCGGGTCGCCCGGCTGTTCTGTGCCCCAGGGGTCTCGCGGTCCGGGCGGTGGCTCAAAGCTCCCGGTGGACCTTGGAATTCGACGCCTGGGCGCGCGGGCGGACCACCAACAGGTCGATGTTGACGTGTGCCGGGCGGTTGACCGCCCAGCTGACGGTGTCCGCCACGTCATCGGCGGTCAGGGGCTCGGCCACCCCCTCGTACACCTTGGCCGCCTTCTCCGTGTCGCCGCGGAACCGGGTCGTGGCGAACTCCTCGGTCTTCACCATGCCCGGAGCGATCTCGATCACCCGGACCGGGGTGCCGACGATCTCCAGCCGTAGGGTCTCGGCCAGAACATGGGCGCCGTGCTTGGCGGCGACATAGCCCGCGCCGCCTTCGTAGGTGCCGTGACCCGCGGTGGAGGTGATCACCACGACCGTGCCGTTGCCGCTGGCGGTGAGCGCGGGCAACAGGGCCTGCGTGGCGTTGAGGGTGCCGATCACATTGACCTCGAACATCTGGCGCCAGTCGGCGGGGTCTCCGCTGGCCACCGGGTCCGCCCCCAGCGCTCCGCCGGCATTGTTGACCAGCACATCGACCCGGGCGAGGCCGGCCGCGAAGGCGTCGACGGCCGGTCGGTCGGTGACATCCAGGGGGTGGGCCGTGGCCTGTCCGCCCGCGGCGACGAGTTCGTTGAGAAGGGCTTCGAGACGGTCCTTGCGACGGGCGGTGAGGACGACGTGATAGCCGGCCTGAGCGAGTTGCCGCGCGGTGGCCGCCCCGATGCCGCTGCTGGCGCCGGTGATGACGGCGACGGGCGTGGAGGGGGTGCTGGCGGTGGTCATGTTCCTGCTCCTCGCGCAAGTGATCGAACCCGACTGCCAGGATAGGCAGCGCCCCGGGCGAGGCCGGTCGTCAGCGTCGCCGTGGTGATCGTCAGCGTCCCCGTGGTGCGTACATGATCAAAGCCATGCCCGCCAGGCAGATCAGGGCTCCCAGGACGTCCCAGCGATCGGGGCGGTAGCCGTCCGCGACCATTCCCCAGACGATCGAGCCGGCGACGAACACCCCGCCGTAGGCGGCCAGGATGCGGCCGAACTCCCCGTCGGGCTGGAGGGTGGCCACCACTCCGTAGGCGCCCAGCGCGATCACACCGGCGCCGATCCAGATCCACCCGCGATGCTCCCTGATGCCCTGCCAGACGAGCCAGGCCCCGCCGATCTCGAAGAGGGCGGCGACGACGAAGAGGGCGATCGAGCGAGCGACGAGCATGGCGTCAGCCTGCCACGCACAGGGCCCGGGACGCGCCGAACTGAGGGACTATCAATACGATAAACCCTCAAAAAGGTATCTTCTTCACCATGTACGCCAAACGTCAGATGCTGCTCACGGTCTCCGCCGTGCTCGCGGCCGGGGTGATGGTCGCCGGTACGGGAGTCCACTCCGCCGGAGCGGAGGACGTGGTGCCCGAATCGGACCTCGCCCACCACGGCCATGTGTCCCTGACCGACGGCCGACTGAGGATCTCCCTCGTCTCGACGAACCTCGGCCCCCGGGGCGTCGCCGACTCCACCGCACGGCTCGCGCTCTCCACCCCCCTGGCGGGTGCGCAGTCCCTGCCGCACGGATGCCTGCGCTCCGGGGAGCGCGAGGTGCTCTGCACCACCGGGCCGCTCCGGGCGAACGGTGCCGGCTACCGCAGGGTCCTCCACCTGCGCACCGCGGACGAACAGGACGAGGTGATCGTCACCGTCGGAACCCGCTGGAACGGCGGTGTGCCCGACCCTGACACCGGCAACCACGAGCACGACGTCCTGGTGCCGGCCACCGGAGACCCCTACGCGTTCTAAGCGCTACGCCGCCTCGCCCCCGAACTCCCGGACCGCCTCGTCCACGATCGCCACCAGCCTGGAGTGGTGGGCGCCGCGCCAATAGGCCCTGCCGCACGCGGTGCACTGGGCGAAGACGTCATAGTTCCGCTGCGTCCCCTGCTGCAACTGGTCCTGCACGGCGTCCTTGTCGGCCGGCGCCAGCCGGCCGTTGCAGGCGGTGCAGCGGGTCCACGGCGCCAGGACCGGAGCGAATCGTTCCAGTACATCCCGCAGTTGCTCATCGGGCCTGTCGCTGTAGACGTACCCCCCGGCCCAGAGCTCCCGACGGCGCAGCAGCCCGCGGTCCCGGGAGAGCATGACCCGCTTCTCCCGCGCGGAGAGCGCCGCCAACGCGGGATCGCCCATGTCCTCGTTCTCGTAGGCCGCATCCACGCCGAGCAGCCGCAATCGGCGGGCCAGCGTGCCGAGATGCACATCGAGCAGGAACCGCAGCGGCGCGCCCGGGATCTGTTGCGGGCGGCTGACTCCCAACACCTCCACGCGCTCACCCGCGGTGGGTACGTGGGAGACCGCGGCCTCCACCCCGTCGACCAGGATCCGGCCCGCCTCAGTGAGCGGCACCCCCAGCGATTCGATGACATGACCGAGGGTGGACGAGCCATCGGTGACCAGTGCCGTTTGCCCCTGTCGTCGACCCGAAGGCACAAAGATCCGCAGCTCAGGAGCGACGGTCAGCTGAATTTCCGGTCCGTTCACCCGGGCAGCATGCCATTGCCGAGGCCGCCGTGGCATGTGTGTTATCGAGCGGTCGAAGGGCCGTCGCCCGCGAGGTGGGGCTGTTGGAGGTCGAGCCGCCAGTCGTTCACCTGGAGGGGATGGCCCGGCGGGTACTCCACCTCGCACTCGCCCATCGCCGTGAATCCGACCTTTCGGCACACGGCGTTCGACGCGTCGTTCAGCACGCTGGGAAAGGCGTGGAGATAGCGGTTCCGACGCTCGGCGCGGGCCGCCTCCACCACTGCCAGCGTCGCCGCGGTGGCCGCCCCCCGCCGCTGGAACCCGGGGAGGACCGTCCAACCCGTCTCATAGACCTGCTCCCCGTGCCACTGCTGCTCCCAGAAGCCGATCGTGCCCATCGGCTCGCCCGTCGCGGCGGACACGATCCGATACATCCGGCCCTTGCCGGTGGTGTCCGCGCTCAGTTGGAGATAGCGGAGGTGGCGCGCCACGACCTGCTCATCCGATTCGGAGCCACCCAGATGGCTCATCAACTCCGGCGCGTTCGCAGCGCGGAGCAGATTGAGATCGCCCTCGGCCCATGCCTCGATGTGTACCGCCGCAGTGCTGTTGCCCATGGCCCCACGGTAGAAGCACCCACTGACAGTGCTGAAGAACACCGTCCACGACAACACCCGTCAAAGCGGATGAAGTGCGTTACCTGTACGCATATCGCATTCAGGGGGAGCAGGCAGAGGGGCGCCGCGGGCACGTGCGGTGCTTGTCAGAGACCGCGGGCACGTGCGGTGCTTCGGAGGGCGTACGGCGCGCCCGGCCCTACGGCGTTGCGTCGATCGACGCGCAGAGGGAGGCCGATAGAGGCATCGACGAGGCACCGACGACGGCGGTCAGCAACCGGCGCGGTCAGCCAACAGAGCAGCCACCACAGTCACGGCCACCACCGGTCACGGCCACACCAGGCAGTACGGCTGGTGTCCGGCCTCGTGCAGCCTATGGCTGAAGTCCTGCCATTCATGGAGGAGTCGGTACACGGTGAATGCGTCTCGGGGCCCGCCCCGATCCGGCACCGTCGACCAGATGAAGGCGGCCGCGCCCACGGACTCCTCGCCCAGGTCGCGCAGCGGATCCACCACGGTCATCGGGAGCTTGACCACCGCGTAGTCCGGGTGGAGGACCACGAGCTCCAGCGGGGGGACCTTGTTGAGCGGCATGCCCTGGATACCCATCAGCACCATGGCGGCTATGGTCTCCGGCTTGATCTTGGTGAACAGCCCGCCCATGCCGAGTTCGTCTCCGCCGAGCTCCTCCGGGCGCATCGATATCGGCACCCGGGCAGCCGTGGCCCCATCGGGCGCGCCGAAGTACTTGTAGGTCACCCCCACCCGGCCGCTCCTGCCTCCTGCGGCATCCGCGTCCGCGTCGCCTCGTCGGTGCCTGCCCCGACGGGCAGGGTCAGGGCCCAGGTCGTCAGTCCCCTCGCCCAGTCCGCCACCGCGATACATATCTCCACCCGACCACTCGCAGCCCCCGCCGCGCAACCCGATCATCGTGACAGTGACCTCCCCCACGAGCGTCAGGTGAAACACCTGTCCGTGAGGAACACCGTGGCCTCTGACACCATGGATTCCGTGAGCCTTCCCTGTGTCGTCCCAGTTTCGCAGATACGAGGAGGGTGATGCCCTTTCGTCATACGAGGAGATCGCGCTCCCTGCTCACCCGTGGCCGAGATCATCCGCCCCGGTCACCCGAACCCCCGAATCGTTAGATCAGGACCAACGTGGCGTATTCATACGAAGCTCCAGTTTCGCAGGCGCTCTTCGACCGTGCGTCCCTCGTGACGCCCGGCGGCGTCAACTCTCCCGTGCGGGCCTTTCGAGCCGTGGGCGGTACGCCACGGTTCATGGTGTCCGGCACCGGCCCCTACCTCACCGATGCGGACGGCCGCGAGTACGTCGACCTCGTCTGTTCCTGGGGGCCGATGATCCTCGGCCATGCCCATCCGACCGTGATCGAGGCCGTTCACGCGGCGGTGGCGCGCGGTACCTCCTTCGGTACGCCCGGTGAGGGCGAGGTCGCGCTCGCCGAGGAGATCGTCGCCCGGGTGGCCCCCGTCGAGCAGGTGCGACTGGTCTCCAGCGGTACGGAGGCGACGATGTCGGCGATCCGGCTCGCCCGTGGCTACACCGGTCGGGCCAAGGTGGTGAAGTTCGCCGGCTGCTACCACGGACACGTCGACGCACTGCTGGCCGCGGCCGGTTCCGGGGTGGCGACGTTCGGACTGCCGGACACCCCCGGTGTCACGGGTGCCCAGGCCAGCGAGACCGTCGTCCTCCCGTACAACGACCTCGAAGCCGTACGGCAGGCGTTCGCCGCACACCCCGGGGAGATCGCCTGTGTGATCACCGAGGCGTCGCCGGGGAACATGGGCGTGGTGCCGCCGCTGCCCGGCTTCAACCAGGGACTGAAGGACCTCTGCCGCGAGAACGGCGCGCTCTACATCTCCGATGAGGTGATGACCGGATTCCGCACCAGCAGGGCGGGCTGGTTCGGCGTGGACGGAGTCGAGCCCGATCTGTTGACCTTCGGCAAGGTCATGGGCGGCGGCTTCCCGGCCGCCGCGTTCGGGGGCCGTGCCGAGGTCATGGCCCACTTGGCTCCCGCCGGTCCCGTGTACCAGGCGGGCACCCTGTCCGGGAACCCGGTGGCGACCGCGGCGGGCCTGGCCCAACTCCGACTGCTGGACGAGGCCGCGTACGAGACGGTCGATGCGGTCTCCGCGCAGATCCAACGACTGGTCGTCGACGCGCTCAGCAAGGAGGGCGTCGCGCACCGGCTCCAGAACGCGAGCAACATGTTCTCCGTCTTCTTCACCGCGGACGAGGTGCGGAACTACGAGGACGCCAAGCGCCAGGAAGCCTTCCGCTTCAATGCCTTCTTCCACTCGATGCTCGCCGACGGCGTCTATCTGCCGCCCTCCGCCTTCGAGTCCTGGTTCGTCTCCACGGCCCATGACGAGCGGGCGATCGAGCGCATCGCCGCCGCCCTGCCCGCCGCCGCCCGGGCCGCCGCGGAGGCCGCGGCATGAGCGGCGTTGACAGTACGAGAGCGGGGCACGGCGGCTCCGGGGGGAAGGCCACCACCGTCGTCCATCTGATGCGGCACGGCGAGGTGCACAATCCGGACGGCATCCTCTACGGCCGCCGGACGGGCTACCACCTCTCCTCGCTCGGTCGGCAGATGGCCGACCGCGTCGCCGAAGCCCTCGGGGATCGTGACGTCACCCATGTCGTCGCCTCCTCGCTGGAACGGGCGCAGGAGACCGCACTGCCGGTCGCCAAGAGCCACGGCCTCGCGGTCGGTACCGACGACCGGCTCATCGAGGCCGGCAACGTCTTCGAGGGCAAGACCTTCGGCGTCGGGGACGGCGCACTGCGCAGACCCGCGAACTGGCGCCACCTGACCAATCCGTTCCGCCCCTCCTGGGGCGAGCCGTACATCGAGCAGGTGGTGCGGATGATGGGGGCCCTCAATGACGCGCGGGACGCCGCCCGCGGTCATGAGGCGGTCCTCGTCAGTCATCAGTTGCCGATCTGGATCGTCCGCAGCTTCGTCGAACGGCGCCGGCTGTGGCACGACCCCCGCCGGCGGCAGTGCACCCTGGCGTCGCTGACCACCTTCACCTACGAGGGCGATCGCATCGTTTCGGTCGGATACTCCGAACCGGCACGTGATCTCGTACCGCCGCACCTACTCGCCGGCGCCAAGCCGGTGAAGGGGAAGTCGAAAGCATTCGGTGCGTAGCTCTCCGTTAGTTTCGAGGTCGTTCTCGGGATTTTCGCCGAGGAGTTCCACGTACTCCCTGACGCCTCCTCATAAATGAAGGAGCCGGTTCCTGGAACCGGCTCCTTCTCTGTGTCCTCTCCCTCAGTAGCCGGTATTCGGCCGGCGATCAGTAAATCGGGGGGCTCTCCTTCGGGAGGGCGTGTGGACGGGATCGATATGCGGGACATCAGTCGAAGGAGCGTGCTCGGCGCGGGACTCGGTGCCGCTGCCGTGCTGGGAACGGCAGGTTGTGGCGCTCTGGGCCTCGGTGGGGACGGCGGGGCCACAGGGGACGGCGGGACGGTGGGCAGCAGTAAAGGGCCCAAGGTCCCCAAGGGGCGATTGATAGGCGACGGCTCCACATCGGATACCGGAAAGCAACCGAACCAGCCGCCCCCGCCCGTACCGCTGGAGCCCGGTCAGGCCCCGCCGCAATTCGTGATCTTCTCCTGGGACGGTGCGGGAGAGGTCGGCAATGGACTGTTCCCGCGCTTTCTCGATCTCGCCAAGGAGTACGACGCGGGAATGACCTTCTTCCTCTCCGGGATCTATCTGCTTCCGGAGTCCAAGAAGTCGCTCTACCGACCTCCGAACAATGCGGTCGGCGCATCGGACATCGGCTATCTCGCCGACGAGAACATCAAGAAGACGCTCGGCCACATAGGTCAGGCATGGCTCGATGGCCATGAGATAGGAACCCACTTCAACGGGCACTTCTGCGGCGGCTCGGGATCGGTCGCCAACTGGACACCCGCCGACTGGGAGAACGAGATCGAGCAGGCCGAGTCCTTCGTCACCCGTTGGCGCACCCACAGCGGCTGGGACGACCTCGACCCCCTGCCGTTCGACTACGGCAAGGAGCTCATCGGCGCCCGCACGCCCTGTCTGCTCGGACAGGAGAAGCTGCTCCCCACCGCCAGGAAGCTCGGTTGGCGCTATGACGCCAGCTCACCCGGCGGGCGACAGGTCTGGCCCACCAAGCGGGAGGGCCTTTGGGATCTGCCGCTCCAGGCGGTCCCGTTCCCCGGGTACTCCTTCGAGGTGCTCTCGATGGACTACAACATCATGGCCAACCAGTCGCAGAACTCGACGAAGGGCCCGCCCGAGCACCATCCGCGGTGGAAGAAGCAGGCGATCGGCTGCTACGTCAACGGCTTCCGCCGGGCCTACGAGTCCAACCGTGCACCGCTGTTCATCGGGAACCACTTCGAGCAGTGGAACGGCGGCATCTATATGGATGCCGTGGAGGAGGCGGTCAAGGCCATGGCCGGGAAGAAGGACGTACGACTGGTCTCCTTCCGGCAGTTCTGCGACTGGCTCGACGTCCAGGACCCCCAGGTGCTCGCCAAGCTCCGCGGCCTCGACGTGGGTCAGGCGCCCGCCGGTGGCTGGAGTGCCTTCCTTAGGGCTGCTTGATAAGGGGTTTTTATGTGCCTTCCGGGCACTAAGGGGGGCGCAGAAGATCGTCCAATGGGCCATGCGAAACTTTTCACATGACCTCTAGCCGTGCCCAGCGCGCCGTCCTGCTGACCGCCCTCACCGCGGCCGGCGCGCTCGCCCTGTCCGCCTGTAGCGGCGGGGACACCGGGAAGTCAGGTGGTGGAGGGGGTACCGGGTTCGTCACCGACACCGGTGGCATCTCCACCGTCGCCGAGGGCCATCGCAAGCCGACCAAGAAGGTCGCGGGCGACACCCTGGAGGGCGAGAAGCTCGATCTCGCCGACTTCAAGGGCAAGGTCGTGGTCGTCAATGCGTGGGGCTCCTGGTGCGCGCCCTGCCGAGCAGAGGCGAAACATTTCGCCAAGGTCGCCACCGAGCTGGAACCCAAGGGAGTGCAGTTCGTCGGCATCAACACCCGCGACACCAGCAAGGGCCCGGCGCTCGCCTTCGAGCGCGACTACAAGATCCCGTACCCGAGCCTGCACGACCCGATCGGCAAGCTGCTCGTCAACGGCTTCCCCCGGGGCACGTTGATGCTCCAGGCCATCCCCTCCACGGTCGTCCTCGACCGGGAGGGGAAGATCGCCGCACGGGCCCTCAAGGCGCTGTCGGAGGAAGACCTCCGCAAGCTGATCGACCCCGTGCTCGCGGAGAAGTGATCTTGTGGAGAACGCAGCTGCCGGCGCGGTCCTGGCCTCCTCGACCTTCAACGAGACCGTCTTCAGCGGTGCACTCGCCCTCGCCCTCCCCATCGCTGTATTGGGCGGCCTGGTCTCCTTCTTCTCCCCCTGCGTGCTGCCACTGGTCCCCGGCTATCTCTCTTATGTGACCGGTGTCACCGGAGCGGACCTCGCCGAGGCCAAGCGCGGCCGACTGGTCCTCGGCGCCTCGCTCTTCGTCCTCGGCTTCACCGCCGTCTTCGTCTCCGGCGGCGCACTCTTCGGCTTCTTCGGCCAGCGACTGCTGGGCCAGCAGGAGGTCATCACCAAGATCCTCGGCGTGCTGATGGTGCTGATGGGCGCCTTCTTCATGGGCGGGATGCCCTGGCTGACCCGCCGTGAGTTCCGTATCCACAAGCGGCCGGTCTCCGGGCTGGTGGGCGCTCCCCTGCTGGGCGTGCTCTTCGGCGTCGGCTGGACCCCCTGCATCGGCCCCACGCTGGCCGCCGTGCAGATCCTCGCCGCGGAGCAGGGCAGCGCCGGCCGTGGGGCCATACTGACCGTCGCGTACTGCCTCGGCCTGGGCGTGCCCTTCGTCCTCGCCGCCGTCGCCTTCCGCAAGGCGCTGGGGGCGTTCGGCTGGGTCAAGCGGCACTACGTCTGGGTGATGCGGATCGGTGGCGTGATGATGATCGTCACCGGTGTGCTGCTGCTGACGGGCGTCTGGGATCTCATGATCCAGCAGATGCAGACCTGGTCCAACGGCTTCACGGTGGGGATCTGACTCCAATGAGCAAGACTGAGACCTCTGCGGCGGACACCGCGGGCGAGAGCGAGCAGCGTCGGGACGAGGCCGCCGGCGCACAGCTGTCGACCGCTCCGCAAGAGGAACAGATCATCACCGGCCCCACGCTCGGCATCGTCGGCTGGGCCCGCTGGTACTGGCGGCAGCTGACCTCCATGCGGGTGGCGTTGATCCTCCTGCTGTTGCTGTCGCTCGCGGCCATCCCCGGCTCGCTGGTCCCGCAGAACAGCGTCGATGACCTCAAGGTCCAGGACTGGCAGAAGAACAATCCGACCCTGACGCCGATCTTCGACAACCTCCAGCTGTTCGACGTCTACAGCTCGATCTGGTTCTCCGCGATCTACATCCTGTTGTTCGTCTCGCTCATCGGCTGCATCGTCCCGCGAACCTGGCAGTTCATCGGCCAGCTCCGCAGCCGTCCGCCGGGCGCTCCCGGCCGGTTGACCCGGATGCCCGCGTACGCGACCTGGCGCACGGTGGCGGAGCCCGAGCAGGTGCGGGAGGCGGCGCTCAAGCTGCTGAAGGGGCGCCGGTTCCGTTCCCACACCGTGGGGAACGCCGTCGCGGCGGAGAAGGGCTTTCTGCGCGAAGCGGGGAACCTGGTCTTCCATATCTCGCTGATCGTGATGCTCATCGCCTTCGCCTGGGGGCAGCTCTTCAAGTACGAGGGCGGCAAGCTCGTCATCGAGGGCGGCGGCTTCTCCAACACGCTTACGCAGTACGACGACTTCCGTTCCGGCACCCTCTACGGGGTGGATGACCTGGAGCCGTTCAGCTTCAAGCTGGACAAGTTCACCGGTACGTACGAGAGGACCGGTCCACAGCGCGGCACCCCCCGCACCTTCGAGGCCGACATCACCTGGTCCCAGCCGGGCGGCAAGGACCGCAAGTCCACGATCGAGGTCAACAAGCCGCTGGTCATCAATGGGACGAAGGTCTATCTGCTGGCCCACGGCTATGCGCCCGTGGTGACCGTGCGGGACCGCAAGGGCGAGGTCATCTTCAAGGACCCGGTGCCGCTGCTGCCCATCGACGCGAACATCACCTCCACCGGTGCCATCAAGGTCCTGGACGGCTACCGCGACAAGAACGGCAAGAAGACGCAGCTCGGTTTTGAGGCGTTCTTCGTGCCGACCTTCGGCGGGGTGGGCAACGGCACGATGTTCTCCCAGTTCCCCGGGCTGGACTTCCCGGTACTGGCGCTCAACGGCTACATCGGCGATCTGGGCGTCGACTCCGGTCTGCCGCAGAACGTCTACCAACTCGACTCGCGCAGCATGAAGAAGTTCAAGGACGAGAACGGGGACACCCTCCGGGCCCGGCTGCGGGAGGGCGAGACGATGAAACTGCCCGACGGGGCCGGCTCGATCACCTTCGACGGCGAGGTCAAGGAGTGGGCCACCTTCCAGATCTCCCAGCAGCCGGGCAGCGGCTGGGCCCTGGGCGGGGCGATCGCCGCGATCGCGGGGCTGGCCGGTTCGCTCTTCATCCAGCGCCGTAGGGTCTGGGTGCGGGCGGTACGGGGTGCCGACGGCGTGACCGTCGTCGAAATGGCCGGACTCGGCCGTAGCGAGTCGCCGAAATTGCCACAGGAGCTCTCCGACCTGGCAGAGAAGCTCCATGCTGAGGCGCCGACCGCGCCCGAGCCCGGGAGCGATCCCGCAACCGAATCCGCAGTGTCTGCCGAAGGGGCCAAGGAGTGACTCTCGCCGCCGCTACCAACGAGAACCTCGCCGAGATCAGCAACGTCCTGATCTACTCGGCGATGGCCGTGTACACCCTGGCCTTCCTCGCCCACATCACCGAATGGATCTTCGGCAGCCGGAGCAAGGTGGGACGCACGGCCGCCGCGCTCACTACGACGCCCGCCGTCAAGGTCCAGGTGCGCCAGCAGGGCGGCGGCACCGCCGTTCTCGACAAGCCCAAGGTCATCACGCGCTCCGCACCTGGTGAGCGCGATGTCCCGGACGGCCCCGGCGCGGCCGGAGGCACTGTCAAGGGCGACCTCTACGGCCGGATCGCGATCTCGCTGACCATGCTGGCCTTCCTGATCCACGCCGGTGGAGTGGTGGCCCGGGCCATGTCGGTGCGGCGGGTGCCCTGGGGCAACATGTACGAGTTCTCGATCACCTTCTCCATGGTGGTCGTGGGTGCGTACCTCGTCTTCCTGCTGGTCAAGAAGAACGTCCGCTGGTTGGGCCTGCCGCTCGTCGGAACCGTCCTGATCGACCTCGGCATCGCCACCACGGCCCTCTACACCGACAGCGACCAGCTGGTTCCCGCCCTGGACTCGTACTGGCTGATCATCCATGTGTCCACCGCGATCTTCTGCGGCGCGGTGTTCTACCTGGGCGCGGTCGGCACCCTGCTGTACCTGTTCAAGGACTCGTACGAGAAGAAGGTCGCGGCCGGCGAGAAGCCCGGTGCGTTCGCCACGTCGGTGCTGGAGCGGCTGCCCGCCGCCGCCACGCTCGACAAGTTCTCGTACCGCGTCAACGCGGCCGTCTTCCCGCTGTGGACCTTCACGATCATCGCCGGCGCCATCTGGGCCGGCGACGCCTGGGGCCGCTACTGGGGCTGGGACCCCAAGGAGGTCTGGTCCTTCATCACCTGGGTCGCGTACGCCTGCTACCTGCATGCGCGGGCGACCGCCGGTTGGAAGGGCCGCAAGGCGGCCGTGCTGGCGCTGATCGCCTTCGCCTGCTGGCTGTTCAACTACTACGGCGTCAACATCTTCGTGGACGGCCTGCACTCCTACGCCGGAGTCTGAGCCGCACGACCGCACCGCCACGCCAGAGCCCCCCGACCGATGTGGTCGGGGGGCTCTGGCACGCGCGCTGACGGCGGGGGCTCATGCCTCCTCGTCGTCCCGGTCCTTCTTCTCGTCCTTCGGCGCGGACTCGTCCTGCGCCACCGGTTCGTCCTTCTTCAGGGACTGGAGGAACTCGGGGTTGTCGTCGGGGGCCACCCACTCGGTGCGGCGACCACCGCCGAAGCCCGTGGTCTTGCGGGGCCGGCCCGCGATGAACCAGGCGACAGGCCCGAGGAGCACCTGCCCGAAGAGGAGCACGATGAAGACCCACGCCAGCTTCGGGAGGTACCTGACGTCCTTCTCAGGAGTCTGGAGGCAATCGATGAAGGCGTAGATCCACAGCGCCAGGACCAGCAGGAAAGGCAGATACCTGAGCATGGCCGTACGGTCCCCCAGTGAGAGGCGGTGGGGCACGGAATGGCCCCCGGTGACGCCGCCAGGGTAACTGGTACCGGATACTGGGGCGCATGGCTTACGACGATCTTCGCTCCCTGCTCAGGGCCTTGGAACGCGAGGGAGACCTCAAGCGCATCAAGGCGGAAGTCGATCCCCACCTAGAGGTCGGGGAGATCGTCGACAGGGTGAACAAAGCGGGCGGACCAGCGCTGCTCTTCGAGAACGTGCGCGGTTCGTCGATGCCGCTGGCGATGAATGTCTTCGGAACCGACCGCCGACTGCTCAAGGCGCTGGGGCTGAAGTCGTACACCGAGATCAGCGACAAGATCGGCGGTCTGCTCAAGCCCGAACTCCCGCACGGTTTCGTCGGGGTGCGCGAGGCGTTCGGCAAGCTCGGCTCGATGGTCCACGTACCGCCGAAGAAGGTGAAGGACGCCCCCGTACAGGAGGTGGTCCTGCGCGGGGACGACGTCGACCTCGACCAGTTGCCCGCGCTGTTCACCTGGCCCAAGGACGGCGGCTCCTTCTTCAACCTGGGACTCACCCACACCAAGGACCCGGAGTCCGGGGTGCGCAACCTCGGCCTCTACCGGCTCCAGCGGCACGACCGCAACACCATCGGGATGCACTGGCAGATCCACAAGGACAGCCGCAACCACTACCAGGTCGCGGCGCGCCGCGGTGAGCGACTGCCGGTCGCGATCGCCTTCGGCGCGCCCCCTGCCGTGACGTACGCCTCCACCGCGCCGCTGCCCGGCGACATCGACGAGTACCTGTTCGCCGGCTTCATCCAGGGCAAGCGGATCGAGATGGTCGACTGCAAGACGGTGCCGCTCCAGGTCCCGGCCCAGGCCGAGGTGGTCTTGGAGGGCTGGTTGGAGCCGGGGGAGATGCTTCCCGAGGGCCCGTTCGGCGACCACACGGGTTTCTACACACCGCAGGAGCCGTTCCCGGCACTGAAGATCGACTGCATCACCATGCGGCAGCGCCCGCTGCTCCAGTCGATCGTCGTGGGCCGCCCGCCCACGGAGGACGGTCCGCTGGGCCGTGCCACGGAACGCTTCTTCCTGCCCCTGCTCAAGATCATCGTTCCGGACATCGTGGACTACCACCTCCCCGAGTCCGGCGGCTTCCACAACTGCGCGATCGTCTCGATCGACAAGAAGTACCCCAAGCACGCCCAGAAGGTGATGAGCGCCATCTGGGGCGCCCACATGATGTCGCTGACCAAGCTGATCGTGGTGGTGGACTCGGACTGCGATGTCCACGATCTGCACGAGGTCTCCTGGCGCGCACTCGGGAACACGGACTACGCCCGTGACCTGACCGTCGCCGAAGGACCCGTGGACCATCTAGACCACGCCTCCTACCAGCAGTTCTGGGGCGGCAAGGCGGGCATCGACGCAACGAAGAAGTGGCCCGAGGAGGGATACGTCCGCGACGGCGGCTGGCCCGACATGGTCGAGTCCGACCCGTCGACGGCGGCCCTGGTCGACCGCCGCTGGACGGAGTACGGGCTGTGACCGCATCGGCGGCTGCGGTTCCCGGCCCGAGCCGGACCAAGGGCTTCCTGCGGTTGGTGATGATCGAGCACTCGGTCTTCGCGCTGCCGTTCGCGTACATCGCCGCGCTGACCGCGATGTTCCTCCATGGCGACGGCGGCAGCGGCAGTGTGGACTGGGTGACCCTGTTGCTCGTCACCGTCGCCATGGTGGGTCTGCGGACCTTCGCCATGGCGTGCAACCGGATCATCGACCGTGAGATCGACGCCCGGAACCCGCGCACGGCAAACCGTGAACTGGTCACGGGAGCGGTGAGCGTGCGGTCCGCGTGGACGGGCGCACTGATCGCGGTCGTGGTCTTCCTCGGGGCGGCGGCCCTGCTCAACCCGCTCTGTCTGGCACTGGCGCCGATCGCGGTCGTCCCGATGGTGGTCTATCCGTACGGCAAGCGCTTCACCAACTTCCCGCACGTGATCCTGGGCCTCGCCCAGGCCATGGGGCCCATCGGCGCCTGGCTCGCGGTGACGGGGGAGTGGTCCTGGGACGCGGTGATCCTCGGGCTCGCGGTCGGCATCTGGATCGGCGGCTTCGATCTGATCTTCGCCACCCAGGACGTGGAGTCGGACCGCGAACAGGGCGTGCTGTCCGTCCCCGCCCGCTTCGGTGTCCCGGCCGCACTGCACGGCGCCCGCGCCTGCCACCTCGTCACCACGGCCCTGCTGGTCTGGTACGCGCTGGTGACGGACGCGGGAGCGTTCTTCTGGGTCGGCCTGGTGATCGTGGCGGCGGCGTTCGCGTACGAGCACTCGATCGTGCGCCCGCACGATCTGTCCCGGCTGAACCGGGCGTTCTTCACCGTCAACGGGTTCATCGGGATTGCCCTGTTCGTGTGCGCCCTGCTGGACCTGGTGGTGCGAGGTCTGACGGTGTGACGGTCTGACCACGGGCCCCGGCCGGGCCGGCCAGCGCAGGAGGAGGACGCCGGCACGACCCCCTCACCCCGCCGGATAGGCTCCCCGTGTGGAGCCAGCACAGAACGAACCCCGCCGACCCTGGATCGTCGGTGTCTCCGGCGCGTCCGGGACGCCCTATGCAGCCGCCGTGCTGCGGGGGCTCATCGACGCCGGTGAGAGCGTGGATCTGGTGGTCTCGCGTGCCTCCCGGCTCACCCTGCTCGACGAGACGGGGATCTCCTTCCGGGACGCCCACTGGCGCGACGATCTGCGCGAGTGGCTCGGCCGGGGCGCGGACGGCAAGCCGGACACCTTCCGGGTCGACCTCGACGACGTACGCCACTGGGCCGCGGGCGACCTCGCTGCCGGGCCGTCGTCCGGGTCGTACCCCACCAAGGGGATGCTGATCGTGCCCGCTTCCACGGCCGCCGTCGCCGGGGTCGCCCTCGGACTCTCCAAGGACCTCCTCCAGCGTTCTGCGAGCGTCGTGCTCAAGGAACGGCGTCCGCTGGTCGTCGCCGTGCGGGAGACCCCCCTCAACGGACAGACGCTGCGGCACCTGGTGCGCCTGGACGACGCGGGGGCCGTGGTGCTGCCCGCATCGCCCGCCTTCTACGCGGGCGCGACCCACATCCAGGACCTGGTGGACTTCGTCGCCGGGCGGGTGCTGGACGCGGCAGGGGTGGAGCACCGGCTCTACCGCCGCTGGAAGGGTGAGCTGGGCGGCGCTCGTACCGACTGACTCCCCTCCGGAAAGATCACTGCTGGATTCTCGGGACGCTAGGCAGGGCTCTGGGCCCTGCACCCCCTGAAGGTTCTAAGACAAGGGAAGGTCCAGGTACATGGACGCGGTGGACAGGCAGCTCATCCAGGCCCTCCGGGAGAACGGCAGGGCCTCCTACGCAGAGCTGGGACGGCTGGTGGGCCTCTCCGGCCCCAGCGTCACCGACCGGATCAACCGCCTTGAGGCGGCAGGCGTCATCACCGGCTACCGCGCCACCGTCGATGCGGCATCGCTCGGCCTCGGGGTGACCGCACTGATCGGGATCTCGTTGTCGGACGCCGCCGACCACGAGGATGTGGCCCGAAGACTGCGGGACCTCGCGGAGATCGAGGACTGCTGGTTCATCGCCGGCGACGACTCCTACATGCTCAAGGTGCGTGTCGGCGATGTGGACGGGTTGGAGAAGACCATCCGCAGACTCAGCGGCACCCGGGGTGTCTCCCGCACCCGCACCACCATCGTCCTCTCCACGAAGTGGGAGAACAGGGTGGGTGACCTCCCCGAACAGGAGTGACCACTGCCGCAGGGGGCATCCCCGGCCGGCCGGGTACGGGGGAGTACGGTGGGGGAGCCCGATTTGGTAGACACATGGGAGGCGGGCGCATGGACGCTGGGCTCAAGCGCGAGCTGGAGGAGAAGGTCAGGGCCGGTGAGCGGCTGACCCGCGAAGACGGCATCGCCCTCTACGACTCGGACGACCTGGCGTGGCTCGGCGGTCTGGCCCACGAGGTGCGCACCCGTAAGAACGGCGATGTCGTCCACTTCAACGTCAATCGCCACCTCAACATGACCAATGTGTGCACCGCCTCGTGCGCGTACTGCTCGTTCCAGCGCAAGCCGGGCGAGAAGGACGCGTACACGATGCGCATCGAGGAGGCCGTTCGCCTCGCCAAGGCGATGGAGAACGAGAACCTCACCGAGCTCCACATCGTGAACGGCCTCCATCCCAATCTGCCGTGGCGCTACTACCCGCGCTCGCTCAGCGCGCTGAAGGAAGCCCTGCCGAACGTCTCGCTGAAGGCGTTCACGGCCACCGAGATCCACCACTTCGAGACGATCTCGGGCATGTCGGCCTCCGACATCCTCGATGAGTTGATCGAGGCCGGTCTTGAGTCGTTGACGGGTGGTGGCGCGGAGATCTTCGACTGGGAGATCCGTCAGCACATCGTCGACCACAAGACCCACTGGGAGGACTGGTCGCGCATCCACCGCCTCGCGCACAGCAAGGGCCTCAAGACCCCGAGCACCATGCTGTACGGGCACATCGAGGAGCCGCGGCACCGGGTCGACCACGTACTGCGGCTGCGTGAGCTCCAGGACGAGACCGGCGGCTTCCAGGTCTTCATCCCGCTGCGCTACCAGCACGACTTCGTCGACATGAAGGACGGCAAGGTCCGCAACAAGCTCCAGGCGCGCACCACCATGGCGACCGGGGCGGAGGCGCTGAAGACGTTCGCGGTCTCCCGACTGCTGTTCGACAACGTTCCGCACGTCAAGGTCTTCTGGGTGATGCACGGGGTGCAGACCGCTCAGCTGGCGCTCCAGCACGGCGCGGACGACATGGACGGCTCGGTCGTCGAGTACAAGATCACGCACGACGCTGACAACTACGGGACGCCGAACAAGCTGACCCGTGACGATCTGCTCGACCTGATCCGGGACGCCGGGTTCCGCCCGGTCGAGCGCAACACCCGTTACGAGATCATCCGTGAGTACCCGGGGCCGGAGGCCGACCGGCGCGAGTCGCCGCAGCCCATGCGCGTCTGACTCCCGACAGAGCGATCGAAACCTTCACCGCACCGATGAACGACAGCCGTCTGACGTACACCCTGGACCCGGTGGTCGACCCGGCACTCCGGGACGGGGTCCTGCGTCTGTGGGCCGATGTGACCAACGCGGGTGGCGCGGTCGGCTTTGTGCCGCCCGTCACCCCCGAGATGATCCGGCCGGAGCTGCTGAAGTCGCTGGTGTCGGTGGCGGAGGGGCGCACTCGACTGCTGGTGGGTCGCAGCGCCGACGGTGAGGTCCTGGCCACCGCCTTCCTCACGTACAACACGCATCGGCTGATGACCCACTGGTTGTGGCTCTACACGGTCATGGTCCACCCGCGGTTGCAGGGCGAGGGCCACGGTCGTGAGCTGATGGCGGCGGTGGCCGACGCGGCCCGCGGTCTTGACGGCATCGAGGCGATACGGCTCGGCTGCCGCGGCGGGATGGGCATCGAACGGTTCTACGCCTCGTGCGGTTACAAGGAAGTGGGCCGGGTGCCGGGAGCGATCCGGGTGGCGCCGGGCGACGACCGCGACGACATCACGATGCTCCTGCCGCTGTACTGATCGAAAACCGAGCGTGCTTCACTGGTTTGGCACGATCTGTCGTAACGAGGAGAGAAGGCCAGCCGTGTCAGCCAAGTCGAGCGCCGCGATCAAGTACACCGGTATGCGCTTCGCCGTCTTCGTCGGTTGCTTTGCGGTGGTCGCGGGCCTGGTCCACTTCGGGGCGCTGCCCAAGGGTCTCGGTGACTCGAACTTCGTCTGGGTCGTTCTGCTGGCCCTGGTGGTTTCGGCGCCGTTGAGCTTTGTCCTGCTGCGCAAGCAGCGCGACGCGATGTCCGCGCAGATCGTCGGCAAGGTCGACGAGACGAAGGCCCGCCTGGAAGCCAACCGCACTCGGGAAGACGGTGTGACCCTCTAGGCCAGGTCCATCCGCACTCCCTCACCGGAGGGCGCGACGACGACCACGGCCATGGGGGCTTTCCCCGTCCTTCGGCGCGGGGTGGTCCCGCAGGCTCGTGGTCCGGCTGTGCCGCGGTCCCGCCCCCTTGAGATTGCCTATGGCATGCATCACACGCCCCGGTGCGCAGCGATCCGCGCCGGGGCTTCCTCATGCCGCGATCTTCCGTGGTGCGCAGGGGAGTTGGGCGAATCCCTTGCATGTATCGGCCATGGAGAGATCCCAAAGAACGTCTTTGAGGTACTCAAAGTTCCGGTGTTAACGTGTTCGGCATGACGACACCAGTGCGCTTCAACGATGCCGCGAGCCCCCCGCTCGTGGCGCGCCTGCATGTCGATCTCTGCCGCTGTATGTCGGCGGTCTGTCGCCGCTCGGTCTGACCCCGGCATCCTGGTGGAGCCCGCCCCCTCGCGCACGGGCGCCCCGCACCCCTTTTCGTACGTCCCCTTCCTCTCCCCTGCCACAGGAGTGTGTCCGTGTCCGCGAACACCGCCACGACCACCCCCGGAAAGCCTTCGGGCTCCGGATCCCGCATACCCAAGGTCCCGTTCTGGGCCCAGATCGTCGCCGGTCTGGTCCTGGGCGTCCTGCTCGGCTGGCTCGCCAGGGGCCAGGACATCGGCTGGCTCAAGGACACCCTGGAGCAGGTCGGCGGAATCTTCGTCCGGCTTCTGAAGCTGGCCGTCGCCCCGCTCGTCTTCTTCGCGATCCTGGTGTCGATCACCAATCTGCGTAAGGTCAACAACGCCGCCCGGCTGGCGGGTCAGACCCTCCTCTGGTTCATGATCACCTCATTGATCGCGGTCGCCATCGGCATCACCATCGGTCTGATCACCAACCCGGGGGCCGGCACCGGACTCACGCCCAAGGACGGCAAGGCGCCGGAGAACACGGGCAGCTGGATCGACTTCCTCACCGGAATCATCCCGACGGACGTCATCACGCCCTTCACCGAGCTGAACGTCCTCCAGATCGTCTTCATGTCCGCCGTCGCCGGCATCGCCGCGCTGGCGCTCGGGGAGAAGGCCAAGCCGATCCTCACGCTCAGTGAAGCCGTGCTGGAACTGCTCCAGAAGGCCCTGTGGTGGGTCATCCGCCTCGCCCCGCTGGGCACCGTCGGTCTGATCGGTTTCGCCATCGCCGACTACGGCTGGAACCTGATCAGCAAGTACGCGACCTTCACCGCCGACGTCTACATCGGTTGCGCCCTGGTCCTCTTCGGCGTCTACCCGTTGCTGCTGGCGACCGTCGCCAAGGTCAACCCGGTGCACTTCTTCCGGGGCGCCTGGCCCGCGATCCAGCTCGCCTTCGTCTCCCGCTCCTCGGTGGGCACGATGCCCGTCACCCAGCGCGTCACCGAGCGCCTGGGAGTGCCGAAGGAGTACACGTCCTTCGCGGTTCCGTTCGGCGCCACGACCAAGATGGACGGTTGCGCCGCGATCTACCCGGCGCTGGCGGCGATCTTCATCGCGCAGATCTTCGACGTCCAGCTCGGCATCCAGGACTACCTGCTGATCGCGTTCGTCTCGGTCGTCGGTTCGGCCGCGACGGCGGGCCTCACCGGTGCGACGGTCATGCTCACCCTGACCCTCTCCACCTTGGGGCTGCCACTGGAGGGCGTCGGTCTGCTGCTGGCGATCGACCCGATCCTGGACATGATCCGTACGGCGACCAATGTGGCGGGCCAGGCCCTGGTCCCGGTCATCGTCGCCTCCCGCGAGAAGATCCTCGACCACGACGCGTACACCTCGGCCACCTCGTCGCCGATCGACGAGGACGAGAGCACCGCATCGGAGCGCAAGGCGGCCGTTCCGGTCCCCGCCTGACCTCGTCACCAGCGTGAAGCGCCCTGCCGCAGTTCTGCGGCAGGGCGCTTTCGTATGTGCCGGGACGGGATCGGCGGCGGTCCGGATGCTCGCTTTTCGGTGATTCCCAGGCCACAAACAGGCAGAAAGGGCAGCAACATGTTCGGGTCGAGGCGGTA
This sequence comes from Streptomyces sp. NBC_00690, assembly GCF_036226685.1. Taxonomy (NCBI): domain Bacteria; kingdom Bacillati; phylum Actinomycetota; class Actinomycetes; order Kitasatosporales; family Streptomycetaceae; genus Streptomyces; species Streptomyces sp. NBC_00690. Next base: position 5,041,567 of record NZ_CP109009.1, read on the forward strand.
TATGGCCCTCTTTCTGTCGTGTCGGCGGTACGCGTCCGTAAAGAGGGCCTTCGCGTCTTCTGGTGTGCTCCCTGCCACGTAGGCTTACCGCGCAGTGGGGAGCAGGGGGAGGGGAGTTCTCACGATGAGCGCTGTCGAGAGCGTGAAGGGCAAGCGACTGCCGCGGGCCGTGCGCGAAGAACAGATGATGAACGCGGCGGTGCGGACCTTCGCGCGGCGTGGCTACCGGGCGGCATCCATGGATGAGATCGCCCAGTTGGCGGGGGTTTCCAAGCCGCTCGTCTATCTGTATCTGAATTCGAAGGACCAACTGTTCACCGCCTGCATCCGTCGCGAGGCCCAGGCGCTGCTCGCCGCCGTCCAGTCGGCGATCCAGCCGGGACTGCCCGCTGATCGGCAACTGTGGGCGGGGCTCACCGCCTTCTTCGCGTACACCGTCGACCATCCCGACGGTTGGGCGGTGCTGCACCGCCAGGCGCGGACCCATGGCGAGCCGTTCGCTCGGGAGGTCGCCGCGATGCGCGATGAGATCGTCGCCTTCGTGGCCGTACTGATCCAGGCCGCGGCGACCGAGGCCGGTGAGGCCAGGCCCGAACCTGAGCTGGCCGAACGGGACATGGCCGCACTGGCGCAGGCGCTGGTCGGGGCGGCGGAGTCATTGGCCGGTTGGATGAACGACACCGGGAGCATCACGGTCAAGGAGGCGTCGGCGACGCTGATGAACTTCGCTTGGGTGGGGCTGGGGCAGTTGTTGGAGGGGGAGCGCTGGTCGGCTCGGGATGCGCAGGAATCGGCAGCGGTTCCGGTCTGCGGGGCCTGACCCCGTAGCCCGCCGCCTCTTCCGTCCGGCGCTTGCTGGTGCTTGCGTCGTTTCTCGGGACGTCCGGGCGGGCGCCAGGGCGTGCGGCAGGACATCATCTGCGGCGAGCGCCGGGGGTGGGGAGCGAGGGTTCCTGTCGGGGGTCCGGTAGGGGCTGTCGGCACGCCTGGTCGGCCGTGCCGGACGCATGGGCCGCTTCGGTCCCCGCACAGTCGTGCCGGGCCGTCTTGTGGATCCGTGCGGGCCGGGTGACTACTGCCCTGCGGCCGTCCCACGCAGAGGGTTGAAGTGTCGCCCCGGATCGTCCGCCCGCCCTCCTCTGAGAACAGGCAAATCGCTACATAGCCCAATAAACTCCCCGTCTGTCGTCTGTGGAGCAGCCCTCCGCAGCCTGAGTTGGACGACGGACGGGAGCGAGACATGCAGCCGAAGCGGCTCCGGACCGCCCGGCATGAGCCGGATCGCCCCTGGCCGACGGCCACCCTTCGGTGCGGCACATGACCGTCGCCCCGAACACGCCGGTCGACCCCGCGCCCCTCCGCGGCACCATCGCGCCCCCCGCGCTCTTCACCGGCGGACCCGCAGCCCCGCCCCGGACCCTCATGGACGTCTTCGACGAGACCGCCCGCCGTCACCCCGATGGGCTCGCCGTCGACGACGGTGTGGAGCGGTTGACCTACCGGACCCTGCGGGCACGGATGCACGCACTGGGCCGACGGCTCGCCGCCGTGGGGGTCGGCCGAGGAGACCGGGTCGGCGTCCGCGCACCCTCCGGCACGGCCGATCTGTACGTCTCGATCCTCGGCGTGCTTGCGGCGGGCGCCGCCTATGTGCCGGTCGACGCCGACGATCCACCGGAACGTGCCGCCCTGGTGTTCACCGAGGCGCGGGTGAAGGCGGTGATCGGAGCAGAGCGGACGATCGAGCCCTGGTCATCGGGCGGAGCGCTGTCGGGCAGGGCTGCGGCCGACGTATATGTACTGGGCGATGCGCCCGGTATATACCCCGGTACACACGAGGACGGGGGCCGCCCCTGTCCCGAGGACGACGCATGGATCATCTTCACCTCGGGCTCGACCGGTCGCCCCAAGGGCGTCGTCGTCTCCCACCGCTGCGCCGCCGCCCTGGTCGACGCCGAGGCCGGACTGTTCCTGCGCCGGGCGCCACTCGGCCCCGGTGATCGGGTGCTCGCCGGTCTCTCCGTCGCCTTCGATGCCTCCTGTGAGGAGATGTGGCTGGCCTGGCGGCACGGTGCCTGTCTGGTGCCCGCGCCGCGCTCCCTGGTCCGCGCCGGAGCGGACCTCGGACCGTGGCTGGCGCAGCAGCGGATCACCGTCGTCTCCACCGTGCCCACGCTCGCCGCGCTCTGGCCCGTGGCGGCACTCGACGAGGTACGGCTGTTGATCTTCGGCGGTGAGGCGTGCCCTCCCGAACTCGCCCGGCGGATGGCCGTCTCGGGCCGGGAGGTCTGGAACACCTACGGCCCCACCGAGACCACTGTCGTCGCCTGCGCCGCCCTACTGACCGGCGAGGGCCCGGTGCGCATCGGACTGCCGCTCGACGGCTGGACCCTGGCCGTCGTCGATCCGTCGGGCGCACCCGTCCCGATGGGCGCGAGCGGGGAACTCGTCATCGGCGGGGTGGGCCTCGCCCGCTATCTGGACCCGGTGAAGACCGCCGAGAAGTACGCCCCGCTGGCCGCACTGGGCTGGCCGCGGGCCTACCGCAGCGGTGATCTGGTGCGCGCCGACAAACTCGGCCTGACCTTCCTGGGGCGGGCGGACGACCAGGTCAAGCTGGGAGGCCGGCGGATCGAACTCGGTGAGATCGACGCGGCGCTGCGAGCCCTGCCCGGGGTGTCGGCGGCTGCCGCGGCACTGCGCACGACGGCGTCGGGGCACCCGGTGCTGGTGGGATATCTGGTGTCGAAGACATCCCGCACCGCCGGCGCTCCCACCGCTGGAACTGGGCCCTTCGACCGCACCGCCGCCCTGGACCACCTCCGGGCCGTTCTCCCGGCGCCGCTGGTGCCCCTCCTCGCCGTCGTGGACGACCTACCCGTACGCACCTCCGGCAAGGTGGACCGGGACGCCCTGCCCTGGCCCCTGACCACCGCCGACCGGCCGACCGCAGGGCCACATCCGGCCGCAGTGACCCCCGTACCCCTCACCCCCGCCGAGGCATGGCTCGCCGCACAGTGGTCCGAACTGCTCGGCACTCCCGTCACCGACCCCGAAGCCGACTTCTTCGCCCACGGCGGCGGCAGCCTCGCCGCAGCCCAACTCGTCTCACGGATCCGGGAGCGCTATGGCACCGGGTCGGTCGCCGATGTCTACCGCCGTCCCCGACTGCACGACCTCGCCCTGACACTGGGACCGGCCGACGCCGCCGTCGGACCTGAGCACAGGCGGGTACGTGCCGTCCCGCGCCGCGCCCAGGCGGTACAGCTCGCCCTGCTCCTACCGCTGTACACGGTGGCCGCCCTGCGCTGGAGCGTCATCGCCGCCGCCGTGGGCCGGCTGCTGGGCTTCGGACCCGCCGTCTCCTGGTGGTGGATCGGGCTCGGGTGGCTGGCGTTCCTCAGCCCGCCCGGTCGGATCGCCATCGCCGCCGGAGGCGCCCGGTTGCTGCTGCGCGGGCTGCGCCCCGGCACCCATGCCCGCGGCGGACCGGCCCATCTGCGGCTGTGGACGGCGGACCGGCTGGCCGAGATGAGCGGTGCGGTCCATCTCACCGGGCCCTGGCTCACCGGGTACGCCCGCGCCCTGGGCGCCCGGATCGCCGCGGATGTCGACCTCCATGCGCTGCCGCCCGTGACCGGGTGGCTTCGGCTCGGCCGTGGCTGTGCGGTCGAACCCGAGGCCGATCTGGCCGGGTACTGGATCGACGGCGACCGGGTGCGGATCGGGCCGGTGCGGGTCGGTGCCGACGCCGTCGTCGGAGCCCGCGCCACGCTGTTTCCGGGCGCCCGCATCGGAAAGCGGGCGAGGGTCGCTCCGGGGGCGGTGGTGACCGGGGCCGTGCCCGCGGGCGAGCGCTGGTCGGGGGCGCCCGCCACCCGTGCCGGCCGGGCCCGGCGCACCGGAGGGCGTCGCCCGGTGCGCCGCCGCCGCTGGAGCGCTGCCTACGCCCTCGCTTCGCTGCTCCTCTCGCTGCTACCTGCGGTGGCCGTCGTGCCGGGACTGCTGGTGGTCAGTGCGCTCATGAACAGCACGGACGGCATGAGCAGCACGGACGGCATGGACGGCATGAGCAGCACGGACGGCATGGACGGCATGCTCGGCCTCGGCGATGTGACCGGAGCCTTCGCCGCACTGCCGCTCGCGACCGTCACCGTCGTGCTCGCGTACGCCTTCCTGACCTGGGTGGGCGTCCGGGTGCTCAGTCTCGGGCTGCGCGCGGGCAGCCATCCCCTGCACGGCCGGGTCGCCTGGCAGACCTGGGTGACCGAGCGGCTGATGGACATGGCCCGCACCCACCTCCAGCCGCTGTACGCCAGTCTGTTGACACCGGTGTGGCTGCGGGCGCTCGGGATGCGGATGGGGCGCGGGGTCGAGGCGTCCACGGTGTTGGCGGTACCGGCAATGACCTCGGTCGGCGACGGGGCGTTCCTCGCCGATGACACGATGGTCGGCTCGTACGAACTGGGCGGCGGGCGGCTGCGCATCGCCGCCGTCCGGATCGGCAAGAGGGCCTTCCTCGGTAACTCGGGGATGACCGCCGCCGGTCGTCGAGTGCCCAAGCGCGGTCTGGTCGGTGTGCTGTCGGCGGCGCCGAAGCGGGCCAAGGCGGGCAGTTCCTGGCTGGGCCTGCCACCGATGAAGCTGACCCGCCCCCCGACCGCGGCGGACGAGGCCCGCACCTTTGCCCCGCCGCGGCGGCTGAGATGGGCCCGCGCGGCCGTCGAGCTGTGCAGGATCGTTCCGCTGATGTGCGGGGCTGCCCTCGCGCTCGCCTGGATCGTCGCGTTCTGCGCCCTGGCCGCCCGACTGGGGCCGCCCCTCGCGGCGCTCCTCGGCGGACTGCTGCTCCTGATCTGCGGAGCGATCGCCGCCCTGCTCACGATCGCCGCGAAATGGCTGCTGGTGGGCCGATTCACCCCGGGCGGACACCCCTTGTGGTCCGCCTTCGTCTGGCGCGACGAGTTGGCCGACTCCTTCGTGGAGAGCCTGGCGGTGCCCTGGCTCGTGGGTTCGCTGTCCGGTACCCCGCTCATGCCGCTGTGGCTGCGCTGTCTGGGAGCACGGCTGGGGCGCGGGGTCTGGTGCGAGACGTACTGGCTGCCCGAGCCGGATCTGGTCCGGGTGGGGGCGGGCGCCAGCATCAACCGCGGATGCGTCGTGCAGACCCATCTCTTCCACGACCGGATCATGCGTCTGGACGCCATCGCGCTCGAAGCGGGCACCACCCTCGGCCCGCACGTCATCGTCCTTCCGGGAGCGGTGATCGGACGGCGGGCGGTGATCGGCCCCGGGTCGCTGGTGATGAGCGGTGAACGGGTTCCGGCGAACAGCACCTGGCTGGGCAACCCCATCGCCGTCTGGAAGCGCGAGGCCCCGGCGCCCGCCACCGCCGCACCGGCGTCCCGACCGGGCGAGCTCCCCGCACCGGCACCGGGCGGCGGGCCGTGAACCCCGGGGGTCCCTTGCTGCCGGACGGTGACTCCGACCGGGGCGCCGAGACGGCCGAAGTGCCCCTGCACGGTGACTATCTGCCCCAGTACGGCGATCGCCGCTTCCGTGCCCTGGCCTATGACCTGGCCCTGAACTGCGTTCCGCACACCGGTCGCATCACGGCCCGCGCCACCGTCAGTGCTGTCGCCCGGGAGCCGCTGCCCGAGATCGTCCTCGACCTCGGCCGCTTCCGTATCAGCAAGGTCCTCCTCGACGGCGCCAGCCCGGGCCGCTACACCCACCGCGGGGACAAACTACGCATCCGCCCGCCGCGCCCGCTTCCCGTGGGCACTCCGTTCACGGTGGAGGTCCGCTACGCCGGCGTACCCCGCCCCATCCGGAGCAGACAGTGGGGCGAACTGGGCTGGGAGCAGTTGGCCGAAGGGTCGCTGGTCGCCTCCCAGCCCCACGGCGCCCACTCCTGGTACCCGTGCAACGACCGGCCCGCCGACAAGGCGCGCTACCGGATCGCGATCACCGCACCCACCCCGTACGCGGTGGTCGCGAACGGGCGGCTCGTCTCCCGTACGGTCAGCGCGTCCACCACGACCTGGGTGTACGACCAGCCGGCTCCCATGGCCGCCTATCTGGCGACGGTGCAGATCGGGCCCTACGCCCTGGTCGCCCTGGCGGGCCCGGGGGCGGTGCCCCAACGGGCGGCCGTGCCCCCGGCGCTGCTCGGCGGGCGGTTCGAGCACGACTTCGCCCGACAGCCGCAGATGATGGAGCTGTTCCAGGACTTCTTCGGGCCCTACCCCTTCGACGAGTACGCCGTGGTGGTGACCCCCGATGAACTGGAGGTGCCGGTCGAGGCCCAGGGACTGTCCGTGTTCGGTGCGAACCACATCGACGGCCGGCGCGGTAGCGAGCGGTTGATCGCCCATGAGTTGGCGCACCAGTGGTTCGGCAACAGCCTCACGGCAGCGGACTGGCGGCACATCTGGCTCCACGAGGGCTTCGCCAAGTACGCGGAGTGGCTCTGGTCGGAGTTGTCGGGCGGCCCCGGCGCGACGGTGCTGGCCGACAGGGCGCACGGCCGACTGGCCCTGATGCCTCGGGACATCCTGATCGCCGACCCCGGACCGGAGCGACTCTTCGACGAGCGCGTCTACGAACGGGGTGCGCTCACCTTGCACGCCCTGCGCACCCTGCTGGGCCTGGAGGCGTTCGGCGCGCTCCTGCGCGAGTGGACGACTGAGCACCGCCATGACTCGGTGACGACCGACCAGTTCCTGGCCCACGCGGAACGCAGTTCCCCTCGTTCGCTGGACCGGTTCTTCCGAGCCTGGTTGTACGAGAGGGAGTTGCCCGAGTTGCCCGATCAGCCGTCCTGACGGCCCCGCGGGGCGGCCCATGAGTGCCCTATTCATCCCTCGGTGCGCCCCGCGTCGGGGCCACTCGGCCGGACTGCCGCGGGAAAGGCAGGAGCCCCGTTCCTGAAAAGGACGGAGCTCCTTGGGTACTGCTATTTAAGTCGGTTACGCGATCACCAACCCGGACCCAATTAGGCCGGGCTGACGTTCTCCGCCTGCGGGCCCTTCGGGCCCTGGGTGACGTCGAAGTTCACGACCTGGTTCTCCTCAAGCGAGCGGAAACCAGACGCGTTGATCGCGGAGTAGTGGACGAAGACATCCGGGCCGCCGCCGTCCTGGGCGATGAAGCCGAAGCCCTTTTCAGCGTTGAACCACTTGACGGTTCCGGTAGCCATAAGCCCTCCTTGGGCCAAAGGGTTGCCCTGCTCCAGAACCTGCAAACAAGTCTGAAAACTACAAAAGCCTGCGGGTCACATGCTCCGCAGGCTCTGTACTGCAAGGGAAACCAAACTGCAACTTGCGTCGAGCCTAGCACGCACTGTGTTCGCAGCGGTAGAGGTAAAGATCACTTCACTCGGACGCTTGACTCGTTCCCTCGTACGCTGACGAACCGCAGCTCAACCGGTGCTTACGGCCCCGGACGCCGGTCCCCGGCGCGACCCGCGCACGGCCCCGCGTACCCGGAGCGGCCCCACCGGACTAGCCTCACCTTGTGGACAGTCTCGGAGAAACCCCAGCAACCGACCACCCGCGCAGCCGGCCCCGGGTCGGACATATCCAGTTCCTCAACTGTCTCCCCCTCTACTGGGGGCTGGCCCGCACCGGAACGCTTCTTGACCTGGAGTTGACGAAGGACTCCCCGGAGAAGCTCAGCGAGCGACTGGTGGCCGGTGAACTCGATATCGCGCCGATCACTCTGGTGGAGTTTCTGCGCAATGCCGATCAGCTGGTGGCATTTCCTGATCTGGCGGTCGGATGCCATGGCCCGGTGATGTCCTGTGTGATCGTCTCCCAGGTTCCCTTGGAGGATCTGCACAAAGCGCCCGTTGCACTCGGCTCCACATCACGCACTTCGGTACGACTGGCACAACTCCTTCTTGCCGAACAGTTCAAGGTGGAACCGGACTATTTCACCTGCCCGCCCGATCTCGGTCTGATGATGCAAGAAGCGCAAGCGGCCGTGTTGATCGGCGATGCCGCCCTGCGGGCTTCCCTGCACGACGCGCCGCGGCTCGGGCTTGAGGTCCATGACCTCGGCCAGATGTGGAAGGCATGGACCGGGCTGCCCTTCGTCTTCGCCGTCTGGGCGGTGCGCAAGGAGTATCTGGCGCGTCACCCGGATCTGGTGCACGAGGTGCACGAGGCGTTCCTCACCTCGCGTGACGTCTCGCTCGAAGAGGTGGTCAAGGTGTCGGAGCAGGCGGCCCGTTGGGAGAGCTTCGACGCGGAGCTGCTGGAACGATACTTCCGGACCTTGGACTTCCGTTTCGGTCCGGAGCAACTCGCCGGCGTACACGAGTTCGCACGTCGCATCGGGGCGACCACCGGCTTCGCACCGGACGTCCGGGTGGAGCTGCTGAGCCGCTGAGAACCGTCGGCCCGCTCACCGGGGCTGTGGACCCGAGGCAGAGCGGGAACACCCGCCCCGACCCCATCCACCCCGAACCGCCGGACAATTCCCTGGGACCGTGCCCGTGACGCCCCTACCCTGAATGCGGCAGAGGCGGACAGGTCGGCCGACCGGGGGAGTTCACAGATGCAGCCGCTCGATCCAGGGGACCCGCACATGATCGGCCCCTACCGGCTGCTCGGCCGGCTCGGCGCGGGCGGCATGGGACGCGTCTATCTCGGGCGCAGCTCGGGCGGTCGCACCGTCGCCGTCAAGGTCGTCCACCCCCACTTCGCGCTCGACGAGGAGTTCCGCGCCCGCTTCCGCCGCGAAGTCGCATCGGCGCGACGCGTCGGCGGCCAGTGGACCGCCCCCGTGCTCGACGCCGACCCCGAAGCGGCCGTGCCCTGGGTCGCCACCGGATATGTCGCAGGCCCGGCACTCTCCCGGGCGGTCACCGATCATGGACCGCTGCCCGGCCCCGCGGTGCGCGCGCTCGGCGCCGGCCTTGCGGAGGCGCTCACCGCCGTACACGCCCTGGAGTTGGTCCACCGCGATGTGAAGCCGTCCAATGTGCTGCTCGCCCTCGACGGGCCACGGCTGATCGACTTCGGGATCGCCCGGGTCACGGACGGCACCGCCTCCCTCACCTCCACCGGCGTCTCCGTCGGCTCGCCCGGCTATATGTCGCCCGAGCAGATCCTGGGCAAGGGCATCACGGGCGCGGCCGATGTCTTCTCGCTGGGCGCGGTCCTCGCCTACGCGGCGACGGGTTCGGCCCCGTTCAGCGGTGACTCCTCCGCCACCCTCCTGTACAAGGTGGTGCACGAGGAGCCGGAACTCGACGGTCTCGACAGCCCGCTGAAGGAACTGGTCGCCGGCTGTCTCGCCAAGGACCCCCTCGCCCGTCCGTCGACCGCCGAGGTCGCCCGGCTGCTGGCGCCGGACGGTGCCGCAGTCCTGATCGCCGGCGGATGGCTACCGGGCGCCCTGGTGGAGCAGGTCAGCCGCGCCGCGGTGGAACTGCTCGGTCTGGAACCCGCCGAACCGGCACCAGGGCCGGCCGGATCGCTGTCCGGGCCGGTGGCCTTCAGCAGCCCGTCCGTGCGCGGAGCCGAGGCGGTTGCGCACCGAGCGGTCGACCCCCGCCAGCAGGGCGGAGCGCCCGGGGTCGGGAGCGCGGGTCCCGTGGGCACGGCGCACGCACCGGCAGCCGCAACGGCCGGCTTCGGCCCGCCGATCGAACCCGTGCACCCCTTCCCCTCGGCCTTCGGCGCCGCCCAGCAGACGCCCCCACCGGTCGCGCCCGCCGCCCCGGCCACCGACGGCACCCCACCGGCCCGCCCCCGCCGCAAGATCAGCTGCACCCTGACGCTCACCCTGGCCGCGGCCCTGGCCGGCGTCACCTTCGGTGTCGGCTTCCTCGCCGACCTCTGGCCCTCCGACGGCTCCGACAAGGAGGAGGACCGGTCCTCGGACGTCGCCGCCCGCCCGACCACACCGAGCAGCCCGCCCCCCACCGCGCCCGGAGCCCGGGGCGACGCCGTACCGCAGCCGTTCATCGGCACCTGGAAGGGGCCGTTCACCATCAGCCTGGCGGGTGCCGAACTCAAGGCCGGTACCTTCACCGTCGTCCTCCACCAGGGCAAGCAGGGCGGTCGGATAGGGACCGCGGCCCAGTACGACGCCCTCGGCAACCTCACCTGCACCGACAACCTCGTCCTGCGTCGGGCCACCACCACCGAGCTGGTCACCGACGGCACTTCCAACGGCGAGGCGGGCAACAAGTGCACCCCCGGCGCCCACAAGGTCACGCTGAAACGGGCCGGCGAAACCCTGCGCTACACCTCGGACGAACCCCGCGCCGGCGACCCCCGCGCCACCCTGGAGCGCACCACCGACTGATCCGCTTTGGGGACGCGTGCGACCGGCCATGGTCCGTGCCGGGCGCTGACGTAGGCTGGACCGGCCCGCAGAACGTCCGACGGAGCCTTGCCCGAGGCTCTGGAGAACCACCGAAAGGTGACACCCGGTGACCGAGAAGGCCGACCTTCAGTCCGTGCTGGACCGCGCTGCCGAGGGCGGGCGAATCACCCCCGAAGAGGCCCTCGACCTCTACCGCTCCGCCCCGCTGCACGCACTGGGCAGCGCGGCCGACGCCGTGCGTCGCCGCCGATACGCGGGCACCGAGCACATCGCGACGTACATCATCGAACGCAACATCAACTACACCAACGTCTGCGTCACCGCCTGCAAGTTCTGCGCCTTCTACGCCGCCCCGAAGGACACCAAGAAGAGCTGGACCCGCGATCTCGACGACATCCTGCGGCGCTGCGCCGAGACCGTCGAGCTCGGCGGCACCCAGATCATGTTCCAGGGCGGACACCACCCCGACTTCGGCGTGGAGTACTACGAGGAGCACTTCGCGGCGATCAAGTCGGCCTTCCCCCAGCTGGTGATCCACTCCCTCGGGGCCTCCGAGGTCGAGCACATGGCGAAGATCTCCGGGGTCTCGGTCGAAGAGGCCATCCAGCGCATCCACACCGCGGGCCTCGACTCCTTCGCCGGCGCGGGCGCCGAACTGCTGCCCGCCCGCCCCCGTAAGGCCATCGCCCCGCTCAAGGAGTCCGGCGAACGCTGGCTGGAGATCATGGAGACCGCACACGGGTTGGGCGTCGAGTCGACGTCCACGATGCTGATGGGCACCGGCGAGACCAACGCCGAGCGCATCGAGCACCTGCGGATGATCCGTGAGACGCAGGACCGCACGGGCGGCTTCCGGGCCTTCATCCCGTACACCTACCAGCCCGAGAACAACCGTCTGAAGGGGCAGACCCAGGCGACGATCTTCGAGTACCTGCGGATGATCGCCATCGCCCGGCTGTTCTTCGACAACGTGGCCCACATCCAGGGCTCCTGGCTGACCACCGGCAAGGAGGTCGGCCAGCTGTCGCTGCACTACGGCGCCGACGACCTCGGTTCGATCATGCTGGAGGAGAATGTGGTCTCCTCGGCGGGCGCCAAGCACCGCTCCAACCGGCAGGAGATCATCGACCTGATCCGCAAGTCGGGTCGGGTGCCGGCGCAGCGGGCCACCACGTACGAGCACCTCGTGGTCCACGACGACCCAGCGAACGACCCCGTCGACGAGCGAGTGGTCTCGCACATCTCCTCGACCGCCATCGAGGGCGGCACCGCCCATCCGGAGCTCAAGCTCCTGAACGCCAACTGATCTCGACGTGCTGACGACCTGCGCGGCGGACGCCCCGTGCTGACAATCCACACCGCCGATGCGGTCCTCGGCCACTCCGGTCACCAGGCCGTGCTCGTCGACGGCGGCCGGATCGTGGCGATCGGCTCGCCCGAAGGACTCACCGTCACCCATCTTCGGGCCAGGGTCCGACGCTGGCCGGGACTGCTGACCCCCGGACTGCGGGAGCCGGCCGCCGCCGTGCTGTTGCAGGCCGCCTACCACCCCGACCCGCGGGAGGCCGCCGAACTCGGCACCGAACCGCTCACCGGCGACGAACTGGTCGCACTCGACATGGACGAGACCCGGTGGGGACACAGTGCGCGGCGCGGCCTCCAACGACTGCTGTCCCGGGGCACCACGGCGGTGACCGGCCCCTTCGAACGCCCTCCGGTCCGTACCGCCGTGACCCGTTCGGGGCTGCGGGTGCGCGAGCCCGCAGCGGCAGGGGACCCGGTTCCCGAGTTGGTGTACGACGGCGAACTGAAGGTCGGCTCCCCGGCCGACTTCGCGGTCTTCGCGATCAAGGGCAAGGTGCTCACCCCGGATGACACGCCTCGCTGCGTCGCCACCGTTCTCGGCGGCAGACTGCTGTACCGCCGAGCATGATCAGCGAGGGTGCCCTGCTTGAATGGGGAGCGTGAACCGAGCATCCCTGGACAAGCAGCCGCACGAAGTCGCCTCGATGTTCGACGCCGTGGCGGCGAACTACGACCTCACCAATGATGTTCTGTCCTTCGGCCAGGACCGGCGCTGGCGCAAGCACGTCGCCCGGGCCGTGGACGCCCGCCCGGGGCAGAAGGTCCTCGACCTGGCCGCAGGCACCGGTACGTCCTCGTTGCCGTTCGTGGAGGCAGGCGCCTACGTGGTGCCGTGCGACTTCTCCCAAGGCATGCTGCGGGAGGGCAAGAAGCGCCACCCATGGCTTCCGCTGACCGCCGGCGACGGGACGAAGCTGCCGTTCGCGGACGACGTCTTCGACGCGGTGACCATCTCGTTCGGGCTGCGCAACATCGCCGACACCGGATTGGCACTGCGCGAGATGCTCCGGGTCACCAAGCCGGGGGGCCGGATCGTGATCTGCGAGTTCTCGCACCCGACCTGGGCGCCCTTCCGGACCGCGTACGAGGAGTACCTGATGCGGGCGCTGCCCCCGGTGGCGCGGGCGGTCTCCTCCAACCCGGACGCGTACGTCTATCTCGCCGAGTCCATCCAGTCCTGGCCCGAGCAGCCCCAGTTGGCGCGCACATTGCAGGAAGCGGGTTGGGAGAAGGCGGCATGGCGCAATCTGTCGGGCGGCATCGTCGCACTGCACCGGGGATTCAAGCCCGCCTGAGCGGCAGCGGGCCGAGTCCGGGCGATAGGGGCGGCCATGCGGCGGTCGTACGGTTTATGAGCGCCGGCTGTGCGGTGCCTGTGCCCCGCGGGGCACAGGCCCGACCCCTGCCCGAATCGGGTCGCTGGTCTTCGTTCCATCGGTTCCGGACGGTCCGCACACCGTCCTCCCGGTCGTGCGGTGGCTAGGAGATCCGCACTACAGATCCAGCCGGAAGCAGTACCCCTCGCGCTGGGACTCCGGTGTCCGGAAGGTCTCGACCCGGTCCATCCCCAGTCGTCTGATCACGGCTATCGACCTCTCGTTGCGGGCGTCCACCATGGCCACCACCCGCGGGACGCCGGCCGCCCGCACCCGCTCCAACGTGGTGTGGGCCGCGGCGGTCGCATACCCCTTGCCCCACGCGGACCGGGCCAGCCGCCAGCCGATCTCGATCTCGCCCGCCGGTCCGAAGTCCGGGTACGGCCACGGCTGGGCGCCGGTGAATCCGACCACGTCACCGTCCTCGTCGAGCACCGTCCACAGGCAGAATCCGCGCTCGGCGTCATGCCGGCGCTGCCGTGCGGTCAACTCCTGGTAGGCCGACAGTTCGTCCCGGCCGCCGTGGAACTCCATGACTTCCGGGTCGGCGAACGCACGATGCCAGGCGTACGCGTCCTCATCGGTGGGCACACGCAGTCTGACGGCGGGGAGAAGCCTGCTCATAGGGGAGCCCTTCGGTCGAGGGAACGGCACTCACCCATAGACTGCACATGTCCTGTGCTTTTTAGGCACGCGAATATTGAGTCGTACGGGAGAACCAGCCGTGACTGAGCCCCTCTCCGAACACAGCGCCGATGTGATCGTCGTCGGGGCTGGCCCGGCCGGCTCCACCGCCGCTTACTACCTCGCCAAGGCCGGACTGGATGTCCTGCTGCTGGAAAAGACGGCGTTCCCCCGGGAGAAGGTCTGCGGCGACGGACTCACTCCGCGCGCCACCAAGCAGTTGGTGGCCATGGGGATTGACGTCTCCGAAGAGGCCGGCTGGCTGCGGAACAAGGGCCTGCGGATCATCGGCGGCGGGGTGCGCCTCCAGCTCGATTGGCCAGAACTCGCCTCGTATCCGGACTACGGACTGGTCCGCAAGCGCGACGACTTCGACGAGCAATTGGCCCGACAGGCGCAGAAGGCAGGCGCCCGCCTGTACGAGCGCTGCAACGTGGGCGCGCCGATCATCGACGACCGTACGGGCAAGATCACCGGGGTGCAGGCCAAGCTCGGCGAGGAGAAGATCCCGGTCACCTTCCACGCACCGCTCGTGGTCGCCGCCGACGGAAACTCCTCCCGCATCTCCCTCGGGATGGGGCTGCACCGCCGTGAGGACCGCCCGATGGGCGTCGCCGTACGCACGTACTTCACCTCGCCCCGCCACGAGGACGACTATCTGGAGTCCTGGCTGGAGCTGTGGGACCGCCGAGGCCCGGGCGAGGACCGGTTGCTGCCCGGCTACGGCTGGATCTTCGGCATGGGCGACGGCACCTCCAACGTCGGCCTCGGCGTCCTCAACACCTCCTCCTCCTTCAAGGAACTGGACTGGCGCGAGGTCCTCAAGGCGTGGTGCGCCTCGATGCCCGAGGAGTGGGGCTACACCGAGGACAACATGACGGGCCCGATCCGCGGCGCCGCGCTGCCGATGGCCTTCAACCGACAGCCCCACTACACCCGCGGACTGCTACTCATCGGTGACGCGGGCGGCCTGGTGAACCCCTTCAACGGCGAAGGCATCGCCTACGCCATGGAGTCCGCCCAGATCGCGGCCGATGTGATCGTCCAGGCACACGCCCGTGCCACCCCCGCCCATCGCGAACTGGCCCTCCAGCGCTATCCGAAGGTCCTCAAGGACACCTACGGCGGCTACTACACGCTGGGCCGGGCGTTCGTGAAGCTGATCGGCAACCCGCAGGTCATGAAGATCGCCACTCAGCGCGGTCTGACGCATCCGTTGCTGATGCGGTTCACGCTGAAGATGCTGGCGAACCTCACCGACCCCACGGGCGGCGACGCGATGGACCGCATCATCAACGGCCTCTCCAAGGTCGCCCCGAAGGCATAGCCGCTCAAACGACCACCGCCCGGCCGCTCGTGGATCGCCCCACGAGCGGCCGGGCGATGTTCGTCACGGATGCCGTACGGGCCGCTGCGGCAAGGTTCCGCGGTGTCGATGAGGCACGATCGCCCACCGAAATAGGCGCAGTCGCCCGTCTATTCCACCTCGGCTACTGCCCTTAGCGTGGAGTACGTGGACGAGGACGAGGACCGACGGTTGGGGCGGATCGCCCCGGACATCTCCCATATGTCGATCGGCCTGCTGCGCAAGGTCGTTGGCGTCTACCCGGAAGAACGCATCGCGGAAGAGGCGCTGGGCGCCGCGGACCGGGTGCTGGAGCAGTACGGAACGGACGGGCTGCGGGTGCTCGTGATGAGCCTCACGGGCTGGGCCGCCGTTCAGATCGAGAAGGAAGCCCAGCTGACGGGCCGTACCCATGAAGCCCTGCTGGACGACATGGACCTCACCAGATTCGAGACCAATCCGGACGGATGATGCCGCGGTGATGCCGCGGTGTTGTCCGAACCAGAGGCAATTCCGCATCCCTGATCATGGCGACCACACCAATACCGAAGCCTGCCCGGAAGCGTGGGATTGCGTACGAGTACCTCAGTGAATCCGGAGGACTTCCGGGCCATCTGCTTCCGCCCGCCGAAAGGCACAGCGGCCAACGCGGGCGCCGCTACCGCGGCACCATCCGCGCGAGCGGGGCAGGGGTGCTTCCCGGCCAAAGGCGAGTAGCCGTGAATCTCGGCTGGCAGGGGTGCCGTCAGGGTCGATCGACTAGCCGATCAGATGGTCGAACTCCCCGTTCTTCACTCCGAGAATGAAGTCTCGCATTTTCTCCGGAGTGGTTGTGACTATCGACTCGGGGTGCTCGCTTTCGCGTATCCGCACAGTGGTGCTTTGTCGGCTCACCTGGACACAGTTGTTGCCCCCTCCACCGCAGAAGGAGGACTGTTGCCAATCTATGTCTTGCATTTTCGTCCCTTCAGAGTGCATGGGCGATCTTGTGAATGAAGTCCCGCGACCTTGCTTGGCTTAGGCTGCGCTCCTCCATCGCAGTCAACAGCAGCCGGTAGGAGTTGAGTTGCGCCTCCGCGTCCAGCAGTATCGCCCCATGTGCAGAGTCGAGGTGTACCGTATCCAGTTTTGGTACGGGTCCGCCCGCGAGTAGCACCGCTTGCCCTGAACCGGCGAATCCGTCTGCTTCAAAGGTAAGCACGCGCAGTATGCAATTCGGACGCTCGGAGACAGATAGCAAATGATCGAGTTGCCGACGCGCTAACTTGGCTCCGCCGAACCGCATGCGAAGTGCAGCTTCGTGGATGACAGCACTGAAGGTTGGCGCATTGTCGCCATCCAAGACCTGAGCCCGTTTCATGCGATGCGCGATTCTCGGCTCGATCTCTTCCCGAGTTAGCGGCGGGTAGACCAACTCGAAGATGGCACGGGCGTAGTCCTCAGTTTGGGTCAGACCTGGAAGGTGGGCGATCTGGTACGTGCTTGGAACCCGACGCGTTGGAGCTCGCGGAGGGGTGAGCACACATGACGATGGGGTCGACGGGGCCCTCGCCCGTCGACCCCATCGGTCAACTCACCGGTTCTTGTGAATCAGAGCACGCGCACCGCGCCCGTCGCGGGGTAGCCCGAAAGATCCTGGATGACCACGCCCTTGCTGGGGTTGGCCGCGTCCAGGTACTTGCCGTCGCCGATGTAGACACCCGTGTGGTACGCGCTGCCCGCGGCACCCCAGTACAGGATGTCTCCGACCTGGAGGTTGCTGGTGCCGACCTGCCTGCCCGCGGTCGACTGGTCCTGCGAGACACGGGGGAGCTCGATGTTGACCTGGCGGAAGGCCGCCCGGACCAGGCTGGAGCAGTCCCATGAGTTGGGGCCCGTCGCGCCCATCACATAGGCGTCGCCGACCTGGGCCCGCAGGAAGGCGATGACCGTACCGACGGAGCCGCTCGCCTGCTGGGAGGACTGGTTGGACGACTGCGCCGTAGAAGAGTTGGAAGAAGAGGAGGAGGACTTCGAGCCCACAGAGGCGAGCTGGGTGCGCTCAGCGGTGCGGGAAGCGCGCTCCTGGGCCTCGGCGCGCTTCTTCGCCTCGGCCTTCTCAGCCTCCGCCTTGCGGACCGCCTCGGCCTTCGCCTTCGTGGCGTCCTTCTGGGCCTTGGTGGCGGCAGCGTTCTCCTGGACCTGGAGTTCCAGGTCGAAGGCGACCTGCTGCTGCGCCTGAGCGGTCTGCTCGAACGTCTTGGCGAGGCCCGCGGGGTTGATCGTGGGCATCTCGATGGTCTCGGTCACCGGCTCGGCATTCGCCGGTCCAGCGGCGCCGGCCACTGCGATGGTGCTGAGGACGCCACCGGCAACTCCGGCACGGAGCGCCATCGTGGAGGCGCTACGACGGCGGGGCTTCCGGTGGCTGGGTATGTGAGCGGTGTGGGGCATAGGAACAACCGCTACCAGCCACATACGGTTCCCATCAAGAAACGTGTGTTGCGCCACAGTTACGAGCGGAATCACCCCGTCCGCTCGATGGTGACATTTATTGACGCCGTAACGGGCAATACGGACAGGGGTGTTCAGGGCTGTGATCATGCTCTTTTGGGAAAAGGTCCGAATTGCCCGCCGCCTACCATTGGTTAAGACCGTTGGCCAAGCCCGGCTTTCCTGGCGATTCGAGCCTGTGATGCAGGTCACAGAATGAATGGCGCCATGGCGGTGAGGGTGACGGATCGTCAGAAGAATGGCTCCACGGCGCGCGGATGCCGGAAAGGCGTCGGCGATCTTCGTGGCGAGAGGTGGGCGATGGCGCTGGCGATCTCCGTGCGTCAAGAGCGGTCGCTTGTTGTGATCTTCAAGTCGCAACTCCCCGTGGTGACCCTGGGAATGCCGACCGAATCACAGAGTAACGAGGGGCCCATTCGGCAATGCGGGCGGGGTACCTCTTTTCTGAGGGTCCCCTCAGTGCTTTTCCGCGCACCTCTCGGCGGTGATGGAGTCACCGTCCGCGCACCGGGTGTTACCACGGTGTCCGTCAGGCTGGCGTGAAGGTCCGCCCGAGATCGTGAACGCGTGCACGCGCTCCGCTCCCGCCGCCCCCTCGCTCACGCCGGCCGCAGAGGCCCCTTCAGGCGGGTGATGCGATGGCACTATCACCCCTCGGCGACGGGTGCGAATTTGCTTAGGCATGCCTTGCCTTGATAAAGCGGACCCCCTTTCACCAGCCACAACACCATCGGTTGTCACTTCTGGTGACCACTCGCGCGCTTCACGTATGAAGATCACCTCTCATCCAGCTTGGCGGTCCTTCGTCGGGTGGTGGAGATCACAAGGGCGGTTACCGACCCCGTGTCGCAGATCACAGACCGGCGGGCATAGGATGCGGGGCAGTCGGGCTTGTGAACTGCCTCACATGAACACGATCTTCGAGGCGGCTCGAAAAAGACGCCCGGTGCGGTCCACGCGGTCAAGGACGACTGGAAGGAGCGAGGAGGGTGAATGCTTACGCGCCCATCCTTGTACTCGGCGCCCTCGGGGCAGGGTTTGCGATCTTCTCCGTGGTCATGGCCACGCTAATCGGCCCCAAAAGGTACAACCGGGCAAAGCTTGAAGCGTATGAGTGCGGCATCGAGCCGACTCCGACGCCGGCCGGTGGCGGTCGCTTTCCCATCAAGTACTACCTGACGGCGATGCTGTTCATCGTCTTCGATATCGAGATCGTCTTCCTCTACCCCTGGGCGGTCAGCTTCGACGCCCTGGGGCTTTTCGGGCTCGTGGAGATGCTGCTCTTCGTGCTCACCGTCTTCGTCGCCTATGCGTATGTATGGCGACGCGGCGGCCTGGAATGGGACTGAGGGGCTGAGAGGCACCAAATGGGACTCGAAGAGAAGCTGCCGAGCGGATTTCTGCTGACGACTGTCGAGCAGGCCGCGGGCTGGGTGCGTAAGGCATCCGTCTTCCCGGCGACCTTCGGACTGGCCTGCTGCGCCATCGAGATGATGACGACGGGCGCGGGCCGATACGACCTCGCCCGGTTCGGCATGGAGGTCTTCCGCGGTTCGCCGCGACAGGCCGATCTGATGATCGTGGCAGGCCGGGTCAGCCAGAAGATGGCCCCCGTCCTGCGACAGGTCTACGACCAGATGCCCAACCCCAAGTGGGTCATCTCCATGGGCGTTTGCGCATCGTCGGGCGGCATGTTCAACAACTACGCCATCGTGCAGGGAGTCGACCACATCGTCCCGGTCGACATCTATCTGCCCGGTTGCCCGCCCCGCCCCGAGATGTTGTTGGACGCGATTCTGAAACTCCATCAGAAGATCCAGTCCACCAAGCTCGGGGTGAACGCGGAGGAAGCCGCCCGCGAGGCGGAGGAGGCGGCCCTCAAGGCGCTCCCCCTGATCGAGATGAAGGGGTTGCTCCGATGAGCCGCGTACCTGCGGCCCCGCTGCCGCACCTCGCGCAGGCGGTGCCTGCGTGCCGCACGGGCCAAGAAGCCACCGAAGAGGTACAGCGATGACCGACCAGCCGAACCCCGAGAAGGAACTGAGCGAACAGAACCTTCCGGGCCAGCGCGGCGACCACGGCGAGGAGATCCGCGTCCAACGCGGCATGTTCGGCGCCAACAACGGCGGTGACACCTCCGGATACGGCGGTCTCGTCCGCTCCGTGCGTCTGCCGGGGCCGGCCAGCCGCCCCTACGGCGGCTACTTCGACGAAGTGGCCGACGAGTTGGAAGGCGCGCTGGAGGAGCAGGGGCTCGTCCCCGAGAACGCCATCGACAAGACGGTGGTGGACCGGGGCGAGTTGACCTTCCACATCGAGCGCGAGCACTTGCTGACCGTCGCCCGCACCCTGCGTGACGATCCCGCCCTGCGGTTCGAACTGTGTACGGGGGTGAGCGGGGTGCACTACCCGGACGACAAGGGCCGGGAACTGCACGCCGTTTACCACCTGCGGTCGCTCACCCACGGTCGGCTGATCCGCGTGGAGGTCTCCGCGCCGGACAGCGACCCGCACGTCCCGTCACTGGTCTCGGTCTACCCGACCAACGACTGGCACGAGCGCGAGACGTACGACTTCTTCGGGCTGATCTTCGACGGCCACCCCGCCCTCACCCGGATCATGATGCCGGACGACTGGCAGGGCTTTCCCCAGCGCAAGGACTATCCGCTCGGTGGTATCGCCGTCGAATACAAGGGCGCTCAGATTCCGGCTCCTGACCAGCGGAGGTCGTACTCATGAGCACTTCGCACGCATCTCCCCGCGAGACCACCGAGGGAACCGTCTACACGGTCACCGGCGGTGACTGGGACGAGGTCGTCGAGAGCGCGGCCAAGGCCGACGACGAGCGGATCGTCGTCAACATGGGCCCGCAGCACCCCTCCACACACG
Source organism: Streptomyces sp. NBC_00690 (assembly GCF_036226685.1). Lineage (NCBI taxonomy): Bacteria > Bacillati > Actinomycetota > Actinomycetes > Kitasatosporales > Streptomycetaceae > Streptomyces > Streptomyces sp. NBC_00690. The sequence goes on from NZ_CP109009.1 coordinate 5,062,060, forward strand.
GTGTGCTCCGGCTGATCCTGGAGATCGACGGCGAGACCGTCACCGAGTCCCGCTGTGGCATCGGCTACCTCCACACCGGCATCGAGAAGAACCTCGAATACCGGACCTGGACGCAGGGCACCACCTTCGTCACGCGCATGGACTACCTCACCCCGTTCTTCAACGAGGCGGCGTACTGCCTGGCCGTGGAGAAGCTGCTCGGCATCGAGGACCAGATCCCGGACCGGGCGACCGTCATCCGCGTTCTGCTGATGGAGCTCAACCGGCTCTCGTCCCACCTGGTCTGCATCGCCACCGGCGGTATGGAACTGGGCGCCACCACGATCATGATCTACGGCTTCCGGGACCGCGAACTGATCCTGGACCTCTTCGAACTGATCACGGGCCTTCGGATGAACCATGCGTTCATCCGCCCCGGTGGCCTCGCCCAGGACCTGCCCTCCGGCACCATCGACCAACTGCGCGACTTCCTGAAGACCATGAAGAAGAACCTGCCGGAGTACGACAAGCTCGCCACCGGCAACCCCATCTTCAAGGCCCGTATGCAGGACATCGGCTATCTCGACCTCACCGGATGCATGGCGCTCGGCGCCACCGGGCCGATCCTGCGCTCGGCCGGTCTCGCGCACGACCTCCGCAAGACCGACCCGTACTGCGGCTACGAGAACTACGAGTTCGACGTGCCGACCGCCGACTCCTGCGACTCCTACGGCCGGTTCCTGATCCGGCTGGAGGAGATGCGCCAGTCGCTGCGGATCGTCGAGCAGTGCATCGCCCGGCTGGAGCCGGGACCGGTCATGGTCGCCGACAAGAAGATCGCCTGGCCCGCGCAGTTGGCACTCGGCCCGGACGGGCTCGGCAACTCCCTGGACCACATCAAGAAGATCATGGGCACCTCCATGGAGGCCCTGATCCACCACTTCAAATTGGTGACCGAGGGATTTCGGGTCCCGCCGGGACAGGCGTACGCCGCCGTGGAGTCGCCCAAGGGCGAACTGGGCGCACACGTCGTCTCCGACGGCGGAACCCGCCCCTACCGGGTCCACTTCCGCGACCCGTCCTTCACCAACCTCCAGTCCATGGCAGCGATGTGCGAAGGCGGCCAGATCGCCGATGTCATCGTCGCCGTCGCGTCCATCGACCCCGTGATGGGAGGCGTCGACCGATGAAGACCGAGCCGGCCCAGCCCAACCAAGAGGTGCAGCTGGGAATGCCCCAGCTCCCCGCACCCGACTACCCGGCCGACGTACGCGCCCGGTTGGAGGCGGACGCCAAGGAGGTCATCTCCCGCTATCCGGACTCCCGTTCCGCGCTGCTGCCCCTGCTGCACCTGGTGCAGTCCGAGGAGGGCTTCGTCTCCCGGACCGGCATGCGCTTCTGCGCCGAAGTGTTGGAACTGACGACCGCCGAGGTCACCGCGGTCGCCACCTTCTACAGCATGTACCGGCGCAAGCCGTCGGGTGAGTACCAGGTGGGCGTCTGCACCAACACGCTGTGCGCCGTCATGGGCGGCGACGCGATCTTCGAGGACCTCAAGCAGCACCTCGACGTGGGCAACAACGAGACCACCGACGACGGCAAGGTCACGCTGGAGCACATCGAGTGCAACGCGGCCTGTGACTTCGCCCCCGTGGTGATGGTCAACTGGGAGTTCTTCGACAATCAGACGCCGCAGTCCGCACGGCAGTTGGTCGACGACCTGCGTGCCGGGCGCCCGGTGGAGCCGACCCGCGGGGCGACGCTGTGCTCCTTCAAGGAGACCTCGCGCATCCTCGCCGGCTTCCCCGACGAGCGGCCCGGCGCCGTGGACGCGACCGGTGGTGCCGGCCCCGCATCCCTGATCGGGCTGCGACTGGCCAAGGGCGAGCCGATCCCCGCCCGTGTGGTCTCCCCGCGCGGCGGACCGCAGGACCGCCCCCACCACGGGGCGGACGGCGCGAGCGATGAGCAGAGGTCGGCATCCCAGCACCTCAGCTCCCATGACGCGCCCCAAAGGACCTCGGACTCCGACCCGAGCCACCCGGCCGGACCCGTCACCGAGGAGGGGGAGTGATGACGTTGGCACCCGAATACGGTGGGACCTCCCGCCCCGGAGCCGGAGCGGAGACGAGCCCCGAGAAGCTGCTCGCTCCCGTGCTCTCCGCCTTCTGGGACGACCCCAAGTCCTGGACGCTGGAGACCTATCGACGGCACGAGGGCTACGAGGGACTGCGCAAGGCCCTCGCGATGCCCCCGGATGACCTGATCGCTTACGTCAAGGACTCCGGTCTGCGCGGACGCGGCGGCGCCGGCTTCCCCACCGGGATGAAGTGGCAGTTCATTCCGCAGGGGGACGGCAAGCCTCACTATCTTGTTGTCAACGCTGATGAATCGGAGCCCGGGACCTGCAAGGACATCCCGCTCCTCTTCGCCAACCCGCACTCCCTCATCGAGGGAATGGTGATCGCCTGCTACGCGATCCGTTCGAACCACGCCTTCATCTATCTGCGCGGTGAGGTCGTCCCCGTACTGCGGCGACTGCACGAGGCGGTGCGCGAGGCGTACGAAGCGGGCTACCTCGGCAAGAACATCCTCGGCAGCGGACTCGACCTCGAACTCACCGTGCACGCCGGCGCCGGGGCGTACATCTGTGGTGAAGAGACCGCACTGCTGGATTCACTGGAGGGCCGCCGCGGCCAACCCCGGCTGCGACCCCCTTTCCCCGCGGTCGCCGGTCTGTACGCGTGCCCCACTGTGGTGAACAACGTCGAATCCATCGCTTCGGTTCCCGCGATCCTGCAACGCGGGAAGGACTGGTTCAAATCGATGGGGAGCGAGAAGTCCCCCGGCTTCACGCTCTACTCCCTCAGCGGCCATGTCTCGGGACCCGGTCAGTACGAGGCCCCGCTCGGGATCACCCTGCGCCAACTGCTCGACATGAGCGGCGGGATGCGTCCCGGACACCGACTGAAGTTCTGGACCCCCGGCGGATCGTCCACCCCGATCCTCACCGACGAGCACCTCGACGTACCCCTCGACTACGAGGGCGTCGCCGGGGCCGGTTCCATGCTCGGGACCAAGGCGCTCCAGTGCTTCGACGAGACGACCTGCGTGGTGCGGGCCGTCACCCGCTGGACCGAGTTCTACGCCCACGAGTCCTGCGGCAAGTGCACACCCTGCCGCGAAGGAACGTACTGGCTGGTCCAGTTGCTGCGGGACATCGAGGCGGGCCGGGGCCTGATGTCCGACCTCGACAAGCTCAACGACATCGCCGACAACATCAACGGCAAGTCCTTCTGTGCGCTCGGCGACGGTGCCGCGTCCCCGATCTTCTCGTCGCTCCAGTACTTCCGTGACGAGTACGAGCAGCACATCACCGGGCGCGGCTGTCCCTTCGACCCCGCGAAGACCACCGCGTGGGCCGACAAGCACCTGGAGGTGTCCGCATGACCGTGGCGCACGCGCCGAGTGCCGGCGCAGTCCGACCTGCGAGCGGAGCACAACAGTCCGACTCGCACCGCGCGGAGGTGTGGGCATGACCGTCACCACGTCCAATCCGGCCGGAGGCGGCGCAGCCGTCCCGCCCGAGGACCTCGTCTCGGTGACCATCGACGGCGTCCAGATCAGCGTGCCCAAGGGCACGCTGGTGATCCGGGCCGCCGAACTCATCGGTGTCGAGATCCCCCGGTTCTGCGACCACCCCCTCCTCGACCCCGCCGGCGCCTGTCGCCAGTGCATCGTCGAGGTCGAGGGCCAGCGCAAGCCGATGGCCTCCTGCACCATCACCTGCACCGACGGCATGGTCGTCAAGTCGCAGCTCAGCTCGCCCGTCGCCGAAAAGGCGCAAAAGGGCGTGATGGAGCTGCTCCTGATCAACCACCCGCTGGACTGCCCCGTCTGCGACAAGGGCGGCGAATGTCCGCTCCAGAACCAGGCGATGTCCCACGGCGACGCCGAGTCCCGCTTCGAGGGCAAGAAGCGGACGTTCGAGAAGCCGGTGCCGATCTCCACCCAGGTGCTCCTGGACCGCGAGCGTTGCGTCCTGTGCGCGCGCTGCACCCGGTTCTCCAACCAGATCGCCGGCGACCCGATGATCGAACTGCTTGAGCGGGGCGCCCTCCAGCAGGTCGGTACCGGTGAGGGCGACCCGTTCGAGTCGTACTTCTCCGGCAACACCATCCAGATCTGCCCGGTCGGCGCGCTCACCTCGGCGGCGTACCGCTTCCGCTCCCGGCCCTTCGACCTGGTCTCCACACCCAGCGTGTGCGAGCACTGCTCGGGCGGCTGCGCGACCCGCACCGACCACCGGCGCGGCAAGGTGATGCGCAAGCTCGCCGCCGACGACCCCGAGGTCAACGAGGAGTGGATCTGCGACAAGGGCAGGTTCGGCTTCCGCTACGCACAGCAGCGGGACCGGCTCACCACCCCGCTGGTCCGGGACACCGACGGTGTCCTGAAGCCCGCGAGTTGGCCCGAGGCGCTGGCCAAGGCGGCCGAGGGACTGGGCGCCGCCCGCGGTAGGGCAGGCGTGCTGGCCGGTGGCCGGCTCACCGTCGAGGACTCCTATGCGTACGCCAAGTTCGCCCGGGTCGCCCTCGACACCAACGACATCGACTTCCGGGCCCGGGTCCACTCGTCCGAGGAGGCCGACTTCCTGGCCGCCCGGGTCGCGGGCCACGGCCGGGACCTCGATGGACGCGGCGTCACCTACTCCGTACTGGAGAAGGCGCCCGCGGTCCTGCTCGTCGGCTTCGAGTCCGAGGAGGAGGCCCCCGGGGTCTTCCTGCGGCTGCGCAAGGCTCACCGCCAGCGCGGTCAGCGCACCTACGCACTCGCCAGCCACGCCACCCGTGGGCTCGCCAAGGCCGGCGGCACCCTGCTCCCGGCCGCACCCGGCACCGAGACCGAGTGGCTGGACGCGCTCGCGGGCGGGGTGGGGCTCGACGGCGAAGGTGCCGCGGCGGCCGAAGCCCTGCGCGGTGACGGTGCGGTGATCGTCGTTGGCGAGCGACTCGCGGGCGTACCCGGAGGACTCACCTCCGTCGTACGGACCGCGACCGCGACCGGCGCCCGACTGGTGTGGATCCCACGTCGGGCGGGCGAACGCGGCGCCGTTGAGGCCGGAGCGATCCCCTCCCTGCTGCCCGGTGGCCGTCCGGCCACCGACCCGCAGGCCCGGGAGGAGACCGCCGAGGTCTGGCGGGTTCGCGAACTGCCGCACCGCTACGGCCGCGACACCGGCCAGATCATCGAGGCCGCGGCCAACGGTGAACTGGGCGCGCTGCTGGTGGCGGGTGTCGAGGTGGCTGACCTGCCCGATCCGACGCTGGCCCGTGCCGCCCTGGACGCGGTCGGCTTCCTCGTCTCCTTGGAGCTGCGGCCGAGCGAGGTGACCGATCGGGCCGACGTGGTCTTCCCGGTCGCCGCGGTCGCCGAGAAGCCCGGCACCTTCCTCAACTGGGAGGGCAGGGCGCGGATGTTCGACGCGGCGCTCAAGCCGGAACACATGACGCGCACCCTCGCACCCAATGACGCGCGAGTGCTCCACATGCTCGCCGACGAGATGGACGTCTTCTTCGGACTCCCCGATCTCGTCTCCGTACGCCGGGAACTGGACCGGTTCGCCGGCTGGACCGGTGCGCGGGCGTCCGAGCCGATGCACTCCGCCCGGCCGGTTCCCCGCGCCGGCGAGGGCGAGGCCGTACTTGCCGGACACCGGCTCCTGCTCGACCAGGGTCTGCTCCAGCAGGGCGATGCGGCACTCGCCGGCACCCGGCACGCGGCCGTCGCCCGGCTCTCCGCCGCCACCGCTGCGGCGACCGGCGTCAAGAACGGCGACGACCTGGCCGTCAGCGGCCCGGCAGGCACCGTTCTGCTGCCGCTCCAGGTGACCGAGATGCCCGACCGCGTGGTGTGGCTGCCACTGAACTCGGTGGGCGGCGGAGTCGCTTCCGACACCGGAGCCCGCCCCGGCGAGCTCGTCCGCATCGGACCGGCGCCGGCACCCTCGGATGCCGCAACGGACGCGCCGGAGGTGCGCTCATGATCGCTGAGGTTCAGTTCCTCGCGGCGGAGGACCTGTCGATGTTCGGGCGCGACCCCTGGTGGCTCGTCGCCATCAAGGCCGTGTTCTGCTTCGCCTTCCTCATGGTCACCGTGCTGCTCTCCATCGTGTGGGAGCGCAAGGTCGTCGCCTGGATGCAGCTGCGCATCGGGCCCAACCGGCACGGTCCCTGGGGCATGCTCCAGTCGCTCGCCGACGGCATCAAGCTGATGCTCAAGGAAGACGTCATCGTCAAGCGCGCGGACAAGGTGGTGTACATCCTCGCGCCGATCATCGCCGCCGCGCCCGCCTTCATGGCGATCGCGGTCATCCCCTTCGGGCCGTCGGGCAACGAGGTGTCCATCTTCGGCCACCGCACGACGATGCAGCTCACCGACCTGCCGATCGCGATGCTCTACGTCCTCGCGATCGCTTCGGTCGGCATCTACGGCATCGTGCTCGCCGGTTGGTCGTCCGGCTCCACCTATCCGCTGCTCGGCGGACTGCGCTCCTGCGCCCAGATGATCTCGTACGAGATCGCGATGGGCGCGGCGTTCGCCTCCGTCTTCCTCTACTCCGGGTCGATGTCGACCTCGGCGATCGTGGAGGCGCAGGCGGACCGGTGGTTCGTGATCCTGCTACCGGTCTCCTTCATCATCTACGTCATCACGATGGTGGGCGAGACCAACCGCGCCCCCTTCGACATGCCGGAGTCCGAAGGCGACCTGGTCGGTGGCTTCAACACCGAGTACAGCTCGATCAAGTTCGCGATGTTCATGCTCGCCGAGTACGTCAACATGGTCACCGTCTCCGCCGTCTCGGTGACCCTCTTCCTCGGCGGCTGGCGCGCCCCCTACCCGATCTCCACCTTCTGGGAGGGCGCGAACCACGGCTGGTGGCCGATGCTCTGGTTCATCATCAAGGTCCAGTTGCTGCTGTTCTTCTTCATCTGGCTGCGCGGCACGCTGCCCCGGGTTCGCTACGACCAGCTGATGAAGCTGGGGTGGAAGGTCCTGATCCCGGTCTCGGTGCTCTGGCTGATGCTGGTGGCCACCGTGCGAGCGCTGCGGAACGAGGACTACCAGTTCCAGGAGATCTTGCTGTACGTGGGCGGCGCGGTCATTGCCGTACTCCTGCTGTCCCTGGTCGTGGACATGTTCCGCGGCAAGAAGGACAAGCAGGAGCGCGAGGCGGAAGCCGCCGCGAAGAACGCCGACTTCGACCCCATGGCCGGTGGCTACCCGGTTCCGCCGCTGCCCGGCCAGACCCTGCCGCCCGTACCGCGCAGGCGTCCGCGCCGGGAGCGCGAGTTGATTGTCAGTGGCGGCCCGGACACTTCGAGTGACGGACCTCGTGACGGAAAGGAGGCTGACGGTGTCTGAGGCATCCGAGGGCAAGTTCCACAATCCCGTCGCCGGCTTCGGCGTGACCTTCAAGGCCATGTTCAAGCGGCGGCTGACCGAGCAGTACCCGGAGCAGCAGAAGGTCACCGCTCCGCGTTTCCACGGACGGCACCAGCTCAACCGTCACCCCGACGGTCTGGAGAAGTGCATCGGTTGCGAGCTGTGCGCCTGGGCCTGTCCGGCCGATGCGATCTACGTGGAGGGCGCGGACAACACCGAGGAGGAGCGCTACTCCCCGGGCGAGCGCTACGGCCGCGTCTACCAGATCAACTACGCCCGCTGCATCCTGTGCGGGCTGTGCATCGAAGCCTGCCCCACCCGCGCGCTGACCATGACCAACGAGTTCGAGTTGGCGGACAGCTCCCGCGAGAACCTCATCTACACCAAGGAGCAACTGCTCGCCGGTCTGGATGAGGGCATGGTGGACGCGCCGCACTCGATCTTCCCCGGTATGAACGAGGGCGACTACTACCGGGGATTGGTCACCGAAGCCGCCCCCGGCACCGTCCAGCAGCAAGCCGCCTCCAAGGAGGACAAGCCGCAGGACGCCGCCACCTCAGGTGAGGGCGAGCCGGCCGGGCACAAGGCGGTCGGCGCATGAACGCCCTGAACACACTCGCCGCGAGCACCACGTCCACCGGCGAGGCCGTGCAGTTCTGGATCCTCGGGACGGTCGCGGTGATCGGTGCGCTGTGCACCATCTTGATGAGGCGGGCCGTGCACAGCGCGCTCTGCCTCGCCGGGACCATGATCATCCTGGCCGTCTTCTACCTCGCCAACGGGGCGTACTTCCTCGGCATCGTCCAGGTCGTCGTCTACACCGGCGCGATCATGATGCTGTTCCTCTTCGTCGTCATGCTCGTCGGTGTCACCGCAGCAGACTCCCTCAAGGAGACCTTGAAGGGGCAGCGTTGGCTCGCGGCGCTCTGCGGCCTCGGCTTCGGGGTCCTGCTGATCGCCGGCATCGGCAACGCCTCCCTGAACAACTTCACCGGGCTGAGCGCGGCCAACGGCGCCTACGGCGGCAATGTCGAAGGGCTCGCCGCCCTGATCTTCACCAAGTACGTCTTCGCCTTCGAGATCACCGGCGCACTGCTGATCTCGGCGACCGTCGGCGCGATGGTGCTCACCCACCGGGAGCGCATCGAGCGGGCCAAGACCCAGCGCGAACTCGCCGAAGACCGGGTCCGCGAGGGCAAGCACCTGCCGCCGCTGCCCGCACCCGGCGTCTACGCCCGGCACAACGCCGTGGACATCGCCGGACTGCTCCCCGACGGCACCCCGTCCGACCTCACCGTCAGCAAGACCCTGCGGGATCGCGGCCAGATCCGCGATGTCTCCCAGCAGGCGCTGGACGACCTCAAGGCCCTCGAACAGCGCTCCGAGGAGCGGCTCGGGCGCAAGGGGCTCGCCCCTGAGGGCGGCGGGTCGGATGCGGACCGGAGTGACGGCGCCGCACCCGACCGGGACGAAGAGGAGGCCACACGGTGAATCCGGTCAACTACCTCTATCTCGCCGCCCTGCTGTTCACCATCGGCGCGGCCGGTGTGCTCCTGCGACGCAACGCCATCGTCGTGTTCATGTGCATCGAGCTCATGCTCAACGCCTGCAATCTCGCGCTCGTCACCTTCTCCCGGATGCACGGCAACCTCGACGGCCAGATCATCGCCTTCTTCACGATGGTCGTCGCCGCCGCAGAAGTCGTGGTCGGGCTGGCGATCATCGTGTCGCTGTTCCGTTCCCGCCACTCGGCCTCGGTCGACGACGCCAGCCTGATGAAGCTGTGAGGGGCTGACTGATCCGTGGAAAATCTCATTGCGCTGCTCATCGCGGCGCCACTGCTCGGAGCGGCGGTGCTGCTGTGCGGCGGGCGACGACTCGATCGCACCGGCCATCTGCTGGGCACCGCACTCTCCGGCACCTCGTTCCTCATCGGCGCGGCGCTGTTCATCGACATGCTCTCCAAGAGCGCCGACGAACGAGCACTGCACCAGAAGCTGTTCAACTGGATTGACGTCGGCGGCTTCCAGGCCGACATCGCCTTCCAGCTCGACCAGCTCTCGATGACCTTCGTTCTGCTGATCACCGGCGTGGGCACCCTGATCCACGTCTACTCCATCGGGTACATGGAGCACGACGAGCGGCGACGCCGCTTCTTCGGCTATCTGAACCTCTTCCTCGCGGCGATGCTGCTGCTGGTCCTCGCGGACAACTACCTGCTGCTGTACTTCGGCTGGGAGGGCGTCGGCCTCGCCTCGTACCTCCTGATCGGCTTCTGGCAGCACAAGCCGAGTGCGGCGACCGCGGCGAAGAAGGCGTTCCTCGTCAACCGTGTCGGTGACATCGGTCTGTCCATCGCGATCATGCTGATGTTCACCACCTTCGGGACCTTCGCCTTCGGGCCGGTCCTCGGGTCGGTCGGCGAGACCAGCGAGGGCATGCTGACGGCGATCGGTCTGATGCTGCTGCTGGCCGCCTGCGGCAAGTCGGCCCAGGTGCCGCTCCAGTCCTGGCTGGGGGACGCGATGGAGGGCCCGACCCCGGTCTCCGCCCTGATCCACGCGGCCACCATGGTCACCGCGGGCGTCTACCTCATCGTGCGGTCGGGGGCGATCTTCAACGCCGCGCCCGACGCACAGTTGGTCGTCGTCATCGTCGGTGCGGTCACGCTGATGTTCGGTGCGATCGTCGGTTGCGCCAAGGACGACATCAAGAAGGCGCTGGCCGGCTCGACGATGTCGCAGATCGGCTACATGATCCTGGCCGCCGGCCTCGGGCCCATCGGCTATGTCTTCGCGATCATGCACCTGGTGACGCACGGCTTCTTCAAGGCCGGCCTGTTCCTCGGCGCCGGTTCGGTCATGCACGGCATGAACGACGAGGTCGACATGCGCAAGTACGGTGGCCTGCGAAAGTACATGCCGGTCACCTTCGTCACCTTCGGACTGGGCTACCTCGCCATCATCGGCTTCCCGGGACTGTCCGGCTTCTTCTCCAAGGACATGATCATCGAGGCGGCCTTCGCCAAGGGCGGCACCGAGGGCTGGATCCTCGGCTCCATCACCCTGCTGGGCGCCGCGATCACCGCGTTCTACATGACGCGCGTGATGCTGATGACCTTCTTCGGTGAGAAGCGCTGGCAGCCGGACGCCGAAGGGCATCTGCCCCATCCGCACGAGTCCCCGAAGTCGATGACGATCCCCATGATCATCCTGGCCTTCGGCTCGGTCTTCGCGGGCGGCATCTTCGGTATCGGTGACCGCTTCCTCAACTGGCTCGAACCGGTCACCGGTTGGGACCACGGCCATGCGCCGATCAGCGCCACCACCGTCACCGGAGCGACCGTCGTCGCCCTGCTGATCGGTGTCTCGATCGCCTGGGTGATGTACGGGCGCAAGTCCCGGCCCATCCCGGTCGTCGCCCCCCGCGGCTCGGTGCTCACCCGCGCCGCACGCCGCGATCTGCTCCAGGACGACTTCAACCACGTGGTCCTGGTCCGCGGCGGCGAACACCTCACCCGCTCGCTCGTCTACGTCGACCACACCCTGGTCGACGGCGTGGTCAACGGCACGGCCGCCTCTGTCGGCGGGCTCTCGGGCCGACTGCGCAAGCTCCAAAACGGCTACGCCCGCACGTACGCCGTCTCGATGTTCGGAGGTACGGCGGTGCTGATCGCCGCGACCCTGCTGATGAGGGCGGTGTAACTGACATGTCCTTCCCGCTCCTCACGGCGACAGCGGCGCTTCCGGCAATCGGTGCGATCGCCACAGCCGCCGTTCCCGCCGCGCGCAGGACCACGGCCAAGTGGATGGCGCTCGGGTTCTCGCTCGCCACCTTCGTACTGGCCGCGCTGGTCGTCGTGCGGTTCGAGCCCGGTGGCGATCGCTACCAGCTCACCGAATCGCACTCCTGGATCGCGGACTTCGGCGTTCGCTACGAGCTCGGCGTGGACGGCATCGGAGTCGTCCTCATCGCGCTCACCGCGCTGCTGGTGCCCTTCGTGATCCTCGCCGGCTGGCACGACGCCGACCCGCTGGAGAACTCCAGCTCGCGTTGGCGTCCCACCCAGGGCTTCTTCGCCCTGATCCTGATGGTGGAAGCGATGGTGATCCTCTCTTTCGAGGCCACCGACGTCTTCCTCTTCTACATCCTCTTCGAAGCCATGCTGATCCCGATGTACTTCCTCATCGGAGGCTTCGGGGACCGGGCACACTCCGGCAGCGACGCGGCGGCGGCAACCCAACGCTCGTACGCGGCGGTCAAGTTCCTCCTCTACAACCTCGTCGGCGGACTGATCATGCTGGCGGCGGTCATCGGGCTCTACGTCGTCGCGGGGAGCTTCTCGCTCTCCGAGATCGCCGCGGCCCGGGCGAGCGGCGAACTCGACATGGCCACCAACACCGAGCGGCTGCTGTTCCTCGGCTTCTTCTTCGCCTTCGCGATCAAGGCGCCGCTGTGGCCGCTGCACACCTGGCTGCCCAACGCGATGGGGGAGGCGACCGCACCGGTCGCCGTCCTGATCACCGCGGTCGTGGACAAGGTCGGCACCTTCGCGATGCTGCGCTTCTGCCTCCAGCTCTTCCCGGAGGCATCGAAGTGGGCCACCCCGGTCATCATCGTCCTGGCGCTGATCAGCATCGTGTACGGGGCACTGCTCGCGGTCGGCCAGCGAGACATCAAACGCCTGGTCGCCTACGCCTCGATCTCGCACTTCGGCTTCATCATCCTGGGCATCTTCGCGATGACCTCCCAGGGGCAGTCGGGTGCGACGCTCTACATGGTCAACCACGGGATCTCGACGGCCGCCCTGATGCTGGTCGCCGGCTTCCTGATCACCCGTCGCGGCTCGCGGCTCATCGCGGACTACGGCGGAGTGCAGAAGGTCGCACCCGTGCTGGCGGGCACCTTCCTCATCGGCGGTCTGGCGACCCTGTCCCTGCCGGGACTGTCTCCGTTCGTCAGTGAGTTCCTGGTCCTCGTCGGCACCTTCGCCCGCTATCCGGTGGCGGGCATCATCGCCACCTCGGGCATCGTGCTCGCCGCGCTCTACATCCTCGTCCTCTACCAGCGGACGATGACCGGGCCGGTGAAGGCCGAGATCCAGGGGATGCCCGACCTCAGGGTCCGTGAGCTGGTCGTCGTCACCCCGCTGATCGCGCTGCTGCTGTTCTTCGGCGTCTTCCCGAAGCCGTTGACGGACATCGTCAACCCCGCGGTCGAGCACACCATGTCCGACGTGGAGAAGAAGGACCCCCGGCCCGAGGTGGAGGCAGCCAAGTGAGTGCTACAGGTGTCCACAGCCTGTGGACAACGGCGGCCGGTCCGATCGATCAGATCAAGGCCCCCGACATCGAGTACGCCCAACTCGCCCCTGCGCTGATCGTCGTGGGAGCGGCGATCGTGGGGCTGCTGATCGAGGCGTTCATGCCGCGCAAGGCGCGGTACCACGCCCAGGTCTTCCTCACCGTCCTGGCGATCGTGGCCTCCTTCGCGGCGGTCCTCGGACTCGCCGAGGCCGGCTACGGCACCACCAAGGTGCGGATCGCCGCCATGGGCGCCATCGCCATCGACGGACCGACGCTCTTCCTGCAAGGGACGATCCTGCTGGCTTCGTTGGTGGCGGTCTTCACCTTCGCCGAGCGCAAGCTCGACCCCGAGGTGAACGGCCACCAGATCGACGCCTTCGCCGCCCAGGGCGCGGCCGTGCCCGGCAGCGACAACGAGAAGTCCGCGGTCCGGGCCGGATTCACCATCACCGAGGTCTATCCGCTGACCCTCTTCGCCATCGCGGGTCTGCTGGTCTTCCCCGCGGCGAACGATCTGCTGACCCTCTTCATCGCCCTGGAAGTCTTCTCGCTCCCGCTCTACCTCCTGTGCGCACTGGCCCGCCGCAAGCGGCTGATGTCGCAAGAGGCGGCGGTGAAGTACTTCCTGCTGGGCGCGTTCTCCTCGGCGTTCCTGCTGTTCGGGATCGCCCTGGTCTACGGATACGCGGGCTCCGTCGGGTACGCCAAGATCGCCGATGTCGTCGACGGCAGCATCCGCACCATCGACCCGGTCCTCGCGGACACCATGGGCAATGACGCGCTGCTGCTCATCGGTAGCGCCATGATCCTGATGGGCCTGCTATTCAAGGTCGGCGCGGTGCCGTTCCACATGTGGACCCCGGACGTCTACCAGGGCGCACCCACACCCGTGACCGGCTTCATGGCCGCGGCCACCAAGGTGGCCGCGTTCGGTGCCCTGTTGCGACTGCTGTACGTGGTCCTGCCGGGCATGAGTTGGGACTGGCGCCCGGTGATGTGGGGCGTTGCGATCATCACCATGCTCGGTGGTGCGATCGTCGCCATCACCCAGACGGACATCAAGCGGCTGCTGGCCTACTCGTCGATCGCCCACGCCGGCTTCATCCTGGCCGGTGTGATCGCGTTGACGCCCGACGGCATCTCGTCGGTGCTGTTCTACCTGGGCGCGTACTCGTTCGTGACGATCGGTGCGTTCGCCGTGGTCACCCTGGTGCGCGACGCGGGCGGCGAGGCCACCCACCTCTCCAAGTGGGCCGGTCTCGGCAGGCGTTCGCCGCTGGTGGCCGCCGTGTTCGCGGTCTTCCTGCTGGCCTTCGCCGGGATTCCGCTGACCTCCGGTTTCTCCGGCAAGTTCGCGGTGTTCAAGGCTGCGGCCGAAGGAGGCGCCGGCGCGCTGGTCGTGGTCGGTGTGATCTCGTCCGCGATCGCCGCGTTCTTCTACATCCGGGTGATCGTGCTGATGTTCTTCAGCGAGCCGAAGGCGGACGGCCCCACCGTCGCCGTGCCGTCGGTGATGACGATGATGGCCATCGGCATGGGAGTGGTGGTGACGCTGGTCCTCGGCGTGGCCCCGCAGTACTTCCTGGACTTGGCGAGCAGCGCAGGAGTGTTCGTGCGCTGATCACCGCGTGAAATGCGCGTGGGCCCGACATCCGTGGGGGATGTCGGGCCCACGCGCGTCCGGTCTCAGGGCCGGGTGGCGTGTCTGCGCCGGGGTGCGATCTCGGTCAGATCCAGATCGACGACACATGTCCAGTTCGTCGGCGGTCCATCCACCGGGCGGAGGGGTCGGCCAGGTGGTCGTGGGTTCCGGGCCCCGGGTTCGACGCTCATCACTCCTCCCATGGGAGGAGTTTCACGGGACGGTCCAACCCAGCGGGCCGCCATAGGAACGGCCTCCCGCGAACGGGTGATGAGTGGGTCCGTCGTTGACGAGGTGGGGGCTCAGTCGTGGGTCGTCAGGGCGTTGGCGAAGCGGTTGCTCACCGATGCGACGATTCGCTGATCGGGGGCCCGCCAGCTCTCGAAACTGCCGTCGACGGCAGTTTCGACGAGCGCCCTGGCCCGCTCGTCCGGGAGGCCGTGATGGGACAGGAACCAGCTCAGCACCTGCTCGCAGTGGCCGTGCCAGCCGCTCTGAGCTGCGCTGCGCTCGGCGACCAGGGCGACCAACTCGCTGCACGCCCGCGCCCAGTGCCGGGCATCGGGCGCGGATCGTGCGGGCGGGGCCAGTGCGGCGAAGTGGTCGGCCAACTCCTCCAGCCAGTCGCGCCACTCCTGGAGGGCTTCCAGCACCAAGGCCGCGGTGTCGGCCGGGGTGCTGACCGAGTGGAGCGCGCAGCACCAGGAGCCCACCACACCCCCGTCGCGATCCCCTTCCCCCACGGTCCAGTTCCAGCCGGCCGCCCAGCTGCCGAAACGGTCCACCAGGAGATCAGTGACGGGGTCGATCGCATCCCAGACCGGTTTGCGGTCGACCCACCGTCTTCTGTGGAGGGCTTTGGCATCCGGCACCAGCGGAATGATCAAGGCCGCCAACTCGGCGGATTCGCGCTCCCCGAGGCGGTGGGAATGCCGTTGGGGATCGACGGCGGCCCAGGGCAGTTCCCGTATCCGCACCTTCTGCGATCCCTCGTTTCCCGCCATACCGCCAGCCTTCAGCAGCGCGGGGAGCGTTCCAACCGATTTTGCGCCGCGTAGATCTATGTAGAGGGCACGATTCGGCCAGTGACCTCGCCCAGTCCCACCCGTACGCCGTCGGGACCCGGTGCCCAGGCCGTCATGGTCACCACATCGCCGTCCTCCAGGAACGTCCGCTTCCCCTCCGGGAGTTCCAGTGGATCACGGCCGTTCCACGTCAGCTCCAGCAGGGAGCCCCGCTGGTGGACCTCGGGCCCGCTGACGGTTCCGGAGCCATAGAGGTCTCCCGTACGCAGAGAGGCGCCGTTGGCGGTCATCTGGGCGAGTTGCTGGGCCGCGGTCCAGTACATGGTCGCGAAGGGCGGCTCGGCGATCACATGGCCGTTGACGGCGACCGTGATCCGGATGTCGTAGCCGCCCTTGTCCTCCTCGTCCGCGTCATCGAGGTAGGGCAGCAGCGGGACATCACGCGCCGGTGGATCGGTGCGGGCCGCCTCCACCGCCTCCAACGGGGTCACCCACGCCGACACGGACGTGGCGAACGACTTGCCGAGGAAGGGGCCGAGCGGCACGTACTCCCACGCCTGGATGTCCCGCGCCGACCAGTCGTTGAGTAGAAAGAGCCCGAAGACATGGTCGGGGAAGTCGCCGAGCGGCACCGAACTGCCCTGCGCCGATGGCGTACCGACGACGAAGCCGACCTCGGCTTCGATGTCCAGCTTCACCGTGGGGCCGAAGACCGGCAGCGGATCGGTGGGGGCCTTGCGCTGCCCGTGGGGGCGTACGACCTCGGTCCCGGAGACGACCACCGTGCCCGACCTGCCGTGGTAACCGATCGGCAGATGCTTCCAGTTGGGGGTCAGCGCATCGCCGTCCGGGCGGAAGATCCGGCCGACGTTGGTGGCGTGGTGCTCGCTGGCGTAGAAGTCGACGTAGTCGCCGATCTCGTACGGCAGGTGCAGGGCCACCTCGTCCAGCGGATGCAACAGCGGCTCTATCGAGGGGCGGTGGGCCGGGACGGTCACCCACGCCGTCAGGGCCCTGCGCACATCGCGCCACGCCGTCCGGCCGGCCGCCAGCAGCGGGTTGAGGTTCGGCTGCGCCAGCAGGGCCGCGTACGGGGAGCCGAGGGCCTGTGCCGCCGCTCCCACGTCGAGCACATGGTTCCCAAGTCGCACCCCGAGCCGGCGCCGATCGGGTTCGGCGGCGCTCGTGAAGACGCCGTACGGGAGGTTGTGCGGGCCGAAGGGGTCGCCCTCGGCCAGGTCGAGCGGGCTCTGTTGGGTGGGTGCCATGGGGGCCTGCCTCGCTTTCCACGGTGTTGGGGACACGTTACGTGGACGTGTGCCCCGCATGGCAGAGCGTGATCCTCTGGCAGGTCAGGGCAGCTTTTGCTGCCAGGTCCTATGGAAGACGATCTCGGGTCCCGAGCGGCACACCACCTCGTCCCGGGTGACGAATCCGGATTCGTCCCGGGTGAGTGCCGAGTGCGTTTCGACGCTCACGTCCCAACAGACATCGGGGCGGTTCAGCCGGATCGTGCGGTGGGCGTCGACCCCGGGGCCCCGGGCCCTGTGGACGTCGAGGGCCTCGACGGTGACCTCCAGCCCGTCGGGGTGGCGGAACGTGCCGACGCTGTGCGGAACCGCTTCCAGTCGCGGCCCCGTCGTCTCGTCCTGGACCGTCCGTCGCCCCGGGCGCGGTGGATCGAGGGTCGCCGGGGAACTGATCCCGAGCGGCTCGGCCTGCTCGGGCGCGTCGAACGGCCACTGCTCGTCGTCGGACGGGTGTACGCGTACGGGAAGTTCGAGGCGGGAGCCCTCGGGGTGGAGGGTGCCGGGCGCATCCATCGGTGCGGGGCGGTGCCACGGCCAGTACGGGCAGGACAGCGCCAGCCGGATGCGATGCCCCGGGGCGAAGGCGTACCCGGTGCTGTCCAGCGGAAAGGTGGCTGCCCGCTCGGTGCTGCCGGGGGTTGCGGCCAGCGTCAGCACGCCGGACGTGACGAGGGTGGGCGACCCGTCGGGGGCGACGTCCCAGAGCCGCGCCACCACACGGGTACTGGCCGTTTGCGGTTGCAGCCGCAGGGTGACGCGGGGGTGTCCCAGAACCTCCACGGGCTCGGTGCCGGTGGGGAAGTCCCAGCAGATCGCCTGCGTGTCGTCGGCGAGCGGATCGGCCGCATCCGGCGAGGGCAGACCCGAGCGGGGCACATCGGGTACGAGGGTCACGGGCAGACCGTGCAGGGGGTACGCCGTCCGGGTGAGGTCGACGGGCGGCCAGTGGGTCTCGGCGGCCCAGTGCGCCCGGTGGCCGCCGATCCAGCAGCGCAGCAGGGGCTCACCCGGCGTCCCGACGTCGGCGTCGGGCGTCCGAAGGTGTCGGTCGAACCAGCGGAGGGTCTCCTGGAGGAAGCCGATCGCCGGTCCGGGGAGGCCGTGGTCGGGGTAGTGGGCGGCGGACCAGGGCCCGATCAGCCCGCGGACGCGAGCGGGGGGCGCCGCGGGTGCCACCCGGGCGAGGACGTCGTCATGGCCCGGTGCGCGCCAGCCGCTGACGACGAGGACCGGCGGGGGCCGTCCGCCTCCGGGGAGCTGTGCGTCGGGCGGCGGTGGCCCGTCGGGGGAGCGCGGGGTGAGGGCGTCCAGCCGGTTCAGCCACAGCGCACGCCAGGAGGCGTCGGTGTGGTGGGGGTCCGGGGGCAGACACAGGGCCGCGAGGAGATCGGCGGATCGGGAGAGGGTCACATCTGCGGGGGCGGCGACGGGAACGGCAATCGGAACGGCTTCGGAGACGGCTGGGGACGGGTTCATGGGGGAGCGGGCATGGCCGGGGCGGGCGGGTGCGGCGTCCACGGGCGCCTGCTGCGGGGCGCAGACCGCCACGACCGCGCCGAGCGGCCCCGGAGCCAGGGCCGCCAGCCGAAGTACCCAACCCGCGCCGGCGCCGAGCCCGAAGGCACCGATCCGGCCGTTGCACCAGGGCTGCGCCGCCAGCCAGGCGATCACGGCCAGACCGTCGGGCAGCGCGGCCGATGGGTCCGGGACGCCCTGGCTGCTGCCGTGTCCCCGGGCGTCGACCCGGACCGAGGCGTAGCCCTGCCCCGCGTACCAGGGGTGACGTTGGGCGTCACGGGCAGCCGTTGAGTCGCCGAGCCGGTCGGGCGCGTACTCCAGGAGTGCGGGGACAGGCTCAGGAGTGAGGGGCCGCCAGACGCGTGCGTACAGCATGGTGCTCTCGTGGGTTCCACTGGCGGCCAGCGGGATCCACAGGTCCTCGTGGCTGGTTTCATAGGGGAATCGACGGCGATGGCGCATGGCGGGCCTCGGTGCGCTGGGCGGCGCGGGTGCAGCCCGTTCGCCGTCCGGTCGGGTCCGGTCTCCGGTCCTGCCCTGGTCCGGTCGCCGTCCTTCGCCGATCACACCGAGCGAGCCCATCCCTGGTCGTATGTTCTGATCACGAACATACCGTCGGCGGCGGGAAGGCGCTCATGGTGATCGAAACGCGACCGGATACGCTGACTTGAGTGAATCCAGCGACAGATCGACAATCCGTGTGATTATCAGCAGACAGGAGACTCCCTCGTGACCGTCGTCGGGCCGTTCGGGCTGAGCGTGCGGGACCAGGCTCTTGAGGCCGATGTCCAGACGGGACTGTCAGCCGTTGAGGCGGGTCTGCTCGATGCCACCAAGAGCGAGGTGCCCTTCATCACGGATGCGGCACAGCATCTCGTGCGGGCCGGAGGCAAGCGCTTCAGGCCACTGCTGGTGATGTTGGCGGCACAGTTCGGCGATCCGTACGCCCCTGGCGTGGTGCCATCCGCGGTGGTCGTGGAGCTCACCCACCTGGCGACGCTGTACCACGACGACGTGATGGACGAGGCCGAGGTGCGGCGCGGTGTCGCCAGCGCCAACGCCCGCTGGGGCAATTCGGTGGCCGTCCTCACGGGTGACTTCCTGTTCGCCCGGGCCTCCCACATCCTCGCCGATCTCGGTCCGGAGGCCGTGCGCATCCAGGCCGAGGCGTTCGAGCGGCTGGTCACCGGCCAGATCCTGGAGACCGCGGGCCCGCGCGACGGCAGGGACCCGGTGGAGCACTATCTCGATGTGATCGGCGGCAAGACCGGCTCGCTGATCGCCGTGTCGGGCCGGTTCGGCGCGATGATGTCGGGGGCCGACGAGCGGGTGGTGGACATCCTCACCCAGTACGGCGAGCGACTCGGGGTCGCCTTCCAACTCGCCGACGACGTACTGGACATCGCCAGCGACTCCCATGAGTCGGGCAAGACACCCGGTACGGATCTGCGCGAGGGCATCCCCACGCTGCCGGTACTCCATCTGAGGGCGCGGGCGCAGGCCCAGGGCCTGCCGGAGGACCTGGAGTTGGTTGAACTTCTCGACGGCGATCTGACGGACGAGACGCGGCACGGCGAGGCCCTGCGGCGGCTGCGCCTCCACCCGGCGCTGGAGCAGGCGCGTCGGGACACCGTGCGCTATGCGCAGGAGGCGCGGGCCGTGCTCGCGCCGCTGCCCGAGTGCTATGCGAAGTCGGCCCTGGAAGAGCTGTGCGACGCGGTGGTGCACCGCGCCGGATAGGCGGTGCACGGTGCGTACCGGTCGTTGGCGGGCCATCGCGTCGTGCTCAGTGTGCTCGTTGGGCTTGTCGTGCTCACCGGGCGCGTCGTGCTCGGCAGGTTCGGCGAGTTCGGCAGGTTCGGCGGGGTGAAACCGGCGGGCGAGGCGGGTCGGACGCATCGGCGCTGCCCCCGTGAGCTGGACCGCAGCAGCCCGCTTGACCCGGATGCAAGGCCGTACGGAGTGTGACCCGGGTCATGGCCGTGGATTGTGTCGGTGGATTGAGTCCGACCCGAGATCTGAACCGTACTGGTGCGTAGAAGCCAACGCACGGGGCGTCAGGCTCAGTAGGGGGAGATCTACTGATGAAGTGCACCAAGAACCTCGTGATCGGTACCACGGCCGTGATGGCGGCGGCCGGATTAGGGCTCTCGGTCCTGCCCGCGTTCGCGGCCGACGGCGTACAGCCCACGGGCGGTGCCACCCACGCGGGGCACGGGGACACCGATGTGCGGCCCGCGCGCGGTGGGAGCACCGCCGAGGAGAGCGACTCCCGGGGCGCGGCCCTGTTCGTGGCCAGCCTGAACGGTGCGAACGAGGTCCCCGTACCGTCCGGGCCCGCCGTCGGTGACCGCGACGGTGTGGCGCTGCAACTGGTGAAGGTGCACGGGATGCGGGTTTCCGTCGCGGTGAAGTTCCGCGGCACGGACAAGCCGACCGCGCTCCACATCCACCGGGGAGCCAGGGGCACCAACGGTGCACTGAAGATCGACTTCACCCCTCTGCTGGCCCGCAGCGCCCCACCCGTCAAGGGATGGGAGGGCGCGGTGACCGGGACCGTCACGGTGAAGGACAAGGCCCTCCTCGATGCGTTTCGCACCAACCCCAACGACCACTACGCCAACCTTCACACCGCCCGGTTCCCCGGTGGGGCCGTCCGCGCCCAGTTCCACAAGGTGACCACGGCGTTCCCCTTCGACAAGGCGCTGGTGAACCTCCAGGCGTCCGTCATCAGGGGACGCCAGATCTACCGGTGCCAGCAGACCGCGGACGGTACGCACGCGTACGGGCAGTACGACGTCCGCGCCGTGCTCCGGGGGCCGATCGCCCATGCGTTCGTCGCGCCCGGCACGGGCACGCCCCGGTGGACCGCACCCGATCGCAGCGCGGTCACCGGCACCCTGATCAGCCGAACGCCCCACGGTGAGGGCAACATCCCAGAACTCGACCTCAGGGCCACGCAGTATGGCGCGAAGAAGGGGCTGCTCGCCCGCACCCAGGAGATCCTGCGGTTGAACACGGTGGGCGGGGTCGCCCCGGCGGGGACCTGCCTCAAGGGTGCGGTCATCACCGTCCCGTACGGCGCCGACTATGTCTTCATCCAGAGGTAGTCGACCCATCCGGCGCTGACCGCGCATCCTCCTGGAGTGCCCTCACAGCCGGCGAAAGAGCCGCCCGGAACGGCCGCCCGGCGCCTTCCCCTACTGGATGGGGGAGGCGCCGGGCCCGTTCGTCATCCCTCAGCAGTAGGACGACTTGCACCCGGGGACTGACGCCTTAGGTGCCGAGGATTTGGTCAGATGGATAACACCACAGCAGAGCGAGACGACAGCGGAACAGCAGCCGGACGCAGAGCGGGACGGCAGCCGGGCGACGACAGGCCCTGACCGGGCGGCACGGCGCGGCGACGGTCCACCGGCGCCCGGCTGTTGAGCAGGGCCGCTTCTGACCGACCACGGAGGTAGGGCACACCATGGCACCGAACGACAGCGCACAGAGCACCGACGAGGCGAAGGGCTTCAGCGCGGGGCGCCGGAGGGCGGCGCGCTACTTCGTCCCGGTCGCGGTGGCCGGAGTGGCGGCGGCGACCATCGGGCTCGTCCCGGCACTCGCCGCCTCCGGTGACCCCGATCTACCGAAGATCAGCGCACAGGAACTGATCGAGAAGATCGCCGCATCGGACACCGAGCAGCTCTCCGGCATGGTGAAGACCCAGACGGACCTCGGTCTTCCCGCGATCAGCGCCCTCGCTGACGGTCTGGCGTCCGAGGCGGGCGGAGCGAGCTCATCCGCCTCGCCCGACGGCAAGCTGATGGAGCTGGCGACCGGATCGCACACGCTGCGGGTCGCGATCGACGGCCCCGACCGCCAGAAGGTCTCCATCCTGGAGAAGAACGCCGAGTACAGCCTGATCCACAATGCCGGCGAGGTCTGGGCCTACGACAGCGGGTCGAACGAGGTCTTCCACGCCAAGGAGACGCACGGCAAGAAGGACGGCTCGGGCGCCGAGGGCGACGGGCCCGCAGCGGAACTGCCCACCACTCCCAAGGACTTCGCCGAAGAGGCCCTGAAGGCCGCGGGCACCACCACATCGGTGTCCGTCGACGGCACCGCACAGGTCGCCGGGCGCGACGCCTACCAGTTGGTCATCAAGCCCAAGCAGAGCGGTTCGACGATCGGTTCGGTCAAGGTCGCGGTCGATGCCAAGACCGGCACCCCGTTGAAGTTCACCCTCAACTCCAGCGGCGGCGGCAAGGCCATCTTCGACGTCGGCTTCACCAAGGTCGACTTCGCCAAGCCGGCCGCTTCCACCTTCGACTTCACCCCGCCGAAGGGCGCGAAGGTCACCGAGGCGGACGAGCTGGAGAAGCAGGCGGAGGGCACATCGCCCAAGGACATCCCCCAGGGCCTGCCGAAGGGGACGGGTCTGGACTTCCTGCCGGGCGGCGGTGGGGCCGAGGGCTTCGACGTCATCGGCGAGGGCTGGACCGCCATCGCGAAGGTCAAGGCCCCTGGCGGCGAGGGCTTCACCCCGCCCGAGGGCGAGGACGTTCCGGCCGAGGCGATGGACTTCCTGGACGCCCTCGGCGACGAGGTCAAGGGCGACTTCGGCACGGGCACCGTCTTCAAGACCCGGCTGGTCAATGCGCTGATCACCGACGACGGCGAGGTCTACGTCGGTGCGGTGACCAAGGACGCCCTGGTGAAGGCCGCCAACGCCGACAAGTAGGCCGCACGGCACCCGACGCCGACCCGGCCGGGACACGAACCCTCCGCCCCGCCGTACACCCGTACGGTGGGGCGGAGGGCTGAACGAGCGGAACGAGGAGCCGGATGACAGCAGTGATCGAGACGCACGGTCTCACCAAGCGCTATCGCGGCGGTCAACTCGCCGTCGACCGGCTCGATCTCATCGTGCCGGCGGGGAGCGTCTTCGGCTTCCTCGGGCCCAATGGCTCGGGCAAGACCACCACCATCCGGATGCTGATGGGGCTGATCGAACCGACCGCAGGCAGCGCCCATGTGCTGGGCGGGCCCATGCCGAAGGCCGTACGGTCTGTGCTTCCGCAGGTCGGCGCCTTGATCGAAGGGCCGGCGCTCTACGGATTCCTGAGTGGTCGGGACAATCTGGCGCGCTATGACTCCGCCGACCCCACCGCTGATCCCCGTACCCGCAGGGCGCGGGTGGCCGCAGCGCTCGATCGCGTGGGGCTGACCTCGGCCGCCGGCAAGAAGGCCAAGGCGTACTCGCTCGGCATGAAGCAGCGTCTGGGCCTGGCCGCCGCGCTGCTCCAACCACGCAGGCTCCTTGTCCTGGACGAACCCACGAACGGCCTCGACCCGCAGGGCATGCGGGAGATCCGGTCCCTCGTCCGCGAACTGGCCGGGGACGGGACCACCGTCTTCCTCTCGTCCCACCTCCTCGACGAGATCGAGCAGGTGTGCACCCATGCGGCGGTGATGGCACAGGGACGGCTGCTCACCCAAGGGCCGGTGGCCGAGTTGGCGGCCAGGGCCCGCGGCCGGCTCGCCGTCACCACTCCTGATCCGGTCGACGCGGCCCGCCTCCTCAAGGAACTCGGTATCACCGGAGTCAGCGTGGAAGAGGACCGGGTGACCGGTGATCCCCCCGACGGCGGCGAACTGTCCGACCTCAGCGCGGCACTCGTCCATGCAGGGGTGCGGGTACGGGGATTCGGCATCGAGCGGGCATCGCTTGAGGACGCGTTCCTCGCACTGACAGGAGAGGGTTTCGATGTCGCGGGCTGAGCACACGGGCACCGGGCGGGCCTCGATCGGCACGGCTGCCCCGGATGGGACTGCCCCGGACGGGACCGCCCCGATCGCCGCCGCATCAGCAGCGGGGCCGCACCCACGGCTGCGGACCCTCGGGATCTTCACCTCAGAGGTGTCGATGACCCTTCGACGCTGGCGCACTCTGGCCCTGCTCGCGGTGCTGGCGGCCGTACCCGTACTGCTCGGCATCGCCGTCTGGGTGGAGACCGACGGCGGCGGGGGGTCGGTGGAGAGCCAGGGTGGCGAGGGGCCCGCCTTCATCGCCCAGATCACCAACAACGGCCTCTTCCTGGTCTTCGCCGCGCTCGCCGCGACCCTCCCGGTCTTCCTTCCGATGGCGGTCGGGGTGGTGGCGGGAGATGCGATCGCGGGCGAGGCGAGCGCCGGCACCCTGCGCTATCTCCTGGTCGCTCCGGCCGGGCGCACTCGACTGCTGCTCGCCAAGTACGCCTCCGTGCTGGTCTTCTGCATGGTCGCCACCCTGGTCGTGGCCGCATCGGCGCTCGCCGTGGGAGCGCTGCTGTTTCCGCTGGGCGAGGTCACCACCATCTCCGGTACGACGATCTCCTTCGGTGAGGGGCTGCTGCGGGCGGTGCTGATCGCGGGTGTCGTCGCGGCTTCACTGGCGGGCATCGCCGCCATCGGGCTCTTCGTCTCCACGTTGGTCGGCAGTGGCATCGCGGCCATGGCGACGACGGTCGGGCTGCTGATCACCGTGCAGATCCTGGACACGATTCCGCAGCTGGACGCTCTGCACCCGTATCTGTTCCCGCACCACTGGATGTCGTTCTCGGATCTGATGCGTGAGCCGCTGTACTGGGACGAGGTGCGGCAGAACCTCGAACTCCAGGCCCTGTACGTGGTGGTGTTCGGCTCGGCGGCATGGGCGCGCTTCACCACGAAGGACATCGACAGCTGAGCCGGCGGGATTCATGCGCGGCTGGCGCGGCCCAGGCATGGACATGACTGCATACGCGCGCATATGGGTGGATGCGCACGTATGCAGTCTGTGGGGGGCGCGGTGTGGCTGGCGGCGGGGATATGGGCGGGTGGCGCCGCGGACGCGTCCTTGAGGTGGTGCAGGCCGTGGCCCTGGGCCGGGTCCTAGAAGGTCAGCTTCCAGCTGTCGATGAAGCCGGTGTCATTGGCGGCGATGTCCTGGACGCGGAGCTTCCAGTCTCCGTTCGCCGGCTCGCTGGAAGCGTTCACGGTGTAGTTGGCGATGACGTTGTCCGCCGAGTCGTTGGCGCTGGAGTTCTTGAGCCGGTAGGCGCTGCCGTCGGGCGCCACCAGATCGATGACGAGGTCACCGCGCCAGGTGTGCTTGATGTCCACACCGACCGCGAGCGCGGCAGGCGCGTTGCCGGTACGACCCGAGACGGTCACCGCGGAGGTCACGGCCGCGCCGTTGTCGGGGATCGTGACGTTGGCCGTGTTCTCGTAGGTGGTGCCAGGGGGGACCGTCGTACCGGTGGCCAGCGTCCAGATGGAGTGGGCTATCGCATCGCTGTTGCGGTCCAGCGCGGTGTCGTTGATGTTGGCGGTGGTGTCGCACGCCGAGTGGTAGCAGCGGTCGAATGCCTGGCCGGAGGTGCCGCCCCACTTCTGGGCCTGGGCCGCGGTCTTGAGCCGGCCCGCTCCGGTGAACAGTCCGCCGACCGCTATTCCCACGTTCTTGAACGACGCGTGGTCGGAGCGGCCGTCGCCCTCGGTCTCGATCTCGGTGGGGACGCCGAGGCCCGAGAAGTAGTCCTTGAAGACCTTCTCCAACGCCACGTTGTCGTCATAGACGAAGTAGCCCGGGTTCGGGGAGCCGATCATGTCGAAGTTGAGATAGCCGGAGATCTTGGTGCGCTCGGCGGCGGGGAGGCTGCTGACGTAGTGGCGGGAGCCGATCAGACCCAACTCCTCCGCACCCCACCAGCCGAACCGCAGCTTCTTGGTGGGTTGCAGACCGGCGCGGGAGACGGCGAGGGCGGTTTCGAGTATGCCGGCCGAGCCAGAACCGTTGTCGTTGATGCCTGCGCCGGAGGCCACCGAGTCGAGATGGGCGCCGGCCATCAGGACCTGGTTGGGGTCGCCGCCCGGCCACTCGGCGATCAGGTTGTAGCCGATCGCCCCGCTGGTGGTGAACTGCTGCACGGTGGTGGTGTATCCGGCGGCGTCCAGCTTCGCCTTCACATAGTCGATGGAGGCCCGGTAGCCGGGGCGGCCGTGGGCGCGGTTGCCGCCGTTGGCGGTGGCTATCGACTGGAACTGCGAGAGGTGCGCCTTCACATTGGCCAGTGGTATGTCGGGGGCTGCGAGTGCGGCTTTCGCCGGGGCCGCGGCCGGTTGGGCGATGGCGGCGGGCGCCGCGGTGGAGAGCAGCCCGGCCAGTGCCATGACGGCGACCGCGGCGGTGCGTCTGGGAACGGAGATCTTCATGTGGGGGCTCCGGTATTCCGTACGGGGACAAGACGGAACGTGCGAGCGCCTGGAGGGGGCGGTTCCAGGGCAGCTTTGGGGCGGTGGGGCGGCGGCGCTGAACCATGGGTCGCGAACGGTCTATGCAGCAGTGGCATGGAGTGACACGGAAATGCGTGGGGAGGCGCATCTCCGTGCACTGAGTGGCGCGGTGTGTGCATGAGAGTTCAGCGACTGTTCGACATACCGTCAAGGGCGGAAACCGGTCAGTTGTGTTCGAATATCGGTCTCCTGGCGGTGCTTCGCCGAGGGTGAGGTTCTGACCTGCACGCTCCTGCGGGGACGGCCGGCTGGTGTGCCCGGCCGCCCCCGCAGGGCAGGTGACGTGTTCGACCTACTGCACGCAGAACTCGTTCCCCTCGGGGTCTGTCATGGTCGTCCACCGCCCGGCGGGCTGGTCCTGTTCGGCGAGCACTGTCGCGCCCAGAGCCGCCAGTCGGGCCACTTCGGCCGCCCGGCGCTCGGCGCCCGGGTGGAGGTCCAGGTGCAGTCGGTTCTTCACCGTCTTGGCCTCCGGGACGCGCTGGAACAGCAGTCGACGGCCCAGCCCCACTCCGTTCGTCGAGTCGAAGGGGTCGTCCGGATGCCGGACGGCGGCGTAATCCAGCCATGCGTCACGGCCGTGGGCCTGGACCGTGGAGTCGGGCGGGAGTTGCCCGTACTCCCTCAGGCGCGCGATGAGGGCGCTGTGGTCCTCCCGTTCGTACCCGAGTGCCTCGGACCAGAAGTCCGCCTGGGTGTGGGGGTCTGACGCATCGATGACGAGCTTCCAGTCAAGTGTCATGAAACCAGTTATAGAGGTTACATCTGATGAGCTGCAAGCAAGTGGGGGCGCGAGTGCGCGCGTTGATGCGCGCGGTGTGAGTGGCTGGGCGAATTGGGTGTACGCGATGTCAGTGGCTCGGAGGTGCCCGCCCCGACGCCACGGGGGTGGAGGGACCGGCAGACTCATTCCAGGTGGCCCGCGACCGCGCCCGCCCTCCTGAAACCGCTTATAGTGGTTACGTGAGTGATTCCGCGCGAGGACTGACCCTGCACACGAGGGAAGGAAGCGCCTTCCGTTTCGACCCCGGCTCGCTCTGCCTTGAGTTGCTGGTCACGGGCGGCCCGGGTCCGCTCGCGCACTACGAAGTGCTGTACGAACCGGCCGATCTGGTGCGCTGGGCCAAGGAGAGCCGCCTTCCCCGCGGGCTCGATCCGGTGGTGACCCCGGCCGAGGTCGGGAGCGCACGGCTGCTGCGGGACGCCCTGCACAGGATCACCGTGGCCCGGGTCGAGAGCCGGGCACTGCCTCTCGACGATCTGGCCATCGTCAACGCCGCCGCCGCTCAGGCGCCGCCCGTACCCCGCCTCACTCCGCAGGGCGACCACGGTTGGGTCGCGGGGGCGACCGGCACCCAACTGCTGTCGGCCGTCGCCCGCGATGCCGTCGAACTGCTCACCGGCACCTTCGCCCACCGCATCCGCGAGTGCGGCGCGGGCAACTGCCGACTGCTCTTCGTCGACACGTCCCGGCCCGGTCGTCGCCGCTGGTGCGCGATGGAGCACTGCGGAAACCGACACAAGGTCCGGGCGCACCGGGCCCGGCTCCCCGACCGCCCCACATCCACCCGTCCCACATCCACCCGCCCCCTCGAACGCGATGGAGGAGAAGCCATGCCGACCGGACTGACACAGGACGCGGGCTGGCAGATCGGCGTGTCCAAGACGCTGCCGCTACCCGTCTCCGCCGTATGGGACTTCGTCGCGAGCCCCGAGGGGATCGCCCTGTGGCTGGGGGAGTTGTCGCAGGGCGCCGACCTGCCCCGGGAGAAGGGGGCGGGCTACGCGACGGTCGACGGCATCGCGGGCGAGGTACGCGGCTATCGGCCGGGCGACCGCATCCGGTTGACGTACGGGACGACGACCCTCCAGGTCGCCGTCACCTCCGCGGGCGAGGGGCGATCCGTCCTGCGGTTCCATCAGGAGCGGATGGCGGACGCACAGGAGCGCGAACACCAGCGGACCCATTGGCGATCGGTGATGGAGCGGGTGGTGGCCGTCCTATTGGCGGACTGAAGTCCCCGGGTTTTCGGGGCTGATGGCACGCCGTCACCCGCGGTGCCGTCCAGGTGGGCGAAGGCCATCGACCGTCTTCTGCCGCGTCCGGATCGCAGAAGCGCGTCACCCACATCGGGCATACGGTGCCTCGGGCCGCAGAACCACAGGAACGAGTGAGACCTTCCGTCGACCGGGCGTGTACGGGGCGGTGAACGCGAGGCTCACGAGACAGTGGGCGAATGCACTCGCGCCCCCTTCTCCTGTCCTTGTCCGCCGTCGCGTTGGTCGGTCTCACCGCGTGCATGTCCGTCTCCGCCGAACCCGCGGAGCGACCCACCGCACCCCGGGTCACCCCGGCCGGGGATCGCTCACCTCTTCCCGGCGGGGCCAGACCGACCCCGGTGGCCGTGCACGGGAAGGTGTCGGACGCCACTACCCCTGCGGGCTCGAAGCGCGCCCGCGGTGCGGAGAGCAGCGCGGCTTCCGATGCGAAGGCACGACCTGCTGGCGAGGGCCCCGCAGCAGTGCCCGCGCAGGGCGGGCGTCAGACTCCGGTGGGTCGACCGGACCCCGCGGTACCCCGTCCTGCCTTGCCCGTCGTGCCGAAGAGCGGTGCGGAGGGCGAGATGAAGCAGTTGTGCGACGCCTCCAGCGGCATCACCGACCCGGGTGTGACCGGTCTCTGCCGGGGTGCCTACGGCTGAGTCGCCCGTGCCCCACGAGTCCGCCCCGGCGCCTCGCTCACCCGGGTGAGGTGCCGTTGTCCCGAGTACCCCCGAGGACGGCAGTCTTGCCGTCGGTGTCCGTCGGCCGCTCGACCGAACAGTCGACGGGCGGCTGGGGGACCGGCAGCGGCTCCACCGCGCTCCCTCGGGCGACCAGCCGTGCCGCGGCCAACTTCGTACGCCGTGCCGCCCGTAGTGCGTCCCAGGTCAGAACGGTGAGCGCCAGCCAGACCAGTGCGAAGCCGGCCCACCGCTCGGCGGGCATGGCCTCCTTGAAGTACAGGACCCCGAGCAGGAACTGAAAGACGGGGGCCAGGTACTGGAGCAGCCCCAAGGTGGAAAGGGGCACCCGGATGGCCGCGGCTCCGAAGAGGACCAGGGGGATCGCCGTCACCAGTCCGGTGGTCGCGAGCAGGGCGATGTGCCCCGGCCCCTGGGAGCCGATGGTCGACTCGCCCCGGGCGCCGAGCCACAACAGATAGCCGAGCGCGGGGAGGAAGAGGACCGCGGTCTCCGCGGCGAGTGATTCAAGACCCCCGATGTTGATCTTCTTCTTCGCCAGTCCGTAGAGGGCGAAGGAGAACGCCAGGACGAGCGAGACCCACGGCACCTGGCCGTAGCCCACGGCGAGCACCAGTACCGCGGCACAGCCTGTGCCCACCGCCGCCCACTGGGCCGGCCGCAGTCGCTCCTTGAGGAGGAGGACGCCGATGGCGATGGTCACCAGGGGGTTGATGAAGTAGCCGAGCGAGGCTTCGACGACCCGGTCGTCGTTGACGGCCCAGATGTAGACGCCCCAGTTGATGCTGATCACCACGGCGGCGATGGTGATCAGGGCGAGCTTGCGGGGGTCGCGCAACAGGTCCCGTATCCACTTCCACCGGTTCAGTGCCAGCAGCGCGACGACGACCACCACCAGGGACCACGTCATCCGGTGGGCGAGGATCTCGGTCGCGCCCGCCGGTTTCAGAAGCGGCCAGAACAGGGGTACCAGTCCCCACATGCCGTAGGCGCCCAACCCGTAGAGCAGCCCCGCCCGCTGTTCGCCGTCCTGCTTCACGCGTCCTCCAGGTCCCTGTCCCACACCTGTTCGAAGGTACGCGCGCCCGCCCTGAACTGTCATGCCCGTATTGCCATACGGTCATGACGACTGTCGGTGCCGACGCTGCCCATCGCACGACCGGAACCGAGACGGATCCGCTCGGGCGGCGCCCCGAGACGTCAGAGGGCGTATGAAGGCATACGACCGAGAAAGGGTCGGATGAAACCGCGGGGGCCGTGCGGGCGTCGAAGGCGGCAGAGAGATCCGGGACCTGCGGCCTTCCCGGCAGGTGACGATCTTCGACGCACCTTCGGGCGCATCACGTCACCGGCCCGGTGGCCCACGGGCGGCCAAGGGCGGTCGTCCTGACCCCGGATGAGGATCCTGGCGACAATGGGGGAACGCGGTGGGGGGAACCATGGCGTACAGAAGGGCCCTGCGCACAAGTTGCGGGGTGCTGGCGTGCGCGGTGCTGTGGACCGGGTGTTCGGGCGAAGGGTCCAAGGAGCCGACCGAGACCAAGGGCGGTGGCGCATCGAGCGGAGCCGCGCCGAGCGGATCCAAGGCCCCCGCGCCAGGGCCGAGCAAGCTCGACTTCCGGCCAGACCCGGCCAAGGCCCCCAAGACCGAGGCCGATGCCAGAAGGCTCGCCGAGGCCGCGATCGCCGGCCCCGAACTCTGGGGCCCGGGCTTTGTGAAGCGCACCCCCTTCCTGAGCGCACCAGGTCACTGGCCCGTCCTCGACGACGGCTGCGTCTGGCAGGGCGGCACCCGACCGCCCGGAGTGCTCTACAGCCTCACCTCCTACAGCGAACGGCCGGGAGCGGCGGGCAAGGCCCCGCTACGGGTCGCCGCGACGATCACCGTGCACCGTGATGCCGAAGGCGCCGACTGGGAGATGGCGGACACCCTGGAGGAGGCACTGCGCTGCCCCGACCAGAAGTTGCGGGACGGCGAGCGCATCACCCATCTGATGTCCCTCGGCTCGGTCTACGGCACCGGGAACAACTTCACATCCGAGGACTCCATCGGCGAGATCGGCAAGTACCACAACGCCGCATTCGGCGGGCCGCCCCAGGAGTACGGCTGGTTCCAGTCCCGGTTGGGACAGGTCACCGTCGCCCTCGTCACCAAGGGCGCCGAGGGGTTCTCCCCCCAGGAGATCGCCACCAGCAGGATCGAGGTCATGGTGCGCATGATGG
This sequence comes from Streptomyces sp. NBC_00690, assembly GCF_036226685.1. NCBI lineage: Bacteria > Bacillati > Actinomycetota > Actinomycetes > Kitasatosporales > Streptomycetaceae > Streptomyces > Streptomyces sp. NBC_00690. The sequence continues at coordinate 5,093,557 of NZ_CP109009.1, forward strand.
GCCGTGTGGAGAAGCAGTTGGAGGGGTCGGAATGAGCTCTTTCGAACAGCAGCCCGGCTCCCTCCAGCGCCTCCTGCCCACCGACCCCTCCACCATCGCCGGATACCGGCTGCTCGGTCGACTCGGCGCGGGCGGCATGGGCGTGGTCTACCTCGGTCGTACGGACACGGGTGAACTGGCCGCCGTCAAGGTGACCCACTCCGACCAGGCCGAAGACCCCGACTTCCGGGCCCGTTTCCGCCGCGAGGTGGAGACCGCCCGACAGGTCTCCAGCCCCTGGGCCGTCCCCGTCACCGCAGCCGACCCCGACGCCCCCGAACCATGGCTCGCCACCGCCTTCGTCCCCGGGCCCTCCCTGGCCGAAGCCATCGCCGCGCACGGTCCGCTGCCCACCCGCAGCGCGCGACTGCTCGGCTCGGCCATCGCCCGCGCGCTCGCCGCGGTCCACACGGCAGGTCTGGTCCACCGCGATGTGAAACCGGGCAACGTACTGCTCGCCGTGGACGGCCCGCGCCTGATCGACTTCGGCATCGCCCGCACCACCGGGGACACCGCGCTCACCGCCACCGACGTGGTCGTGGGCACCCCCGGCTTCCTGGCGCCCGAGCAGGCCGAGGCGCGCGGCGCCGAGATCGGCCCGCCGAGCGATGTCTTCGCGCTGGGCTGCCTCCTCGTCTACACGGTCACCGGACGCCTGCCCTTCGGCGCGGGCGCGGTGGACGCCCTGCTGTACCGCACCGTCCATGACGACCCGGACCTCAGCGGTATCGAGGACGACCTCGCCACCCTGCTCGGCGCCTGTCTGGCCAAGGATCCGCGGCAGCGGCCCACGGCCGGGCAACTCGCCGAACGGCTCGTCGAGGACGCACCGCTTGGCGCCGACTGGCTGCCCGCCGACGTCATCCGCACCATCGCCGAGCGATCCGCACGGATGCTCGCCCTGCCCGACATCGAGGAGACCCGCGCCCCCACCGCCCAGGCCGCCCCGGACCGACGCAAACTCCTGCTCGGCGCGGCGGCCGTGGTACTCGCCGCGGGCGGCGGCTGGGGAGTGTGGGCCGCACTGGGCGGCGGTGAGGACGGCAACAAGGCCGGGCCGTCACCGCGGAAGCGACAGCATGTGATCGGCGTACAGGCCGATCTCACCGGACCCCAGCAGGCGATGGGCATCGAGCAGGAGCGGGGAGCGCGCCTCGCGGTGGAGGCGTACAACACCCGCGAGGACAAGCCGTTCCCCCTGCAACTGGAGGTGGTGGACGACGCGGGGAACACCGCGGAGGCGGCCACGGTCGGCCGACGGCTGGCGGAAGACCGGGACGTCCTCGCGGTCCTCGGCTCCACCGGCGACTACACCACCCAGGCCGCACTGCCCGCCTTCAACGAGGCGAGCACGGCCCTGATGACCGTCTCGGCCGGACTGAACCTGCTGACCAGGGGCACGCCGCCGAACCCGGCGATCATCCGCACCTGTCCCTCGCACCCGATCGCGAGCTCGCAGTTGGCCTACCTCCTGCAGAGCTACTTCCTCCAGGGGAAGGTCACCGACCCGGTCCCCGGCCTCCTCCAGGACCGGGAGGACGACTCCTACGCCTGGCAGTACATCACCATGATCAACCACACCATGCGCACGCTCTACGGCTACCGTTGCCACCCCCGGGTCGTCCCCGCCGGCATCGACGCCTACGAGCCGATCATCAAGGGGATGCTGGCCGCGGGCATCGACGCCTTCGTCCACGGCGGGTTGCTGCCCTCGGCGGTGCACTGTGCCCGTGCCCTCGCCGACGCGGGGTTCGAAGGCCCCCGGGTGGGCGGACCGTATCTGCTCACACCGGAGTTCATCCGGCAGGCGGGGAAGGCCGCCGAAGGATGGGTGGTGGCGGCGCCGGTGCTCGACCCGCTGGTCCACTCACCGGCGAAGCGCTTCACCGCCGCCTACCGCAAGCGGTACGGCACCGCCCCCCGGTACTACGCGGGCGAGTCCTACGATGCGGTCTCCATGATGATCGACGAAGTGGTGCGGGCGGCCCGGGGCAGCACTCGCCCCGAACCCTCCGCGGTGCTGACCGCGCTGCGGAAGAAGACGTTCGACGGGGTCATGGGCACCTACCAGTTCGACGCCGCCGGTGACCTCAAGAATCCGAGGACCCAGCTGTACGTGGTCGAGGGCGGGCGGTTCAATCGTGTGATGGCCGCCCCGGCGAAGGACCCTGGGAAGGGCTGACCCGGCGCCGCGGCAGCCCGCGAAACGGTCCATCACGTGGACTCTGCGTATCGAGATTCGAGAAGGTGACGGATGCAGCCATTGAGGACCGGTGATCCGTCAGCGATCGCCGGATACCGGCTGCTCGGCCGACTCGGCGCGGGCGGCATGGGCGTGGTCTACCTCGGCCGGTCCGACCGCGGTGCGCTCGCCGCGATCAAGGTGATCCGGGCAGAACACGCGGCGGACCCCGGCTTCCGGGCCCGCTTCCGACGGGAGACGGAGACGGCTCGGCGGATCACCGGCCGTTGGGTCGTCCGGGTGGTGGGCGCCGACCCCGAGGCACGCGAGCCGTGGCTCGCGACGGAGTTCGTCCCCGGGCCCTCGCTCTCGGAGGCGATCGCCGTCCATGGGGCCCTGCCCGAGCACACGGTCCGAGCGCTGGGCGTCCGGCTCGCCGAAGCCCTCACCGATGTCCATCGGACGGGGTTGGTCCACCGCGATGTGAAGCCGGGCAACGTACTGCTGGCGTTGGACGGTCCCCGGCTGATTGATTTCGGCATCGCGCGCTCGGCGGGGGCGACCGCACTCACCGCCACCGATGCCATGATCGGCTCGCCCGGCTATCTCTCGCCGGAGCAGGCGAAGTTGACCGGAGGGGCCGAGATCGGCCCGGCCAGCGATGTCTTCTCGCTGGGGTGCGTGCTCGCCTACGCCACCACCGGTCGCCGACCGTTCGGCTCGGGCACGGTGGCCGCCGTCGTCTTCCGTACCGTCCACGAGGAACCGGACCTCGACGGAATCCCCCCGGCGCTGCTGGCGCTGGTACGGGCGTGCCTCAGCAGGGACCCCGCGGAGCGTCCCACGGCGGCGCAGGTCAGAGCAGCTTTGCGAGGACCAGGGGCCAAGGGTGCCGCGCCCGGTGGCCGACCCCCGACCGACGCTGTCCGGGACGCGGTGCCCGAGGCCGACGCCGTGGTGCCCGATCCCAGGGAGGCGTTCGGCCGGGCCCCGGAGACGGGAACGGACCGTGCGACGACCGATGGTGGCGAAGCCACGGGCCTTGACCGTACGAGGAGTGACGAGCCCACCGAGCCCCCTGAGCCCACCGAGCCCCCTGAGCCCACCGAACCCCCTGAGCCCGATGGGGAACTGGGCACGGCGGCGGGGGACTGGCTGCCGGAGGGCCTGCCCGCACTGATCGCGCAGCGCTCCTCGCGCGTACTCGATCTACCGGTGCCGGAACCCACGGTGGTCGTGCCTGCCCGGGGCGAGCGGCCTTCGCGCCGCCGGTTCCTGCTGTTCGGGTCGGCCGCAGCGGTGGCCACGGTCGGTGGTGCGGCGACCTGGCTCGCCAACCGCCCGTCCGACGACGACGGTACGGGGGTGAACGGCGGGCGGAAGGGCCCCTTGCCGCGTCATCTCATCGGAATCCAGACGGATCTGAGTGGACCCCACCGGGCGGACGGCCGCGCACAGGAGCTGGGCGCGCGGCTGGCGGTGGAGGCGTTCAACGCCCGCCGTGACCGGCCCTTCGACCTCGGGCTCACGGTGCTGGACGACGGTGGCGACCCCGGTCGGGCCGTGGCGGTGGCGGAACGGCTCCTGGCGAACACATCCGTGGTGGCCGGCCTGGGGCTGACGAACATCGCCGTCGTCCGGGCCGCCCTCCCGCGGTACACCAGCCGTCAACTGCCCGTCCTCAGTGTGGTCGTCGGCACCGGAACGCTCGCGCTCCTCCAGGCCCCGAGCTACTTCGAGCTCCGCCCGGTCGACAACATGCTGATCACGCCGGTCAATTGGTACTTCACACGGCGCGGCACCCGACGGGTGGCGGCCATCGAGGACGGTGCGGGCGACCAGGCGTCCTGGAACATCGTCAGGGCCCTGCGGGACATGAAGTCGACGATGGGCGATGTCGCCTTCAGCAAGATCGCGGCCGACAGCGAAGACTTCGCGTCGGTCGTCCGGGACGCCCTGGCCACCGGGCCGGACGGGGTGGTCTACGTCGGAAACTCGCCGACCCGCGCTGCGCTCGCCGCCCGGGCCCTGCGTGACCAGGGGTTCACCGGCCCGAGGGGGACTATTCAGCCCGTACTGGACCAGGCGTTCCTGACCGGGGCGGGGCCGGCGGCCGAGGGCTGGGTCTTCGGTACGACCTATGCCGACGCGACTCGATTGAAGGGCGCCGAGAACTTCTGCGCCGCGTATCGAAGGCTCGCGAAGACTTCCACGGTCGGACGCTTCGCCGTGGAGGCGTACGACGCGGTGCACTTTATCGCGCGGGGGATCGAGGAACTGAACACGGACCGGGTGCCGCGCGGCGCGTTGCAGAGCAGGTTGCGCACGCTCGCCTACCGCGGACTCGTCAAGCCCATCGCATTCCGGGCGACGACCACGATGTTCGACGAGGCAGCCGGCCGGGCGGGGATGTATCTGCACCGGATCGAGGGGGGAAGGGCCCGCTTCCTCGGTCCGTACCTCCAGGTGACCGCGGACACCTGACGGAAGAGCGGGGCGAGCCCTTGAAGGAGGGCGCTTCCGTCGGAAGCGCCCCGGCTGCCGCTCGACCAAGTGCGGCGACGCCTGTTAGCCGACCACGGTCCAGGTGTCCTTGCCCGCGAGCAACGAACCCAGATCACCCTTGCCGAGTTGTTCGGTGGCGGTGTCGAGTTGGTTGTTCATGAGGGTGTCGTAGACGGGGCGTTGGGTGCTGCGGAAGACGCCGATGGGTGTGTGGTGGAGGGTGTCGGGGTGGGCGAGGCGGGAGAGGGCGAAGGCGGTGGTGGGGTTGGGGTTGTGGGCGTCGTGGGTGAGGATGTGGGGTTCGTTTTCGGGGGTGATGGTGACGATGTCGAGGTCGCCGGTGGTGGGGTTGCGGGTGATGCCTTGGTTGTTGTCGATGCCGAAGCGGATGGGTTGGTTGTGTTCGAGGCGGATGAGGGCGGTTTGGGCTTGGTCTTTGTCTTTGAGGGCTTCGAAGGCGCCGTCGTTGAAGATGTTGCAGTTTTGGTAGATCTCGACGAGTGCGGTGCCGGGGTGTTCGGCTGCTTGGCGGAGGACTTCGGTGAGGTGTTTGCGGTCGGAGTCGATGGTGCGGGCGACGAAGGTGGCTTCGGCTCCCAGGGCGAGGGAGACGGGGTTGAAGGGGGCATCGAGGGAGCCCATGGGGGTGGACTTGGTGATCTTCCCGGTTTCGCTGGTGGGGCTGTATTGGCCTTTGGTGAGGCCGTAGATGCGGTTGTTGAAGAGAAGGATTTTGAGGTTGACGTTGCGGCGTAGGGCGTGGATGAGGTGGTTGCCGCCGATGGAGAGGGCGTCGCCGTCGCCGGTGACGACCCAGACGGAGAGGTCTTGGCGGGAGGTGGCGAGTCCGGTGGCGATGGCGGGGGCACGTCCGTGGATGGAGTGCATGCCGTAGGTGTTCATGTAGTAGGGGAAGCGGGAGGAGCAGCCGATGCCGGAGACGAAGACGATGTTTTCTTTGGCGAGACCGAGGGAGGGCATGAAGCTTTGGACGGCGGCGAGGATGGCGTAGTCGCCGCAGCCGGGGCACCAGCGGACTTCTTGGTCGGACTTGAAGTCCTTCATGGTCTGGGGGGTGGTGGTTTTGGGGACCAGGGTCAGGAGGGTGGGCTCGCTGCGGGTGGTGGTGTCAGTCATGGATGTGCTCCTTGAGGGCCGCGGCGAGCTGTTCGGCCTTGAATGGCATTCCGTTGACCTGGGTGTGGGAGTGGGCGGGGGTGAGGTAGCGGGCGCGGATGAGGGTGGCGAGTTGGCCGAGGTTCATTTCGGGGATGACGGTGTGTTGGTAGTGGTTGAGGATGGTTTTGAGGTTGGTGGGGAAGGGGTTGAGGTGGGTGAGGTGTGCTTGGGCGATGGGGTGGCCGTCGGCGCGGAGGCGGCGGACGGCTGCGGTGATGGGTCCGTAGGTGGAGCCCCAGCCCAGGACGAGGGTGCGGGCGTTGTGGGGGTCGTCGACGGTGAGGTCGGGGACGGTGATGTGGTCGATTTTGGCTTGGCGGGTGCGGACCATGTGTTCGTGGTTGGCGGGGTCGTAGGAGATGTTGCCGGTGCCGTCTTGTTTTTCGATGCCGCCGATGCGGTGTTCGAGTCCGGGGGTGCCGGGGACGGCCCAGGGGCGGGCGAGGGTCTGCGGGTCGCGTTTGTAGGGCCAGAACACTTCGGTGCCGTCGGCGAGGGTGTGGTTCGTGGTGGTGGTGAATTGAACTTTGAGGTCGGGGAGTTCGGTGAGGTCGGGGATGCGCCAGGGTTCGGAGCCGTTGGCGAGGTAGCCGTCGGAGAGGAGGAAGACGGGGGTGCGGTAGGTGAGGGCGATACGGGCTGCGTCCAGGGCTGCGTTGAAGCAGTCGCCGGGGGTTTTCGGCGCCACGATGGGTACCGGTGCTTCGCCGTTGCGCCCATACATGGCCTGCAACAGGTCGGCCTGCTCGGTTTTGGTGGGCAGCCCGGTGGACGGCCCACCGCGTTGGATGTCCACGATCAACAAGGGCAGCTCCAACGACACGGCCAGCCCGATGGTCTCCGACTTCAACGCGACACCCGGTCCAGAGGTGGTGGTCACCGCCAACTGGCCACCGAACGCCGCTCCCAACGCTGCGCCGATCCCCGCGATCTCGTCTTCCGCCTGGAAGGTGCGGACCCCGAAGTTTTTGTGCTTGGACAGTTCATGCAAAATGTCCGACGCTGGGGTGATCGGATACGAGCCCAGATACAGGGGCAGGTCTGCCTGCTGGGAGGCGGCGATCAAGCCCAGTGACAGGGCCAGGTTCCCGGACATGTTGCGGTAGGTGCCCGGGGTGAACGCCGAGGTCGCCGGGGCGATCTCGTAGGAGACCGCGAAGTCTTCCGTTGTCTCGCCGAAGTTCCAGCCCGCTCTGAACGCGGCGATGTTCGCCTCCGCGATCTGTGGCTTCTTCGCGAACTTCGACCGCAGGAATGCTTCCGTGCCCTCGGTCGGCCGGTGATACATCCACGACAGCAACCCGAGCGCGAACATGTTCTTCGACCGTTCCGCTTCCTTACGGGACAGTCCGAAGTCTTTCAACGCCTCGATGGTCAGACTCGTCAACGGCACCGGATGAACCCGGTAACCCTCCAGGGTGCCGTCGTCCAACGGTGAGGTGGCATAGCCGACCTTCGCCATCGCCCGCTTCGCGAACTCATCGGTGTTCACGATGATCTCGCCACCGAGCGGCACATCCGCCAGGTTCGCCTTCAACGCAGCAGGATTCATCGCCACCAACACATTCGGCGCATCACCCGGCGTCAAAATGTCATGATCCGCAAAATGCAACTGGAACGATGACACCCCCGGCAAAGTCCCGGCAGGCGCCCTGATCTCCGCCGGGAAGTTCGGCAACGTCGAAAGATCATTCCCCAACGACGCCGTCTCCGACGTAAACCGGTCACCCGTAAGCTGCATCCCATCACCCGAGTCACCAGCAAACCGGATCACCACCCGATCCAACCGGCGAACCTCCTTGGTGACCTCTCCGGTGGGGGCTGCGGACGAGCGTTGTCCGCCCACGAGCGCCTCGGCCGTGTTATCGGCCTCGTCGGCGTGCTCGGCTGGGCTACTGACCTGGCTGGTCACTGAACTGGACCTCCCTTTGAGGCGGCTGTTCGGTCCGACCGTCCCACCGGCCGTCCCGTGCCACCCTACGTGGGTAAGGGTGCCCTTCCCCTTACCGCTCATATGCTGGACGTCAAATTGAGACGCCCTAATGTCATAGTTTGGTATATATTGCCGGGCCGTTCCGGCAGTACAGCCGAGACGCTCCCTGCTCATCCTTTGGTTCTAGGACCGACGCCCGTTCGGCCATCTGGTAGGGCGTCAGCGCCCTGATCTCAGCGCATCTCCGACCCGGGACTAGGACCTCAGATAGGTCAGGACCGCCAGCACCCGTCGGTGATCCCCGTCACTCGGCGAGAGCCCCAGCTTCAGGAAGATGTTGCTGACGTGCTTCTCGACGGCCCCGTCGCTCACCACGAGCTGACGGGCGACCGCCGAGTTCGTCCGCCCCTCGGCCATCAGACTGAGGACCTCCCGCTCACGCGGGGTGAGGTTGGCCAGTACGTCCTGCTTGCGGCTGCGGCCCAGCAGCTGGGCGACGACCTCCGGGTCGAGGGCGGTACCACCGCGCGCCACCCGCACCACGGCGTCCACGAACTCCCGGACCTCGGCCACCCGGTCCTTGAGGAGGTAGCCCACCCCGCGGCTGCTGCCCGCCAGCAACTCGGTGGCGTACTGCTCCTCCACATACTGGGACAGCACCAGCACCCCGAGATCGGGATGGACCTTGCGCAGCCGCACCGCGGCCCGTACGCCCTCGTCCGTGTGCGTCGGCGGCATCCGGACGTCGGCGACCACCACATCGGGCAGTGCGTTCTGTGCGGCCAGCTCGCCGATCGTCTTGACCAGCGCCTCCCCGTCACCGACCCCGGCGACCACATCGTGCCCGCGGTCGGTCAGCAGCCGGGTGAGCCCCTCGCGCAACAGCACCGAGTCCTCGGCGATGACGACACGCACTCTGTCACTCACGTCCCTGTATCCCCCATGTCGATCCGTATCCCGTCCTGTATGCATCAGCATCCCAGTATCCGGACCTCAGTGCGGTCCTGGACAGCGGTGATACGGGGGATCGAGGGGATTCGGGGGCTCACGGGAGGTGTGGTGGCCTGCTGCTTCGACGCCAGCGCATTCGATGCGCCGGCGCCTGGCCGACCGGGGGATTCCAGCGGACACACCAGCAGCAGGGCGAACGGGTGACCTGGACGGTTGCGACGATTCCCGGTCGGCGACGCGTCTACCGGAGCGGTGCGGGCGGGACCGTGCCGCAAGGGCGGCGCGGGTGGGACGGATGGGGGCCGTCGGAATGCCCCGCGACCCATAGTCGGGACGAGGGGCAGACCGGTGCGCCGATCGGATCAGCGGCGCCAGGGCAGCTCTGCCGTCACCCTGGTCGGCCCGCCCACGGGGGAGTCGACGGCCAGGATGCCGTCGACGGCGTCCAGCCGTTCGGCCAGCCCGGCCAGGCCGCTGCCCGTGGAGGCATTCGCACCACCCCGGCCGTCGTCGCTGACCTGGAGCATGAGCCGCCCCTGCGACTGCCAGACGTCCACCGAGGCCCGACTGGCCTGGGCGTGCTTGCTGATGTTCTGGAGGAGTTCGGAGACCGTGAAGTAGGCGATGCCCTCAATGGCAGCCGCGGGGCGCTCCGCAAGATCCACATCCACGGCCACGGGCACCGTGCAGCGGGAGGCGACGGAGGAGAGTGCGGCGTCGAGTCCGCGGTCGGTGAGGACGGCGGGGTGGATGCCTCGGGCGAGGTCGCGGAGTTCTTGGAGGGCGATTTTCACTTCGCCGTGGGCTTCGTCGACCATGGCGGCGGCTGCGTCGGGGTCTTCGAGGAGTTTTTCCTTGGCGAGTCCGAGGTCCATGGCGAGGGCGACGAGGCGGGCTTGGGCGCCGTCGTGGAGATCGCGTTCGATGCGTCGGAGATCGGCTGCGGCGGTGTCCACGACCACCCCCCGGTCCGACTCCAACTCCACCACCCTGGTCGCCAGCGAGGAGGGGCCCAGCAATCCGCTGACCATCACCCGGTCCACATAGGAGAAGCCGCGGATCATCCATGCCGAGACCAGGACGACCGCAAGCCCTGTCCCCGAGGCCATCGCGATCTCCAGCGGAGTATCGAGGAACAGACTCCGCTCCTCGGAGCCGGAACCGTCACCGTAGAGCTGGATTCCGGGCTGGTCCCCGAATGTGGGCAGGGTCCACTGCCACAGCGGGTACAGCAGCAGTGTCCAGCCGGTGATCCAGAACGTGGTGAGCACGACGAACGAGATCAGGGCCCACGGGAAGTGCAGCACCGCGTAGAGCAGGTTCCGCCAGGACGTGCCGCTCTTGAGGACCGCGCCGACCCAGGCCAGCATTCCGTTGGACCGGGGGCGCAGCGGTTCGGGGGCGGCCACGTCATGGTGCAGCAGTGCCCGGGCCCGGCTGCGCTCCAGCGCTCCGAAGCCGCGGCAGCCGGCCAGCGCGGCGGCCAGCACCGGAATCCCGATGAACGTCACCAGCAGTCCCGCGCCCAGCGAGAGGGTGGTGATCGCGAAGGCGAAGAGGAGGGCACTGATCGGCAGGCTCAGCAGGTGGTAGCCGTACTCGCGCCAGGTGCGGCGCTCGAACGGGGCCCGCAGGGCCGAGGGGACGATGGAGTTCCGGTCGTGCTCGTGCCGGTCCCGTCGTTCCGGTCGGAAGTCGGTGGCCATGGGCGTCATCCGTTCTGCGCTGCGGGCTGTCATGACATCAAGGGTGCTGGGGCCGGGGGCCGCACACCATGAGGACGGTTGCCCTCTTGACCCGGGGGTTTTCCCCACCATGCCGGGCGGCGCGGGTATGGCCTCCGTGCCCGAAAACCCTCCCGGTGGGCGCCGCGGACCTCTCCGGAGCGCGCCGTACGGGCGTGGCCCCCACGCGCTTGTCCGCGCTGCCCTGTCTCGTACCGAAATCGGTATGGGCCGGTATGGACTGGTGGGGACCGGTGTGAAATCGGTGGTTTAAGGACACCCGTCCTGCTGGACTTGTGGGCCACCCCCTCGGGACGACATGCCTAACGGGTGCGGGTGCGGGTGCGGGTGCGGGTGCGGGTGCGGGTGCGACGGTGAGCGCGGGTGCGGGCGATCATCGCTGCGGTGTCGTACGGACGCGCCAGGGGATCTCCACCGTCACGTTCGTCCCCCCACCAGCCGGGGAGTCCACGATGAACAATCCGTCCACCGCGTTCAGCCGTTCCGCCAGCCCGGCCAACCCCGTACCGCCGTCCAGGCGGGCACCGCCCCGGCCGTCGTCGCTGACCTGGATCAGCAGTCGGTCGGCCGACTGCCAGACGTCCACCGCCGCTTGGCGGGCCTGGGCGTGCTTGCTGATGTTCTGGAGGAGTTCGGAGACGGTGAAGTAGGCGATGCCCTCGATCGCCGGCGCGGGTCGTTCGACGAGTTCCACGGACACCTTCACCGGGGCCGTGCAGCGGGAGGCGACGGAGGAGAGTGCGGCGTCGAGTCCGCGGTCGGTGAGGACGGCGGGGTGGATGCCTCGGGCGAGGTCGCGGAGTTCTTGGAGGGCGATTTTCACTTCGCCGTGGGCTTCGTCGACCATGGCGGCGGCTGCGTCGGGGTCTTCGAGGAGTTTTTCCTTGGCGAGTCCGAGGTCCATGGCGAGGGCGACGAGGCGGGCTTGGGCGCCGTCGTGGAGATCGCGTTCGATGCGTCGGAGATCGGCTGCGGCGGTGTCCACGACCACCCCCCGGTCCGACTCCAACTCCGCGATCCGACGCTCCAGCTCATCGGACGGCGACAACAGGCCGCGGACCACGGCCCGGTCGGCGAGGGTCAGCCCCCGCGCCATGTAGGGCAGCACCGGCCAGAGGACGAAGAGACCGACGAGGGCGATCGTGAAGGTGATCACGCTCCAGGGCAGCCGGATGGCGGAGAACAGCACCGTCCGCCAGGCGACCGGGTCCTTCAAACTGATCCACAGCCACGCCAACATCCCCTCCCCGCGGTGCGCCCCGTTCAACGAACTTGGCTCCTCCACCTGCACCCCGAGGAACATCCGGGCCCGCGCTCGCTCGAACTTGCCGATCAGCCGGGCCCCGGCCAGCGCGAAGGCGAGGAACGGCAGCCCGACCACCGTCACCGACAATCCCGCACCCACAAAGATTGTGAACGACACATAAACAAATCCGATGAGCGCCGCCGGTAGGTTGAGCAGGAGATAGGCGATCTCCTTCCACGTGTGGAGGGGGAAGGCGAAGCCCACGGGCGGCAACTGATCGTCGGTCTGCGTGGGCGGGGCGATGGAGGAAGCGGTGCTGCTCACGGTCATACGTGTCAGCCTGCCTGGCCGGATAGGCCGGCGCCATGGGGTTGCCCGGGTGGGACGTAGGTGGGGATAACCCCACCTACCACGGGGCGTGACTGCTTGGGGTCCGTTTGGCAGGGCCTAGACTCCCGTGCGTACACCACACGGCTCGTCGACGATTCCAAGGCGTCGCGGCAGTAAACGCGGCCTTCGAAGGTCGACTAGGCGGACGAGGCCCAAGAGGCCAGGGAGCGAGGAGCGGACGTGACGGAACCGACCGTGACCACGCTCGCAGCCAGTTACTACGAGAGCTACACGGTCGTCGGGCTGCTCGCCCTCGTCGGCGTGCTGTTCGTCGCGGTGGCCTTCGGCGCCGGACGGCTGCTGCGGCCGGTCGTGCCCACCCCCGAGAAACTCATGACATACGAGTGCGGCGTCGACCCCGTCGGCGAAGGTTGGGCGCACACCCAGGTCCGCTACTACGTCTATGCGTTCCTGTACGTCATCTTCGCCGTCGACTCGATCTTCCTCTTCCCCTGGGCCACGATCTTCGCCGCCCCGGGGTACGGCGCGACGACGCTCGTGGAGATGTTCATCTTCCTCGGCTTCCTGGCCGTGGGACTGCTCTACGCATGGAAGAAGGGCGTCCTGACATGGACGTGATCCCGGAGTCGCTTCCCGAGCCGCGCCGGCTCGGCATCCTCTCCCGGCTGGCTCCCGAGCCCATGAAGGTCGTCCTCAACTGGGGGCGCCGCTACAGCCTCTGGGTCTTCAACTTCGGGCTCGCCTGCTGCGCCATCGAGTTCATCGCGGCTTCGATGGCCCGCCACGACTTCATCCGGCTCGGGGTCATCCCGTTCGCGCCGGGTCCGCGCCAGGCGGATCTGATGATCGTCTCCGGCACGGTCACGGACAAGATGGCACCCGCGGTCAAGCGGCTCTACGAGCAGATGCCCGAACCCAAGTACGTCATCTCCTTCGGCGCCTGCTCCAACTGCGGCGGGCCCTACTGGGACTCGTACTCGGTGACCAAGGGCGTCGACCAGATCATCCCGGTCGACGTCTATGTGCCCGGCTGCCCGCCGCGGCCGGAAGCGCTGCTCCAGGGCATCCTCAAACTTCAGGAGAAGATCGCCCGGGAGTCGCTGGGCGAGCGCTACGGCACGGGGTCGGGCGCTCAGGCTTCGACCGCCGCACTGCGCAGCGGGCTCGTGTCCGCGCCCCCGGTGCCCGCAGCCGGCACCGAGACTGACACTGACACCGGCACGGCTGGTACGGCCGGAACCGAGACTCCCGACACCACGGGTACGACCGGAACGGACGGGGCCACGGGCTCGACCGGGGGTGCCCGGTGACCGGGTACGACCGCCTCCCGGACGGTGTCGCGGAACTCTTCGGCCCGGACGCCACCGCTGAATCCGCCTACGAACTCCTGACCGTCGACGTACCCCCGGCCTCATGGATCGCGGCCCTGGAGATCGCCCGCGACCAACTCGGCTGCAGCTACTTCGACTGGTTGAGCGCGGTGGACGAACCCGGCACCGGCTTCCGCATCTGCGCACATGTGGTGGCGCTCGGCGGCCCGCCGCCGGCGGCGGACGAATCCGGGGCCGAGGCGCAGGCTCCGCCCGCGCATGGATCCCCGGGTGGGATCCAGGTGCGCAGGCTGATGCTCCGCACGACCGTTCCGCACGACGCACCCGTCCTTCCCACCGCCCGCGAGGTGTACGCGGGGGCGGACTGGCACGAGCGCGAGACCCACGAGATGTTCGGCGTGGAGTTCACCGACCACCCTCACCTGGTGCCGTTGTTGCTGCCCGAGGGGTTCGAAGGCCATCCGCTGCGCAAGGACTTCGTCCTCGCCGCCCGGGTCGCCAAGGCATGGCCCGGGGCGAAGGAACCTGGCGAGTCCGAGCACGGGGGGCCCAAGCGGCGGCAGATGCTTCCGCCCGGCGTGCCCGACCCCAACGAGTGGGGCCCGCTCAAGGGCCAGCTGCCTCCCGCACCGGCCCGGCCGGCGCGGGCGCCACGAGCTGCGGGCGCCGCGGCCGGGGAACGCCCGGCCCGTCGCGCTCGCACGGTGGGGGAGGGTTCGACGAGCCAAGCGGCCGGCGCGGAGGGCACGGCAGCTCCGGCCCGACGCTCCAGGAGCGTCGGCGAGGGGTCTGCGAGCCAGGCCGCGCAACGGCCCGACGCGGCATCCGACGCGAGCCGGACCAGGCCAGCGGGGGAAGCGGCAGCTGGCGCTGCTAGGTCGGCGCCAGCAGGGGAAGCGGCAGCCGGCGCGGGTAGGTCCGCGCCCGCAGCACCGCCCACCGGTGCGCCCGCCTCCGATGGACCCGCCACTGGTGCGCCCGCTTCCGATGGACGTGCCGCTGGTGCGCGAGGCGCCGATGGACCCGCGCCGTCGGCCGGTACCGCCGAGGCTGCGGCAGGGTCCGCTCCGGAGCCGGGGAGCACCCCGGCTGCTCGAAGCGCGGACGCACCCTGGCACCACGCCCGTCCGGCGTTCGACTCTTCCCAGGCCACCGAGAACACGGACGCGACGGACGCGACGGAGACGACCGCCCCGTCTGCTGGGGATGCCGGGGCTATCGGGACCGTCGCGGCACAAGGCGCCAGCGCGACCGGCTCGGCTGACGGGGCCCAAGGCGCCGACCCAGCGCCGGGTACGGACGAGGCCGCCACGAAGTCCGGCCCACCGCAGGAAGGGACCGACCCGGACAGCGCCACCGGAAGCAAAGCGGGCCCGGCCGAGAAACCCGGCCAGGACGACGAGCCCGGCCCTCAGCAGCCAGATGACACCACAGATCCCGGAGGCGACCCCGAGTGAACGACGCTCTCGACGTCGCCATCCGACTGCTCATCGTCTTCGCCGTGTTCATGGTCTTCCCGCTCGTCATCGGGCAGACCGAACACAAGGTGATGGCGCACATGCAGGGCCGCCTCGGTCCGATGTACGCGGGTGGTTTCCACGGCTGGGCCCAGCTCGTCGCGGACGGGGTGAAGTTCGTCCAGAAGGAAGACATCGTTCCGGCCGGTGCCGATCGACGGATCTTCCAGTTCGCCCCCGCCGTCGCCCTGCTGCCGTACCTCCTCGTCCTGCTGGCCATCCCGATCGGCCCGGGCGAGGGCGCCGTCGGCCAGGTCATCGACGCGGGCATCTTCTTCGTCATGGCGGTCATGGGCGTCGGAGTCCTCGGCTCCCTGATGGCCGGCTGGGCTTCGGCCAACAAGTTCTCCCTGCTCGGCGGATTGCGTACGGCGGCACAGCTCCTGGCCTACGAACTGCCGATGCTGCTGACCGCCGCCTCTGTCGCCATGGCCGCGGGCACCGTCTCGCTGACCGGCATCCTCGATGCCTTCGAGTGGTGGTGGCTGCCCTGGCAGATCGTGGGCGCCATCGTCTTCTTCGTCGCGGGGCTCGCCGAACTGCAACGGCCGCCCTTCGACATGCCCGTCGCCGACTCGGAGATCATCTTCGGCGCCTACACCGAGTACACCGGTCTGCGTTTCGCGCTCTTCCTGCTGGCCGAGTACGCGGGCATCGTCGTCCTCTGCGGTCTGACCACGGTCCTCTTCCTCGGCGGCTGGCACGGCCCGATGGGGGCGGACGGACTCGGCTGGGTCTGGACCCTGCTCAAGACCGCCGTCCTCGCATTCATCGTCATCTGGCTGAGGGTGAGCTATCCCCGGATGCGGGAGGACCAGCTCCAGCGGCTCGCCTGGACCACCCTCGTCCCGCTCGCCCTCGCCCAGATCGCTCTCACCGGCATCGTGAAGGTGGTGATCTAGTCATGGCGCCGATTCCCGGCTCCGGCCTCGCCAAGGGCCTTGCCGTCACCCTCCGCACGATGACGAAGAAGACTGTCACCGCGCAGTACCCCGAGGTGCAGCCCGACCTCCCGCCGCGTACGCGCGGTGTGATCGGACTGTTCGAGGAGAACTGCACGGTCTGCATGCTCTGCGCCCGTGAATGCCCCGACTGGTGCATCTACATCGACTCCCACAAGGAGACGGTTCCCGCTACCACGCCCGGTGGTCGCGAGCGCAGCCGCAACGTCCTCGACCGGTTCGCCATCGACTTCTCGCTCTGCATGTACTGCGGGATCTGCATCGAGGTCTGCCCCTTCGACGCGCTGTTCTGGTCGCCGGAGTTCGAGTACGCGGAGACCGACATCCGCGAACTGACGCACGAGCGGGACAAGCTCCGCGAGTGGATGTGGACGGTCCCCGCACCGCCCGCGCTCGACCCCGGGGCCGAGGAGCCGAAGGAGATCGCGGCGGCCCGCAAGGCAGCCGAGAAGCTCGCCGCGGCCCAGGAGGCTGCACGGGCAGAAGAAGCCCAGCCAGCCCAGCCAGCCCAGCCAGCCCCGACTGCACCGCAGGACTCGGCGGTGCATCCGGGTCCGGGGGCGAAGGGTGCCCAGAAGGCTGCCACCGATGGAGCCCCGGCAACTCCGGAAGCTCCGAAGAAGCCGGCGCCCCCTGCCTCCCCGGCAGCCGGCGAGACCCAGGACGACGGCCCTCCCTCTCCCGGCGCTCCCTCTCCCGGCCCCTCGCCCTCCGGCCCTTCGTCTCCCCGTCCCTCGTCCGGTGACCCCGCCTCCGAAGGCCCGAACGATCACGGCCGACCCGGGCCCGCCACCCCGCCCGAGGGCGCAGGAGGCCCGCGATGATGCTCACCACCACCACGGCGACAGCTAAGGCCCTGACAGCGGCCCAGGCGGCCGAGGCCCAAGGCTTCCTGTCCCCGACCGGTGTGGAGATCGCCTTCCTCCTCGTCGGACTGGTCACGCTCGGCGCGGCCGTCATGACCGTCACCACGAAGCAACTGGTGCACGCCGCTCTGTG
The DNA here is from genome assembly GCF_036226685.1 of Streptomyces sp. NBC_00690. NCBI lineage: Bacteria > Bacillati > Actinomycetota > Actinomycetes > Kitasatosporales > Streptomycetaceae > Streptomyces > Streptomyces sp. NBC_00690. The sequence goes on from NZ_CP109009.1 coordinate 5,110,497, forward strand.
GCTGGTGGTGACGCTCGGCGGGCTTGCCGTCGAGTACCTGCTCCTCACGGCCGAGTTCATCGCCTGGGTGCAGGTCTTGATCTATCTCGGTTCCGTCGTCGTCCTCCTCCTCTTCGGTCTGATGCTCACCAAGGCGCCCATCGGCCGGTCCCCGGACGCCGACTCAGGCAACCGCCTCGTCGCCCTCGGTGTCGCCCTGACCGCGGCGGTCGCGCTGGTCTGGGTCGTCGTCGATGCGTTCCGCGCCACCTGGATCGATCTGGACGGGCCCCCGCAGGGGACGACTGCCGTGACCGGCTCGATCCTCTTCCGCCACTGGGTACTGCCCTTCGAAGCACTTTCGGTGCTTCTCCTCGCCGCGCTCATCGGTGCGATCGTCCTCTCGCGCAAGCGGGACCAGGAGCCCACCCCGAAGAGTCCCGCCCGGCCCCGTACGGGCCCTGCGGGCAACCCAGCCAGGTCGGCCGGCAGGGCCAAGGCGGCCACACCGAACACCGGCTCGAACGCCTCCGGCGCCCCCGGCACCACCACGGCAGCCGACCGGCCCGCAGGCCCCGTCTCCGCCGCACAGTCAGCTACCGCTCCGGGCCCGTCGGTCGATGCCGCGGGTCAGGGCACCGCCGCGAACCCGGATGCAGGCCCCGCTTCGCGCACCACCGGCACCCCCGCGCAGCCCGACAGCGCACCCGCGAAGGCACCCGAGGGAGAGAGCTGATGCACCTCGCCTATCCCGCCGTCCTCGCGGCCCTCCTCTTCTGCGTCGGCCTGTACGGCGTACTGGCCCGACGCAACGCGATCCTGGTGCTGATGTCCGTTGAGCTGATGCTCAACTCCGTCAATCTGAACCTGGTCGCCTTCGACGTCTGGCTGCGCGACGCCCTCCACGCCGGCCAGGCCCTCACCCTCTTCACCATCGCCATCGCCGCTGCCGAGATCGGCATCGGACTGTCGATCGTCCTGATGGTCTACCGCAACCGCGGCACCTCGGACATCGACCGCCTCCGCGACACCGCCGAGGGCCACGAAGGCGACCTCGACGAGACCGCCGCCCCTGACACGGCCTCCCCGGCGCAGAAGGCTGAGGCCACCGCGTGACCACCACGACCCTTGCCGTCCTTGTCCCCCTCCTCCCCTTCCTGGGCGCGGTGGCCGGACTGCTCCTCGGCCGGATCGCCCCCGGGTTCATCCGTCCCCTGGCGGTCCTGCCGCCGCTGGTCACGACCGCACTCGCCGTCGTCGTCGCCGTCCGCCAGGGCGGCGACAAAACGCTCGACGCAGCCACCCAGCTCACGCCGACCGGCTCGGTCCCCATCGATCTGGCCCTGCACATCGACGGGTTCGCCGCGCTGGTCGCCGTACTCGTCGGGCTCGTCGCCTCCTGCGTGCAGATCTACTCCACGGCCTACCTCCGTGACGATCCGCGCTACTCGTCGTACGCGGCCCTGGTCTCCCTGTTCACCGCCGCGATGCTCCTGGTGGTCTACTCCGGCGATCTGATGGTGCTTCTGGTCGGCTGGGAGATCATGGGCATCTGCTCGTACTTCCTCGTCGGCCACTACTGGGAGACGCCCGAGGCGCGAGCCGCCTCCCTGAAGGCGTTCCTGGTCACCAAGCTCGGTGACGTCCCCTTCCTCATCGGTCTGTTCGCGCTGGCCACCGACGCCGGCACCTTCCGGATCACCGGAATCCTCGATGCGGTCGCGGCGGGCGGCATCGACCACCCCACCCTGATCGCCCTGCTGCTGCTGGCGGGCGTCGCGGGCAAGTCGGCCCAGTTCCCGCTGCACACCTGGCTGCCGGACGCCATGGCCGGCCCCACCCCCGTCTCCGCGCTGATCCACGCCGCGACGATGGTCGCGGCCGGCATCTACTTCGTGGCCCGACTGCTGCCCCTCTTCGCAGCCTCCGCCGCCGCGCTCACCGTGCTCGCGGTCATGGCCGCCATCACCATGGTCGGCTCGGCCCTCGCCGCCTTGGCCCAGGACGACATCAAGCGCGTCCTCGCCTACTCGACCATCGGACAACTCGGCTACATGGCCGGCGCCCTCGCCGTCGCCGACCGTGGGGCCGCCGTGTTCCACCTCCTGTCCCACGGCGCCTTCAAGGCGCTGCTGTTCCTCGCCGCAGGCGTCGTCATCCACGCCGCCGGCACCAACTCGCTCGCCGCGATGTCCCGGATGGGCGGTCTCGCCAAGCGCATCCCGGACACCTACTGGACGATGACCATCGCCCTCCTCGCGCTCGCCGCGATCCCGCCCTTCGCCGGCTTCTTCTCCAAAGAAGCCGTTCTCGTCGCCGCGGAGCACACGGCGTTGCGCGAATCCACCACCGCACCGGGCGTCGCCGGTTGGACCGTCTTGGTCGCCGGTCTGGTCACCGCCCTCCTCACCGCCGCCTACGCCGCCCGTCTATGGCTGCTGGCCTTCCGCGGCAAGGGGGCCGACGCCCCCGACCACGGCCGCGAGCCCCTCCCCATGACCGCGGTGCTCTGGGTCCTCGCAGTCCCCTCCCTCGGCTTCGGGCTGACCTACGGCTACTTCGACGACTGGTTCGACGGACACAGCCTGGCGCCCACCCTCGTCACCGCAGTCCTCGGCGTCGGGGTCTCCCTGATCGGTGGACTGATCACCTACGCAGCCTGGCGCAGCCGTCGCCCCCTGGCCGCCCGCACCCCCATGGGCGCGGTGGCAGCGGACCCGGAGGCGTCCCCGGCGGTCACCGAAGCAGAGGCGATCGCCACCCACGCACCCGTCTTCGGGGACATCGCTGGCGCCGCCGACCCCACCGACCCCGGTCGGATCCTGCTCGGCCCGCTGCACCGCCACGCGGTCTCCGGCTTCCACCTCGACGCCGTCTACCACGTGCTGTTCGTGCGCCCCGTCCAAGCAGGCGCCGACCTGGTCCGCTTCCTCGACCGCGAGGTCGTCGACACCTATGTGCGCGGTGCCGCAACGGGCAGCAACTGGCTCGGCCAACTCGTCCGGCGCGCCCAGACCGGCAACGTACAGACCTACCTCAGCGCACTGCTGGCGGGCTCCGTCGTCCTGGTGATCGCCGCCGTAGTCCTCTCCCATGCCAACGCGGGATCGTGAGCCGTGATCGATATCAGCGAGTCCGTGATGCAGTTCCTTCTCGCGTTCATCATCGTCGTGCCGCTCCTGGGCGCCGTCGCCGCGCTGCTGCCGGCCCCGCCCGGGCTGCGCGGAACCAGCCCTGACCAGGCGGTCCTGCGCCACGGCGTCACCGTCACCGGTGCGGTCCTGATCGCGGCCGTCATCCTCACCATCGGGTTCGACCACGACCAGCCGTCGAGGATGCAGGCCACGACGGACATCAGCTGGATCGCCGCACTCGACGTGCGCATCCACCTCGGTGTCGACGGCATTTCCCTTCCCCTGGTCGTCCTCACCGCGCTCCTGACCTTCCTCTGCGCGCTCTACAGCTACTTCAAGATGCCCTCGGGCCCCTCGCCGAAGGCGTTCGTCGCTCTGCTGCTCGTCCTTGAATCGGGGACGCTGGCGACCTTCGCCGTCCTCGACCTGGTGCTCTTCTTCCTCGCCTTCGAGATGGTCCTCATCCCGATGTACTTCCTCATCGCCCGCTGGGGCGGTGGCGAACGGCGAGCCGCCGCCTGGAAGTTCATCCTCTACACCCTGCTCGGCTCCGTGGTCATGCTGCTCGGCCTGCTGCTGATCGGGCTGAAGGCCGGCACCTTTGACATGGTGGCACTCGCCACTGACAACGGCCGGGGCCTCACCGCGTCCACGCAGCTCATCGCCGTTCTCGCGATCGGCATCGGACTCGCCGTGAAGACCCCGATGTGGCCCCTGCACAGCTGGCTCCCCGACGCCCACACCGCAGCCCCCACCGTCGGCTCGGTCCTGCTGGCGGGTGTCCTGCTCAAGATGGGCACGTACGGGTTCGTCCGCATCGTGCTCCCGATCGCACCCGACGGGATGCAGACCTTCGCGCCCTATCTCGCGGCCTTCGCGGTCGTCGGCATCATCTACGGCTCCCTGGCCTGTCTCGCGCTGGCCAAAGAAGGCGCGGGCGGCGACCTCAAGCGACTGATCGCATACTCCTCCGTCGGCCACATGGGCTTCGTCCTGCTCGGCATCGCGACCATGACCCCCACCGGAGTCAATGGAGCCCTCTTCGCGAACATCGCTCACGGACTCATCACCGGCCTGCTGTTCTTCCTGGTCGGAGCGCTCAAGGACCGCTACGGAACGGCCGACCTCGACACGCTCGCAGGAGCCACCGGCGCCGCCCTCTACGGTCGCGCCCCCCGGCTCGGCGGACTGCTCGCCTTCGCCGCCATCGCCTCGCTCGGGCTGCCCGGCCTCGCCGGGTTCTGGGGCGAGATGCTTGCCCTGTTCGGCGCCTTTGACCCCGCGGACGGCCTCAACCGGCCCGCCTTCCTCACCTTCATGGCGATCGGCGGTTTCGGCACCCTGCTGACCGCCGCCTACCTCCTGATCGTGGTGCGCCGCGTCTGCATGGGGGCGATCCAGCAGAAGCACACGACCGAGCCCTTCGCCGACGTGCAGCGCTACGAGTTCGCCACCTGGTCCCCGCTGGTCGCCCTCACCGTCCTGGCCGGACTGTGGCCCGCTGTCCTCCTCGGTCTCACCGACCCGGCCGTGCAGAAGCTCCTCGCAGGAGGCAACTCGTGATCATGGCCACCGCCCCTTCCACAGCCGCCATGGACACGAGCAGCCCCGCCGGTGCCCAGGAGCTCACGGCGCCCGGCACCGGACTCACAGCGCAAGACGTCATCGGCCCGGCCACGGACTCCGGCACCCCGGCGTACGGCGCGTCGCTCCCCGACGTCACCACCCTCGCGGCGGACGTCCCGAACCTCGTCCAGTCGGTCGACTGGGTCGCCATCGCCCCGCCCACGATCACGGCCGTGGTGGCGCTGGCCGTCCTGGTCGCCGACTTGTTCGTACCGGCCGCCCACAAGCGCTGGCTCGGTCTCGGCGCCATCGGCGGCCTGATCGCGGCCCTCATCGCCCTGGTGCCGCTGACCGACGGCGACCGGCAGACGTTCTGTCTGACCACCGCGCCCGACACCTGCAGCTACGTCGCGGACCACTTCACGCTCGCGATCCAACTCCTCGTCCTCGGCGGCGCACTGCTGACAGCGCTCCTGGCCCTCAGCGACACCCGCCGAGATCTCCCCGCCGGCGAGTTCTGGTTCCTCCTGCTCGCGTCCGCGGCCGGAGCCGCGCTGCTGCCCGCCTCCCGGGACCTGGCCACGCTCATCGTGGCGCTGGAAGTGGCCTCTCTGCCCGCCTTCGCGCTCGTCGGCCTCAAGCGGGGAGACCGCCGCTCCAGCGAGGCGGCCCTCAAGTTCTTCCTCTCGTCGGTCACCGCCACGGCCGTCTCCCTCCTCGGCGTGAGCTTCGTCTACGGCACCACCGGCAGCCTCCACCTCACCGAGATCGCCACTCGGATCGGCGAGGTCTCCGGACAGTTGGACACCCTCGCGAAGACCGGCGTCGCCCTCACCCTGATCGGTTTCGCCTTCAAGACGGCGGCCGTCCCGTTCCACTTCTGGGTTCCGGACACCTACGTGGGCGCACCCCTGCCCATCGCCGCCTATCTGTCCGTCGTCGGCAAGGCGGTCGGATTCTCCGGCCTCATCCTCGTGACCGTCATCGCGTTCCCCGGATACGCCGACGTCTGGGGCCCCGCCATCGCCGTACTGGCCGCACTCACCATGACCGCAGGCAATGTGGCCGCACTGCGCCAGTCCGCGGACCGCCCCTGGGGCGCCGTACGCCTGCTGGCCTGGTCATCCGTCGGTCAGGCCGGCTACATCCTGGTCCCGATCGCGGCAGCCGCGTACTCCAGTGACGACCAGATCGGCGCCACCGTGGCGTACGCCCTGATGTACGCGGCGGTCAACCTCGGTGCGTTCGCGGTGGCCGCACTGGTCTCCCGCACCCATCCGCTGAACCGGATCGCCGACTACCGCGGCCTCTACTCCACCCGCCCGCTCGCCGCCCTCGCGATGGGCTTCTTCCTGCTCTGCCTCGCCGGTCTGCCCCCGGGCATCATCGGCCTCTTCGCCAAGGTGACCGTCTTCTCCTCGGCCGTCGACGCGGGGCTCGGCTGGCTCGCCGTGGTCATGGCCATCAACGTGGTGATCGCCCTCTACTACTACCTCCGGTGGACAGCGATCCTCTTCCGCACCCCCAAGGCCGCGCCCGAGACGGCATCCGCGACGGACGCCGACCGCGGACGTCCCGCGCTGCGACGCACGCCCAGGGCGGTCACCCTGGCGATCGCCCTGACGGCCGTCGTGGGCGTGGCCCTCTCCGGCTACCCCCAGCTGGTCCTGCGGTTCGCGGCCACCAGCCTGTTCTGACCTTCACCCGTACGGCTCAGCCCGCGGCCTTGCCCCACCAGGGAACTAGGGCCCTTCGCCTGGCGTTGACCAGTACAGAAGGGTCCACTGGAGAGTGGAGCACCACCACAGCACCATCACAAGGGTTCCCCTGCCGCACCACCTGGAGGGCCTACCGTGCACCGCCGGCACAACGGGCTGAAGACCGCCGTACTCCTCGGGGGACTGTCCGCACTCATCATCGCCTTCGGTAGCTTCTTCGGACGTACGGGACTGCTCGTCGCGCTCGCCGTGGCGCTCGGCACCAACGCCTACGCCTACTGGAACAGCGACAAGCTCGCCCTGCGGGCCATGCGGGCACGCCCCGTGAGCGAGTTCGAGGCGCCTGCGCTCTACCGCATCGTCCGCGAGCTCTCGACCGCCGCCCGCCAGCCCATGCCACGGCTCTACATCTCGCCCACCCAGGCCCCGAACGCCTTCGCGACCGGCCGCAACCCGCGCAACGCCGCGGTCTGCTGTACGGAAGGCATCCTGCACATCCTGGACGAGCGGGAACTGCGCGGCGTCATCGGCCATGAGCTGAGCCATGTCTACAACCGGGACATCCTGATCTCCTCGGTCGCCGGCGCGCTCGCCTCCGTCGTGATGTTCCTAGCGAACTTCGCCTGGCTGATCCCGGTGGGCCGCTCCGACGACGACGGCCCGGGGCTCGCAGGAATGCTGTTGATCATGATCCTGGGGCCGATCGCCGCCTCCATCATCCAGCTCGCCGTCAGCCGCTCCCGCGAGTACGAGGCGGATGCCTCCGGCGCTCAGCTGACCGGTGACCCGCTGGCCCTGGCGAGCGCACTGCGCAAGCTCGACGCCGGCACCAAACAGCTTCCGCTGCCTCCGGAGCCGCGTCTGGAGACGGCGAGCCACATGATGATTGCGAACCCGTTCCGGCCGGGCAGGAGCCTGACCAAGATGTTCTCGACCCACCCGCCCATGGCGGAGCGGATCGCCCGACTAGAACAGATGGCAGGTCGCTGACCATGAAGACAATCCTGAATGTGATCTGGCTCATCCTGTGCGGCTTCTGGATGTTCCTCGGCTACATCCTCGCCGGTGCGCTGCTGTGCATCACGATCATCGGCATCCCGTTCGGTATGGCCGCCTTCCGCATCGGGGTCTACGCCCTCTGGCCGTTCGGCTACACGGTCGTGGACCGTCGTGACGCCGGAGCCCCCTCATGCGTCGGCAACGTGCTCTGGCTGGTCCTCGCCGGCTGGTGGCTCGCCCTGGGCCACATCGTCACCGGCATAGCCCTCTGCCTGACGATCATCGGCATCCCACTGGGCGTCGCCAACTTCAAGCTGATCCCGGTCTCCCTGCTGCCCCTGGGCAAGGAGATCGTGCCGACGGACCAGCCCTTCGCCACCCGCTGACCACAGCGCGTCGCCCACCCGGAACAGTCCCGGGTGCCTGCTTCCCAACCCGGTGCCTCCCTGGATGATCGCTCCTGAGCTGGGCAGACGTCCATCGAAGGACCGGAGTGCGAGCGATCCACGAGGGCCCGCAAAGGATCACATCGGCCCATCCGCGGAGATCGCAACCATCGGGTGCAAGATTCGCGTCTCATGGTGAACCACTCAAAACGACCTATGGATCGCGTGAGCGACGAATTCTGCAGGGAAGGCAGGTTCAGGGCATGGGCATCATCAGCTGGATCGTTCTCGGGCTGTTGGCCGGGATCGTCGCCAAGATCCTGCTCCCCGGGCGCGACCCGGGCGGACTCATCGGCACCACGATCATCGGCGTCATCGGAGCCTTCGTCGGCGGCTGGATCTCCGCCCGCTTCCTCGACCGGCCGATCACCAATGAGTTCTACGACGGCGCCACCTGGGCCGCAGCCATCGGAGGCTCCTTGGTGCTGCTCGTCGTCTACCGCATATTCTTCGGCCACTCGCGCTCACGCTGACCTCTGGACCGGGCTGTTCTCAGCCGGCCAGCCCGGTCTCCCGCAGGGTGATGTTCAACCGCCCGCCGCTCATGCCCGTCGCCGGGTCACCCGTCCCCGGGTAGACCTTCGGCACCCCGTGGTAGACGAACCGGGAAAGTCCGCCGAAGACGAAGAGGTCTCCGGACTGCAACTCCACATCGGTGTGGGGACGCCCCCGGTTCTCGGCGTTGCCGAACCGGAAGACGCAACTGTCCCCGATGCTCAGCGACACGACCGGAGCATCGGAACGCTCCTCCTTGTCCTGGTGCATCCCCATCCGCGCGGCGCCGTCGTAGAAGTTCACCAGCGCCGCATCGGGCGTGTAGTCCGAGGCTTCGTACCGCTCGCCGTACGCCGCAACCAGCGCGGACCGACCCAACTCCACCAGCCACTGGGGGACGGCCTCGACCTCGGCGCCGTTCACATCGTCCGCGGTTCGGCTGTAGCGATAGGGCAACCAGTGCCACCCCAGACACACCGTCCGCACTGACATCACACCGCCACCGGGAAGCGCCGTGTGCCTCAGCGGCACTGGCCCACGGGCCCATGCCCGACACGCCTCCACCAACGCTCGCTGCTGCTCGATCGACAGCCACCCCGGCAGATGCACTGCGCCGGGGCCCAGGGTGACCGGATCGCGCGGAAACAGGGCGTCCCCGCTCATCGGGAGCCGCCGTTCATGCCACCAGCGCACCTTCCAGTCGCAGCAGGTGCTCCTTGCGCCCCAGGCCCGCCGCGTACCCGTGCAGTGCTCCATCCGAACCGATCACCCGGTGGCACGGTCGCACCACCAGCAGCGGATTGCGTCCGATCGCACTGCCCACTGCCCGGACCGCGATCCTGGACGCCCCCATCCGCCGGGCGATCTCCCCGTAGGTGACCGTCGTCCCGTAGGGGATCCGGTCCAGTTCCTGCCAGACCCGCTGCTGGAACTCCGTACCGCCGCGGGCGTAGTGGAGGGCGAAGTCCGTGAGCTCACCGGCGAAATAGCGCTCCAACTGCCGCTCGATCTCGCCGAAGGCGGTCGGTGAGCGCAGCCACCCGTCCGCTACGAGTACGCCGCCCTTCTGCCCGGGCAGTGACACCGAGGCCAGCGCCGTGCCGCCCGGGGCCGAAGCGGATACCTCGCCCGTCAGCAACACATCGCCCAACGGACTCTCCATGGTCGTGTAGACCCTCGCCGCGGTCATCGGTGCTCCTTCCCTCGCAGTGGCGCCTGCAGTGACGCTTGCAGTGCAGTCCGCACCGCACACCACGAGTCTGCTCCACTCACCCCGCTCCGGGCTGGCAGGAATCCGACATGGCACCTGCTCCGCACCAGGGCGGGCGGGCCCTGGGCCCGCCCCCTCCCCGGTGATCGATCAGCGGTAGTTCACGAACTGGATGGCGAACTCGAAGTCCTGACCCTTCAGCAGCGCCTGCACCGCCTGGAGGTCATCGCGACTCTTCGAACTCACCCGGAGTTCATCGCCCTGGACCTGGGCCTTGACGCCCTTGGGCCCCTCATCGCGGATGATCTTCGCCACCTTCTTGGCGTTGTCCTGCGAAATGCCCTCCTCGATGGAGGCGAAGATCTTGTACTCCTTGCCGGACAGTTGGGGCTCGCCCGCGTCCAGCGACTTCAGCGAGATGCCCCGCTTGATCAGCTTGGTCTGGAACACATCGAGGATCGCGGCGACCCGGTCCTCGGAGTTCGCCTGCATCAGGATCTTCTCGCCGGACCAGGCGATCGACGCCCCGACGTTCTTGAAGTCGTAGCGCTGGGAGATCTCCTTTGCCGTCTGATTGAGGGCGTTGTCGACCTCTTGCCGCTCGACCTTCGAGACGATGTCGAAACTGGAGTCGGCCATGTCCTGTGGCTCCTTGAATCGGGTGCGTGGAGGGCGGCCGGAGTCCCCGAACCGCTCGGCCAAGCCTAGCCACCCGCACCCGCCCCAAGGGCTGATCAATCCAGTGGCGAAGCACCCCCGGACATCGGGTATCGTTTACGTCGTCGCCAAGGAACCCCGCACTACAGCGGTACGTTCGAGGCGACATCCCATGGCGGTGTGCCCGAGTGGCCAATGGGAGCGGACTGTAAATCCGTCGGCTTAGCCTACCCAGGTTCGAATCCTGGCGCCGCCACGCGATGAAAGCCCCTCTGATCTGCGGAGACGCAATCAGAGGGGCTTCTTCGTTCTTCGGACGGAAAGCGCGTCGCCCGGTGAGCGGCTCTCGCTCACGCTGCCGACCCACCTTGGCTGGATGCGCATGGCGGTCCCGGCCCACCCTCCCCGGCGCCCGCGCCACCCCGGATGCCGAGGAACCCCGGATGCCGAGGAACCCTCGGCTGCCCGCGAAGAGTGCCGCCGGACCGCATCGACGGGCGATGGTGAGGACCCCCCGGGCCTTTCGTCGGACATGGAGCCAAGGGGAGGCAGGCATGTGGGGAAGGTCATAGGCCCGAGTCGGCCGGCGTCAGGGGGGACCGTGCGTGACCCACGCTCCGTGCGAGGACGCCGCTCAGGACTCGGGATGAGGTCGCGCAGGAGGGGCGACGTTCATCGCCGTGGCCACGCTCGGGCTCACCGCGTACCGCCTTGTGGCGGAGCCAGAGAACGGCTCCACTTCCTGAGGCCCTGAGGCCCTGAGGCCCTGAGGCCCTGAGGCCCTGAGGCCCACTTCCAACAGGTGCAGTCGGCGGCGTTGGGAACAGAAGACGGTCGTACGCACCGCTCTTGAGGTGGCGTCAGCTCAAGTGTTGTGCGGATCCGCTTGGGTCAGGCGCGAGAAGTCCCGACGCCACGGCCGACAGGGAGTTCGGGCAGGCCCCCCTCATGGACCGCGGCGGGGTCGAAGCCGGGGAGCGTGGCACGGGTGAGGAGGGCAGCGGCGAGTTGCTCGGCGTAGGCGGCACCCACCCGGGCGGTCTCGATCCGGGCTCCGGCCCGTAGCGCTTCGACGCGTTCCACGTGTGCGTGCGCCTCCCGGCGTTCGACCGTGCTGTGTTCGTGCGCCACGGCGATGCGGCGGTCCGTACGCCAGTGCCGGGCGGAGAGGGCGTACGCCGTGGCCGTGGCCAGTGCCCACAACAGGACGGGAAGGGAAAGGCCGTCGGCGTATCCGGCTACGCCCGCGAGGGCGAGCCCGCCGGACAGGGCGAACGCCGTTCCCGCGATGACCTCGTTTCCGCCGCGCCCGGCTGCGGCGAAAGCGCCGGCCGTGGCCGCCCCGACGGCGAGCAGCGCCATGAGGGTCGCATTGCCGATGGAGTGCTCGGCCCCGTTGGCGTTCCAGACCCGGCCGAGGACGAGCACGCTGGAGGTGGCGATGGCCGGGGCGGCCTTGGGCAGGGCGAGGGCGAGGGAGTGACGGGCGAGGATCGGTTCGTTCATCGATGCCTCCTCAGACGTCGAGCCGACGGAATGCATCGATGACAACGTCGATGTGCGTACGGAGGCGATCGGCCGCGCCGGCTGACACCAGGAAGAACCCGAACGCCCGCGCTTTGGATGCGATGGGAACGGGTGGGGCGCCGAGTGGGACTGTGGGCCCGAGCACGGGCGCCCGGATGCAGCAAGGGTGTCTGCCCGTGCCGGCGGGGGATCCTGGGAGGGGTGTCATGGAGGAGTCGGCCGAAGTGAGTCCAAGGGTGCGGGCCCGGGTGTACCAGGACTTCCCGGACCCGGAAGTCGCGGCGGTGGTGATCGAGTTGCTGGAGGAGTGGGGCCGATCCTTCGTCGCCTGGGAAGTGGATCGCGTGCAGACGGCGATCGTGCTCTTCGCGGCCGGGGATGTGGACCGGTACCTGGAGATCCTCGAAGAAGCCTACTCGGACTACCGGGATGTGCTGATGATGAGCGGTTTCGGCAACACGGGGTGGAAGGAGCTCATGGAGGCGGCGATCGGGCCTGAGTGAAGCCCGTCGGCCGTGCCGGTTCGCCGGCCCTCCTTGGGCAAGGCGGCGGCAAGGTGTTCCCCGACGGCCTCTGACCGGCCCGGAAGCCGCTCAGAGGCGGCCGTCGCCCGTCTACTGGTCCGCGAGCCGGAAGGCCAACTCGGACACCCACTTGTTCAGATCCGGCTGTACCCGGGGGTCGGTGAGGTGCGATTCCAGTCGGCAGCCCCAGCGCTCCACCCCCGCCACCTCCGTCATGTCCCACTCCAGGCCCTCGCGGGTGGCCCAGGAACGCAGTGCGTCGGCCACGTCGAAGAGTTCGTCCGGGTGGCCGACATGGGTGAGCGTGGCATAGCGACCCGCGGGCAGCGTGCCGACGCGGATGTCACCCTCCGGCTCCGGTCGGGACACGATGGGCATGCCCGCCTCGACCTCCGACTCACCCTCCAGGTCGACGGTGTTGTAGCGGAAGAACGGCGCCCCCGCGAACTCTGCCTCATGGGCCATCAGCCACCCGATCAGCTCCCCCAGCCGGTCGGCGATTTGGTCGAAGGAGTCCATCCGGACCGAGCCGCGGATGAAGGCGTACGGCTGCTCGGTCCGTTCGACGACTACGGGCGTCACATCAGACATGGCGATACCTCAAGCAGTAGGAGCAGGGCGGCAGGGGGCGCCGACGAAGGCTCCCCCGGAGTGAGACCGGTTGCCGGCCGTCGACTCATCGGCCGGACCGCATCAGTTGCCCGCGATGTCCTTCACGGCCACCACCACCGGCACCGATCCGCTGATCAACTCCAGTGTCAACCCGGCAGCGGCCGGCGTCTCGACCAGTTCCGCCAGTACGGCGGCCACGTCGTCGCGCGGCACGGGCCCCCGGCCGGTGGAAGCCTTGAGCGCCACCAGTCCCGTACCGGCGTCATTGGTCAGCATGCCCGGACGCAGGATCGTCCAGGCGAGCCGGGGCCGTGCCCGTACGTCGTCGTCAGCGGCGCCCTTGGCCCGCAGATAGGCGTCGAAGACCTCGTTCCCCTGGTGGGCGGAGTCCGCGCCCATCGACGAGACGATGAGGTAGCGGCGCACACCGGCCTGTTCGGCGGCGTCCGCGAACAGGACCGCCGCGGCCCGGTCCACCGTGTCCTTGCGGCCGACCCCGCTGCCCGGGCCCGCGCCCGCCGCGAAGACCGCGGCGTCCGCGCCCTTCAACACCTCGGTGACCTCGGCGAGGGAGGCCGACTCAAGGTCCAGCACGATGGGTTCCGCCCCCGCGTCGCGCAGGTCCGCGCTGTGGTCGGGGTTGCGGATGATGCCCGCGACCTCATGCCCGCCTGCCGAGAGCAGCCGCTCCAGTCGGAGCGCGATCTGACCGTGTCCTCCTGCAATCACAATGCGCATGTCTACGACCGTACGTCCGAAGCCCGTCCTGCGCCTGACAGCACCATGGCCGCAGCGTGAACGGCGGCCGGCGCCTGTCGTCGCACCGAGGAGGTCAAGGCCGTCCCTGTCGCGGTAGTTCGAGCGCCACGGACACCGCGGAGTCGCAGTACTCCCGTACGGCGCTCGTGCGGGCCACCACACGACCGCGATGGATCACGATCCTGCTGTACGCGAGGGACAGCACGGCGGAGAGCTGTTCCCCGCGCACGGCGAGCAACTCGGCCGGGAAGCCCGCCTCCACCCGTACCTCCGGCAGCCCCATCACCTCGCGTGCCCCCGTCGCCACCGCCGCGTAGGCGTCCTGGGCCCGCAATCCGGCCTGGGAGGCCAGGAGATAGGCCGCCTCCAACGGATCACCGCGCCCCACCGGGTTCCCCACGTCCCGCAGGGCGCCGCTGCCGGCCGCGACCCTTACGCCGGCCGCTCTCAGCAGTCGTACGGGCGCGGTGCCGCGCTGCTCCATCGCTCCGCAGCCGCCCTGGGGGAGGCAGACCACGGTGACCCCGGATGCCGCGAGTTGGTCGGCGGCCCGGGCGGCCACGGCGCGCGGCAGTCGGGCCAGGCCCGAGCACGGTCCGATCGCCACGCCCGTGCGCAGACCGCCGGCCATCGCCGCGAGCCGGGCGAGCCGGGCGGGATCGTCGCCGTGGGTGTGGAGGTCGACCGGACAGCCGTGCTCGGCGGCCACTTCCAGTACCGCTTCCACATATCCGGTCGGGTCGGGGTCGGCGTCGGGGCAGCCGCCCACGACGGCGGCACCCATCTTCACGGCGTCCCGCAGCATCGCCAGACCGTCCGAACCGGCAACTCCGGTCAGCAGCCTGGGCACGGCCACGGTGGTCAGGTCGACCAATCCGCGCAGGGAGCGCCGGGCCTGCAACACCGCTTCCAGCGGGCCGAGCCCCTGCACATCGCCGATCCGTACGTGGGAGCGCAGTGCCGTGGCTCCGTGGCCCAGTTGGAGCAGGGCGGCTTCGGTGGCCCGGCGTTGGACCTCCTGCGTCTCGTACGAGACCGGGCCGGGGGAGTCGGCGGTGAGGGCCGTGTCGCCGTGGGAGTGCGGTTCGGCGAGGGCGGGGAGCAGCAGGTAGCCGCTGAGGTCCACCCGGGCGCAGTGCGGGCTCAGGCTGCCCGTGGTGCCGACCGCCTCGATCCGCCCGCCGCCGAGTCGTACGTCGACGGTGCGGCCGTCCGTCAGCCGGGCGCCGCACAGCAGCAGCGCGGTGGTGTCGGCGGTCGCGCCGCCGGGTGACTGCGGCTGGCTGTCGGGCATCGCGCTCCTGCGGGGGAGGTCGGGGCTCGGGCGTGTGAGCCGAGGGGAAGATCACACAGCGTGAGACGAGCCTAGGGGCGCTAGGGGTGGGCTTCTGGGAAGAGCGGAATAGTCGTACCGGTGTGGCCGTGCGCAAGGGAAACAGGAGTAGCAGTGCTGGTGGGCGCGGCGTTCCGTGACGGGGCGGCAGCCGGTTTCGAGCGGCCGTGCAGGGGGCTCCGGCCGGGTCCGCAGAGGGCCCGTGCGCGGCAAAGCGGTCGCCACAGCCATCAGGCGACGAAACGGATTTGGGCGATCGGTGGGCGACCGTGTAATGTCTTCATCGCTCGCCCCAATAGCTCAGTCGGTAGAGCGTCTCCATGGTAAGGAGAAGGTCTACGGTTCGATTCCGTATTGGGGCTCTGATGTCGGTGATCCTCGCCTTCGGGCGAGGTGAACTGATATCGCAGCGGTGTAGCTCAGTCGGTAGAGCAAGCGGCTCATAATCGCTGTGTCACCGGTTCAAGTCCGGTCACCGCTACACACAGTAGCCGATTGCGGGGTCGGTCCTCCGATCGGCTACTCTTTTATGCGTTCAACATCTGTCGTTTAAGTCCGTCCAAGGAGCACTCACGTGGCTGCCACCGACGTCCGCCCGAAGATCACGCTGGCCTGCGTGGAGTGCAAGGAGCGGAACTACATCACCAAGAAGAACCGGCGTAACAACCCGGACCGTCTTGAACTCAAGAAGCACTGCCCGCGCTGCAAGGCGCACACTGCGCATCGCGAGACGCGCTGATCAGGTTCGTCCCACGAGGCCGCCCCCTTTTTCGGGGGCGGCCTCGTGGCATTTGTTGCGACGGCCCGGCGTCCCGATAACTCGGGCCGTTGATCAGAATGGTCAAATCTGTCAGGAGGGAGCCAGTTCATGGCGCTCGACCAGTCCTTCGTAGGGCGGACCTATCCGCCCACCTCGCCCTATGAGGTCGGCCGGGAAAAGATCCGCGAGTTCGCCGAGGCGGTGAGGGACGACAATCCCGTATACGTCGATCAAGAGGCCGCGAAGGCGCTCGGGTACCCCGATGTGATCGCTCCGCCGACTTTTGTCTTCGCGATCAGTTTCCGGGCTGCCGAAGCCGTGGTTCAGGACCCGCTCCTGGGCCTCGACTACGCCCGCGTAGTGCACCGTGACCAGCGGTTCGCCTATGCCAGACCGGTACGGGCGGGGGACAGGCTGACCGTCGTCTCCACCATTGAGAGCATCAAGACACTGGCGGGCAATGACGTCGTGGACATTCGCGGCGAGGTGAGCGACGAAGCCGGTGAGCACGTGGTGACCGCGTGGACCAAGCTGGTGGCGCGCGCCGCCGAGGAGGCGTGATGACGGGGAAGATCTCCTACGCTGACGTCGAGGTCGGTACCGAGCTGCCGGTGCGGAGTTTCCCTGTGGACCGCGCCACATTGGTTCGGTACGCCGGTGCCTCCGGGGACTTCAACCCGATCCACTGGAACGAGAAGTTCGCGGTGGATGTCGGGCTTCCTGATGTGATCGCCCACGGCATGTTCACCATGGCCGAGGCGGCCCGTGTGGTGACCGACTGGACCGGGGATCCGGGCGCGCTGGTGGAGTACAGCGTCCGTTTCTCCAAGCCCGTCGTCGTGCCGAATGACGAGAAGGGCGCCGTGATCGAGGTCAGTGGCAAGGTCGCGGCCCTGCTGGAAGACCGTCGGGTACGTGTCGACCTGGTGGCGACGAGTGCCGGTGAGAAGGTTCTGACCATGTCCCGTGCCGTGGTGCAGCTCGGCTGATCGGTGTGCGTTTCATCAGGGGTGCCCTTCCGCGGACGGGCGCCCCTGATGCATGTGGCGCTCGCACCGCGACCGGGTGACGGTTGACGTACTTAGTGATTGGTCACTAACTTACTTGCATGGTCAGGATGAGTGCACAGGAGCGACGCGAGAGTGTCATCCGCGCGGCGATCAGCGAGTTCGCGATGGGCGGCTATGCCGGCACCTCGACCGAGGCCATCGCCAAACGGGTCGGCGTCTCGCAGCCGTATCTCTTCCGCCTCTTCAAGAACAAGCGGGAGTTGTTCCTCGCGGCGAGTGTGCGCTGCCTCGAAGAGACCGTCACGGCGTTCTCGGACGCCCTGGCCGAGCAGCCCGAGGCCCCGCCGAAGGACGTGATGGCCGGGGCGTATCTGCGGCTTCTCGACGATCATGAGCGGCTGCTGATGCAGATGCAGACGTATGTCGCCGTGGCCTCGGCCGAAGCGGTCGGCGATCATGAGTTCGGCGAGTTGATCCGCGCCGAGTGGGCCGAGATCTGGGACCGGGCGTCCCTCGCGTTCGGGGGGGACCTCAAGGCCACCACGGAATTTATGAGCGCCGGCATGCTGATCAACACCCTGGCGACCCTGGGATTCCCCGGGGAGCACCGGGTGTGGGCCGGATTCGGCGGCGAGTTCCCGCCGGTGGCGCCCGATGACCGTGAACCGGGTCCGGCAGCGGACGGTCCACGACCGGGCGGGAGTGCGGAGTCGACAGCCGCTCCGGCGCCCGAGGCGTCTGATGCCCCTGAGGTGTCCGTGGTGTCTGAGGTATCCGAGGCGGGGTGACTCGCCCCGGACGTCGTTCCCGCTGTTCGCGGGCCGCGCGATGGTGACGGAACGTGACTGTCGACCGTTTGGCCCGACGGGCTGATGCCCATGTCGATCTGACCTTCTGACCTTCTGGCCCCCGTCCTCCCCTGAGTGGGGGTGACGGGCCGTCTCCCCGTCTTCTTGCTGAGCCGGGGAGCTTTCTGTCCATAAAAGTTAGTGATCAATTACTAATCAAATGGGGGAGCAGTGACCCAGCCACCATCAGCACGTCGAGGCGGCACCGCCTGGGCCATCGTCATCACGAGCGCCGCAGGCTTCATGGCCGCTCTGGACAATCTCGTCGTCACCACCGCACTACCCGCCATCCGCGATGACCTCGGCGGGGCGCTGGCGGACCTGGAATGGACGGTCAGCGCCTACACCTTGACCTTTGCCGTGCTGCTGCTGTTCGGTGCCGCACTCGGCGATCGCTTCGGCCGTCGCCGGCTCTTCACCATCGGATTGTCGATCTTCACCGCCGCTTCCGCCGGTGCTGCGCTCGCCCCCAGCATCGAATCCCTGATCGCAGCCCGTGCGGTGCAGGGGGTCGGCGCCGCGATCATGATGCCGCTGGCCCTCACCCTGCTGACGGTCGCCGTTCCGCCCGCGCGCCGGGGCGCGGCCCTGGGCATCCTTGGCGCGGTGACCGGAGTGGCGGTGGCCAGCGGCCCCCTCATCGGCGGCAGTCTCACCGAACACATCTCGTGGCAGTGGATCTTCTGGCTCAATGTGCCGATCGGTCTGGTCCTGCTCCCCCTCGCCCGGATGCGGCTGGAGGAGTCCCACGCACCGAACCCCCGGCTCGACGTCCCCGGCACCCTGTTGGTGAGCGGTGGCCTGTTCGGAGTTGTCTACGCCCTGGTCAACGGGCATGTGGACGGCTGGACCAGCGTCGGTGTGGTCACCAGCGCGACTGTGGGCGTCGCACTGCTCCTGGCGTTCGTCCGCCACGGCACGGTCAGCCGGCATTCCATGCTGCCCATGCGGCTGTTCCGCGACCGGACCTTCGCCGGCATCAACGCCGCGAGCATGCTGATGTACCTGGGCATGTTCGGATCGATCTTCCTCCTCAGCCAGTTCATGCAGAGCGTCCTCGGGTACTCGCCCACCGAGGCCGGGCTGCGGATGCTGCCGTGGACCGGAATGCCGCTCCTCGTCTCCCCACTAGCCGGATACCTCTCCGACCGGATCGGCGGCCGGCCGATCATCATCGCGAGCCTCACCCTCCAGGCGATCGGCCTCGGACTCTTCGCACTGGTCCTGGAGCCGGGGATGTCCTACGCGGCGATGTTGCCGGCGCAGATCGCGGGCGGGTTCGGTATGGCGCTCTTCTTCGCGCCCGCAGCCAGTCTGGTCATGTCCAGCGTGCAACCTGCCGAGCAGGGCATGGCGTCAGGTGCCAACAACGCGCTCCGGGAGGTCGGCGGGGCACTGGGCGTCGCCGCGCTGGCGGCGGTATTCGCCGCCCAAGGGGGCTACAGCACTCCGTGGACGTTCACGGACGGCATAGTGCCGGCCCTGTGGATCGGCGCCGGGGCGGTGGCTGTCGGCGCGATCGCCGCTCTCCTGATGGAGCGACGGGCGAACTCCGACCGGGACGAACTCCCCCCGGTGCGTACTCCTGCCCGTTCGTCGGCAACCGTCTGACGTCGACCTCCGTCGGGCGCCCGTCTTCGGGCAAGCGGTCGCCGGGCCATGGGTGCCGTGTGGATGTCGGTGCACCGTCGCCTGGACATGAACCTGGTGGACGGGGACACGGCTGCCGGGCTCTGGCCCCCGGCAGCCATGTCCCCGATACCGCGGTGCGGCTCTCCACGGCGAACGTCGAGAGCCGTACCCCGGGGCGGCGCACTCCGGGCCCGTACCCTTGTCCCGTGCAGGAACTCCACGATGCCCCCCTCGCCCCCCTGACCACCTTCCGGCTCGGCGGCCCCGCCACCCGGCTCCTGACGGCCACCACGGACGACGAGGTGATCGCGGCCGTGAGGGAAGCGGACACCACCGGCACCCCGCTGCTGATCATCGGCGGCGGGAGCAATCTGGTCATCGGCGACAAGGGGTTCGAGGGAACGGCCCTGCGCATCGCCACCCGGGGGTGCCGGGTGAACGGCCCCGAACTGGAACTGGCCGCGGGCGAGATCTGGACGGACGCCGTGGCCCTCTCCGTGGCCGAGGGGCTGGCGGGCATCGAATGCCTGGCCGGGATTCCCGGTTCGGCCGGAGCCACCCCGATCCAGAACGTCGGAGCGTACGGCCAGGAAGTCTCCTCGACCATCACCGAGGTCGTCGCCTACGACCGCCACGAGGACCGGACGGTCACCCTCGCCAACGCCGAGTGCGACTTCTCCTACCGGCACAGCCGCTTCAAGAAACACCCCGACCGCTATGTCGTCCTGAGGGTCCGCTTCCGGCTGGAAGAGGCCGATGGGCTCTCCGCACCCATTCGGTATGCGGAGACCGCCCGACTCCTCGGTGTGGAGCCGGGCGACCGGGCCGATCTCGCCGAGGTGCGCCGCGCCGTGCTGAGACTGCGTGCGGGCAAGGGCATGGTCCTCGACCCCGAGGACCACGACACCTGGTCCGCCGGGTCCTTCTTCACCAACCCGATCCTGAGTGCCGCGCAGTACACGACCTTCCTCGACCGAGTTCGGGAACGCCTCGGCGACGAGATCGCCCCGCCCGCCTACCCCGCGGGGGAGGGGCGCACCAAGACCTCAGCGGCCTGGCTGATCGACCGAGCCGGTTTCACCAAGGGGTACGGCAGCGGACCGGCCCGTATCTCGACCAAGCACACCCTCGCGCTCACCAACAGGGGGGCGGCGACCACGGACGATCTGCTCGCCCTCGCCCGGGAGGTCGTCGCGGGCGTCGAGGACGCCTTCGGGATCACCCTGGTCAACGAGCCGGTGACCATCGGCGTGAGCCTCGGATCCGACTAGCTAGGGGCTGCATCCGTTCCGGGCGGAGGTTCGGGCCGGCGCGACCGTCGGGGCGGTACGCCTAGTAGGCGACTCCCACGGCCTGCCCCACCGTCTCTCTCCGGGCCACCTGCGCGAGCATCGCATGGGCCACGTCCGCCCGTGCGATGGTCCGGGCGGCGCGGGGGTTGCCCCCGATCGCCGTGCGGTAGACACCGGTCAGCGGCTTGTTCAGGAGCCGGGGCGGGCGTACGGCGGTCCAGTCGGTATCGCTGTTGGCCAGCGCCGCTTCCATGGCGCGCAGATCCCGGTACAGGTCCTTGAACACGGTGGAGACCACGCTCATGGATACCCGGTCGAGCAGGCTCTCCCCCTGAGGGGATCCGCCGAGCGGTGTCGCGCTCACCACGACCAGCCGACGGGTGCCCTCCGCCTCCATGGCGGTCAGCACCGCGCGCGTCAGGGTCGTGGCGATCCCTGCGTCAGCCCGGGTGCGGGCGCCCAGGCCCGAGAGCACGGCGTCCCGGCCCGCCACGGCCGGTCGCAGGGTCTCCGGCTTCGCCAGGTCGGCCTCGAACACCGTGAGGCCGGGGCTCGTGACGGTGTAGCGCGACGGATCGCGGACGACTGCCGTCACCTCATGGCCGGCGGCCAGTGCCTGGGTGACGATTTCCCGACCGACTCCGCCGGTCGCTCCGAAAACGGTGTACCTCATCGGTCGCGCCTCCAAGGGGGTAAGTGTTCACTCACCCCTAGGGTGGGTAAGTACTCACTCACCCGTCAAGTCCAGAGATCGATTTCCGTCAGAGGACACCAAGAAGACCATGCAGAAACCGGCACGTACCCGCATCCTCGACGCCGCGTACGACCTCATGCTCAGCCTGGGGCTGGCCCGCACCACCACGAAGGAGATCGCCAGGGCCGCGGCCTGCTCGGAGGCCGCGCTCTACAAGAGCTTCGCCAGCAAGGAGGAACTGTTCATCGCGGTCCTCGACGAGCGGCTGCCGAAGCTGGGTCCGCTGCTGAGCGATCTCACCGCAAGCCCAGGCGCCGGAAGCATCGAAGGCAATCTCGTCGAAGTGGTCCGACAGGCCGCCCGGTTCTACGCCCAGACCCTCCCGATCGCTGCGTCGCTGTACGCCGACCCCCGACTCAAGGCCCGACACGAAGCCGCACTGCGCGCCCTGGGCACCGGGCCGCACAAGCCCATCCACGGCCTCGACCGGTATCTGCGGGCCGAGCAGGAGGTGGGCCGCATCGCAGCGGACGCCGACACCTACGCCGCCGCTTCACTGCTGCTCGGCGCCTGCGCCCACCGGGCCTTCGCCTACGACAGCGCGGAGGGCGGAGTCGCCCCGCCCCCGCTCGACGCGTTCGCCGCCGATCTCGCCCGCACCCTGCTGGGCGGTATCCGCGCGCCTGAGTGACGAGCCGTCGGTCAGTCGGTCAGCCAGTCGTCGATCCCGGCCAGCAGCTTCCCCTGTACGTCCGCGGGCGCCGCCGACCCCCGCACCGACTGCCGGGCCAGCTCCGCCAGCTCCTCGTCCGTGAACGCATGGTGCTTGCGCGCGAAGTCGTACTGGGCGGCCAGCCGGGAACCGAACAGCAGCGGGTCGTCTGCCCCGAGCGCCATCGGCACACCGGCGTCGTACAACGTCCGCAGCGGCACGTCCTCAGGCTTCTCGTACACGCCCAGGGCCACATTCGACGAGGGGCAGACCTCGCAGGTCACACCGCGATCGGCGAGCTGCCGCAGCAGCCGGGGATCCTCCGCCGCCCGCACTCCGTGACCGACCCGGGCCGCATGGAGGTCGTCCAGACAGTCCCGCACCGACGACGGGCCGCTCAGCTCCCCGCCGTGCGGCGCGGCCAACAGACCGCCCGTCCTGGCGATGGCGAACGCACGGTCGAAGTCCCTGGCCATGCCCCGGCGCTCGTCATTGGACAACCCGAACCCGACGATGCCCTGGTCGGCGTACCGCACGGCGAGACGAGCGAGCGTACGGGCCTCCAACGGGTGCTTCATACGGTTCGCTGCGACCAGCACCCGCATCCCCAGCCCGGTCGCACGCGCCGCACGGTCCACCGCGTCCAAAATGATCTCCAGGGCGGGGATCAACCCGCCGAGAAGGGGTGCGTACGACGTCGGATCGACCTGTATTTCCAGCCAACCGGAACCATCCCTGACATCTTCCTCGGCGGCCTCCCGCACCAGTCGCTGAATGTCTTCGGGACTCCGTAGACACGAGCGTGCGATGTCGTAGAGGCGCTGGAAGCGGAACCAGCCGCGCTCATCCGTGGCGCGCAGCTTCGGAGGCTCGCCCCCGGTCAGGGCGTCAGGCAGGTGGACGCCGTACTTATCAGCCAGTTCGAGCATGGTGGAGGGCCGCATCGAGCCGGTGAAGTGCAGATGGAGATGGGCTTTGGGGAGCCGGCTGACGTCACGTACATGGTCCATTCCAGGATCTTGCCGCACCGCCACGCCGAGAGGTAACCGGATTCCCTGATCGGGTCCTTGCCCGAACGAAGAATCGGCTCCTGCCCACGAGCGTCGCCCGTGAACAGGAGCCGATCCAAAGAGACCCGTGGCCTGAACCGTCAGTCGGTGGCCTCGGCCAGCAGCTTCTGGATGCGCGAGACGCCCTCGGCGAGATCCTCGTCACCCAGTGCGTAGGAAAGGCGCAGATAGCCGGGGGTGCCGAAGGCTTCGCCCGGGACCACCGCGACCTCGACCTCATCCAGGATCAACGCGGCCAGCTCCACCGAGGACTGCGGGCGCTTGCCGCGGATCTCCTTGCCGAGCAGGGCCTTCACCGAGGGATAGACGTAGAAGGCGCCCTCGGGCTCGGGGCAGACGACGCCGTCGATCTCATTGAGCATCCGGACGATGGTCTGTCGGCGGCGGTCGAACGCCTCCCGCATCTCGGCGACCGCGTCCAGGTTCCCGGACACGGCGGCCAGGGCGGCGGCCTGTGCCACGTTGGAGACGTTCGACGTGGCGTGCGACTGGAGGTTGGTCGCAGCCTTCACCACGTCCTTGGGGCCCACGACCCACCCCACGCGCCAGCCGGTCATGGCGTACGTCTTGGCGACGCCGTTGACGACGATGCACTTGTCGCGCAGCTCGGGCACCACCGCGGGCAGCGAGGTGAAGGCCGCGTCCCCGTACACCAGGTGCTCGTAGATCTCGTCCGTGAGGACCCACAGTCCGTGCTCGACGGCCCAACGCCCGATCGCCTCGGTGTCCTCCCGGCTGTAGACGGCGCCGGTCGGGTTGGACGGGGAGACGAAGAGGACCACCTTCGTGCGCTCGGTGCGCGCGGCCTCCAACTGCTCGATCGAGACCCGGTAGCCGGTGGTCTCGTCGGCGACGACGTCCACCGGCACACCGCCGGCGAGCCGGATCGACTCGGGGTAGGTGGTCCAGTAAGGAGCGGGCACGATGACCTCGTCACCCGGGTCCAGGATCGCGGCGAATGCCTCGTAGATCGCCTGCTTCCCGCCGTTGGTCACCAGGATCTGCGCCGGGTCGACCTCATAGCCGGAGTCCCGCAGGGTCTTCTCGGCGATGGCCTTCTTCAGCTCCGGCAGACCGCCCGCCGGGGTGTAGCGGTGGAACTTCGGGTTTCGGCAGCCTTCGATCGCGGCCTCGACGATGTAGTCGGGCGTCGGGAAGTCGGGCTCACCGGCACCGAAGCCGATCACCGGACGTCCGGCGGCCTTGAGGGCCTTCGCCTTGGCGTCGACGGCGAGGGTCGCGGACTCGGAGATCGCGGCGATGCGCGCGGAGACCCGGCGCTCGGTGGGAGAGGTTGCAGCGCTCATACGATCCATCGTCCCAGACGGCAATCATGCCCGGCACAAGTGTTTCGCCCCGCGGACATCGAGCGCTCCCCAGGTCGGCAGCCGCTCGACCCGCTGGGAGCGCACCGGGTCGGTGCGGAGTCGGTGCCAGGCCGGTACAAGAGGGACGCAAGAAGCGCTGGGGGGCTATCTGTTCGACGTCGGGCCGACGACCACGTACACTCACTCGTCGTTGGCCCGCACCGACCACATCCTTGGATACGGTAGGTTGGGGAAGCCACAAAGGGTCGTAGCTCAATTGGTAGAGCACTGGTCTCCAAAACCAGCGGTTGGGGGTTCAAGTCCCTCCGGCCCTGCTACACAAGCCTTCCGCAGGCTGTGTGCGCATGTACGTGCAGTAGATGAACCGCCGTGCGGCTCCACCGGGTGCGGCACGGCCACGACCCGGAATCAGGTGAAAGAAAGTGACGGACGCCGTGGGCTCCATCGACACGCCTGATGCCGAGGACGAAGCGCCTCAGAAGAAGTCCCGCAAGGGCGGTAAGCGCGGAAAGAAGGGCCCTCTGGGCCGTCTCGCGCTCTTCTACCGGCAGATCGTCGCCGAGCTGCGCAAGGTCGTCTGGCCTACGCGCAATCAGCTGACGACATACACCACAGTGGTGATTGTCTTCGTTGTCATCATGATCGGTCTGGTGACCGTGATGGACTATGGATTCCAGGAAGCCGTCAAGTACGTCTTCGGCTGATCCCACGGAGGGCGTCGGCATGGCGGCAGCCTTTCGTACGTTCCACCCATCTGTATCCAGAAAGAAGCAGCCACCGTGTCTGACCCGAACCTGAACGAGGCCGTCGAGCCGGGCGAGAGCTTCGAATCCGCCGAGTCCTCAGAGGACGAGCTCGACATCGTTGAGGCGGCCGACGAGGACCAGGCCGAGGCTGCAGACGCAGCGGCCGGTGAGCCGGCCGAAGAGGCTGCTGTGCACACTGACTCCGAAGAGGCTGCGGACGCCGACGAGGCCGACGCTGATGCCGACGACGACGTTGAAGCCGACGGCGCCATTGATGCTGAAGACGCCGCGAGTGTCGAGGCCGAGCCCGAGGCTCCGGTCGACCCGATCGCCGCACTCCGCGAGGAACTGCGTCTGCTCCCCGGCGAGTGGTACGTCATCCACACCTACGCGGGCTACGAGAAGCGTGTGAAGGCGAACCTGGAGCAGCGTGCCGTCTCGCTGAACGTCGAGGAGTTCATCTACCAGGCCGAAGTGCCCGAGGAAGAGATCGTCCAGATCAAGAACGGCGAGCGCAAGAACGTCCGCCAGAACAAGCTTCCCGGTTACGTCCTGGTCCGCATGGACCTCACCAACGAGTCCTGGGGCGTCGTCCGCAACACCCCCGGAGTCACCGGCTTCGTGGGCAACGCCTATGACCCGTACCCGCTGACGCTGGACGAGATCGTCAAGATGCTCGCTCCCGAGGCGGAGGAGAAGGCGGCGCGCGAGGCTGCCGAGGCCGAGGGCAAGGCCGCTCCTTCCCGTCGGGTCGAGGTTCAGGTGCTGGACTTCGAGGTCGGCGACTCGGTCACCGTCACCGACGGTCCGTTCGCCACGCTCCAGGCGACCATCAACGAGATCAACGCTGACTCGAAGAAGGTCAAGGGCCTGGTCGAGATCTTCGGCCGTGAGACGCCGGTCGAGCTGAGTTTCGACCAGATCCAGAAGAACTAGCCGTACGCCGCTCACTGCGTACGCAACAGCTTCCGACCAGGTCAGAACAGCCCTCGCGGCCGTTCTGACCTGTCGGTTTTTATCCGCGCACCTATACCCGTTATCGTTGTGCGGTATGCCTCCATCCGGATGATCGGGTGGAGTGCTGGAAACTCTCACTAGGACCCGGAGAGAGCAATGCCTCCCAAGAAGAAGAAGGTCACGGGGCTTATCAAGCTCCAGATCCAGGCCGGCGCGGCCAACCCGGCTCCGCCGGTCGGCCCCGCCCTGGGTCAGCACGGCGTCAACATCATGGAGTTCTGCAAGGCCTACAACGCCGCGACCGAGTCGCAGCGTGGCATGGTCGTGCCGGTGGAGATCACGGTCTACGACGACCGTTCCTTCACCTTCGTGACCAAGACTCCGCCGGCCGCCAAGCTGATCCTCAAGGCCGCGGGTGTGGACAAGGGCTCCGGCGAGCCGCACAAGACCAAGGTCGCCAAGCTGACGCGCGCCCAGGTCCGTGACATCGCCACCACCAAGATGCCCGACCTGAACGCCAACGACCTGGACGCCGCCGAGAAGATCATCGCCGGCACCGCCCGTTCCATGGGCATCACGGTCGAGGGCTGACAGTCCCCGTCTGACCTCCGTGGTAGGGCCAGCGCTGGTCCGCACCACAACTCCATACCTGAAATACAGGAGCTGAAGTGAAGCGCAGCAAGTCTCTCCGCGCTGCGGACGCCAAGATCAGCCGGGAGCGCGTGTACGCCCCGCTTGAGGCCGTCCGTCTGGCCAAGGACACCACGTCCATCAAGTTCGACGCGACCGTCGAGGTCGCCATGCGTCTGGGTGTCGACCCGCGCAAGGCGGACCAGATGGTCCGTGGCACCGTGAACCTTCCGCACGGCACCGGCAAGACCGCCCGGGTCCTGGTCTTCGCGACCGGTGACCGTGCCGAGGCCGCGCGTGCCGCGGGCGCCGACATCGTCGGCGCCGACGAACTGATCGACGAGGTGGCGAAGGGCCGTCTGGACTTCGACGCCGTCGTCGCCACCCCGGACCTCATGGGCAAGGTCGGTCGTCTCGGCCGCGTGCTCGGTCCGCGTGGTCTGATGCCGAACCCGAAGACCGGCACCGTCACCCCCGATGTCGTCAAGGCCGTGACGGACATCAAGGGCGGCAAGATCGAGTTCCGCGTCGACAAGCACTCGAACCTCCACTTCATCATCGGCAAGGTTTCCTTCGACGAGACGAAGCTGGTCGAGAACTACGCCGCGGCGCTGGAGGAGATCCTCCGTCTGAAGCCGTCCGCTGCGAAGGGCCGCTACATCAAGAAGGCGACCCTGGCCACCACGATGGGCCCCGGCATCCCGCTGGACGCCAACCGCACCCGCAACCTCCTCGTCGAGGAGGACCCGGCCGCTGTGTGATCCACACAGCAGTCGCGGGTTTCCGTACAACGAAAGCCGGTCCCCAAGCCTCTTACGAGGTGAGGGGGCCGGTTTTTCTGTTGCGCCGGTGTCATAGGCGTCGGATACCGTTCAAACGTTCGTAAAGAGATCTTCAAGGGGTGGGGCATGAGCAGGACCGCATGGAAGCGCGCGGGCATGTCGCTGACGGCGGTCGCCGTCATCGCCGGTGTGGCCGGTTGTGGCAGTGAGTCGGGCACGAAGGAGCGTTCCGTTGGGCAGGTCCTCACGGCCGCGCACAAGAAGACCGCCGATGCGAAGTCGGCGAAGGTCGACATCAGTATGAAGGGCTCCGACGGCACGGCCGGTGGCGAGAAGCTCGACATGCAGATGTCCGGCGTCGTCGGCTGGGACCCCGTGCTGATGGACATGACCGTGACCGGCATGGAAGACATCGCCGATGCGCCCGGGAAGTCGCGCATGGTCATGGTCGACAACGTCGTCTACGTGGACATGGGCGCCAAGTCCGCCAAGGAGATGGACGGCAAGCGCTGGATGAAGATGGACTTCGGGGCGATCGCCGAGATGTCGGGCGACCCCGAGCTGCAGAAGCAGATGACCGGGGGCATGGAGGACATGAACCAGGACCCGGCTCAGCAGCTCGCGCTCCTGCTGGACTCGCCGAATGTGAAGAAGGTCGGCGAGGAGAAGATCGACGGTGTCCAGACCCAGCACTACAAGGGCACGCTGACCTTCGAAGAGATGATGAAGTCGAAGCTCGACCTTCTGGAGAAGAAGGAGCGCGACGACCTGCTGGCGAAGATGAAGAAGTCCAAGATGAAGGGCTTCGAGACCGAGGTCTGGGTCAACAAGGACGACTATCCGGTCCGGATGAACGTGACCATGAACTTCCCCGAGGGCAAGGGCAAGCTCGTCACCAGCGCCGACTACTCCGACTACGGCACCAAGGCGTCGGTGAAGGCTCCGCCGGCCAGTGAGACCGCGGACCTGATGGAGCTCTTCAAGGAGCTCGGGGACCTCAGCAAGGAGATGAAGGGGCTGGAGAAGCTCGACGAGGGTTCCACCCAGAGCTAGCCCCGAGTCTGAGGGCGCTTGTCGGGCATCCTGACGGGTTCTGAAGGTCGCGCCCGGCGGAAGCAGAATCCCGGGAGCCCGAGGACGGGCGGTGCGGTGACTTCCGGGGCGACCGGATCCAGCACGGCTCACCGTCGTCGTGAGGTCGTGAGGTCGTGAGGTCGTGAGCGCTGGGGCGCGGGCTCGTGGCAGCCCGCTGGCGGGCCTGTGCACGTTGCTCCGCTCATCGGCCCCATCGGCCGGCTCCGGTGTTCTCAGTGGGGCTGGTGGTGCCCCTGGGGCGTGCTTGCTGCCGCGCCGGCATGGAGAGCTTCGGTGGAGGGCACGGTCATGTGCGATGGCCGAGAATCGCCGTCCGGCGGAGCGGGTGGGTTCCCGGCGGTGGCACAGGGCCCGATCGACGCCCGCGCCATGGCTTCCTCGGTTGGGCACACCCACCCTGACCAGGCCGTACAGGGCGATTTGCTTCTAACGGAACCGCTCACGTAGTCTTCCCCAGAAGCCAAAGACCGCTGGTCGTTGCCGCTTGCTCTTCTGAGAGTGCGGCGACCGAAGGAATCCGCTAGCTGCGGACGGCCTGCGCAGGTGACACAGTGTCAAGCTCCCGAGTTCCATTCGGTCGAGCTCAGCCCCGTGCGCCTGCGCCGGGGCGTTTCGTTTTGCACAGTTTCCTCCTTCGGGTCCGCGCGGTCCTCATCACCCGGAAGGAGGCCGATGCTCATGGCAAGGCCCGACAAGGCTGCCGCGGTAGCCGAGCTGGCGGACCAGTTCCGCAGCTCGAACGCCGCCGTGCTGACCGAGTACCGGGGTCTCACCGTGGCACAGCTCAAGCAGCTGCGCCGCTCACTCGGTGAGAACGCCCAGTACGCCGTGGTGAAGAACACGCTGACCAAGATTGCGGCCAACGAGGCCGGGATCAACACGCTCGACGACCTGTTCAACGGTCCGACGGCGGTTGCCTTCGTCACCGGTGACCCGGTGGAGTCGGCGAAGGGTCTTCGTGACTTCGCCAAGGACAACCCCAACCTGATCATCAAGGGCGGTGTCCTTGATGGCAAGGCGATGTCCGCCGATGAGATCAAGAAGCTTGCGGACCTCGAGTCCCGCGAGGTTCTGCTCGCCAAGCTGGCGGGCGCCATGAAGGGCAAGCAGTCCCAGGCTGCCGCGCTCTTCCAGGCGCTTCCCTCGAAGTTCGTCCGCACCGCGGAGGCGCTTCGTGCCAAGCAGGCCGAGCAGGGCGGTGCCGAGTAATTCGGCTCGCGCATTGATCAGCTCTGTTCCCATGCGCTGATCGCAGCGGGCCGAACGCCCGCCGTCATATACATCCGGCACACGCCGATTTAGTGAAGGGATCGCCCATCATGGCGAAGCTCAGCCAGGACGACCTGCTTGCCCAGTTCGAGGACATGACCCTCCTTGAGCTCGCCGGCTTCGTGAAGGCGTTCGAGGACAAGTTCGACGTCACCGCCGCTGCCCCGGTCGCCGTTGCCGCCGCCGGTGGCGCTGCTGCCGCCGCCGAGGCCGTCGAGGAGCAGGACGAGTTCGACGTCATCCTCACCGGTGCCGGCGAGAAGAAGATCCAGGTCATCAAGGTCGTGCGTGAGCTGACCTCCCTGGGTCTGAAGGAGGCCAAGGACCTCGTGGACGGCGCCCCGAAGCCCGTCCTGGAGAAGGTCGCCAAGGAGGCCGCTGAGAAGGCTGCCGAGTCCCTCAAGGGCGCCGGCGCCTCCGTCGAGGTCAAGTGACCCCGAACCACCTCAGCGTCACTCAGTGACTCTGTGAGTTCTGTGCCACGGTGCGAGCAGTTCTGCTGATCCGTCCGTGATGCACGGGTTCCTCCCGGTCCTTCCAGGACCCCGGAGGAACACGAAGGGCTCAGCTAAGGGCGATCACCCAACCGGGTGGTCGCCCTTCGGCGTACCGCGGGGGCTGCGTTGCACTTCTGGCACCGCCGAGTATGGTGATCTTCACCGTGCGCCTCAGGCCCAGGTCAGCCCCTGGTCAGTGACGATCCCAGCAGCCAGCCGGGGGGAGGGGGCCTTGACGAACCGCACGCAGCGCGCAATTCTCAGGACGCGCCGCCACAACGATCCGTATCCGAGGCATGGATCGGCGGCCGAGTGGGCAGTATCGATGTGCGCCGTACGGCGCGAAGTAGCGCGGAGTTGAGAACAACGAGGGTCCTGAATATCCGGACTGGACATCAGTGTGCCAAGTGGCTACACTGACCCTTTGCGCTGCCTGTTAACTGCCCCCTGCCCGTCACCAGGGGCATCCCCTCGCATCAGCACAACGGATTGATCCATCCCTGACCTGGGACTTCCATCTCTGTGCCTCGCTTGGGACCGGTACGCGCGTAGTGAGTCCGAGCCCTCGGAAGGACCCCCTCTTGGCCGCCTCGCGCAACGCCTCGACCGCGAATACGAACAATGGCGCCAGCACTGCCCCGCTGCGCATCTCCTTTGCAAAGATCAAGGAGCCTCTTGAGGTTCCGAACCTTCTCGCGCTCCAGACCGAGAGTTTCGACTGGCTGCTCGGCAACGCCGCCTGGAAGGCTCGGGTCGAGGCTGCTCTTGAGAGTGGACAGGACGTCCCCACCAAGTCCGGTCTGGAAGAGATCTTCGAGGAGATCTCCCCGATCGAGGACTTCAGTGGGTCGATGTCCCTGACCTTCCGGGATCACCGCTTCGAGCCTCCCAAGAACTCGATCGACGAGTGCAAGGAGCGCGACTTCACCTTTGCCGCGCCGCTCTTCGTCACCGCCGAGTTCACCAACAACGAGACCGGCGAGATCAAGTCCCAGACGGTCTTCATGGGCGACTTCCCGCTCATGACGGGCAAGGGCACCTTCGTCATCAACGGCACCGAGCGTGTCGTGGTGTCCCAGCTGGTGCGCTCGCCGGGTGTCTACTTCGACTCCTCCATCGACAAGACGTCCGACAAGGACATCTTCACCGCCAAGATCATCCCGTCCCGGGGTGCCTGGCTGGAGATGGAGATCGACAAGCGCGACATGGTCGGTGTCCGCATCGACCGCAAGCGCAAGCAGTCCGTGACCGTCCTCCTCAAGGCTCTCGGTTGGACGACCGAGCAGATCCTCCAGGAGTTCGGCGAGTACGAGTCGATGCGCGCCACCCTGGAGAAGGACCACACTCAGGGCCAGGACGACGCACTGCTCGACATCTACCGCAAGCTCCGTCCGGGCGAGCCGCCGACCCGTGAGGCTGCCCAGACGCTGCTGGAGAACCTCTACTTCAACCCGAAGCGCTACGACCTGGCCAAGGTCGGCCGTTACAAGGTCAACAAGAAGCTCGGGGCCGACGAGCCGCTGGACGCCGGCGTGCTCACCACCGACGACGTCATCGCGACCATCAAGTACCTGGTCAAGCTGCACGCCGGTGAGACCGAGACGGTCGGCGAGTCCGGCACGCAGATCGTCGTCGAGACTGACGACATCGACCACTTCGGCAACCGCCGTCTGCGGAACGTCGGCGAGCTGATCCAGAACCAGGTCCGTACGGGCCTGGCGCGTATGGAGCGCGTCGTGCGTGAGCGCATGACGACTCAGGACGTCGAAGCGATCACCCCGCAGACACTGATCAACATCCGGCCTGTCGTCGCCTCCATCAAGGAGTTCTTCGGCACCAGCCAGCTGTCGCAGTTCATGGACCAGAACAACCCGCTCTCGGGTCTCACCCACAAGCGCCGTCTGTCGGCGCTCGGCCCGGGTGGTCTCTCGCGTGAGCGGGCCGGCTTCGAAGTCCGTGACGTGCACCCCTCGCACTACGGCCGCATGTGTCCGATCGAGACGCCCGAAGGCCCGAACATCGGTCTGATCGGCTCGCTCGCCTCCTACGGCCGGGTCAACGCGTTCGGTTTCGTCGAGACCCCGTACCGCAAGGTCGTCGACGGCCAGGTCACCGACGACGTCGACTACCTGACCGCTGACGAAGAGGACCGCTTCGTCATCGCCCAGGCGAACGCGACCATCTCCGACGAGATGCGCTTCACCGAGCCCCGCGTACTGGTCCGCCGCCGTGGTGGCGAGGTCGACTACGTGCCGCCGGCCGAGGTCGACTACATGGACGTCTCCCCGCGCCAGATGGTGTCGGTCGCGACGGCCATGATCCCCTTCCTGGAGCACGACGACGCCAACCGTGCCCTCATGGGCGCGAACATGATGCGTCAGGCCGTCCCGCTGATCACGGCTGAGGCGCCGCTGGTCGGAACGGGCATGGAGTACCGCTGTGCGGTCGACGCCGGTGACGTCATCAAGGCGGAGAAGGACGGTGTGGTCCAGGAGGTCTCCGCGGACTACATCACCGTCGCCAACGACGACGGCACCTACACCACCTACCGGGTGGCCAAGTTCTCCCGCTCCAACCAGGGCACCTCGGTCAACCAGAAGGTCATCGTCTCTGAGGGCGACCGGGTCATCGAGGCCCAGGTCCTCGCTGACGGCCCGGCCACCGAGCAGGGCGAGATGGCCCTCGGCAAGAACCTCCTCGTGGCGTTCATGCCATGGGAAGGCCACAACTACGAGGACGCGATCATCCTGTCGCAGCGCCTCGTCCAGGACGACGTCCTCTCCTCGATCCACATCGAGGAGCACGAGGTCGACGCCCGTGACACCAAGCTGGGCCCCGAGGAGATCACCCGGGACATCCCGAACGTCTCCGAAGAGGTCCTCGCCGACCTCGACGAGCGCGGCATCATCCGCATCGGTGCCGAGGTCGTCGCGGGAGACATCCTGGTCGGCAAGGTCACGCCCAAGGGCGAGACCGAGCTGACCCCGGAGGAGCGCCTGCTGCGCGCGATCTTCGGTGAGAAGGCCCGTGAGGTCCGTGACACCTCGCTGAAGGTGCCGCACGGCGAAATCGGCAAGGTCATCGGCGTACGCGTCTTCGACCGCGAGGAGGGCGACGAGCTTCCTCCGGGCGTGAACCAGCTGGTCCGCGTCTATGTCGCCCAGAAGCGCAAGATCACCGATGGTGACAAGCTCGCCGGCCGTCACGGCAACAAGGGCGTCATCTCGAAGATCCTTCCGATCGAGGACATGCCGTTCCTGGAGGACGGCACCCCGGTCGACATCATCCTCAACCCCCTCGGTGTGCCGTCCCGAATGAACCCGGGACAGGTCCTCGAAATCCACCTCGGCTGGCTCGCCAGCCAGGGCTGGAAGGTCGAGGGCAACGAGGAGTGGATGGAGCGGCTCAAGGCGATCGGCGCCGACGACGTCGCTGCCGGCACCAACGTCGCGACTCCGGTCTTCGACGGTGCCCGGGAAGACGAGATCTCCGGTCTCTTCGAGTCCACGATCCCCAACCGCGACGGTGACCGCATGGTCCTCCCGTCCGGTAAGGCGAGGATGTTCGACGGCCGCTCCGGCGAGCCGTTCCCGGACCCGATCTCGGTCGGCTACATGTACATCCTCAAGCTCCACCACCTGGTCGACGACAAGCTTCACGCCCGGTCGACCGGCCCGTACTCCATGATCACCCAGCAGCCGCTGGGCGGTAAGGCCCAGTTCGGTGGCCAGCGGTTCGGAGAGATGGAGGTGTGGGCGCTGGAGGCTTATGGCGCCGCGTACGCCCTCCAGGAACTGCTGACCATCAAGTCCGACGACGTCACCGGTCGCGTGAAGGTCTACGAGGCCATCGTCAAGGGCGAGAACATCCCCGAGCCCGGCATCCCTGAGTCCTTCAAGGTGCTCATCAAGGAGATGCAGTCCCTGTGCCTCAACGTGGAGGTGCTGTCCTCGGACGGCATGTCCATCGAGATGCGCGACACCGACGAGGACGTCTTCCGCGCTGCGGAAGAGCTCGGCATCGACCTGTCACGGCGCGAGCCCAGCAGCGTCGAAGAGGTCTGACGGGTCCGGCCGGGACCGCTCGTGAGAGAGGTCCCGGCCGCCTCCCCCTAGGACTCTGCCGTGGGGGGAATTCCCACGGACCCGTACAGACCACCTTGAGACACAACCCTGAGAGGGATTGACGCATAGTGCTCGACGTCAACTTCTTCGACGAGCTTCGGATCGGCCTGGCCACCGCTGACGACATCCGCCAGTGGTCGCACGGCGAGGTCAAGAAGCCCGAGACGATCAACTACCGCACGCTCAAGCCCGAGAAGGACGGACTCTTCTGCGAGAAGATCTTCGGTCCGACCCGGGACTGGGAGTGCTACTGCGGTAAGTACAAGCGTGTCCGCTTCAAGGGCATCATCTGTGAGCGCTGTGGCGTCGAAGTCACACGCGCCAAGGTGCGCCGCGAGCGGATGGGCCACATTGAGCTTGCCGCCCCCGTAACCCACATCTGGTACTTCAAGGGCGTTCCCTCACGCCTGGGCTACCTGCTGGACCTCGCGCCGAAGGACCTGGAAAAGGTCATCTACTTCGCCGCGTACATGATCACGTTCGTGGACGAGGAGCGTCGTACTCGCGACCTGCCCTCGTTGGAGGCTCACGTCTCCGTCGAGCGCCAGCAGGTCGAGAACCGTCGCGACGCCGACCTCGAAGCCCGCGCCAAGAAGCTTGAGACCGACCTGGCCGAGCTTGAGGCCGAGGGCGCCAAGGCCGACGTGCGCCGCAAGGTGCGCGAAGGCGCCGAGCGTGAGATGAAGCAGCTCCGCGACCGCGCCCAGCGCGAGATCGACCGCCTCGACGAGGTGTGGAACCGCTTCAAGAACCTCAAGGTCCAGGACCTGGAGGGCGACGAGCTGCTCTACCGCGAGCTGCGCGACCGCTTCGGGACCTACTTCGACGGTTCGATGGGCGCCGCCGCGCTGCAGAAGCGCCTGGAGTCCTTCGACCTCGACGAGGAGGCCGAGCGCCTCCGCGAGATCATCCGCACCGGCAAGGGCCAGAAGAAGACCCGTGCGCTCAAGCGCCTCAAGGTCGTCTCTGCGTTCCTCCAGACCAGCAACAGCCCCAAGGGCATGGTGCTGGACTGCGTCCCGGTCATCCCGCCGGACCTGCGTCCGATGGTGCAGCTGGACGGTGGCCGCTTCGCGACCTCCGACCTGAACGACCTGTACCGCCGGGTGATCAACCGGAACAACCGTCTGAAGCGTCTGCTCGACCTCGGTGCCCCCGAGATCATCGTGAACAACGAGAAGCGGATGCTCCAGGAGGCCGTTGACGCGCTGTTCGACAACGGTCGTCGTGGTCGCCCGGTCACCGGTCCCGGTAACCGCCCGCTGAAGTCCCTGAGCGACATGCTCAAGGGCAAGCAGGGTCGTTTCCGTCAGAACCTGCTCGGCAAGCGAGTTGACTACTCGGCGCGTTCCGTCATCGTCGTCGGCCCGCAGCTGAAGCTGCACCAGTGTGGTCTGCCCAAGGCCATGGCGCTGGAGCTCTTCAAGCCGTTCGTGATGAAGCGCCTGGTGGACCTGAACCACGCGCAGAACATCAAGTCGGCCAAGCGCATGGTCGAGCGCGGTCGCACCGTGGTGTACGACGTCCTCGAAGAGGTCATCGCCGAGCACCCGGTGCTGCTGAACCGTGCGCCCACGCTGCACCGCCTCGGCATCCAGGCATTCGAGCCGCAGCTGGTCGAGGGCAAGGCCATCCAGATCCACCCGCTCGTCTGCACCGCGTTCAACGCGGACTTCGACGGTGACCAGATGGCCGTGCACCTGCCGCTCTCCGCGGAGGCGCAGGCCGAGGCCCGCATCCTGATGCTGTCCTCCAACAACATCCTCAAGCCGGCCGATGGCCGTCCGGTCACCATGCCCACCCAGGACATGGTGCTCGGCCTCTTCTTCCTCACCACGGACGAAGAGGAGCGCGAGGTCAAGGGCGAGGGCCGGTTCTTCGGCTCCACCGCAGAGGCGATCATGGCGTTCGACGCCCGTGAGCTGTCCCTGCAGGCGAAGGTCGACATCCGCTTCCCGGTGGGCACCATCCCGCCGCGCGGCTGGACCCCGCCGGCCCGTGAAGAGGGCGAGCCCGACTGGCAGCAGGGAGACAGCTTCCGGCTGCGGACGACCCTGGGTCGTGCGCTGTTCAACGAGCTGCTGCCCGAGGACTACCCCTTCGTCGACTACTCGGTCGGCAAGAAGCAGCTCTCCGAGATCGTCAACGACCTCGCCGAGCGCTACCCCAAGGTCATCGTGGCGGCGACGCTCGACAACCTGAAGGCGTCGGGCTTCTTCTGGGCGACCCGCTCCGGTGTCACCGTCGCCATCTCCGATGTCGTCGTGCCCGAGGCGAAGAAGGCGATCGTCGCGTCGTACGAGGCTCAGGACGAGAAGGTCCAGAAGCAGTACGAGCGCGGTCTGATCACCAAGGAAGAGCGCACCAACGAGCTCATCAAGATCTGGACCCTGGCGACCAACGAGGTTGCCGACGCGATGAACGCGAACTTCCCGAAGACCAACCCCATCTTCATGATGGTGAACTCGGGTGCTCGTGGAAACATGATGCAGATGCGTCAGATCGCCGGTATGCGTGGTCTGGTGTCGAACGCCAAGAACGAGACGATTCCCCGTCCCATCAAGGCGTCCTTCCGTGAGGGCCTGTCCGTGCTGGAGTACTTCATCTCCACCCACGGTGCCCGTAAGGGTCTGGCCGACACCGCCCTGCGTACCGCCGACTCGGGTTACCTCACCCGTCGTCTGGTGGACGTCTCGCAGGACGTCATCATCCGCGAGGAGGACTGCGGCACCGACCGCGGCCTCAAGCTGCGGATCGCCACCAAGGACTCCGAGGGCCGTCTGCGCAAGACCGACGACGTCGAGACGTCGGTGTACGCGCGGATGCTCGCCGAGGACGTCGTCGTCGACGGCAAGGTCATCGCGCCTGCCAACGTCGACCTTGGTGATGTCCTGATCGACGCCCTCGTCGCCGCTGGCGTCGAGGAGGTCAAGACCCGCTCGGTCCTGACCTGTGAGTCCGCGGTCGGCACGTGTGCGTACTGCTACGGCCGTTCGCTCGCCACCGGCAAGCTGGTCGACATCGGTGAGGCGGTCGGCATCATCGCCGCCCAGTCCATCGGTGAGCCCGGTACCCAGCTGACGATGCGTACCTTCCACACCGGTGGTGTGGCCGGTGACGACATCACCCAGGGTCTGCCCCGTGTCGTCGAGCTCTTCGAAGCCCGTACGCCCAAGGGTGTCGCCCCGATCTCGGAGGCGGCCGGCCGCATCCGTATCGAGGAGACCGAGAAGACCAAGAAGATCGTCGTCACCCCGGACGACGGCAGCGACGAGACGGCGTTCCCGATCTCGAAGCGTGCCAAGGTCCTGGTGCGCGAGGACGACCACGTCGAGGTGGGCCAGGCACTGACCTTCGGTGCCACCAACCCGCACGACGTGCTGCGCATCCTCGGTCAGCGGGCCGTTCAGGTCCACCTGGTCGGCGAAGTGCAGAAGGTCTACAACTCGCAGGGCGTGTCGATCCACGACAAGCACATCGAGATCATCATCCGGCAGATGCTGCGCCGAGTGACGATCATCGAGTCCGGCGACGCCGAGCTGCTGCCCGGCGAGCTGGTCGAGCGTTCGAAGTTCGAGACGGAGAACCGTCGTGTGGTCACCGAGGGCGGTCACCCCGCCTCCGGTCGTCCGCAGCTGATGGGTATCACCAAGGCTTCGCTCGCCACCGAGTCGTGGCTGTCCGCGGCGTCCTTCCAGGAGACGACCAGGGTTCTGACCGACGCGGCGATCAACGCCAAGTCGGACTCCCTGATCGGCCTCAAGGAGAACGTCATCATCGGTAAGCTCATCCCGGCCGGTACGGGCCTCGCCCGCTACCGCAACATCCGGGTGGAGCCCACCGAGGAGGCCAAGGCCGCGATGTACTCGGCCGTCGGCTACGACGACATCGACTACTCGCCGTTCGGCTCCGGCTCCGGCCAGGCCGTGCCGCTGGAGGACTACGACTACGGTCCGTACAACCAGTAGCGGTAACAAGCAGTAGAAACGGTCATGGGGCGGCCATCTCGGGAGAGGTGGCCGCCCCATGTTCCTGTACTATGGGCGGCTGTTTTCTACGCGTGTGCATTTGTTTTGACCGCAGCCCATGCGGTAGGTACGCTCTTGCCTTGTGCCTGGGGTGTGCCTGGGCTCGTGTGCGTGTCCTCAACCGCATGACGAGTCTTCTAACGGCCACCGCAATCTGCGCCTCTCCGCCTACGTCGGCGGAAGCCTCGCAGCTTCGACACACCCGACCGCGTGGGTCGGAGATGTTCCAGGTTAGTTTCACTGAACGGCACACAGAAACCGGAGAAGTAGTGCCTACGATCCAGCAGCTGGTCCGGAAGGGCCGGCAGGACAAGGTCGAGAAGAACAAGACGCCCGCACTTGAGGGTTCCCCCCAGCGCCGTGGCGTCTGCACGCGTGTCTTCACGACCACCCCGAAGAAGCCGAACTCGGCCCTGCGTAAGGTCGCGCGTGTGCGTCTGACCTCCGGCATCGAGGTCACGGCCTACATTCCGGGCGAGGGACACAACCTGCAGGAGCACTCCATCGTGCTCGTGCGTGGTGGCCGTGTGAAGGACCTGCCGGGTGTTCGTTACAAGATCATCCGCGGTTCCCTCGACACTCAGGGTGTCAAGAACCGCAAGCAGGCCCGCAGCCGCTACGGCGCCAAGAAGGAGAAGTAAGAATGCCTCGTAAGGGCCCCGCCCCGAAGCGCCCGGTCATCATCGACCCGGTCTACGGCTCTCCTCTGGTGACCTCGCTCATCAACAAGCTTCTGCTGAACGGCAAGCGTTCCACGGCCGAGCGGATCGTCTACGGCGCCATGGAAGGTCTTCGTGAGAAGACCGGCGCCGACCCGGTCATCACGCTGAAGCGCGCCCTTGAGAACGTCAAGCCGTCTCTTGAGGTCAAGTCCCGCCGTGTCGGTGGCGCCACCTACCAGGTGCCGATCGAGGTCAAGCCCGGTCGTGCCTCCACCCTGGCGCTGCGTTGGGTCGTCGGTTACTCCCGCGCCCGCCGCGAGAAGACCATGACCGAGCGCCTCATGAACGAGCTGCTGGACGCCTCCAACGGCCTCGGCGCTTCGGTCAAGAAGCGTGAGGACACGCACAAGATGGCCGAGTCCAACAAGGCCTTCGCGCACTACCGCTGGTAGTCCCTACCCACATCGAGACCGAGAGAAGACTGAGCCATATGGCCACCACTTCGCTTGACCTGGCCAAGGTCCGCAACATTGGGATCATGGCCCACATCGACGCGGGCAAGACGACGACCACCGAGCGCATCCTGTTTTACACCGGTGTGAGCTACAAGATCGGTGAGGTCCACGACGGCGCTGCCACGATGGACTGGATGGAGCAGGAGCAGGAGCGCGGCATCACGATCACGTCCGCCGCGACGACCTGCCACTGGCCGCTCGATGAGGTCGATCACACGATCAACATCATCGACACCCCGGGTCACGTGGACTTCACCGTCGAGGTGGAGCGTTCGCTCCGCGTCCTCGACGGCGCTGTCACCGTGTTCGACGGTGTCGCGGGTGTCGAGCCCCAGTCCGAGACTGTCTGGCGTCAGGCGGACCGCTACGGCGTGCCGCGTATCTGCTTCGTCAACAAGCTCGACCGCACCGGTGCCGAGTTCCACCGCTGTGTCGACATGATCAGCAACCGCCTTGGCGCGGTGCCGATCGTGATGCAGCTGCCCATCGGCGCCGAGATGGACTTCAAGGGTGTCGTTGACCTCGTCACCATGAAGGCATTCGTCTGGTCCGCCGAGGCGACCAAGGGCGAG
Source organism: Streptomyces sp. NBC_00690 (assembly GCF_036226685.1). Lineage (NCBI taxonomy): Bacteria > Bacillati > Actinomycetota > Actinomycetes > Kitasatosporales > Streptomycetaceae > Streptomyces > Streptomyces sp. NBC_00690. The sequence goes on from NZ_CP109009.1 coordinate 5,150,679, forward strand.
ATGTACGACGTCGTCGACATCCCGGCCACCCACACCGAGGCTGCCGAGGAGTACCGCGGCAAGCTTCTGGAGACGGTCGCCGAGAACGACGAAGAGCTGATGGAGCTGTACCTGGAGGGCACTGAGCCCACCGAGGAGCAGTTGTACGCGGCGATCCGTCGTATCACCATCGCCTCTGGCAAGTCCGATGGCATCACCATCACGCCGGTGTTCTGTGGCACCGCGTTCAAGAACAAGGGCGTTCAGCCCCTGCTCGACGCGGTCGTGCGCTACCTGCCTTCTCCCCTGGACGTCGAGGCCATCGAAGGCCACGACGTCAAGGACCCGGAGCTGGTCGTCAAGCGTCGCCCGTCCGACGACGAGCCGCTGTCGGCTCTTGCGTTCAAGATCGCGAGCGACCCGCACCTGGGCAAGCTCACGTTCATCCGGATCTACTCCGGGCGCCTGAACGCGGGCACCGCGGTCCTGAACTCTGTGAAGGGCCGCAAGGAGCGCATCGGCAAGATCTACCGCATGCACGCGAACAAGCGTGAGGAGATCGAGTCGGTGGGCGCGGGCGACATCGTCGCCGTCATGGGCCTCAAGCAGACCACCACCGGTGAGACGCTCGCGGACGAGAAGAACCCGGTCATCCTGGAGTCCATGGACTTCCCGGCGCCGGTCATTCAGGTCGCGATCGAGCCCAAGTCCAAGGGTGACCAGGAGAAGCTGGGTGTTGCCATCCAGCGTCTCGCGGAGGAGGACCCCTCCTTCCAGGTGCACACCAACGAGGAGACCGGCCAGACCATCATCGGTGGTATGGGCGAGCTTCACCTTGAGGTGCTGGTCGACCGGATGCGCCGCGAGTTCCGGGTCGAGGCCAACGTCGGCAAGCCGCAGGTCGCGTACCGCGAGACGATCCGCAAGGCCGTCGAGCGCGTGGACTACACCCACAAGAAGCAGACCGGTGGTACCGGTCAGTTCGCCAAGGTGCAGATCGCGATCGAGCCGATCGAGGGCGGCGACGCCTCGTACGAGTTCGTGAACAAGGTCACCGGTGGCCGCATCCCCAAGGAGTACATCCCTTCGGTGGACGCGGGCGCGCAGGAGGCCATGCAGTTCGGCATCCTGGCCGGCTACGAGATGACGGGCGTGCGCCTTACGCTCCTCGACGGTGGCTACCACGAGGTCGACTCCTCCGAACTCGCGTTCAAGATCGCCGGTTCGCAGGCCTTCAAGGAGGCCGCGCGTAAGGCGAGCCCCGTGCTTCTTGAGCCGATGATGGCCGTCGAGGTCACCACGCCCGAGGACTACATGGGCGATGTCATCGGTGATATCAACTCCCGCCGTGGCCAGATTCAGGCCATGGAGGAGCGGGCCGGTGCCCGGGTCGTCAAGGGCCTGGTGCCGCTCTCGGAGATGTTCGGCTACGTCGGAGACCTCCGCAGCAAGACCTCGGGTCGCGCAAGCTACTCGATGCAGTTCGACTCCTACGCCGAGGTTCCGCGGAACGTCGCCGAGGAGATCATCGCGAAGGCCAAGGGCGAGTAACTCTTCCGAGTAGACGCTTTAGGCTTATCACCGGAGCCGTTGGGGCATTCCAGCCGATTACGAGAGTTTTCCAAGGAAATGTCCCTGGCCCCGGCATCCCAGCAAAGATCACCTGGCGCCGATGAGTAAGGCGTACAGAACCACTCCCCAGGAGGACCCCAGTGGCGAAGGCGAAGTTCGAGCGGACTAAGCCGCACGTCAACATCGGCACCATCGGTCACATCGACCACGGTAAGACGACCCTCACGGCCGCCATTACCAAGGTGCTGCACGACAAGTACCCGGACCTGAACGAGGCCTCGGCCTTCGACCAGATCGACAAGGCTCCTGAGGAGCGTCAGCGCGGTATCACCATCTCGATCGCGCACGTCGAGTACCAGACGGAGTCGCGTCACTACGCGCACGTCGACTGCCCGGGTCACGCGGACTACATCAAGAACATGATCACCGGTGCGGCGCAGATGGATGGCGCCATCCTGGTGGTCGCCGCCACCGACGGCCCGATGCCGCAGACGAAGGAGCACGTGCTCCTGGCTCGCCAGGTTGGCGTTCCGTACATCGTCGTCGCGCTGAACAAGGCCGACATGGTGGACGACGAGGAGATCCTGGAGCTCGTTGAGCTCGAGGTTCGTGAGCTCCTCTCCGAGTACGAGTTCCCGGGCGACGACCTTCCGGTCGTCAAGGTCTCGGCGCTCAAGGCTCTCGAAGGCGACAAGGAGTGGGGCGACTCTGTCCTCAACCTGATGGCCGCCGTCGACGAGTCGATCCCGCAGCCCGAGCGTGACGTCGACAAGCCGTTCCTGATGCCGATCGAGGACGTCTTCACGATCACCGGTCGTGGAACCGTCGTCACCGGTCGTATCGAGCGTGGTGTCCTCAAGGTCAACGAGACCGTCGACATCGTCGGTATCAAGACCGAGAAGACCACCACCACGGTCACCGGCATCGAGATGTTCCGCAAGCTGCTCGACGAGGGTCAGGCTGGCGAGAACGTCGGTCTGCTCCTCCGTGGCATCAAGCGCGAGGACGTCGAGCGCGGCCAGGTCATCATCAAGCCCGGTTCGGTTACGCCGCACACCGAGTTTGAGGCCCAGGCGTACATCCTGTCGAAGGACGAGGGTGGCCGTCACACCCCGTTCTTCAACAACTACCGCCCGCAGTTCTACTTCCGTACCACGGACGTGACCGGCGTGGTGACCCTCCCCGAGGGCACCGAGATGGTCATGCCGGGTGACAACACCGTCATGACGGTGAACCTCATCCAGCCCGTCGCCATGGAAGAGGGCCTGAAGTTCGCCATCCGTGAGGGTGGCCGGACCGTGGGCGCCGGCCAGGTCACCAAGATCGTCAAGTAGTTTTGACGGTTTGACCTGGTAGCTCCAAACGAGCACCAAGAAGAGGCCCCGCACCGAAAGGTGTGGGGCCTCTTCGCATGTTCTCGGGGCCGCTTGTTCTCGGGCCCGTTCCGAGCGTGGTGGATCCGCGCCGGTCTCAGACCTTGCTGATGGGGCGGGTCTCCTTGGCGACGTCCCGTGCCTGCCAGGACCACGGTCGGGCGTCCGCCCCGATCCCGACGGCCGTGGGCCCGCGGCCCGTCACCATCAGCGCGGGAGTACCCGTGATCACGAAGGGCCCCTTCGGGGACAGGGACACCTTCGCGGTACGCAGCCGAGGCCGCCCGCCCAGGTCCTGTTCGAGGAGGACCGGCCCGCCGGGTGTGGCAGCCACGCTCAACGGCCCGTACCCCGTCGCTTCGGTGTGTTGGCGGGACCCGTCCGTGTGGATCGACGTCACGAGCGGGCTCGAAGGCTGCCGGTAGTACAGCCGAACACCGCCGTCGCTCATCGCCAGTGCGGCGACCGGCCCGCCGGGAGCCGGGAAGCGTACGCCGTGACCACCCGGCGCGGACGTACGGATCGACACGTCCTGGCCGGGGGACTCCTGCCCCCAGTGGTGGACGGTGTCCCGCCCGGCCGCGAACACGTGCACCCTACCGGCGCGATCCACGACGGCCGTCAGACCGTCCTGGATCTCCTCGCCCAGCAGAGTGCGCCAGGCGCTCCACTCGCCGTCCAGGTCCCGTACGCGCGTACTGATCCGCTTGTCGGCGGTGCGCACGAACAGATGGACCCGGCCGTCCGCCGCGGTCACCGCGACCGGGACACCGATGCGCCGTCCGCGATCGTCGTTGTACTCCGGGTTGCCCAGCCCCTGCCAGGCCCGGAACTCGCCGCCCGGGGCACGCTCCTCCAGCAGGACTATCTCGCGCCGGTTCTCCGCGCCACGCCCGCCGAGCGCCGCGAACCGCAGCCCGAACAGCAGCTGCCGGCCGTCCTCCAACACGGCCGAGCCCAGCGCGGGGGCCAGCGGCCCACCGCCGAGGTCGTCGGGGGCACCCCACCGGCCGCTGCCGGGCGCGGTCTCCCGCCAGCGGACGGCACGCAGCCCGAGCACCCCGTACGCGGCCAGGCGGTCCGTCCGCTCCACGGCGACGACCGGTCGCGCACCGGGGTAGCGGTGGTGGGTGGAGCGCACCCATCCCTTGCTGTTCTTCAGCGGACGGTCACCGCTCACGCTGTAGTCACCGCAACCGGACGCGTTGCCACACTCCCAACCCGGATCACCGCCGTAGGGGACCAGGGCAGCCGCCTTCTCCTTCAACACCCGAGGGGGCAGGTTCTTGGGCCAGTGCCGGTTGTAGTAGCCGCGGAACGCCTGTGTGACGAACCCGGGCACCCGTCCACCGTCCGCTGTGGCCTCCGCGACCCACCGCACCATCGCCGCCCAGCTGAAACAGGCGACGGCCGTGTGGTCCGCGTGGTCGGAGTAGCCGGGCTGCTCGCTGTCGTGCTTACGGGTGCGCTCGTCACTGTGCTGGATGTCCGGATCGGGGTCGAGCGTCTGGATGACGGTCGGCCGGTACTGCTCCATCAGCCCGACGAGGACGTCGATCAGCCCCTGATGTCCGTACGAGATGGTCTTGCGCAGGGGCGAGTCCTTGGCGATCACGGTCTGTACGCCGACTCCCCGGTCGCGCCAGAGGCTGGGCAACGCCATCCAGCGGCGGCCCGTGTGCATCGGCAGATTGAGGAAGACCAACTCGACGCGGCGGTGCCCGTTGGTGAGGGTGTTGATCTCGGCGAGCCGATTGCCGCGGAGGGAGATGACTCCCTTGGTCCAGTCGCTGAACTTGTCGAGTCCGATCAGCGTCGCGTACGCCTGCCGCAGGCCCTGGTGCCGGGCGGAGGAGTAGCCGGGCCGGTCCTCGGGTCCGTGGTGATGCTGTCCGGGGATCTTGTTGATGCCGGTGTGCTCGCCTGCGCTGACGTACACGGACAGCAGCGGGACCCCGCCGTCCAACAGCCGTTCGGTGTCCGGGTTCATGAAGTACAGATCGTCGTCCGGGTGGGCGACTATCTGCATCAACTGGGCGCGCCGGGAGCTGGCTATGGCCATGCCGGGAGCAGGATCAGCGGCGGGCACGGGCCGCTGGGGCGCGGGTACGGTGCAGCCGCTGAGCGCCCCGGCGGCGATCGAGGTGACACCGAGCGCGGCCAGGATGCTGCGCCGCCGTGGGCTGGTCTTCCGTGTCCGGGCATGCGTCACCTGGGCATGGGCAAGTCCATCGTTCACGTGGGTGTGTGCTCCGTCCGCTTCCCCCCGCAGCGGGCCGGCAACAAGCCCCCGTCTGCGATGCAGTGGTGTGATTCGAGTGCGAACGGGCTGGTCAGACCCGCTCGCGATCAACTAGACGGATTATCGACATGGAGGGTTGCTCGGGTGGTTGCGTGATAAGGACCCTTGCGGTGATTTCCGCCTGATTCCGGCCATGCTGATCCATGCCACTGGCATGCCGATTTCGGCCCGTACGTGGGTTCCGTACGTTGGAATGGAAGGAACCATCACGATGGCGAACCATGGCGGGGGACAAATCATGGCGTGGGAAGAGTGGGCACAGGTGAAGGCTGAGGCGAGCGCCCGGCAGACCGCTCAGACGCGGTTGAACCAGTTGGCCCCGCTGGACGGTGGCGGCGTTGGTATGCCTGAGCTTGCGTCGAGCCCGGAGGACAAGCAGGCCGCGGCGAGGGCGATCAACGAAGAGGTGGAGCCTGGAGTTCGTAGCGGCGGTAAGCACGTCACCGACAGCATGCGCACGGCCATCAAGGAGTTCGGACCACGGGACGGCCACGGCTGGGACACCTCCGGCGCCTTGCAGAAGGCACAGGAGACCTGGACCAAGCAGGTCAAGATGCTGCTCGATCGGCTGGCTGCGGAGGAACACGCACTGGCTAGGACGGGAATCGACTTCCGTAACAATGAACTCGATATCGCGGCGAAAGTGGCACGGCAGTCCCGAATAGACGGCGTCTGAACATCTGAATTGCTCCGGGGGGATGCGTGCCGACCTACTACGAAATCATGAACACCGACCTGTCCAAACTCAGCACGGCTGCTGACAGGTGGGGCGAAACCGCGGGAAAATTCAAGAAGCTCGGGGAGAAGTACGAGCGGTCTGTCCATGGGATATCGCTCGGCACCTCGTGGCTGGGGGTGAGCGCCCAAGCCGCCAACGACAGATTTAGTGTGACGCTGAAGGAGTTTCGTGGGGCCCAGCAGGAAGCAAAGGCGGTCGCCTCCCTGCTGCGGGATGCCCACACCCAGCTCGTCAGTCTTCAGGCGAAGCTCAAGGCATTACGGGACGATGCGGTCACGGCAGGCATGCGGGTCTCGGAACAGGGTGTTGTCGCTTTCGATACCGAACGCCTCACTCCGGGGGAGCGCCTCGCGTATGTGCATGACCCCAGCTATCAGGAGAGCAGGCGCGCGGCGGCGACGGCCTGGTTCGACCGGATCAACCAGGCCGTCCAGGCGGTGACCGATACGGACGACGGGGTACGTCTCGCATTGGCGGCGGCGGTGCGCGACTCGGACTACATGGACGGCACGTTGAATGGATTCAACAGGAGGCCGGTAGACAGTCCGTACCCTTCCTTGGCGGAAATGGGGAAGGTTGCCAACATGCCCAAGGAGAGGGCGGAGATTCCTGAATGGTGGCGCTCCCTCGATCCGACGACCCGATGGCTTCTGCTCCAGGAGCGCGGTGACGAGATGAGGGCGGCAGGGGTCATGGAGCCCCTGTATCAGTGGGAGAGCCCGGATGAAGGGTCAGGAGAGTTCAACGTGGAGAAATCCACGCCCAGGGACGCCATGCTTCATGCCCAGGCTCTGGCTATTGCCACAGGCGGGGATTTAATCGGTGAAGTTGGGGCTTCACGAAATATGCTCCATTACCTTGGAGCCACCGGAGAGACCCTGAATCTTGATGTGAACCGGATGCTGAAGGACGACTCAGGGTTTCGGTCGAGAATCGAAGAAGAGCATCTGGCCTCCGGTCAGAATGCGTGGCGCCAGAAAGCGCTGGACGAGTTTTATCGGTCTGGGGGAGACCAGGCCGTAGTTGTTCCTGTCGAGAGCAAGGTCCAGCACAGTACGTTGCGCAGTGAAGAGTGGTTCCATGCGGTCGGGTCCCATGCGCAGAACATTTCTGGAATGGTCACCGTCACACCAGGTTCGGATGGCGGCGCGCCGAGAGTCTCTCTCGACTATCAGGTAAATGTGTGGGACCGCTATAACTGGGATGCTGGTAAGGCTACGGAGTTCAAAGGTGGAGCTACCATCTCGGATTCCGACATGGGGCGCCTGCATCAGGTTGGCTCTGCGCAGGAGTTCGACATGCGGGGAACTAGCAGTGCCCGTAACCATGACCTCAACAGCGGTGCGCTCCCTAGCATTGAGCCGGATATGGCTGATCAGTCTGGGCGCGAGGGAACGCGTGCTGATGTTTCGCGGGGCGAGGAGAAGAACCGGTGAATCACACCCGCAGAATGGTGAATCGCCTTACCGTCCTCTCCGCGGCCGTCGGTCTGCTGACTGTCGGCTGTGCGACGGGACAGGGGAGCCGAGGAATCGACGACCGCTACCCGTACTGGGAGAAGGGGGCGGGGGTCCCCGAGGCTGTGGCATTCATGAATGTTGAGCTTCCCCAGAGTGCGACGCGGGTGAAGGGAGCCGTGCGGGTTCAGCCGCAGGAGCGGGTGTACCTCCTGTCCTTTCTCACCAGCGAGGAGACTGCCGAGTCCATCGCGGATGACCTGCGTTCCGAGTACCCGCTGGAAGCCGGTACCGGTACTGACTCGCTGAGTGGGGATGGTTTTGAGCACCTGGGGCTCACATCACCACAGGACATCAAGGGTGTCCGTACGACGAGTGTCTGTCCGCCGTGCGTCGGCGACGGACGGCGGAGCAACGTCCAGGGCATGGAAATCCATGTGGGCCAGGACTCGGGAGACCGTGTACGGGTGTATCTGACCGCGTACTGACTGGTTGGTGGAGCCAGGTCAACGTGATTCTCAAGCTGGTTCTCGGGGGAGGTGGTGACCGCACAGTGTGGTCACCACCTCGTCGCTGCTACGCCTCGGTGAAGATCTCTTCGGCTGAGCTGGCGAGGACGGCGCGTGCGAGCCACTGACGCAGGATTTCGGGGTCGGCGCACTCGGTGATGCGCGCCCGGGCCTCGTCGGTGAGGGCGATCTGCCGCAGCTCCAGCACGAGCAGGATGTCTTCCGCCCGGCCTTCTGCCCGGCCTTCCGCCCGGCCTGCTGTTCGTCCTTCTGCCCGGCCTTCGTCTCGGATTTCCTCAGAGAGAGGCGACTTGTAGAAAGAAAGGTCCACGGCCACCAGGTTCCTCCACTGTTGTGCGGCCGGGCGCTTACCCAGGCCTTGTGCGGTCAGTTCGACGATGGGGTCGGCGATGGTTTCCGGTGTGTCCCGCAGTGCGGTGGACAGCGCCTTCAGTATGGCACCGACGTCCGGATCGGCTGCGTGCGTAATCGCCGACAGGGTGGCCAGTGCCAGGTCCTTGCGGGCCTCTGCCGGGTTGGTGATCACAGGCATGTTGTGTGGGCCCGCCACCAGCGCTCGCAGGACGACTGAGGGCCACTGAGGTGGCCCGATCACTACCGGCCGTGATGCCCATTCGGCGGTGGCCCGGTCCTGGCAGACCACCAGCAGCAGCGGCGGCACCCGGTACTTCTCGTAGAGATAGGTGAGGTAGTAGGCCCAGCTCCCTGGCTTGGATGGGTCTTTCTTGCCCTGGGCTTCTACAGCGAGGAGGAAGGCTCCTTCGCCCTCCGTATCGAAGCGCAGCAGCGTATCGACCCGCCGTTCTACAGGCTTGGTCTCCGTCAGGTCGGTCGGTAGGACCGTGACCGAGCTGGGCGTGGGCAGGGTGAGGCCGAGTAACTGGGAGACCCCGGTGAACAGTTCTGGGTACTCCTGGAAGATGCGGTGCATCGCCTCGTGGGGTGAGCTGACCATGTGGTTCCTACGGTGGTGGGTCGGTTGGATGAGTCGTGGCGCAGCCACGGCAGCGCCCCGGGGTCGGGGCGCGGAACGCCCGGTCGCAGCGGTCGCAGTTCTGGAGCGGGTGCCGCACGGGCGGGTTCTCGGTGGGCGGTCGGAAGGGCGGCGCTGGTGGCAGCCCTGCCGTGAGCCGGTGGGCCAGCAGTCCGGCCGGTCGGCGCAGGCCATCGGCGGGCAGGTTGGTGGTGAGTGCGTGGCGTACGGCGTCGGGGCTGGCCTCGTGTTCCAGCCAGGCCGCGACTCCCGGGGCCAGCTGCTCTGTGTCTCGTGCGGAGAGCAGGAGGCGCGGGTCGGTGTGGTGCAGGCGGGCCAGGAGGTCCGTTGCTGCCCTGAGTAGCTCCCCGGTGGGAAAGCCCGGGTGCGGTACGGACAGGGGTACGGGCTCGCGGCGCGGTGGGCGTTCGGAGGGTGCCCGGTTGGCGGGTGCGGTACGGGAGTCGCGGGTACGTGGTGGGGCTGGGCGAGTGCGGCCCGGTGAGGCTCGTTGAGCGGCGGTTCCGGGGCGGTGGCGGGCGGCGGGCTGGTTGCAGGACACCGTGCGGGTGATGATCCGACCGCCTGGCACTCGTTCCCGTACGCGTCGTAGATAGCCGACCGCTTCCAGTTCGCGCAGTGCTGCGGAGATCCGGGCCGCGCCTTCGGGGAAGCGGGCGGTGAGCGATTTGATGTCCACCCGGGCCCCGGTCGGCAGGGACTGGATGTGCACGCCCAGTCCGATCGCCAGCAGGGATAACTCGGAGTGCTGGGCGAGGTGGTTGCCGATGATGGTGAAGCGGCTGGTGTGACGGGTGTTGTCGTGCGTCACGCCATACGGCTGACGCTTGCCATCAGGGCGATCAAACGTGTCGTGCTGCGTCTCGGCATCCCTGGGCGGGGCGTGCGAGGGCACGCTAAGGTGCTGCGTATCCATCGGGAAGGTCCGTCTTCCTTGGTGGTCAGGCCCTCGCATTGGGATGCCAGTCCCGGCGGGGGCCGTCGTATGTCTGCGGTTGTGTTGCCGCGAGCGTAGAGCACTCAACCCCCGCCATTACCAGCCCTGTTGCTGAGGTTCACCCGTGTGAGTGAGACTCCCCGAACGGCGAGAAGGGGGGTGGGGTTGGGTGCGGTTCTTTCTTCTCTTCTGTTCCTTGGAGGAGAGCGCCCGTGCCACCGGAACCTGATTGCACGTGCTCCGGTGAGGGGCACTGATCCGGTGCGAGATTGAGCTCCGCCCACACTGTTTTGCGCGGTACCGGGCCCAGTTTTACGCCCCACCGGTCCGCGAACGCCTCGACCAGCAGCAGCCCACGCCCCGACTCGCTCTCGGGCTCCGGGGCCAGGGGGCTGGTGCCGGGAATGCGGCCCGTGTGGGTGTCGGTGACCTCGATCCGGAGGGCGGGACGATCACCGCCTGTGGTGTGCAGGCCGAGAAGGAAGTCACGGCCGGCCACCCGGCCATGGGTGACGGCGTTCGCGGCGAGCTCGGCGACGATATGCGCCGCATTTTCGGCCACCTGATCCGACAGGCCCCAGGAGTCCAGCCGCTCGGTGACGAGTCGACGGGCGAGACGGGCGCCGCGAGGGGTGGGGGAGAGCACCACGCTGAAGCGGGCGGTGGGGGAGCCCAGTTGGGCAATTCGCTGGTTCACATCACTCAGCGTTGCCGCCTCTGCTTACGCTGACCAGTGACGAAACGATTGCGTACGGTTACTGTCCGGAGCTTGTCCAGCGCTGTCCAGGCTGTCGAGACGTTCCTACGGGCAGGGGGCGTCCAGTGACAGCGGTATGTCGGAGGTGGCACGGGTGCGGGTGAACACGGACGGTACGGAACAGCCCGGTGGCGAGGCGGATGAACCCGGTTGGGAGGTCGACCCCGACGATGAGTCGGGAGCGGCCGTTATTGCCACGGTGGGAAGGCAGTTGAGGCTGCGCCGAGAGGCGGCGGCGATGCGCGCTGCGGACTTCGCCCTTGCGATCGGCTACGGCGAAGACCTCGTCTACAAGGTGGAGGCCGGAAAGCGGATTCCCCGCGCCGAGTATCTGGACAGGGCGGACGCGGTCCTGAGCGCGGGTGGGCTGATCGCCGCGATGAAGCGGGATGTGGCGGAGGTGCGGTACCCGAAGCGGGTGCGGGATCTGGCGAGGTTAGAGGCCCGCGCGGTCGAGTTGCTGTCGTACGGGAGCCATGCTTTGCATGGGCTGTTGCAGACTGAGGGCCATGCTCGCGCGTTGCTCGGAACGCGTCGTCCTGCGCTGGCACTTGATGAGCTAGATCGGGCGTTGGATGGACGAATGGCACGGCAATCCATCTTCGACCGCTTACCCGCACCCGAACTCAGCTTTGTCCTGGAAGAGCAGACGTTGCGTCGTCCGACCGGAGGCAGAATGGTGATGCGCCAGCAGCTCGAACGCTTGTTGGAGGTAGGGCAGATGCGGAACGTCGAGATCCAGGTGATGCCGATGGACCGCTGGGAACATCCTGGAACGGGCGGGAGGATTCAGGTGCTCAAATTCGGTGACGGCTCGGCAGTGGGCCGCACCGACGACGAGTACGGGGGGCGTCCCGTCTCCGACCCCAAGCAACTACGGGTTCTTGAGCTGCGCTATGGCATCATCCGGGCTCAGGCTCTCGCGCCAGGGGAGTCACGGGCCTTCATCGAGCAAGTGCTGGGAGACACATGATCCGGGAAGCCTTCGTCCGGGAAGTCGACGAACTGGTCTGGTTCAAGAGCAGCTACAGCGACACCAGCAACCCCAACGACTGCGTCGAGGTTGCGACTGCTGTCGGCACGGTGCATGTCCGGGACTCCAAAAACGTTGCGGGCCCTCGGCTCGCGGTCACGTCCAGCGCATGGGCCGACTTCGTCTCGTACGCATCCGAGCGCTGATCCTCAGCTGAACGTGCCCCGGGCTTGGCTCCGGCCAGGTGCGGGGCACACTGCTGTGCGGCTCCAGAGCAGAGGTCGGGGTCCTGGCGACCGGTCCATCAGCACGGTTTACCGCCCAGTTTCCGTCGCCGAGCGTCGAGCTGACCGCTGACGTTGGGAAGCCTCGCTCCCCGTGGCGGTAACTCCCGCTCTGAGCGATTCCCTATGGAACGATGCTGTCCATGACAGACAGCGGGGGCGGAATGTCACAGACCCAAGAGGCTTCGGCAAGCCGTGAGTTCGCCGTCTTGCTGGGGGAGTTCAGACGGACCGCGGTCCTGGTTCCCTTCGATCCGTATGGCAGCCTCTGGACGGCGGATCAGAGCGGCGTTCGCTGGATATGTGCCTTCTCCGGCGAGGAGTCCTTGGCCCGCTTCGCTCTGGCGCGAGGCGAAGCCGAACGGGAATGGACGTATCACACCGTTCTTGGCGCACGGCTGCTCGATGTGCTGGTGCCGACCATCAAAGGGCCAGCCGGGGTTGCGTTGGACGCGGGCAGCGATGGGGGCGTGCTCTTCCCGCCCGTCGTGGGGATCGTGCCGGACGCGGTGGCAGTCGATGCGGGGAGGACCCCGTGAGTGAAACCGATCCGGACCTGGCGGTGCCGCCGGGGGCGCTGGAGCTGATCGCAAGCGGGATAGACAAGGCGTACGGCGAACTGAAGGACCTCGGCCTGGTCGGAGACGCGACCTCCCACCGCGGGTTCGCGGATCTCGCACTGTCGGGACTGGAACTGGGGCACCGGGGGCTCAGCGAAGAGTTCAAGACCTTCTGTCGGCGGTGGGAGTGGGGCGTACGCGGCCTGATGCAGCGGGGCAACGGTTTCGCCAGGGAGCTGGGGCTGTCGGCGGGGGCCAGCTATGAGCAGGAGCAGTACCGCAAGGACTCGTTCAAGATCGGACTCAACTCCCTCAACGGCAACCCCCACCTGAGTGAGGACGAGGTCACGAAGAAGAGCTGGGACGAGATCAGGAACCAGGCCGCGTGGGACAACCCGGACTACAGCGCGGAGTCCTTCTCCAAGGCTCATGGTGAGGTGAAGCAGACCTGGCAGGACACGACGTATGACGTGAATGACGCCCTGATGGACTCGCTGACGGATTCGGGAGTCATCGACCCGCGTTTCCGTGGTGCCCTGGAAGCGCAGGCGCAGGAAACATACGACCCATCTGAGGAGGCCGTCCAGCGGGCTCGTGAGGGGGACGGCGGCTGATGGGGGTTGATGACTGGGGCAAGGCGCTCGATGGGCTCGGTTCCGCGTATGACAAGGTCCGCGACGGGATCGACAAGGGCAAGGAGATCGTCGGGGAGGGCGTGGACGCCGCCACCGACGCGGGCGCCGATCTGCTGGACAAGGTCGGAGCTGAAGGCGCGGCGGACTCGTTCGAGGACTGGGGCGACCGCAAGGCATCCTCGCTCGGCGCGCAGGTGGACGAGGCTCAGCTCGGCCAGACCGACGAGGCGAACGAGCTGATCCACGGCAACCCCGGACGGATCAACGCCGCGGCGAAGAACCTGCGGGACTTCCAGACCGCGTTCGACAGCGTCGGGCAGGGTCTGAAGCAATTGGACTCACAGCAGTGGAAGGGCGAGGCGGCAGACACCTTCCGGGAGAAGTTCTCCGTACTGCCGGTGGACTGGCTCCGCGCGGCGGACGCGTTCAGTGCGGCGGCGAAAGCGCTGGGCTCCTACGCCGAGATGGTCACTTGGGCGCAGGGCAAGGCGAGGGAGGCCATTGCCCTCTACAAAGAGGGGAACGATACCTCCAAGACGGCGATCGAGACGTACAACAAGAAGGCGGAGGCGTACAACGCCGCACGCAACGGACCTGATCCGCTTCCCAAACCGGACACGTTCGTCGATCCGGGTGAGTCCCAGCGAGAACGGGCGCGGGAGATGCTTGCCGAGGCCCGTAGGCAGCGCGACGACGCCGCGGAGACGGCCAAGTCAGCGGTCGCCGGGGCCCTCGCACACGCCCCGGCGGAACCCAAGGGCGCCGAGCGGCTGAAGCTCGACGCGATCGACACCGGAATCGCGCAGATCACCGAACTCCAGCACGTGGGCAGCGGGGTGATCAAAGGGACGGCGGGAATCCTCAACTTCGTCCGTGCCGTCAACCCGATCGACCCCTACAACCTGACCCACCCCGCTGAGTACTACAAGGGCACCAGTACGGTCCTCGCCGGTCTGGTCTCGACAGCGGCCAACCCGGACCGGGCGCTGAAGAACCTCTGGGAGACGGCGAAGAACGACCCGGGGGAGTTCGTCGGCCGCCTGCTCCCGGAGCTGATCGGCACGAAGGGCGCGGGAGCCGTCCGGGGCGGCATCCGGGCCGGGGCGAAGACGGGCACGGACTCAGCGGCTCGGCAGAGCGTGGACGATCCGGCGAAGCCGTCCCGTACCCGGGACGCCGTGGAGAGCGGGCACACCGACCCGATCGATCTGGCGACCGGTGTCATGTTTCTGCCGCAGACGGACATCTCACTGCCTGGGTTGCTGCCTCTCGTGTTCGGACGGCGAGTGGCGTCGGACTACCGGGCGGGACGCTGGTTCGGGCCGCAATGGGCGTCGACAGCGGATCAACGGTTGGAGATCGACTCTCAGGGGGTCGTGCTGGTCTGCGAAGACGGGCTCCTGCTGGCTTATCCCCATCCCGCTCCCGGCGTCCCGGTGCTGCCGAGCCATGGGCCCTGGCGCGCCCTCAGCGTAGATCCGGACGGTGACTACACCGTCACGGAGCACGGGACCGGTAGGGTCCGCCACTTCACGACGCGGGGCTACGGGCACCTTGCGACTTCGGAAAGGGAACTGGCTCTCCTCACCCGGATAGAGGACCGCAACGGCAACTGGATCGACTTCGAGTATGACGAGAACGGGGCCCCCGCCTCGATCGTCCACCACGGCGGCTACCACCTGAAGCTTGCGACCGACCAAGGCCGGATCAGCTCTTTGAGCCTGGCCTCCGCCGCAGCCGGCGGCGCCGATCAGCAGATCCTGCGGTACGGCTATACCGACGGCCTACTGACCGAGGTAACCAACTCCTCCGGCATGCCACTGCGGTTCGCGTACGACGCGTCGGGACGGGTGACGTCATGGACCGACACCAACGGCAGCCGCTATGACTACGCCTACGACGACGAGGACCGGTGCGTCGCGGAAGGCGGTGTGGCCGGGCACATGGCCGTGCGGCTTGAGTATGGCACCGCGGACCCCGGAACCGGGCTGCGCACAACGACTCTGACCAGCAGGAACGGCGCGATCAGGCGGTACCAGGTCAACACCGCCCATCAAATTGTCGCGGAGACGGACCCGCTGGGTGCGGTCACTCGGTATGAGCGCGATCGCTACAACAGACTGCTCTCCCGCACCGACCCGTTGGGGCGGACCACGCGGTTCGCGTACGACGACGAGGGCAACCCGGTACGGGTGGTCAGGCCGGACGGCCGGGAGTTGCTTGCGGAATACGGAGAGCTCGGTCTGCCCGTACGAGTGGTCGGCCCGGACCGCACCACGGTCCGACGTGAGTACGACGAACGTGGGAACTGCATCCGGGTCGCCGGCAACTCCGGTTCGACTCTGTTCTTCTACGACGACACCGGCCGATTGACCTCGGTGACCGATGGGCTCGGTCACCTCACCCGAATACGGTGCGACCCAGCGGGTCTCCCCCTCGAAATCGTCGATCCGCTGGGTGCGGTCAGCCGCGTCGAACGTGATGGTTTCGGACGGCCGGTCGCCGTGATCGACGCACTGGGAGCGGTGACACGGCTGGAGTGGACGCCGGAGGGAAGACCTGCCCGGCGGATAGAGGCAGACGGGAGCGAGCAGTCCTGGACGTATGACGGTGAGGGAAACTGCGTTCGCCATACGGATGCTCTGGGAGCACAGACCCG
This sequence comes from Streptomyces sp. NBC_00690, assembly GCF_036226685.1. Classification (NCBI taxonomy): domain Bacteria; kingdom Bacillati; phylum Actinomycetota; class Actinomycetes; order Kitasatosporales; family Streptomycetaceae; genus Streptomyces; species Streptomyces sp. NBC_00690. The sequence continues at coordinate 5,166,430 of NZ_CP109009.1, forward strand.
CTTCGAATACACGCACTTCGATCTGATGTCGGCTCGGACCGGGCCGGATGGCGCGCGGTATGAGTTCACCCATGACGCGGAGTTGCGTCTCACCCAGGTGCTGAATCCACACGGACTGACCTGGGACTATGCCTACGACCCGGCGGGTCGACTGAGCTCGGAGACAGATTTCGACCGCCGTACGCTCGGCTATGAGCATGACGTGGCGGGCCGGCTGGTCGCCCGTACGGACGGGCTGGGACAGGTGGTCCGCTATGAGCGAGACACCTTGGACCGGATCATCTCCAAGAACGCAGACGGAGCGGTCACCACGTTCGCGTATGACCTCTTCGACCAGCTCGCCGAGGCAAGCGGTCCCGACGCGTACATCAGCATGTTGCGTGACCGGTTCGGCCGTCTGAGGTCGGAGGCCGTCGACGGCCGAACCACCTCCTACCTTTACGACGAACTCGGCCGCAGGGTCTCCCGGACGACGCCTTCGGGTGCCGTGAGCACCTGGACCTACGACGCCGCAGGGCGGCGAAACACCCTGACCGCGTCAGGCCGGACGCTCACCTTCGAACGAGACGCAGTTGGTAGAGAAGTCACCCGCGGCATCGGCGAGACCCTGGCCTTGACGAACAGCTACGACCTGGTGGGACGGCTCACGACCCAGCAGGTCATGAGCGCGGGCCGCAGTGTCCAGCACCGCGGTTACAGCTATCGGGCAGACGGCCATGTCATCGGGGTGGACGATCAGCTCACCGGAGTCCGCGCCTTCAGCCTTGATGCGGTTGGCAGGGTCACCGCGGTCAACGCCGAGGGCTGGACGGAGAGCTACGCGTATGACGAGGCGGGCAACCAGACAGAGGCTTCGTGGCCGTCCACTCACCCTGGGCAGGAAGCGACGGGGTCGCGCACCTACAGCGGCACCACCATCACTCGCGCGGGGAAGGTCCGCTACGAGCATGACGCACGGGGCCGCATCACGCTGCGTCAGAAATTCCGGTTGTCGCGCAAGCCGGACACCTGGCGGTACACCTGGGACGCCGAGGACCATCTGACCTCCGTGGTGACGCCGGACGGCAGTTGTTGGCGCTACCGGTATGACCCGCTGGGCCGCCGCATCGCCAAACAGCGGCTGGGGCAGAACGACACCGTCCTGGAACAGGTCGACTTCACCTGGGATGGCGCGATCCTCTGCGAGCAGACCACGGTGGCGGATGATTTACCGAATCCCGTCACGCTCACCTGGGACCACGATGGCCTGCGCCCGTTGACGCAAACAGAACGCATCGCGTCGGCGGAAGCACCTCAGTCGGAGATCGACCAACGCTTCTTCAGTATCGTCACCGACCTGGTCGGCACCCCGACAGAACTGATCGATGAGTCGGGCGACCTGGCGTGGCACACCCGAAGCACACTGTGGGGCACCACCACCTGGTCCACGACCAGCACCGCGTACACCCCACTTCGCTTCCCCGGCCAGTACTTCGACCCGGAGACGGGCCTCCACTACAACTTCCACCGGCACTATGACCCGGAGACCGGGCGCTACCTTTCGCCGGACCCGTTAGGGCTGGCGCCGGCTCCTAACCCGGTCGCCTATGTCCGCAATCCGCATCTCTGGTCCGATCCACTCGGGCTCGCTCCATATCCGCCCAATCTTGCTTTGGGCATCCGTGAGCACAATTTGCGGGAGTTCGCAGTGAAGAACGAATTCGCTCACTATCTCGATGACTTGGACTGGGAGGCGAGTGTGCGGGGTGCAGCCCACAACCCCGACGTTCACTTGCATATCGCGATCGATGGGTTTTTCGGAGACAGCCCTACAGAAAAGATTATGGCTGCATACAGAAGTGGTTCAGGCGATAATTGGTTCGCGACGGAGCGTGAAATCTATCACGTGGGAAAGGCGGTTCGTGTGGGCGATCGAGAATGGGATAGTATAACCTTTTATGAAGAAGGTATGAAGGTGAAGATACCGGAATTGGAATTCTCGAAGCCGCAGGAAGGGGAAGGTGTTAAGAAGTGAACGAGGTTGCCTGCTGGGAGAGAAAGTTTCAAGTTTGGCAGTACTCGGTTAGTCATTCGACATTGTTGCTACGGAGCGTGGTTTCCGGTCCCCTGAGGTCTCGGATTGACATTGCCTTCCCGGCTGTTGAAATCATGAAACTTCAGCCTACTTACAGGACTTTGAGAATCGACGTGGTTGCCCAAGATGAGGTTGCTGAATGGCTGGGGGTGCATCCAGGGATCTCGCATGGATCTCTCTTCCTGCTGAATAGGGGGGAAGGGTATGTCTGGTCAGCTGACTTTCAGTGGTTCGAGGACGAGGGGGATCAGAGGTCTCCCTCTCGCTTTGGGCCGTTGCGGGGGACTGCGTGAGCTGACCTCCGAGACGGACGCCCCCGCCTCGGGTATGGGTTCGTAGCCGACGGCGTACGTGCATTCAGTGATCCGGTCGGAGAGTTCCAGGGACCCTTGGGTGCTAGGCGCAGTCCTGCCGTAAACCGAAACGATAGTGGGCTTTTTGAACGGGGAATTCTAGGGATGGTGAGCGTTTCAAGGCGGAGGGAACGGCTCGCTCGGGTTCCGAAATGTCGGTCGCGCGCTCAATATTTGGCCCCCTCGGTGGGGTCGTGGAGCCGGGTGCAGTAGGCGCCACTGATTCGGATTATGTCGACGACGTCGCCATCGATTCATTCTTGCCGTCCACCTTGGCTTTGAGGTAGGTCTCCTCCACCAATGTCCCTCGGCCGGGGAAGTAGGTACCTACGGCCATCAGATGCCGATTTCCAACAGTTCGAAGAAGTAGTCGGCAGAATCCTCATCGGCAGAGCCAAGCGCCGACGCCAGCGCTTCCAATATGGCGTCGAGGTTCCTGTCCTTGCTATGAGTCATTGCCGCCAGTGTCGCGAGTGCCAGGTTCTTGCTGGCCTCTCTGGGGCTGGTAATCGTCGGCAGGTTGTCAGGACCCAGAACCCAGGACCATGGGATAGGTGCTCTGCAAGATCCGGTTCTTGTACCCCGTGGTGAACGGCCCCGCCGCCCTTGTTGCTGTGGCCCGGTCCTTGCAGACGACCAGGAGGAGTACCGGGGGGTCGTGCTTGTCCCGGAGATACGCCGTGCAGTAAGGCCAACTCGTCTCTTTGTAAGGGTCCTTGCGGCCCTGGGCTTCGATGGCGAGGAGGGACCGCTGCCCCTCTGAGGTTTCCACCCGCAGCACGCTGTCCACGCGTCACTCCAGCGGGCGGATCTCGGTGGCGTCGCCGGTCAGGACCTCGACGGAGGTCTTGGCGGGCAAGGGGATGCCCAGCCCTCGAATACCGGGGTGAGTAACTCGGGGGCCGGTATCGGGCGGCGTGTCTCACCCGCCCTGCCTGAATCACCCCGGAGTCGTGTCTTCCTCGTCAGTAGACGTCGCGCGATGGCCGAAATCCTTAAGAAGCATGGATATCTGCGGCTGGAATCAATCCCACTTCATGGCGCAACTTCCCCTATATGTAAGGGAGTTGCTCCATTTCTAGCCATGTCCACATCGGATGGGTACCGCACGCGCTTCATGATTCGACCGGAATGTCGCAGGTCACGGCATAGGATCCTCCCTAGTTGTCCCTTGGCTACACCCGTGGGGGGTTTGTTCATCATGGCTGGGAAGAGACGAGCGGAAATCGGCCGCAGAGGCTTCATTCGTGTAGCGGGAGGGGCGATCGCGGGTGCCGGCGTGGTGGGAGGGGGCACGTTCACCGCCCAGGCCACCGGGCTGTTCGAGCCCTCACCGGCCGACCCCTTCAAGGGGATGCCTCGTTCGCTCGCGCTCAGCCTGCCCACCGTTCCCGGTGGCACCGAGCCGCCGCTGCCGCCGTTGCCGGACCAGCTCGAAGGCGGTCTTGTCTCCCCGCCCCGCGCCCGGTCGATTCCCTACGCCGACGAGCCCGTGGACCCGGGGGCCGCGAGGGCGGCAGTGCCGAAGACCCTTCCGTTCGAGTTCAAGACCGGCGGCTACGAGTGCGCCACCGATCTGCCCGAGTACATGCGCCCCTGGCGGGACCGTCCCACCCGCTGGGAGAACGTCACACCCAACACGGAGTACACGTACCTCGACTCCGCGGGCGCCATCATGTACCGCCCGAAGCGGACCGCCCCCGGCTACGACCAGCCGGTCACCCAGGCGCAGTTCGGGCTCGGCTGTATCGCCAGCTATCGCACCGAGAAGAACGCCACCCGCAAGGCGCTCTTCCTCAAGCGCGCCAAGGCCCAGGCGAAGCGGCTCATCGACAAGCGCGTGGAGGCCCGGGGCGCCTGGTACTTCCCGTACCCCTTCGACTTCAAGCACGCCAAGCACAGCGGCGTCGACTACAAGGCCCCCTGGTACTCAGGCATGGCCCAGGGCGAGGCGATCAGCCTCTTCGTACAGCTCGCCGAGCTGAACGGCATCACCAGCAGTGAGCGCACCCTCTACAAGGCCGCCGCCGACGGTGCCTTCGCCTCCCTGCTGCGTGCCGACGACGGCAAGCCGTGGGCAGTGAACCGGGACAAGGACGGCTACCTCTGGATCCAGGAGTACCCGGGGGCGAAGCCCGGCACCGGCGACTACACGTACAACGGCATGATCTTCGCCATGTTCGGGCTCTGGGACTACTTCGTCGCGACGGGCAACCCGCTGGCCCAGGAGCTGTACGACGGCTCGATCGTCACGATCCGCGACCACTTCCCCAATCTGCGCAACAGCCGTTGGTTCTCGTACTACTGCGACACCCACCGGATTCCCGCGCCGACCTACCACCAGCACCACATCAACCTGATGCGGCAACTCCACTGGCAGACCGGCAGCGCGCGCCTGGCCCACCAGCACGACCAGTTGGTCGACGACTTCCCCGCCTTCGGACTGCGCTCGGGTTCCGTCGCGGCGATCGCCGCCGGGTCGCACACCCTGTACAAGCTCGACACACTGGACGCGGTGGGCAACTACGGCTGGCACGAGTCGAAGAAGGACAAGCAGCTCGCGACGAAGAAGGTCACCTTCGCCAGGGCCACCCAGGCGCCGGTCAACATCCGCCGCCGTATCCAGGGACGCGGCATCTACTACCGGATCAACGGCGGTGCATACACCGGCTGGTGGATCGGCGAGGCGTATCCGAAGGCATTCCTGCGCGGTGAGTACGTCCCCACGACCTACCACCCTCAGCGCACCGCGACGTTCCCCGCCGGGGTGGACATCACCTGCGTGAAGTTCGGTGCGGACGGGAAGACCGGCACGCTGAAGACGGTGAAGTTCGCGAAGAAGTCCAACGCGCCGTTCGATCGGCGCGCGGTTGTGAACGGCCGACCCATGATCCGGATCACCGCTGGTGGCCTCAAGGACTACTGGGCTCCGCTGCCGCTGGTCGCCACCGACGGCCGCTGACCCTCGGGAGCCACGGCCGCTGCTTTGACGATCGGCATCGGTAACACGGCGTCGAAGCCCGCTCTGCCCGCACACAGGATGCGGGCAGAGCGGGCTTTCGCCGTGAACCGCCGCCCGTCCGCGAGGAGCAGCCCGTCCGCGAGCAGCGCAGGATCGGGCGGGGAGCGCGGGATTGGATGGCGAGCGCGGGATCGGATGGCGAGCGGAGGTTCCCTCGGCCTGAGGCTCCCGAGCGGGGATGCCTCCCCTCACCGCAGACGTGGCGCGCCCGCCTCCTCCCACGGCGTCAGCGTGACCCCGGCCAGCCCCCGTACCCAGTCCGATGACACATCCGTCAGCCGGGCCGCATCCAAGGGGTTGGGGCCGAGGCCGATCGCGTACCGCACCGGGTCAGTCGTGAAGGGGCGCGGCCAGGCGTGGGCGGCCGAGGCTCCCGTCTCCTCCAGGGCCCGGAGCAGGCCGTGCATCCGGCCCCGTACCCGGCCGGTCTGGTCCTCGGGTGCCGTCACGACCAGCCATTGGCGGTGGCGGGAATCCAACGGCGGTACGGCCAGCAGTTCGGGCCAGGGATCGGGGTGAGTCTCCAAGACCTCCCAGGCACGGAACAGTTCCTCCGCGATCAGGTCCCGGCCGGCGGTGCTCACCCGTTCCGTACAGGGGCGGACGGGCTCGCTCGGGGTCATGACCGTCAGTGGGAACTCGGTGTCCGGGCCGCCCACCGCCCTGCGCCAGTCCCAGGCCGCCCAGCTGCCGAAGAAGTGTTTCAGCAGCTCAGGCCCCGATGATGCGCCTTGCTCGCAAACGGTACGGGCGGCCAGCACCGCCCAGCCGATGCCCGGGACCCCGCCGAAGGGCGCGGAGTCCAGACCGCGGGCGCGAGCCCATGCCTTCACCTCCCCGGCCAGCCGGGCGAAGGCATCGCGCCGCGTGCCCACCAGTTCCAGAACCGCCCGGGCATCGCTGACCGCGCTCAGCGCGACGGCCGCCGATCGGCCCAGCTCGGACCGGCGCGCCACGGCCTCATTCGGAGGGATCTCATCCGTACCGACGACGGCCAGGTCCACCCCCAGCCCACCGACCCGGAACCGTACGCCCGGCACTCGCGCGCCCTCCACCACCCGGAGACCGGTGGCGTCCGGCACGGCCGCGGTGAGTCGGTCCCGGACCGCCGCGATCGCGACCTCTCCCGGCAGTGCGGCGATCAGGTCGAGATCGGCGCTGGCCAGGGCGCACCCCAGCCGTCGTGATCCGACCAGATGCACCGAGCCCTCCGCGAACACCTCTCGTACCTGACGGGCCGTGGTCTCGACGAAGGGATCGGACAGCGGACCGAGGTCCGCCTCGACTCCGTAGTGGTCCGAGGCGAAGAGGCCGTCCGCGTCCGGGATGTCTCCCCTGAGCACCGCCCGTCGCGCTTCTGCGCCGTGTAGCAGTATTCGGTCCAGCCTGCCCGAACCGCCCGTGAGGGAAGACAAGGCCGCCAGTGGGTTGCGGCACGGTTCGAAGGTCGGCGTCTGGTCGTGGGAGCCATGGACCGAGGTCCATGCATCGGTGAGCCCGAGCCTCAACTCCGCCGTGTTGCCGATGTCGTTGAAGTCGCCCAACACCACGGTCGGGCCCTCCAGCGCGGCCAGCCCGTCAGCCGCCTCGTCCAACTGCCGGACCCGTACGGCTGGACCCTTCGCCGTGTGGTCGCTGGTCAGATGGGTCACTGCGACCGTGACCAGGCCGTAGGGCTGCGACTCCACCACGATCGCCGACAGCGCCTTGTGCGGTCCGAGGACATGGTGTCCGGCTTCTGTCACCGGCAGACGGCTGAGGAGCAGCAGTCCGTACTCGTCCACATCGCGTCCGCCCGGCGCCAGCGTGTAGTCCTTCCGGACCCACTCCGTCGCGCGGATCAGCCTCAGCAGTTCCGATGTCACCTCCTGGAGCGCGATCACATCGGCGTCCGCGTTCCGCAGCGCTTCGAGGAGCAGCGGTCGGCGGCGTGCGGTGTCCAGGAGTTCGGCGTCGTACCGGTCCCACAGGGTGTTCCACGTCAGCACGCGCAGAGTCGACGACCCCGAGCGCGGGACGGCTGTGGTCCCCCAGGCCGCGCCGTCCCAGTTCTGGGGAGTGGTCGGCTCGAAGAAGGGGGACGGGAGCCGGCGCGGGGCCTGCATCCGCCCGGCTTCGGTGAGATCGATGCGGTCCACGCCCGTACGCCGGTCCCACACCACCTCGCCGTCGGCCTCGAAGAACAGCACCCGGTGCCAGGGGACCTCTCCGCCCGGTACGAACGACGTCAGCGGCACCCGCTTGGGCTCGGCGCCGCGCTGTAGCACGCCCAGGGTGAATCTGGCCGGATCGAACCGGGCATCCCAGCGCACCCGGTGGTAGAGCCCCTCACTCGTCTGCATGGCCGTGCCCGTCCCCGTCCCTGTCGCCGTTCTCGTCGGCGTCCCCGTATGTGTCTTCGATGGTCCCGTTCGGGCCGATGTACCAGGTGCGATGCGCCTGACCCGGGTACGGAGGCTCGTACCGTCGCAGTTGGGACTCCAGCACCTCGTCCGGCACCGCATGGGTGCGACCTGCGTTACGGCGTCTCAACTGTTCCTCGTCCAGCACCATGACCGCATGGGTGACCAGCGCATTGCGACGCCGCGCGATCTTGTGCACCAGCGCGCGCTGGTGCCGATTGATCGAAGTGGCGTCCCAGACGACCGTGCCGCCCGCGGTCAGTGCCCGATCAAGCCGGTCGAGACCGGTCCGCAGCACATCGCTGTTCCCCCGCTGGTCGACCCGTGCCCCGGCCTCCTCCCGCAGTTCATCGAGGGATATGACGGTGCCGGCGCCCAGCCCGCGGGCAAAGGTGCTCTTGCCGCTGCCCGACGGGCCGACCATCTGCACCAGGCGGGGGAAGTCACCGTCGCGCCAACGCCAGGTCGCCGCCGCGGCCTCCTCCGAACCGTTGATCCGACCCTCCGCATAGGCGTCCCGAGCCTCGGCCCGGCAGCGGTCCGCCACATCCGCTGCCAGTTCGTCGAACCGCGGCGGGTCCCAACTACGGACCTCGTCCGCACACAGCGCTGACCATTCGACCTGCTCCCGCTCCTCCGCGCTCTGCGCGAGCGCCGCGGCCACGGAGTGCAGAACATCGAGGTCAGCGGCGTACGACAGCCGCACTAGACCGGTGCGGCGCTCCTCGTCGGGATACGGGCGATGCAGGCCGGGTGCGAGACCGACGACATCCGCAACCCGACGGGCGAGCCTCATCCCCAACGCGGGCCGCAACCTGGCCGCGAGGGTGGATCGGTGTTCCCCGTGCAACAGGGCGGCGAGAACCGCGGTCAACCGCACATCGCCCGAACGCTCCAGCCGCGCCGCCACCTCGGTGAGCAGCCGGTTCGAGGCATGTGTGCCCACGCCGATCGCGTCGCCGAGTTCAGCGGCGTTCGCCGAGCCTCCGGAGCGTACGGACCAGAGTGCGGCAGTTTGCCCCAGACCGTTGGGGACGACCGCCGTATGCATCCAGTGGGTATCGGTCTGCACATGTCCGGCCCGCACCCACTTGGCCACGGAGTGCGGGAAGTCGCCGGCCGTGAAGCCCTCAGCGGTCCGGACGACGTATCCCTCCTGCCGGGACAGATCGAGCCGCAGGGCACGCAGGGCGCGCTCGTCGAAGACGCCCCTCCAGAGAACGGCCGGCACGGGAACCCCCAATCCCCGCAGGAAGGGGACCGTCCGGTCCCAGTCCAGGCAACGCCCTTGCGCGTCCCAGACGGAGAACCCGTAGAAGTAGCCGTCGAGCCGGTCGTACGGGAGGGAGTGCCGGGCGTACATGTTCTCGCCGCAGATGCGCCAGCCGACCGGGATCTCATGGGCGATACGGCTGTGGAGGGCTTTGACCCAGGCCCGTGAGGGATGGTGGGCCGAGTCGAGGGACCTGGCGTGTAGCCCGTCCGCGTACAGCGTGGTGTTCTCGCCGTCGAGCTTCTCGGTGACGACCACCTCGCGGCCGATGAGATGCGCCAGATCACCGGTCCGTACATCGTCGGACGTGGCACCCGGCGACCAGGGCAGATGCGGTGTGCGCGGATAGTGCGTCCGCATGATGATCGGCCCCCGGCGCTGATGATGGACGTGCCGGGCCACTGTAGAAGTAGTTGATCAGGGCGATCGAGCGATTTTCCCGCGGAACCACAGCTCGGGGAGTCCACCCGAGCAAGATCGTGTTCGGCGTTGCGTCCCACGCCCGGGGCTGGGAAGGCGTCCGCGACTTCCAGCCCCACGCCCGGGCTTCCGAGCCCGCCTACGGCACCTTCGGAGTGGGCCTGGAGGACTACCGGAACATCAAGACGAGGTGCCCCGGCGCCCGGGTGACCGTGGGGCATGCGTACACCCTCTGCGGGATCGAATGGTGGTCCTACGACAACCCGACCACGGTGGCCGAGAAGATGGCCTACGCCAAGCAGTACGGCCTGGGCGGCGCCTTCCTCTCCAACCTCCGCGGTGACACGGACAACGCCGAGCTGCTGACCGCGATCGTCAGCAGACTGCGGTAGGACGGACGAGGACTGAGAAGGACGCGATGATCGGGGGACGCGCTCCTCGGCGCGGCTCCCGACCATCGCGCTGACGCAGTGGTCAGCTGAGCCCGAACCCGGACCCATAGCCCACATGGGTGAGCGTGAGCACCCTTGTATCGGGCCCTGGACATCTGCTATGACCAGCGGGTTTTCTTTCCGCCAACGTGAGTTGAAGAACCCAACACACCCTCCCCGACCCTCTAGCGTGACCGCCGGAAGCACACCGGACGAGGGGGACGGGTATGACCGGGGCAGGGGCCGACCCATGGCAGGAACTGTTACATCTGGCGGGACAACCTCGGACGGACACCACGGGGACGGGCATGTCGCTCGCGTCCGTCGCCGGCTCCCCTGGTGAACCGGGAGCCAAAGGCGCGACGGGAGACCTGAAGCACGAGGCCCAGCCGTGGACTTCGGCGGCCACCGCAGCCGCGGTGCTGCGCACCAACACCGCGAGCGCCAACGCCAAGCTCGGGGCGGCACATAGCGGAGTCGATACGGGTACAGCGGGACTCGCGAGCCTCGGAGCGCTGAGAGCCGTCCTCACATCTTGGGAGAAGCGGCTCGGAGCCGTACGCGATGAATGCGGCTCCCTGGCACCGGCCCTCAAACGGGTCGCCACGGACCAGGGCGAGCACGAGAAGGCGGTGAAGTCGTCCTTCGAGAAGGCCGCCCCGCCCGCTGAGAAGGGCAGGTAGCAGCCGTGCTGACCTGGCAGCTGCTCCGCGATCTCAAGCTCTCCGAATTAGAAGGCGCGGCCGACGGCTGGGGAGTGGCCAGCAACCAGGCCGACGCCGCCCGGGACCGCATCAGCAACCAGATGATCAATGCGCTGGCCGAATCCCAAGTCGGAGAGGCGGCCGATGCAGCACTGGGGCGCCTCAAACAACTCGACCGCAACTTCGAGTACGCGTACACGGAATGCGGTCTGATCCGTACGACCCTGAATGCGCTCGCCCACGAACTGGGCGAGGAACAGCGACGGCTCAACCTCGCCCTGGAAGACGCGGCGAACCGCAAGTTCACCGTCCATACCGACGGCTCGGTCAGCTATCCCGCGGGCGGCAACAACATCCTGGACCAGCCGGCAGCCGGCGGCACCACCCGCCGCCTCGGAGTCCTCGAACAGCCGTCGCCGCTGATCAGCCCCAACCCGCACCGGGCCGAGGCCCAGCGGATCGCCGGAGCCATCGGGGACGCGACCCGCAACGCCAACGAGATCGACGGCCGCTTCAGCCGCATCCTGGCCGCGCTGAAAGCCCCACCGGGTCTCGCCGTGACCAAGGCCACCTGGACGGACGCGGCACACGACGCGGCAGCTGTACGGACAGCGGCCAAGGGATACCTCCCCGAGGCCATCCCGGACTGCGGAACCCCGGCCGCCCGCAAGGGATGGTGGGACGGCCTCACCCAGGAACACCGCGAAGAACTCCTGGCGACCTACCCGGACCGCATCGGCAACCTGGACGGAATCCCGGCAGAGATCAGGGACACGGCGAACAGGGACAACCTCCAACTCCTGATCGGCAAACTGGAGGGACAGCCGGACGAACGCTCACAGAACCAACTGGCGGGGCTGAAGAGCATCGACGAACAACTGCGTGCCGAACCGTTGCCGGGTGTGCCACCGATGTACCTATTGGGGATCGGGGACGAAGGGTTGGGCCGCGCGATCGTGTCTTTCGGCAACCCGGATACGGCGAAGAACGTGTCGGCATATGTTCCGGGACTGTCGACTTCGTTGGACGCGGAGTTTGCCAGGAACGACATTACGAGAGCGCGGGATACTGCAATCGGAGCTGCTGAAATCGATCCTTCCAGCGCATCGATCGTATGGCTTGGGTATGACCCGCCGCAGTTTCCAGCGGACAAGGCTCTCGACAACCTGGCTGTGGCAAGTGACAGGGATGCGAAAGCAGGCGCACCGGCATACAACGAATTCATGGCCGGCTTGAGTGCTACCAATCAGCACGGCGATCCTCATATGACGGCTATTGGTCACTCCTACGGCTCTCTCACCGTGGGTATGGCAGCTCAGAGGGAGGGAGGCATCCCGGGCGCGGACAACATCATTCTGGTCGGCAGTCCCGGTACGGGGGCGCAGACGGCCGAGGACTTGGGCGTGCCGGGAGATCGGGTCTACGTAGGTGCGGCCGAGAACGACCCGGTCACCAGGGCTCCTGATCAGAACTCTTCCAAGGGGCTTCAGGCCGGCGTACTCATCGGAAGTGTGACTCCCTTGGGACCTGTCACCGGAGGGGCCAGCGGCTTCCTCATCGGGAATGTCGCAACGGATGGGAGCCAGATCTACTACGGGACTGACCCCTCTCACGCGGACTTTGGTGCCCGGCGATTCAGAGTCGACGACGGCCCGAGTATGCACGTCGACACTGGTGTCCAGATGCCAGCGCACTCCAACTACTTCAATCCCAAGAAGGATTCGGAGTCCGCAGACAATATCGCAATGATTGTGGCGGGCCAGGGGGCAGCGATCACCACTCAGGAGCATCGATGAGGGCAATGAGGATGGCCTTGGCTGTCGTGTTGGCTATGACCGTGACAGGTTGCGGCTTTGTAGGGGCGTCCGATGACAGGGGAAGTGAGAAGCGCAAGGTGAGCAAGGTGAGTTTGCAGGAAGCCGCTGAACGAGCGGATGGGATCATGCTTGCCACAATGGCTTCCGTCAGGCCAGAAGTGAACTGGGTGCACTACGGGAACACCGACGGGGGGTGTGACTCGTACACGATCGACGGCAAGGCGACCGGCTCGGCTACCCGGCGGGTGGTGGTGATGACCGTTGTCTCGGAGACCAGGCGCGGCAGCCTTTTGGGAGTGATCGAGCGGTACTGGAAGGAGAGGGGCTACAAGATCACCGGGGTCAACCGCAACAAGACCTTTCCAGCGATCTACGCCAGCACCCCCGAGGACTTCCGCTTGGTTGCCATGGTGGGCAAGAAGGGGCAATTCTTCTTCGGGATCACAACTCCCTGCTTCATCACGTCTGAGGTGGAAGCCCCCAAGACTCCCCCCAACGGCACCCCCTTCGAAGGCCCCGTGGTCCCCGACCCATACGTCCGGTCCGACTTCTGGTCTGCCACCACGGCGATCCCCTCGGCCTCTCCTAGCCGGTGACCCACTGCCTCGGGCCGCGCCACGCTGCTGCCAGCCGCGGCGGTGCGGCCACTTGAAGAGGTGGGCATTGCCACCAGCTGGCGGGATTTCGTCACTGCGGGGGCCAGAAACCGTCTGCTGCGGGTGAGCCGTGGCCTCCTACGGTGCTTGTAGAGGTCGGGAAGGTCGATGGGCCGGAACCGGGCTCGGGTGGGCGACGGGGGAGCTAAGCCATGGGTTTCGGTGATCTGGTCAGCGATCTGACCCCAGATGTGGTCGAGGACGCCGTAGAAGACGCCACCGAGTGGGCGGGCGATCGAGTCGAGGACGCCGGGGACTGGACGGCGGACCGACTCAAAGACGTGGGATGGGATTCGGGCGCCGACTGGGTGCGGGAAAAGTCCCGTTCGCTGGCCAACCGAATGGGTGCCGAGGTCGATGAACTCGACCTGGGACAGACCGACGACAAGACCAAGCTCATCTACGGCTCTCCGTCCAAACTCCGAGCCACCGCAGCTCATCTGAAGGACTTTCAGAAATCTTTCACGACGGTGGCCCAGGGGCTGAAGGGCTTGGACTCGTCCTCGGTGAAGGGCGAGGCGGCGGAGGCGTTCCGGGAGACGGTGGCGATCGAACCACCGAAGTGGCTGAAGGGCGCGGACGCGTACGGGGATGCCGCAGGTGCCCTGGAGGCGTTCGCGGCGACCGTCGAGTGGGCGCAAGGGCAGGCACAGACGGCGATCGAGAAGTGGAAGGCCGGCACCAAGGCGTCCGAAGACGCCTGGGACGCGCACAAGGCGAAGCACGAAACCTTCAACCGGGCCGCCGAAACGTACAACGCGATGGCCCCGGACCAACGTGACCCCTCGTCGCTGCCGCCGCGCCCGGGTGAGTTCAAGGACCCGGGTACGGCGCTGATGAAAGAGGCGCAGGAACTCCTCGGCGAGGCCCGCAAACAGCGCAACAGCGCCGCAGAGACCGCACGTACCGCAGTGCGCGCGGCACGTGACGCGGCGCCTCCGAAACCTTCGTACCACGAGCAGGCGGTGAGCGGCCTCAACGAGATGGAGGTGATCCAGTCCCACTTCGTCGGTGGGGTCATCAAGGGCACGGCCGGGCTGGTGAACTTCGTCCGAAGTGTCAACCCGCTCGACCCCTACAACCTCACCCACCCGGCGGAGTACGCACTGGCGTTGAGCAACACCGCGGCCGGCCTGGTGCAGGTGGCGAACGACCCTTGGGGTGCCGGCAAGCAGATGGTCACCGGCTTCATGAAGGACCCGGCCGAGGGCATTGGCCGTCTGGTGCCCGATCTGCTGCTCACCGCTGCCACGGGAGGCGGCGGCGCGGCGGTCAAGGGGGCCCGGATCGCCAAGGAGGCGGCGGACCTCGCAGCTGACGCGAGTCGCGCCCGCAAGGTGGTCGATGATGCTCCGGAAGGCACCCACAACCGCCAGGACGGCCAGCGCACCACCACCAACACCGACCCGGTCGACCTGGCCTCGGGGCGGATGTTCCTGCCGCAGACCGATGTGATGCTGCCCGGCGCCTTGCCGCTGCTGTTCACCCGACGCGTCGAGTCGGGCTACCGAGCAGGCCGCTTCTTCGGGCCCACCTGGTCATCCACCGTCGACGAGCGTCTTGAGGTCGACGCCGCAGGAGTCATCCATGTCACCGCTGACGGGCTCCTGCTGACCTATCCGCACCCCGTCCCCGGACTGCCCACCCTCCCCGAGAGCGGCATCAGCCGCTGCACCCTCGCTCGGGACGAAGCCGGCGACTACACGATCACCGACCCGGACAGCGGACTGACGCGTCACTTCACCGCACCACCCGGCGGGGAACCCGGGGGCGACGGCGATGCCTGGCTGGTTCAGATCTCCGACCGCAACGACAACGCCATCACCTTCGACCGCACCCCCGACGGCGTACCGCTCGCACTCGTTCACTCGGCTGGTCACCGTCTTGCCCTGTCCCTGGACGAAGACCGAGTCACCTCACTCGCCCTCGAAGCCCCGGACGGACCGCACCCGGTCATGTCGTACGGGTATGACGACGGCAACCTGACCACCGTCACCAAGCCTTCCGGCGCCACACTCACCTTCGCGTACGACGACCGGCGTCGGATCGTCACCTGGATCGACTCCAACCGCAGCCGGTACGACTACGTCTACGACGAACAGGACCGGGTGATCGGCGAGGGCGGTGAAGCGGGTCACTACCAACTGACCATCGCCTACGGTCTGCCGGACTCCGCAACCGGCCATCGCACCACCGCCCTCACCACCGCGGACGGTCACACCACCCGGCATCTCATTGACACCAACTGCTGTGTCCTCGCCACCACCGACCCGCTCGGCCACACAACCCGGTTCACCTACGACGGCCGTGGTCGAGCACTCACCCGCACGGATCCGCTGGGCCGTACCACCGCCTTCCGCTACGACACCGACGGCCGACTCGCCACCGTCGTACGGGCGGACGGCAGCGAGCTAGCGACGACACGCAATGCTCTCGGGCTCCCCGTCACCCTCCTCAGTCCGGACGGAGCACGCTGGGCCCAGGAGTACGACGACCGGGGCAACCGCACCGCGCTCACCGATCCGGCCGGTCACACCACCCGCTACGGCTATGACCCCCACGGCCGCCTCACGTCGGTCACCGACGCGCTCGGTGCGGTGTCCACGGTTCGGTGCGATGCTGCGGGGCTGCTGCTGGAAGTCACCGATCCGCTCGGCGGCACCACCCGCATCGAGCGCGACCCCTTCGGTCGACCGGTACGGGCGACGGATGCTCTCGGTGCGATCACGACCCTTCGGTGGACCGTCGACGGTCAGCTCTCCAACCGCACCCGACCGGACGGAACCAGCGAGTCCTGGACGTACGACGGGGAGGGCAACCGAACCAGCCACACCGACCCTCTCGGACAGACCACCCGCTTCGAACACACCCACTTCGATGTGATGTCCGCCCGCATCGACCCCGACGGGGTGCGCTACGAGTTCCAGCACGACCGCGAGCTGCGCCTCACCCAGGTCACCAATCCACAGGGACTGAACTGGTCCTACACCTACGACCCGGCCGGGCGGCTCACCTCCGAAACCGACTTCGACGGCCGCACGCTCACCTACAGCCTCGACCCGGCCGGGCAACTCGTGGCGCGTACGACGCCGCTCGGTGCGCGCGTCGCCTACGAACACGACTCCGTCGGGCAGGTCATCCGCAAGGACGCGGCGGGGGAGGTGACCGAGTACACGCATGACCGCGCCGGACGCCTGCTCAGGGCCAGCAGCCCGGACGGCGAACTGGTCTTCCAGTACGACCGCCGAGGACTTGCCAAGACCGAACAGTTCAACGGCCTCGCCACTACCTACACCTACGATGCACTGGGTCGCCGAACGCGCCGGACGACTCCGAGCGGCCGGGCCACCACCTACGACTATGACCCAGCTGGCCGTCCCACCCTGCTGACCAGTGGTGACCATCGCATCACCTTCACCCACGATGCTGCCGGGCGGGAGCTGGAGCGCACCTTCGGCGACATGCTGCGCACCGCTTCCACGTGGGACGAAGCCGGCCGGCTCGCCACCGAGATCTCCACCGCGGGCGAACGCGTCCTCAACCGCCGCGCCTACGCCTACCGTGCCGACGGCTACCTCACCTCACTCGACGATGACCTTCGCGGCACCCAGCGCTTCGACCTCGACCCGGCGGGCAGGGTCACTGCGGTCACCGCCGCGAACTGGACCGAGACGTACGCGTACGACGAAGCCGGCAACCAGACGGCTGCCTCCTGGCCCACCACACATCCCGGCCAGGAAGCCACCGGCCCCCGCGCCTACGCCGGGACCAACCTCACCCGGGCCGGGAACGTCCGCTACGAGCACGATCCCGCGGGCCGCATCACCCTGCGCCAGAAGACCCGCCTCTCCCGCAGGCCCGACACCTGGCGCTACACCTGGAACGCGGAGGACCGCCTCACCGCCGTCACCACCCCGGACGGCACCCGTTGGCGCTACCGCTATGACCCGCTGGGCCGGCGTACCGCCAAACAGCGGCTCGCACCGGATGGTGATTCGGTCGTCGAGGAGACGCGTTTCAGCTGGGACGGCACCACTCTGGCCGAACAGATCACCACCTCGAACGATCTGCCCCACCCCGTCGCCCTCACCTGGGACCACCAGGGACGCCGCCCGCTCGCCCAGACCGAACGCATCCTCACCGCGGACGCCTCCCAGGACACGATCGACGAGCGGTTCTTCGCCATCACCACCGACCTCGTCGGCACCCCCAGTGAGCTCATCGACGAGTCGGGCACGATCGCCTGGTACAGCCGGGCGACCCTCTGGGGCACCACGACCTGGAACCGGGACGCGACCACCTACACGCCCCTACGCTTCCCCGGCCAGTATCACGACCCCGAAACCGGGCTCCACTACAACTACTTCCGCCACTACGACCCCGAAACCGCCCGCTACCTCACCCCGGACCCCCTCGGCCTCACCCCCGCCCCCAATCCGACCACCTACCCGCACAACCCCCACACCTGGACGGATCCGCTCGGACTATCGCCCTGTCCGGCGGAGCAGGATCGGCGGCCACAACCCCCCTCGCATGGTGAGGGGAAGGGCGAAGCGTGGGCAAAGAGTGTTACCCAGACAGGTAGGAGCGATAATTCCCAGGTAATCTCTGGGCATGGGTACTATCAATTCGGGTCGGGAGATATGGTTGTTCCGTCGGGGACCTGGCTGAAGTTTTATGTCGAGGACGGTGCGCGACTTGGTGACAGATTTGCTCACGATATTGAAACGGGAGGAAATCATCCGCCCGTAGAGACGTTCGGTCCTGGTAAGAGTTTGCCCAACTATACGGTTGACGTTCCGAAGAACCTGGCGATCAGCAGCAAGTCGATCACGGTCGATTCTCCGACGTTTCTGAGTGAAATCGTTAGGGACGGAATGGGTGCAGTGCATGTTTTGATTTGCCGCGAACACGTTAGGCCAAGGTGAGAAGTGTGACCTATTTCCCCGATCTGAGCCCCTATGAGTACACGGAATCTCAGCCCGCAATGCTGAACGTGGGTTGGCTAGATGAGATTCACCCGTATGTGACTGGAGCTGCGCCCGAGGGCCTGGTTGAGGCGCTTGCTGTGTTGGGTACGGGTGCGGAGAACATTCAGCGTGGTATGCATTTCTGTGAATTGTGTCCAGACTTTCAAACCGCGAGGGACAACACGTCTCGGGGCGATCTATTCATCGCCAGTGGAGAGATTCGGGTGGCGGGGGACGGTGTCGTTTATGCCTCGCCGGTCATGATTGTGCACTATGTGGAGGCGCATGCGTACGTACCGCCTGACGAGTACTGTAGGGCTGTAATGGCTGCCGTCATGGTGGATTAGGATTTAGCGGTGCCAGGAATGTTGCTGTCTCGCCCGTGCTCACTTCAAACTGGCTGTGATTTCGATTGACCTCGGGTGGAAATATGCCGCTCTACCCGGCACCGGTGCACCCTGGCCTTGCGTCTTTGCAGCCGCATGTGTGCGCTGTCGATTGGCCGACGCGGCCGGCTTTTCGGCCATCCCGCATCAGGCTTATGGATTCACTCACCCGATGGCAGGTGGCGAGGGCGCTCGCCTATCTCGGCATGCTGAGTGGTGGGCCCGAGGAGAGTGAGGCAATCCGGTGCCTCAGTGTGACGCCCAGCCAGGAATCCGTCCTGGCAGATGACTTTGCCGGCCTGCTGGAAAATCTGGAGCGGCAGACGCAACTTGCCCCGCTTCGGATTCTCGAACTAGTGCTCAGGGACTGCGACATTCTGCTGAGGGGTAGCCCTCATGCGGGATTCGCCATCGGAACTGAACTGACCGAGGACTCTAAGCCGGCTGCCCAGGAGATCGCTTCGGCCCGGGCGGCCCTTCTCGCTACCTACTGGGCCGAGGTTCCCGAGCTGCGAGGTGGACTGGTCATGGTGTGGAGCGCCAACCAGTTCGTGCGGCGTTGGCTCTGGTGGTCACGCCAGTACGCTCACCGTCAGATTCCACCGGGTTCGCCGGGGATCGACACATCCCCGGCCCCGCCGCTTCCCGCACGGGACGTCTTTCCGGAGTGGGCGACACCGATGGTGGAGCGGGTCTACTCGAAGTAACGGCGTTCCGGCGTAGCAACCCCGTTCCGGCGTCCACCCGAGGGTTCATCCCGTACCGCACCGTCGCCGGGCCTTGATCACGCTAAGCGCCTGTCCGGGCACTGATGGTGCTCGCCCCCCACCCGCAGGCTCCC
Source organism: Streptomyces sp. NBC_00690 (assembly GCF_036226685.1). Lineage (NCBI taxonomy): Bacteria > Bacillati > Actinomycetota > Actinomycetes > Kitasatosporales > Streptomycetaceae > Streptomyces > Streptomyces sp. NBC_00690. The sequence goes on from NZ_CP109009.1 coordinate 5,185,779, forward strand.
CGTGTGTGGCTCTCTGTGACGTGGGGTAGCCTCTACGGCTCGATTGGCCAGGTTGCAACCCCGTGTGGCAGACTATCCGGGTTGCTCGGTTGAGTGCCGATGCTGCGCGCCTCCCGCCGGGAGGACCGGAAGCGAGTCCCACAGTACTCGTCGCCCCATCTGCCTCCTGGGCAGCGCTGGAGCGGACGTACGGGAATCTTCCGGGAAGCGTCAGCGGGGTACCAGCCAAGCGCTCGGTGGGTGTTCTCCCTCGATTCGCGGGCCAGGCCCGCACCCCCTTGGTTGGGAAATCCTTCGGGATATCTACGTAGAGGGTGTGCGACACGCCCGACCGCGGGGGTCGGAGGAGATCGCAGGACTCAGCGAGTTGCAGAGCGTCCATACAAAAGACAGGACTACGAAGTAGCCATGGCGGGACAGAAGATCCGCATCCGGCTCAAGGCCTACGACCACGAGGTCATCGATTCGTCGGCGAAGAAGATCGTCGAGACGGTGACGCGTACTGGTGCGTCGGTCGCGGGCCCGGTGCCGCTGCCCACTGAGAAGAACGTGTACTGCGTTATCAAGTCGCCGCACAAGTACAAGGACTCGCGCGAGCACTTCGAGATGCGTACGCACAAGCGCCTGATCGACATCCTCGACCCGACGCCCAAGACCGTTGACTCGTTGATGCGCCTGGACCTTCCGGCCGGCGTTGACATCGAGATCAAGCTCTGAGAGGCGCGGAAGAGATGGCAAAGCAGATCAAGGGCGTCCTGGGCGAGAAGCTCGGCATGACCCAGGTCTGGGACGAGAACAACCGTGTCGTCCCGGTGACCGTCGTCAAGGCCGGGCCCTGCGTTGTGACCCAGGTCCGTACGAATGACTCCGACGGCTACGAGTCGGTCCAGATCGCCTTCGGCGAGATCGACCCGCGCAAGGTGAACAAGCCCCTCAAGGGCCACTTCTCCAAGGCCGACGTGACCCCCCGCCGCCACCTGGTGGAGCTCCGTACCTCCGACGCCAGCGAGTACACGCTCGGCCAGGAGATCACCGCTGCCGTGTTCGAGTCCGGCGTCAAGGTTGACGTCACGGGCAAGAGCAAGGGCAAGGGCTTCGCCGGTGTCATGAAGCGTCACAACTTCAAGGGCCTCGGCGCCGGTCACGGTACCCAGCGCAAGCACCGCTCTCCCGGCTCCATCGGTGGCTGTGCCACCCCGGGCCGTGTGTTCAAGGGCCTCCGCATGGCGGGCCGTATGGGCAACGAGCGGGTCACCACACAGAACCTGACCGTTCACGCTGTTGACGCGGAGAAGGGCCTGCTCCTGATCAAGGGTGCGGTTCCTGGTCCCAACGGCGGCCTGGTCCTGGTCCGCACTGCGGCCAAGGGGGCCTGAGGACTATGAGCACCATTGACATTCTGTCGCCCGCAGGCGACAAGACCGGGACCGTTGAGCTCCCGGCCGAGATCTTCGACGCCAAGGTCAGCATCCCGCTGATCCACCAGGTCGTCGTCGCGCAGCTGGCCGCTGCCCGTCAGGGCACGCACAAGGTCAAGCGTCGTGGCGAGGTCCGCGGTGGTGGTAAGAAGCCGTACCGCCAGAAGGGCACCGGCCGTGCCCGTCAGGGTTCGACCCGCGCCCCGCAGTTCGTCGGCGGTGGCGTCGTCCACGGCCCCGTGCCGCGTGACTACTCCCAGCGGACCCCGAAGAAGATGAAGGCCGCCGCCCTGCGCGGTGCCCTCACCGACCGGGCCCGCAACTCGCGCATCCACGTCGTCACCGGCGTGATCGAGGGCGAGGTCTCCACCAAGGCCGCCAAGACGCTGTTCGGCAAGATCTCGGAGCGCAAGAACCTGCTCCTGGTCGTCGACCGCGCCGACGAGGCCGCGTGGCTGTCCGCCCGCAACCTGCCCCAGGTGCACATTCTGGAGCCGGGCCAGCTGAACACGTACGACGTGATCCGCTCCGAGGACGTGGTCTTCACTCAGGCTGCCTTCGAGTCCTTCGTGTCCGGCCCCGACAAGGCCCTTGAGACCGAAGGGAGCGACGCCTGATGTCCGAGAACGCCACGGCGGCCGTTACCAGCAAGACCTACACGGACCCGCGTGACCTCCTCGTCAAGCCGGTCGTGTCCGAGAAGAGCTACGCACTGCTCGACGAGAACAAGTACACGTTCATCGTCGACCCGCGTGCCAACAAGACCCAGATCAAGCAGGCCGTGGAAGCGGTCTTCTCGGTCAAGGTCACCGGGGTCAACACGATCAACCGGCAGGGCAAGCGCAAGCGCACCCGCACCGGTTTCGGCAAGCGCGCCAACACCAAGCGCGCCATCGTGACCCTTGCCGAGGGCAACCGTATCGACATCTTCGGCGGCCCGACCTCTTAAGTGAGGTCGAGTCGTCCGGAATCGGACGAGGACTGAGAAATGGGTATCCGCAAGTACAAGCCGACGACTCCGGGCCGTCGTGGCTCCAGCGTCGCCGACTTTGTCGAGATCACGCGGTCCACGCCGGAGAAGTCGCTGGTCCGCCCTCTGCACAGCAAGGGCGGCCGTAACAACACCGGTCGTGTGACCGTCCGTCACCAGGGCGGTGGCCACAAGCGCGCCTACCGCGTGATCGACTTCCGTCGTCACGACAAGGACGGCGTGCCGGCCAAGGTCGCTCACATTGAGTACGACCCCAACCGCACCGCGCGCATCGCCCTTCTGCACTACGCAGATGGCGAGAAGCGCTACATCGTCGCGCCGCGTGGCCTGAGCCAGGGCGACCGCGTCGAGAACGGCCCGACCGCCGACATCAAGCCCGGTAACAACCTGGCGCTGCGCAACATCCCGGTCGGTACGACCATCCACGCCATCGAGCTGCGGCCCGGCGGCGGCGCGAAGTTCGCCCGTTCCGCGGGTGCCTCCGTGCAGCTGCTGGCGAAGGAGGGGGTCATGGCCCACCTCCGTATGCCGTCCGGCGAGATCCGGCTGGTCGACGTTCGCTGCCGCGCCACCATCGGCGAGGTTGGCAACGCCGAGCAGTCGAACATCAACTGGGGCAAGGCCGGCCGTATGCGCTGGAAGGGCGTTCGCCCGACCGTCCGCGGTGTCGCGATGAACCCGGTTGACCACCCGCACGGTGGTGGTGAGGGCAAGACCTCCGGTGGTCGCCACCCGGTCAGCCCGTGGGGTCAGAAGGAGGGTCGTACTCGTTCTCCCAAGAAGGCGAGCAGCAAGTACATCGTCCGCCGCCGCAAGACGAACAAGAAGCGCTAGGAGCGGGTTTAGATGCCGCGCAGTCTCAAGAAGGGGCCCTTCGTCGACGACCACCTGATCAAGAAGGTGGACGTACAGAACGAAGCAGGTACCAAGAACGTCATCAAGACCTGGTCCCGTCGCTCGATGATCGTCCCGGCGATGCTGGGCCACACGATCGCGGTGCACAACGGCAAGATCCACGTCCCGGTGTTCGTCACCGAGTCGATGGTCGGCCACAAGCTCGGTGAGTTCTCGCCGACTCGCACCTTCCGAGGCCACGTCAAGGACGACCGGAAGTCGAAGCGCCGCTAGCGCGGGGTGGAAACGACTATGACGAACGTGTCAGACACTGAAGGGACAACCATGGAAGCCAGGGCCCAAGCGCGGTACATCCGCGTCACGCCCATGAAGGCCCGCCGAGTGGTGGACCTCATCCGTGGCATGGATGCCACGGAGGCTCAGGCGGTCCTGCGTTTCGCCCCGCAGGCCGCGAGCGTGCCGGTGGGCAAGGTGCTGGACAGCGCCATTGCCAACGCCGCGCACAACTACGACCACAGTGACGCTTCTTCGCTGGTCATCAGCGAGGCGTACGTGGATGAGGGCCCGACCCTGAAGCGGTTCCGTCCGCGTGCACAGGGTCGCGCCTACCGGATCCGTAAGCGGACCAGCCACATCACCGTGGTCGTCAGCAGCAAGGAAGGAACCCGGTAATGGGCCAGAAGGTTAACCCGCATGGGTTCCGGCTCGGTATCACCACGGACTTCAAGTCCCGCTGGTACGCCGACAAGCTGTACAAGGACTACGTCAAGGAAGACGTCGCCATCCGTCGGATGATGACGTCCGGCATGGAGCGCGCCGGCATCTCGAAGGTTGAGATCGAGCGCACCCGTGACCGCGTGCGGGTGGACATCCACACCGCGCGTCCCGGCATCGTCATCGGCCGCCGTGGCGCCGAGGCCGACCGCATCCGCGGCGACCTTGAGAAGCTCACGGGCAAGCAGGTCCAGCTGAACATCCTTGAGGTCAAGAACCCCGAGGTTGACGCTCAGCTCGTGGCCCAGGCCGTTGCCGAGCAGCTGTCCTCCCGCGTCTCCTTCCGTCGCGCCATGCGTAAGAGCATGCAGTCGTCGATGAAGGCCGGCGCCAAGGGCATCAAGATCCAGTGTGGTGGCCGTCTCGGCGGCGCCGAGATGTCCCGGTCGGAGTTCTACCGCGAGGGCCGTGTGCCGCTGCACACCCTTCGCGCGAACGTCGACTACGGCTTCTTCGAGGCCAAGACCACCTTCGGCCGTATCGGTGTGAAGGTCTGGATCTACAAGGGCGACGTCAAGAACATCGCCGAGGTCCGCGCTGAGAACGCTGCTGCCCGCGCTGGCAACCGCCCGGCTCGTGGTGGCGCTGACCGCCCGGCCGGCCGTGGTGGCCGCGGTGGCGAGCGTGGCGGACGCGGCCGTAAGCCGCAGCAGCAGAACGCCGCAGCCGAGGCCCCCAAGGCTGACGCTCCGGCTGCTGCTCCGGCTGAGAGCACCGGAACGGAGGCCTGACCGAAATGCTGATCCCCCGTAGGGTCAAGCACCGCAAGCAGCACCACCCGAAGCGCAGCGGAATGTCCAAGGGTGGTACGCAGGTTGCGTTCGGCGAGTACGGCATCCAGGCCCTCACTCCGGCGTACGTGACCAACCGCCAGATCGAGGCGGCGCGTATCGCGATGACCCGCCACATCAAGCGTGGCGGCAAGGTCTGGATCAACATCTACCCGGACCGCCCGCTGACCAAGAAGCCCGCCGAGACCCGCATGGGTTCCGGTAAGGGTTCCCCGGAGTGGTGGATCGCGAACGTCAAGCCCGGTCGGGTGATGTTCGAGCTCTCCTACCCGAACGAGAAGATTGCTCGTGAGGCGCTCACCCGCGCTGCTCACAAGCTTCCGATGAAGTGCCGCATCGTTCGGCGCGAAGCAGGTGAGGCGTGATGTCGGCCGGAACCAAGGCGTCTGAGCTGCGCGAGCTGGGCAACGAGGAGCTTCTCAACAAGCTCCGCGAGGCCAAGGAAGAGCTGTTCAACCTCCGCTTCCAGGCGGCGACGGGCCAGCTCGAAAACCACGGCCGGCTGAAGGCCGTCCGCAAGGACATCGCCCGGATCTACACCCTGATGCGTGAGCGCGAGCTGGGCATCGAGATGGTGGAGAGCGCCTGATGAGCGAGACGAATGTGACTGAAGAGAACACTGCCCGCGGATTCCGCAAGACCCGTGAGGGTCTCGTCGTCAGCGACAAGATGGACAAGACCGTCGTCGTTGCCGTCGAGGACCGCGTGAAGCACGCTCTGTACGGCAAGGTCATTCGCCGTACGAGCAAGCTCAAGGCACACGATGAGCAGAACGCCGCTGGCGTTGGCGACCGTGTTCTCCTCATGGAGACCCGGCCGCTCTCGGCGACGAAGCGCTGGCGCATCGTCGAAATCCTTGAGAAGGCCAAGTAATTACTTGAAGGGGTAACCCTTCGAGTCAGTTCCGCCAGGCTCCGGGGGGCCGCTCAGCGGTCCCCCGGGGAACCGGCAGACAAACAGGAGATACACGTGATCCAGCAGGAGTCGCGACTGCGTGTCGCCGACAACACTGGTGCCAAGGAAATCCTTTGCATCCGTGTTCTCGGTGGCTCCGGTCGCCGCTACGCGGGCATCGGTGACGTCATCGTTGCCACCGTCAAGGACGCGATCCCCGGTGGCAACGTGAAGAAGGGTGACGTCATCAAGGCGGTCATCGTTCGCACCGTGAAGGAACGCCGCCGCCAGGACGGCTCGTACATCCGCTTCGACGAGAACGCCGCTGTCATTCTGAAGAACGACGGCGACCCTCGCGGCACCCGTATCTTCGGCCCGGTGGGCCGTGAGCTGCGCGAGAAGAAGTTCATGAAGATCATCTCGCTCGCGCCGGAGGTGCTGTAAGCATGAAGATCAAGAAGGGCGACCTGGTTCAGGTCATCACCGGTAAGGACCGCGGCAAGCAGGGCAAGGTCATTCAGGCCTTCCCCCGTGAGGACCGTGTCCTGGTCGAGGGTGTCAACCGGGTCAAGAAGCACACCAAGGCCGGCCAGACCGCTCGTGGTTCGCAGACCGGCGGGATTGTCACCACCGAGGCCCCCGTCCACGTGAGCAATGTTCAGCTCGTCGTGGAGAAGGACGGCAAGAAGGTTGTGACGCGCGTCGGATTCCGCTTCGACGACGAGGGCAACAAGATCCGCGTTGCCAAGCGGACGGGTGAGGACATCTGATGGCTACCACCACCACTCCGCGTCTCAAGACGAAGTACCGCGAGGAAATCAAGGGCAAGCTGCTTGAGGAGTTCTCGTACGAGAACGTCATGCAGGTTCCCGGGCTCGTCAAGATCGTGGTCAACATGGGTGTGGGCGACGCCGCCCGCGACTCCAAGTTGATCGATGGTGCCGTCAAGGACCTCACCACGATCACCGGTCAGAAGCCGGCCGTCACCAAGGCCCGCAAGTCCATCGCGCAGTTCAAGCTGCGTGAGGGTCAGCCGATCGGCGCCCACGTCACCCTCCGTGGCGACCGCATGTGGGAGTTCCTGGACCGCACCCTGTCGCTCGCGCTTCCGCGCATCCGCGACTTCCGTGGTCTGTCCCCCAAGCAGTTCGACGGCCGTGGCAACTACACCTTCGGTCTCACGGAGCAGGTCATGTTCCACGAGATCGACCAGGACAAGATCGACCGCGTCCGGGGTATGGACATCACCGTGGTTACCACGGCGACCAACGACGCTGAGGGCCGCGCGCTCCTGCGTCACCTCGGCTTCCCGTTCAAGGAGGCGTGAGCCGTGGCAAAGAAGGCTCTCATTGCCAAGGCCGCCCGCAAGCCCAAGTTCGGCGTGCGTGGCTACACGCGCTGCCAGCGTTGCGGTCGTCCCCACTCCGTGTACCGCAAGTTCGGCCTGTGCCGCGTGTGCCTTCGTGAGATGGCTCACCGTGGCGAGCTGCCGGGCGTGACCAAGAGCTCCTGGTAAACCCCTCCACCCGGTCCCCAGCCGGTGCCCTCCGGGGCGCCTGCAGGTGACCGGATCGGAGATTGGGATTACTGGACGCTCTCGGTAAGCAGAGGGTAGGCGGAGGCCCGTCCTTCCATGGCTTAGGCTAGGAGGGTTGGGCGTCCGCCGCCCTGAACGACTTACTACGCCGTAGGTCCCCGCGCCGCACCCGTCCCGCCCCAGTGTGGGGAGAGGGATGGCGCATACAGGAAACCCCGGCGAGAGAGGCCGAAGGCCAATTCATGACCATGACTGATCCGATCGCAGACATGTTGACGCGTCTGCGGAATGCGAACTCGGCGTACCACGACTCCGTGACCATGCCGCACAGCAAGATCAAGTCGCACATCGCAGAGATCCTCCAGCAGGAGGGCTTCATCACGGGCTGGAAGGTCGAGGACGCCGAAGTCGGCAAGAACCTCGTCCTGGAGCTCAAGTTCGGTCCTAACCGGGAGCGCTCCATCGCGGGCATCCGGCGGATCTCGAAGCCGGGTCTGCGCGTGTACGCGAAGTCCACCAGTCTGCCGAAGGTCCTCGGCGGCCTGGGCGTGGCGATCATCTCCACGTCCCACGGTCTCCTGACCGGCCAGCAGGCGCAGAAGAAGGGCGTAGGTGGGGAAGTCCTCGCCTACGTCTGGTAGTCGGGAACGGAGGAATAGCAATGTCGCGTATCGGCAAGCTCCCCATCCAGGTTCCCGCCGGTGTGGACGTCACCATCGATGGCCGCACGGTCGCGGTGAAGGGTCCCAAGGGCACCCTGAGCCACACCGTTGCCGCGCCGATCGACATCGTTAAGGGTGAGGACGGCGTTCTCAACGTCTCCCGCCCCAACGACGAGCGTCAGAACAAGGCCCTCCACGGCCTGTCCCGCACGCTGGTGGCCAACATGATCACCGGCGTGACCCAGGGGTACACGAAGGCGCTCGAAATCAGCGGTGTTGGTTACCGCGTCGCAGCGAAGGGCTCCAACCTGGAGTTCCAGCTCGGTTACAGCCACTCGATCCTGGTCGAGGCCCCCGAGGGGATCTCGTTCAAGGTCGAATCGCCGACCAAGTTCTCTGTCGAGGGAATCGACAAGCAGAAGGTCGGCGAGGTCGCCGCCAACATCCGCAAGCTGCGGAAGCCCGACCCGTACAAGGCCAAGGGCGTCAAGTACGCGGGCGAGGTCATCCGCCGCAAGGTCGGAAAGGCGGGTAAGTAAGCCATGGCATACGGTGTGAAGATCGCCAAGGGTGACGCGTACAAGCGCGCCGCCATCAAGCGCCGCCACATCCGCGTTCGCAAGCGCATCTCCGGTTCGCCGGAGCGCCCGCGCCTGGTTGTGACGCGTTCCAACCGCCACATCGTGGCGCAGGTCATCGACGACATCGCCGGCCACACGCTGGCGTCGGCGTCGACCCTGGACACCTCGATCCGCGGTGGCGAGGGCGACAAGAGCGCCCAGGCCAAGCAGGTCGGCGCCCTGGTCGCCGAGCGCGCCAAGGCCGCTGGTGTCGAGGCCGTCGTGTTCGACCGTGGTGGCAACCAGTACGCCGGGCGGATTGCCGCTCTGGCTGACGCCGCCCGCGAGGCCGGGCTGAAGTTCTAGGCCCCGGTTCCGGAGCTAGCGGACGTAACAGAGAGAGGTAGATCCAATGGCTGGACCCCAGCGCCGCGGAAGCGGTGCCGGTGGCGGCGAGCGGCGGGACCGGAAGGGCCGTGACGGTGGCGCAGCTGCCGCCGAGAAGACCGCGTACGTTGAGCGCGTCGTCGCGATCAACCGCGTCGCCAAGGTTGTGAAGGGTGGTCGTCGCTTCAGCTTCACCGCGCTGGTCGTGGTGGGCGATGGTGACGGCACCGTTGGTGTCGGTTACGGCAAGGCCAAGGAGGTGCCGGCCGCCATCGCCAAGGGTGTTGAGGAGGCCAAGAAGCACTTCTTCAAGGTCCCCCGCATCCAGGGCACCATTCCCCACCCGATCCAGGGCGAGAAGGCTGCGGGCGTCGTTCTGCTCAAGCCTGCTTCCCCCGGTACCGGTGTTATCGCCGGTGGCCCGGTGCGCGCCGTTCTGGAGTGCGCCGGCGTTCACGACATCCTGTCGAAGTCGCTTGGCTCCGACAACGCGATCAACATCGTGCATGCGACCGTGGCGGCCCTGAAGGGTCTGCAGCGTCCCGAGGAGATCGCGGCTCGCCGTGGTCTGCCCCTTGAGGACGTCGCCCCCGCGGCTCTGCTTCGTGCACGTGCGGGAGCGGGTGCGTAATGGCCCGCCTCAAGATCACGCAGAAGAAGTCGTACATCGGCTGCAAGCAGAACCACCGTGACACGCTGCGCTCGCTGGGCCTGAAGAGGCTCAACGACGTGGTGGTCAAGGAGGATCGTCCCGAGTTCCGCGGCATGGTGCACACCGTCCGCCACCTCGTGACGGTCGAGGAGGTTGACTGATATGGCGGAGCAGAACCCGCTGAGGGTCCACAACCTCCGTCCTGCCCCGGGTGCCAAGACCGCGAAGACCCGTGTTGGTCGTGGTGAGGCGTCGAAGGGTAAGACGGCCGGTCGTGGAACCAAGGGCACCAAGGCCCGTTACCAGGTTCCGGAGCGCTTCGAGGGCGGGCAGATGCCCCTCCACATGCGCCTCCCGAAGCTCAAGGGCTTCAAGAACCCGTTCCGTACCGAGTACCAGGTCGTCAACCTGGACAAGCTCGCTTCGCTCTACCCCGAGGGTGGCGAAGTCACGGTGGCCGATCTGGTCGCCAAGGGTGCGGTCCGCAAGAACCAGCTCGTCAAGGTCCTGGGCCAGGGCGAGATCTCCGTGGCGCTGCAGGTGACGGTTGACGCCGTCTCCGGCTCCGCCAAGGAGAAGATCACCGCCGCTGGCGGCGCCGTCACCGAGCTTGTCTGACACAAGTTCTGTGGTGGGAAGCTGAACACCGACCGGGGATGCCTCTCAAATGGGGCATCCCCGGTTGGTCGTTCCAAGCGGGGCACTGCCGCCGGTAAGGTGGCGTGCGATGTTGCTGTAAAGAACCCCCGTACGGTCTGCCCCATCGGGATCGTGCGGATTTCCTGATTCGTATTCATCGATCCTCAAGACCGTCACCTCTGACGCAGAAGCGCGGGGGTCGCAGGAGGCACCGTGCTCACCGCGTTCGCCCGGGCGTTCAAGACGCCCGACCTGCGCAAGAAGCTGCTCTTCACGCTCGCCATCATCGTGCTCTATCGACTCGGGTCTCACATCCCGGTACCGGGCATCGATTACCAGAACGTTCAGACCTGTGTCAACTTGGCCCAGCAGAACAACAACAGTCTGTTCGGCCTGGTGAACATGTTCAGTGGCGGTGCGCTGCTGCAGATCACCATCTTTGCGCTCGGCATCATGCCGTACATCACGGCGAGCATCATCCTGCAGCTGCTGACCGTGGTCATTCCGCGGCTGGAAGCCCTCAAGAAGGAGGGTTCGTCCGGCACCGCGAAGATCACCCAGTACACCCGTTATCTGACGGTGGCCCTCGCCGTGCTCCAGGGCACGGGTCTGGTCGCGACCGCTCGCAGCGGTGCACTCTTCAGCGGCTGCCCGGTCGCCAGCCAGATCGTGCCGGACCGCACCATCTACACCACCGTCGTCATGGTGATCACCATGACCGCGGGTACCGCCGCTGTGATGTGGCTCGGTGAGCTGATCACCGACCGCGGCATCGGCAACGGCATGTCGATCCTCATGTTCATCTCGATCGCCGCCGGCTTCCCGGGTGCCCTCTGGGCCATCAAGGAGAGCGGCAAGCTCGCCAAGGGCTGGATCGAGTTCAGCACGGTCATTCTGATCGGCTTCGTGATGGTCGCCCTGGTCGTCTTCGTGGAACAGGCACAACGTCGTATCCCTGTTCAGTACGCGAAGCGGATGATCGGGCGGCGTAGTTACGGTGGCACCTCGACCTACATCCCGCTGAAGGTCAACCAGGCGGGTGTGATTCCGGTCATCTTCGCTTCGTCGCTGCTCTATATCCCAGCGCTGGTGGCACAGTTCTCCAGCGGTACTTCCTCCTGGAAGACGTGGATCGAGCAGTACTTCGTCAAGGGTGATCACCCGTACTACATCACCGTGTACTTCTTCCTGATCGTGTTCTTCGCGTTCTTCTATGTGGCTATCTCGTTTAACCCCGAGGAAGTCGCGGACAACATGAAGAAGTATGGTGGCTTCATCCCGGGTATCCGGGCTGGTCGACCTACTGCCGAGTATCTGAGCTACGTGCTCAACCGGATCACTTGGCCGGGCTCGCTGTACCTGGGTCTGATTGCTCTTGTTCCGACGATGGCGTTGGCGGGCTTCGGAGGCGCGAACCAGAACTTCCCGTTCGGCGGGACAAGCATCCTCATCATCGTGGGTGTGGGTCTGGAGACCGTGAAGCAGATCGAGAGCCAGCTCCAGCAGCGCAATTACGAAGGGTTCCTCCGCTAATGCGAATCGTCCTCGTCGGACCACCCGGTGCCGGCAAGGGAACGCAGGCTGCGTACCTTGCCGAGAACTTGTCGATCCCGCACATCTCCACGGGCGATCTCTTCCGCGCCAACATCAGCAAGGGCACCGACCTCGGTCGGAAAGCCAAGTCCTATATGGACAAGGGTGAGCTGGTTCCCGACGAGGTCACCATCGGTATGGCGAAGGACCGGATGGAGCAGCCGGACGCCGTCAACGGGTTCCTGCTCGACGGCTTCCCGCGCAACGTCTCGCAGGCCGAGGCGCTCGACGGGATGCTGAAGTCCGAGGGCATGACGTTGGACGGGGTGCTCGACCTTGAGGTCCCCGAGGACGAGGTCGTCAAGCGGATCGCGGGCCGCCGCATCTGCCGCAATGACTCAAGCCATGTCTTCCACGTGACGTACTCGCCGCCGAAGGTGGACGGCCGTTGTGACGTCTGCGGTGGCGATCTGTATCAGCGCGACGACGACTCGGAGACGACCGTCCGCAAGCGCCTTGAGGTCTACCACACCCAGACCGAGCCGATCATCGACTACTACCGGGGCCAGGGCCTCGTGGTGACGATCTCGGCACTCGGCAAGGTCGCGGACGTGACCGAGCGGGCGATGGAAGCACTGAAGAAGAACTGAAGTAGAAGACGGCCGAGGTCGACAAGACCTGAAGGTCCTGACCGTCACGGTACGGCCGCGGTGTCCGATGGACGCCGCGGCCGTACTGTTGAGCGAGGATCGTACGGGCCGTACCGGACAAGACAGAGGTGGAAGGCAAGGCGATGGTGGAGATCAAGACCCCGGAGCAGATCGCGAAGATGCGCGAGGCGGGGTTGGTCGTGGCTGCGATCCACGCGGCGACGTGCGAGGCTGCCGTCCCCGGCGCGACCACCCGGGATCTGGACGAGGTGGCCCGCAAGGTCATTGCCGACCACGGCGCCAAGTCGAACTTCCTGGGGTACGGCGGTTTCCCCGCGACCATCTGCACGTCGGCCAACGAGGTCGTCGTCCACGGCATCCCCGACGACAAGACCGTCCTCAAGGACGGTGACATCATCTCGATCGACGCCGGAGCGATCGTCGACGGCTGGCACGGGGACGCCGCGTACACGGCGTTCGTCGGCACCGGTCACGCCCCGGAGTTGATCGAACTCTCCCGGGTGACCGAGGAGTCGATGTGGGCCGGGATCGCCGCGATGAAGTCCGGCAGCCGCCTGGTGGACGTCTCCCGCGCCATCGAGATGTACATCCGCCGTCAGCCCAAGCCCGGTGGCGGTCGGTACGGGATCATCGAGGACTACGGCGGCCACGGCATCGGCACCCAGATGCACATGGATCCGCATCTGCTGAACTACGTCTCGCGCAAGCGGGGCAAGGGGCCGCGGCTGGTGCCCGGCTTCTGCTTGGCGATCGAGCCGATGGTGTCCCTGGGGACTCCGAAGACCGAGGTCCTCGCTGACGACTGGACCGTGATCACCACCGACGGCACCTGGTCCTCGCACTGGGAGCACTCGGTCGCGGTGACCGAGGAGGGCCCTTTGGTGCTCACCTCGCCCGACTGCGGCCGGGCCAAGCTCGCCGAACTCGGGATCACGGCCGCACCCGACCCGCTGGGCTGAGCAGGGTGCGGGGGCCGGTGGCGCCGGTCCGGGCGGGCGGAGGCATAGGCATGGACTCGTACGGGTGAACCGCGATGGGTCTTCCGCCCCGGCGCACCGGCTGCCGGTGAGACCTTCTCCGGGGCAGTACGCCCTAGGGAAATGCGGGCCGGAACCAGAGCTCCGGTGACCCTCAGTGGCCGGATGGCCGATTCGGTTCTTGAATCGGCCGAGTAACGATCTCTACGAGTGGGCAAGCTTCCAGGATTCGTCTTTTCGAATGCCCTGACGTAGACTGATGCGTCGGCTCTCGTGTACCCGTGTGTCCGCACACGGTGGACGGGAGCTGATCAAGGTAGCCGATTCGAAGGGCGAAGCGTGGCCAAGAAGCAAGGTGCCATCGAAATCGAGGGCACCGTGATCGAGTCCCTCCCGAACGCGATGTTCAAGGTGGAGCTTCAGAACGGTCACAAGGTCCTCGCGCACATCTCCGGCAAGATGCGGATGCACTACATCCGAATCCTTCCGGACGACAGGGTCGTGGTGGAGCTGTCTCCGTACGACCTAACGCGTGGCCGGATCGTCTACCGGTACAAGTAGATCTTGCCTGGTCCCCTTCGCGGGGGAGATGGCACTGACCCGGAGAACCTGACATCCAATGAAGGTCAAGCCGAGCGTCAAGAAGATCTGCGACAAGTGCAAGGTGATCCGCCGTCACGGTCGGGTCATGGTCATCTGCGACAACCTGCGCCACAAGCAGCGCCAGGGCTGACGCACGCCGACTTCTGCACCTCGCAGTTCTTCGCGCGACGCAAGCGAATTCGTACATACGCAGAGCCCGCCCAGCCCATATGGGTCGGCGACACCTCCGGCGGGGGCCGGAGACCCGGTCGTACCACTCCAGCACGGAGTCGGCGGCCAGGGAGTGGTTCTGCGGAAGACCCCCGATCACACAGGAGCCATTGAATGGCACGCGTTTCCGGTGTTGACATCCCGCGCGAAAAGCGTGTGGAGATCGCACTCACCTACGTCTTCGGTATTGGGCGTACCCGGTCCAAGGAGATCCTCGCCTCGACCGGCGTGAACCCGAACACCCGCGTTCGTGACCTGGCCGAAGAGGACCTGGTCAAGATCCGCGAGTACGTGGACGCCAACCTCCGCACCGAGGGTGACCTCCGCCGCGAGATCCAGGCCGACATCCGCCGCAAGGTCGAGATCGGCTGCTACCAGGGTCTGCGTCACCGTCGTGGACTTCCGGTCCACGGCCAGCGCACCAGCACCAACGCTCGTACCCGCAAGGGCCCGCGTCGCGCCATCGCCGGCAAGAAGAAGCCGGGCAAGAAGTAGTCCTCAGCGGACGCTGCGGAATCCCGGGGACTGCCCGGGTCGCCGCACAGCCAAGCGGTCTTCGCTGTAGGACCGACCACCTCCCGTAGGAGATATAGATGCCCCCCAAGGGTCGTCAGGGCGCTGCCAAGAAGGTGCGCCGCAAGGAAAAGAAGAACGTCGCTCACGGCCACGCGCACATCAAGAGCACGTTCAACAACACCATCGTTTCGATCACGGACCCGTCCGGCAACGTGATCTCCTGGGCCTCCGCCGGCCACGTCGGCTTCAAGGGCTCGCGCAAGTCCACCCCCTTCGCCGCGCAGATGGCCGCCGAGTCGGCCGCCCGCCGCGCGCAGGAGCACGGCATGCGCAAGGTCGACGTCTTCGTCAAGGGTCCCGGCTCCGGCCGTGAGACCGCGATCCGCTCCCTCCAGGCCACTGGCCTTGAGGTCGGTTCGATCCAGGACGTCACCCCCACCCCGCACAACGGCTGCCGTCCGCCCAAGCGTCGTCGCGTCTGACGCTCGCTTGAGCTGAGTGGCTGTGGTTACGGGCGGTACGGCCCCTTCGGGTCGTGCCGCCCGTACCCTTGTAAGACATCCGTCGGGCGTCAAATAGCGGGCGCCCACGACTGAAGGATTTCCCCATGCTGATCGCTCAGCGTCCGTCGCTGACCGAAGAGGTCGTCGACGAGTACCGCTCCCGGTTCGTGATCGAGCCGCTGGAGCCGGGCTTCGGTTACACCCTCGGCAACTCCCTCCGCCGTACGCTCCTCTCCTCGATCCCGGGTGCGGCGGTCACGTCCATCCGCGTCGACGGTGTCCTGCACGAGTTCACCACCGTGCCGGGCGTCAAGGAGGACGTCACCGACCTGATCCTCAACATCAAGCAGCTGGTCGTCTCCTCGGAGCACGACGAGCCGGTCGTGATGTACCTGCGCAAGCAGGGCCCGGGTCTGGTCACCGCCGCCGACATCGCGCCCCCGGCCGGTGTCGAGGTGCACAACCCCGACCTCGTCCTCGCCACCCTGAACGGCAAGGGCAAGCTGGAGATGGAGCTGACCGTCGAGCGCGGTCGCGGCTATGTCTCCGCCGTGCAGAACAAGCAGGTCGGCCAGGAGATCGGTCGCATTCCGGTCGACTCGATCTACTCGCCGGTCCTCAAGGTCACCTACAAGGTCGAGGCGACCCGAGTCGAGCAGCGCACCGACTTCGACAAGCTGATCGTCGACGTCGAGACCAAGCAGGCGATGCGTCCGCGTGACGCCATGGCCTCCGCCGGTAAGACCCTGGTCGAGCTGTTCGGTCTCGCCCGCGAGCTGAACATCGACGCCGAGGGCATCGACATGGGTCCGTCCCCGACGGACGCCGCGCTCGCCGCGGACCTGGCCCTGCCGATCGAGGAGCTGGAGCTGACCGTTCGCTCCTACAACTGCCTCAAGCGCGAGGGCATCCACTCGGTGGGCGAGCTCGTCGCCCGCTCCGAGGCGGACCTGCTCGACATCCGCAACTTCGGTGCCAAGTCGATCGACGAGGTCAAGGCGAAGCTGGCCGGCATGGGCCTGGCGCTCAAGGACAGCCCGCCCGGATTCGACCCGACCGCCGCCGCTGACGCCTTCGGCGCCGACGACGACGCGGACGCCGGTTTCGTCGAGACCGAGCAGTACTAAGCACCATCGAGCATCCCGTGCGGGACGCCACCCGCGTCCCGCACGGATGCCGAATGACTTCCCCGTGGCAGCCGCTTCGGGGGAACTGACACCGGTACCTGGTACGGCCGGTGCAGCACACAAGGAGAAACACCATGCCGAAGCCCGCCAAGGGTGCCCGTCTGGGCGGCAGCGCCGCGCACGAGCGTCTGCTCCTCGCGAACCTTGCGAAGCAGCTGTTCGAGCACGGCCGCATCACCACGACCGAGGCCAAGGCCCGCCGCCTGCGTCCGGTCGCCGAGCGCCTGATCACCAAGGCGAAGAAGGGCGACATCCACAACCGTCGCCTCGTTCTTCAGACGATCACGGACAAGGGCATCGTGCACGCGCTCTTCACCGAGATCGCGCCGCGGTACGCCGAGCGCCCGGGTGGCTACACCCGTATCACCAAGGTGGGCAACCGCCGCGGTGACAACGCGCGCATGGCCGTGATCGAGCTCGTCGAGGGCGAGATCGCGAAGAAGGCCACCGTTGCCGAGGCCGAGGCCGCCGCCAAGCGCGCGGTCAAGGAAGACGCCCTCAAGAAGGACGCTGCCGACGAGGCCGCTCCGGTTGAGGACGCCAAGCCGGTCGAGGCCGCCGAGGAGTCCAAGGACGCCTGATCGCGTCTTTGGTGACGGGTCCGTTCCCTTCGGGGAGCGGACCCGTTCCGCTTGTCCGGCGCCCTCGGTGGGATCGAGGGCCCTGAGAGGAACTGAACACGTGAGTGATGAGGTGGCGGCCGGCTGGGTCCGGCTGCGGCTGGACCTGTCGTACGACGGCAAGGACTTCTCCGGGTGGGCCAAACAGGCCGAGGGGCGACGCACCGTACAGGGCGAGATCGAGGATGCGCTGCGTACGGTGACCCGGTCCGCGCGGACCCATGAGCTGACCGTCGCGGGGCGGACCGACGCGGGGGTGCACGCCCGCGGGCAGGTCGCCCATGTCGACGTGCCCGAGGAGCTGTGGGCCGAGCACGCGGAGAAGCTGCTGAAGCGGCTCGCGGGACGGCTGACCCGCGATGTGCGGATCTGGCGGGTCGCGGAGGCGCCCGCGGGGTTCAACGCACGCTTCTCGGCGATCTGGCGGCGCTACGCGTATCGGGTCACCGACAACCCCGGTGGTGTCGATCCGCTGCTGCGCGGCCATGTGCTGTGGCACGACTGGCCGTTGGACGTCGACGCCATGAACGAGGCCGCACGGCGGCTGGTGGGCGAGCATGACTTCGCCGCCTACTGCAAGAAGCGCGAGGGCGCGACCACCATCCGTACCCTCCAGCAGTTCTCCTGGCAGCGGGACGACGCCGGGATCATCACCGCGACCGTGCGGGCCGATGCCTTCTGCCACAACATGGTGCGCTCGCTGGTGGGCGCGCTGTTGTTCGTCGGCGATGGACACCGGCCGGTGCAGTGGCCCGCTACGGTGCTCGCCGCAGGGGTGCGGGACTCGGCCGTCCATGTCGTACGCCCCCACGGCCTCACCCTCGAAGAGGTCGGCTACCCAGCTGACGAGTTGTTGGCGGCCCGCAACGTGGAGGCGCGCAACCGGCGTTCGCTGCCGCTGTCAGCCGGCGGGCGCGACGGCTGCTGCTGACGCCTGCGCATTGCCCCGGGCCACGATCTGCCGGAAGACGAACTCGGCGAGGTCGTCGCCGGCTTGGAACGCCTTGGTGTCGCCCGTCACCACGTCCTTGCCGGTGGTGTAGCCGGTGCTGGTGAAGTACGCGTACCTGCCGTAGGAGTTGGCCGTGAAGCGGCACGTCGGACCGGCCTTGCAGAAGGTGTTGACGCCCGCCCCCGCCAGCGGGGTGAGGTTCTGTCCGCGCACCCGCTGTGCGATGGCGGCCTTCGCCTCGCTCTCCTTGCCGAAGACGGCCACTCCCACGGTGACCGCCACCCCGTCCTTGCTGTAGGTGGCGCGGAATACCTGGTCACAGCCGTTGCGGGCGAGGACTGGCCCGAGACCGCCCTGCACCGCCGCGGTACAGGTGCCGGTACGGGCCGTCGCCCCCTTGGCGTAGGAGCGCCCGGTCATCGTCAGCTTCTTGCCGGGGAAGAGGGTGTCGACGCTCAGCGGGGCGGTGTCCTTCGTCTCGCTGGAGATGAAGTCCTTGGGATCGGGCGGGGGAGCGGGGGCGACCGAGGAGAAGGACGGGTCGGGGCCGCCGCTGCCGCTCGGCACGTTCTCCGGGCCGGGCAGTTCGCTGGAGGTGTTCTGCGAACGGTCGTCGCCGTCGTCGTTGGAGCTGACGATCGCCGTGGCCACGATTCCCGCGATCGCGGCCGTGGCCAGCGCCCCACCACCGATCAGCAGCCAGCGCCTGCGGCGGGCCCGGGCCGCGGACGCCTCGGCCAGGGCCGCCCAGTCCGGTGTGTCAGGATCCCCCGCCGACCGCCCTGCACCGAACGGATCGAACCGATCGGGCGCTCCCTGACGGGAGTTGTACGGGTCGTGATGCTGTCCGCCGGACCCCCATTGAGGTCCCCCCTGGCCAAAGCTCATGCTGCGAATCCTAAACCGGTTGGGGTTGCGCGGGAGGGGCCGTCACTATGGGGGACATGGGACACCTCGAAGCAGCACACCTGGAGTACTACCTACCCGACGGACGGGTGCTGCTCGCGGATGCCTCGTTCCGAGTGGGCGACGGGGCGGTGGTCGCCCTGGTCGGAGCGAACGGCGCAGGCAAGACGACCCTGCTGCGGCTGATCTCCGGGGAGTTGCAGCCGCACAGCGGCACGGTGTCGGTCAGCGGTGGCCTCGGGGTGATGCGTCAGTTCATCGGTTCGGTGCGCGACGAACGGACTGTACGGGACCTGCTGGTGTCCCTTGCCCAGCCCCGGGTGCGGGAAGCCGCAGCCGCGGTCGACGCCGCTGAGCAGCGCATCATGACCGTCGACGACGAAGCCGCGCAGATGGCGTACGCGCAGGCGCTCAGTGACTGGTCGGAAGCGCGCGGCTACGAGGCCGAGACGGTTTGGGACATGTGCACCGTGGCGGCGCTGGGGGTGCCGTACGACAAGGCGCAGTGGCGACTGCTGGGGACGCTGAGCGGCGGTGAGCAGAAGCGGCTCGCCCTGGAGGCACTGCTGCGCGGCCCCGACGAGGTCCTGCTGCTGGACGAGCCGGACAACTATCTGGACGTACCCGGCAAGCGCTGGTTGGAGGAGCGGCTGAAGGAGACCCGCAAGACGGTCCTCTTCGTCTCCCACGACCGCGAACTGCTCGCCCGTACCGTGCAGAAGATCGTCAGTGTGGAGCCGAGCCCCGCGGGGTCGGACGTCTGGGTGCACGGCGGCGGGTTCGCCACGTACCACGACGCTCGCAAGGAGCGGTTCGCCCGGTTCGAGGAGCTCAAGCGGCGTTGGGACGAGGAGCACGCCCGGCTGAAGGCGCTGGTCCTGCGGTTGCGGCAGCAGGCGGCGATCAGCCCGGACATGGCATCGCGGTACCGGGCGATGCAGACCCGTTTCAAGAAGTTCGAGGATGCGGGCCCGCCGCCGGAGCCGCCGCGCGAGCAGGAGATCCGGATGCGGCTGCGCGGCGGCCGGACCGGGGTGCGTGCCCTGACCTGCACGGGTCTGGAGCTGACGGGGCTGATGAAGCCGTTCGACCTGGAGGTCTACTACGGCGAGCGGGTCGCCGTGCTCGGCTCCAACGGCTCGGGCAAGTCCCACTTCCTGCGGCTGTTGGCGGGCGATGGATCGGTGGTCCACACGGGCGCGTGGAAGCTGGGTGCCCGGGTGGTGCCCGGACACTTCGCGCAGACCCATGCCCATCCCGAACTGCTGGGCCGGACCCTGGTGGACATCCTGTGGACCGAGCAGGCGAAGGACCGGGGCGGTGCGATGTCGGTCCTGCGCCGCTATGAGCTGGAGCGGCAGGGTGACCAGCCGTTCGAGAAGCTCTCGGGCGGGCAGCAGGCGCGGTTCCAGATCCTGCTGTTGGAGCTCGCCGGTACGACGGCGCTCCTGCTGGACGAGCCGACGGACAACCTCGACCTGGAGTCGGCGGAGGCGTTGCAGGAGGGGCTTGAGGTGTACGACGGGACGGTGCTGGCGGTGACGCACGACCGTTGGTTCGCGAAGTCCTTCGACCGCTATCTGGTGTTCGGTTCGGACGGGGTGGTGCGGGAGACCGACGGTCCCGTGTGGGACGAGCGGCGGGTGGAGCGCGCCCGGTAGCCCTTCGGGGCCGCCCTGGCGGTGTTCGGGGCCGTCAGCGGGACTGGAAGGCGTCCAGGGCCACGCTGAGGGCGAGGGCGAGCCTGCGGTCCAGGGCCGGATCGTGGATCTGGACGCGGTAGCGGTCCCGCACCCCCCACAGTCGTTCGACGCTCAGGACGGGCCGGTCCTGCCGTACGAAGTCGAAGTGGAAGACGAACGGCAGGGGAACGGTGAACGGCAGGGCGACATCGGCGACCTTCCCTATCCGTCGGGCGATGGCAACGCCCCCGCTGCGTTCGGTGCCCACCGCCGGCAGTCCGTCTTCGGGGGCGAGCTGCCAGGTGGAGCGGAGCAGTGAGGACCTGACGTCCTTGCGGAAGGAGCCGATGGCCTCGCCGTCCCTGCCGGTGACATCGCAGGTGGGTCCGAGGTCCATCACCTTGCGGGCGCGGTAGGTGCAGATCTCCTCGGTGCGGTCCTCGCCGCGCCAGAGGGTGACCCGTTCCTTGAGGGCGAGCCGCTTCTGCTCGGCGAAGGCGAGGACCGTGCCGCCTTCCGGGGTGGTGACCAGATAGCGGTTCACCATCGGCGTGATCTTCTGGGTGACGAGGAACTCGCTCAGCTGCTGCATGGCGGGACCCTAGGAGGAGTGAGAGGGGTCTCACAGGCGCCGGAAGTGGGCGCAGGGGTCGACTTTCGTCGTTTGTACTGAGAGGTCGGGCTTCTCGTCGGCATCGGCGGGCGACCACGGCGGGGGACCGGCCGGCCTGCTGTTCGGTACTACGCCTCAGGGCCGGGGCCAGGGGGCAGGGGTACGCGGACACGGCCTTGGCGTACTCTGAGGGCTCCTGGGGCTCAAGCGTTTTGCGATGGCGGTGACCTGCGGTGATTTCGCCGTGTGTCCCACCCTTTGTGAAGCGTTGCGGCACCGGACCTCGGCGAGGTGGGACGACCGCGTTTTGACCCTTCCGGCGAGCCCCGGGTAAGCTTCTGCTTCGTTATGCGTATTGGCTTGCTCTATCTCACGTGAGGGGCCCTTACGCCGGTCCACCGGTCAATGACCAGCGGTAGGCATCCGGGTTGCGTCCCCGAGGTGTCACCAGAGCTGTTGTGATCGACCGGGCGGCCTTGTCAGGACCCACTCTCCGGGCTTTCGGGCCCAGGGAGACCCACTCACTGAAGAAGCGAAGGCTACGACCGTGCGTACGTACAGCCCCAAGCCCGGCGATGTCACGCGCCAGTGGCACATCATCGACGCGCAGGACATCGTCCTGGGCCGTCTGGCGACAACGGCAGCGAACCTCCTCCGGGGCAAGCACAAGCCGATCTACGCCCCCCACATGGACATGGGCGACTTCGTCATCATCATCAACGCCGACAAGGTTCACCTGACCGGCAACAAGAAGACCCAGAAGATGGCGTACCGCCACTCTGGCTACCCGGGCGGTCTGCGTTCCGTCCGCTACGACGAGCTGATGGCGAAGAGCCCGGAGAAGGCCGTTGAGAAGGCCATCAAGGGCATGATCCCCAAGAACACCCTGGGGCGCCAGATGCTCTCGAAGCTGAAGGTCTACGCGGGCGAGAACCACCCGCACGCTGCGCAGCAGCCTGTTCCGTTTGAGATCACCCAGGTCGCGCAGTAGTTCCGGCCACCCCCTAAGACGAAAAGAATCTGAGGAATATCGTGGCCGAGACCACCGCTGAAACCCCCGTCGAGGGCGAAGAGACCTACGCAGAGGTCACCACCTTCGAGTCGGAGGTGCCCGTCGAGGGCGAGTTCACCTCCGAGTCCCTCGCATCCCGCTTCGGCGACCCCCAGCCGGCCGCCGGTCTGGGCCGTCGCAAGAACGCCATCGCCCGCGTCCGGATCGTTCCGGGCACCGGCAAGTGGAAGATCAACGGTCGCACCCTTGAGGACTACTTCCCCAACAAGGTGCACCAGCAGGAAGTCAACGAGCCCTTCAAGGTGCTTGAGCTCGACGACCGTTACGACGTGGTCGCCCGTATCTCGGGTGGTGGCGTTTCCGGCCAGGCCGGCGCCCTGCGCCTCGGTGTGGCCCGCGCGCTGAACGAGGCGGACGTGGACAACAACCGCGCCCCGCTGAAGAAGGCAGGCTTCCTGAGCCGCGACGACCGTGCGGTCGAGCGCAAGAAGGCCGGTCTGAAGAAGGCCCGCAAGGCTCCGCAGTACAGCAAGCGCTAATCGCCTGCTCGGTCTGTTCTTTTACGTACGCCCCGGCGGCACCCAGTGCCGCGGGGGCGTACGTTTTTCCATGACCACTGGGACCACTGGTCGTAGAACGGGCTTGAAGCGTTCATAAGCTTGCATTCTCGGAGCATCACGAAGCTTCACGGAGTATTTCGGAGGACAGCTGTGGGACGACTCTTCGGCACGGACGGTGTGCGCGGTGTCGCCAATGCGGACCTGACGGCGGAGCTCGCGCTCGGTCTCTCGGTCGCCGCGGCGCATGTGCTCGCCGAGGCTGGGACCTTTGAGGGGCATCGGCCGACCGCCGTGGTCGGACGTGATCCGCGTGCGTCGGGAGAGTTCCTGGAGGCCGCCGTGGTGGCGGGGCTCGCGAGCGCGGGAGTGGACGTACTGAAGGTGGGCGTGCTGCCGACGCCCGCGGTCGCCCATCTCACCGGTGCACTCGGTGCCGACCTCGGCGTGATGCTCTCCGCCAGCCACAACGCCATGCCGGACAACGGCATCAAGTTCTTCGCCCGCGGCGGCCACAAGCTCGCCGACGATCTGGAGAACCGCATCGAGACGGTGTACGAGCAGCACCGCACCGGCGCGCCCTGGGAGCGCCCGACCGGCGCCGGCGTGGGACGGGTGCGCGACTACGACGAGGGCTTCGACACCTACGTCGCCCACCTCATGTCCGTACTGCCCAACCGGATCGACGGGCTGAAGGTCGTCCTCGACGAGGCGCACGGGGCAGCGGCGAAGGTGTCGCCCGAGGCGTTCGCCCGGGCCGGGGCCGAGGTCATCACCATTGGTGCCGCCCCCGACGGACTCAATATCAACGACGGCTGTGGATCGACCCATCTGGACCAGCTGAAGGCCGCGGTCGTCGAGCACGGGGCCGACTTCGGCATCGCACACGACGGCGACGCCGACCGCTGCCTGGCCGTGGACGGCTCCGGCGAAGAGGTCGACGGGGACCAGATCCTCGCCGTGCTGGCCATCGCCATGCGCGAGGCGGGAACACTGCGCGGGAACACCGTCGTCGCCACCGTGATGTCCAACCTCGGCTTCAAACTGGCGATGGAGCGCGAGGGTCTGGAGATCGTGCAGACCGGTGTCGGCGACCGGTACGTCCTGGAGTCGATGAAGGAGCACGGCTACGCGCTGGGCGGCGAACAGTCCGGACATGTGATCGTCCTCGACCACGCGACCACCGGCGACGGCACGCTGACCGGTCTGATGCTCGCCGCCCGGGTCGCGGCGACCGGCCGTTCCCTGGCTGACCTCGCGGCGGTGATGAACCGGCTGCCCCAGGTCCTGATCAACGTTCCCGACGTGGACAAGTCCCGTGTGCACACCTGCGCGGAACTGGCGAACGCGGTCACGGACGCCGAACGCGAACTGGGCGCCACCGGACGGGTGCTGCTGCGCCCATCGGGCACGGAACCGCTGGTGCGGGTCATGGTGGAGGCCGCGGACATCGAGCAGGCCCGATCGGTCGCCGGGCGGCTGGCGGACGCGGTGAAGTCCACGCTCGGATAGACATCAAACGGGTGTGGGACCGCTGCTCGTCGCCCGGGCGCCGGACGGGCCAAAGGCATCGTGCAGCGGTCGCACCCGCCGTCGTCGGCAGAAGTGCTGTTCCCGGCGAGAACGTGTGGGCCGGCCGGAACCCGTGGAAGGGCCCGTACGGCTCCCGCGGCCGACCGATGACCCTTCTGTGGCGCCTCGTACCCCTTGGGCCCCTGGTGGGGCCGTCAGATCCCCCGCATGCGGGGACCAGCGGTACGGCGGGCCCACAGCGCCTTCTGGACCAGGAGCGTCACCGTCCCGGCCAGCACGATCCCGCCCAGGTTCAGCAGGAGCTGTTCCGTGGAGCCCCACGCCTGGCGGTACTCCTGGAAGCTGAAGGCGACCGCCGCATTGGCCGCGGCCGGCACGGTGGTGACCGAGATCGCCACCCCCACCAGCGCTCCGGACTTCGCCGACGTCAGCGAGAGGGTTCCCGCCACCCCGGCCAGGAGCGCGACCACGAACGAGAACACATCGGGCTGGTAGATGAAGGCGGTGTTGGGCCGGTCCGCCTCCAACTTCGCCGCGTCGAACTGCCCCAGCCACGTCATGAGATGGCTGAAGCCCACCGTGATCACTATGGCCACGGCGAACCCCACGATCAGCGCCGAGAACGAGCGCCACGCCAGCCGGGGAGCGCGCTGCACCAGCGAGGTACAGAATCCGGCCAGCGGGCCGAACTCAGGACCAACCGCCATCGCCCCCACGATCAGGATCGCGTTGTCCAGGACCACTCCGCAGGCCGCGATCATCGTGGCGAGGGAGAGGAACGCGAGATAGGTGACGGAGAGCGTCGATTCCTCGTGGGTCGCGCCGACGAGCTGCTCCCAGATCACCGCATCCGCGCCCTCGCCCGGAGCTTCTTCCTCGGCGTGGTCGGCCCGGGTGGACAAGGAGAGGTCGATGTCGTCGACGGAGATGGAGCCACAGGCGTCGATCCCGAGGTCCCGCAGGCCCGTGATCAGCTCGTCGCCCGCCTCCCGCGCCACATCGCAGAGCACCAGATCGCCCTGGGGGTCACGGGCGGCACCCGGCACCACCACCAGATGGGCGGTGCCGACCGTCTTGTCGATGAGACCGAGGACCTCGGACGTGCGGTCGGCGGGGGTGAGCAGACGCAGGTGCAGCACGCCGTGGGACTCCTCGGGATGGGTGCGGGGTCAGAGCTTGCGCAGTGACAGCCGCTGGACCTTGTGGTCGGGGCCCTTGCGCAGGACCAGCGTGGCCCGGCCGCGGGTGGGTGCCACATTCTCCAGCAGATTGGGCTTGTTGATGGTGCGCCACATCGTGCGCGCGTAGTCCAGGGCCTCGTCCTCGGAGACCTGGGTGTACTTGCGGAAGTACGAGAACGGGTTCTGGAAGGCGGTCTCGCGCAGCTTGCGGAACCGGCTGAGGTACCAGTGCTCGATGTCCTCGGGGCGGGCGTCCACGTAGACGGAGAAGTCGAAGTAGTCGGCGAGGCCCACGCGGGTGCGGCCGTCCTTGCCCGGCAGGGCGGGCTGGAGGACGTTGAGCCCCTCGACGATCAGGATGTCGGGGCGGCGCACGGTGAGCTGTTCGCCGGGAACGATGTCGTAGATCAGATGGGAGTAGACGGGGGCGGTGACCTCGTCCTTGCCCGCTTTGATGTCGGCGACGAAACGGGTCAGGGCCCGGCGGTCGTACGACTCGGGGAAACCTTTCCGCGACATCAGCCCGCGGGCCTGGAGCTCCTTCATGGGCAGCAGGAAGCCGTCCGTCGTCACCAGTTCCACCCGGGGGTGCTCCGGCCAGCGGGCGAGGAGCGCCTGGAGGAGCCGGGCCACGGTCGACTTGCCCACCGCCACCGACCCGGCGACCCCTATGACGAACGGGGTGCCGGGCTGCTCGCCCTGTCCGTGACCCGCGTCGCCCAGGAAGGTGTTCAAGGCGCCCCGCAGCTCGCCTGTCGCGCGCACGTAGAGGTTGAGCAGCCGCGACAGCGGAAGGTAGACGTCGCGCACCTCGTCCAGGTCGATCACATCGCCGAGTCCGCGCAACTGTTCGAGCTCCTCGGCGGTGAGGGGCAGTGGGGTCCTGTCCCGCAGAGCGCTCCACTCCGCGCGGCTGAGGTCGACGTACGGGGTCGACGGATGCTCTGCCCTGCGAGGCGCACTGTGCGACGGCGAAGTGATCACCTCGCCATTGTGGGCGCTCGGAGTCCGTTGTGGATGGTGGAGAACATCACGCTGAAGCGGGCTTGCCCGCCACCACCGTGCATGGAGTGCATGGTGCACGTATCACCGTTGCCCCGGCTGTCGGGCGCTTCCGCCGTACGGGTGGGTGCCCAGCGGCTGGACGGGTGCCTGCGGGCGGCCTGCTGACCGCCCGTCGCGCCACGCCCGGGTGGGCCGAGGGGGTTGGCCTTAGGCTGCGGACATGTGCGGAATCGTGGGTTATGTCGGTGGACAGTCGGCTCTCGACGTCGTCATCGCAGGGCTGAAGCGGCTGGAGTACCGCGGCTACGACTCGGCGGGCGTGGCCGTGCTCGCCGACGGGGGCCTTGCGACCGCGAAGAAGGCGGGCAAGCTCGTCAACCTGGAGAAGGAACTCAAGGACAGACCCCTGCCCGACGGCTTCAGCGCGATCGGCCACACCCGATGGGCCACCCACGGCGCCCCGACCGACCTCAACGCCCACCCCCATCTGGACAACGCCGGACGCGTCGCCGTCGTCCACAACGGGATCATCGAGAACTTCGCCGTCCTCCGCGCCGAACTGGCCACCCGGGGGCACGAGCTGGTCTCCGAGACGGACACCGAGGTGGTCGGGCATCTGCTTGCCGAGTCCTTCTCGTCCTGCGGGGATCTCGCCGATGCCATGCGCCAGGTCTGCCGACGGCTCGAAGGGGCGTTCACCCTGGTGGCGGTGCACAGCGACGCGCCCGACGTGGTCGTCGGAGCCCGCCGCAACTCGCCGCTGGTGGTCGGCGTCGGAGAGGGCGAGTTCTTCTTGGCGTCGGACGTGACCGCCTTCATCGACCACACCCGGTCCGCGATCGAACTCGGCCAGGACCAGGTGGTGGAGCTGCGCCTCGGCGGGGTGACCGTCACCGACTTCGCCGGTGCGGCGGCCGAGGTCCGCTCCTATCACGTGGACTGGGACGCCTCGGCGGCCGAGAAGGGCGGCTACGACTACTTCATGCTCAAGGAGATCGCCGAGCAGCCGAAGGCCGTGGCCGACACCCTCCTCGGACGCATCGACACGACCGGGGCACTGCGGCTCGACGAGATCCGTATCCCGGCGTCGGTGCTCCGCGAGGTCACCAAGGTCGTGCTGGTGGCCTGTGGAACCGCCTTCCACGCGGGGCTGATCGCGAAGTACGCCATCGAACACTGGACCCGCATCCCGTGCGAGGTGGAGCTGGCGAGCGAGTTCCGCTACCGCGATCCCATCCTCGACGAGCGGACCCTGGTGATCGCGATCTCCCAGTCCGGCGAGACCATGGACACCCTGATGGCCCTGCGGCACGCCAGGGAACAGGGCGCCCGGGTGCTCGCCATCTGCAACACGAACGGCTCGACGATCCCGCGGGAGTCCGACGCGGTCCTCTACACCCACGCGGGGCCCGAGGTCGCCGTCGCCTCCACGAAGGCGTTCCTCACCCAACTGGTGGCGTGCTACCTGGTCGCCCTGTATCTCGGGCAGGCACGCGGCACCCAGACCGCCGACGAGGTGCGGACCGTGATCCGGGAACTGGCGGACGTCCCCGACGCCGTCGGACGGGTGCTTCAGACCATGGGCCCCGTACGGGAACTGGCGCGCTCGCTGGCGCAGAAGGACACCGTCCTCTTCCTCGGCCGGCACATGGGCTACCCGGTGGCGCTGGAGGGAGCGCTCAAGCTGAAGGAACTGGCGTACATGCACGCCGAGGGGTTCGCCGCCGGAGAGCTCAAGCACGGCCCCATCGCACTGAT
The DNA here is from genome assembly GCF_036226685.1 of Streptomyces sp. NBC_00690. Taxonomy (NCBI): domain Bacteria; kingdom Bacillati; phylum Actinomycetota; class Actinomycetes; order Kitasatosporales; family Streptomycetaceae; genus Streptomyces; species Streptomyces sp. NBC_00690. Next base: position 5,213,958 of record NZ_CP109009.1, read on the forward strand.
CGAGGAAGACCTGCCGGTGGTGGTCGTGGTGCCCTCCCTGCGCGGCCAGCCGATCCTGCACGACAAGATCGTGTCGAACATCCAGGAGATCAGGGCGCGGGGTGCCCGGACCATCGTGATCGCTGAGGAGGGCGATGGCACGGTGGAGCCGTACGCGGACCATCTGATCCGCATCCCGGTCACTCCCGCGTTGCTCCAGCCGATGGTGACTACCGTTCCCTTGCAGGTCTTCGCCTGCGAGTTGGCGACGGCCCGCGGCAACGAGGTGGACCAGCCGCGGAACTTGGCGAAATCAGTGACAGTGGAGTGAGTGAGTGATTATCGGGGTGGGGATCGACGTCGCCGAGATCGACCGGTTCGCGGCGTCCTTGCGACGTACGCCGGCGATGGCCCAGCGGCTCTTCCTGACGAGTGAGTTGTTGCTGCCCAGCGGCGAACAGCGCGGATACGCCTCCCTGGCCGCCCGGTTCGCCGCCAAGGAGGCCGTGGCGAAGGCGCTGGGCGCACCGAGCGGACTGCACTGGACGGACGCCGAGGTGTACGTCGAGGAGAGCGGGCGACCTCGTCTGAGGGTGTACGGGACGGTCGCGGCGTGCGCGGAGGCGCTCGGGGTGCGGTCGTGGCACATTTCGTTGAGCCATGACGCAGGGGTCGCCTCTGCCATGGTGGTGGCCGAGGGGTAGGCGCAGGTCACCCGGCTCGCCACGGGCGTCCGTCGTATCGGGCCCGCGTTGTGCCGGGCCGTGATGCACAAGACGCGGCCCCCTCCCGGCCGATGAACGGGAGGGGGCCGCGCCGGCTGGCCTACGCCTGTGTCCTGCGGCGTAGGGCCACCGCTGCCGCGCCCAGGGCGGTGAGTGCGGCTGCGGCGATGGAGAGGGGGAACAGCGCCGAACCGGTGGCGGCCAGACTGCCGCCTCCGCCGACGGAAGCGCCCCCCGCGCTCCCGCCGATGCTGTTCCCGCCCCCGTCGGTGGTCCCACCGGAGTGTGCGGTGGGATCGGGGTCCGGGTCCGTCCCGCCCGAGGTGCCGGCGGTGTCGGTGGGGTCGGTGGGCTGGTCACTCGGTTCGTCGGTCGGTTCCTCCGTGGGCCCGTCCGTCGGTTCGTCGGTCGGTGTGGGCGAGGGTTCCGGGACCGCCGTCACGGTGAGTTCCGCGGCGTCGGAGCGGGTGCTGCCGACCGAGTTGGAGAACACCGCCCGATAGCGGTTGCCGTCGTGCTCGGTGGCCGCCTTGAACGCGAACTCCGTGCCGGTGACGCCCGCTACCGGCTGCCAGATCTTGCCCCCGTCCGTACTGACCTCCCAACTCGCTGTGGGAGCAGGGGAGCCTTCCGCTGCGGCGCGGAACACGGCCTGCTGGCCCACCTGGACCGAGACGGCCTTCGGAAGGGTGGTCACGGTCGGTGAGACCTGCCGCTGGGACTGGGCCACCGTGCCCGACGCGACGGTGAACAGCGTGTGCCGCCCGTGGTCCAGGGTCAGTTCGTCCGGGCCGTCACCCATGGTCAGGGTCTCGGTGACCTTGTTGCGCACCGGGTCGACCACAGCCACCGTGCCCGCTGTGGTCTGGGCGGCGTACAGGGTCTTGGTGCCCGGGTCGTACGCGAGCGACCTGGGGTTGGCGCCCACGGTCAGGGTGCCCGTGACCTCGTTCTTTCGGAGGTCGACGGTGAAGACCGTGCCAGCGGCCAGGTTGGCGACGTAGCCGGTGGCCGTCGTGGGGTCCACCGCCACGCCCATGCTGCCGAGCGCGGTGGTGCCCAGGCTGAGGCTGCTGGCGAGCTTGCCGGTGGCGCCGTCGATGGCGTTGAGCACATTGCGGTAGACCAGGGCACCGTTCTCCATCGCGCCGCCCACATAGGTGACGTAGCCGATGTGTCGCTCGGTGTCGACGGCGAGACCCGCCGGTAGGAACGGGAGGGCCACGGGGTCACCGACCGCACGCCAGGTCCCGGTGTCGTACACCGTCACCGAACGGGTCTGCTGATTGGTGACGTACAGCCGTTTCGCGCCGGGGTCCACGGCGAGGTGTTTGATGTTGCCGGTGACCGTGACGAGGTTGTCGGTGAAGACCTTGGAGGCGGTGTTGTAGGAGGCGACCCGGTCGGTCAACCCCAGGTAGAGCGTGGTGCGCTCCTTATCGAAGGCCATGACCGTGGCGGGTCCCGGCAGTTCGACAAAGGCGCCGACGACCTCGCCTGTCGTGGTGTCGTACGTCGTCAGCCGGCTCTGGGAACCGCTGTCGGAGCTGATGTGGAGATGCCCCTTGGCCGGGTCGACCTCGGCGTCGTTGGCGCCGCCGAGGGCGGGGGTGATGGTGCGTACGGCCTGGTGGCGCACCGTTCCGGCCGGGACCTCGGGGGTGGGGGCACCGCCGCTGCCGAAGGTGATGGGGACGATGACGTCCTGGTCGCGGTCCGCGGAGTGGGTGTGGTCGGCACGGGTGACGACGGCGCACGCCCGCTGGGTGCAGTCGGCGCTGCTGTCCTTGGCCTTGAGCGTCATCTCCAAGGTGAAGGAGCCCTTGCCGTCGCTCTGGACGGTGAACGGCTTCACCAGATCACGGGCGTAGTCCGGTGGGTTGTTGGAGATCCAGTACGAAGATCCCGAACTGCCCGACATGTCGGTTCCGCCGAGGCAGGGGCTCGGCGCCTCACCGGGCTTGGGGACTGCGCACAGGGCCAGGTAGATGCCCTTGTCCAGCGCATAGCCCGATCCGGTGACGGTCACCTTCTGGCCGGCGGGGTCGATGTCCTTGATCGCGGAGACGGTCAGCTTCTGCCCGGTGGGGCCGGTGGCCCCGCCGGGGTCGGCCGTCGCTGCACTGCTGCTCGTGGCGGCGCTGATTGAGGCCGCCGCGATCAGTGCGGCGGCCGTCAATCCGCTGGTTCGGGTTCTGTTGGTACGTGGTCTCATGATCAGGAGAAGGTCACCGGGACGTAGACGTCGTACTTGCGGTCGTTGCTGTCGAAGTGGTCGGCACGGGTGACGATCGCGCACGTCACTCCGGACTGGCCGCACGTGATGGTCGAGGAGATCTGTGCCTTGACGTGGATCGAGACCGAGAAGCTGCCCCGACCGCTGGAGACCGTGTACGGGGAGGCACTGTTCGGCGACATCCACCACCAGTCGCTGTTGACCCAGTGCGAGGCACCGGTGGTGCCCGCCTGGTCCTGGCCGCCGAGACAGGGGGTCGGCTTGCTGGTCCAGGTGGCCGGGTTGCTGACGTTGACGCCTGCGGGGATCACGCACAGTCCGACGTAGACGCCCTGGCTCGGGTTGTAGCCGCTGCCGCTCACCGTGACGTTCGTGCCGGACGCGGCGGCCGTGGACGGCGCGGTCACGGACAGGTTGTAGGTCGAACCGCCGTCGGTGATGGTGCGATTGGCGGTCGCTGCAGAAGCGGGGGCTGCCAGTGCCACCGTGAGGGCGGCAGCTCCCAGGGCGGCCGTGGCGACACGGCCGGCGGTGCGAGCGAGCGAACGCATGGGGGATACACCTTTCGCAGAACGGACGTCGAGGCAAGTCCTGTTAGGTAAGGCAAACCTAAGTTGAACCGGGAGTCGCGTCAAGCCTGCACCGTCCTCCCGGGTCTCCACCGCCTCCCTGACCTCCATCGACAACTCGGCCAACGGCTGGCGCAATTGGGCGGCACGGGCATCGTGAGGGGCGGGGAGGCGCGCCCTGGGGCAGACTCGAACGCATGCGTACCGCTCACCGCGTGGAGACCGTCAGAACCGCAGAAGCCGCACTGATGGCCCGGCTTCCGCCCGACGCATTGATGCACCGGGCCGCCGCCGGACTCGCCGCCGCCTGCGCCGATCTCCTCGGCCGGGTGTACGGAGCACGGGTCGTCCTCCTCATCGGCAGCGGAGCCAATGGGGGCGATGCGCTCTATGCGGGCGTACGCCTCGCCCGTCGCGGAGCGGGTGTCCGCGCCGTGCTCCTGGCACCCGAGCGCACCTACCCCGGTGCACTCGCCGCCTTCACGGCCGCCGGCGGGCGGATCGCCGACGACCCCTTCGAGGTACTGGCCACGGCCGACCTGGTCCTCGACGGCATCACCGGCATCGGCGGCCGGGGCGGGCTACGGCCCGAGACCATTCCCATCGCCCGCGCGGCCCGCGGATCCAACGCCGTGATCGTCGCCGTCGACCTGCCCAGCGGCGTCGAAGCCGACAGCGGGGAAGTCACCGGCGAAGCCCTCCGCGCCGACGCCACTATCACCTTCGGCACCCATAAACCGGCACTGCTCATCGACCCGGCACGTGAATACGCGGGGACCGTACGACTCATCGACATCGGGCTCGACGCCGAACTGCCGTCCGTGCCCGACGTTGAGGCGCTCCAACACGAGGACGTGGCACAACTCCTGCCCCGCCCGTCCGCGGAGAGCGACAAGTACCGCCGCGGAGTCGTCGGCATCGTCGCCGGGTCCGCCCGCTACCCGGGCGCCGCGGTCCTCGCCGTCGCCGGGGCGCTGCGCGGCGGGGCGGGAGCAGTGCGATACGTGGGGCCGGCCGCTGACGCGGTGATCGCGCGCTTCCCCGAAACCCTGGTCCACGCCGGACCACCCGCGAAGGCTGGCCGGGTGCAGTCCTGGGTCGTCGGCCCCGGCCTCGGCGAGGACATCGGGGCGGTGGCGGAAATCCTCGCCAGCGATGTGCCCGTACTCATCGACGCCGACGGACTGCGACTGCTGGACGCCGACGTCGTACGCCGCAGGGCCGCGCCCACCCTGCTCACGCCGCACGCCGGGGAAGCCGCAGCACTGCTCGGCGTCACCCGGGACCAGGTGGAGTCGGCGCGGCTCGCCTCGGTACGGGAACTGGCCGAACGCTACGGGGCAACAGTGCTCCTCAAGGGCTCCACCACCCTGATCGCCTCCCCCGAACCGAGGACCGCCGTACGGGTCAACCCCATGGGGACGCCGTGGCTGGCGACCGCGGGCAGCGGGGATGTGCTGTCGGGGCTGGCGGGTTCGCTGCTGGCGACCGGACTCGACGCCCGGGACGCGGGCTCGCTCGCGGCCTACCTCCACGGCCTGTCAGCCCGCCGGGCAGCGAGCCACGGCACGCCGATCACGGCTTGGGAGGTGGGGGAGGGGGTGGGCTTTTTGGGGTGAGATTGGGGGCCGGGGCTGCGGGTCCTGGCTTGGTCCGGGTGGGGCCCGTGCCTGGGTTTCCACCCTGGGGGGTGGCGGGGTTCCGTCCTCAAGGGCCGGACGGGCTGAGGTTGGCCTGGGCTGCGGGTCTTGACTGTTTCCGGGCGGAGCCCGTTCTGTGAGCTCAGCCCTGGACGGTGCAGGGTTCCGTCCTCAAGCGCCGGACGGGCTGAGGTGGGGCGGGTGGAGCTCGTGTTGTGGGCTTGGCTTTGGGGGGTGCGGGTCTTGGGTGGTCCGGCTGGGGTTTGGGTGGGGTGCGGGTGGTGGGGGTGCTTTCGGGCGTGACTCCTCAGCGCCGGCGGCCAGCGGCTGGCCCGTCCATGGCGGCGCTGAAGCCGCCGACGCTTCCGGGGACACCCCCTGCGCGCCCCCAATACCGCAACCAGGCATACCTGCGCCCAGCCCATCCATGGGGTGAGCTCAGGGTGCGTGCTAGCCAACACTGCAACCAGGTCTGCCCGGCCCTGGCCCTGTCCATGGGGTGAGCTCAGGGTGCGCGCTACCCAATACCGCAACCAGGCATACCTGCCCCGGCCCATCCATGGGGTGAGCTCAGGGTGCGTGCTAGCCAACACTGCAACCAGGTCTGCCTGCCCCTGGCCCTGTGCACGGGGTGAGCTCAGGGCGGTGCGTCAGTTGACCATGAGACCGAGTCCCGTGGGGATGGGGAATGGGAAAAGGAGAGGGAGTGTCCGCAGCGCATTGGTCGCCGCCTGGCGACCCTGGTCCATGAGTCCATGAGTCCATGAGTCCATGAGTTCGAGTCAGGTGCATACCTGGTCGGAGGGTGGACGGGGCCATGGCGCCAATCACTGGGACCCACCATTCCGGAACGTCCACTTGGGCTGGTCTTCTGTGCCCTGCCTTGCCCCATGAGTTGACTGCGAGTCGGTGCGGTGTCCCCCATCGGGGGTGAACTTGGAGCGGTGTGGTGATGTGCATCCACCCCTCGCACTTCCGATCTCCGATCTTCGATGTACCGGTCTCCATGAACCAAATGGGCGAGGGCCTTCACTTGTAGGACGGGCCCGCAGCCTCGCCTACCGGGCTTGGGGCCCGCCTCACCCTGGACCCCGCCTATGGGTCCGTAAACGCTCCTCACCCGAGGCCGAAGCCTGCTCCACGGCACAGGGGAACACTCCCCACCCATGGCTGAACTTGCGGATGGAGCCAGGGGCAGGCAGCGGCAGTTGCGCCACTGGGCACCCGCCCTGAGTCCGACTTCCTGACTTTTGGACGAGCGTGGGGCAGGCATGCCTGGTTGCGCCACTGAGCGCTCTGCGCCCCTGAGCTCGATCTATGGATGGGCTGGGCGCAGGTATGCCTGGTTGATGTTCTGGGGGCGCGCAGGGGGTGTCCCCGGAAGCGTCGGCGGCTTCAGAGCCGCCACCAACGGGCCAGCCGCTGGCCGCCGGCGCTGAGGAGTCACGCCCGAAAGCACCCCCACCACCCGAACCAACCCAAACCCCAGCCGGACCCCCCAAGACCCGCACCCCAGACCAGCCCCCACAACACAAGCTCCACCCGCCCCACCCAGCCCGTCCGGCGCCCCACCTCAGCCCGTCCGGCGCTTGAGGACGGACCCCCACCCCCCAGGGTGGAAACCCAGGCACGGGCCCCACCCGGAAACAGCCAAGCCCCGCAGCCCCCACCCCCTCTGAGAGACTGGAGCCGATGACCCAGACACCACCGCCTTCCCCTGCCACCCCCCGCCCCCGTGCCCGGGCCGAGATCGATCTCGCGGCTCTGCGGGCCAATGTGCGTTCGCTGCGGGCGCGTGCGCCCCGGGCTGCCTTGATGGCCGTCGTGAAATCGGACGGGTACGGGCATGGCGCTCTCCCGTGTGCTCTTGCCGCGCGGGAGGCCGGTGCCAGTTGGACGGGGACGGCCACCCCCCATGAAGCCCTCGCCCTGCGGGCCGCCGGTCTGCCGGGGCGGATCATGTGTTGGCTGTGGACTCCGGGTGATCCGTGGCGCGAGGGCATCGAGGCGGATCTCGACATGTCGATCAGCGGGCTGTGGGCGCTGGCGGAAGTCACCGCTGCGGCCCGCGAGGTCGGCCGCCCCGCCCGTATCCAGTTGAAGGCCGATACGGGCCTCGGCCGCAATGGCTGCCAGCCTGCGGACTGGCCGGAACTCGTCGCCGCGGCGCTGCTCGCCGAGAGCGAGGGCACGGCCAAGGTCACTGGTCTGTGGTCGCACTTCGCGTGCGCCGACGAGCCTGGGCACCCCTCGATCGCGGCCCAGTTGGACGTGTTCCGGGAACTCGTGGCGTACGCCGAGAAGGCGGGTGTCGAGCCCGAGGTCAGGCATATCGCGAATTCCCCGGCGACCCTCACGCTCCCCGAGTCGCACTTTGATCTCGTACGGACGGGGATCGCGATGTACGGGGTGTCTCCGGCGCCCGAGTTGGGGACGCACGAGGCTCTGGGGCTGCGGCCGGTGATGACCCTGGCCGCTTCGGTCGCGCTGGTCAAGCAGGTCCCCGCGGGCCATGGGGTGAGCTACGGCCACCACTACGTCACTGCGCGTGAAACGGAACTGGGGCTGATCCCCCTCGGCTACGGGGACGGCATTCCGCGCCATGCATCGGGCCGTGGCCCGGTGTTGGTCGGTGGTGAGTGGCATCGGGCGGCGGGGCGGATCGCGATGGACCAGTTCGTGGTGGATCTCGGCCCGGCCGGGGGCGTGGGCGACGAGGGGCGTGGGCACAAGATCCAGGAGGGGGCCGATGCGGTGCTGTTCGGTCCGGGTGATCGCGGGGAGCCGTCGGCCGAGGACTGGGCGCAGGCAGCGGACACCATCGCGTACGAGATCGTCACCCGGATCGGGGCGAGGGTTCCGCGCGTGTATCTGCACCAAGACGTCGGTACCGACGTTCCGTAGGTCGAAGAGGGGTACGGCACGGTGAGCGAGACCAGCACGGGCGATGCGGTCGTGGCTGCGGCGGGCGCTGCCGCGTCGGGCCACTGGCGCCGGGCGGGGATCGCCGGTGCGGCGATAGGGGTGATCGCCGCGGGCGCTGCGGCGGGTGTGGCGATCGAGCGGCTCACCGTGGGGCGCGGGATGCGCAAGAAGGCCCGGCTGGCCTTGGACGCCTCGGGCCCGTACGGCGCCCTGCGTGGCACTCCGGGCCGGGCGGTCGCCGACGACGGCACTCAGCTGTACTACGAGACGGACGACCTCGACCCGGACGCCGCCGGTCAGCGCCGGCGCCGGATCTTCGGCCGTAGGTCGCCCGCCCCCGTGACGGTCGTCTTCAGCCATGGCTACTGCCTCAACCAGGACTCCTGGCACTTCCAGCGGGCGGCTCTGCGCGGTCTGGTCCGTACGGTCCATTGGGATCAGCGCAGCCACGGCCGTTCGGCCCGGGGCACGGCGCAGGCGGGCCCCGATCGCACGCCGGTCTCCATCGATCAGCTCGGCCGTGATCTCAAGGCGGTCATCGATGCGGCGGCGCCCGAGGGCCCGTTGGTGCTGGTGGGGCATTCGATGGGCGGGATGACGGTGATGGCGTTGGCCGACCAGTTCCCGGAGCTGATTCGGGACCGGGTCGTCGGTGCGGCCTTCATCGGCACGTCGAGCGGTCGGCTGGGCGAGGTCAACTACGGCCTTCCGGTCGCCGGCGTCAACGCGGTGCGACGGGTGCTGCCGGGAGTGCTTCGGGCCCTCGGTTCACAGGCGGAGCTGGTGGAGCGCGCCCGCGGGGCGACCGCGGACCTCTTCGCCGGTCTGATCAAGAAGTATTCGTTCTCGTCCCGCGACGTCGACCCGGCAGTGGCCCGGTTCGCCGAACGGATGATCGAATCCACGCCGATCGACGTGGTCGCCGAGTTCTATCCGGCCTTCGACGAGCACGACAAGGCGGGCGCCCTCCCGGCCTTCGCCGATGTGCCGGTCCTGGTGCTGGCCGGTGACCGGGATCTGGTTACCCCGAGCGGCCACAGCGAGGCGATCGCCGATCTGCTGCCGGGCGCGGAGTTGGTGATCGTCCCGGACGGGGGCCATCTGGTGATGCTGGAGCACCCGGAGGCCGTCACCGACCGGTTGGCGGACCTCTTGGCGCGAGTGGGCGCGGTGCCCGAGACGGCCGACGCCAGCGGGGCCGGCAACGGCTAACGTTGGGCGGCATGGAAGCACCGCAGAGCACGGCGGCCGTGACCGCCGTCGCACGGATGGCCGTCGATTCCCCGGAGCAGATGCAGGATCTCGGGCGGCGGCTGGCGAAAGTGCTGCGTCCGGGTGATCTGGTGATGCTCACCGGCGAGCTGGGCGCGGGCAAGACGACCCTCACCAGGGGGCTGGGGGAGGGCCTGGGGGTGCGGGGAGCGGTCACCTCGCCGACCTTTGTCATCGCTCGGGTCCATCCGTCACTGACCGGTGGCCCTGCCCTGGTGCATGTGGACGCCTATCGGCTGGGCGGGGGGTTGGACGAGATGGAGGATCTGGATCTCGATGTCTCGCTGCCGGAGTCGGTGGTGGTCGTCGAGTGGGGTGACGGAAAGGTCGAGGACCTTTCGGATGATCGGCTCCATGTGGTGATCCACCGGGTCGTCGGCGACACGGAGGACGATCGGCGCCAGGTGACCTTGACGGGGTACGGGCGACGCTGGTCCGCAGTGGATCTCAGCGCGGCCTGACCTGACCAAGGCGCGCGGCCTGTCCCGACCAAGGCGCACGACCTGACCTGACCAAGGTGATTACGCTCCGTGGTCATCTGACCATCGCTGTGCCGACGGGTTCGTGGGCTCATTGGCCGTTCGGTGGATATTCCGACAAGACGTCGGCAAAATATTGCGCATGCCGTGCCGAGCGTGGTCACATGGCACGGAGACGTGGTTAGGTTTGCCTAACCAGTCTGCCCCCGGCGATCCAGGAGGCACCATGCCGGCGTATCCGCGTGAATCCGAGCCATCGCAGCAGCCCACCGCCGAGCCCTCGTCCTCACCCGTCGTGCCTGGTCGGCCCACGTCGATCCGGCCGTCGGCGTCGGTTGGGGTGTCGATGGGGCAGCTCTTGGCTTCGTGCGCTGCGGCCAGAGCGATCTCCACCCCGCCGCGCGAGGCGGACATCTCCGGTCCTTTGATCGTCAACCGGAGCGAGCGCCGCGACGCCGCGTAGTCGTACCCCGCGGCGGTCCCGTCCCACCGATCGAGTGGCTCGGTGTGCGGCTCGGCGGCTGACTACGGGACGACGATGATCTTGGTGCCGATGGTGGCGAAGCGCCACATGGCGTCACCGTCCGCCCTCTTCATGCGTACACCACCGGTCTTCTTCGACGGGTCGGGTGCGGTCATCGCCCCGCTCACCGCCGCACTGAATCCGATCGGTACGTCATTGACGTTCGCGAACCGGACCACGTGCTCGATCGCCGTCCCGTCCGATCCGTCGACCTGCCCCGATCGGGAGGTGACCGCGTACGCGCCGGGCGGCGGATTGACGGGCGACGGCATCACCGCGAACGTCGTGCTGACCTTGTTCCCCGCCGTCACCAGCCAGACCCGACGCTCGCTGAGGGCATACACCACCCGCAGCCCGGATCCCGAGTTCACTGGCAGGGCCAGTGGGTCCTTCCGCTGCTGCTGAGGGTTCTCGGCACTGGGCAGCGCGCTGGGGGAGCGCGGCTTGCTGAGGTCGTCCGGGGCGCTCGCCGACGCCTGGTAGGCGAGGAAGCAGACGGCGGTCAGGGCTGCTGCCGTGAGCCCGGCCACCAGTCCCGAGCTGCTCCGTGCCACCGTGCTCCACCTCTCGCCAAGTCGTGTCAGTTCTTCGGATGAACATCCTCGGGGCGACGGTAGCAGCCACCGACCGCGGTGGGCGGGGCGCCGTGCCTGCCGCGCGGGAGCCGTAGGCTGTTCGCGTGCTCTTGCTTGCCGTGGATACCGCCACTCCCGCCGTCACCGCCGCGCTGCACGACGGCGAGTCCGTCGTTGCCGAGTCCAGCCGTGTGGACGCGCGCCGGCACGGCGAACTGCTGCTGCCCGCCATCGATCGTGTGCTCGCCGAGGCCGGGGTGAAAATCGACGCCGTCACCGCCGTGGTCACCGGTGTGGGCCCCGGTCCGTACACCGGGCTGCGGGTCGGCCTGGTGACGGCCGCGACCTTCGGTTCGGCGTTGGACGTACCCGTCTACGGACTGTGCACGCTCGACGGCCTCGCCCACGCCAGCGACCTCGACGGACCCTTCGTGGTCGCCACGGACGCCCGCCGCAAGGAGGTGTACTGGGCCCGCTACGACGCCTCGGGCAATCGGGTCGGCGAACCGGCGGTGGATCGACCGGCCGACATCGCCGAGCAGGTTGCTGGCCTGCCGGCCGTCGGAGCCGGCGCCAGGCTCTACCCCGATGTCTTCCCGGACGCCCGCGACCCCGAGCACGTTTCGGCCGGTGCCCTCGCCTCCCTGGCCGTGCGGAAACTGGCCGGGGGTGCCAAGGAAATGGACTTCCTCCCTCCGCAGCCGCTGTATCTGCGCCGGCCGGACGCCCAGGTGCCCAAGAACTACAAGGTGGTCACCCCGAAGTGACCGCCGCATCGGATCCCGTACTGCGCGAGATGCGCTGGTGGGACCTTGGCCCCGTACTCGACCTCGAACAGCGGCTCTTCCCCGAGGACGCATGGTCGCCCGGGATGTTCTGGTCCGAGTTGGCCCACGCCCGCGGCCCCCAGGCCACCCGTCGCTACGTCGTCGCCGAGAAGGACACGGACACCGGCGGAAGTGAGATCGTGGGATACGCGGGTCTCGCTGCGGTCGGCGGCCTCGGCGATGTCCAGACGATCGCCGTCGCCCCCACCGAGCAGGGAACCGGACTCGGCTCCCGGCTGCTCTCCGATCTGCTCCACCACGCCACCGCCTTCGAGTGCGACGAGGTCTTCCTCGAAGTACGGGTGGACAACACCAGGGCCCAGAAGCTGTACGAGCGCTTCGGCTTCGAACCCGTGGGATTCCGCCGCGGCTACTACAAGCCGGGCAATGTCGATGCGCTCGTCATGCGGCTCCATCTGCAAGGGAATGGTCACTGATGGTTGACGAACCGCTCGTACTGGGCATCGAGACGTCCTGCGACGAGACCGGCGTCGGGATCGTCCGCGGCACCACACTGCTCGCCGACGCCGTCGCCTCCAGCGTGGACACCCACGCCCGGTTCGGCGGTGTGGTGCCCGAGATCGCCTCCCGCGCACATCTGGAGGCGATGGTCCCCACCATCGAGCGTGCGCTGAACGACGCCGGCGTCTCGCCCCGCGACCTCGACGGCATCGCGGTGACCGCCGGCCCCGGGCTCGCGGGCGCACTGCTGGTGGGAGTCTCGGCGGCGAAGGCGTACGCGTACGCCCTCGGTAAACCGCTCTACGGCGTGAACCACCTGGCGTCCCACATCTGCGTCGACCAGTTGGAGCACGGCAAGCTCCCCGAGCCGACGATGGCGCTGCTCGTCTCGGGCGGGCACTCCTCGCTGCTGCTCGCACCGGACATCACCAACGATGTCCGGCCACTGGGCGCGACCATCGACGACGCGGCCGGGGAGGCGTTCGACAAGATCGCCCGTGTGCTCGACCTCGGTTTCCCCGGTGGCCCCGTCATCGACCGGCTGGCGAGGGAGGGAGACCCCCGGGCCATCGCCTTCCCCCGTGGACTGTCCGGCTCCCGCGACGCCGCGTACGACTTCTCCTTCTCCGGGCTGAAGACGGCGGTGGCGCGTTGGATCGAGGCCAAGCGGGCGGCGGGCGAGGAGGTGCCGGTACGCGATGTCGCGGCGTCCTTCCAGGAGGCCGTCGTCGATGTGCTGACCCGCAAGGCGGTGCGCGCCTGTGTGGACGAGGGCGTGGACCATCTGATGATCGGCGGCGGGGTGGCCGCGAACTCCCGACTGCGGGCGCTGGCCGCGGAGCGCTGCGAGCGGGCCGGCATTCGACTGAGGGTGCCGCGACCTGGGCTGTGCACGGACAACGGCGCGATGGTGGCGGCCCTCGGCGCCGAGATGGTCGCCCGCAACCGGCCGCCGTCTGACCTGGAGCTGTCGGCTGACTCCTCGCTGCCGGTGACTGAAACCCATGTCCCGGGCCAGAACCACGCACAGGACCACGGCCACGCGCATGATCACGCGCATGACCACGACCATGTGCATGAGATCAGCAAGGACAACCTGTACTCATGACCGCCCCGAAGACGACCGTGGTCGCTCTGATGTGGGAGGCGCGGGCGGTGCGCGACCGCGGTGCGGAACTGCTGGAGTGGGCCCGCGCCCAGGAACTGCCGTTGCAGCCGCTGCGGCGCGAGTCCTTCAAGGCCGGCCAGGACCGGGTGCTGGTGATCACCTGGTGGCACGCCGTTGATGCGGCGGCGCCCCTCCCGGAGCTCCCGGAGCCGGCGGGGGACCTGATCACCAGGCCCGTGCACCGCTGGCGGTTCGAATCGGTCTCCGTCGACCCCGCGTGACGCCGTTCGTGGTGACCGACCGCGGTGGTGCACGGGGTCGGTCAGTGGAGCCGGTGCGGATGCGTCGGCCCATCAGTTCGCGTGCGCTGCGCACGGCTCAGCAGCCCGTCGATGATCGCCTCCAGCTGCTCCCGTACCTCGTACTCCCCGAGCTTGTTCCACTGCGGAGCCAGCTCCGTCAGCCGGGGTAGCTCCTTGGCGTCCTCGTCCGTGAGTATCGCGGGGAAGTTCCACCGTCGCTCCGGCTCCGCTTCCCGTCGCGCCATGGCCGCGGTGAAGACAAGGTTTCCGTAGACGAAGTGCCAGATGGTGCGGTACGTACGGACGGCCTGCTCGGGGGTGAGGCCGCACGCGATCGACGACTCCAGGATCTCCTCTGCCATCCAGAGCGCGCCCTTGTCGGTGAGGTCGCCCAGCGCCAGGATCTCCAGGACCCAGGGCAACTGCGCCAGTACCCCGTGCATATGGACGCTCGTGTCCACCAGTCGCTGGCGAGGGTCGGCCGGCAGTGCGGGGCGGGGGAAGGTGGCCGCTACGCCCGAGAGCGTGAGCATCAGCAACTCGTCCTTGTCGCGGACGTAGTGGTAGAGCGCCATCGGCGTGCTGCCGACCTCCTTGGCCACCCGTCGCATCGAGACGGCGGCCACTCCCTCCTCCTCGATGATCCGGCGCGCGGTGGCGACGATCGTTTCTGGGTCCAGTCGACGTGGTCGTCCCACGGCCTTCTTGCCGGCCCTGCCTGCGGGTTTCTTCTCCGTTGCCACCTGCGTAGTCTCCCGCTCCTATTTTCTTTACGCGTATAGTAATGTGCGGTCCTGCCCAGGGCATCCCGGGAAGGGGAACCCATGAACGACCAAGCGCAGAGCACGCGCTGGGTGTTGACCGTGGCACTCATCGTGCAGTTCCTGGTGGCGCTGGACATGTCCGTCGTCAATGTCGCGCTGCCCGACATGCGCGACGACCTCGGCTTCACCCCCGACGGCCTGCAATGGGTCGTCGGCGCCTATGCGCTCACCTTCGGCGGCCTCCTGATGCTCGGCGGTCGGCTGACCGACATCGTGGGTCGCCGCCGCATCCTCGTCGCCGGACTCGTGCTCTTCGGCGGGGCGAGCCTGATCGGCGGTCTCGTCCAGTCCCCCGGCGCACTGATCGCCGCCCGTGCCGCCCAGGGCATCGGCGCAGCCGCGCTGGCCCCCGGCGCCTTCACCCTGATCACCGTCACCTACCCGGCGGGGCCCGCGCGTTCCAAGGCGCTCGGCATGTGGGGCATGGCGGGCGCGGCGGGCGGCGCCGTCGGCGTACTGGCGGGCGGACTCCTCACGGATGCGGCCGGCTGGCGGGCCGTGATGCTGGTCAACGTGCCCATCGTGGTCTTCGCGCTCTTCGGAGTCGCACGGGCCGCCCTGCCCGGCGCGCCCGACCGCGCCAGCGCGCCCCGGCTCGACGTCGCGGGTGCGCTCTTGGTCACCGGGGGCATGTCCCTGCTGGTGCTGGGCGTCACCCGTACCGAGCAACACGGCTGGGGCGCGCCCACCACCGTACTGACCCTGGGCACCTCGATCGCCCTGCTGATCGCCTTCGCCCTGGTCGAACGACGGGTCCGCGAGCCGCTGCTGCGACTGGGACTGCTGGCCAACCGTCCCGTCCTCGGAGCGAACCTCTTCTCACTGCTGCTCAGCTCCACCCAGTTCGCGTCCTTCTACTTCTGCTCCCTCTACATGCAGCAGGTGCTGGGGTACGAAGCGTCGAAGACGGGCGCGGCGTTCCTCCCCTTCTGCGTGGGCGTGGTGGCCGGCTCGCTGATAGGCACCAAGGCGGTCGCTGTCGTCGGCATCCGGCTGCTGCTGGTGACGGGTGGGCTCCTCGGTGCGGCGGGGATAGTGCTGTTCGCCGTCACCGCCATCCCGGATGGGAGTTTCGCGTACTCCATCCTTGGGCCGTCGCTGCTGGGCAGCGTGGGCATCGGGCTCTGCTTCATCCCACTGGGCACGGCGGCCACCAAGGACGTGGTGCCGTCGGAGGCGGGCATGGCGTCGGGGCTGCTCAACAGCTCACGCCAGATCGGTGGCTCGCTCGGGCTGGCGATCTTGGTGACGGTCGCCGCGTCCATCAGTGCGGGAAGCAGTACGCCGGCGGCACTCGCCGAGGGCTATCGAGCGGCCTACTGGGTGTGCGCCGGACTGATGGCGCTGGCATGTGTGGCGGCGATGGCACTGCTTCCGGCGCATGACCGACCCACCGCGACGACCGACCCATCCGCTCAGACCGAAGATCTGACGGCTGCCACGGCTCCCATAGCTGCCACGGCGGCCGATCCGATCGCGGCCGTCCATCGTGACCCGGTACCGGAAGCCGGCGATCCGATGGCTCCGGTGGCCGGTCGGCACGATGCTCAGAAGAATTCAGAAGAATTCTGAGAGCGGTGTCGATCCTGCCGGCTCCCGTTCGACATAGGGGTGAGCGGCGGGGAAACGACCCCGTCGCCGACCCGGAAGAACCGAGGAGCCACCATGCCGCGCTTTTTGACGATGATCCGCATCGACGAGAACAACATCCCGGCCGAGGGTCACAGTCCGGAGATGGGGGAGCGCATGGGCGCGCTTCTGGAGGAGATCACCAAGGCGGGAGTCATGTTGGACACCGCAGGGCTCACCCCCAGCGCCGACGGCACCAAGGTCACCTGGTCCGGTGGCAAGCTCAGCCACACCGACGGCCCCTTCACGGAGAGCAAGGAGGTCGTCGGCGGCTACTCCATCATCCAGGCCAAGGACAAGGCCGAGGCGATCGAGTGGACCAAGCGTTTCCTCCAGACACACGATGACGTGTGGACCGTCACCGCTGAGATCCGGCAGATCGCGGAGAACTGATCCATCGGCGCTTGCCCGTCCCTGCCCCTGCTGTTGTGATGAGGCGGTGACGGTAACGGGCGCGGTGGAAGCGGTGTTCAGGATCGAGTCGGCGCGCATCATCGCCGGTGTCGCCCGGATCGTTCGGGACGTCGGCATCGCCGAGGAGATCGCCCAGGACGCCCTGGTCGCAGCGCTGGAGAAGTGGCCCGAGTCAGGTATCCCGGACAACCCGGGCGCCTGGCTCATGGCCACGGCCAAGCACCGGGCGATCGACCTCGTCCGCCGCAAAGAGAACTACGCCCGCAAACTGGCCGAGGTCGGGCGCAGCCTGGAGGACGTACCGCCGCCCGAGGTGTCGGGGCCGGGTGACATCGACGACGACCTCCTGCGGCTGATCTTCACCGCCTGCCATCCGGTCCTGTCCACGGACGCCCGGATCGCACTGACCCTCAGACTCCTCGGCGGGCTCACCACCGAGGAGATCGCCCGGGCATTCCTCACCTCCGAGGCGACGGTCGCCCAACGCATCGTCCGGGCCAAACGAGCGCTGGCCAAGGAGGGCGTCGCGTTCGAGGTGCCGTACGGGACGGACCGTGTCGCCCGTCTCGGTTCCGTACTGGAAGTCATCTACCTGATCTTCAACGAGGGCTATGCGGCCACCACGGGCGACGACTGGATACGCCCCGGCCTCGCCGAGGACGCCCTGCGGCTGGCCCGCGTACTGGCGGGTCTGATGCCCCAGGAGTCAGAAGTGCACGGGCTGGCCGCCCTGCTGGAGATCCAGGCGTCACGCATGGGCGCGAGGGTCGGCCCGGACGGTGCCCCGGTCCTCCTCGCCGACCAGGTGCGCACCCGCTGGGACCGGTTGCTCATCCACCGCGGCTTCTCCGCCCTGGCCAGGGCCAGTGCGCTGGGCGCGCCCCCGGGGCCGTACATGCTCCAGGCGGCCATCGCGGCCTGCCACGCCCGGGCGATCCACTACGAGGACACGGACTGGGCGACGGTCGCCACGCTCTATGGGCAACTCGCGGCGCTCGTCCCGTCCCCGGTGGTCGAGTTGAACAGGGCGGTCGCCGTCTCGATGGCCGAAGGCCCGGAAGCGGGCCTGGCCCTGGTGGACGCCCTGGCCACCGAGCCCGCGCTGAAGGAGTACCACCTCCTGCCGAGCGTACGGGGCGACCTGCTGGCCCGCTTGGGTCGCTCCACCGAGGCTCGGGAAGAGTTCCACCGGGCGGCTGCCCTGACCCGCAACGAGAGGGAACGGGACCTGCTACTGACCCGAGCGGCGATGGCTACGGAACGGGAGCAGGGCTGACGGTCGGGAGGGCATGACACGGGTCATCCCCCGAACTGGCACGGGACCTGACCGCCCGCCAGCAATCAGACGCCGCAGGGCCAGACGGTGACATGGTCCTGTGCCGCACGAAGCACGACCCACGATCCATCGGCACCGTCCGGCAGTTGCGGGTCGGCAAGATCGAACAGGATCTGCGTGCCACCCACGTCCAGGGCAGCACCTCCGTCCTCGAAGAGGCTCAGCTGCCCACGGCAAACGATGCGATCGCCGTCTTCCCGCAGTTCGGATACACCAGAGGCACTTGGCCAGGCATTCACCGCCCAGGCGATGTCCTCAGCCACGGTCCACTCGACCCGGTGCTCTTGCCCCACTGCCTCAAGGGGCCCCTGCCATAGGGCCACAACGGTGCCCACCGCCGAGTGCACTCGGACGGACATGGACCCCGCCGGGGCAGGCTGTACTGCCTCTACGTTGACCAACACCCCGCCATCATCCTCGACTGACGTACCGAACACCTTCGCCGAGACCGGTGCTCCCTAAGCCGGGTGCCCGATCAGCATCGAGGGGGCGCCGTTGACGCGGGTCAGGAACACCGTTGCCGCGTTCGGTCCCTGGGGTTTCACCCGGCGGCGCAGTTCCTCCGGTTCCACGGCTGATCCGCGCTTCTTGACCGTGAGGATTCCGACGTTCCGGCTCCGCAGCAGGGCCTTGAGCTTCTTCAGGCTGAACGGCAGGACATCGGTGACCTCGTAGGCCGTGGCGAACGGGGTGGGGCGCAGTTCGTTCGAGGTGATGTACGCGATGGTCGCGTCGATCAGACCGCCGTCCAATGCCTCGGCCACCTCGGCGACGAGATGGGCGCGCACGACCGCGCCGTCCGGTTCGTACAGATAGCGGCCCACCGGGCGTACGGGCGGGTCGGGCAGTTCGTTTGAGGGCAGGGCGTGGGGGCCGGGCAGCAGGGTGGCGGTGATGCGGGGCGTGGCAGGGCCGCCGTGCCAGAGCACGGCCTCCTTCACGTCCTTCTCGTCCGAGATCCACTCGGCCGAGAAGTCCGGGGGCACCAGCTCGTGGGGGATGCCGGGTGCGATCTTGAGGGCGGCGTGGGGGCGCGTACGGGCCGCTTCGATCGCCCAGGACAGCGGCGGTGAGTACGCCTCCGGGTCGAAGATCCTGCCCCGGCCGCCCCTGCGGGCCGGATCGACGAAGACCGCGTCGTAGGGGCCGGTGTCCGTCTCCATGACGTCGGCGCAGCGGACCTCGATGAACTCGGACAGGCCGAGTGCCTGCGCATTGGCCCGGGCGGTCGCCGCGGTGAGCGGGTCATGGTCCACGGCCAGCACTCGTACGCCGGCGCGGGCCAGGGCGATGGCATCGCCGCCGATCCCGCTGCAGAGGTCGGCCACGCTACCGACGCCCAGTGCGGAGAAGCGGGCGGCACGGTACTCGGCGACCGATCGACGGGTCGCCTGTTCGACTCCGTTCGGCGTGAAGTACATCCGGTAGGCGTCCTCGGCTCCGAACTTCGCGACCGCCCGCTGCCGCAGCCGTGCCTGCCCGAGTGCTGCCGAGACCAGTTCGGGCGGGTGCTCGCGGCGCAGCCGGGTGGCGATCGCCAACTCCTGGGCGGGGGAGTGGTCGCGCAGCTCCATGAGCAGCGCTTGGCCCTCGTCCGTGAGGAGTGCGGAGAGTGAGGAGAGGTCGTTCACCGGCCCATTGTGGGCCAGGTGGGGGACGGGTCGGGGTCGCCGGCGGTGTCGGCGTGGTCGTGCGGAGGGTGGCTGACAGTATCCAGCGCCATGCAGCTAAACCGACAAAACGTAAAGAATCTCCTCAAAATCACCGAGCTGGGTGGTGAGATTCCCGATGGGCGCGCCAGTGGGGCAGGAGGCATTCTCGGCCAGGTGTCGACACGCAGACGCAGAGGGCGGTTCCGTACGGGGCGGACGATCGGCGTTGCGCTGATCGTTGCCCTCCTCGGCTCGGCGTGTGCCGGGGCCGCCGATGAACGCAGCGCAGCGCGCCCGGGGCAGCCGGCGAAGGAGGCGGCCGGTGCGGCGGGTGCACTCCCCGAGAAGGCGGAGAAGGCCCAGCAGGCTGCCCAGGCCGCGAGAGCCCGGCAGGCCAAGAAGGCGAAGGCGGCCGAGAAGGCCGAACGTGCCCGGGTCGCCCGGGTGGCCGCCGCCAAGAGGTGGGGTCTCGCCCGCACCCCGCTCGTCGCCCCCGCACCACCCGCGACCAAGCCGGAGCTCACCACCCGCAAGGGCTTCGAGGTCGAGGACGGCGAGTCGCTGCCACCGGTCTTCACCACGGTGCCGGTGACGGAGAGGGTGGTCTTCCTGACCATCGACGACGGTACGGAGAAGGACCCCGAGCTCCTCCGGATGATGAGTGAGCTCCAGATCCCGTACAGCGCCTTCCTCAGCGACTACGTGATCAATGACAACTACGGCTACTTCCGTCAGATGCGCGACCGCGGGGTCGCGCTCCACAACCACACCCTCAACCACCGCTACATGCCCGGGCTGTCCTACACGGCGCAGAAGCGCGAGATCTGCGGCCAGCAGGACAATTTGCACAAGCTGTACGGCAAGCGCCCGCAGCTCTTCCGGCCGCCGTACGGCAACTACAACCAGGACACCCTGCGGGCCGCGCAGGCGTGTGGGGTCGCTGCGGTGCCGCTCTGGGCGGCGGAGGCGTTTCCCGATCGGATGGAGTGGCGCGAATGGGACCGGGACCTGCATCCCGGCGACATCATCCTCACGCACTTCCGGGGCCGGAAGGACTGGAACGGCACGATGACCGACATGATCCGGCAGGTGATGAAGACCGTGACCGAGAAGGGGTACGCGGTGGCTCGCCTGGAGGACTACGTCTGATCGGGGTGAGGGATCGTTCCAGCACTGCCCGGGTCCGTGCGCCGGAGTGCTTCGCGTGGTGTGGCATTCCCGGCGGCCTGCCCTCGCGCCGGGCCGCACGGCCTTCCTGGCCGGATGCCCGCAGGGTCGTCCGACCGCCAGATCTCCGACCCCGCACCGGACCGTGGCCATCCGGTGCTCCTTGTCGTACGAGCTTCCCGCAGGGCCGATCCACCCCTCGGAGTGGTGTCATCCGCAGGTGTGACGTGTTGGCGAATTCCTGTTGCCGAACTTTCGGTGATCGATCCAAGACGCCTTTGACCAGGCAATATTGAGAGAAGCGTGCTGGTCGACGATGGTTGAACGGCCACATCGGACCCGCCAGCATTGGCACTCCGCTTGACCGAGTGCTAATCGCAGTCATAGTCTCGGGTCTGGCACTCCCCACTGGAGAGTGCCAGCACAGCGACAGGCAGGTCCGGCACCCGCGACGACGGATCGATCTGGTCGCCACCCAAGATCAGTTAACCCCGTGAGATCTCCGAAGGGGGAGGTCGGATCGTGACGACCACCAGCTCCAAGGTTGCCATCAAGCCGCTTGAGGACCGCATTGTGGTCCAGCCGCTCGACGCCGAGCAGACCACGGCCTCTGGCCTGGTCATCCCGGATACCGCGAAGGAGAAGCCCCAGGAGGGCGTCGTCCTTGCGGTCGGCCCGGGTCGCTTCGAGAACGGCGAGCGGCTTCCGCTCGACGTCAACACCGGCGATGTCGTGCTTTACAGCAAGTACGGCGGCACCGAGGTGAAGTACAACGGCGAGGAGTACCTCGTCCTCTCGGCCCGCGACGTGCTCGCCATCGTCGAGAAGTAGGACGGGTTTCCGGGTCGCGCCCGGAACACTTCATACCCCGTTTGTTATTGAGCTGCGCCCCTGGCCCCCGCTGACATCCATATCCGGGCGCTAGGGGCGCAGTTCGTCTCAGAAGAGGACAGAAACGCTCCCATGGCGAAGATCCTGAAGTTCGACGAGGACGCCCGTCGCGCCCTCGAGCGCGGCGTCAACAAGCTTGCCGACACGGTCAAGGTGACGATCGGCCCCCGTGGCCGCAACGTCGTCATCGACAAGAAGTTCGGCGCCCCCACCATCACCAACGACGGTGTCACGATCGCCCGCGAGGTCGAGCTCGACGACCCGTACGAGAACCTCGGCGCCCAGCTGGTGAAGGAGGTGGCGACCAAGACCAACGACATCGCGGGTGACGGCACCACCACCGCCACCGTGCTCGCGCAGGCGCTGGTCCGCGAGGGCCTGCGCAACGTCGCCGCTGGCGCCTCCCCGGCCTCCCTGAAGAAGGGCATCGACGCCGCCGTCAAGGCCGTGTCCGATGAGCTCCTGCGCAGCGCCCGTCCGATCGAGGACAAGGCCGACATCGCCGCCGTCGCCGCCCTTTCCGCTCAGGACCAGCAGGTCGGTGAGCTGATCGGCGAGGCGATGGACAAGGTCGGCAAGGACGGTGTCATCACCGTCGAGGAGTCCAACACCTTCGGCCTGGAGCTCGAATTCACCGAGGGCATGGCCTTCGACAAGGGCTACCTCTCTCCGTACATGGTCACCGACCAGGAGCGTATGGAGGCCGTCCTTGAGGACCCGTACATCCTGATCAACCAGGGCAAGATCTCGTCCATCCAGGACCTGCTGCCCCTGCTGGAGAAGGTCATCCAGGAGGGTGGCTCCAAGCCCCTGCTGGTCATCGCCGAGGACGTCGACGGCGAAGCCCTCTCCACCCTGATCGTCAACAAGATCCGCGGCCGGTTCAACGCCGTGGCCGTCAAGGCCCCCGGCTTCGGCGACCGCCGCAAGGCGATGCTCCAGGACATGGCCACCCTCACCGGTGCCACCGTCATCTCCGAAGAGATCGGCCTCAAGCTCGACCAGGCCGGTCTGGACATGCTGGGCAGCGCCCGCCGCGTCACGATCACCAAGGACGACACGACCATCGTCGACGGTGCCGGTAGCAGCGACGACATCGTCGGTCGCGTCAACCAGATCAAGGCTGAGATCGCCTCCACGGACTCCGACTGGGACCGCGAGAAGCTCCAGGAGCGCCTCGCCAAGCTGGCCGGCGGCGTGTGCGTGATCCGCGTCGGTGCAGCCACCGAGGTGGAGCTCAAGGAGAAGAAGCACCGTCTGGAGGACGCCATCTCCGCGACCCGCGCCGCGGTCGAGGAGGGCATCGTCTCCGGTGGTGGCTCCGCGCTCGTCCACGCGGTCAAGGTCCTCGCCGATAACCTCGGCAAGGAGGGCGACGAGGCCACCGGTGTCGCCGTCGTCCGTCGTGCCGCTGTCGAGCCGCTGCGCTGGATCGCGGAGAACGCCGGCCTTGAGGGCTACGTCATCACCTCCAAGGTCGCCGAGCTGGACGCGGGCCAGGGCTTCAACGCCGCGACCGGCGAGTACGGCGACCTGGTGAAGGCCGGCGTCATCGACCCGGTCAAGGTCACCCGCTCCGCCCTGGAGAACGCCGCCTCCATCGCCTCACTGCTGCTCACGACCGAGACCCTGGTCGTCGAGAAGCCGGCCGATGACGAGGGCGACGCCGGCCACGGCGGTCACGGCCACTCCCACTGAAACACGTCTTAGCCCGTACGTCGGCGCAGCGGCTCACCGGCCGCCGCGCCGCCCGTACGGAAGTGGTGAGCGCAGTACAGAGCAGGGCCCGGTGCTTCCGTCGCGGAAGCACCGGGCCCCTGCTCGTGCGTTCACTGCCGGGGAAATCCCGGAAGCGTCAGTTCCAGACCGTCGAGCCGCTCCGGATCGGCCAGGATGTGGATCGCCACGATCCGGCCACCCGTGATGGTGAACCCCATGATCGACAACGGCTGTCCACCGGGTGCGGTGAGCACTCCCGCACCACCGTTGACCAGCACCGGCTGTGCGTACTGCGCGTACTGGCTGAACTGCATCGCCTGCCCGGCCACCTTCCGTGCGCCGCGCACCTCCTTCGAGACCATCATCGGCGCGCCGCCGACGTCCGCCCGCAGGACCACATCCGGGTCGAGCAGGGCCACCAGCGCCTCGAAGTCACCGCCGCGTGAGGCCGCGAGGAAGGCTTCGACCACCGTGCGCTGGCGGGGGAGGTCATCGGGTACCGCGGTGGTGCCGGTGCCCCGCACCCTGCGCCGGGCTCGGCTCGCGAGTTGCCGGGTGGCCGCCGGCGACCGACCCACGACAGGGGAGATCTCGCCGAAAGGCACCCCGAACATGTCGTGGAGCACGAAGACGAGCCGCTCAGTCGGACCCAGGGTCTCCAACACCACCAGCAGCGCCAATCCGACCGAGTCCGCCATCAGCGCCTCGTGCTCCGGATCGCTCACCCCTTCTGTCTGGACGACCGGGTCGGGTACGCGCACTTCGAGGGAGTCCTCACGGCGTGCGGTGCGCGAGCGCAGCATGTCGAGGCAGACCCGTCCCACGACGGTGGTCAACCAGCCGCTGAGGTTCTCGACTCCAACTGCTTCCGTGCGGTGCAGCTTCAGCCAGGCTTCCTGGACCGCGTCGTCGGCCTCGCTGAGCGAGCCGAGCATCCGATAGGCGACCGCCTTCAGCCGCGGTCGTTCCGCGGTGAAGCGTTCCGTCAGAAAGTCATCCATGCATCCGCTCCTGAGCTCCGCCGGTCCGTCTCTCCCGGGCTCCCGGGTCCCGGGTCTGCTGGGCTTCCCGGGCCTTCCGCGCCTTCCGCGCCCTCCTAGAGATGACGAATCCGTCGGCACACATGTGACAGCCCGGCCCCGCCCGATCGACCGCCTCGCTCCACCGGAGGCGGCACTGGTTACGCGGAGCGGTCGAGCGACCCGATCGGTACGGGCTCCGCGAACGGTAGCCCCCGGCCGAAGCGTTCCAACTCGTCGAGGGCGAAATCCGCCATCCGGTGCAGCTCCTTGCCGAGCGAACCGGCCACGTGCGGAGTGAGCAGCACATTCGGCAGCTCGTAGAGGGGGGAATCCACGGGCGGTGGCTCGCTCTCGGTCACATCAAGGACCGCGTGCAGCCGACCTGTGGACAACTCGTCGATGAGCGCCTGCTCGTCGACGAGCGACCCACGGGAAGTGTTGATCACAGTCGTGCCGTCGCGCATCAGGGCCAGCCGCCGCCCGTCGATCATCCGACGGGTCTGCGGCACCTCCGGAGCGTGTACGGAAACGATGTCGCTGGCGCGGCACAACTCGTCCAGATCGACCCGTACGACCCCGAGGGCCTCGGCATCCGCCGTCGTGCAGAAGGGGTCGTACAGCAGCACGCGCAGATCGAACGGGCGAAGCAACTCGATCACGCGGCGGCCGATGCGGGACGCCCCGACGATCCCCACCGTACGACCGTGATTGCCCAGGTCGGCCAGTGCTTCGGCCTGGCCGTCGAGGGACCGCGACCGTGCATAGCGCCGGGCCGATGCGAGGACTCCCTTTCCCGCGAAGAGGATCGCGGCGAGGGTGTACTCGGCGACGGGCAGCGCATTGACGCCCGCGGCGGACGACACGGAGATGCCGCGCTCCCAGCAGGCGTCGGTGATGTGGTGCTTCACGGAACCCGCCGCATGGACGACCGCCCGCAGCCGTGGTGCACCGGCGAGCACCCCGGCGGTGAGCGGAGGTGCACCCCAGCAGGTCAGCAGTGCATCGGCCGAGGCGAGCGCGGCCACCACCGCAGGGGACGGATCGGTCAGGTCATGGGCGACCAGCGTGGGATCGGTACGGGCGAGGGAGGTGAGCCGCTCCCGGTGGCCCTCGGTCAGCAGCCGTTCGGCGACTCCCGGACCCATGGCGAGGAGGACCCGGGGGCGGTCATCGGTGTGGTGCTCGTGCATGGTGGAACCGGGCTCCCTACTACCGGGCGGGGTGGACGGTCGTTCCTGCGAGCCGTCCCGGCTACTGCGGTCCGTACTTGCGTCCCGTCTTGGAGGTGAACCCCCCGAGCACACTGCGCGGGGCCAACTTCACCAGCCCCATCAGCGCCTTGTACCGCGGGTCGGGGATCGAAACGGTCTTCCCCCGCGCCAGATCGGCCAGCGCGGCCTCCACCAGCTTGTCCGCGTCCAGCCACATCCAACCGGGGATGTTGTCCGTCCCCATCCCGGCCCGTTGGTGGAACTCGGTCCGTACGAAGCCGGGGCACAGCGCCATCAACCGCACTCCCGAACCGGCGAGGTCCCGGGCGGCTCCCTGGGTGAACTGCACCACCCACGCCTTGGAGGCGCCGTAGGTCCCGCGGGGCACGAAGGCGGCAACCGAGGCCACGTTGACCACACCGCCGCGACCGCGTTCCCGCATCGACTCGGCAGCGGCCGAGGTGAGCCGAAGCACCGCCTCGCAGTGGACCTTGAGCATCGTCAGCTCGTCCGCCATGGAGACCTGGAGGAAGCGCCCCTTGTTCCCGAAGCCGGCATTGTTGACCAACAGGTCCACCGGACTCTTCCGATGGCGCAGCCGATTCTCCACGGCGGAGATGCCCGATTCCTGCGAGAGATCGGCCGTCAGCACCTCGGCCTCGATGCCGTGGCGGTCGTGCAGTTCGGTGGCCTGCTCCTGCAACCGCTCGGTGTCGCGGGCCACCAGCACCAGATTGTGTCCATCGGCGGCGAGCCGCCGGGCAAAGGCGGCGCCGATGCCCGCGGTGGCTCCCGTGATCAGTGCAGTCGTCATATGCGGCACGTTAGTGCCCCGCATGGGAGTCCGGTGCACGCACGGTCCCTGCTTTCTGCCCCTTCTCGACGACCACGAACTGACCCATCATTCCCAAGTCTTCGTGGTACAGCAGATGGCAGTGGTACATGTACGGGGTGTTGGGGTCGGCAGGTCCGTCGAACCGCATCGCAAGCTTCACAGTGGTGTCGGGCGGGATGAGGACGGTGTCCTTTGCGCCCTGCAACTCCGGCGACGGTTGTTTGCCATTGACTTCCAGAATCCGGAACTGCACATCGTGTACATGGAAGTTGTGCGGGGTTCCATGCTCATTGCGGACGGTCCAGGTCTCGGCCGTACCACGGGTGACGGTCAGATCGATCCGGTCCATCTTCATCTCGCGGCCGTTGATACTGCTGGTCACCAGCCCGAAGTAGCGCTCCCGCACCGAGTCCGACCCATCGGGCACCTCGGGTTTCGCCAACTCGGCCGGCAGTTCGGGTGAGGGTCGGAGGACTTTGTCCGCCCGCAGTTCCAGAATGTCGAACGTGTCGTCGCCGCCGGCCAATCGCCGCTCCCAGCCACTTCCGTATCCCTCGTGCGGAAAGCTCCTGAGCACCGCGCGCTCACCGGGTGCCATCCGTACGACTATCTCCGCGCGTTCGCCGGGTGACAGCTTGATGCGATCCAGCCGCAGCGGCATTTCCCTTAGTCCGCCGTCGGTCGCCACCATCGAGAACGAGCGGTCGTCGGCGAATCCGAAGTCGTAGATCCGTGCGGTGGAGGCATTGAGCAGCCTCAGCCGTATCAGTTCATCGCTGACCTTCCGATAGGGATCGAGCGTGCCGTTGACCATGGTCCGCTCGCCCAGAAAACCGGTGTCGCGGAGAAGGCCGCGGTCGAAGTCGAGTTTCCCGCCGTCGATGGTCACGTCCTGGACCATGACCGGGAGGTCGTCCACTCCGTAGTTCTTCGGAAGCGCGAGGGTGGCCGAGGCGTCGTCATCGAGCAGGAACATGCCGGCCAGACCGCGCTGCACGTGCTTCTCGGTCCTGCCGTGGGGATGCGGGTGGTACCAGAGTGAGGCGGCCGGCTGGTCCACCGTCCACTGCGGGGTCCAGGTGTCGCCGGGCTCCACCATCTGGTGCGGGCCCCCGTCCATCTTCGCGGGCAGGTGCATCCCGTGCCAATGGACGGTGGACCGCTCGTCCAGGGTGTTCTTGATGCGGACCTTCACCTTGTCGCCGCGCTGAGCGCGCAGGGTCGGCCCCAGATGGGCACCGTTGAAGCCCCAGGTCTCGGCCTTCTTGCCGGCGGTGAACTCCTTCTGGCCCGCCTGCATGGTCAGTTCGAAGAGTTTGGTGCCGTCCGCCTCGATGGTCGGTCGGGCCAGCGGGGGTATCGCGAGCGCCCGGCCGAAGCGGGTACCGGCGGTGGAGACGTCAGCGCTGGTGTAGAGCCAGGAGGCGGCGGCACCGAGAACGGCCGCGAGCACGGTGACGACCGTGACGGTGACGATGAGGACGCGCTTGAGCCGGGGCATGGCCGTAGCGTTTCGATCTCCGACTGCCGCGGGCATCGGGGGCAGCCCCCAGTCGTCCCCCAAGCGCTCGCCGCGTCCCCTCAGGGATTACCCCCATGGCCGCCCGGCGCCGACGGGCGATCCGGGCGGTGCCACGGGCGTTGCGGCCCCGACCGTACGGGTGCACCGGTGGCGAGCTTCTGGTGATCACCGGGGGTGCGGCTCAGGAGAGGCGCAGTCGGTCGGGCGGAGGATCAGTGCGTTGCGCCGGCGACTACGGGAGGGCGCACCGGGTCGGCCCCGTCAGGCCAGGCCCCCGGGCCGTTGCCCCCGACGCGGTTCTCAGGCGATGCCCCTCTTCTCCATGTACTCCCGTGCCGTCGCAAGGAGCCCCTGGTGGAGTGCATCGCCCGCGGCCAGGACCTGCGGCAGCAGTCCGCGCTCGACGGTCTGGGCACGGAACGCCATGGTGACCGTCACCCCGTGGTCGGGGCGGTGGACGATCTCGATCGCGTCGCCGGCCCGGATCTCGCCGGGTTCGATCACCCGTAGATAGGCGCCGGGTGCGGCGTGCTCGGTGAAGCGCCTGACCCAGCCCTGCTCGCCCAACCAGGACGCGAACGTCCGACAGGGCACCCGGCCGTGCGTCACTTCCAGGACCAACCGGTCGCCGATCCGCCAGCGCTCGCCGATCCGTGCGCCGTTGACATCGAGACCGGCCGTCGTGAGGTTCTCCCCGAAGGAACCGTTGGCGAGGGGGCGCCCCAACTCCCCCTCCCAGAAGTCCAAGTCCTCCCGGGCGAAGGCGTACACCGCCTGGTCGCTACCGCCGTGGTGGCGCAGATCGCAGACGGCGTCCCCCACAACACCGCTGCCTCCCATCCCTCGCGGGCCCGGCTCCGCTACCCGTACCGCGCCCTCGCCCTTGAAGGGGCGCTTGTCGATTCCGGTGAGGCCGCCGGGGTTCGCGGTGTAGTCGACGGCCCGGGGTGTGCCCACATTCACGGTCAGCAGCTTCATGGCACCACGCTAATCGCTGCAATCTCAAATGAATCAGTTGATAATTGCTGATACACCCAAGTGTCGCTTATATTGAAAGCATGATCGAGGCCCGACACCTCCGAGTGCTCCGCGCGGTGGCCACGACCGGCTCTTTCTCCGCCGCGGCCCGCACCCTCGGCTGCACCCAGCCGGCAGTCAGCCAGCAGATGAAGGCGCTGGAGACCTCCGCTGGCACCCCCCTGCTGATTCGTACGGGCCGGGAGATGCGGCTGACCCAGGCCGGACAGGCGCTGGTGCGCCACGCTTCGGGCATCCTCGCCGGCCTCACTGCCGCCGAGGAGGAAGTCGCCGCCATCGCGGGGCTGCGGGCCGGCCGGGTCCGGTTGGTCTCCTTCCCCAGCGGCAGTTCCACCCTCGTCCCCGCTGCCCTCGCCGCGCTGCGCGCCGCCCACCCCGGTACCCGTGTCTCGCTGGTCGATGCCGAGCCGCCGCGCTCGGTGGAGATGCTCCGCGACGGAGACTGCGATGTCGCCCTCGCCTTCCGCTATGGCAAGGGTGCGGACGGGGTCGGCGGAGAAAGTTCCGGCGATTCGGCTGAATGGGACGATCTGGTCGTCCGACCCTTGCTCACCGACCGTCTGGTGGGGCTGGTTCCCGAAGATCACCGCCTGGCGGACGCCGGTACGGTCACCATCGCCGATCTTGCCGAGGAGCCATGGATCGCGGGCTGCCCGCGCTGCCGTCGCCAGTTGGTCGAAGTCTGCGACGCAGCCGGTTTCATCCCCCGCATCGACTTTGCCACTGATGACTCACCAGCAGTGATCGGCCTGGTCAAAGCAGGTTTGGGGGTGGCGGTGCTGCCGGAGCTCGCATTGGAGACGGTGCGACTCCAGGGCACTCGCACCATCATGCTCGACCCACCCATCGAGCGGGAGATCGTCGCGCTCACCCTTCCGGACCTCTCGCAGGTGCCGGCGGTCGCGGCCACCTTGGACCAGCTGTCGTCGGTCGCCTCCCGCTGAGGGGTGGGAAGGTCCGCCCTGGCCGTACCCGCGCCGCCAGGGCGATTTCATACAGGTCGCCGCTCAGTGAGGGCGGCTTCCTGTGGTGGCGCGAGAGGCGATGGTGCGAGCGCACCACGGGCGGCCGGCCCCCGTCCGGTCCGTCGATGTCGAACCACGGTGCTCGGGCGCGCTCCGGCGCACCGCGGGTCGCGGAACCGCGACGACGGCCCCGGTCAGGTTTCTCCGTTGTGGAGCACGCTCCCGACAGGAAGCGGTTTCCCCAGAGAAGAAACGTTTCTGCGAAAGTCGGGTCGGGTGTCAGCCCCGTGACGCCCCGGCTGTCGCTCCGGTGGTGCTTCCCGTGGCGTTCGCGCCCTGAGACGCTCCGGTCGACGGAACCAGGCGGTGGCGCGCACGACCCATGAGCTCTTCGCGTTCGTCCTCGGTGAGCCCGCCCCAGACGCCGTACGGCTCCCGTACGGCGAGCGCGTGTGCCGCGCACTCCGCGCGGACCGGGCATCTCATGCACACCTCTTTCGCCGAGTTCTCGCGCGCACTTCGCGCCGCGCCCCGCTCGCCTTCGGGGTGGAAGAAGAGCGAACTGTCCACCCCGCGGCAGGCCGCGAGGAGCTGCCAGTCCCACAGGTCGGCGTTGGGTCCGGGAAGGCGGGAGAAATCTGCCATAGCGCTTGCCCCTTGAAACCGTGCTGAGTTGTCGGTCAGTTGGCGCACGAGTGGGGGATACGAGTCGTATCCGACACCGCACCATGCCCCACGACCGTACATCTACTATCTAAGTAGATGTAAATATGACTCATTACGAAACTAGCCGCATAGAGCATCTAAAGTGAAGAAAAGCCGCCAAATGGGGCATAACGCTTGAATGGAGAACCGTTCCCGCGGTTCGGGCGGCCCTGTGTGCGGGCCCTCACATAGAGTGCCGAAGAGGGCTGGCGGACCCGTAACTCTTTCGAGTGACCATCGTTGGTAGGGCTGAGGCGGTTGAAGGAATAGGTGCTCGGGCACATGTCCGAGTGCGTTCAACCGCACAGGTGACGAAACGTACCCAGCCTGGAGGCACAAGGTGACGCGCATCAGCTGCGGAGGGCGGCCATGACTTCCGTCCTCGTCTGCGACGACTCCCCGCTTGCCCGAGAGGCGCTCCGCCGCGCGGTTGCGACCGTGCCCGGCGTCGAGCGTGTGACGACCGCGGCCAACGGCGAGGAAGTCCTCCGCCGCTGGGGTGCGGACCGCTCGGACTTGATTCTGATGGACGTACGGATGCCCGGTCTGGGCGGTGTGGAGACCGTGCGCCGTCTGTTGTCCGCCGATCCCGGCGCCCGGATCATCATGCTCACGGTCGCCGAGGACCTCGACGGCGTCGCGCTCGCGGTCGCCGCCGGAGCCCGTGGCTATCTGCACAAGGACGCATCGCGCGCCGAACTGCGAGCCACGGTCACCCAGGCACTTGCCGATCCGACCTGGCGGCTCGCTCCCAGGCGGCTTCGCTCGGCCGAGATGGGCGCCGCGCCCACGCTCACCGCGCGGGAGATCCAGGTCCTTGAAGGCATGAGCCACGGCCGGTCCAACGCGGAGATCGGCCGGGAGCTGTTCCTCTCCGAAGACACGGTGAAGACTCACGCCCGCAGGCTTTTCAAGAAGCTCGGAGCATCGGACCGGGCGCACGCCGTCGCGCTCGGATTCCGCTGGGGCCTGGTGCGTTAGGCACCGGACATGGGGTGCCCGGGGGGTGCGATCTACCCCGCTCGCCGTACGGTGGGCGGGGAAACGGCCCGCACGGGCGCCCGTTTCCCTCGCGATGCCGCATTCTTGAGGGGTGGAGTTCCTCGGGGACGAGTCCAGCGAGCGGAAGGGGAGGGCGCAGGCAATGAGTTCCAGCGCACCTGCTCATAACGCTTCGGTGCACAACATGGGGCGCGGTGCCACGGATCAGCGGCCACCAAGGCACCATGGACCGATGCGTGACGACCAGACCACGGTGATCGGCGCGCTCGTTCACCGTGCTGTCGACGGAGACGAGCAAGCCACGCACGATCTACTCGCACATGTCCATCCGCTCGCGCTGCGCTACTGCCGCACCCGGCTCAACCGGCTGCCAGGTGATGCGCGCCACTTCGTGGAAGACCTCGCTCAGGAGGTCTGCGTTGCGGTGTTGATGGCCCTACCGCGCTATCGAGATACCGGAAAGCCGTTCGAGGCTTTCGTCTTCGCCATCGCTTCGCACAAGGTCGCCGACCTTCAGCGGGCGGCCATGAGACATCCGGGGTCGACGGCGGTTCCTTCTGATGAGATGCCCGAGCGTCCCGACGATTCGCTGGGGCCCGAGGAGAGGGCACTGCTCAGCGATGATGCGGAGTGGGCCAAGAGGCTCCTCGCCAGCCTGCCGGAGAACCAGCGCGAGCTGGTGGTGCTTCGGGTCGCCGTAGGGCTGACCGCGGAGGAGACGGGACAGATGCTCGGAATGTCGCCCGGTGCGGTGCGGGTCGCCCAGCACCGGGCCCTGAGTCGACTGCGGGCTCTGGCGGAGCAGTAGGGCCCGTCCGGGCTTGATGACCGCCCGGTATGGACACGGCAGCAGTAGGGCCGTCCGTCCGGAAACGTACAGCGCAACCCTCTGCCCCGGACGCCCGTCCGGGGCAGAGGACTTTCCACGGGGCCAACGTGATCAGCGCCACCCGAACCTTCGGTTCGGCCGCGGAATGAGCCGTCACCGCCCTCTTTGCGTATGACTTCGCACCAGATCGTTCGTACGTACGAACACACAAAGCTGGTGAGCGATCTTGATCGTGGAATGGGACGGCGTTTCGGGCCGTTAGCATGGACATCCGCACCGATCAAGGCCATTTGGGGAAGGTGTCATGACCAACGTCGACGGAGTGCCCGAGAAATTCGCGACACTCGGGCTGACCTACGACGATGTACTGCTGCTGCCGGGCTCTTCCGACATGGCCCCGGACCAGATCGACACCGCCTCGTATCTCTCGAAGAACGTGCGGGTGAACATCCCGCTGCTCTCGGCGGCGATGGACAAGGTCACTGAGTCCCGCATGGCGATCGCCATGGCACGGCAGGGCGGCGCGGGTGTCCTCCACCGCAATCTCTCCATCGCTGACCAGGCCAATCAGGTCGATCTGGTGAAGCGCTCCGAGTCGGGGATGGTGACCGACCCCATCACCGTGCTGCCGGACGCCACGCTCGCCGAGGCGGACCGCCTCTGTGCGAAGTTTCGCATCAGCGGTGTTCCGGTGACGGACCGCGCCGGGAAGCTGCTGGGCATCGTCACCAACCGGGACATGGCCTTCGAGTCGGACCGCAGCCGCCAGGTGCGCGAGGTCATGACGCCGATGCCGCTCGTCACCGGCAAGGTGGGGATCTCCGGTGTCGACGCCATGGAACTGCTGCGCCGCCACAAGATCGAGAAGCTGCCGCTCGTCGACGAGGTCGGGATCCTCAAGGGCCTGATCACGGTCAAGGACTTCGTCAAGGCCGAGAAGTACCCGATGGCGGCCAAGGACAAGGAAGGCCGGCTGCTCGTGGGAGCGGCCGTCGGGGTCGCCGGCGACGCCTACGAGCGCGCCCAGGCCCTGATCGAGGCGGGGGTCGACTTCATCGTCGTCGACACCGCGCACGGCCACTCCCGGCTGGTCGGCGACATGGTCGCCAAGATCAAGTCCAATGCCGCGGGGGTGGACGTCATCGGCGGCAACATCGCCACCCGCGACGGCGCCAAGGCGCTCATCGACGCCGGTGTGGATGGCATCAAGGTCGGTGTGGGACCGGGTTCGATCTGCACCACCCGCGTGGTGGCCGGCATCGGAGTTCCCCAGGTCACGGCGATCTACGAAGCTTCCCTGGCGGCCAAGGAAGCCGGTGTTCCGGTGATCGGCGACGGTGGCCTCCAGTACTCGGGTGACATCGCCAAGGCCCTGGTGGCCGGCGCTGACACGGTGATGCTCGGCTCGCTGCTCGCGGGTTGCGAGGAGTCGCCCGGTGAGCTGATGTTCATCAACGGCAAGCAGTTCAAGTCCTACCGGGGCATGGGCTCGCTCGGTGCGATGCAGTCCCGCGGTGAGCAGCTCTCCTTCTCCAAGGACCGCTACTTCCAGGAGGGCGTGGCCTCCGACGAGAAGCTGGTGCCCGAGGGCATCGAGGGCCAGGTTCCCTACCGCGGTCCGCTGTCGGCCGTCGTCCACCAACTGGTGGGCGGGCTGCGCCAGTCGATGTTCTACGTCGGCGGGCGCACGGTGCCCGAGCTCCAGACCAACGGCCGCTTCGTCCGCATCACGTCGGCGGGGCTCAAGGAGAGCCACCCGCACGACATCCAGATGACGGTCGAAGCACCGAACTACAGCAAGAAGTAGGCCCAGCAGAACCTCGTAGGCACCCAGGGGCGATTTCCGGTCCCGGGCCGCTGGCGGAGATCCGCCAGCGTTGTCCGAGCTCCGGAACCGCCCCTGTGGTGTGCGTCGGGGATACTGGTAGGCGCAGACGTAGAGGGAAAGGCCACACAAGGTGACTGAGATCGAGATCGGGCGCGGCAAGCGCGGTCGCAGGGCGTACGCATTCGATGACATCGCCGTCGTACCGAGCCGGCGCACGCGCGACCCGAAGGAGGTCTCGATCGCCTGGCAGATCGATGCCTACCGCTTTGAGCTGCCCTTCCTTGCCGCTCCCATGGACTCCGTGGTCTCGCCGAGCACCGCGATCCGCATCGGTGAGCTGGGAGGCGTCGGCGTACTGAACCTTGAGGGCCTCTGGACGCGTTACGAGGACCCGCAGTCGCTCCTCGACGAGATCGCCGAGTTGCCGGTTGAGGCCGCGACCCGTCGTCTCCAGGAGATCTACGAGGCCCCGATCAGGGAAGAACTGATCGGACAGCGCATCAAGGAAGTCCGTGACTCGGGCGTGGTGACGGCCGCGGCGCTGTCTCCGCAGCGGACCGCGCAGTTCTCCAAGGCCGTCGTCGACGCGGGTGTGGACATCTTCGTCATCCGCGGCACCACGGTCTCCGCCGAGCACGTTTCGGGTGCCGCCGAACCGCTCAACCTCAAGCAGTTCATCTACGAACTGGACGTGCCGGTCATCGTCGGCGGGTGCGCCACCTACACGGCTGCCCTCCATCTGATGCGTACCGGCGCTGCGGGTGTGCTGGTGGGCTTCGGCGGTGGAGCCGCGCACACCACGCGCAACGTGCTGGGCATCCAGGTGCCGATGGCCACCGCGGTCGCGGATGTCGCAGCGGCCCGGCGTGACTACATGGACGAGTCCGGCGGTCGCTATGTGCACGTCATCGCCGACGGCGGAGTGGGCTGGTCCGGCGACCTGCCGAAGGCCATCGCGTGCGGTGCGGACTCGGTGATGATCGGTTCCCCGCTGGCCCGTGCCACGGACGCCCCGGGCAAGGGCCGTCACTGGGGCATGGAAGCCGTCCACGAGGACGTGCCGCGGGGCAAGCTCGTGGACCTGGGCATCGTGGGCACGACCGAGGAGGTCCTCACCGGCCCCTCGCATACCCCCGACGGCTCGATGAACTTCTTCGGTGCGCTCCGCCGCGCCATGGCGACCACGGGCTACAGCGAACTCAAGGAGTTCCAGCGCGTCGAGGTGACGGTGGCCGACTCCCAGCACCGGCGCTGACTTCCGGCACCGACATCGGTGGCCTGGCGGGCCGGCGGTGGACGGTTCGAGTCGTACGAAGGGCCCGGCACCTCGTTGGAGGGGTGCCGGGCCCTTCGCCGTCCGCCCGTGCGGCGTCCGCTCAGGGGGTGCGCCCAGGGGTGCGCTCAGGAGGTCACAGCCGATGTGCGGCGCCCACCGGGGTGGCTCCCCGGGTGTCGAGGAGCAGTTGGGCCTTGACCGAGAGTCCTTGCAGGTCGTAGGTCCGATGCTGTTGGAGCAGCACGGTCAGGTCGGCTCCTGCTGCGGCCTCGTACAGGGAATCGGCACGCGGTACGGGTCGCTCTCCCACCCGCCAGTCCTGCACATAGGGGTCGTGGTAGCTGACGGACGCGCCCAGATCCATCAGTCGGCGGGCGATCTCGGGGGCGGGGGAGCCCTGGAGGTCGCCCAGGTCGGGTTTGTAGGTCACGCCGAGCAGTAGGACCCGGGCGCCGCGCGCTGACTTGCCGTACTCGTTGAGGAGGGTGGCGCACCGCTGGCTGACGTACTGCGGCATCCGGGTGTTGATCTCCCGGGCGAGACCGACCATCCGCAGCGGTCGACCGGGGTGTGGCAGGTTTCCGGGGTCCAGCGGGACACCGTGGCCGCCGACCCCCGGGCCGGGTCGGAAGGGCAGGAAGCCGTAGGGCTTGGTCTCGGCGCAGCGGATGACGTCCCAGAGGTCGACGCCGAGTTCATGGCAGAGGACGGCCATCTCGTTGACGAGGGCGATATTGACGTGTCGGAAGTTGGTCTCCAGGACCTGTACGGTCTCCGCCTCGCGTGGTCCGCGGGCGCGGACGACCTTGTCGGTGAGCCGGCTGTAGAAGGCGGCGGCGGATTCGGTGCAGGCGGGGGTGAGGCCGCCGATGACCTTGGGGGTGTTGGCGTAGTCGTGGGTCCGGCTGCCGGGGTCGGTGCGGCCGGGGGAGTAGGCGAGGTGGAAGTCCCGCCCGGCCCGCAGGCCGGAGCCCGCTTCCAGGAGGGGGCGGAGGAAGGTTTCGGTCGTCCCGGGTTGGACGGCGGATTCGAGCAGCACCGTGGTGTGGGGGCGGAGCCGGGCGGCGAGGGCGCGCGCCGCGTCGCCGAGGGCGCTGAGGTCGAGGTCGCCCTGTCCGTCCGGTGGGGTGGGCACGCAGATGGCGGCTGTTCGTACGCGACCGAGTTCGGCCGGGTCGGTGACGGTTCTGAAGCCGCCCGAGAACATCTTGCGGATGTCGGCGGGGGTGCGGCCCGCCGCTGGTTCGGTCAGGTGCCGGGGGTCGGGGGCGTAGCCGATGGTTTCGATACCGGCGGTGACGGCGGCCTGGGCGAGGGGTAGGCCGTGGTGTCCGAGTCCGATGACGGCAAGATCTGCGGGCATGGCGTTGGCCGTCCTTCCCATAGCCGGAGGGGAGCGTTGACGCAAGCCCTGTGGGCGAAACGGGCGGTGCGCAATGTCAGACTAGGCGTAAATATGACCGATATGCGGCATTGCGGGCTCATGGGTGGGCGAGTGTTATCCACAGGCGGTGGCTGAAGTCGGAGAGTGCGGACAGAATCGATGGTGTGAGCCTGACCGCGGGGACCTGTGCCCGGCCGGTCGGCGCTCATGGGCCCATGGACCACGGGTCCCGCGCAGGCCCGGGCCATCCGGGTCCTCGCCGGTCCCGGTCGAAGGGTCCGGCCGGTCCGGGCACCGGACGCCCGGCCGTACGGGCTTGCGCCTGGCCGGCCAGACCCATGGACCGCGGGTCCGTGGGCAGACGGTCCAAGCGAAGTTCGACAGCGGGGCCACGGACCCCGGCAGGGGTACGCGGGGGCGACGGGAGGCATCGCAGTGAAGACAGCGAGACTGGGACCCGAAGAGCGCGTTCAGGCGCTCGCCAGCATGGCCGAGCGGGAACTGGACGTGCTGGTGGTCGGCGCCGGAGTGGTCGGCGCGGGCACTGCACTGGACGCGGTGACGAGAGGGCTCTCCACCGGGCTCGTCGAGGCTCGGGACTGGGCTTCGGGCACATCGAGTCGCTCCAGCAAGCTCATCCACGGCGGACTGCGCTATCTGGAGATGCTGGACTTCGCCCTCGTCCGTGAGGCACTCAAGGAGCGGGGCCTGCTGCTGGAGCGACTGGCCCCCCACCTGGTCAAACCGGTGCCCTTCCTCTACCCCTTGCAGCACAAGGGCTGGGAGCGGCTCTACGCCGGATCCGGCGTCGCGCTCTACGACGCGATGTCGGTGTCCTCGGGCCACGGCCGTGGCCTGCCCACCCATCGCCATCTCTCGCGCCGCCACGCCCTACGGGTCGCCCCTTGCCTTCGAAAGGACGCGCTGGTCGGCGCCCTGCAGTACTACGACGCCCAGATGGACGACGCCCGCTTCGTCGAGACCCTGGTGCGCACGGCCGCGAGCTATGGGGCGCAGGTCGCCAGCCGATCACGGGTGGTCGGCTTCCTCCGTGAGGGCGAGCGGGTCGTCGGTGCCCGGGTGCAGGACGTGGAGGCAGGCGGCGAGTACGAGATCCGGGCCAAGCAGATCGTCAACGCCACCGGGGTGTGGACGGACGACACCCAGGCCCTGATCGGCGAGCGCGGACAGTTCCATGTACGGGCGTCGAAGGGCATCCACCTCGTGGTCCCGAAGGACCGCATCCACTCCACCACCGGCTTGATCCTGCGCACGGAGAAGTCGGTCCTCTTCGTCATTCCGTGGGGGCGCCACTGGATCGTGGGCACGACGGACACCGACTGGGACCTAGACAAGGCGCATCCCGCCGCCTCCAGCGCCGACATCGACTATCTGCTGGAGCACGTCAACTCCGTCCTCGCCGTGCCGTTGACCCGCGATGAAGTCCAAGGGGTGTACGCGGGGCTGAGGCCGCTGCTCGCCGGGGAGTCGGACGCCACCAGCAAACTCTCGCGCGAACACACCGTCGCCCATCCCGTCCCCGGGCTCGTCGTGGTCGCCGGAGGGAAGTACACGACCTACCGGGTGATGGCGAAGGACGCGGTGGACGCGGCGGTGCACGGGCTCGACCAGCGGGTCGCCGACTGTGTCACCGAGGACGTGCCGTTGGTCGGTGCCGAGGGTTACACGGCCCTGTGGAACGCCCGCGCCAGGATCGCGGCGCGCACCGGTCTGCACGTGGTTCGCGTGGAGCACCTGCTCAACAGGTTCGGTTCCCTGACGGAGGAGGTGTTGGCCCTGATAGCGGATGACCCCTCCCTGGGCGAGCCGCTCACCGGCGCCGACGACTATCTCAGGGCCGAGGTCGTCTACGCCGCCTCCCACGAAGGGGCGAGGCATCTGGACGATGTGCTCACCCGGCGTACTCGGATCTCGATAGAGACCTTCGACCGGGGTGTGCGCAGTGCGCGGGAGTGCGCCGGGCTGATGGCATCGGTTCTGGGGTGGGACGAGGGGCAGATCGACAAGGAGGTCGCCCACTACAAGAAGCGGGTCGAAGCGGAACGCGAATCGCAGCGGCAGCCTGACGATCTGACCGCGGACGCTGCGAGGTTGGGCGCACCCGACATCGTGCCCTTGTGATTGCGCCCCCGTTGTGATCCTGTTGCTCTGGCGATCCCGGTCCGCGCGGAGCCTGCGGCGGTGACCGTCTGAACCGCGAGCCGCATGTCGAGCGTTGACACTGTGGGTGGCCCCCGACTTCGGGGTTGTGCCCGGTGCTCCGCGGACCCGGGAGAGATGCCGATCCCGGGGTGAGGGACAATGAAGCCTCTGCCAGGGCGTGTTACCGCATCGCGCGGGAGCGGCAGGCGCGGGCGAAGATCATGGATCGCAGAGGGGACGCATGTCGGAGGCGGAACAGTCGCGGGAGCCCCAGCGGGACAAGTCGAAGGAGCCCAAGGCGTCCAGCTCTCAGCGGGACGATGCGGGTCGTTCTCACACTGGTTCCGGTGAGCGGGCTGACGCGGCGTCGGGGGAGGCCGGTACGGCGGCGCAGTCGCCAGAGCGCAGTGGCCAAGGCTCCGGCGCGGAGGCAGGCGTGAAGCTCGGGACGAAGACCTCCGGTGCGCGGGGAGCGTCGGCCGACGCCGACGCCGACGCCAACGCCGCCGACTCGGCGTCGAGGGACGACGCCAAGGCCGAACCCAAGGCCGACGCGCAATCGGAATCTGATGTTCCGTCGGCAGTCGCCTCAGGCCGTTTCGCGGCCGGAGGGAAGGCATCCGGTACCTCCGGAGGCCGGCTGG
The DNA here is from genome assembly GCF_036226685.1 of Streptomyces sp. NBC_00690. Lineage (NCBI taxonomy): Bacteria > Bacillati > Actinomycetota > Actinomycetes > Kitasatosporales > Streptomycetaceae > Streptomyces > Streptomyces sp. NBC_00690. The sequence continues at coordinate 5,253,636 of NZ_CP109009.1, forward strand.
AAACAGCGGACGAGGCCGGAGCCCAGGGCGGGGACAAAGCCGCGCCGTATGCCTCCGGTTCGGACGAATCGACTCGGGTGCCCCGGCAGGCGACCGGCAGCAAATCCATCTCGGTGAAAAAGGGCGATCGACAGGCCGATGGCACCTACCGGTCCTCCGCGCGTCCTGAAGCGCCCGACACCGGAGTGTCTACGGACGACGGCGAGCGCTCTAGCGGTGGAACGGGTGCAAACCCGTCCGACGAGGGGCTGCCCGCCGATCCCGCATCGGCCTCCGACAGGGAAGCTCCGGCCCGAGACGGATCGACGGACCGCGCCACGGGCGAAGGCCGCGCAGCCGGTAAGGAAGTGACGTCCCACCAGGACAGCCCGCAGGACTCCCCTGGGGACGCGCCCGCGGCCCGGGGCGAGTCCGTCGGCAAGGCGTCCAGGGATTCGGACCGCGCGGGCCGCAACTCCGGGCGGGGCTCGGCCTCGGGCGGCGGACGCCAGGACTCCGAAGGGCGACTGCTCGCCGGCCGGTACCGGCTCGGCGGAGTGCTCGGGCGCGGCGGGATGGGCACCGTCTGGCGAGCGGTCGACGAGACCCTCGACCGCACCGTCGCCGTCAAGGAACTGCGCTTCCCCACCAGCATCGACGACGAGGAGAAGCGCCGGCTGATCACCCGGACGCTGCGCGAGGCCAAGGCCATCGCCCGTATCCGCAACAACAACGCCGTGACGGTCTTCGACGTCGTCGACGAGGACGACCGGCCCTGGATCGTGATGGAGTTGGTGGAGGGCAAGTCCCTCGCCGAGGCGATCCGCGAGGACGGCACCCTCACTCCGCATCGCGCCGCCGAAGTGGGACTCGCGATCCTGGACGTCCTGCGCTCCGCCCATCGTGAAGGCATCCTGCACCGCGATGTAAAGCCGTCCAATGTGCTGATCGCCGAGGACGGGCGGGTCGTGCTCACCGACTTCGGGATCGCCCAGGTCGAGGGCGATCCGTCGATCACCTCCACCGGCATGCTCGTCGGGGCGCCCTCGTACATCTCGCCGGAGCGGGCGCGCGGCCATCGACCGGGGCCCGCGGCCGACCTCTGGTCGCTCGGCGGGCTGATCTACGCGAGCGTCGAAGGCTGCCCTCCGTACGACAAGGGCTCGGCGATCGCGACGCTCACCGCGGTGATGACCGAGCCGCTCGACCCGCCGAAGAACGCAGGCCCGCTGGAAGAGGTCATCTACGGTCTGCTGGCCAAGGATCCGGCACAACGCCTGGACGACGCAGGTGCCCGGGCCCTGCTCACCAAGGTGGTGTACGCCCCGCCGCCGGCGCCCGAGCCGCCGCGGGACGCCACCCGCGCCATGGTCCTCCCGAGCGCGCCACCACCGCTCCCGCCCCCTCCGGTCGTCCCGCAGGACCCGGCGACCGACCCTCGCCGCGGTGCGTCGGGCGCAGCGTCCGGCGCCGCCTTGGCCAAGGAGCCGGACACCAACGCCAGCGCCAGGCAGCAGGACGGGGGGACGACGCCGCCCAAGCCCTCGACCCCGCCCGTGCAGCGGGCCGCGGGTCGTGCCGCGATCACCGACGTCGTACCGCGACGCACCCTGGTCATCGTGGCGATCGTGGTGGCCCTCGCGGTGATCGCCGGTGTGGTGTTCGCCGTCATCAACGGCACCGACGACGACAAGGACCCGCAGGCGAAGCCGGAGTCAACCACGTCCGCCACCACCCAGGAGTCCAAGACGGGTGCCCCGGGGACGAGCGGCGAGACCGGCAAGGAGGACGGCAAGCAGCCCACGAAGGGCGCGGACCAGAGCCCGGGCGCCGGACAGGGCAGCAATCCCAAGCCGTCCACGAAGCCCAGCACCTCCCTGCCCGCCGGGAACGGCCTGCCGGCCGGGTACGCCCTGGTCTCCGACGACGAGTTCCACTTCACCATCGCCATGCCGAAGGGCTTCAAGCGCACCGGCACGGCGGGGCTGAACTCAGGCGCCATATTCAGCGAGAACGGTGGCTTCCCGCGACTCCAGGTGGACTTCAACGACAGCCCCAAGGACGATGCCAAAGCCGCCTGGAGCGCCGCGGTCGCGGCAGTCAACGCGACCAGCAGAGGGTATGTGCACCGGGGCATAAGGACCGTCGAGTACAAGGGCTATCCGACGGTCGCCGATTGGGAGTTCGAGCGCGAGCAGCAGGGGCAGCGCGTTCGGATACTCAACCGGGGGTTCAAGGTCGACGCCCGCCGCGGATACTCCATCATGATCACTTGTCCAGTGGCCGGATGGGACGCCGCGGAGTGCGACACGCTCCGTAAGACGGCGTTCGCCACATTCGCACCCAAGGATTGAGGCGGGCCACGTATCGTGAGAGCGCGCGGACGGTCCGCAGCCGCTCCATGCCGTTGAGTGACCGGAACTGACGGGTATTGACCAAATAGTGGGTCCGGGGTTTGGCCGCAGCTCCCGGAAGCACGTTGAAAGACAGTCGAAGACGGTGCGGCAGGCTTGCGGGGAGGCGACATGGACGAGTACGCGGGCAGGGTGCTCGCCGACCGGTACCGCCTGCCCCTACCGCCGTCGGACGAGTACGAACTGGCGGAGACCAGGGCGTTCGACACCTACAGCGGGCAAGAAGTCCTCGTTCGACAGGTGCCGCTGCCGGAGATCGTCGAAGCCGAGGTCGTCGACGCCGACGGTCTCATGGCCGCTGTCGCCCCCCGACGCGGAGCCCTCGGGCGCTCCGTGCGCGATGCCACGGACCCCTCGGTGGCGCGCGCCATCGAAGCCGCGCAGGCCGCGGCCAGGATCCCCGACCACCCGCGGCTAGACCAGGTCTTCGACGTCTTCGCCGAAGCGGGTTCGCTGTGGATAGTGAGTGAACGCGTCGCCGCGAGGCCGCTGGCCGCCCTGCTCGCCGAGCGTCCACTGGGCCCGTACCGGGCCGCCGAGGTCGCCTCCGACGTACTGACCGCGCTGATGGTGCTGCACGCCCACGGTTGGACCCATCGGAACATCACGGTGCGCACGGTCCTGGTCTGTGACGACGGCAGGGTCGTCCTCACCGGGTTGGCGGCCGGCGCCGCCGAGGAGGCCCTGTGCGGCTACTCGCCGATTCCCCAGGAGTTCCCGGAGCCCGCGGCGCTTGAGTCCTCGCTCGATGAGTACGAGGGTGGCGACGAGTACAGCGGCGGCGAAGACGAGTACGGCGACGGTGGCGAGTACGAGTACGCCGAACGCGACGCCGATCACGAAGGTCATCCGGGTCATGCCGGCCCTGCGGAGCCTGACGGATACGACGAACACGGCGGCTACGGCGGGGTGTACGCCGCCCATGAAGATGCCCACGAGGACGTTCCGGGGGGCGACCGCGGCGGATACCGCGCGGGCGAAGAGGCCGATCCCTATGGCGGCTTCGTCCCGACCCAGGGCGCGGGCCCCACGGATCACGGCGACGACCCGTACGAACGCTACGACTCCCCGGACGATGACCGCGGGGGCCCGCCGAGCCCCTACGGCATACCTGCCGACCCCGGTCTGGTGCACCCCTATGCGTCCCGGCCGGGCGAAGACCCGCTGGCAGGAGTGCCCGACGCACGGGCCGCCCGCGCCGGTGCGATAGCCGCCTACCGCGCGGGCGCACAGGCCGCGGCACGCATCTCGGAGGACCAGCATCTCGGCGGGCCTCCGGTGCAGACGGGCCACGACCCCGACTGGTGGGCGCGGAAGCCCAGCGACCTCACCAGGGAACCCGTCCAGCGCGACGGGCAGGACGAGCACGACGATCACGAAGACCACGGCGATCAGGGCGACCAGGAATCAGACCGGCCCGGACGGCTCCGCCTCACCGGCACCTGGCAGGACGCCCCCTTCCCCGGGCAGGACGGCCCGCCGCCGCTGCCCGCAGGCGGTGGATTCGAACCACGCCACAACCCCCATCGCAACAGCGACCCCTACGGCGTTCGGCAACTGCCGCCGAGCCGGTCCGCAGACCAGCTCCCGGGCCAGTCGCCGGATCAGTCCACCGGGCACGGCCAGGAGGAGCAGTCCGAAGGCGATCGAGTCCTGGGTCAAGGCCCGGACGGCGAAGCCGATTTCAGGGCACTGCCCGCGCCGCGCACCCCGACCACACGGGCCATCTCGGCCGCAGGCGGTTGGGACGGCCGCGGCGGAGCGGGCGGCGAGGCGATGCGCGCCGACGCCCAGCGCCATTCGAGCCTGCCCGCCGTCGCCCCGCCGACCCCGGTGGGTTGGGACCAGGTCCGGGCCGACGTGGAAGTCCCCGTCCACCATGGGCCGGCGACCCCCTTGGCGGCGGAGCGCGCCCGGCAGGCCAGGATCACGGTCGTCGGTGCCGTGACCGAGCGCTGGGCCCCCGAGCAGGCCGGCCCGGTCCATGAGAACTGGCAGTTGGCGGCCCCGGTGGGCCCGGCCACCGACCTCTGGGCGCTGGGCGCCCTGCTCTACCGGTGCGTCCAGGGCCACGCCCCGTACCCCGAGGAGAACGCGGCCGAGTTGGTGCAACTCGTCTGCTCGGAGCCGCCTGCCTTCGCCGAGGAGTGCGGGGCGCTGCGTCCGATCGTCGAGTCCCTGCTGCGTCAGGACCCCACCGAGCGCCCGGACTTCGAGGAATTGCGCGGCTGGCTGCGTTCCCTGGTGCGCTCAGCGCCCGAGCCCGAGGCCGGTGTGGATGTCGTACCGGTTCCCTCGCCGTCCATCAAACCGGATAGCAGCAGGCTTCCCGTCATCCGCCGCCGCGGTGAGCTGGTCCGGCGGCGGCGTACGAACTCGGAGATGGTGCACGGGCGGCACCGCCACAAGAAGCCGCGTGAGAAGCGTCGCGGACCGGGGGCGCTCGGCCGCACCCTGCTGATGCTCATACTGTTGCTGCTGGCAGGGGCCGTCGCCTACGCCCTGTTCTTCATGCCGAAGTCCGAAGAGCAGGACCGTACCGCCCCCCAGGGCACCACGGGACCGCAGGCCACCCAACCGGCGCCGTCCGGGCAGAGCCCCGACCCGGGTCGCACTTCGACCTCCGGACCGGCGAAGCCGACGGAGAGCCCCCGCTCGCAGCAGCCCCAGACATCACCGCCGAGCGCAGGCGATCTGCCCACCGGGTATGTCCTGCGCAAGGACCCCGAGGACTTCCAGGTCGTCGTGAACAAGGGCTGGGAGCGCCGTCCGATGAATGACATCGGCCAGGTCCGTTACAGCAACGGCGACTTCACCCTCATCATCGTTCCGGGCCGTGACAGTGTGCAGACGAGTGGCGACGACCCGATGGTCTACCAGCAGGACAAGGAGCGTGAGCTCCAGCCCTTCCGTGACTCGTCCTGGGCCGGGGTGACCGGTCAGCGGCGGATCGAGGTGGGCCAGCGGGTCATGGCCGAGGGGCAGTACACCTGGGAGGACACCAATGGCCGGAACGTCTTCGTCCGCAATCTGGCGATGATCCTCGACGGCCGCTACCACGTGGTGCAGGTGATCGGTCCCGACGATCAACGGGACAAGATCAATGAGGCGTACCGCGAGGCTGCGGACAGCTATCGCGCTTCCAGTTGACCTTCGGCCGCCCCGGGCTTTTGGTGCGGCCCTCGACGGTCGTGTCGGCAACGGGCTTTGAGCAGGGGGCATTCCCCGTCGCCGCCGACGGCCCGAAGGCATAGGACAGTTGGTGCAACCCACCTGATCCTTCTCGGCCATGTCTTCCGTACTCTGGGTCCCCAGGAACGGGGCGGGGGAATCGTGGAAAACGCTCAACGCGGTGGCGACGCCGTGCACTCTCAGGGCATTGGCTCAGGTCTGGTGCTGGCGGGGCGCTATCGACTGGCGGAGGCCATCGGTCGTGGCGGAATGGGCCAGGTGTGGCGCGCTCATGACGAGGTGTTGCACCGGGTCGTCGCCATCAAGGAAATGACGGCCGGAATGTACGCCACCGAGGCGGACCGTGCCGTACTGCACACCCGTACGCGGACCGAGGCGCGTGCTGCCGCACGCATCAGCCACCCGGGTGTGGTGACCGTGCACGACGTGCTCGACCACGACGGTCGGCCCTGGATCGTCATGGAGTACGTGGACGGCCCCTCGCTCGCCGATGCCGCCGTGGCGCAGGGGCCTGCGGGCGCGCTGCCGGCGCGTGAGGTGGCCCGGATCGGCCTTGAGGTGTTGCGGGCGCTGGGCGCAGCTCATGCCGCGGGTGTCCTCCACCGGGATGTGAAGCCTGCGAACATCCTGTTGGGCCCGGACGGGCGGGCCCGCATAACCGACTTCGGCATCGCCGCCATCGAGGGGGACTCCACGATCACCAGGACCGGTGAGATCGTCGGGTCCCTCGACTATTTGGCGCCCGAGCGGGTGCGCGGCGCCGACCCTGGCGCCGCGTCCGACCTCTGGTCGCTGGGCGCGACGCTCTACACGGTCCTGGAGGGCACTTCTCCGTTTCGGCGCACATCGCCGTTGACGACCATGCAGGCGGTGATCGACGAGGAGCCCGCCCATCCACACCAGGCCGGGCCGCTCGCTCCCGTGGTCATGGCCCTGTTGCAGAAGGACCCGGCGGCCAGGCCGTCGTTGCAGGAGACGGAACGGATGCTCCAGGCGGCCCTGGACGGCCAGAACCCCGCTGCGGTGTTCGCCCCCCAGCCGTCCACTCGGACCCTGACGCAGCTGAACCAACCGCACCACCCGGTACCGCCGCCTCCCATGAACGCGCCGACTCCGGCCACCCACACGCCGTACGCGCCGCATCCCCTGCCGACGCCCGAGCGTCCGCGGAGAACGGGCGTACGGACGTCCCTGGTCGTCATCGCGCTCGCGGTGGTCATCGGCACCGGTGCCGGAATCGCCGGGTTCGTCTACTTCGACCAACAGCGTGAGCAGACGGTGAAGTCGGCGACCCCGCAGGTCACGGCGGAGTCGACGCCCAAGGAGTCCGGGCTGACACCGAAGGCCAAGGCGTCCCAGCCGCCGCCAAGTCCCGTCGCACAGGCACCTGAGGCATCCCGCACCCCTCAGGGCTCCCAGGAGGTGCCGGACGGCTGGCGCAGGGTGGAAGACCCGGCCGGTTTCAGCCTGCTCGTACCGGATGGTTGGGAGCGTCGGGTGCAGGGTGCTCAGATCGACTACACCCCCGATGGCGGTCGGCACCTCCTGCGGATCGGGATCGACACCTCACCCGACTACGACCATCCGCACGCGCACATGCTGGATCTGGAGAAGGTCCTCGCGAAGCTTCCCGACTACCAGCGCGTCACGCTGGAGCCCAATCTCTTCCGGGACCAGACGAAGTCGGCGCTGTGGGAGTTCACCTGGAACGAGAAGGAGACCTTCCCCGGCCCACGACGGGCCGTCGACCAGATGTACTTCGGCGCGGACGGCACGGAGTACGCGCTGTACATGTCCGGCCCGGCCGAGGACTGGGGGACCACCGAGGAGCAGTTCAACACGGTGCTGCGCAGCTGGCGCCCCCCGAGCTGACGTCCTGCCCCGCTGGTGGAATGCCTCGGCGTCAACTGTCACGGCTCTGCATCCGCTGTACGGCGGCCGTAGCGTTCACGGCTGAAAAGTGACCAGGATGTGTGCATGACGAACAACCGGGGCCGGGGGAACGAGCCCACCAGCTATGACCTCAGACCGCCGCACGCACCGCAGATCCCCACGCACGTTCCCCCGTCGACGCCTCCGGAGCACCACAGCGCAGCGCAGTCCATGAGCGTGCCGCCGCCGCCGGCACCGGCAGCCGTACCGGTGCCACCCCCGGTGGGCGGGCCCGAGCAGGGGCGTCGGATCGGCGGACGCTATCGGCTCGTCAGCAGGCTCGGCCACGGCGGTATGGGCACGGTCTGGCGGGCCCATGACGAGGTCGTGGACCGCGAGGTCGCGGTCAAGGAACCTCGGGTCCCCGACCACCTGAACGACGCGGAACGGGAGAAGGTCTATCTGCGGATGCAGCGCGAGGCCCGCGCCGCGGCTCGCATCGAGCATCCGGCCGTGGTCACCATGCACGACGTCGTCGTCGAGGACGGCAAGCCGTGGATCGTCATGGAGTTGGTCCACGGCCAGTCCCTTGCCGACCGTCTCCAGGAGGGCACCCTCGATGTCCGGGAGGCCGCCCGGATCGGGCTCGATGTGCTCGGGGCGCTGGCCGCCGCCCATGAGGCGGGCGTGCTGCACCGCGATGTCAAGCCGGACAACGTCCTGTTGGGCCGGGGCGATCGGGTGGTCCTCACCGACTTCGGCATCGCCCAGATCGAGGGTGAGCAGGGGCTGACGGAGACCGGTGCCTTCGTCGGCTCGCCCGAGTTCATCGCCCCGGAGCGGGTGCTGGGCCAGCGTCCGGGCCCGGAGTCCGATCTGTGGTCGCTCGGGGTGGTGCTGTACGCGGCGGTCGAAGGGGTGTCCCCCTACCGTCGCTCGCACATCCCGGCGACCCTGCAGGCCGTGCTCGCCGCCGAGCCCCAGACGCCCTCGCGCGGATCGGGTGCGCTGGGCACGTTGGTGATGCAGCTGTTGCGCAAGGATCCGGCCATGCGGCCCGATGCGGCGGAGATCCGACAGACGCTGGAGGGCGTTGCCCGGCCACCGCAGGTCGCGTACGACCCCACGCAGTCCTTTCCGGGGCACGCGCCGAGCCCGACCGGCGGAGGTAACCGATGGGTGCCGCCGGTGCTCCAGCAGAGCAAGGGCGCTCGGTACGGGCTCGGCGGCGGGTTGTTGGCCGTGGCGGTCGCCCTCGCCCTTGTCCTCGTCGACCCGTTCGGCGGGACGGACGGTCAGATGCCCGAGGGCTGGGAGGTCCGTTCCGACCGTGAGGTGGTGGCGGCGAACATGGCCGTGCCGTCCGAGTACAAGCGGGTCGAGGAGGACCGGGGGGCGAGCGTCACGTACTACGACCCCAGCGGGGTGTTCCTGATCTATCTGGAGCGGGTCGAGACCGCCGAGGTGGAGAAGGAGTTGCCGCCGAGCCAGAGCGCCTGGCGCACCCACTACGAGCGGGGTGGGGAGAACGGGACGGAGATCGACGAACCCAAGGTGACGATCGCGGCGACGGAGCAGCAGGGGAGCAAGGCGTTCGACACGACCGTCGACTTCCTGCCGCCCAACGCCTACGGCGACAATCCGGCCCGGATGCGCTGGCAGGAACGGATCGTCGCCAGGGGCGAGGGGGCGAACGAGGTGTACTGGCGGCTGCGGGTCTCCGGTCCGGCCGAGGGGTGGGCGGCCAAGGAGGGCAGCGCACTGTTCGAGCGCGTGGTGGAGCATCTGGACATCCAGGAGCTGTGAGGAACCGTCCGCTGATGGGTTGCCCCTGATGCGCCGGGCTCGCCGTCTGTGGGGGTCCGGCTCGCGTCCGGGCCCGTCTGTTCCTTCCCGTCGGCCCGCTGTTCGAGAGGGCGGTCGGACAGCGGGCCCACCCACTCGGGCGGCGCGTGCGGCCGGTGTCGAATGTCTCCCGCAACCGGCGATTCGCGAGCGGCTTCGTCGATGCAACCCCGCTGATCAGGGCTTATGTGCCAGCGATCGCTGGCGCGGTGCCGGCAGGGGGCGAAAGGTGTTACCCGCGGGTACCCAAAGGGGGCCCGGGCTCGTTACCCTCGGCCTCATGACGGAGTCGAAACCCCTCGGGACCAACCCCATCGCCCCCGCGCCGACGGGTGCGCGCACCGCAGACGACGTGGTCACTCCCGAAGTGGTCGCCCAGCTCACCCGGGGTGTCATCGGCTCCCGTCGCACCGCGAACCACACCCCCTTCACCGGGGCGAAACTGGCCGATCTGCCCGAGGCGACACCCGCTGACGTGGCCACGGCCTTCGAGCGGGCCCGCGCCGCCCAGGGCGCCTGGGCCGCGACCTCGATCCGCACCCGTGCCGCGGTCCTCCTGCGCTTCCACGACCTCCTCCTGGAACGACAGGCCGAGGTGCTCGACCTCATCCAGTTGGAGACGGGCAAGGCCCGGCTGCACGCGCACGAAGAAGTGCAGGCGGTGGCCGTGTCCGCCCGCCACTACGGCCGCCGCGCCGCGGCCCATCTGCACGCCCGACGCCACACGGGCGTGGTGCCCGTACTGACGAAGGTGACCGAGTTCCGTCAGCCCCGTGGGGTCATCGGCCAGATCGCGCCCTGGAACTACCCGCTGGAACTCTCCATCGGCGATGCGCTCCCGGCGTTCGTGGCCGGCAACGCGATGGTGATGAAACCGGACACGGAGACCGCGCTGACCGCACTGTGGGCCCGCGATCTTCTCCTGGAGGCGGGGTTGCCCGCCGAGGTGTTCCAGATCGTCCTGGGGGAGGGGCCCGTCGTCGGGCCGGAGGTGGTTCGGCACGCCGACTACGTCTCCTTCACGGGCTCCACCCGCACCGGGCGCGAGGTCGCCCAGGGCGCGGCGGCCCGTCTGATCGGCGTCTCACTGGAACTCGGCGGCAAGAACCCGATGCTCGTGCTCCATGACGCGGACGTCGAGCAGGCCGCGGCCGGCGCGGTCCGCGCATGCTTCTCATCGGCCGGTCAACTCTGCGTCTCCATCGAACGGCTCTACGTCCACGAGTCCATCGCCGATCGCTTCATCGAACGGTTCGCGGAGCGCACTCGGGCCATGCGCCTCGGAAACTCGCTCTCGTACGGGGCGGACATGGGCTCACTCGCCGGTGAACGCCAACTGACAGCCGTGACCCGACATGTGGAGGAAGCCGTCGCCAAGGGCGCCACCATCCTGGCCGGCGGCACCGCCCGACCCGACATCGGCCCCTACTTCTACGAGCCGACCATCCTGGACGGGGTCGAGCCGCCCATGGCGGTCTATGCCGAGGAGACCTTCGGCCCGGTGGTCTCCCTCTACCGCTTCACCGACGAGGACACGGCGGTCGAGGCCGCCAACGCCACCCCGTACGGATTGAACGCCAGCATCTGGACGCGTGACGGCAAGCGCGGCCATGAACTCGCCACCCGACTGCGCGTCGGTACGGTCAACATCAACGAGGCGTACGCATCGGCCTACGGGAGCGTGCAGTCGCCGATGGGCGGGATGAAGGACTCCGGCCTCGGGCGGCGCCATGGTTCGGAGGGCATCCTCAAGTACACCGAAGCCCAGACGGTGGCCCAGCAGCGACTCCTGCCCCTCGGACCGTCGCTGGGCATGGACGACCGGAAGTACACCGCCGTGATGAGCCGCGCGCTTCGGATGATGAAGGCCCTGCGCCTGCCCTGAGGCACCTTCGGGGGTCAACCGGCGGCCCCCGGGACACACCCCAACCTCCCGGACGAGGAGAGCCATGCCCGAGGCACCCCCTGAGCACCGCACCTCCCCGACCCCCGACGGATCCCCCGACCGCGACCGCGACCGCGACCGCGACCCCGACTACGACGTGATCGTGATCGGCTCCGGCTTCGGCGGCTGCGTCGCCGCGCTGCGGCTCACCGAGAAGGGATACCGGGTCGGCGTCCTGGAGGCAGGCCGACGCTTCACCCGCGAGACCCTGCCCAAGAACTCCTGGGACCTGCGCAACTTCCTCTGGGCCCCGAAGCTCGGCCTGTTCGGCATCCAACGCATCCATCTGCTCGGCAAAGTGATGGTGCTGGCCGGCGCGGGTGTCGGCGGCGGCTCGCTGAACTACGCCAACACCCTCTACATACCGCCCGAGCCGTTCTTCCAGGACCCGCAGTGGAAGGACATCACCGACTGGCAGGCGGAACTCTCCCCGCACTACGACCAGGCACGTCGCATGCTCGGCGTACGGATCAACCCGACCGTGACCCCGTCCGACGTCCACCTCCGCGCCACGGCCAGGGCGATGGGCATCGAGGACACCTTCCACCTGGCTCCGGTCGGGGTGTTCTTCGGCGACGGCGCCGACGCCGACAAGACCGTGCGCGTCGCTCCCGGCACCCAGGTGCCCGACCCCTACTTCGGCGGCGCCGGCCCCGCCCGCACCGCCTGCCGCCAGTGCGGCGAGTGCATGACCGGCTGCCGTCACGGAGCGAAGAACACCCTCAACGAGAACTACCTCCATCTCGCCGAGCGCGCGGGCGCCGTGGTCCATCCGATGACGACCGTGACCGCCGTCGCCGAGAACCCGCGGGGCGGACTGTCCATCACGACCGTTCCGAGCGACCGCAGGCGCCGGGGTGGGGGACGTACGTTCACGGCGCCCCGGGTCGTCGTCGCGGCAGGCACGTACGGCACCCAGACCCTGCTGCACCGGATGAAGGACACCGGACGACTGCCCGCGCTCTCGACCCGGCTCGGCGAACTGACCCGGACGAACTCCGAAGCACTGGTGGGCGCCCAGACCGACGACCGCCGCTACCGTCGGCGCCACGGCACACGGAAGGTCGACTTCACCCGCGGCGTCGCGATCACCTCGTCCATCCACCCCGACGCCGACACCCACATCGAACCGGTGCGCTACGGCAAGGGCTCCAACGCCATGGGGCTCCTCACGATCCTCCAGGTGCCCTACAACACCCGGGCCCGGGTGCGCGGCTGGGTCGGTCAACTGGGCAGACACCCCGTCCGGGCGGTTCGTTCGCTCTCCAACCGACGCTGGTCGGAACGGACCATCATCGGGCTGGTCATGCAGTCCCTGGACAACTCGCTGACGACCTACCGAAAGCCCGGTGGCCTCGGCAAGGGGCTGCTGACCGCCCGGCAGGGCCATGGAGCACCCAACCCGGGTCAGATCGCCGCGGCCACCCGGGCCGCATCGCTGCTCGCCGAGGAGATCAACGGCTTCGCCGGCTCCAATGTGGGTGAGCTGATGGGCACACCGCTGACCGCCCACTTCCTCGGCGGCTGCCCGATCGGAGCATCTGCGGACTCCGGTGTGATCGATCCCTACCACCGGCTGTACGGATATCCGGACATCTCGGTGGTGGACGGCGCAGCCGTCACGGCGAACCTGGGCGTCAACCCGTCACTCACCATCACGGCCCAGGCGGAACGGGCCCTGTCGATGTGGCCCAACAAGGGAGAGGCGGACCCCCGCCCCGCCCAGGGCGCACCGTACCGACGGATTCCGGCAGTGCCCCCGGTCGTACCCGTGGTGCCGGCGGGCGCCTTCGGTGAACTGCGGCTGCCGCTCCTCGGCATACCGGTCGTACCGCGCCGCTCCGAAACCTCGGAGATCCGGCCGAAAGCGGACTGACTCCACGCCGATTGGCTCCGGGCCGGTTGAGTCCGGTTCGATCGTGCGCGACCGACTTCGCATTCGATCGACTCCGCATTCGACCGTGCGCATCCATCCGGACAGACAGAGAGGCCGCTGCGCCCCCCTCCAAGCACAGCGACCTCTCCGGGTTCTTCGGCCTACGGGCTACGCCGTGGCACCGTTCGCGCGGCGGCGCTTCATCGCGAAGACGACACCCGCTCCGGCGACGATGGCGATACCGCCGACGATCCCGATGGTCGGGACCACGGAGCTGGAGCCGGTCTCGGCGAGGCTGCCCTCGACGACGGCCCCGCTGTTGTCCTTGGACGGCTTCTCCGTCGCGACCGGGACCTTGCCGCCTTCCTGCGGCTCGGATCCGTCGGTGTCCGTGCCGGACTTCACGATCTGGAACTTGTAGGCGACCTCGCCGAAGCCCTCGCACTCGCCTTCACCGCTGGAGTAGAGGCTCGCGCCGAGCGAGAAGCCGGAGCCCACGGGCGCCTTCGCCTTGACGTTGAGGCGCAGCGGCAGGTTGACCTCGTAGTCGGGCTTCAGCTCGTCGGTCCAGCCGACGAAGCCGACCGCTTCACCGTCGGGGCCTTCGAGGCCCTCCCACGACTTGGTGTCAGGGTCGTACGCCTGAAGTTCGACGTGCTTCTTCTTGAAGAGGTCCTCGCCCAGCTTGTCCGACGAGGCTCCGGCGAAGAACGCCAGGTCGGTCAGGGTGTCGTCCGAGGTGTTGTGCACGTTCATGGAGAACTTGTGCCAGCCGCTGCCTGCCGCGATCTTGCCGGGGAGACCGCTGATGGAGACGTCGACCGCGGAGTCGTTGCACTCGACCGGGGGCTCCGACTCGGAGGAGCTCGGGCTCGGGGACGCCGGCGGGGAGGACTCGGTGTTGCTCGGGCTCGGGCTCTGCGACGGGCTCTCGCTCTGGGACGGGCTCTCGGAGTTGCTCGGCGATGCGCTCTCGGACGGGCTCTCCGACGTGCTCGGCGAGGTGCTCTCCGAAGGCTTCTCGGACGGGCTCGGCGAGGTGCTCTCCGAAGGCTTCTCGGACGGGCTCGGCGAGGTGCTCTCCGAAGGCTTCTCGGACGGGCTCTCCGAGGTGCTCGGCGAGGACGAGGACTCGGAGGGGCTCGGGCTCGTCGCATAGGCGGCCGGGGCTGCCAGGAAGGTGGCAGGGGCTATGACGGCGCTCGCGGCAGCGATGGCCATAGCGCGGCGGAGCTTCATGAAGACCTCGGCGGTGTCTGGGCGCCGCTTCGATGCGGCACGGGCTGGTTGGCCTTCCGAAGCTGTGGTGCACGGGTGAGGCCGTCGGTACGCATGATTGACCTGCGACCCGCCGGAATGGTTGCCCATCTTCTGACAGAAATTTTATGTGGTGAAGGCCACGGACGTATTTCGCGGTGATAGCCCATCTGTCGGTCCGACGGATGTACGGGCAGTCGCATCGCCTGGTCCGCATGGGCAGCGGCCCGTCCGCCCGTCCGGTGATCGCCCAGAACTCCGATGACGGTTGCAACGCGATCCGGCTCGGTCCGGTCAGTCGGGTTGGTCCCGGTCAGTTGGTCCCTGGACTCGACTGGAACCAACCCGGAGGACTCGGCGTCCGGAGTCGGTCCGGAGGTCGGGCCGCTCGTGGAAAGCGTGATGTCCCACAGGAATCAGGTGAAGGTTGCGATGGAGGACGGTCACATAGTCCGCTATCGGGTCACCCTGAGTGCAAGGGGCCGTTTGCCGTACCTTTCGCGTTCCTGATAAAAACTCACGGAATGACGCGATGGAGGGCTGCCGGTCCCCCATTGCTGTCAACGAGGTGCGGGCTGAATTCCTTCAGCGGCGCTTCCGGGGCCGGTGAGAATACCGTCATGGTGGGCCAGCGATAGGGAACCCCATTGGCCCCTGTCCTTGTGAGCGGCATGAGTTGGGCGGTGCAAGAGATGATTCAGCGGTCCGGGTCCAGTGCGCTGGACGGTCTCATTGATCCCATCGGGGATGGGGGAGACACCGTGGACTGGCCGGCGGTGGAGCGTCGTTGGGGTTTTCGCTTTCCCGCGGACTACATCGACTTTCTGCACACCTACGGAAAGGGGGTGTTTATGCAGTACCTTCTGATACTCGGTCCGGAGGTCGATGGTCCGATCGATTCCATGGCGGAAGAGACGGAGAACGCTCGTGGGTCCGAGCCGTTGCGAACAGATCATGACGTGATCGCTTGGGGCGTCGATTCGAGTGGGGATATTCTCTGCTGGCTCGTCTCAGGAGAAGAACCGGATCAGTGGCCAGTGGCAGTCTGGGGCAGGCATTCTTCTCCGCATTGGGCTACGTATGAATGCGGAATGGTCGAGTTCCTGCGGGCGACCATCTCCGGTGAGTTTTCTGAGTGTCCGCTCAGTGGTCTCGATCTATGGAACACCGTGCCGGTGTCGTATCTGGGTGACCGAGAGGACAAGCGCCTGCGCTCCCTGGGCCTCGACCCGTGGACGGGTGAGCCAGATCCCTACGCTGGAATGACGTTCGGCTGATGCCGTCGTCGGGCCGATGGGCCGAAGCGCCGCGTACGGCCCGATCTCGATCGAGAAGAGCCGGAACGCCGAGTCGCCATGACAGAAGTCGAAGCCGTTGGAGGTGCGGAGATGGAACCCCTGCAACGCGTGTTCGCGATGATGGGTGAACCCGATGCGCGCTACGCCGACCCCGACGCCTGGAACAGGTTGGAAGAGGAACTCGGGCTCGCACTACCTGAGGACTACAAGACCCTCGTCGACGGCTATGCGCCGATTCAGGTCAACGGACACCTCCACCTTGAGCATCCTGCTGCTCCGGGCCTGGGTCTGTCGTCCTTCATGGCTCAGACCGTGGAGGCGTTCACCAGCATCACGTGGGACGAGGACGTCCTGTGCCCCGGCTTTGAATCGACCGGGCCCCTGTTCGGTGGTGAGAAGGGGATGGTCCCCCTGTGCAGCACCGATCGGGGTGAGTACGTCTTCCTCGCCCCAAAGGTGGACGGTGAACCGGGCCGGCTTCTCACCTGTGACGGCGATGAGCAGGATTTCTACGAGTACCGGATGTCGTTCGGCGAATGGTTGAGCCGGTATCTGACGGGCGATGACATGGTCGGCCCCCACAGTGCGGCGTTCTATCCGGGACCTCTCCTGATGGAGCGCTGGCCGGCAGGGCAGCAGTCCGTCGAGTGGTACGGGCCGGAGCGGGGGATGTGATCCTCTGCTCCGTGTCCCGGGGGATCCGTGTCGGGATCCGTGTCCTTGGGCAGGCGCACACGGCAAGGGCCCCCGCGGGTGTAGTCCGCGGGGGCCCTTGCCCGTCGGCGCCGGTGTCAGGGCGGCGGTGGTGCCGACGGATGCGGCGCTGGGGGGTGCGCCGCGGGGGAGGGGTCTGTCGTTTCGCCGCGGTGGGAAACACGGCGGAAAGTGTGGTGGTGGGTCGGGTGGGACGCAGTGCGCAGCTGCTTCGACCGGATTGCGGTCGACCCCGAGCGTCCTCGGAGTCGACCGCTTTGGGGTGACCGGGCTGCTGTCCCCTGCCGACCGGTCACATGCGCTGGTGCGAGGTCCCACGACGTGCCGTCGGCACATCACACGCCCCAGCGGAGCCACGCGTGGTTTTCCTTCCAGGCCCGCCCCTGGCTGACACGGACATGGGTTCCAACGAAGCCCGCTCGGCCTCGGTCACGCGCCGTACGGGTGAGAGCGGACCCGAACTCAGTTGCGCCCGACCACCTAGTCGGGCCTGTCCGGCCGCGGGCCCCGTTGGTTTAGACGCGGCCTCGGCACAGCTCCAGCAGTGTCATCGCCAGCGCCGTCCCCGGCTTGCCCAGCGCCTCTCGGAAGTGGCCGAGAACCTCCATCTCGCGCGACAGGTTCACCCGTCGCCCGCCCGAGGAGATCCGTGCGTCCTGGATCACCGCGGACACGGCCATCCGTTCCTGTACGAGACCGATGATCCGGTCGTCGAGTGCGTCGATGCGCTCACGTGCGTCGGTGATCAGGCCGGCCGCCTCCTCCGTGCGGGCACCGGTCTGCTCCGTGATCGTCTTCGCCGTCGTGGTCATCGTGCGGGGCTCCTCTGTCTCAAGGGGGCTGCCCCGGGGCGGCAATGGCCCGGGAATGACAGAACGCCCCGAGCCGTACCGGCCCGGGGCGCCTGGGAAGTCGTTTGTCACTAGCTCAAACAGCACGACCATGGCAGCCGGACGGGCCGGTGCCATAGGTAAAGTCGAAGGTCAGCTGCTGAAGCATGGAATCAGTATGGACCGGTGACGCAGCGCAGCCAACGCCGGGTTCGGATCGTGAGACGGAGTGGGAACTTCCGGGGACCGGGACGCCCCCTTGGCCCCGGTAGAATCGGGAGAACCGAAACCCAGTCCCGCCGGAAGGCCGCCAGTGTCATCAGCGTCTCCCGCTGCCGAGCCCGATGTCGTACTCGTAGTCGACTTCGGCGCGCAGTACGCCCAGCTCATCGCCCGCCGCGTCCGTGAGGCACGGGTCTTCAGCGAGATCGTGCCCTCGACGATGCCCGTCGCCGAGATGCTGGCCAAGAAGCCCAAGGCGATCATCCTCTCCGGCGGTCCGTCCTCCGTCTACGCCGAGCACGCTCCGAAGCTCGACCGGGCGATCTTCGAAGCCGGTGTCCCCGTCTTCGGCATGTGCTACGGATTCCAGTTGATGGCGACCGCCCTCGGCGGCACCGTCGACAACACCGGCGCCCGTGAGTACGGACGCACTCCGCTGCACGTCAGCAAGCCAGGCTCCACCCTCTTCGAGGGCACGCCGTCCGAGCAGCCCGTGTGGATGTCCCACGGCGATGCCTGTTCCGCCGCGCCCGAGGGCTTCACCGTCACCGCGTCGACCGACGTCGTACCGGTCGCGGCCTTCGAGAACGACGAGAAGAAGCTGTACGGCGTCCAGTACCACCCGGAGGTCATGCACTCCACGCACGGACAGCAGGTGCTGGAGCACTTCCTCTACCGCGGCGCCGGCATCGAGCCGGTGTGGACGACCGGCAATGTCATCGAGGAGCAGCTCGCCCTCATCCGTGAGCAGGTCGGCACCAAGCGCGCCATCTGCGGCCTCTCCGGCGGCGTGGACTCCGCAGTTGCGGCGGCGCTCGTCCAGAAGGCGATCGGATCGCAGCTGACCTGCGTCTACGTCGACCACGGACTGATGCGCAAGGGCGAGACCGAGCAGGTCGAGAAGGACTTCGTCGCGGCCACCGGCGTATCGCTGAAGGTCGTCGACGCACAGGAGCGCTTCTTGACCGCGCTCGCCGGTGTCTCCGACCCCGAGGAGAAGCGCAAGATCATCGGACGTGAGTTCATCCGCGTCTTCGAGCAGGCGCAGGCCGAGATCGTCGCCGAGGGCGCGGCCGACGGTGAGGAAGTCGCCTTCCTCGTCCAGGGCACCCTCTACCCGGACGTGGTGGAGTCCGGTGGCGGCAGCGGAACCGCCAACATCAAGTCGCACCACAATGTGGGCGGCCTCCCCGAGGACCTTGAGTTCGCGCTGGTCGAGCCGCTGCGCAAGCTGTTCAAGGACGAGGTCCGGATGGTCGGCCAGGAACTGGGCCTCCCCGACGAGATCGTCCAGCGGCAGCCCTTCCCGGGCCCGGGCCTCGGTATCCGCATCGTCGGCGAGGTCACGCGCGAGCGCCTCGACCTGCTGCGCGAGGCCGACGCCATTGCCCGTGAAGAGCTGACCGTGGCCGGCCTCGACCGTGAGATCTGGCAGTGCCCGGTCGTGCTGCTCGCCGATGTCCGCAGCGTCGGAGTCCAGGGTGACGGGCGGACCTACGGCCACCCGATCGTGCTGCGTCCGGTCTCCTCGGAGGACGCGATGACCGCGGACTGGACCCGGATGCCGTACGACGTGCTGGCGAAGATCTCCACCCGGATCACCAATGAGGTCGCCGACGTCAACCGTGTGGTGCTGGACGTGACCAGCAAGCCGCCGGGCACCATCGAGTGGGAGTGACCACCGAGTGGGAGTGACCTCCCACCGCTGAAGGCCGACGCCGTCATCCGTTCGTACGGGTGGCGGCGTTCGTCGTGTTCGCGGGTGCGTGGCCCGCTCCGAGTGGGGCAGGGGTACGACCCGGTGGGACGCCGACGTACGCCCGGAGCCGGTCCATGCCCGGATCGACCGTCAGCCGCCCCCGCCCTGGGGATGAATCGAACATCTGGTGAGCTTTTCGGCCCGGGTGTCCGTAGTGTCAGATGACGGGCCAACGGGAGGTGGGACAGCCATGAGCACAAGCCATCGGTGGACAGCCGGGGACGGCACTACGCGGACCCGACGGGAGCAGGCGGGCCGCTACGCCCTGCTGCCGCTGCGGATCTTCCTCGGTGTCACCTTCGTGTACGCCGGTCTCGACAAGCTCACGGACAGCAGCTTCCTCCGCGACAGCGGCCCCGGCTCCATCGGCGATCTGATGCGCAATGTCCGGGACACCTCCGCCGTGCCCTGGCTGGTCGACCTCGGTCTGAGGAACCCCGAGGGCTTCGGCTATGCCCTGGCCTTCGGTGAAGTGGCCGTCGGGCTCGGCACCCTCATCGGACTACTGGCTCGGCTGGCGGCTCTCGGCGGCGCGCTGATCTCGCTGAGCCTCTGGCTGACCGTGAGCTGGCAGACCGAGCCGTACTACTACGGCAATGACCTGGTCTATCTGATGGCCTGGTTGCCGTTGGTCCTGGCGGGGGCGTCCGTGCTCTCGCTGGATGCGGCCGTGTCCGCTCGGCGGCGCCGCAGGCCGTAGTGCACGAGGCCCGCCATACCGGCGAGGGACAGACCCCCTGTGATCACCGGGAAGACGATGAACCAGGGGACGTGCCAGGACCCGGCCGCGTCGCCCGCGTAGAGCAGGGTCAGCGTGAGAGCCGTGAGCCCCGCGAGCATCCGGCCCGGTCTGAAGCCGTGCACCACACGGGAGGCTGAGGGGGAGCAGACGACGGGAGCGCACCGGGAGCCGGGCGGGCCTTCGCCCGGTCGGACGTCAGCGGCCACCGTCGCGCTATCGGTCTCGTTGATCTCGTTGGGCTCGCTGATCTCTTGGGGGGCCTGGGACTCTTCGGTCCTCGGGTGCTCGACGTCAGGACGCGGCACGGGTCACCTCCACCTGGCCGATGGCCACCTTGAGACGCAGTTCGATCCCGCCCATGGGCTTGGCGCCCTTGGGAGCCGGTAGGCTCTGCCGCCGCTCCACATCGGTGGAGATGTCGATGTCGTTCTTGGCATCGCCCGGCAGGGATATCTCGCCGAAGTCCGCCGTGGCCCACACGGTGACCACCGCGTCCTTCGGTACGACCACCTTGAGCCGGCCGGCGCCCACCTCCGCTGTCGTGGACACCGAACCCCCGGTCGGCACGGGCACGGCCGTCAGATTGAGGGTCGCGTCGCCCGAGCCCAGCTCATAGCGGGGCTTGATGTCCGAGACGGCAGTGGGCGCCCATTCCTTCTGGAGCCACCGGGTGCTGATGTCCTTCGGCAGCGCAGCGGCGCCCGCCAGCAGGAGCGCGGTGACGACCGTCATCATGACCGTACCGACTCCGGTGCGGCCGATTACCGAGCTGATGGCGATGCCCAGACCGAAGACTCCTAGGGCACAGACCAGTCCGATCTGGAGACTCGTGCCCAGGGGGTGGCCGTCCCAGCTCATCCGAGTGCCCAGGAAGCCGGCGACCATGGCCAGCATGAATACCGTGCCGCCGATGCGCCGTGGCCCCACCGGCCGGGACCGTGGGGGCGCGCCCTTGCCGGGGACCGCCCTGACGGCCTCGGACAGGGCGCTTTCGGGACCCCAGAGGTAGTCGGAGGGAACCGGGCCCGTGGAGCCGTCCTTGACGATCGGGTCCCGCCACCACGACGGTGCCTCCCGCACCGGAGGGGCCTTGGTCTCGGGCGGTGCTTCGGAGACCGCCTGGGCGGTCGCCCGGTCGACGTGCGCGGTCTCCTGGACCGTACGTCGACGCTGCGACCACACCGCCGCACCGGAGATGGTGAGGGTGAGCAGGGCGGCGAAGGCAAGCGTCCCCCCGCTGTTCAGCATGGTAAGGAAGAGGCCGCAGCCCAGGAGGGCGAGGAAGATCGCGGTCAGCGCGGGTCCGTCGACCCGGCCCGAGAGCAGTCGACGGGCCTCGCTCTCCCCATCGTCGTCCAGCGGCACCAGCAGCCAGGCGAACCCGTAGAGGATCAACCCGATGCCGCCCGCCGCCGCGAGCACGCCGATCACGATCCGGAAGATCACCGGGTCGATGTCGCAGTACCGGCCCAGCCCGCCGCAGACTCCGCCCAGGACCTTCTGCCGCGACGCACGGCGCAACGGGCGCTCTTCGGCCTGGTCGGGCTGGGGCTGGCTGGGACGCGCGCCCGACGCCCGCGGGGACGCGCCCGCGGGCTGTCCGCCGGCGTCGGTGTCCCCTGCGGACGGGGCACTGCCACCCGCTCCCCGTGCGGCGGTCGGCCCGGTCATACGTGCACCACCTGGCACGGGAAGGCGATCGGCTCTGTCATACGTCCATGGTGACGGGCGTTCGGCCGTGATGGCACCCGCGCCGACCCTGGCCCGTCCCTGAGATCCATCCCTGAGAGACCCACATCCGAGGGGGCGGCTGCTTTCTGCGGGTGGCCACCGGGTTCCTTCCCGGGGTGCTCTCAGGGTCGCCCCCGATACCGCGGGGCCCTCTCCCGTGTGACGATCGGTGCATGCCCGCCGCCACGCCCCGTACCGCCGCCCCTCCGCGTGCCCCGTTGCCCGAGGAGGCACCGCCGCGCAAGCTCTACCGCAGTGCCGACGGCCGGTTCCTCGGCGGGGTCGCCCGGGGCCTGGCGGGTCATCTCGGTCTGCCGGTCGTCTGGGTCCGGCTGGTCTTCCTCGGGCTGTTCATGACCGAGGGACTCGGCATCCTGCTGTACGCGGTGTTCTGGATCGTCGTACCGCTCGGGGTGGGCGGAAAGGGTGCGCAGCCGCGCTCCCTCTTCGAGGTGGCGAACGACGGCAGACGAAGGCTCCGCAAGCCCGACAAGGGCCAACTGTTCGCGATGATCGCCCTGGTCTTCGGGGCGTCGATCTTCGTGGGCAACCTCGACACCAGCAGCGGCACCAACCGCTATGTGTGGCCGACGGTGCTGGTCGGTGCGGGTGTCGTCCTGGTGTGGCGCCAGGCGGACAACGCCCGCCGTGCCCGCTGGAGCGAGGCCAACACCCGTCGTCGCCGGCTGTTCCAGCTCGGGCGGGGCCTGGCCGGGGTGGCGCTGGTCGGCATGGGCTTCAGCGTCTTCGTCGTCGTCCGGGGGTCCGCGGCGCAACTCGGCAATGTGCTCACCGCCGCGATAGCCGTGCTGTCCGGGATCGCCCTGCTCGCCGGCCCATGGCTGGTTCGGATGAGCCAGGACCTCTCGGAGGAACGGACCATGCGCATCCGGGCCCAGGAGCGCGCCGAGGTCGCGGCGCACGTGCACGACTCCGTGCTCCACACCCTCACCTTGATCCAGCGCAACGCCGATGACGCCGGTGAGGTGCGTCGCCTCGCCCGCGCCCAGGAGCGGGAGTTGCGCAACTGGCTCTACAAACCCGAAGGCACGGGCAAGGACGAGGCCGAGGAGCCCGACACCCTCGCGGATGCGGTGAAGAAGGCGGCGGCCGAGGTCGAGGACAAGCACGGCGTCCCGCTGGAGGTCGTGGTGGTCGGTGACTGCCCGCTCGACGACGGATTGAGCGCACAAATGCAGGCCGCACGCGAGGCGATGGTGAACGCGGCCAAGTACGGTGGCGAGGGCGGTGCGGTCCAGGTCTTCGCCGAAGTCGACGGCCGCACGGTCTATGTCTCCGTACGGGACCGGGGGCCCGGTTTCGACCTGGACTCCGTGCCGGACGACAGGATGGGCGTCAGGGAGTCGATCATCGGCCGTATGCAGCGCAACGGCGGTACGGCCCGACTCCGTCCGGCGCCCGGCGGGGGTACGGAGGTTGAGTTGGAGATGGAACGGGCCATGGAGAGGGCGGAACAATGACCGAAGCGACGGCGCCAGGGGAGAGCGGCGAGCGGCGGGTGCGGGTGGTGCTGGTCGATGACCACCGCATGTTCCGTACCGGTGTCCAGGCGGAGATCGGAGCGACCGAGCGTACCGGTGTCGAGGTGGTCGGCGAGGCTGCGGACGTGGACCAGGCGGTCACCGTGATCACGGCGACGCGCCCCGAGGTCGTCCTGCTGGACGTCCATCTGCCGGGTGGCGGTGGCGTCGAGGTGCTGCGGCGCTGTGCTTCCCTGATGGCGGCCGGCGAGGACCCCGTGCGTTTTCTGGCACTGTCCGTGTCGGACGCCGCGGAGGATGTGATCGGAGTGATCCGCGGCGGTGCCCGCGGCTATGTCACCAAGACGATCACGGGCACCGATCTGGTGGAATCGATCTTCCAGGTGCAGGAGGGGGACGCGGTCTTCTCCCCCCGGCTCGCGGGATTCGTCCTCGATGCGTTCGCCTCCACCGACGCACCCCCGGTCGACGAGGACCTGGACCGGCTCACCCAACGGGAGCGGGAGGTCCTGCGGTTGATCGCGCGGGGATACGCCTACAAGGAGATCGCCAAGCAACTGTTCATCTCGGTGAAGACCGTGGAGTCGCATGTGTCGGCGGTCCTGCGCAAGCTCCAACTGTCGAACCGCCATGAACTGACGCGCTGGGCGACGGCCCGACGACTGGTGTGAGCCTGGGCTCCTCGCACGGCTGGACCCCCGCCGGCCGTGCGATGTCCGCCTGCTGCCCCAGTGTCCGCGATGATGCTCGAACGGTGCTGTCTGAGTGGTGATCTCGCCACCGTGACGCCTGTGGGGTGACGGCTACGCGGTACGCCCGTGCAGTGACGCTTGTGCGCTGACGCCTAGGCCGTGATGTCGAGCCACCACCGGGCGATCCGGCTGTCCATCCAGTACAGCATCTCCGCCTTGCCCGTCGCGCTGTCGATGCTGCCCTGGCTGTTCTCGATGGGCCAGCGCTTCTCCTGGAAGAGCTGGGCGGAGATGCGGCTGAGTGCTGCGTGCTCGTTGGCCTGCTGACGCTCGGCGAGCCCGGAGCGCTCGATGATCTCCGTGAACGTGACCTTCTCGTCGGGGCGTTCCGCGGTGGTGGCGAAGAGGGCTTGGACACCGGGGAGATGGTCGACCCTGCTCCACACCAGGGCGACCTGCGCCTTCGTCCAGCGACCCTGGCGCCCAAGGTCGACGGTCTCGGTCCCTTCGATCTCCGCCAGCAGGCCGGTGAGTTTGGCCTTGACGGATTCGACGTCTGCCAGTGCGGCGACCACTGCCGTGCGCAGCGTCAGGTTGTCCATGCCAACTCCTCATGTGGTTTCGTGGACGAGACTGTACGGCTGAACCGTATGGCTTCCTCCACGAATCCACAAGTCATCTAAGGTGGCTGCGAGTTCACTCCGGGCGCCGTGCCAGCGCACCTCCGCACCCGCGAAGTCCGCCTCCACCGAATCGACTTCGCTCCGCGGCAGCCGCCGACGCGAGACCCGTCGACGCCTCACGAAGGCCCGCTGGTGCCCGCCCTCTGGAACAGCCGGTGGTTGCCGAACACCTGATGTCCCGCATCCCGAAACCTCCGGGGAAAGTCGTTCGGTGAACAGTTCTCTGACTGTTCGTCATCGACTGGTTTCTGATAGTTGTTTCCGTGGGGTACGGGCGGACTTGCCCGTAGCGGCGACCCACGGTCGCCGCGGGGAGGGATGCACATGAGCACCACCACGCGCGAATCCATCATCGGCATCGAGCAGAAGGCCGTTGACCACGCGTACGACTGCTACGCCGCACGGCTGGCCGAGATGAGCGGAACATCAGCCGCCACGGCATCGGCGAATCCCAAGGACGGCATCACCAACCGCATCGAGGCCGAGGCCCGTGCCGAGGAGTACGGCGGACTCGGCACGGAAGCGCTCGTCTTCTCGCGCGTCGACGCGCCGGAAGACCCGGGCGGTGAGCCGCGCCCCTGGTACATCGGCCGTCGGGTCGTGTACGACTCCACAAGAGAACTGGTGGTCCTGCCGTGGACCAGCCCTCTGGCCACCACCTGGTCGAAGGCGCGCCCCGAGGCCCCCGGGGAGGTGGTCCTGCGCAGGCAGTTGCGCTGTGTGGAGCGGGTCGTCAAGGACTACCTCGACGAGATCGCCCTCATGGCGCCCACCGTGCCCACGACCGTTCCATCGCCACGTCCGGCCGCTGATCAGGCGGCCGAGGCGGCGCAGGACGCCACACCGACCAAGCTGGCTCCCAAGCCCACGAGCGAGCCGCGCCCAGATCCGGAAGCACCGCTGGAACCTGAGCCGGAAGCACCGCAGGAAGGCGCTGGGAGCGCTCCGGGCCCAGCCCGCACGCCCGGTGACGTCGCCCGTCTCCAGCGCCGCAAGCCGCTCCAACCGGACGACTTCCTGCTGCGTGAGCTCAGGCGCTCGCGCAGCGGACGCATGCGGGACATCGTCGAGACCATCCGTCGCGACCAGTTGGACCTGGTCACCGGATCCCCCTCCGACATCCTCGTGGTGCAGGGCGGCCCGGGCACCGGAAAGTCCGCCGTCGGCCTCCACCGGGTGACCTGGCTCGTCAACAACGAGCACTTCAAAGCCCAGGACATCCTGGTGATCGGCCCCCATCAGGGCTTCCTCGACTACGTCGGCCAGGTCCTGCCCACGCTCGGTACGCGCGACGTCAACGCCGTACAACTGAGCAGACTGTGGGAGGCGGACATCCACGGCAGCGACGAGCCGCGGGCACGTTCGGTGAAGTCCGACGAGCGCATGGGCTCCGTACTGCGCCGCCGAGTGGAGTACGACTACCGCCCGGAGGCCCTCGATGCCCTCACCGAAGTGCCCTCCTTCGAAGGCGATGAACCCGCCGTCGTGGTCATCGCCGGCAGTACGACCCTGCGCGTGCCGCGGTCCGAGGTCATCGCCCTCCTCGACGAGGCCCGCAGCGGTGACGGCCCGTACCGGCAGTGCCGTGATCGTTTCCGCAGCCTGTTCGTGGACCGGCTGCTCCAGGAACTCGCCACCATCGCACCGCGTCGCGCCCAGGGCAGCACGATCCGCCGCGATCTGGAACGCAATCGCCGTGTCGAGCGGCTCGTCGAACGCATCTGGCCGTCACAGGGTGCCAGGGAGGCCCTGCGTACCCTCTACGATTCGCCCGATCTGCTGCGTACCTGCGCCGACGGCATCCTCGACGAGGACGAGCAAGCGGCGCTGCACCGCCCCCGGGCCGCCAGCGCCGACGCCGACGCCTGGACCCTCGAAGACCATGTCTGCCTCGAAGAACTCCGGTTCCTGATCGACGGGGAGATCCCCAGGCGCTACGGACACATCGTGGTCGACGAGGCGCAGGACCTCACCCCCATGCAGGCCCGGGCGCTGCGCCGGCGCTGTGCCGTCGGCGGGTCGATGACGGTCCTCGGTGATCTCGCCCAGGCCACGGGCCCGCACACGCACACCAGTTGGGACCGGATCGGAACGCTCCTGTCCGACCACGGTGACTGGCGGGTCGCCGAGTTGAACACGAGCTATCGGGTGCCGGCGGAGATCATGGCGTTCGTGGCGCCCCTCGCCCGGGCGGTCGCTCCGGGGCTGCCGTACCCGCAGGCCGTACGCGAGGTGGGGGAGGGCGCCGTACGGACCGTGCCGAGCGGGCCGTGGAAACTCCTGGACGACACGGCCGCCGAGGTGGCCCGTCTGGTGGGCACCAGCGACGGCCACACCCCGCGGTCGGTGGCCGTCATCGTCCCCGACGACTCGGAGTGGCTCGACGAGATCGCCCGGCACCTCGATGCGGTCATCGAGGAGACGAGTCGCGAAGCGGTCTCCGTACTGGCCGCTGCCCAGGCCAAGGGCATGGAGTACGACCATGTCCTGGTCGTCGAGCCCGCCACCATCGCCGACCGCGGTCCGGCCGGCCTCCGCCAGCTCTACATCGCCCTCACCCGCAGTACGCAGAGCCTGACCGTGTTGCACACATCGCCGCTCCCACAGGCCCTGACGCAATCCGGTGCCACGACGGGCCCTGGCTCCGGAGAGCCGGACCCGAGCGGAACAACGTCCGGCGAACAGGTCGGCAATGAAGCGGAGTCCGTCGAGTCGGGCGATGCCCCGGAGATCGGGACGGACATCCGGGTGAGGGTCCTCGGCGTCGGGCCGGGAGGCCGCTACAAGGTCAAGGCGCTCACTCCCGACCTGGACCGTCCACTCTTCCTGACCGTCCGCCACGGCTCCGCCCCGCCGCGGCGAGGCGAGGAACTCGACTGCTGGGTCTTCGCCAACGAGACCAATCAGAGCGTCCTCACCACCGATCAGCGCGGTCGACTGCCCATCACGCCCAGGATGGCGGAACGCTATGCGGCGGCAGTCGACGTACTCGATGAACTGACGGCCGGGGACGGAAGCGTGCCGCACGACGCCCGCGTCCGCCTGTCCGAACTGCAAGGCATGGCCAACCGCATCCTCCGTCGTGACCAGGCGGACTGGGTGGACGTACGGCGCGTACTTGGATCTCCGGACCGACACCGACTGGGTCTCCTGCGCGATCTCGCTGCGGGAGCCAACCGTGCGCTCAAGGACAACACCGTGAACGTCCATGGGCTTCGGGAGGAGTACGAGCGGTCCGGTTGGGCCGATGCCCTGGCCGATGCGCGGGAGTTGCTCGGCGTCCGACTGGCCGAGGCCACCAACCCGAGCACGCCAGACACACCAGGCCCATCAGAGACATCAGAGACATCAGATGTGCCGAGCGCACCGAATGTGCCGGAAAGCGCGAACGCGCCCGTCGTCACTGAGCCCCGACCCGAGCCGAAGGAAAGCGAAACCGTGCCCACCGTCGACCACGCTCCGCCCGCAACGGCCGTGACCACCAAGGAGGGATTCCTTCGCGCGCTGGAGGACGCGGCGTCCGCCGACCGCGCCTGCAAGAAGCACGAAGCGGTGCGGCACGCGTTGAAGTCCGCCCTGCTGTGGGCGGACCTCCAGCCCTTGGACTCTGCGATCGTCGACGTCAGCTGTGTCACGGAGCGGGGCACGTTCCTCTACGAGGCGCTGGGCGCCGGCCGGTCCACCTATGCGGACCTCCGCTCGGGAGCGACCCGCCTGCTGGAGATCAACCACACCTTGCCCACCCGCGCCGACGCCCTCTACCTCGTGCTGTGCGAACCGCCTGCGGACGACTGGTCCGCCGACACCGTCCGTGATGTGTTCGACGTCCATGTCCTCTGGCGCAGTCCCGAAGGGTGGGGCGGTCGGGATGCCGCGACGGCCCTGAACTCCCCCGAGGCATGACACGCCCCGAGGCTTGACGCACTCCCGGGGCGCCGCATCGCCGATCGCACAGATGGTGAGCACCGCTGCTGCCACGCGGCCTGAGCGGCGCTCCGGGAAAGCCGTCGGTCACCCGGGTCGGGTGGCCCCAGCGAAGGGCATCTCGTCGATCGGTGCGATACGGATGTTCTCACCGGGCCGGGGTGCGTGGATCATCTTGCCGTCGCCGATGTAGAGCCCCACATGGCTGACTCCGGAGTAGAAGAAGATCAGATCGCCGGGGGCGAGCGCGGATCGCGGGATCCGGGTCCCGGAGTCGATCTGGCCGTAGGTGGTGCGGGGCAGTCGGACCCCCGCGTACTGCCAGGCGGCCCGAGTCAGCCCCGAGCAGTCGAAGGCATCAGGTCCGGTCGCACCCCAGACATAGGGCTTCCCGATGGCTTGGCGGGCATAGGCGATGGCCCGGGTGGCCCGGGTCGTGGCGACGCCCCTGGTGATCGGCTCGATGATCGGCTCGGCGATGGACTCGGTGATGGACGTGACGGCCGCCGCTCGTGGTGTGCCGTGCCCCGCGGCCCGGTCGACGCGCAGGGCGTAGCGGGCGCCGAGGAGTTGTTGGGCGGCTGTGAGCTTGTGTTGGACGGTTGCCTTGTGCCGTGCCTGTTCGTCCTGGTGGGTGCGGAGCGCGATGGCGGTGCGTTTGCCCTGCTTCCGTAGTGTCGCCAGACGCTTTGCCTGCTGCTCGGCCGAGGCGACCGTGGCGGCCCGACGGTCGCCGATGTGTGCGGCGAAGGCCGTCCGCCGCAAATACTCGTCCGGGGTCGAGGTGAAGGCGACCTCCAGGCCGGGTGCGCTGCCCCCGGCCCGGTACTGGGCGGCGGCGATGGAACCGAGAAGGCGACGCGTGGTGTTGAGCCGCTCCACCTCGCGTACGGCCGCGTCCCGCAACCTGTCGAGTGTGACGCGTTCCCGGGCTGCCGCCTCACGAGCCCGGTCATGCTGCTCCGCCGCGGCCTTGGCCTCCCGCTGGAGACCGTCGACCTCGGCCTTGATCTGTGTGGGGGTGGGTGCGGGGGCGGCCTGTGCGGTGCCTTGGAATGCGGTGGCGGTCGCAGTTCCGACGAGTGCGAGAGCGCTGGCCGTGCGGACGGCCGAGCCGGCGAGCGGGTACTGCCGGGACTTTCGGGGCTTGCGGTGCTGATGATGCGCGGCCACGAGAGCGTCCACGTCCTTCCGTGAAGCCGGTTGGGGGGAACCGGAGGCGGGAGGTCGCCTGGGCCAGGACCGTATGCCTGAGATGGCGGTAGTGGAGTGCTATCGACCGAATGTGGTGGAAGGTGTACAGCTCGCGTTGATTTCTGAAGGGGTTCCCGCGGGAGGTGTGACCCACTTCGTACCCCTGTGACCGATGCGGCGAATGAGGCACACCTGGCCTGAGGGTGGTGATATGGGGAGGGTTAGGCTCCGCCCCATGGAAGCACTCATCAATGTCTTCGTGGCGCTGCACATCATCGGCATCGCTTCTCTGCTGGGCGGATTTCTGACGCAGATGAAGGCGATATCTGCCGGTACTGCCCGTTTCAACCCGGCCATGCTGCACGGGGCGCTGACGATGCTGGTCACCGGCGTCGCACTGGTGGGCCTCAACCAGGCCGACGACCAGACGGTGAACAACATCAAGATCGGCATCAAGATGGCGGTGCTGGTCGTGATCCTGGGCCTGGTGTACGTCAAGCGGGACGAGGAGAATGTCGAGAAGGGGCTGTTCGCCGCGGTCGGTGGACTGACGGTCGCGAACATCTTCATCGCCACCGTCTGGACCTGACGCCCACGACAGGACGGTCCCATCGCGCCGCCCGGCCCGCCCGCCCCGTGGGGCCGACCCGAAGGTCGATCCGTACGGGGCGAACAGACTGGTCCACGAGGTGTGTTCAGCCGGGACTGCGCGCTGAGGGGGAGTCCGCACGGGGCGGAGCCGTCAGATGTCAGGCAGGTCGGACGATCCCCCGGATCGGCATCGTGTAGATCGACTCCTCACGCACTTCCACATGGTTGTCCACGCCCGGTTGCGGCGCGTGGATCATTCTGTCGCCGCCGATAGAGATGCCGACATGGCTGCTGTCGTCATAGAAGAAGACCAGGTCACCGGGGCGTAGCCCGCCCATG
Source organism: Streptomyces sp. NBC_00690 (assembly GCF_036226685.1). NCBI lineage: Bacteria > Bacillati > Actinomycetota > Actinomycetes > Kitasatosporales > Streptomycetaceae > Streptomyces > Streptomyces sp. NBC_00690. Next base: position 5,284,237 of record NZ_CP109009.1, read on the forward strand.
TCCACCTGCCGCCCGGCATGCGCCTGCTCCCGGGCGGTACGAGGGAGATCCACCCCGGCCGCCCTCCAGGCCGCCCGTGTCAGCCCCGAGCAGTCATAAGAACGCGGCCCCGTCGCACCCCGCACATAGGGCTTCCCCAACTGGGCCCGGACGAAGGCGAGCACCCCTTCGGCAAGAGCCGCGCCCCAGGGCGAGCCCGGATGCTTCTGGCGCTCCCGCTCCAGCCGCTTCAGTTCCGCCTCCTCCGCGGCCCGGGCCATCGCCGTGTGTCTGGCCTCCTCCTGGGTGATCCGCCATGCCTCGGCCGCCATCTCCTGCTCGACGGCCGCGAATCGCGCTCTGGCCTCCGCATCTCCCCGCCACAGCACGGAGCGCGCCTGGATCAGCTTCGACTGCACCTGCTGCTTTCCCGTGCGGAGGAAGCTCGGCGAGCGGGGGAGCGAAGTGGGCCTACCCGCCTCGGACGGTGGTTCGGCGAATGCGGCTCGCTGAACCGCTCGATCGGCGATTGCGCCGTGTTGGGCGTTGACCGCCGCCTTCAGCGGCGCTCTCCGATCGTCTTCGGGCGGGGTACCGCCCGGGGCGGTCGGCTCCTCGGTCGGGGCCGACGGCTTCGCGCGAGGCTGTTCCTCCGAGGATCCCAGGGCTCTGCCCGTCTGCCTGAGGCGTTCCGCGCGTCGGGCGTAGGCGGACCGCAACTCCTCGACCTCGCGGCGCTCTTCGGCGGCTGCCTGCTGGGCTGCTCCCCGCGGCGGCGTCCCTGTACCGGCCTTCCGGTACAGGGCGCCGATCTTCTGTTGGACTTCCTCCACGGAGGGCGTCCGGTCATCCGCCGCCTGTGCGTCCTGCGCCGGGAGGAGTCCGACGGACGCGATGGCCGCCGTGGTGAGTCCCACGGCAGGTGAGGGATTTGCTTTGCGACTTCGGGCCTTGCGATGCGACACCAAGGGCCGGCATCTCCTTCTTCCGTAGGCCGCCTACCGGGTTAGCTGTCGGGTTCGGGCGGACGGAAGAGCCCTACGGGCCTGCGCACGAACAGGCCCGATTCACCCCGGTGCTGCACGGTGGTTCCCCGGTTCCCGTCTCCCATGGGGGTGGAGACCGAATTCGGCGTGGCTGCCCGATCGGCGTGGGTCGCCGCAGTGGTGCGGGCTGCCTGAGCCAGCACGCTAGCCAAACCGTGTGGCTGCTGTGAAGATTGGTGTTCGATTTGTCCGATACATTTTCGTGACCTTTTCATTCGGTGTGCCGTCGAGCTCGGATGATTACCTTTCGCATCTGTACGAGTTCCACGTGTGACCGAACCTGGCCTTCTGTGGCATTTGCGCAGGCTGCCGTGCTCCGACCAGCGGCCGGATCAGGCCAGGGCACCCGCTGACGTGCTCGGGAGCAGTTCAAGCCGAACCGCCTAGGCTGCCGGGGCGTTCGGCGAGTCCCTCGATTCCCCGGTCAGCCCGCTGGTTCCTCGGGATGCCCCTCGGCCAGTCCTTCCTCGTCCAAGGTCCACCAGCGGGTGATCCCCAACTCCTGGAGGAACGCCCGGTCATGACTGGCGACGATCAACGCGCCGCGATAGCCGGCCAGCGCCTGGGTGAGCTGGGTGACGCTGGCCAGGTCCAGGCTGTTCGTGGGCTCGTCGAGCATGAGCAACTGCGGAGCGGGGTCGGCCAGGAGGAGTGCGGCCAACGTGGCACGGAACCGCTCACCCCCGGAGAGCGTTCCCACCCGCTGTTCGGCCCGGGCTCCACGGAAGAGGAATCGAGCCAGTTGGGCCCGGATCTCGTTGTCGTTCGCGGTGGGAGCCAACCGGGTCACGTTCTGGGCGATCGTGCGGTCGTCGTCGAGGACGTCCAGGCGCTGCGGCAGATACCGCATCGGTACGCGTACGGACACCGCGTCCGACGCCCCGTCCCCGACCGGGGCGAGCCGCCCGCTGATGGTGCGCAACAGCGTCGTCTTCCCCGCGCCGTTGCCGCCGAGCAGGGCGATGCGCTGCGGTCCGTGGACATCCACGGTGTCGATGACCGCACCCGTACGCAGTTGTACGCTCCGCAGACTCAGCACCGCGCGCCCCGGGTGCACGGTCGTGGCGGGCAGGTCGAGTCGAAGGGGCGCCTCCTCGCGCACCAGCGCCTCTGCCCGGTCCAACCGCTCGCGCGCCGCAGTCAGCCGTTCCTCGTGGACACCGCGCTCCTTTCCCGCTGCGACCTGGGCCGAGCGCTTCTTCACCTGCATCGTCGTCTTGTCCAGCCGGTTGTCCGCGTACATCTTCTTCCCGTACCGGACGCTGCGGGCCTGCCGGGTCTGCGCCAGGTCCAGTTCCTTCTTCTCCCGTGCGACCTGCGCTTCGGCCGCCTGTACTGAACGAGTGGCGGCCTCCTGCTCGATCGCGACGGCACTTCGGTAAGCGCTGAGGCCGCCGGTGAAGACCCGTACCTCCGAGCTGCGCAGCTCGGCGATCTGATCCACCTGTTCCAGCAGTTGCCGATCGTGGCTGACGACGATCACCGCACCACAGTGGCCGGCGAGCGCCGTCGAAAGGCGTCGACGGGCCGCTTGATCTAGGTTGTTGGTCGGCTCGTCCAACAGCAGTACCTGGGGACGGGCCAGCAGCAGCGCGGCCAACGACAGCAGCACGGCCTCGCCGCCGGAGACCTGGCCCACCGTGCGATCGAGCCCGATCCGGCCGAGACCGAGCTGATCCAGGAGGGCCCGGGTGCGCTCTTCGACGTCCCAGTCGTCGCCGATCGCGTCGAACTGCTCCGGGCGGGTGTCACCGGCCTCGATGGCGTGCAGGGCGGCACGGGTGCCGGCGATGCCAAGGACCTCGTCCACGCGCCGTTCGGTGGCCAGCGTCAGATCCTGCGGGAGGTATCCGACCTCTCCGGCGACCCGGACGGTGCCGCTCGTGGGAGTGAGCTGCCCGGCGATCAGCCGGAGCAGAGTGGACTTGCCGCTGCCGTTGTCGCCGACCAGCCCGGTTCGTCCGGTGCCCAGTGCGCAGGAGACATCGGCGAGTACGCCGGTGCCCTCCGGCCAGGTGAACGACAGACGGGAACAGACGACGGAAGGAGAAGAGGAAGGGGAAGGAGAAGGGGAACGAGACATCAGCGGATCTCCACCATCAACGTGCGAACAGGACTGCACAGGGAGATGCCGTGCGCCGCGGACCGCGACACAGGGGAGAGAACACAGAGGGAGAACGCCGGAAGGGGGAACGTCAGCTCCCCGGGCAGCTCGCTTCTGAGGTCGCGCACGTGCACACCGGTAGGACGGGGCACGGCATCTCGGACCTCAGCGGCGCAACGGCCTCTCCTCACGGCGACAACAGATACGCGGGCGACGCTACACGTCTCGTCCGGGCCCGCCAACGCAATTTCTCGGCCAGCCCCACCCAGCCCGGAACCCAGCCGTCGTCGCGATCCGATCGACACCGGGCACTTCGCCGGGGCATCCGCCGTGAGCTGCGGTTTTGAACCCCGCCGCCTCCGATGTCGCGGCGGTCGGGGCGCCGGACACCCGGGCATCGGGGCGCGGCCGGGCGGGGCGCGGACAGCAGCCGTGCCGGGGACCGTCCCGTCCCGATCGGCCGGTGCGGCCCCGGGTTGTCAGTGGGTCGGCCTAGACTCGTAGAGCGATGAGCAGCCTCTTTGACGAACAATTCCTGGCGAACCTCCAGCACGCCTCGCAGGAGCCCCCGCCGCCCGAGGACCATGAGGGCCATGAGGACCCCGAGGGCCATGCCCGGGAGGAGATCCCCGACGATCTCTTCCAGGGTGCCTTCGACGTACCTCCTGCCCGGGACGCCTACCACCGTGATGGCGCACCGCGCACCGTGGTGAACCCGGAAGCCCTCCTGGACGGGCTGAACGAGCAGCAGCGCGCCGCCGTCGTGCACACGGGCTCCCCGCTGCTCATCGTCGCCGGAGCGGGTTCGGGCAAGACCCGGGTCCTGACCCATCGGATCGCCCACCTGCTCGGGACCCGTTCCGTGCACCCCGGGGAAATACTGGCGATCACCTTCACCAACAAGGCCGCCGGTGAGATGAAGGAGCGCGTCGAGCAACTCGTCGGGCCGCGGGCCAACGCCATGTGGGTATCCACCTTCCACAGCGCCTGCGTCCGCATCCTGCGCCGCGAATCCAAGAAGCTCGGCTTCACCTCGTCGTTCTCGATCTACGACGCGGCGGACTCCAAGCGATTGATGGCCCTGGTCTGCCGCGATCTCGACCTCGATCCGAAGAAGTTCCCGCCGAAGTCGTTCAGCGCCAAGATCTCGAACCTGAAGAACGAGCTGATCGACGAGGAGACCTTCGCCGACCAGGCGGGCGACCAGTTCGAGAAGACGCTCGCCGAGGCGTACCGGATGTACCAGGCACGGCTGCGCGAGGCCAACGCCCTGGACTTCGACGACATCATCATGACCACCGTCCATCTGCTCCAGGCGTTCCCCGACGTCGCCGAGCACTATCGGCGGCGGTTCCGGCACGTCCTGGTCGACGAGTACCAGGACACCAATCACGCCCAGTACACGCTCGTACGCGAACTGGTGGGCCAGGGGTACGACGACCTGCCCGCCGCCGAACTCTGCGTCGTCGGCGATGCGGACCAGTCCATCTACGCCTTCCGTGGTGCGACGATCCGCAACATCCTCCAGTTCGAGGAGGACTATCCGAACGCGAAGACGATCCTGCTGGAGCAGAACTACCGTTCCACCCAGACGATCCTCTCCGCCGCCAACGCCGTCATCGAGCGCAACGAGAGCCGTCGCCCCAAGAACCTGTGGACGAACGCCGGCGCGGGCGCCCAGATCACCGGCTATGTCGCCGACACCGAACACGACGAGGCCCAGTTCGTCGCCGACGAGATCGACCGCCTCACGGACGCCGGGGACGCCAAAGCGGGCGATGTCGCCATCTTCTATCGGACGAACGCCCAGTCCCGGGTCTTCGAGGAGATCTTCATCCGGGTCGGGCTGCCGTACAAGGTCGTCGGCGGAGTGCGCTTCTACGAGCGCAAGGAAGTCCGGGACGTGCTGGCGTACCTACGGGTGCTGGCCAACCCCGAGGACAGCGTTCCGCTGCGCCGCATCCTCAACGTTCCCAAGCGGGGCATCGGCGACCGCGCCGAGGCGATGATCGACGCCCTCTCCCTGCGCGAGAAGATCACCTTCCCGCAGGCGCTGCGGCGGGTGGACGAGGCGTACGGCATGGCGGCCCGCTCGGCCAATGCCGTCAAGCGGTTCAACGCACTGATGGAGACGCTGCGCACGATCGTCGACTCGGGCGCCGGCCCCGCGGTCGTCCTGGAAGCCGTACTGGAGCAGACCGGCTATCTGGCCGAACTCCAGGCGTCGACCGATCCGCAGGACGAGACCCGCATCGAGAACCTCCAAGAACTTGCCGCCGTCGCGCTGGAGTTCGAGCAGGCGCGCACCGAGGACGAGGGAGCGGGCACCCTCGCGGAGTTCCTGGAGCAGGTCGCACTGGTCGCCGACTCCGACCAGATCCCGGACGAGGACGAGGACGGCTCCGGGGTGATCACTTTGATGACCCTGCACACCGCCAAGGGCCTTGAGTTCCCGGTGGTGTTCCTGACCGGACTGGAGGACGGCGTCTTCCCGCACATGCGTGCCCTCGGCCAGACCAAGGAACTGGAGGAGGAGCGCAGGCTTGCGTACGTGGGCATCACCAGGGCGCGCGAGCGGCTCTACCTCACGCGCTCGGCGATGCGCAGTGCTTGGGGCCAGCCCGCGTACAACCCGCCCTCGCGGTTCCTGGAGGAGATTCCGGTCCAGCACGTCCAGTGGAAGCGCACGGGGCCGATGGCAGCGCCCGCGGGTCCCGTGTCGGGCCTCGGGTCGCGCTTGTCCTCCGCGCCCTCGTCCCGCGGTCGGGCGGGTGCCTCCGGCTTCGCCACCCGTCGCGGCGGCGCCGCCGAGAAGCCGGTCATCTCGCTGTCGATCGGTGACCGCGTCACGCACGACCAGTTCGGTCTGGGGACGGTCGTCGCGGTCACCGGTGTGGGTGCGGATGCGCAGGCGACGATCGACTTCGGGGACGAGAAGCCCAAGCGTCTGCTGCTGAGGTACGCACCGGTCGAGAAGTTGTGAGGGACCCGGCCCAGGAGGGCGCGATCGCTGGTGCCGACCGCGCCGTCCGGCTCGCCCTTGGCCCAGCCGATGCGGATGGGTCAGGGAGCCTCCCGGCCATCCGCTGAGCAGCGGGACGTGCCGGAGACATACGCACACCGAGGCACGCCCGGACGTCAAAAGCGCCCGCATCCGACATCGGATACGGGCGCCGGGCGCGCGTTTTAGACGGGGTTGAGACCGTGGCTGCGCAGCCACGGCAAGGGGTTGATCGCCGCGCCGCCGCCGGGCCTGACCTCGAAGTGGAGGTGCGGTCCCGTCGACTTTCCGGAGTCCCCGGCGTACGCGATCACCTCGCCGGCCTTCACGGTGCCGGAGCGGATCTTGGCACTGCTCAAGTGGCAGTACCAGGTCTCGGTTCCGTCGGGGGCGGTCAGGATGACCATGTTGCCGTAGGCGCTGTTGAACTGGGTGCGTACGGTCCCGTCCGTCGCGGCGAGGACTTCGGTGCCGTAGCCCACCGGGAAGTCGATGCCGGTGTGCAGCGAGACCCAGTTGACCCCGGACTGGCCGTAGTAGGCGCTGATGCCGTTCTGCCGCACGGGCAGGGAGAACTTGGGGCGCAGGGCCTCGCGCCTCTTGGCCTCTTCCTCGCGCTTCTTGCGCTCGGCTTCCTGGCGCACTTTGAGGTCGATGCGTTCCTGGGTGCGGGATGCGCGATCGCCGAAGTCGCGGGCCTCCGCGTGGAGCGCCGCGAGTTGGGTGTCCATCTTGTTGTTGGCGGCAGCGGTCGTGGCAGCGGTGGAGGCCACATCGGCTGCGGCGAGCTTGGTGGTGTCGTCCTTCTTGGCGTCGCCTCCGCTGAGGCCGCCGACAGAGGCGGCAGCGATACCGGCGACGCCCATCACACAGGCGGAGGGCACGGCGACCGTCAGGAAAGCGGAACGCTTGGCCGGAGTGCGCCGCCGCCCCCGACCGGTGTTGCTGCCGTGGGAGCGTCGTACGGGACGCGGAGTCACCGGAGCGACGGGCGTGATCAGCCCCAACTCCTCGTCGGACGGCTGGTCCGCGTCAGCGTCGGTGTCGTCGTCCGCAGCGAAACCGGTCTCGGGAGCGCCGTGCGCGAGGTCGAGATCGATGTCGAAGACGAAGGTGTGGTCGGGTTCGGCGTCGAGACTCGGGCCGAGATCACCGGTGCTGTCGAGGTCCGTCTCCGAGCCCGGTTCCGAACCGTCCTCATGAGCCGCGAAGGTGTACGACCCGGTCTCGTACGAGGTGGTCTCATACGACCCGGTGTCGAAGGCGCCGACTTCCTGGTGCCCGCTCTCGTATCCGCCCGCCTCGTAGCTCCCGGTCGCGTACGAACCGGTGTCATAGGCGTCGGGTCCATACGTCTCGGGCTGAAAGGCTTCGGACCCATAGGCATCGGGCTGAAAGGTCTCAGCGTTGAAGTCCTGGGCGCTGAAGTCCGGGGCGTTGAAGTCCTGGGAATGGTCCGCCATCAGCTCCGACGGTGCTTCCGTGCCGAAATCACCGTGGTTCACGCCGAAATCAGTTGCGGCGAACTCATGATCAGGTGTGAACTGCTGGGGTACGCCCGCTTCCGCGCCCACGTTCCACGCGGTGGCGTCGTACGCGCCGCTGTCGGCGCCCGTGACCGTCCACTGGCCGGTCGTGTCGGGCACGAAGGTGGCGGCGGCCGTGTCGAACTGACCGGTGTGACCGGTCTGGTTCCATGCAGCCGCGTCCCACTGCCCGGTCGTGTCGTACTGTCCGGTGGGATCGACCTGGACGAACGGGTCGATCTGCTGCGGTTCCGCGTACGTTCCATAGTCGGCGCTCTGATGCGATCCCGTGTCCCAGGCGCCTGTTTCATAGCCGCCACCGTGGGAAACCGATTCGTACCCGGCCGGCGTGTGCGCGATGGCACCGAAGAGCGGATCGATGTCAAAGCTGCCGGTGGGGTTGTTGTCGTAGCCGACGTGCCCGGCGTGGGCGTGCTGGTCGTTCACCAACTTCTCTCTCGCCTCGGCAGCAGGAACTGGCTTTCTGGGGCCATGGAGCAGTTGAATCCCAGCAGGGGAACCAGTGGCGCGACTGTACCCGGCGGTATGCGACGGCGACAATCTTCCTGAGGTTTTGGCCAATCAGGAAACGGGCATTCGAGCGTCTTTCGGCGAGGTGCAGACCTAGGTTTGGCCCTATGTTCGAAACACGTTCGAGCTTTGGCTGACCGTTTTGTCGCTGTCGTCTAGGGAATCGCCGTCGAGCATGAGGGTCTTGAGGCGGAGTTACGTAGGTGCTGTGACCGTTCCGGGTGGAGCGAGGAGCCGTCGTGACCGCCGGGGAATACGAGGTCTCAGACCTGGCCTAGGCGACCGAGGCGCTGTCGCTGCTTCCGGTGCAGGACTTATCGGGCTCCAACGCCCTTCGGACGCCTGCGGCAACGGCCGGGTGGACCGGGAGTGCGAGATGGCCGACGCCGCTGATCTGCACATTCGTGGCCAGGAGATCGGGGTGGTCCAGACGTGCCGTCTCGACCGGAGTCATCAACTGGTCGAGATCGCTCCAGAAGCTTACAAATCGAGTGCGGCAGCCCGGTGCAGGTCGCCCCAGCTCCTCGATGACCGAGGACCCCGGGCGCATCTGCCGCACGATGGGGTGCGCGCTGGCGAGCGGGATGACGGTGGTGCCGGCATGGGGAGTGCCCAGGGTGACCAGAGTGCGGACGCGCAGGTCACCGCCGAGACACTGGGTGTAATAGCGGGCGATCAGCCCGCCGAGGCTATGGCCGACGATGTCGACCCTGGGCTGTCCCGTGCGTTCGCAGATCTCCTCGACGTGCCGGCCCAGGAGGTCGGCAGCGGCGCGGATGTCACAGGTCAGCAGGGAGTAGTTCAGACATTCGAGATGGTGCCAACCATGCCGGGCGAGGGATCGCCGCAGCAGCACGAAGACCGACCGGTTGTCGGCGAAGCCGTGCAGCATGATGACGGGAGGGTGCTCCTGGTCGGGGCGCTCGGGCGGCTGGGTGGCAGTGGGGCTCTGTGGGCCGGTGTGGGTTCTGTTCCGGGGCTGGCGAGATGCCCGCTCGGGTGCGGGTGCGGGTGACGCGGTCCGGTTCGCTGCGCCGCTGCGCCGGTCCGGGTGAGGGGCTTGTTTCTGCCGTGCACCCTGCCGTGCGCCCTGGCGCGGACGCGGAGCCTTACCGGCGTCGAGGGGGCGTGGGCGGTCGACTCGCAGGGTTCCTGGCCTGCTGTCCCTACTGTCCCTGCTGTCCCTGCTGTCCCCGGGTTTGTCCGTCCCGGTGTGGCGCGCCGTCGGCCGCTCGCCTTGTAGCTCGGAGGGGTCTTCATCGCAGGTGGTCGGGGGCTTCTGGGGTGAAGGGATGCCGCTGCGCTCGGGGGCGAAGCCGGAGGGGTAGAGCAGTGCGTGTCCGGCGAGGATGGCCAGCTCAAGGGCTGTCGCGCGGAGCACCGTGCCAGGGATGCGCAGGTCGCACAGGGAACGCAGCTGCTGGGCCGTGCGCAGGCTGACGGTGTGCAGATCCCAGCCGTTCATGCCCGGAGTCAGTGAAAGGCACTGGGGCAGCGGGGCCAGGCCGAGGCTCAGGCTGAGGGGGAAGAAGGGCAGGACCTGCATGGGCCGACCTCCGTATGACATCCCGAAGGACGGCATCGTCGCTCGGGATGCCCTCAGTGGGGCCTCCTCAGCGGCTTCCGCGAGCGCCGATGGCATCGGCGCTCGCCGAGGCGTGGGTGCCGGATCTCCGTGCCGTGCGGCTGACGGCAGGGCCATCCAGCGCTGAAGCGGCTCCCTTGCGCCGGCCTCGCCTTGGCTTGTCTGCCTGGAACAGCGGGTACGACGCATAGCGAACATGTCCCAGTGTGTGATTTCCCCCTCCCTGTTCACCGTGAAACGGCTAGCTGCGGGATGCTGGAGATAACGTTCGTTCACTTGCGGCGGAGTCGGCTATGTGGAGGCAGCGATGGGTGTGACGGGTCCGATCCGCGTGGTGGTGGCCAAGCCGGGGCTCGACGGCCATGATCGCGGAGCCAAGGTGATCGCGCGGGCCCTGCGTGACGCCGGCATGGAAGTCATCTACACGGGCCTGCACCAGACGCCCGAACAGATCGTGGATACGGCAATTCAGGAGGACGCGGACGCCATCGGACTCTCCATCCTCTCGGGTGCGCACAACACGCTCTTCGCCAAGGTGATCGCGCTGTTGAAGGAGCGGGAAGCGGAGGACATCAAGGTCTTCGGCGGCGGGATCATCCCGGACGCCGACATCCCACCGCTGAAGGAGCTGGGGGTGGCGGAGATCTTCACGCCCGGTGCCACGACGACGTCCATCGTCGACTGGGTGAGGGCGAACGTCAGGGAACCCGCCGGCACCTGAACCGTCCATCCGGGCAGCGGCACACCTGGCGCGCGATCCCGAACGGGGTGTGGGCGAGTCGGGTGAAGAGGGTCGAAGGGGGGCAATGTTCAGCCGTTCGGCCCAAACGAGCTGTGGGCATGGGCCGGGACATCTGCATGTGCGACGCCCCTGCCCCGGTGAGCCCGTGGCATTGCCTTTGCTGCTGATTGCCCGAAAACGGCCTAGGTCTCGGGCGGGTACCCCCACTGGGGTATGGGCTTTATGGGTGGGAGTTCGCGGCGCCGCTGCTTCGGTGCACGGTGGCGGAGCGAAGCGAGAGCCGTGATCCACCCTAGGGCGAGGTGCGGATGAGCGCCGGGCTCCTCACCGAGGGCGGAGTGCACACCTCTCGCCATGTCGCCGTGCGCATAAGCGAGACTTTCGATTGCCCGATCTACGACCGCCCCGGAAGACCTCCGTGACAAAGAGGAGGGGACAGTCCCTCCCCGCCAGGCGGGGTGCTCTGCCAGGGCTTTGCCCGACCGACACCCTCCGGTTTGGCTACTGGCGTCCTGACGACGCGTACGCGTTGGGCCGGCGTGAGGGGGCTCTGGCTGCCTTCCGATCCGGATCGGATCGGAAGCCGGGTCGGAAGGCAGCCGGGAGCAGAAGCGATCAGCGGGGGAGGGTCCCCGCCAACTCACCCTGCATCGCTTCGCGCAGCCGCAAGGTGGAGACCAGCCGCTGGAACGCCTCCGACCAGTAGCTACCCGCGCCGGGAGACGCACCCTCGACCTCGGCCGGAGTGGCCGTCAGTAGATCGAGCCGGCCGGCCTCGACCGGGGCGAGGCAGCGCTCGGCCAGTCCCATCACCCCGCTGAAGCTCCATGGGTAACTCCCTGCCTCCCGAGCGATGTCGAGTGCATCCACCACCGAGTGCCCCAGCGGTTCCGACCACGGCACCGCACACACCCCCAGCAACTGGAACGCCTCCGACAGGCCGTGCGCGGCAATGAACCGCGCCACCCAGAGCGCCCGTTCGTCCTCGGGCAGAGAGGACAGCAGCTTGGCGCGCTCGGCCAGGGAGGACGTGCCCTGGCCCGACTCCGGCGGCGCGCCCGGTCTACCCAGCAGAGCACGGGCCCACTGGGCATCGCGCTGTCGTACCGCAGCCCTGCACCAGGCGGCGTGCAACTCCTCCCCCCAGCCGTCCGCCACGGGCAGGGTCACGATGTCCTGCGCCGAACGACCGTCGAACTGCTCCGTCCAGGCGGACAGTGGCGCGGACTCCACCAACTGCCCGAGCCACCACGAACGCGCGCCGCGACCCGTCGGCGGGGCGGGCGCCACGCCGTCCCGCTGCATCTGCGCATCGCACTCGCGCGGAGCGGTCACCGCGATGGACGGCTTCCCGGCCACCAGCGCCGGACCGACGCAGGCCAGCGCACGCTTCGCCATGCGACCGGCAAGTGCGGACAGCGGCAGCGCGGACAACAGTTCCGCCGCCGTGGCCCGAACATTGCGGCTGCGGTCGGTGAGCGCCTGCTCCAAGAAGGGTTCGTCCGCCGGGGACAGGCCCGCACGCAGGGAGTCGAGGAACATCAACCGGTCCTCGGCCCGTTCTGTGGACCAGGTGCCGGCGAGCAGTGCCAACGCCCGGCTCGCGTCCCGCCCCCGCACCGCCGTCAGCAGGGCCACCCGCTCCGCGAACAGGCCCTCGGCCCAGAGTTCGTGCACGGCATTCGAGTCGTCCACGTCGAACAACAGTGCACCACTGCCCGATGCCCCTCGGAGCGCGAACTTCCACTCCGGGTTGAGCCGTGCCAGCCACAGGCCCCGAGAGCCGACGAAGGTGAGGACCTGCGTCCGTAGATCCGTGCGGGCGCGCGCAGCGTCCAACAATGCGGGCAGCAGCGGCGCCGGGGCCTGGTAGCCGTGGTCGTTCGCCTTGGTCAGCCACTGGGGCAGCAGCTCCGTGAGGTCCGGTGCCGTTCCCCGACGGCCGCTCGACGACGGAGCCGCCCGATCGGCCAACAGTTGCGCGAGCCGACGGCGCGCTGCCAACGGCGGTAGCGGTCTGCCGTCGAACGGAGCGGGCGCAGGTCGAGAGGCCGCTGCGGCGGGCACCAGACCCGCCCTACGACGCACGGTATGCACCACTGCCGCGTCCAGCAGTGTGATGGTGGCTTCCCTGCCGCGCGGGCGGACCAGCACGGGTGGTTGACGACGCTCGGTCCCCAGGAGGGCCGTGGTGACCAACTCCTCCCAGCGGGGGAGAGGGTCTTCGGTCCGATCGGTCTCGTTGCTGTTGCTCCTCAACGTCACACCCCTCCCTCTCAGATCAGGACTACCGTCTCGAACGCACTCCCCGACCAGGCGGCGAGCGGGGTGACGCCGCGGTGGCCGCACTCGCCGAACACGGTGATCGGCCCGCCCCCGGACAGGGCCGCGAGCCGCCACAGCCCTGGCCGGGAGATGGCGGACGGGGCGATGGGCAGTGCGGAACCACCCTCCGCATCCGCCAGTTGCCAACCGTCCCCGTCGGGGACGGGAATCACGTCCGTCAAGGTCACCGGCCAGCTGTCGAGCCAGGGATCATCGCTCAAGGCGCGCCCGTACGCCTCGACGGCCGAGGCAACGGGGCCACCGGGCGGCGGGGAGCCCATCGGGACCGGTATCCCGAACTGGCCGCTGAGATCCGCGCGGAGCTGTCCCGCTCCCAGATGGGGAGTCAGCTCCGCGTCGATGACGGTCCCCACGGGGAGCGACAGTTGCGGAGCCCTGCCCGCAGCACCGAAGGAGAGAAGCAAGGCCATCTGTTGCGTTTCCCTTCCGTGCACCCATATACGGCGTGTGGTGATCTTCGCTTCGGCCCTGTCGTACTGGGACAGCACGGACCAGTGGTCCCGCACCGGCTCTCCAGCGGCGGGTGAGGGAAGGCCGACCTTGGTCCGCACGGTGACGGCAAGCGGCTCCGGGAGCCGCTCGATCTCCAACCACGCCCGGTTCAACAGATGGAGCATCGAACACTCCTCCAGCAGCCGCGCGGGCCAGCCGGGCCCCGAACCGGGAATCGCCCCCAACTCCCGCACCCGGGAGGCCAGCCCCGGCGCCTGCGCGTCCACCATGCGTGCAGCGGTCTCTTCCCAGAGGCCGTAACCCGCGCGCTCGGCCGTCGCCAGCCCACCGCGCAGCAGGTCGGTCAAGCGCTGTTCCAACTCCAGTGCTCCGGAAGTGATCCGCTCGGCCCGACGCGCCGCCCTGCGTCTGGCCGCCTCCGGATCCGCGACCTCCCCCGCTCGCGTCTCGCCGCTTCCCTGCTCCGCTCGACTCCGCCGCCCACTCAGCCACTGCTCGGCCCAGTCCGGCTCCGCGCTCGCCCGTACTGCCTCCTCGTCCGTGACCCACAGCAGAAGCAGCCCCAGCGCATGCTTGCAGGGGAACTTCCTGCTCGGACAACTGCACTTGTACGCGGGGCCCGTGATGTCCACGACCGTCTGGTAGGGCTTGCTCCCGCTGCCCTTGCACAGACCCCATATCGCTCCGGCTTCGCTCCGACCCGTGCCCGACCACTGGCCCGTTGTGCCGAGCCTGCTCCCCGCCTTCTGTGATGTGGCGTCAGGAGCCAGTGCCAGGACCTGTTCCGATGTCCAGCGAACCCCCGTCTGATTCATGTCCACGACGTTAGCCCCCACCACTGACAAACGGCTCTGACCTGCACTGACGGTTGACTGTCAGTGGTGTGGTGCAGGGTGGGAACCACATCGGATCGCACGATCTGGAGGGGGACACATGACCATGCCCGAGACCAGTTCCGGCATCGGCGCGGAGGCCGGCGCCGAGGTGCTGCGACCCCATGCCGAGGTGGCCTTCGCACAGGAGTTGGAGGCCCTCGCGGCGGCCGATGACCGACCGCGCCCCGTCAACTGGCGGCTCTCTCCCTGGGCGGTCGCCACGTATCTGCTGGGCGGCACCCTGCCGGACGGGACGGTGATCTCCCCCAAGTACGTGGGGCCCCGCAGGATCGTGGAGGTCGCCGTCACCACCCTCGCCACCGACCGTGCGCTGTTGCTCCTCGGGGTGCCGGGCACCGCGAAGACCTGGGTGTCCGAGCATCTGGCCGCCGCCGTCAGCGGGGACTCGACCCTGCTCGTGCAGGGCACGGCCGGCACCTCGGAGGAGGCCATCCGCTATGGGTGGAACTACGCGCGACTGCTGGCCCACGGTCCGAGTCGGGACGCTTTGGTGCCCAGCCCTGTGATGCGCGCGATGGCTGAGGGAATGACCGCCCGTGTGGAGGAACTGACCAGGGTCCCGGCCGATGTGCAGGACGCGCTCATCACGATCCTGTCGGAGAAGACCCTGCCGGTCCCCGAACTCGGGCAGGAGGTCCAGGCCGTCCGAGGGTTCAACCTCATCGCCACTGCCAATGACCGCGACCGTGGTGTCAACGACCTCTCCAGCGCCCTGCGTCGACGTTTCAACACGGTGGTACTGCCGCTGCCCGCGACCACCGAAGCGGAGGTGGACATCGTCTCCCGTCGAGTCGATCAGCTCGGGCGTTCGCTCGACCTGCCCGACGCACCGGCGGGACTGGAGGAGATCCGGAGGGTGGTCACCGTGTTCAGGGAGCTCCGGGAGGGAGTCTCGTCCGACGGCCGCACCAAGATCAAGTCTCCGTCGGGGACGCTGTCCACCGCCGAAGCGATCTCCGTGGTGACCGGGGGGCTCGCCCTGGCCGCCCACTTCGGTGACGGCGTGCTGCGCCCCGCGGACATGGCGGCCGGAATCCTCGGTGCGGTGGTGCGCGACACGGCCTCCGACCGCGTGGTCTGGCAGGAGTACCTGGAGGCCGTGGTCCGTGAGCGCGATGGCTGGCAGGACTTCTACCGGGCCTGCCGCGAGGTGAGCGTATGACCGGCCCGCTGCTGCTAGGAGTCCGTCACCACGGGCCGGGCTCGGCGCGGGCGGTGAGGGCCGCGCTCGAAGCCGCTCGTCCGCCGGCCGTCCTGATCGAGGGGCCGCCCGAGGGCAATGACCTGATCGCTCTCGCCGCGGACGAGGGGATGCGACCCCCGGTGGCGCTCCTGGCCCACGCCGTGGACGATCCGGGGCGGGCCGCCTTCTGGCCGCTCGCGGAGTTCTCCCCCGAGTGGGTGGCGATCCGTTGGGCCCTGGCGCGGGGTGTTCCCGTCCGCTTCATCGACCTTCCGGCTGCGCACTCGCTGGCACTTGCGGCCGAAGAGGAACAGCGGGAAGCGGACGATCGCAGCACGTCGGACGACGATCGCCCCCTGCCGGGCAGCGAGCCGGCAGACGCCGACCGGCACGGGCGGGACGTTCCTGCATCCGACGGACCCGAGGACCCCGGTGGAGTGCCCGGAGCGCATGCACCGGAGCCGGCCGGTGCTGGAACCGTGGATCGGAAGGCGGGGGAGAGCGCTGAGCCAGGCCAGCAGCGCCCGCCCGCGAACATCGAACAGGCCATGTCCGCCGACGTACGCATCGATCCCCTCGCGGTCCTGGCGGAGACGGCCGGATACGACGATCCGGAGCGTTGGTGGGAAGACGTCGTCGAACACCAGGGTGGCCCGGCCGCCCCGGAGACCGTGGCTGCGGACGCACCGGTCCCCACCGCGCCGCACGATGGATCAGCGTCCGATGCAGAGAAAGGGACGGGGACCGACCCGCTGGCGCCGTTCGCCGCACTCGGAGAGGCCATGGCCGTGTTGCGCGATACGTACGGTCATGGCGGGCATCGCCGGGACCTGGTGCGCGAGGCGTATATGAGGCTTCAGTTGCGCACCGCGCGCAAGGAGTTCGGTGACGGGGTGGCCGTGGTCTGCGGTGCGTGGCACGTGCCGGCCCTCAGTGAGAGGACCACCATCGCCGCGGACCGGGCCGTACTCAAGGGTCTCCCCAGGACCAAGACGGAGATGACCTGGGTTCCCTGGACCCATCGCAGGCTCTCCCGGTACAGCGGATACGGCGCTGGGATCGAGTCGCCGGGGTGGTACCAGCACCTTTTCCACACGCAGGAGCGCCCCATCGAGCGATGGATGGTCAAGGTCGTCGCACTCCTGCGCGAAGAGGACCAACCCGTGTCATCGGCCCACGCCATCGAAGCGGTTCGGCTCGCCCAGACCCTGGCGGTCCTGCGCGGACGACCGCTGGCCGGGCTCGCCGAGACGACCGACGCGATCCGAGCGGTCATGTGTGAGGGCTCGGACGTGCCACTCCAGCTGATCAAGGACCGATTGACTATCGGCGATGTGCTCGGCGCGGTTCCGGAGGGTGCCCCCGCCGTGCCGCTCCAGCGGGACCTGGCCCGGGCCCAGCGCAGACTGCGACTGAAACCGGAGGCGTCGGAGCGGCAGTTGGAGCTCGATCTGCGGTCCGACGGCGACGCCGCCCGGAGCCGACTGCTGCACCGGCTGCGGCTGCTCCGCGTGGAGTGGGGCGAGCCGCATGCCGGGCGGAGCAGCACCGGCACCTTCCGGGAGGGCTGGCGGCTGCGCTGGGAGCCCGAGTTGTACGTACGCGTGGCCGAGGCCGGAGTCTGGGGCACCACCGTCCTGTCCGCCGCCACGGCCAAGGCGGAGCACCGGGCGCTCTGTGCGACCACCCTCGGCGAGATCACGGCACTCGCCGAGGAGTGTCTGTTGGCCGAACTGACCGACGCGCTCCCGGTGGTGATGCGTTCGCTCGCGGACCGGGCCGCGCTGGACACGGATGTCGGCCACCTCGCCGAGGCGTTGCCCGCCCTCGCCCGGTCCCTGCGCTACGGCGATGTCCGCGCGACCGACACCGCAGCCCTCGCCGAGGTCGCGACCGGCCTTGCCCAACGGATCTGCGTGGGACTGCCACCCGCCTGCTCGGGACTCGATGCCGACGGCGCCTTCGCCATGCGCCAGCACATCGACGCCGTCCACACCGCCGTGGGGCTGCTGCCCGCCGCGGAAGAACTCGGCGAGCGCTGGAGTTCCGTCCTGCTGCGGTTGGCCTCTCGGGACTCCGTGCCCGGGTTGCTGCGGGGCCGCGCGGCCCGGCTCCTCCTCGACGACGGACGGCTCGACGACATGGAGGCCGCCCGGCTGATGGGCCTGGCCCTGTCCAGCGGTGCTCCGCCGGCCGAGGCCGCCACCTGGATCGAGGGATTCGTCGGCGGAGCTTCGGGCGGTGGGCTCCTCCTGGTGCACGACGAGCGACTGCGGGGGCTGGTCGACACCTGGCTGAGCGGAGTGTCAGGGGATGCGTTCACCGATGTCCTTCCGTTGCTGCGCCGCACCTTCGCCGCTTATGAACCGGCCGTTCGGCGAACACTGGGCGAATTGGTACGGAGATCCACGGCGGAGGGGGCAACCCGCCGTGGGGCGGGGGCGCGAGGGCTCGGCGCAGTCGGTTCCGAGGGATTCGGGGACGGTCTCGACCGGCCACGGGCGGACGCGGTGCTGCCGATGCTGCGATTGATCCTCGGTATCGCCGCCGAGGAAGCAGGGGGACCAGCGGAAGCGACGGAAAGGTCTGCAACGCCCGTATCAGTTGAAACGGCCGGAGCGGCTGAAACGGCGATTTGCGCCACGGGGGAGCGGGCGATGGCGGACGGGCTCACCGCCGGGGCCGCGATGAGCGGGATCGGACCGGGAACGAGCGGGCGTGCGGACGGCAGAGGGGGCGGTGCGAAGTGACGACCGAAGAGACGGCCGTGGAGCCGGGGGCGGCCCGGACCGCTCCGCAATCAGTGGCCCCCGTACCCCCGGAGCCCACGGCGACTGACGCGCCGGGGACTCTGCCCGAGGCGTCGGAAGGCGAGCGGCTGCGGCGATGGCGACTGGTCCTCGGCGGTGAGTCGGCCGATGGCACGGGCTGCTCCCTCGCCGGGGCGGACGCGGCCATGGACGGTGCCCTCACCGCCCTCTACGGCACGGCGCCGAACGGCGGTCGCAGCAAGGACCGTGGCGCCGGTCTAGGCTCCTCCTCGCCTTCCGTGGCCCGCTGGCTCGGCGACATCCGTACGTACTTCCCCAGTTCGGTGGTCCAGGTCATGCAGCGCGACGCCATCGAGCGACTGGACCTGGCGACCCTGCTGCTGGAGCCGGAGATGCTGGAGGCAGTGGAGGCGGACGTCCATCTCGTCGGCACCCTCATCTCACTGAACAAGGCCATGCCGGAGACGACGAAGGAGACCGCCAGAGCCGTGGTCCGCAAGGTGGTCGACGACCTGGAGAAGCGGTTGGCGACCCGTACCCGGTCCACCCTCACCGGCGCGCTCGACCGCTCGGCCCGCACCAGCCGCCCCCGCCACCAGGACATCGACTGGGACCGCACCATCCGCAGCAACCTCAAGAACTATCTGCCGGAGTTCTCCACGGTCGTCCCGGAGCGGCTGATCGGCTACGGGCGCGCATCCCAGTCCATGAAGAAGGAGGTCGTGCTCTGCATCGACCAGTCGGGCTCGATGGCGGCTTCCATCGTCTACGCCTCGGTGTTCGGTGCAGTGCTCGCCTCCATGCGGGCCATCGCCACCCGTCTCGTCGTCTTCGACACCGCGGTGGTCGATCTCACCGACCAACTCGACGACCCGGTCGATGTCCTCTTCGGTACCCAACTCGGCGGCGGCACCGACATCAACAGGGCCCTGGCGTACTGCCAGTCGCAGATATCCCGGCCGGCCGACACCGTCGTGGTGTTGATCAGCGATCTCTACGAGGGCGGTATACGGGACGAGATGCTCAAGCGGGTGGCGGCGATGAAGGCGTCCGGAGTGCAGTTCGTGGCGCTGCTCGCCCTCTCGGACGAAGGGACGCCCGCGTACGACCGCGGTCATGCGGCTGCGCTGGCTGAGCTCGGGGTTCCGGCATTCGCTTGTACGCCGGACCTTTTCCCGGACGTCATGGCGGCGGCGATCGAGAAGAGGCCGCTCCCGATACCCGACCGATGAGCGGCGAGGGTGCCGCTGAGTCTTTTGGCGGCCCTCCACGGCGGTCCTGCGATGGGACAGACAGAGGACCCATGGGCCGGTGCAAGGCCGGCACCTACCGACATCAGGGTCTCGGCTGTTGGGCTGCGGCGGGGCAGGAGGGCGAGCATCCGTACAACGCGGACTCTCTCCGCATACGGCCACCGGCGGAGGGGAACGGGCGGGGACGACGGCGTCCACGTCCCCGGTTCGAACCCCGTTGAGTCACCCTGCGGCGCGACCTGCGTCACAGCCGTCCGACCCTCTTCGGCGGGTCGGACCGCCCGTGCCCCGGCGGCCCCTTCCGGTGCGGATTCCGCAGGCCAGTAGGGCCGAACGGCAGATGCCCCGGGGGCTTCGACGCCACTGCGACACGGCCTGAGGATCGATCTGTGACTGTTATCACCACTCCTGTGTGAGCTCCAATTTAGGGAGCCACCGTCCACGGGGATAACCTGCGAGACGGACATGCCGCGTGCTCGGACACCGTGTGCGCATCCCTTGTGACATCGCAGTCACGTTGCCCTTCGCGGCACGCCCACGCAGACAACGAACCGCGATCAGCAGAAAAGGGACGGACGCGCGTGGACCTGTTCGAGTACCAGGCGAGGGATCTCTTCGCCAAGCACGGTGTACCGGTGCTGGCCGGTGAAGTCATCGACACGCCTGAGGCGGCGCGCGCGGTGACCGAGCGTCTCGGCGGCCGGTCGGTCGTCAAGGCGCAGGTGAAGGTCGGCGGCCGAGGCAAGGCCGGCGGCGTGAAGCTTGCCTCCAGCCCGGATGACGCGGTCGAGAAGGCCGGTCAGATCCTTGGCATGGACATCAAGGGCCACACCGTACACAAGGTGATGTTGGCGGAGACCGCCCCGGACATCGCCGAGGAGTACTACGTCTCGTACCTCCTCGACCGCACCAACCGCACCTTCTTGGCCATGGCCTCCGTCGAGGGCGGGATGGACATCGAGGAGGTCGCGGCCACCAAGCCCGAGGCCCTCGCGAAGATCCCGATCGACGCCAACGACGGTGTCTCCGCGGAGAAGGCCGCCGAGATCGTCGCTGCCGCGAAGTTCCCGGCTGAGGTCGCTGACCAGGTTGCCGACATTCTGGTGACCCTGTGGAAGACCTTCATCGCTGAGGACGCGCTCCTCATCGAGGTCAACCCGCTGGCCAAGCTCGCCGACGGCCGGGTCATCGCGCTCGACGGCAAGGTTTCTCTCGATGAGAACGCCGACTTCCGTCAGGCCGACCACGAGGCTCTTGAGGACAAGGCTGCGGCCAATCCGCTGGAAGCCGCTGCCAAGGCCAAGAACCTCAACTACGTCAAGCTTGAGGGCGAGGTCGGCATCATCGGCAACGGCGCAGGTCTGGTGATGTCCACGCTGGACGTCGTCGCCTACGCCGGCGAGGGCCACGGCGGCGTCAAGCCCGCCAACTTCCTCGACATCGGTGGTGGCGCCTCCGCCGAGGTCATGGCGAACGGCCTGGAGATCATCCTGGGTGACCCGGACGTCAAGTCCGTGTTCGTCAATGTCTTCGGTGGCATCACCGCCTGTGACGAGGTCGCCAACGGCATCGTGCAGGCTCTGGAGCTGCTGAAGACCAAGGGCGAGGCCGTCACCAAGCCGCTGGTCGTGCGTCTCGACGGCAACAACGCGGAGCTGGGTCGCAAGATCCTCTCCGACGCGAACCACCCGCTCGTGCAGCGCGTGGACACCATGGACGGCGCGGCCGACAAGGCTGCCGAGCTCGCCGCGGCTGCGAAGTAAGGGACGAGGGACTCCACAACCATGGCTATCTTCCTCACCAAGGACAGCAAGGTCATCGTCCAGGGCATGACCGGTGCCACGGGCATGAAGCACACCAAGCTCATGCTGGCTGATGGCACCAACATCGTCGGCGGAGTGAACCCCCGCAAGGCCGGTACGACCGTCGACTTCGACGGCACCTCCGTACCCGTCTTCGGCTCGGTAGCCGAGGCGATCAAGGAGACCGGCGCTGACGTCTCGGTCCTCTTCGTGCCCCCGGCCTTCGCCAAGGCAGCCGTCGTCGAGGCCATCGACGCCGAGATCCCGCTGGCCGTCGTCATCACCGAGGGCATTGCGGTGCACGACTCCGCCGCCTTCTGGGCGTACGCCACCAGCAAGGGCAACAAGACCCGGATCATCGGCCCGAACTGTCCTGGACTGATCACCCCCGGCGCTTCCAACGCCGGCATCATCCCGGGTGACATCACCAAGCCCGGTCGGATCGGTCTGGTCTCCAAGTCCGGCACGCTGACCTACCAAATGATGTACGAGCTGCGGGACATCGGCTTCTCCTCGGCCGTCGGCATCGGTGGCGACCCGGTCATCGGCACCACCCACATCGACGCGCTCGCGGCCTTCGAGGCCGACCCGGAGACGGAGCTGATCGTGATGATCGGCGAGATCGGCGGCGACGCCGAGGAGCGCGCGGCCGACTTCATCAAGGCCAATGTCACCAAGCCGGTCGTCGGCTATGTCGCGGGCTTCACCGCCCCCGAAGGCAAGACGATGGGCCACGCTGGCGCCATCGTGTCCGGTTCGTCCGGCACGGCGCAGGCGAAGAAGGAGGCCCTGGAGGCCGCCGGGGTGCGGGTTGGCAAGACCCCCACCGAGACGGCCGTCCTGGCTCGGGAACTGCTCAAGGGCTGATGCCCGAGAGTGATCAACGTGTGGTGAACACGGGTGTGGGCCCTGCCGGGGAACGACGGCGGGGCCCGCACCCGTTTCGGCCTGTTCGCGCTGTATCGGCCCCGGCGCCCTGTGCACACGGCACACAGCGCACGGCCGCCCCGCCCTCGCCCCGCCTCGCACCGCAAGCAGGGTGCGAAGCGAAGCGGGGCGGGCGTCGAGGTTCAGCGGGTCTGTGGCATGAGCCGACCCGGCCCGTGCGCCGGGTCGGAGAGCAGCCTCTCCCGCAACTCCTTGCTGCGTTCCGACAACTGTTGGGGTCCCGCATGGGCGGGGATGCCCTGGACCTGCCGGCCCGGGGCGATCGTCGGCTGGTACTGGGTGGGCGCCGTGGCCGCCGCCAGCCCGGTGATCCCGATGAGCAGCGTGGTGACGGTCAGGGCGGTTCGCGTCCAGAACCAGACATGGCGTTCGCTGTTCCTGCGGACCACGGCTGCCGGTGTCGGTTGCGGCGCCGGACAGGCGTCCGCCAGGGCGATCAACTGCTCGTGCAGCGCTTCCTCGGAACCGAGCTGAGGCAGTCGCGCCGCGATAGCCTCCCGCGCATGCAGTACCCGGTTCGCCGCGGCCGGTGTGCTCGCCTCCGTCTCGGCCGCAGCCTCGGGCAGGTCGAGGTGTAGCCCGTCGTAGAGCAGGAGGGTACGGCGGTACGCGGGTGGGAGCTCCAACAGCGCATCGAGGAGTTCACGCCACCTGGGTTCGAGCGGTGGGGTGTCGGGATCCCGATA
Organism: Streptomyces sp. NBC_00690; assembly: GCF_036226685.1. Taxonomy (NCBI): domain Bacteria; kingdom Bacillati; phylum Actinomycetota; class Actinomycetes; order Kitasatosporales; family Streptomycetaceae; genus Streptomyces; species Streptomyces sp. NBC_00690. Next base: position 5,307,089 of record NZ_CP109009.1, read on the forward strand.
GCCGGGCCGCAGCCGCTGCCACGGGGACATCGCGTACTCGTAGGCGGCGGCGCGCACCCAACCGATCGGATCCCGGTCGGTGGCGACTTCCGGCCAGTGCTGCCACGCGAGGTGGAAGGCCCGCTCCACGGACTCATGGGCGAGCGTGCGCCGACCGGTGAGCAGGAACGCCTGCCGTACGAGGTCGGGTGCCGCCCGTGTGTAGAGGTCGTCGAACGCCTCCGCGGGGGTCGGTCCGCACGTGCTGTCGGGCAGTGAGTCGCGCGGTGACCAGTGGGGCCAGACGGACTCGTACGGCTCCCCCTCCTGGTCTTCGGCCGGCTGAGCGGCACCGGCGGCCGACTCCCCGGCTGGTGCAGTTGCTTCGACCGACTTGGCCGACTCGGCCGACTCGACCGCTTTGGCAGCTTTGGCTGATTCGGCGGAAACGGAACCAGCGGAGACATCGAGGGCGGCGGCAGGCACAGGCGGTTCCGTAGGAGGCGTAGGAGGAACTGGAGGCGCGGGATGGACGACTGGCAGGGCGGGGCTGGCCGGATGCGGAGGCGCCGGCCTGGCGGCGCGCTTCACCGCGGGAACGGGCCGGGTGGTGTCGTGCGGCTGCTTTCCTCGGGCCGGCTTGGGCGCCTGGGCGGCCTGTGCCTGGGGCGGTTTCGGACCGGAAGCGGCGCCGTACGACGCCCCTTCGTGGTGGTCCTCGCCGTGTTCCTTCGCGACGGATTGCGGTGGTGACGGCCGTGGCGTCTGCGCCATCGGGGCCGCTTCAACCGGAGTCGTCGCAACCTGGTCCGCTGTATCCAGTGGTGCCCCGTCCGGGCTCGACGCTCCCGCAAGAGCGACCGCAGTAACCGCATCCGACGGTCCTTGCGCGCTCTCGGCGCCCGCCACGGCCGGGGCGCTGCCGGTGTCGACATCCGCCGTGGCAGGTTCCCCCGACGGCGCCAGCAACCTCATGTACGCCTCCCGGCGCCGGCCGCGCGGATCAGTGCGCCCCGTCTCCCACGCCCGCACGGTCGCCTTCGTCACACCGAGTGCGATGGCGACCTCCTGCTCGCTCATCGACTTCGCCTCGCGCAATCTGCGCCGTTCCTTCGGGGAGGGCAGCGGAGTCCCGGAAGCGGAGTGGGTGGTGCTCTGGGTCATGTGGGGCTCCCCGAAGCGCTGCACTCGGCGTAAAAGTACATAAACGTATCTTGAGCGACACAACGGCCATTCGCCTGTTACATGGATAGAGCGCGTGTCGTTGGGAGCATGGGCCGGTGACCCAGACGACCGATCACGGCACTTTCCCCGCACCGGCACCCGTTCTCGTACAGGGCCGACGGAAGGCCGCCCTGGTGGCCTGCTTCGCCCGTGGAGCCACCACCGCAGGGCTGGGGCTCGGCGCGATCGCCGTACTGGTGATGGTGCTGTGGATCAGTTCCCCGTACCCCGACAGCGGACCGCAGGGCGCGCTCCATGTGGCCGCCGGCATCTGGCTGCTGGCCCACGGAACCGAACTCGTCCGGACGGACACCCTCACCGGGCCGCCCGCGCCGATGGGCTTGGTGCCCCTGCTGCTCGTGGCGCTGCCCGTCTGGCTCGTCCACCGTGCGGCCCGTGATGCGCTGCTGCCCGCCAACGGGCGTCCCAGGCCCTCGGCAGGCGGGGTGATCTGCGCGGTGAGCGCCGGATATCTGCTGGTCGGCGCGGCGGCAACGGTCTATGCGGCCCGCGGCCCACTGATCGCGGACACCCGCAGCGCAGTGCTGCACCTGCCGCTGGTGACGGTCCTGGCAGCCGTGGCGGGCGTGTGGACCGCGAGCGGTCGCCCCGGTGGTTCCCTCCCGACCTGGCTGCCGAGGACCTGGCGGCTGACGCTCGCCCGCACCTGGCTGATCGTGGCAGTGCGCGCGGCCGTGGCCGGGGTGCTGGCGCTGTTCGGCGGCGGAGCGCTGCTCGTCGCCGCCGCACTGGTGTGGCACGCGGATGCCACCCAGGACACCTTCCTGCACCTCGCATCGGTGTGGTCGGGCCGGCTCGCGGTGCTGCTGCTGGGTCTCGTGCTCGTACCCAATGCGGCGGTGTGGGCCGCGGCCTACGGTCTGGGACCTGGGTTCACCCTCGGTACGGGAGCGACCGCCACGCCCATCGCCGTGTCCGCGGACCCGGCACTGCCGCCGTTCCCGCTGCTCGCCGCGGTACCCGCGGAGGGGCCGGGAACTCCGTGGAACTGGGCCTGCGCAGCGGTTCCGCTGATCGCAGCACTCGTGATCGCCCGGTTCGTGACGGCGACGGCAGCTCCGCGCGGCGCCCCGCGGGCGCAGGTGTGGAGCAACCGCGAGACCGCCCTGACCGCGCTGTGCGGTGCCGTGGGGTGCGGCCTGTTGACGGCGGCGATGGCCGCGGCCTCGGGCGGCGCGCTGGGGACGGGTCGACTGACGCACTTCGGTCCCGTGTGGTGGCAGTCGGGCGGGGCCGCGCTGCTCTGGTCGGCCGCGATCGCGATTCCCGTATCCGTTCTGCTGCGCGTGTGGCGCGTACGAGGCCAGCGTGCGCCGCAGTCGTCGACGGCAGACGAGTCCGGTCCCCGGCCGTCGATGACCGCGGCTCGGGCAGTGCGGGTCGACGAGGTGATCATCGACGACGGAGGCGATTGCTATGACTTCCTGCCCACGGAGCCATGGCGCGAGCGGGACGATGCGGCGCACCGCACTGTCGCGTCTACGTCTGCGTCGACGCCTGCGGCGCAGGGCGCGTCAACCACGCCGCCTCCGCTACCCACGCCGACCTTGCTGCGGCCGGCGCAGCCCGGTGCCGGGAGCGCCGATGCCGTCACCCCGGACGGTCACCGGTCCGATGAGGCCGCGGGCCAGTCCCCGTCCGCGGAACCGTCTCGTATCGACTGGGCGAAACGACAGCCGGAGATCGGTACGGCGTGGATGGCTCCGCGACCGGAGTCAGGGCCGGGGGCTCCCGTGCCCGTCGCGTCAGGCGCGGGGCACCCCGACCCCACCGACGTCCACTCGAAAGAAGCAGGGTCCATGACGGAACTGACCCCCTCCGGGGAAGGTCCGACCGTCCCCGGCACAGGAAGCGGAACATCCACGGACGCCGTCGCTCGACCGTCCGTCTCCCTGCGCAAGCCCTGGTCCGCGCCTCCCAGCCCCTGGCCGAGCAGCCCCGGCACCCCCCGCAACCCCGACAGCCTCAGCAGCCCCGGCGACCCTGATGCGAGCGATGCCCGTACGGGCGAGGGGACGCCAAGGGGTGAGGGGAATCGGGAGAGCACTCCGGATGCGCCGACCGTTGCCGACCAGCAGAGTTCGACGGACTCCCGGAAGACGCCCCAGGCTCCCGGCCAGACCGATGCTCCCGGCCGGACCGACCCACCCGGGCCGCAGGAGTAGCGGCCGGCCGCCCGGCGCAGCCCGCCCCACCGATCCGGTCGAAGCGCACGGCCGAGCGGTCGAGCGGCAGAGCGGTCGATCGGCCGATGAAGGCGGGCGCCGAGCGGATGCGTCCAGGGGCCGCCCGACTTGCTGACGGCCCCCGAAGTCCTGCCGGTGTCCCTCGTGGTCCACGCCGGTCCACGCGCGTCCGATCTGGCGTCCGGTCCGCCCCTGGGCTGTGATGCCGGCCTGTTCCCGGGCCCGGTCTGCTCCCGCGGACGCTACTCCTTGACGCCGAGCACGCCGCGGAGGTCCTTCGGCAGCTCCTGGTTGCAGGCGATCTGGGCATTCTTCGTCAGCGCGTCCCGCTCACAGGTGTAGAAGTCCCTGAAGACCAGTTGGGAGGCGAAGACACCGGCGACGATGAGCAGGGCGATGCCCGCCATCACCACACCGGTCACCGCGGCGGTGCGCTGCGACCTGCCGGCGGCCTGGACCGATGCCCCGTTGGCAGCCGCGCCCGGGACGGCCGAGGTGTCGCGTTTCTTGTTCGCCCGCAGGGAGCTGATGCCCCAGTAAAGCGACAGGGCGCCGAGCAGCAGGGCGATCTCCGTGAAGTCGAACAGCACGAAGAAGAAGGCCCACATGCCCGAGAGCAGGGAGTAGCGGGCCCGGCGTTGAGCCGGGTCGGTGGGGTCCCAGCGCAGCCCCGGAGGGGTGCCACCGGGGCCCTGCTGCCCGCCGTTGGACCCGTCGGAGCCGCCCGGGCGACCGCCGAAGCCGCCGCCCGAGGAGCGGCCGGGCTGGCGGCTGCTCCACTGGCTGCCCCATCTGCCGCGCTCGTCGGACGAGCCCGATGATCCTGAGGAGTCGGGTGCACCGTTGTCGGGTGATTCCGAGCCGGACGAGCCGGTGGACCCGGAGCCGGATGATTGGTCGTTCGAGGGCTGCCGCGGCTGCCACGGCTGGTCCGGCTTCCCCTCCGGCGGCGGCGCGAAGGGGTTGTTGTCGTCGGTGGACTGGCGCTCCCGCGACAACAGGAGGTCCGTACGGCGGCGTCGGTCCCGCATCTGGTGAACGTCTTCCCCTCAGACCCTGTGCACATGGGGTCGTGTGTCGTCGTACCCGTTGTGAGACGGGTGTGTTCCCCTGACGCTACCTCCCTGCTCCGCCCCCGTCCCGTGGGGGCCTTCCCGCGTGCCGGTATCGTTGCTGACGGTCGGCCTCTTCGTAGGGTTCCCCGTATGCGGGAGCGTGACTCGTTCGTACGACCGTACAAAGACGATCGACCGCACTCAGAGACGATCCGCTGGGAGCCGTCACCTCCGGTCGATCACGTACAACACCAAGTCGATCACGCAGAAAGAGACCCGCTGTGGCCTCTCCGTCCTTCGTCCCTTCAGCCGACCGGCCGGCCCGACTGGTGGTCCTGGTCTCCGGCTCGGGCACCAATCTCCAGGCCCTGCTCGATGCGAGCGCCGCTGACCCCGAGGGTTTCGGCGCCCGGGTCGTCGCGGTGGGTGCTGACCGGGACGGCACCGTCGGCCTGGAGCGCGCCCGGCAGGCCGGTCTGCCAACGTTCGTGTGCAAGGTGAAGGACCACGACGACCGTGAGGCGTGGGACCGGGCGCTGACGGACGCCGTCGCCTCCCATGAACCGGACCTCGTGGTGTCGGCGGGATTCATGAAGATCGTGGGCAAGGAGTTCCTCGCCCGGTTCGACGGTCGGTGCATCAACACCCACCCCGCCCTGCTACCCAGTTTTCCCGGGGCCCACGGAGTGCGCGACGCCCTTGCGTACGGCGCCCGGGTCACCGGATGCACCGTCCACTTCGTCGACGACGGTGTCGACACCGGCCCGATCATCGCGCAGGGCGCGGTGCAGGTCCGGCAGGAGGACGACGAAGCCGCTCTCCATGAGCGCATCAAGGAAGTCGAGCGAGCGCTGCTCGTCGAGGTCGTGGGGCGTCTGGCCCGCAACGGCTATCGCATTGAGGGACGAAAGGTAGTTATCCCGTGACTGTTGAGGCTACTGAGACTGCCGTGGCCGAGAAGCGGGCCATCCGGCGAGCGCTGATCAGCGTGTACGACAAGACGGGCCTGGAGGACCTCGCCCGTGGTCTGCACGGCGCCGGTGTGGAGCTCGTCTCCACCGGCTCCACCGCTGCGAAGATCGCTGCGGCCGGGGTGCCGGTCACCAAGGTCGAGGAGCTGACCGGCTTCCCCGAGTGCCTGGACGGGCGGGTCAAGACGCTCCACCCCCGGGTGCACGCGGGCATCCTCGCCGATCTGCGGCTCGATTCCCACCGTGACCAACTCGCCGAACTCGGTGTCGAGCCGTTCGGCCTTGTGATCGTCAACCTCTACCCCTTCCGGGAGACCGTCGCCTCCGGCGCGGCCCCCGACGAGTGCGTGGAGCAGATCGACATCGGTGGACCTTCCATGGTCCGCGCCGCGGCCAAGAACCACCCGTCGGTGGCCGTGGTCACGAGCCCCGCCCGGTACGCAGACGTCCTCGCGGCGGTGCAGGACGGCGGCTTCGACCTCGGTGCCCGCAAGCGCCTGGCCGCCGAGGCGTTCCAGCACACCGCGGCCTACGACGTGGCCGTCGCCTCCTGGTTCGCCTCCTCCTACGCGCCCGCCGACGAGTCCGGCTTCCCCGACTTCGTGGGCGTCACCTACGAGCGCTCGTCGGTGCTGCGCTACGGCGAGAACCCGCACCAGGCCGCCGCCCTCTACGTGGGTGGGGCCGGCGGGCTCGCCGAGGCCGAGCAGTTGCACGGCAAGGAGATGTCGTACAACAACTACACGGACACCGAGGCCGCACGCCGTGCCGCGTACGACCACGAAGAGCCCTGTGTCGCGATCATCAAGCACGCGAACCCCTGCGGCATCGCCATCGGCGAGGACGTCGCCGAGGCCCACCGCAAGGCACACGCCTGCGACCCGGTCTCCGCGTACGGCGGTGTGATCGCGGTCAACCGGCCGGTCTCCGTCGCCCTCGCCGAGCAGATCGCGGGAATCTTCACCGAGGTCGTCGTCGCCCCCGCCTATGAGGACGGCGCGGTCGAGGTGCTCGCCCGCAAGAAGAACATCCGGGTCCTGCGCTGCCCCGACGCCCCCGCCGCGCACGTCGAGGCCAAGCCCATCGACGGCGGCACGCTGGTGCAGATCACCGACCGGCTCCAGGCGGCGGGGGACGACTCCGCGAACTGGACGCTGGCGACGGGCGAGGCCCTCAGCGCCGACGAGTTGGCCGAGTTGTCCTTCGCCTGGCGGGCCTGTCGCGCGGTCAAGTCCAACGCCATCCTGCTCGCCAAGGACGGTGGGTCCGTCGGCGTCGGCATGGGGCAGGTCAACCGGGTCGACTCCGCGAAGCTCGCGGTGGAGCGTGCCGGCGAAGAGCGTGCACGAGGCTCCTACGCCGCGTCGGACGCGTTCTTCCCCTTCCCCGACGGCCTGGAGATCCTGACGGCGGCGGGCGTCAAGGCCGTGGTCCAGCCGGGCGGATCGGTCCGTGACGACGCGGTCATCGAGGCGGCCAAGGCGGCCGGCGTGACGATGTACTTCACCGGTACGCGCCACTTCTTCCACTGACACCTCGCCCGGACAGGGCGGCCACGGCCCGCAGTTCCCCCGGGAGCTGCGGGCCGTCGCGCATTGCGGTGACTGCTCACTGGGCCGGTTCGGGGGTGCGGGTGGGGGAGAGCGTCCGTCGACGTACCTCGCCGCCGTGTTCCGCAGCGCTCAGAGGCTGTGGAAAGAGTGGAAACAACAGAGGCCGTGACGTTTCTCCAGCGACGGGGACGCCATCGGGAGATCGGTCACGGCCTCGGGCCGCAGCGGGGTCGATCGGGGGTCGGTCGTACGGCTCCGAACCACCGGTCGTGGCGGACGGTCAGTGCCGGGGACGGTTGAACCAGGCCGCACCGTCGGACTTGCCGACGAACACGGCTATCAGCACGGCGAGCACCGTGTAGATCAGACCGACGAGGACGAAGATGAACGGGTAGATCCCGAGTACCGCCGTGACGACGGCGAAGACGAGCGTGGTGACCCGGATGCCGTTGCCGCCCTTGGCGAGCTTCGCAGCCAGGAACATCGCAAACGCACCCCACAGCAGGGCGAGCACACCGACGACGTGGAAGCTGTCGCTGTACTGGGCCAGATCCTGGAATGCCTGGTCGTTGCGGAACTCCGGGTCGTCCTTGAGTTCCTCGATGCCCACACCCGCCCAGAACAACAACAGCGCACCGATGAGCTGGAATCCGCCGATGACGTACAGCATCACGCGGGCCGCTTTCACCCCGCCCGGCATCTCGGTCGGCGGGCCGCCGTACCCGTACCCGTCGCCGTATCCACCGCCGAAGGACTGCACCGGCGGCGCCTGGGGATAGCCGAACGAGGGCTGTGCCTGGGGCTGCCCCTGCTGGGGGTAGCCGTAGCCCGGCTGACCGCCCTGCTGCTGGCCGTAGGGGTTGTTCGGGTCGCCGAAGCTCATGGGGGGATTCCTCCGTTGGAAGCGGGGACGCACGGCCGACGGAGGACGGTCGAACGAGCGGTTGTCCCCCCGACCTTCCGCGGTTGTCTACCACGTCATCGTGGTGTTGCCACGGACTTTTTGTCCAGTCGGTATGCCTATGTGTTGTGCAAGTGCAACCTCGGAATCGGGCGGGTGGCCATGGCTTTCGTCCCCCGGGCCCGAGGGGGAGGCAGGGGATTGGAACCAGGACGGGTCCATCCGCGAGGATGGGTCTATGACTGCCCAGATTCTCGATGGCAAGGCCACCGCAGCCGCGATCAAATCCGAAATTGCCGTCCGTGTGGAGGCCCTCAAGGAGAAGGGGGTGACACCGGGGCTCGGCACCCTCCTCGTGGGGGACGACCCGGGCAGCCGTTGGTACGTCAACGGCAAGCACCGCGACTGTGCGCAGGTCGGCATGGCCTCGATCCAGCGCGAGCTGCCGGCCACCGCTACCCAGGAGGAGATCGAGGACGTCGTCCGGGAGCTCAACGAGAACCCCGAGTGCACCGGCTACATCGTGCAGTTGCCGCTCCCCAAGGGCATCGACGCCAACCGGGTGCTGGAGCTGATGGACCCGGAGAAGGACGCGGACGGCCTCCACCCGATGAGCCTGGGCCGGCTGGTGCTCGGCGAACCGGGGCCGCTGCCCTGCACCCCGTACGGGATCGTCCAGCTGCTGCGCCGCCATGGCGTGGAGATCAACGGCGCCCATGTCGTCGTCGTCGGCCGGGGCATCACCATCGGGCGTCCCATGCCGCTCGTGCTCACCCGGAAGTCGGAGAACGCGACGGTGACGCAGTGCCACACCGGAACGCGCGATCTCGCGTCGCATCTGCGGCAGGCCGACATCATCGTCGCGGCGGCGGGCGTGCCGCACCTGGTGAAGCCCGAGGACGTGAAGCCCGGCGCGGCGGTCCTGGATGTCGGCGTGAGCCGGGACGAGAACGGCAAGATCGTCGGTGATGTCCATCCGGGGGTCGCCGAGGTCGCCGGTTGGGTCGCTCCGAACCCCGGTGGCGTTGGCCCGATGACCCGGGCCCAGCTGCTGGTGAACGTGGTCGAAGCGGCGGAACGCTCGGTCGCAGTGGCGGGTTGACCAGGAGAAGAGGCTGCCCTGATGGGCGTACGTACGAATGACGACCCCGAGGCGGGGGGACCGGCGCCGCACCAGGCTGCCGGCAGCCCCGTCGGCGCTGGGGGTCGTCCTGCCGGGCAGGACGCAGCGGCCCGACCGGAGGGGGCAACCGGCCCCAACGGGTCGGGGCCGGACGCCGCGGGCGGTGGCCGACCGTCCGACAACGGCGTAGCGACGCCTGCCGGTGACGCGGCACAGGCTCGGGAGGGGGACGCGGACTCCGGGCCGGAGACGACGGAGCCCGCGCAGGAGCCGACAGCGGGACAGGGGAAGGACCGGGCGAACGGGCGGGCGAGGGCGGATTCGCCGGAGCCGGACGCCGACGCCACGGCGCCCTCGGTGCAGACCTCGCGCCGGCCGCCGACCCTCACCACCGATACGGCCCGCCCCGAAGGCGGCGGCCGAGCGGCCCCGGGTGACGCTCCGGCTCCCGCCCGTCAGTGGCCGCTGCTCGCCGTCCTCGCGCTCACCGGGGCCGGTCTGCTGATCATCGGACTCGACCCCTTCGCGGAGGCGTTCCGCATCGGCGCGATCCTGGTGGGCGTGGCGCTGATCACAGGCGCCGTGCTGCGTCGCACCCTGCCCTCGGTCGGCATGCTCGCGGTGCGTTCGCGCTTCACCGACATGGTCACGTACGCGGTGCTCGGTGGAGCGATCACCCTGCTCGCCCTGATGGCACAGCCGGACCCTTGGCTGGAACTTCCGTTCCTGAAGGATCTGGTCGAATTCGCCGTGCGCTGACCGACGGTGGGCTGCCGTTCGGCGCGCTGACGTACGGCGCCTGTCCTCTCCCCCGAGGAAGGACAGGCGCCGCAGCCGTCCCAGAGTCATGGACGCGCCAATTCGGTTTCAAGGGACGAAGGTGGCCTGTGGCACGGAAGTGACCATTCCGCCATGGTGCGATCCCCCTGTCCCCGGAGTGGGAGACTGATGGCGCATTCGGTATGGGGGGCGCACGTGGGGCGCGGTCGTCATTCCGAATGCTCCCGTGCACGCCGGTGGCAGGAACTGACATCCTGGCCCTGCGCATCTTCTTGAACGGTCCGCCGTGGTGGACCGTCCGGAATGGCGCAGGGGGCGGATAGGCGCGGGGCACTGCACCTACGTTCGGGGGGACAAGGGGGGTTAGACCATGCCTCGTTGGAAAGCGCTGCCAGATGAGCTCGACCCGGAGGTCCGGGAGTTCGCCGAGAATCTACGGCGACTCGTGGACCGCAGCGGGTTGAGCATCGCGGCAGTATCGGACCGCACGGGCTACAGCAAAACGTCGTGGGAGCGCTATCTCAATGGGCGAATACTCGCGCCCAAGGGCGCTGTCGTCGCACTGGCGGAGGTGACGGGCACCAGCACCATCCACCTCACCACCCTGTGGGAGTTGGCGGAGCGCGCCTGGAGCCGGGCCGAGATGCGCCACGACCGCACGATGGAACAGATACGGATATCCCAGGCGCGGGCCGCGCTCGGGGATTCGGGCCCCGTCGGGCGGTCACCGTCGATAGGCGACCCGATGGACGGCGGGCGGCCCAGGGGGGCGGCGACCCGCCCGGGCACGGCGGCTCCCGCGGGGTTTCCTCCGTACACGGGACAGGCGGCCAGCATGGGGCAGGGCCCCGGCCGGTCCGGTCATCGGGCGGCGCCGCCCGCAGGCCGACGCCAATCCGGTGGCAACGGCACGCCTCCCAGCAAGCGCCGGGTCGGCATGTTCCTCGGTGGAGTGGTCGGCGCGCTGGCGGTGATCGCCGGTGCCGTGCTGCTCACCGACCTCGGCGGGGAGCAGGACCACACGAAGAACGTGGCCGCAACCCCCTCGCAGGCCGCCACCAGCAGCACCCCGGTGCTGCCGGAAGGGGTGAAGTGCAGCGGCAAGGACTGCACGGGTCAGGACCCGGAGACGATGGGCTGCGGCGGTGAGTTCGCCAAGACCACCGCGACCGCGCAGATCGGCGAGGCCAAGGTGGAGGTCCGCTACAGCGAGATCTGCAAGGCGGCCTGGGCCAGGCTCACGGCAGCCGCCCCCGGTGACACCGTGGACATCAGCGTGGGTGGCAAGGGCCGGCAGGAGGGCCTGGTGAATGCGGACAACGACGCCTATACGCCGATGACGGCCGTGGCGGCGGGCACCGAACCCAAGGCGTGCGCGATCGCGAGGACGACGGGGGTCAAGACCTGCACCAAGGTGCAGTGAGCCGGCGCCCGGTGTGACACCGGGCGCGCCGCCGCCGTACGCACCCGTACTGAGCTGCGCGGTTTCCGGCGTTCGTGTGGGCGTGAGCTGCACCACAAGGGGTCGCCTGAACGCGTCGCCCCGGGTCGGATAGCCTGACCGCTGGATGTCTCTTCACATCAAGATTCATCAGGAGTCACCGTGCTTCCTGACAGGTGCGAAGGGGTGTTCCGGACCCGGGGCAGCAACGCCCCCACGCCAGCTGTCTTACGGAGATCGCCATGACCCGCACTCCCGTCAACGTCACCGTGACCGGCGCGGCCGGCCAGATCGGCTACGCGCTGCTGTTCCGTATCGCGTCCGGCCACCTGCTCGGCCCGGATGTGCCGGTCAAGCTGCGCCTCCTGGAGATCACGCCGGCGCTCGGCGCCGCCCAGGGCACCGCCATGGAGCTGGACGACTGTGCCTTCCCGCTGCTCCAGGGCATCGACATCAGCGACGACCCGAACGTCGCCTTCGACGGTGCGAACGTCGCCCTCCTCGTCGGCGCCCGCCCCCGTACCAAGGGCATGGAGCGCGGTGACCTGCTGGAGGCGAACGGCGGCATCTTCAAGCCCCAGGGCAAGGCCATCAACGACCACGCCGCGGACGACATCAAGGTCCTCGTCGTCGGCAACCCGGCCAACACGAACGCCCTGATCGCGCAGGCGTCCGCCCCGGACGTACCGGCCGACCGCTTCACCGCCATGACGCGCCTCGACCACAACCGCGCCATCTCGCAGCTGGCCGCGAAGACGGGCTCCGCGGTCTCCGACATCAAGCGGCTCACCATCTGGGGCAACCACTCGGCCACCCAGTACCCGGACATCTTCCACGCGGAGATCGCCGGCAAGAACGCCGCCGAGGTCGTCAACGACGAGGCATGGCTGGCGGACACCTTCATTCCGACCGTCGCCAAGCGGGGTGCGGCGATCATCGAGGCGCGCGGCGCGTCCTCGGCCGCCTCGGCCGCCAACGCTGCGATCGACCACGTCCACACCTGGGTGAACGGCACCGCGGACGGCGACTGGACCTCCATGGGCATCCCGTCGGACGGCTCGTACGGTGTCCCGGAGGGTCTGATCTCCTCCTTCCCCGTGACGACGAAGGACGGCCGGTACGAGATCGTCCAGGGTCTGGACATCAACGAGTTCTCGCGTGCCCGCATCGACGCCTCGGTCAAGGAGTTGGCGGAGGAGCGCGACGCGGTGCGTGCTCTCGGCCTTCTCTGAGCCGGCGGCGTAGCCAGCTCGCTTCACCCGGTCTGACGGGTCAAGCCCCCGGTCGCGGTAAGCGGCCGGGGGCTTCCCTGCGTCGAACGGTGCGTTCTCGGCCCTGGATGGCCGTTGTCGTTGATCCTGGCCGCATCCTGCCCGCCCTCCGGGAGGACCGTACGTCCGTTGGTGGGCACCACGGCAGAACTCTGTTGTCAGTCGCCCGGGTCCACTCCTGGGACGGGGAAGCGGCCTTCCTCGCCCCACTGCGCGGGGGCCAGCAGGGCCAGTTCTGCCTCGTCCAGGGGGCGGGACTCCGCGTGCCACACGGCCGTCAACGGTACGTCGAACGGGAACTCCACCTGGGTGCCGTCCTCGAACGAGACCACCACATGGGTGTCGGGGCCGGCCGGATGGTTGTCGAGCCAGAGCACGTCCTCCACCACTGCCGTCAATCGCCCCTCGGGCCCCACCAGTCGATATCCCTCGTCCACGCCCTGTGAGGACACGGACAACAGGGTGGGCTGGTGGAGCGCCGCCCGCTCGTCGCGGTAGTACGAGGTCACGTGGGCCCTTCTGTCAGGATTCGGAAGAAGGGAGCTAGGGTCGATCCGTTCCGAGGAACGACAGCACTTCCCGTTCGAAGCGCTTCTTCGCCTCCAACTGGGGGAGGTGGCCCACGCCGTGCAGTTCCACGAGCCGCGAGGCGGGGATGGCAGCGGCGGCCAGTCGGCCCAGTACGGGGAAGTTACCGAGCTTCGCCCGGTTCTCCGGGGTGGCGTACGACTTGCCGACCGCGGCGCGGTCCTCCTGGCCGATCACCAGCAGCACCGGAAGTCGTAGGGCGGGCAGGTCCTGCACCACCGGCTGGTGGTACGCCATCTGATAGGTGCGGGCCGATGCGAGCGCCCAACGCGGGTACTCCCCGCTGAGGGTGACGCGGTACCGCAGTTCCACGTTCCGCTCGTAGGCCCGTCGCCAGGTCACCACATACGACTGGTAGAAGGCCCGGATGCCGGGGAGGCCGGTGTTCGCCAGTTCGTCCGCGAACAGTCGCTCGGTGGTGTGCGCGGGGACCAGTTCCCGGTAGTCCTCCAGTCCCACCGGGTTGGCCAGCACCAGACGGCGGATCCGCGTCGGATGCAGCAGGGCGAAGCGCACTCCGAGCATTCCGCCCATGGAGTGGCCCACCACGTCGACGTCCGCGATGCCGAGGTGGTCCAGGAGCGCCACGGTGTTGTGCGCGAGCAGTTCGAAGCTGTAGTCGAGGGCGGGCTTCGACGATCGCCCGAACCCGATCTGGTCCGGCACCACGACCCGGTTCCCGGCCGCGGCCAGTGCGCGGGCGGTGGTCGTCCAGGCCCCGCCGTCGAAGTTCTTGCCGTGCAGCAGCAGGACCGTGCGCCCGGTGGGGGACTGGCCCGAGGGTGCGATGTCCAGATACGCCATGTCGACGGTCTCGCCCTGGTTGACCATCCGCAGGAACCGTACGGGGTACGCGGTCGCGTACCCCTCCATGGCGATCCCCAGCGGCTGGTCGTACGTCGGGTCGGCGGGGGTGTGCAGCGCACCGGCCCCATGTGCCGGAGCGGCAGCCGCCACTCCCGTACCCATCGTGGCGACGGCCCCCGCACCCACGGAGAGAAACGTCCGGCGTGTTGTCACACATCCCCCAACTCGGTCGTACATCTGTGCGCTCATAGTGCACCAACTCCCCACAAGATCAAAGGAGTCTGCGGTTGGCTGTGGATTGATCGGGGGGTCAGCCGGGGGATCAACTGGGGGCGATCGAGGGCTTACAGAGGGAGTCGATGGCGGTCCCTCGGCGTACGGCCGTGAATCACCGGTGGACCGGCAGTGGATCGCCGGTGGACCGACACCGGATCGGCAGCGGATCGCCAGTGGACCGGCACGCGGCCGGTCCTGGAGGCGGCGCATCCGGTCAGGGCTCGCCGAATCGTGCCAGCGCCAGAGCGCCGGCCACGGCCACGGCGAACCCCAGCACCGCCAACCACGCCAACCCCGCCCGGGTGTGATCGCCCAGCCAGACCACCCCGACCACGGCCGGGCCGACCGTCTCGCCAAGGACGAGCCCTGCCGTCGCCACCGTCACCGAGCCGCGGGAGAACGCCGAGGTCAGCAGGAGGAAGGCCGCTGCCCCGCCCAGAAGCAGCGCATAGAGCGCGGGGTTGGCCAACACCTCGGGCAGGGCGATCGAGTCGATCAACCGGACCGCGACCTCCACCACCCCGAATCCCGCGCCGGCGCCCAACCCCAGCACCAGGGCGCGCGATCTGTTCGGAAGCCCGCCGGCGAGCGCTCCGACCAGCAGGACCGCGACCGCGACCCCCAGCAGCGACCAGCCCAATGCGGTGGAGCCGGGGCGGTCCCCCTCGGCGCCGGCGGCCAGGCCCAGCATCGCGAGGCCGGCGCAGACCGTACCCACCGCGCCCCACTCCACCGCGCTCAGCCTCATGTGCAGCAGCCGGGAGGCGACCAGGGCGGTGACCGCGAGGGAGGCGGCGAGCGCCGCGCCCACCACATAGATGGGCAGGGACCGCAGGGCCACGATCTGCAACGCGAATCCGCATCCGTCGAGTGCGAGCCCCAACAGATAGCGCCACTGGCGCAGGGCCCGCAGGAGCAGTGCCGTATCGACGCCGGAACCCGAGCCCGGTTCGGCGGCCTTCGCCGCTATGGCCTGGAGAACGGAAGCGGTGCCGTAGCAGAGAGCTGAACCAAGCGCGCAAAGCATGCCAAGGATCACAAAACGACTGTAGATCAATGGGGTTGATCGTCCGTTTGAAGGTGGTGTGCCTGTCGGCCACTAGTCTGACGTCGATTTACGGTGCGTTGTAGGACAGTCACACGAACGGGGGTTAGGTGATGGCTCGTCGACGCCTGAGGTCGAGCACGGTACTGCTGGGAGGCATAGGGGTGTTGGCGGTGTCCCTCACCTCGTGCGGTGCGGAACCGGACAAGCGAGGCGCGGACCGACTGTCCCAAGAACAGCTCGCGATGAGCGAGTGCAGGGAACACGATGGCGAGGGCGACTACGCCTCCTCCGCCTACGGTCGGGTCGAGGACGGCTTGGTCACGGGCGGCAGCTTCGACGAAGACGCCGTCGAGCGCGGCGGCTTCGGCTGCGCGGGCTCCGGCGGCGGCTGAACGGGGACTGGTCCAATGAAGCGTCACACCATCGAGCCGCGTCCGGGCTGGCAGGCGATCGTCGAACAGCAGGGGTGCATCTACCCCCTGACCCGCTACCCGGACGGCTCCCTGCGCCCCTACTGGGACGAGAGCGCCTACTACGAGTTCTCGTTGCCCGAGGTGGAGGCATTGGAGGAGGTCGTCGAGGAACTCCACACGATGTGCCTCGCCGCCGCTGCACACATCGTCGAACGGAACCGGTTCGCCGAATTAGGCATCACCCAGCCCCGGCTGGTCTCCTTGGTCGCCGAGTCCTGGCGGCGGCGGGACGAACTCCCCACCATCTACGGCAGGTTCGACCTCCGCTACGACGGCACCGGGCCGGCCAAGATGTTGGAGTACAACGCCGACACACCGACCTCGCTGGTCGAGGCCGCGAGCCCCCAGTGGTTTTGGATGGAAGACCGTTTCCCCGGCGCCGACCAGTGGAACTCCCTGCACGAGCGGCTCGTCGACGCATGGCGCAAGCAGGCTTCCCTGCTGCCGCCCGGGCCCGTGCACTTCGCCCACTCCGCGGGCGACGACCTCGGTGAGGACCTGATGACGGTCGCCTATCTCAGGGAGACCGCGGAACAGGCGGGCCTCGTCACCCAAGCGCTCTCGGTGGAGGAGATCGGTTGGGACCGGCTGTCCCGGCGCTTCGTCGACCAACGTCTGCGCTTCATCCGCTCCTGCTTCAAGCTCTACCCCTGGGAGTGGCTGACGACCGACCGCTTTGGGCCCCATGTGCTCGAAACGCTCGACAACGGCGGCGGCACCGGCACCACCTGCTGGATCGAACCCGCCTGGAAGATGCTGCTCTCCAACAAGGCGCTGCTCGCGATCCTCTGGGAGCTCAACCCCGGCCATCCCCATCTGCTGCCCGCCTATCTCGACGGTCCGCGTGAACTGGCCGTCGAGGGTGGCTATGTCGCCAAACCGCTCCTGGGGCGGGAAGGCGCCGGGGTCACGATCCACGGAGCAGGCACCGCACCCCTCGTACGGGAGGAACCGTGCTGCTACCAGGGCTTCGCCCCGCTACCGGACTTCGACGGCAACCGGGTGGTGCTCGGTGCGTGGACCGTCGAGGGCGAGGCAGCGGGGCTGGGCATCCGAGAGTCGTCCGGTCCGATCACGGACGGGTATGCCCGCTTCCTGCCCCACGTCATCCTCTGACGTCGCCCCGGCCGCGACCCCGGTGGGGGCGTGGCCGTTCAGGGATCCTGGGCAGGAGTTGGTGGGTCGTCAGTCGGCGATGTAGTCGCGCAGACGGGCGGGCTTCAGGCCGGCCGCATCGGCCGCGGCCAAGGCGCGATTGAGGTCGGCCGGCAGGTCGTCGGTGAAGTGCAGCAGGATGATGTCGCCGGCCTGGAGTTGCGGGGTGGGGGGCTGCCAACTGCCCCAGGTGGTGAAGTCGTGCGTCCAGGTCACCAGCGCCTTCGCACCGCAGGCGCCGGCGGCGATGCGGGTGTCCTCGTTGTAGACGCCGTAGGGCGGACGCAGCAGCCGGGGCTCCAGGCCGAAGGTCGACAGGGCCCGCTGACGTGCGCCGCAGATCTCGGCCCGCTGGCCCGCCAGGTCCAATGAGCTGAGGTACGGGTGGGTCACGGTGTGGTTCTCGACCCGGGACGGACCGTGGTCGAGCAGATTCCGGAAGTACGGGACGCCGTAGCTGGCGGCGTCCGACACCAGGAACAGCGAGGCGGGAACGTTCCGGTCGCGCAGGATCTTGGCCGCGGCGGGATTCTGCGCCCAGCCGTCGTCGATGGTGATGAAGACGACCGGATCGTCCGTGGAGACCTTCGAGACGACGGGGACCGGCGTTGGCCAGGCGGCCTGCGCGGGGGTGGTCAGGCCCAGAAGGGCGAGGAGAGGTACGAGGACGGCGAGTAGCACTCGGGGTCTCGGCATGGCCCGCATCATTGGTCCAGACCAGCGGTCGTGTCAATGGCCTGGATGACACCCCGATCGGTAGCCGTGTCCGAGGTGGTGGGAACGTTTCGGTCCGGCTGAACTCACCTTTCCCTGGCGGCTCATGAGTGTCGCCGGGCCGTGGGCCGCGACCCGTGCGTTGACGCGCGTCGCCGAGCTGGAGGGGTGCGGGGAGATGGATTCCCTTGGATCCCGAAGCCGGCCGCTGACCTCCGGGCCCGATCATCGCTGACCCTCGCCATCCATCGTCGACCCTCGTCATCGTCGGGCGCTCGACGATGACGAGGGGCGAGGGCGCGCGGGGGGTGGGCGCTGAGGGGGCGAGGGGCTGACGGAGTGGTCCTCAGCGCGGTCGTGCCGCGGCTGGGCTCAGCCCGCCAGCACCGCCCGCAACTGGTCGAGGCCCCAGTCCAGATCCTCCTTGCTGATCACCAGCGGTGGGGCGATCCGGATGGTCGAACCGTGGGTGTCCTTCACCAGTACGCCCCGGTCCATCAGCTTCTCGGAGATCTCCCGACCCGTTCCGCGCTCCGGCACGATGTCAACGCCCGCCCACAGCCCCCGGCCGCGTACGGCTTCCACCGAGCCCGTACCGACCATCAGCCCGAGTTCATGGTGGAGGTGCTCACCGAGTTCGCTCGCCCACTGCTGGTACTCCCCACTGCGCAGCATCGCGATCACCTCCAGTGCCACCGCACAGGCCAGTGGATTCCCGCCGAAGGTCGAACCGTGCTCCCCAGGGCGGAAGACGCCGAGCACCTCCTGCGAGGAGACCACCGCGGACACCGGGACGACTCCGCCGCCGAGCGCCTTGCCGAGCACGTACATGTCCGGCACCACGCCCTCGTGCTCCAGGGCGAACGTCCGACCCGTACGGCCGAGGCCCGACTGGATCTCATCCGCGATGAAGAGGATGTTGCGCTCCTGGGTGAGCCGACGGACCCCCGCCAGATATCCCGGCGGCGGCACCAGAACCCCCGCCTCGCCCTGGATCGGCTCCAGCAGCACCGCCACCGTGTTCTCGGTGAGGGCGGCCTCCATCGCCGTGAGGTCCCCGTACGGGACGATCTCAAAGCCCGGGGTGTACGGGCCGAAGTCCGCACGGGCCTCCGGATCGGTCGAGAAGCTGATCACCGTCGTCGTGCGCCCGTGGAAGTTGTTCGAAGCGACCACGATCTTCGCCATGTTGTCGACCACGCCCTTGACCCGGTAGCCCCACTTCCGGGCGGTCTTCACCGCGGTCTCCACGGCCTCCGCGCCGGTGTTCATCGGAAGCACCGACTCCATCCCGCACAAATCGGCGAGCTGCTCGCAGAAGTCCGCGAAACGGTCGTGGTAGAAGGCGCGCGAAGTGAGCGTGACGCGCTCCAGCTGCGCCTTGGCGGCATCGATCAGACGACGGTTTCCATGGCCGAAATTCAGCGCCGAGTATCCCGCGAGCATGTCGAGGTAGCGACGTCCCTCGACATCAGTCATCCATGCGCCCTCCGCCGAGGTCACAACGATGGGGAGCGGGTGGTAGTTGTGCGCACTGTGGGCTTCGGCGGCGGCAATGGCGCTCTCTGATGCAGACACGGGATCTCCGATCGCGTAGTTCACATGGCTCTCGCGGAGGCTTGTCGCAAGACAAGGCTTCCGGCTGGGGCAGGGTGATGCCCCTGTTTCTATCGTCGCTCGCCGAGTGGGTGAAGAAACCTTGCTGCGCACTCTGAGCGATCCGGCTCGCCCCGGGGACGCGTACTAAGGTTGCGGGTACGCACGGCGACTGGCGCACGGGGAACTGACCCCGAGGGAGCCCTGCGCGCAACAACCGACGAGGTGTCGCCCGCCTGGGCACCCGGGATCGTCAAGAACGATGACCCGGAGGACGTCATGAGCCTGCCCCCGCTCCATCCCGCGCTACGCGCCACCGATCCGGAACTGGCCGAACTCATCCTCGCCGAGGAACAGCTTCAAGCCACCACTCTGAGGCTCATCCCCAGCGAGAACTATGTCTCCGCCGCCGTTTTGGAAGCGTCCGGCACGGTCCTTCAGAACAAGTACAGCGAGGGGTATGCCGGCCGCCGCTACTACGAGGGCCAGCAGAACATCGACCAGGTCGAACGGCTCGCGGTCTCCCGGGCCAAGGACCTGTTCGGTGTCGAGCACGCCAATGTGCAGCCCTACTCGGGCTCCCCGGCCAACCTCGCCGTCTATCTGGCCTTCGCCGAGCCCGGGGACACCGTGATGGGGATGGCACTTCCGATGGGCGGGCACCTCACACACGGCTGGGGCGTCTCCGCCACCGGACGCTGGTTCCGCGGTGTGCAGTACGGCGTACGCCAGGACACCGGATTGATCGACTTCGACGAGGTCCGCGAGCTGGCGCTCAAGGAACGCCCGAAGATCATTTTCTGTGGTGGTACCGCCCTTCCCCGAACCATCGACTTCGCCGCCTTCGCGGACATCGCCCGTGAGTCCGGTGCCGTCCTCGTCGCCGACATCGCGCACATTGCCGGGCTGATCGCAGGCGGCGCCCATCCTTCCCCCGCACCGCACGCGGACGTCATCTCCACAACCACGCACAAGACGCTCCGAGGCCCCCGTGGAGCGATGCTGATGTCCCGCGAGGAGCACGCCAAGGCGATCGACAAGGCTGTCTTCCCCGGTCTCCAGGGCGGGCCCCACAACCAGACCACCGCGGCCATCGCCGTGGCCCTTCGCGAGGCGGCGCAACCCTCCTTCCGCAGCTATGCGCATGCCGTGGTCGCCAACGCCCGGGCGCTGGCCGACGAACTGCTCGCACGTGGTTTCGACCTGGTCTCCGGCGGCACGGACAACCATCTGATCCTGATGGACCTCACCCCCAAGGACGTCCCCGGCAAGATCGCGGCCAAGGCCCTCGACCGGGCCGGGATCGTCGTGAACTACAACACCGTCCCCTATGACCCGCGCAAGCCGTTCGATCCTTCCGGCATCCGCATCGGTACGCCCTCCCTCACCTCGCGAGGGTTGGGCACCGACCAGATGGCCGCCGTGGCGGACTGGATCGACCGAGGTGTGACCGCTGCCGGCGCAGGCGATGAGGACGCATTGGCCGCGATCCGCTCTGAGGTGGCCGAGTTGATGGCCGCCCATCCCGCCCCGGGGCTCACCGGCTAGTGGATCGGGCCGGCAGATCCGGCCAGTGGTATCGGGTGGCCGGGTCGCCCCCGTTTGACGATCCGGCCACCTGCTGGGCCGCTGAGCCGCCCCCGTGGCGTCTCAGCCGCCCGTCAGCTGACGACAGTCCCGTCCTTCCCGCCCCTTCGTCCGAGGAGCGGGAGGAACCTTCGCCACATCGACAGCAGTGCGGCCGAACCGGCCCCCAGCACCAGGCCCGGTATCGCCCACCACCAGCCCTTCCCGAGGTCCGAGGCGGACCCCGCCGACGCGGCTGCTCCGCCCCCGCTCGACCCGCTGTCCGACATCCGGCCGGTGTCGTCCGCCGCACCACCGTCCACCGCACTTCGGTCGCCCCCGGCTGACGCTCCCCCTGAGGACCCTGAGGACCCTGAGGACCCTGAGGACCCTGAGCCGGGCGCCCCGGGTTTTGGATCCACCGGCTCCACCAGCTTCGGGTTGCCCAACAGCCCCAGCTCCTTGAGCAGCCCGGCAAGCCGGGCAGGCTGCTCCACCTCACGCCAGACACCCTTCATGGGTGGCTCATCGGTCTCCGAGAACGACGAGAGCGTCCAGATGGTGTCGAAGGTCTTGCTCGGATAGAGCCGATCCACCCGCCAGGCCCTGATGTCGTGCACCAACCAGGAGACCTGGACGCCGTATGGCTCCTGCGCCTGCGCACTCAGATGCTCCGGTGGGCTCGCCTGACCGTCCCTCTGCTCGCCCAGCAGCCCGAGCAAGGTCTGATACCTCTCGTCAGCGACGGACAGCGCGGCAGCCCGCTCGAGGTTCGAAGTGGTCAGCAACACGCTCGTCGGTCCACCTGCCAGCGCGCTCGATGCCCATGACCAGCTCATCGCCAAGGCCACGGCCAGCGCGGCAACACATCGCCACAGTCGCATTCTTCCCCCAGAGGTCCGCCCGGTACGGCCCATCCGCACCGCGTCACCTCTGGTACACCGCTCAACCCGATGGGGTTCCCGCTTCTGTGGCATCACTTCGGGGTCGGATGGATTCCGCGATCTCCACGGCTCGGGACAGCGTGGCCACTCCCTCCAGTCGGAGCGTCGTCCGCCGCCCGTCGACCGACCACAGCAGGGTGGGGCCCGCGGTCCGTTCCGTGTGGGTCCAGTCGCCTTGGTCGTCCTGCAACGGCAACCGCAGGAGATGGGGCTCGGAGAACCAGAGCCCGTTGTCGCCGCCCAGGGTCACCCAGGTCGGCATCAACGGCGTCTGCTTGGCGAACCCCACGTCGACGGAGGCCCGGAACTCGTCCAGTCGCACCACCCGCCCCCGCTCGCTCCAGCACAGCGTCAGCACGGAACGCCCGCCGGTCACCTCGGTCAGTGCCACCGCCTGCGGCCTGCCGAGCACCGTGGGCAACTGGGCGCGGAAGCCGGCGCGGCGCTCCGCTTCGGCCAACGGCAGCGGCTTCTCACAGCCCGGAGTCGGTGTGCCGGGGCGTGGTGTCGCCGATGGCTCATGGGTCACCCGCACCCCGCCGAAGCCGAACCAGTCCGCCACCGCAGCCCGCACCGGAGGTGTGAGCACCAGCAAGACCAGCACCCCGGAGAGCACGACCGCCCAGGACCGCCAGCGCAGCAGGGCCCGGCGCCACAACCGCCGTACCCGCCCGGCTCGCTCTGCCCGACCCGCCCGCCATACCCGCCAGGCTCGGCCCAGGGGTCGGCGCGCGGGCCCATCCCCACCATGAGCAGCGCGTGCCGCATGCTGTCGCCCCTGACCGGATGCGCCCTCCAGCTGACCAGCGGATGCGGATGCGGATGCGGATGCGGATGTGGATGAGAACCCGGCGGGACCACACGCTTCGCCAGCAGCCATATCGACGGCAGCCATATCGACGGCAGCCGCATCGGCTGCGGGGTGGGCCGGAGGAGTGAATTCCGCCGAAATGGGCCCGGGTGCGGGCAAGGACACGGACAGGGACAAGGGCACCGATGCAGCCGGGTCTGAGCTCGCCCGCTCGGCGAGGATCCGCGCCAGCACCCGCTCGGCCATCGTCTCGCCGTCCACATCGGGTATCCGCAGACCGCGGCCCAGCACCCGCAGTTCCTGGGCCAACGCCTCCTGCCGCTCGCCCGCCTCCTGCCCAGAGCCAGCCGCCTGCCGCTCGCCGAATTCCCACGCCCCCTGCCGCCCGCTCGCCCGCGCCTGGTCCTTCGGCCCGGGCCGCTCACCCTCAACCATGTCCTTCACCTCCCTTCCCCCCTATCGACCGCCCCAGCTTGGTCAGCGCCCGACTCAGCCGGGACTTCACCGTCCCCCTGGCCACCCCCAGCGCCTCCGCCGTCTCGGCCTCGTCCATCTCCAGCAGATAGCGGTAGGCCACGACCCGGCGCTGCTCCTCACTGAGCTCCTCCAGCGCGGCCAGTAACTCGACGCGCCGCTCATCCGCCACGGCGGCCATGGCCGGGTCCAACGATTCGGGTATCGGCGGTTCGGCGCCCAAGAGCACCGCTTCTCGCCCTGCGAGCGCCCGCAGCCGCACCGCCGAGCGCACTGTGTTCCTCGTCTCATTGACCACGATCTGGAGGAGCCAGGGGCGAAACGCACCGCCCTCCCGGAAGCGGTCCAGCGACTGGTACGCCTTGAGGAAGGAGGTCTGCACCACATCTTCCGCATCGTCGCCTGCACCGAACGCCACTGCCGCCCGCAGCGCCACCTGGGTATGGGCGCGCACCAGCTCCGCGTACGCCTCCGGCTCCCCGGCGCGCACCCGGGCGATCACCGCGCCCTCGTCCAGGATGCCGCGGCCTCCCCTCCGCACCCGCCCCCGTGGGGGACCCTCCCGCGTGCTCACACCTTTGATACACCGCCGACCGGAGATCGGTTCCACACCTGAGAGAATGAGCGACATGGCCGCACTCCGACCCCGTGCTCTCTCCGGCATCCAGCCCACCGCCGGCTCGTTCCACCTCGGTAACTACCTGGGAGCGATCCGCCAGTACGTGGCGCTGCAAGAGACCCATGACGCGTTCTACATGGTCGTCGACCTGCATGCGATCACCGTTCCGCAGGATCCGGCCGAGCTGCGGGCCAACACCCGCCTCGCCGCCGCCCAGCTGCTGGCCGCCGGCCTCGATCCCGAGCGCTGCACCCTCTTCATCCAGAGCCACGTCCCGGAGCACGCCCAGCTCGGTTGGGTGATGAACTGTCTGACGGGCTTCGGCGAGGCGTCCCGGATGACGCAGTTCAAGGACAAGTCGGCCAAGCAGGGCACGGACCGGGCGACCGTGGGTCTGTTCACCTACCCGGTCCTCCAGGTCGCCGACATCCTGCTCTATCAGGCCGATGCGGTACCGGTCGGCGAGGACCAGCGCCAGCACATCGAGCTGACCCGGGACCTCGCCGAGCGCTTCAACACCCGCTTCGGTGACACGTTCACCGTCCCGGCGCCGCACATCGTCAAGGAGGTCGCGAAGATCTACGACCTCCAGGACCCGACGATCAAGATGAGCAAGTCGGCCTCGACGCCCAAGGGCCTGGTCAATCTGCTCGACGAGCCGAGAGCGACCGCTAAGAAGATCAAGAGCGCGGTCACCGACACCGACACCGTGATCCGTTTCGATCCGGTCGACAAGCCCGGTGTCAGCAATCTGCTGACGATCTACTCCACTCTCACCGGCACCACCGTCGCCGCGTTGGAGAAGGAGTACGAGGGCAAGATGTACGGCGCGCTGAAGACGGACCTCGCCGAAGTGATGGTGGAGTTCGTCACTCCGTTCCGTACCCGGACGCAGGCATACCTCGACGACCCCGAGACGTTGGACTCGGTGCTCGCCAAGGGTGCCGAGAAGGCGCGTGCGGTGGCCGCCGAGACCCTGGCCGCGGCCTACGACAAGGTCGGTTTCCTGCCCGCCAAGCACTGAGCGGGCACCGGCGCCCGGCTCGGTTCGCCCCGGTGGCCCCGGCCCCCGTACCGTCGGGTGCGGCGCGAGCCGCGGCCCGCGGGTCGACCGTCGGAAAAGGTCGGTGTTTGACCGCCGGCGGGCGGTATTGCAGCCGCCCGCACCAACCCTGACCAGCCACGGGGCAACCTTGAGGCCGGCCGGCAGCGCCGGGTGTGTCCAACGCCTCTGGTCACATGCACCGTGCAGCCGCCACACTGGCGGCTGCACCACATCCGTCAACAGCTGACGTGCGGATGGACAGCCAGCCCGTACGAGACGATGAGGAGAACGACGTGGGGACCGTAACGCTCGGCGTTTCGATCGCGGTCCCGGAGCCCTACGGCAGCCTGCTCCAAGAGCGGCGTGTGGGCTTCGGTGACCCCGCCGCACATGGGATTCCCACGCACATCACCCTCCTGCCGCCGACCGAGGCGGACCCCGCGCTGCTGCCCGCCATCGAGGCCCACCTCACAGAGATCGCCCGCGCCGGTCGACCGTTCCCGATGCGCCTGTGCGGTACGGGCACCTTCCGCCCCGTGTCGCCCGTGGTCTTCATCCAGGTGGTCGAGGGCGCGGCGGCCTGCTCCTGGTTGCAGAAGCGGGTGCGGGACGACTCCGGGCCGCTGGTGCGCGAGCTCCAGTTCTCGTACCACCCGCACGTGACGGTGGCGCACGCCATCTCCGAAGAGGCGATGGACCGCGCCTATGCGGAGCTGGCGGAGTTCGAGGCGGCTTGGACGTGCGCCTCCTTCGCCCTCTACGAACAGGGTGCGGACGGTGTGTGGCGCAAGCTGCACGAGTACGCGTTCGGCGGTGGCATCGGATCCGTGCCGGCCCAGGGCTCCCCGGTCGACGAGCCGGCCACGGCGCCCTCCACCTCGTAACGTCCCCGGGGGACGCTGCGACCCCGCCGCACCCACCGGGTGCCCCTGACGCGGTGGACTGCCCCGGCACTGGGTCAAGATCACCCGGTCGAATTCACACGGTTGAGCTCGCAGGGTCGAGATCACACGGCGGACATCAGAGGGGCAGTCGGCGAAAGAGGCCGCGCGGCGCGTGCCGCAGGGCCGTCATCACCACCCTCAGCACCCCCGGCACCCAGATGGCCTCGCTCCTGCGCCGCAGTCCCAGCTCCACGGCCGTGGCGACCGCCTCGGGGGTGGTGGCGAGGGGTGCCTCGGGCATACCGGCCGTCATACGGGTCCGTACGAACCCGGGGCGCACCACCATGACGTGGACCCCGGTGCCGTGGAGTGCGTCCCCGAGGCCCTGGGCGAAGGCGTCCAGACCGGCTTTGCTGGAGCCGTAGATGAAGTTGGTGCGGCGGGCGCGTTCGCCCGCGACTGACGAGAGCACCACCAGCGAGCCGTGCCCCTGGTTCTGGAGGGCCACCGCGCAGATCAGTCCGGCCGAGACGGCGCCCGTGTAGTTGGTCTGGGCGACGCGGACCGCGGCCGGGGGGTCGCCCTCGTCGTTCGCCTGGTCGCCGAGGACCCCGAACGCGAGCAGCACCAGGTCGATGTCCCCCTCGGCGAAGACCTTTCCGAGTACCTCTTCGTGCGGAACCGGGTCGAGTGCATCGAAGGGCACGGTGCGCACCTCTGCGCCGAGCGTGCGCAGCGAGCCGGCCGCGGCCTCCAACTCGGGGGAGGGCCGGCCGGCCAACCAGACCGTACGGACGCGGCGGGCGATCATCCGCCGGGCGACGGCCAGCCCGATCTCCGATGTGCCGCCGAGGACGAGGAGGGACTGCGGGGTGCCGAAGGCGTCCTTCATGCCGGATGACTCCTTGGGGTGTGTTCTGACTGCTGGATCGGGGCAGGGCGCGGAACGGCCGCGGTGTCAGAGGGCGAGGCGACGAGCCAGGTCGGAGCTGAAGACCCCCTGCGGGTCCAGTCGGGCTCGTAGTTCGCGGAAGTCCGCGAGCCGCGGATACATGCCGTCGAGGAGTTCGGGGCGGAGCCGGGAGTCCTTGGCGAGGTAGATCCGTCCGCCCGCCGCCGCGACCTCCTCGTCGAGTTCGTCGAGGAAGTCGCCCAGACCGTCCAGCCCGGCGGGAACGTCCAGCGCGAGCGTCCAGCCGGGCATGGGGAAGGAGAGCCAGCCGGGGTCCGCCGCGCCGAAGCGCTTCAGCACGGCGAGGAAGGAGGGGCAGCCCCGTTCGGCGATGCGTCGGACGATGCGCCGCAGGGCTTCCTCCTGGCCGTGGCCGACCACGAACTGGTACTGGACGAATCCGTCGGGGCCGTAGATCCGGTTCCAGTGCGGTACGGCGTCCAGGGGGTGGAAGAACCTGGTCAGCGGCTGGAGTTCGGCTCTGCGGGACCGTGGTGCCCGGTGGTACCAGAAGGCGTTGAAGAGTCCCACCGAGGTTCGGTTGAGCAGTCCCCGCGGTACGTGGGCGGGGGGTGCGGGCAGCCGTCCCGGACGGAAGGCCAGTGGTGTCCGTCGGGCCCGGGCGTCCAACGCGTCCAGTGGGGCGTGCTCCCCGCGGGTGAGGACCGCACGTCCGAGGGATCGGCCGCGGGCGAGGAGGTCGATCCAGGCGACGGAGTAGCGGTAGCGGTGGTCGTCGGTGGTGAGTCTGGACAGCAGATCGTCCAGGTCGGTGGCGCGCTCGGTGTCCACCGCCACCAAGGAGGTCTCCACCCGGTGCAGCCGTACGGTCGCGGACAGGACCACTCCGGTGAGTCCCATGCCGCCCGCCGTGGCGTCGAAGAGGGCGGTGCCGGGCCGAACGGTCTGGATCTCGCCGTCGGCGGTCAGCAGGTCGATGGATTCCACATGGCGCGAGAAGGAGCCGCTGACGTGGTGGTTCTTGCCGTGGATGTCCGCACCGAACGCGCCTCCCACGGTCACTTGTCGGGTGCCGGGTGTCACCGGGACGAACCAGCCGAGCGGGAGCAGCACCTCCATCAGTTGGTGCAGGCTCACTCCGGCGTCACAGGTCACGGTTCCGCTGTGCGTGTCGATGCCGTGGATGCGGGCGAGAGCGGTCATGTCGAGCACACAGCCGCCGGCGTTCTGGGCGGCGTCGCCGTAGGCACGCCCGAGACCTCGTGCGATCCCGCCCCGCGCGCCCAGGCTCCGGACCACTGCCGCGGTCTGCTCGGCGGAGCGCGGACGCACCATCCGTGCGGTGGTCGGTGCCGTACGTCCCCAGCCGCTCAGTCGGACGAACGGATCGGCCTCGTCGAGGAGGCTCGATGGGGTGCCGGTGTCCACGAAGCCGTCGGGCGGAGCGGGGTCAGAGGGAGTGTCGACAGACATAGCGTCGACCGTATAGCCGGTTATGCCCGCATTTTCGTAGTGTCTTGCTGACTCGCCGAAATGGGTGATTAAACGAGTGTCATCAAAGAATGGCGTGAAAACTGGGCGATCGCCCAGAAGAGTCGCCCCTGGTTCATGGGAAGGGGTGGTGGATGACCGACGCAGTGGACACCGGATGTGCCGGACACGCCGAGGCGGACCGCGGCCGGGCTGCGACCGATGGTGGATGGCTGGCCGCCGATCGACGGCTGCTGTCCGCGATGCGGGAGTGCGGCGCCCAGCCGGAGATCGCCGCGGTCGCCCGAGCGCTCTCCTTCGTCGGTGAACACGGCGCGCTCTGGCTCGCCGCCGGCCTGGTGCACGCGGCAGTGGACCGGAAACGCCGGAGGGCGTGGCTCCGGGCGACGGTCGTGGTCGGCGGGGCGCATCTCGTGAGCGTGGGCGTCAAACGGGTGGTGCGCAGAGCACGCCCCGGCGCGACTTCTTACCCACCTGCGCCGAACGGAACGGAAGCCGGCGCCCCGGGGCGCAGGTGGCAAGAAGACGCCTGTGCCTCCGGTACCACCCATACCGCCCGTGCCTCCAGTACTGCCCGTACCGCCTGTGCCGTCCGCCCGGGTGTGTACGCCTCGAAGCGGGACGACGCGCAGCGGTCGTCCGGGCCATCCGCATGGCCACCCCTGGTGAGCACCGCAGGCCGCTACTCCTTCCCCAGTTCCCACGCCACCTCGGCCGCCGCGGCTGCCGTAGCCTTCGGCGCCCTGCTGCCCGCGGCGCGGCGGCTGCTGCCCCCGGTCGCTGCCGCCATGTGCGTCTCCCGGCTCGTCGTCGGCGTCCACTACCCCACCGACATCGCCGCAGGTGCCGCGCTCGGCGGGCTCGCCGCCCACCTCGGACACCGTTGGACGCTCCGCCCCCTCGCCGTGGGAGGAGGGCATGATGAATGAACCCGGCACCGCCCTGCTGGTACGGCCCGAGCGGGGGTCCAGGCGCTCGCCCGCGCCGCCCCGCGGCGGTCTGCTGGCCGGGCTGCTGAGGACCGCCAGACCCCGGCAGTGGGTCAAGAACCTGCTGGTCCTCGCCGCGCCCGCCGCCGCGGGCGAACTGGATTCCCGATCCACGGCGGCCCGGCTCGCGGTCGTCTTTGTCCTCTTCACCGCTGCCGCGGCGGCCGTCTATCTGATCAACGATGCCCGGGACGCTGAAGCGGACCGCGCCCATCCGGTCAAGTGTCGCCGCCCGGTCGCCGCCGGGCTGGTGCCCGTACAGCTGGCCTACGTCGTCGGCGCACTCCTCGCCGCCCTCGCCGTGGCGGGCGCCGCCGCCTTCTGCAACGCCATGACCGGGGCGCTGATCACCGCGTACCTCTCCATGCAACTCGCCTACTGCATCTGGCTGAAACACGTACTCGTCGTCGATATGGCCGTCGTCACCACCGGCTTTCTGCTGCGTGCCATGACCGGAGGAGTGGCACTCGACATTCCGCTCTCCCGGTGGTTCCTGATCACCACGGGGTTCGGAGCGCTGTTCATGGTGGCGGCCAAGCGCTACTCGGAAGCCGTGCAGATGGACGGCAGGGGCGGCGGCAAGGGCGCGACCAGGGCCCTGCTGAGCGAGTACACCACCGGCTATCTGCGTTTCGTCTGGCAGCTCGCGGCCTCGGTCGCCGTACTCGCCTACTGCCTCTGGGCCCTGGAGAACGGCGTCCCGAACGAGTCCGCACTGCTGCCCTGGCGGCAACTCTCGATGATCGCCTTCATCCTCGCGGTCCTGCGGTACGCCGTGTTCGCCGATCGCGGGACGGCCGGTGAACCCGAGGACGTGGTGCTGGGCGACCGGGCGCTGGCGGTGATCGGTCTGGTGTGGGCCGCGATGTATGCGTGCGCAGTCGCCGGACTGTGATCTTCCGATGCATGATCCGGCCACTGCCGACGGCAACGGAGGGTAGGCGTAGGCCATGGATTGGTTGACCAAGCTCCCCGTCGTCGGGCCCACCGTCGTCCGGCTGATGCAGACGCACGCCTGGCGTTCCTACGAGACGCTGGAACGAGTGCACTGGACCCGGCTCGCCGCGGCCATCACCTTCCTGAGTTTCCTGGCGCTCTTCCCGCTGATCACGGTCGCCGCCGCAGTCGGGGCCGCACTGCTCAGCGACGACCAGCTCGGCAAGCTGGAGGACAAGGTCAGCGAGCAGGTGCCGGGCATTTCCGAACAGCTCAACATCGACTCGCTGGTGGCCAATGCCGGCACGGTCGGTCTGGTCGCCGGTGCGCTGCTGCTGCTGACCGGCATCGGCTGGGTCGGCGCCATGCGGGACTGTCTGCGCGCCGTGTGGGGGACCGACGACGAGGACGAGGGCAACCCCTTCGTCCGCAAGGCCAAGGACGCGGGCGTACTGCTGGGTCTCGGCGCGACCGCGCTGGTCTCCCTCGGCGCCTCTGCGCTCGGCTCCAGCGCGGTGGGCTGGACGGCGGATCGGCTCGGCCTCGACAAGGACGGCGCCTGGGGAGTGCTGCTGTCCGTCGTGGCGATCGCCATCGCCGTCCTCGCGGACTTCCTGATGCTGCTCTATCTGCTCACCCTGCTACCAGGTGCCCAGCCCGAGCGGCGCCGACTGATCGTGGCCGGGCTGATCGGCGCCGTCGGATTCGAACTGCTGAAGCTGCTCCTGAGCGGCTATATGGCGGGTGTGGCGTCCAAGAGCATGTACGGGGCCTTCGGCGTACCGATCGCCCTGCTGCTGTGGATCAACTTCACGGCGAAACTGCTGCTGTTCTGTGCGGCCTGGACGGCGACCCCCAGCAGGAGTTCGGCGATCGTGGCGGACATCGAGGGACCGAAGGCACCGCGGGCGACCTGAAGGCCGTCCCAGAAGGATGCGTGCGACCCCATCTCGCCGGCCCTCCGCCGCAACCGATGAATTCCGCTCCCGTGCCTGGTCAACCTCGGTGGAGCAGGAACACACAGATGGGAGCAGCACATGGGACAGCTGGTCGTGGTCAACTTCGTATCGTTGGACGGCGTCACGCAGTCGGTCCTCTCGGCCGACGAGGACCGGGACGGTGGGTTCGATCGGGGTGGTTGGGTGCTGCCCTATGTCGACGAGGTGGTGGAGCGGTTCATGAGCGGGGCCACGGCTGGTGCCGGAGCCCTGCTGCTGGGCCGTAGGACGTATGAGATCTTCGCGGCCACATGGCCGTACGCCGATATGAACGACCCCGCGGTGGCCGCGATGAACGCGATGCCCAAGTACGTGGCCTCCCGCACAGTCAGGGATCTGACGTGGGCGAACTCCACCGTCCTCGGTGCCGATCTGGCGGCGGAGGTCAGCCGCATCAAGGCCGCGTCCGAGCGCGAGACGGTGGTGTTGGGCAGCGGGGGACTGCTCGGGACCCTGATCGAACACGACCTCGTCGATGAGTACCGGCTGCTGGTCTTTCCGCTGGTCCTGGGCGGCGGGAAGCAACTCTTCGCCGACGGCCAGAGCGCCCGCCGTCTGACGCTGACCGCGACGCAGCCGACACCGTCCGGCGTCTTGATCAACACATATCGCCGCGCTGAAGGCTGAGGGCCTCTCCGCCAGGCCCTTCACCAGGCCCCTTCACCAGGCCCCTTCACCAGGTCCCTTCACCAGGCCGGGAACCCGCCCCCGGACCGGGACTCCTTCGAGGGCCGCCTGACCGGGCCCCCGGTCACCCCCGGTGGGAGGGCCAGCGCCGGTTCACCACGAAGAACGCACCGGCGAGCGCCACCAGCACACCGCCCACGATCGCCAGGGCGATCCCGACGCCCCCGGAGGACTCCTCCCGGGCGATGGCCACCGGCTTCGCCTGCGTACCGTCCTTCCCCGGGCCGGCGCCGACCGCCTCCTTGAGGCGTGCCGAGCGCGGCGGCACCAGCTCGCCGACCGGGGTGACCTTCCCACCGGCCGCGAAACCCCAGTCGAGCAGTCGGGCGGTCTCCTTGTAGACGGCCTGGCTCTCATCCGATTCGGGGTTCATGACGGTGACCAGCAGCACCTTTCCGCCCCGTTCGGCGACCCCGGTGAACGTCGAACCCGCATGGGTGGTGTTGCCGTTCTTGACGCCCGCGATCCCCGGGTACGGGGTGACGCCGTCCTCACCGGTCAGCAGTCGGTTGGTGTTCTGGATCTCGAAGGTCTCGCGCTTGTTCCCGTCCATCTCGCCCGGGAACTGGGCGCGGACGGTGGCGGCGTAGTCCCGGAAGTCCTTCTTCTGCATTCCGTTGCGCGCGATGAGCGTCAGGTCGTACGCGGAGGAGACCTGGCCGGCGGCGTCATAGCCGTCGGGTGAGGCGACCCGGGTGTCCAGCGCCTGCAACTCCTCCGCGTGGGCCTGCATGTCCTGGACGGTCTTGGGGATGCCGCCGTTCATGGCCGACAGGACGTGGACGGCGTCATTGCCGGAACGGAGGAAGACTCCCAGCCAGAGGTCGTTGACGGTGTAGGTGAGCTCCTCCTTCACCCCGACGAGACTGCTGTTGGTGCCGACCTCGGAGAGTTCGGCGGCGGAGACCTTGTGGGTGGCCTCCTTCGGCAGTTTCGGCAGCAGGGTGTCGGCGAAGAGCATCTTGATCGTCGAGGCCGGTGGCAGTCGCCAGTGGGCGTTGTGGGACGCGAGTACGGCCCCGCTCTCGGCGTCCGCCACGATCCAGGACCTGCTGCTGATGTCCTTGGGGAGCACGGGCGCACCCGTGCCGAGGTTGACCTGGGTGCCCGCCTTGCCGAGTTGCGCCCCGCCGACCGTGGACATCACCGACGGGGGATTCGGCTGCTTGCGCGCCTTGCCGTCGGTCGTACGCTCATGAGTGTCCGCAGCGGCGGGCGCGGCGACGAGCAGCGGCAGCAGCGAGGCGGCGGTGACCGCCGACGCGGTCCGGCGCACGGCCTTCATCGTGATCATCTTCAAAGCAGGCACGTGCGTGAAATTACAGTGCTGATCAGAAAATATGCTTATCGGGTTGATGACTCGCCGGGAACGCCGCCGAGACGGCCCACCCCACCCACCTCGACCGATGAACGGCAGCGATACTGGACGGATGAAGCTCAACCGCCCCACATCCTGGTTCCTGCTCGCGTTCGGGGTGTGGAGCTGGTTCATCTGGGTCACCTTCGTCAAAAACCTTTGGCAGGACGGCAGCGGACTCGCCTTCGACGACGCGGGCGATCCCACGGGCTACTTCTGGGTTCATCTGCTGCTCGCCATCACGTCCTTCCTTCTGGGGACGGTCGTAGGACTCATCGGGTTGCGTGGGGTCCGCGCCTTGCGGCGCGAAGAACGCGAAGAATAGGGGAGCTTTCTGTGATCGTGGTCGTCGTGCTCGTCTTCGTGGCGGTGCTCGCCCTCCTGGCAGGCGCGCACTGGTACGTCTGGCGGAGATTGGTCCGCGACACCACACAGGCCCGTGGCGTGGCCCGTGGAGTGGGTACCGTCGCCCTCTGGGTGCTGCCGCTGCTCTCCTTCGGAGCGCTGGTGGCAGGCCGCGCGGGCGCGCCTTTTTGGCTGGAAAGGGTGGTGGCCTGGCCGGGGTACCTGTGGCTGGCGGTGCTGCTCTATCTGGTGCTCGCCCTGCTGGTGGGGGAAGTCGTCCGAGCGGTGTGGCTTCGTCGTTCCCGTGGGTCTCAGCAGCCCCAGCAGCTTCGGGGAGCGGGTGCCTCCGCGGCACCCTCCCCGATCGATGCGCCGCCATCGAACCAGGAACCCGCGGTGGTCACCGTGCCGCCATCGGAACCCGCCACCAACACCAGCACCGAGAGCGGCACCACCGCACTCCCGTCCTCGGGCAGGACCCACACCGAGAACGCCCCGGCCGCCGCCTCCGCGGCAACGGACACCCCGTCATCCGTACGGGGTACGGGGGCCGGCGACACCGACACCTCCGCTGATCGAGCACCCACCCACGAGGTCAAGCCCGCCACCACTCCCGACGACCCCCGTACCGTCTCCCGGCGCCTCTTCGTCTCCCGGGTCGTCGGTGGCGGTGCCGCCGTCGCCGCGCTCGGCACGGTCGGGCACGGCGCCTACGGGGTGCTGCGCGGTCCCAAGATCAAACGGGTGACCGTTCCGCTCGCCAAGCTGCCCAGGTCCGCGCACGGCTTCCGCATCGCCGTCGTCAGCGACATCCACCTCGGGCCCATACTCGGCCGTGCCCACACCCAACGGATCGTGGACACCATCAACGCCGCGTCCCCCGATCTCGTCGCCGTCGTCGGCGACATGGTCGACGGCAGCGTCGCCGACCTCGGGTCCGCGGCCGAGCCCTTGAACCAGCTCCGGGCCCGGCACGGCTCGTTCTTCGTCACCGGGAACCACGAGTACTTCTCCGGGGCGGAGGAGTGGGTCGACCATGTGCGGGAACTCGGGCTGCGCCCGCTGGAGAACGAGCGCGTCGAGATCGCCGGATTCGACCTCGCGGGAGTCGACGACATCGAGGGCGAGAAGTTCGGCAGGGGGCCCGACTTCCGCAAGGCCCTCGGCGACCGTGACAGCGCCCGGGCCGCCGTCCTGCTGGCCCACCAGCCCGTGGTCATCCACGACGCCGTGGAACACGGGGTCGACCTCCAGCTCTCCGGTCACACCCACGGCGGCCAACTCTGGCCCGGCAACCATCTGGCCGCGCTCGCCAATCCGACCGTCGCCGGCCTTGAGCGGTACGGCGACACCCAGCTCTATGTGACCCGCGGCGCCGGCGCCTG
Source organism: Streptomyces sp. NBC_00690 (assembly GCF_036226685.1). Classification (NCBI taxonomy): domain Bacteria; kingdom Bacillati; phylum Actinomycetota; class Actinomycetes; order Kitasatosporales; family Streptomycetaceae; genus Streptomyces; species Streptomyces sp. NBC_00690. Next base: position 5,341,695 of record NZ_CP109009.1, read on the forward strand.
GGGGCCGCCCGTGCGGGTCGGCGCCTCATCCGACATCACCGTGGTGCAGTTGGCGTCCCGCCAGGCGTGACCGTGTCGGTGTAGGACGGCGGCGCGTGGGAGGCACCGGCGGTGGCCGCGGGGAGCAGCACCGTCACGGCCAACCCCCGGCCCCGCGCCGTCCGCACCGACACCTCACCCCCGTGGGACGCGACGACGGCCTGCACGATCGCCATGCCGAGCCCACTGCCGGGAGGCTGCGGCCGTTCCCGCCAGCCCTCGCCGACGGTTGCATCGTCACCCGTCGCCGGCGGGACCTCCCCGGAAACCAACGCATCGGCGGCCACCTCGGCGGCCCCGACCGATCGACCCGCAGCTGTCCCCACAGCCGTCCCGTCAGCCGATCCCGTCTCCCGTACCGCTGCTTCCCGTACCGCTGTCTCCCGCTCCTCCGCCTCCCTCGTGGCCGCTGTCGCTCCCGCGGCCCGGAAGAAGCGGTCGAAGATCCGGTCCGCGTCCTGAGCCGCCATCCCCGGGCCCTCGTCGGCAACGGTCAGCCGCACCCACCCGGGGCGATCGCCCCCGCCCGGCTGCCGCGCCAACTCCAGCCGTACCCGGGCGGTGACCGGCGTGTGCGCCCGTACGTTCCCCAATAGGTTCCCCACGATCTGACGCAGTGCGGACTCATCGCCCTGCACCGCCAACCGCCCTGATGCGCTCAGGGCGACGGGCCGGTCCGGCTGCTGCGCCCGCAGATCGTCGGCCCCGTCCCGTACCAGTTGTGCCAGATCCACCGGGGCCATCCGCAGCGGGGCCTGCCGGTCCAGTCGGGCCAGTGTCAGCAGCTCCTCGACCAGTCGGCCCATCCGGTCCGCTTCGGCGTTCATCCGGGCCAGCGCCCGGGAACGCTCCACCGGGCCGCGCAGCATCCCCCGGTCGTACAACTGGAGGTAGCCGCGTATCGCGGACAGCGGGGTGCGCAGTTCGTGCGAGGCGTCGGCGACGAACCGGCGCAGTTGGGCCGCGCTGCGCTCCCGGGTCTCAAAGGCCGATTCCACCTGGTGAAGCATGGAGTTGAGCGCGACCCGCAGTTGCTCGATCTCGGTCGCCGTGGGGGAGTCGGCCGGCACCCGGCGGGTTAGATCGCCCTCCGCTATGGCGGACGCCGTCTCCACCATGTCCTCCAGCGGACGGAGCCTGCGCCTGGCCCAGCCCATGGTGACCAGGGCCAGCAGCACCAGCAGCAGCACACCGAAGACGATGTCGAACTTGAGCGCCTTGCGCAGGGCGTTGTGCATCGCGCCCGTGCTGGTCGCCATCAACACGATCGTGCCGTCGGCCAGCCGGGCGCCGACCACCCGGTAGGGCTCCCCGTTGACCTGGATGTCCCGGACCGCGCTGGAACGGCTGAGGGCGGACGGATCGGCGACGGCCGAGGCGATGGCGCGCTGGCGGGAGGTGGGCTCGATCCCGGCGAACGAGGTGGGCTGCCCCCGGTCATCGAGCGCCACGATCATGGTGTCGGAGCGAGGCAGCCCGGACTGCCGGTCGCCGGGTGCGAACTGCTCCAGCAGGGTGCCGAGGGCCCTGAGCGATTCGACTTCCTTCTGGGTGAAGCCGGTTCGCTCCAGGGCGTTGCGGTTGCCGACGAGTTCGGTGTCGACCCGGTCGATGAGGAAGTGCTGCATCCCCATCAGGCTGACGGCGGTCGCCACGGTGATGCCGAGGGCCAGCAGCATGACGTTGACGGCCGTCAGTTTGGCGCGCAGGGAGTGCGGCGCGTGCCGGTGCCCACGCCGGGTCCCGCTGGCTGTCCCCTTCACGAGAGCCCGTACCCCACGCCCCGACGGGTGGTGATCAACGGTGGCCCGAGCGGGTCGAGCTTGCGCCGTAGATAGCTGATGTACGTCTCCACCACGGTCGACTCCGCTTCGTGCTCGTAGCTCCAGACGTGCCGCAGCAGTTGGTCCTTGGGAACCACCCGTCCACCGTTGCGCACCAGGAACCGCAACAGGGCGTACTCGGTGGGTGTGAGTTGTACGGAACGCCCCCCGCGCCGCACGGCGTACGTCGTCTCGTCCAACTCCAGGTCCCCGTACCGCAGTGGAGGCGGTACGGACAGCACATCGGCCGGTCGGGTGCGCCTCAGTACGGCGGTGACCCGCGCCACCACCTCGTCGACGTTGAATGGTTTGGTGATGTAGTCGTCACCGAAGCCCAACGCCCCCACGATCTCCGCGGGTGCGTCCCGGGCCGTGAGGAAGACGATCGCCGTGTCCGGGTGCAACGCACGCATCTCGCGCCCCAGCACCCGGCCGTCACCGTCGGGGAGCATCACATCGAGCAGGGCCGCGTCCGGTCTGGCCCGGCTGGCCAACCACTGCGCCTGGCGCACACTGCCCGCCGTCATCACCTCGAACCGGTGGTACCTCAGGGCGATGGACAGCACATCGGCGATGCTCGGCTCGTCCTCCACGATCAGGACCGTCGCCCCGGCGCAGTCCCCGCCCCGCTCCTCCTGGCTCATTCCGCCCCCTCCCGACCCGATGAACCCCGGGCCGTTGCCTCTGTCCCATCGATCCAGGTCGATGGGGATCTCAGTATCGGCACCTCGGGCGGGTGAGGGGCCGTTCGATGCCTGGGAGTTCCTTGTGAGTCAGGGACGAATCCCGCCATGACCGCACCGCACGGCCGATTCTGTAGCCACTCGGGGGCTGGGGATCGACGAAGGAGCAGTGATCGTGACGGCGTTGGCACGGTGGTGCTATCGGCATCGGCTGGTGGTTCTGGTGTTGTGGGTGGGGGCGCTGTTGGGCCTGGGGGTGGCCGGAACCGCCGCGGGCACTCACTACTCGAATGTCTTCAGCCTTCCCGACACCGACTCCAAGAAGGCGCTCGACCTGCTGGTCAAGGCGTTCCCGGAGCGGTCGGGGGACCAGAACACCCTGGTGTGGCGGGTGCAGGACGGCTCGGTGCGGGACGCCCCCGTACGGCAGCGACTGGAGCCTGCCCTCCGGGAGATCGCGGGGATGCGCGGGGTCGGCGAGGTCATCAGTCCCTACGCACCCGAAGGCGCGATCCAGATCAGCACGGACGGGCGGACCGCGTACGCCCAGATCACCTTCGTCGACCAGGCGGACGCGGTGCCCAAGGCGCTCGTCCAGGACGTCGTGGACCTCACCGAGGCGGCGGCGGGCGACGGATTGCAGACGGAGATCGGCGGACAGGCCGTCAAACGCATCCAGGAACCGCCGATGGGCACCGCGGAACTCGTGGGTCTCGGAGCCGCTGCCGTCGTGCTCTTCCTGGCGTTCGGCTCCCTCTTCGCGATGGCATTGCCCCTGGTCGTCGCCGTGTTCGCGGTCGGTACGGCGATGATGGCGACGATCCTGCTCAGCCATGTGACGGACGTGCCCGAGGTGGGCCCGCTGCTCGGCTCGCTCATCGGGCTCGGGGTCGGCATCGACTACGCGCTGTTCATCGTCACCCGGCACCGCAAGGGGCTTCTTCGCGGCATGGAGCCGGAGGAGTCCGCGGTCAATGCGCTCAACACCTCTGGGCGCGCGGTGCTGTTCGCAGGCGGGACGGTGTGCATCGCGCTCGCCGGCATGCTCGTGATGAACCTCCGCTTCCTGGACGGTGTGGTGATCGCCACCTCGCTCACCGTCGTCCTGAGCGTCCTGGCCGCCGTGACCCTGCTGCCCGCGCTCATGGGGGTGCTCGGACCGAAGGTGCTCAGCCGTCGGCAGCGTCAGCGGTTGGCCGCGAACGGGCCCGCGCCCGCCGAGGCGAGCGGTCTCGCCGCCCGCTGGTCAGCGATGGTCCAGCGTCGGCCGCGAGCGATCGGCGCGGTGGCGCTGCTGGTGATGGTGGCCCTGGCGATCCCGGTGTTCTCGCTCCGGCTGGGCGCGACCGACCAGGGCAATCACCCGGAGGAATCGACGACGCGCCAGGCGTACGACCTGCTGGCCGACGGCTTCGGCCCCGGCTTCAACGGGCCGCTGCAACTGGTCGCCGACGGTGTCGAACCCCGGGCCGTCCAAGAACTCGTGCAACAGGTGAGCAAGACCGAGGGCGTGGCCTTCGCCGCGGCGCTGCCGTCACAGCCGGGCTCGGGGCTGACGGTGATCCAGGTGGTGCCGACGACGTCACCGCAGTCCGAGGAGACCGACCGACTGATCGACGTCCTACGGGAGGACGTCATCGCCGAGTCTGGTGAGAAGGTCCACGTCGGCGGGGTCACGGCCGTCTTCAAGGACTTCGCGGCCGTGACCAGCGAGCGGCTTCCGTACTTCGTCGCCACGATCATCGTGCTCGGCTTCGTCCTCCTGATGATCGCCTTCCGATCGATCCTCGTGCCGCTGACCGCCGCGGTGATGAACCTGATCGCCGCAGCCGCATCCTTCGGGGTGCTGGTGGCGATCTTCCAATGGGGCTACGGAACCGAACTTCTCGGCATCGGCAAGGAAGGGCCGATCACTGCGTTCCTCCCGGTCATCATGTTGTCCCTGCTCTTCGGACTCTCCATGGACTACCAGGTCTTCCTGGTCAGCCGGATGCACGAGGAGTGGGTGCACACCAAGGACAACGCCCGGGCCGTGCGGGTGGGACTGGCCGAGACCAGCCGGGTCATCAACTGCGCCGCCCTGATCATGATCTGTGTCTTCGGTGCCTTCGTCCTCAGCGGTGACATGGAGGCGGGCATGGCCGGCGTGGGGCTGGCGGTCGCGGTGGCTCTGGATGCGTTCCTGCTGCGGACGGCGCTGGTTCCGGCCGTGATGCATCTGCTCGGACGGTCCAACTGGTGGTTGCCGGCCGTACTGGAGGCTCGACTTCCCCATCTGGCGGTGGAACCGGGAGACGCCCTGCCCGACGAACCGGCGTCGGCCTCCCGTACGGCGGCGCCCACGACCGGCTCGACCGGCTCGGTCGTGCACGGGCTCGTCCACACCGGGCGGGGCGAGCCGGTGATGGGCGGTGTGCTCACGCTGGAGTCACCCGACGGCGCACGGATCGACCGGGTGGTGTCGCTGGCCGACGGCTCGTACATCCTCTCGGCTCCCGAGGGGGGCGCCCACCTTCTGACGGTCACATCGACCGGGCACGAACAGTGGGTGAGGCACGTCGTCGTCGGCGATGAGCCCCTGGTGCAGGACGTGGTGCTGGCCCCGGTGGGCGCTCGCCACTGAGGAGCAACGGAAAACCGCAGGAGCCACGAAGGAGCCGCTGAGAAGTAGCCGAGGAGGGGAGTGGCCGGGCGGGCCGGTCACTCCTCCCGGTCGGTGCCCGTCCCGATGTCCGTCCCGGTGTCCGCCCTGGTGTCCGGGGCGGGCGCCTTCCCCCTCGGCGCGGATGCGGTCCGTCGGCGCGGGGCGGGGGCCTTCTCCTTGCGGGCAGCCACGTTCTGCGCCATCCCGGGCAGCAGGTCCGTCAGCAGTTCGTGCACATCGTGGACGAGGGGCCGCAGCACCCGGAAGCGGGCGAGGGTGATGCCCCGGGCGGTGACCCGCGCACCGCGCACCGCCAGTTGTCTGCTGCGCTCGTGCCCCTCCGAGCGGTCGAAGACCCAGTAGAGGACGAGCCCCATCTGGGAGAGCCACATCAGCTCGGGGAAGGCATCGGCCAACTCATCGGGGACCTTGGCCTTGGCGCCGGCGAGCGTCTGGCGGTGGACGTCGATGGCCTCCTCGCGGGCGGGCTCCGACTCCGGTGAGAACGGGCTGAGCGGGCTGTCCGGGTCGGCCGCGTTCTTGAAGAACTGGGCCGCGAACTCGTGGTACGGCTCCGCGATGTCCAGCCAGGCCAGCAGCACCCCCGCGAGCCTGGCCTCCAACTTGGTCTCCCGCTCCAGCACCGGCCGGACGGCGGCCTGGTGCTCGGCCGCGATCCGGTCGTAGAAGCCCTGGATGAGGTGCTCTTTGGAGGAGAAGTAGTAGTAGGCGTTGCCTACGGAAACCCCCGCTTCCTTGGCGATGGCCCGCATGGTCGTCTTGTCGTAGCCGCGCTCCTGGAACAGCCGGAGCGCGGTTTCGAGGATGAGCGTCCGGGTCTGTTCGCTCTTCGGGATGCTCTTGGGGGACTTCTCTTCACTCACGGTGCGAGCCTAGCCGGGCAGTTCGCACTGGTCGTCGCAGGCTGCCTGCCCGGAACCGTTGCCCGGACCCGCACCGGAGAGCTCGCGGTACTTGGCGGCGGCGAGCATGGTGCCGCGGACGAAGGGCGCTCCGCTCGGGGTGGCGAGCCAGTGGGCCTTCGGGCGGTGCTCGGCGAGCGCCCACAGACAGACGATCCATGCCGCGGATCCGCTGAAGATCTGGCCCTGGTCGCCGATGACGGTGATCTCCCGCTGGGTGCGGGCGTGGTCGAGTTCGGGGAACAGCCGCTGCGCCTCCACGGATCCGGCGGGCACCAGGCGCAGCGGTACGAGTTGGGGTTGGCCCTTGAGCCAGTGCCGCAGATGGACGCAGAGGGAGCAGTTGGCGTCGTAGAGGACGGTCAGCGAGGCGATCGGGGCGTTGGGACGGGGCTGGCTGGCCATGGGGTCACGCTCCGGCCCTGGCACGGCCGCCGTCGTTGGGGGGCGGGGTGCGGTCGGCCGGGTTGGTCCAGCCCTGCGGGCTCACCGGCGGGATCTGCTCGCGCTCCATCACACCGCGCCTGCGGATCTTGTTGAGGACGTAGACGTTGCCGAGGTGCATCACACCGAGGACCAGCAGCACCACGCCGAGCTTCACCGAGAGGGCGTCGAAGAGTTCCCGGGCGTTGTCGACGGTTTCGGCGACCCGCAGGTAGAGGGCGACGAAGCCCAGGTTCACCAAGTAGAAGCCGACGACGAGGAGATGGTTCACGGCTTCGGCCAACTTCTCGTTGCCGTGCATGACGTCCGACAGGAAGATCCGCCCGTTCTTGCTGAGCGTGCGGGCCACCCAGATCGTCAGGGCCACGCTGATCAGCAGATAGACGATGTACGCGACCACATTGAGGTCGTCCATGCCACACGCTCCTTGAACACGTTCAAAAGTGCTGACGGGATTGAATGTAGACCTGTTTTTGAACATGTTCAAGTGAGTCTGGTGAGTGGAAAACTCAAGAGCGCCGACCTAGGTGTGGGCTTAATGTCAGCCCGGTGAACCTGACATATGACCTGGCCGGCACCGGCCCCACCGTTCTGCTCCTGCACTCCACCGTCTGCGACCGCCGCATGTGGGACCCCCAATGGCAGGCCCTCGTAGACGCGGGCTGGCAGGTCATCCGCTGCGACTTCCGTGGGTACGGGGAGACTCCCGCGGGTCGCGGCCCCTACAGCGACGCGGACGACGTCCTGGCGCTCCTGGACGAACTCCACATCGACCAGGCCGCGCTGGTCGGCTCCTCCTACGGCGGGCGGATCGCCCTGGAGACCGCGGCCCTGGCCCCCAAGCGGGTCACCGCCCTCGCCCTGCTCTGTGCCGGGCTGCCCGACATGGGTGCCAGCCCCGAACTCGTCGCGTTCGACGAGAGGGAGACGGAACTCTTCGAGGCCAACGATCTGTCCGGCGCGGCTGAACTCAACGGCCGCACCTGGCTCGGCCCCGACGCGAGCCCCGCGGCCCACTCAGCGGTGCGCCAGATGCAGCAGCACGCCTTCGAGGTGCAGGACGCAGCCGCCCATGAACACGGTGAGCACTACGGCGACCGGGACTTCGACCCCCAGACCCTCACCGCGGTGACCGCGCCCGCGCTCGTCGCCTTCGGCGCCCACGACCTGCCCGACTTCCGTGCCACCGCGCGCCGTCTGGCCTCGCTGCTCCCCTCGGCCGAACTAAGGGAGTTGGCCTGGGCCGGTCATCTGCCCGCACTGGAACGCCCGGACGAGACCACCGGGCTGCTGCTGGACTTCCTGCGCACGCACCACCGCCCCGAGCCCGCCCGGACGGCTCCACCTGTCGACCGCCCCTGACCGGGGCGCCCCACTCCGATCGGCGTTGTCAGTGGGCCCGACTACCGTCGTTCGCATGGGACTGGTGACCTTCGTCGACGAGACGACAACAGGTGAACGACTGGGCTCCGTGGGCGTCGTGGTCGCCGAGGAGCGGCTGCCGCTCGGGGAGCTCATTCGACGACGGGTGAGACAGGAGGCCCCCGGCGATGACGTGGACGCCGCCTGCGAGCGCGCCATCAAGGCATTCGGCCGCAACGGCTTCCTGGTGCTCGTGGGAGAGCGGCAGATATCCGAGCTCGACGAGGTCGTCTGTCTCGCGAAGACGACCGAAGTCACCTTCCTCAAGCTCGTTCCCCTGGTCGGTGGCTGATGCAGAACTGGCAATCGGCTTACGCCGACATCATGGCCGTCCGCGCGGCCATCGCCGCGGGGGACCTTCCCGAGCTCGCCGACCTGCTCGTCCAGATCGGCACCCGGGAGAGCAACCAATGGCCGGGCGACCGGGCCTCCATGCTCAAACGGACGAGTGAACTGCCCGAAGACCAGCGCCAGGAGCTGGCCCGGCACTGGATCAGCCGCTATCACGAGGGGGCCGACACCGCAGTGGCCCTCAGCGTCATGATCACTCTGATCCGTACCGCCGACCCCGGCGCCGAACTGCTCGAAGTCGAGCGCCAGGAGCGGATCGAGCGCCTCTCCCAGGACACCGACTGCTACGACGCCCACCAGTTGGTGGAGCTCATCCGAGCCGAGCAGAAGGCAGGCCGCCGCCTGCCCGGGCCCTTCGTCGCCATGGTCCGACGCTCCCGACTGGCCGCCTACTGGTCCGAGGACCCTCTCGACGACATCCTTGGTGAGCTGACCGAGCCCGTGCTCAACCCGGGCGAGGCATGGGCGGACCGAGCCCTCGCCGACGCCGCGACCTGGGGGGAGCCCGGGCGACTGCTGCTCCAGCGGCTCCTGGCAGCCAGGTCCGCGAAACCCACCCGTGCGTGGGAGCGGGCCGTCCGCGCCCTGGTGGCGGAGATCGGCCCGGGGACCGTCCGGACCGCGGCGCTGGCCTGGTTGGGACTGGTCGGCAGCCCCCGGACGCTCCCGCTCAGAATCAGGTACGGATCGGACCAGGAGTACGACGCCTACAACGCCGACGCACTGCGCGGTCTCGCTTGGCTCGCCTCCCTGGTGGAACCGGGGCAGGACACCGTGCGTGCCCTGGGCGCACTGGTCACGACCTCGTTGCGCAAGCTCCCCGACATAGGACCCAGGAGCCCCAAGGTCGCCAATGCGGCCGTCGTCGCGCTCTCCCGCACGGAAGGCGAAGCAGCCCTCGCCGAACTGGCCCGACTGTCCACCCGGGTCGTCTACAAGCCCACGCTGAAGATGATCGGCACCGCCCTCGACTCACGCGCGGAGGACGCCGGCATCTCCCGGGAGGAGATCGAGGAGCTCAGCACCCCCACGTACGGACTGACCACGGTCGGGCGCGGTGAGCGGGCCGTCGGGGACGCCACCGCCCTGCTGGAGGTGCGCGGAAGCAAGACACTGCTCTCCTGGCGGACCGCCGCGGGACGGATCGTGAAGAGCCCGCCCGCCGCGGTCAAGAGCGCCTTCGCGGAGGAGGTCAAGGAGATCAGGGCCGCCGCCAAGGACATCGACAAGATGCTCACCGCACAGTCCGAGCGGCTGGACCGACAGTTCCTCGCCCGCCGCAGCTGGCCGCAGGGCCGTTGGCGCGAACGCATCCTGGACCACCCACTGGTGGGGACGCTCGCGCGCAGACTGATCTGGACCGTCGACGGTGTGAGCGCCGCCCTGGACGGCACGGAACTGCGCACGGCCGACGGCGAGCGGGTGAGTGCCGACCCGAGCGCGACCGTCACCCTCTGGCACCCGGTGGGACGCCCCGATGCCGAAGCCGCGGCCTGGCGGCACTGGTTGGAGGACCGGGAGATCACCCAGCCGTTCAAGCAGGCCCACCGGGAGACCTACCCCCTCACCGACGTCGAGCGCACCACCGGGAACTACTCCAACCGCTTCGCCGGCCACTTCCTACGGCAGTACCAGTTCCACGCACTGGCCGCGGCCCGCGGATGGACCTCCAAGCTGAGACTGTGCGTCGACGACGTCGCACCGCCCCCCTACAAGGAACTGCCCCTGTGGGGGCTGCGCGCCGAGTTCTGGATCGAGAGCGTGGGCGGCCCGGAGGACGGCGACCTCAGCTCCTCGGGCGCCTACCAGCGCATCGCCACCGATCAGGTCCGCTTCTACCCCCTGGAAGCCGCGCACAACTGGGCCCACGTCGGTGGTGGCGCCTATGCGCAGCGCGCCTACTGGCGCAAGGACGGGGCTCCGATACTCGACCCGCTGCCGCTGCACGCCGTACCCGAACTGGTCCTCTCCGAAGTCCTGCGGGACGTGGACCTCTTCGTCGGCGTGGCGTCCGTCGGCAACGACCCCACCTGGCAGGACGGCGGACCGGGCGGCCACTTTCGCGACTACTGGCAGTCCTTCGCCTTCGGTGACCTGTCCCGCACCGCCCAGGCGCGCGGCGAACTGCTCACCCGACTGCTTCCCCGGCTCGCGATCGGAGACCGCTGCACCGTGGAGGGTCGGTTCCTCCACGTGCGGGGCGAACTCCACACGTACCGCATCCATCTGGGGTCGGGAAACATCCTGATCGCTCCGATGGACCGCTACCTCTGCATCGTGCCGGGGGCCCGGGTCGGTGCGACGGACAGCGGATATCTGCCGTTCGAGGGGGACAACACCCTCGCGGTGATTCTCAGCAAGGCGATGCTGCTGGCCAACGATAAGGAGATCACCGACCCGACGATCACCACCCAGCTGTGACACCTGCCCCGAGCGGGCGGCCTGGGGCCGGGAGCGGACATGGGTGGGGGCAGACGCCCGAAGGCCGTCTGCCCCCACCCACACAAGCTCCCCCGTACGGTGCCGCTAGAGACTGCTCACCGAGCGGGCGTAGTTGATCTGCCCCATGATCTCCTGGAACGCATAGGGGCTGTGCACCGGAATCATCGTCGCGTGGTGCTTGCCCCCGCTCGCCACCGTCACCTGGACGAAGCCCGTCGTCTTGCGCTCCTTGATCAGCAGGAAGAGCAGACCCAACAGACAGGCCAGGGCGAAGACGATCGCCAGCACCACCGCGTACGTCGGAATCTTCTCCTCGGTGCGCGACATGTCCGTGGCGTTCCAGACGGCGCCCCTCAGCGGCATCGGCCCGGCCGGCGTGATGATCGACTCGCTCATCACCGTGATGTCACCGATCGCCAACAGCGGGGTCCCGCCCGTCGGCGGACCGTGCACGGGCACCGGGACCCCTGCCGGCTGGGTCTGGGAGTAGCCCGCAGGCTGGTGCGGGTAGCCGTATCCCGGAGTGTCATGTGGGTATCCATAGGGCTGTGTGGGCCCCCACTGGTACTCGGGCTCGCCCTCCGCCGCGTATGGATTCGGCTCGGTCATCTTGGTTTCCCCGCTTCCCGCTGCAACACATACAGACGTTCCCACGATCCTGCCAGGTCTCGCCGCACTCGGTGAAGTCCGTACCGGTAACGGTGCCAAGGGCGAAGGCCCCGGTCCGCAGGGAACCGGAGCCTTCGAGATCCCGGAAGCGCGTCCGGGAGGCAGATATGACGTTCGATCAGAAGCGGCGGGTGATCAGCGCCCGCTTCACTTCCTGGATCGCCTTGGTGACCTCGATCCCACGCGGACAGGCGTCCGTGCAGTTGAACGTCGTACGGCAGCGCCACACGCCGTCCTTGTCGTTCAGGATCTCCAACCGCTGCTCCCCGGCCTCGTCGCGCGAGTCGAAGATGAAGCGGTGCGCATTGACGATGGCCGCCGGGCCGAAGTACTGCCCGTCGTTCCAGAACACCGGGCAGGAGCTGGTGCACGCGGCGCACAGGATGCACTTGGTGGTGTCGTCGAAGCGCTCGCGGTCCTCGGCGGACTGGAAGCGCTCACGCGTCGGCTCGTTCCCCTTGGTCACCAGGAACGGCATCACGTCCCGGTACGCCTGGAAGAACGGCTCCATGTCCACGATCAGGTCCTTGAGGACCGTCAGGCCCTTGATGGGCTCGACCGTGATCGGCTTGGCGGGGTTGAGGTCCTTGATCAGCGTCTTGCAGGCGAGCCTGTTCTTGCCGTTGATCCGCATCGCGTCCGAGCCGCAGATCCCGTGCGCGCACGAGCGGCGGAAGGTCAGCGTGCCGTCGACATCCCACTTGATCTTGTGAAGACCGTCGAGGACCCGCTCCTTGGGGTCGATCTCGATCGGGAAGTCCTCCCAGACCGCGTCCTCGGAGACCTCCGGGTTGAAGCGGCGGATGCGGAAGGTGACCGTGATGTACGGCGAGGCGGCTGAGTCGGCCTCGACCTTGTCCAGTACGGGGGTAGCCATCAGTACTTACGCTCCATCGGCTGGTAGCGGGTCTGGACGACCGGCTTGTAGTCGAGACGGATGCTCTCGGAGCCGTCGTCGCCGACCTCGCGGTACGCCATGGTGTGGCGCATGAAGTTGACGTCGTCGCGGTTGGGGTAGTCCTCGCGGTAGTGACCGCCGCGGGATTCCTTGCGGGCCAGCGCCGAGACGGCCATGACCTCGGCCAGGTCGAGCAGGTTGCCCAGCTCGATGGCCTCCAGCAGGTCCGTGTTGAACCGCTTGCCCTTGTCCTGGATGGACACGTTCTTGTAGCGGGCGCGAAGCTCGCCGATCTTCTCGACCGCCGTCTTGATGGTCTGCTCGGTGCGGAAGACCATGACGTTGGCGTCCATGGTCTCCTGGAGCTCGCGGCGGATGTCGGAGACCCGCTCCTTGCCGGTGGAGTTGCGCAGCCGCTCCACCTGCTCCTGGACCAGCGACGCCGGGTTCTCGGGGAGATCGACGTAGTCGTTCTTCGCGGAGTACTCGGCGGCGGCGATGCCGGAGCGCTTGCCGAAGACGTTGATGTCCAGCAGCGAGTTGGTGCCCAGCCGGTTGGCGCCGTGCACCGAGACGCAGGCGACCTCACCGGCGGCGTACAGACCGGGAACGACGGTGGTGTTGTCCGAGAGGACCTCACCCTCGACGTTGGTGGGGATGCCGCCCATGGCGTAGTGCGCGGTCGGCTGGATCGGGATCGGGTCCGTGTACGGCTCGATGCCCAGATAGGTGCGCGCGAACTCCGTGATGTCGGGCAGCTTGGCGTCCAGCTGCTCCGGCGGCAGGTGGGTCAGGTCGAGGTAGACGTGGTCGCCCTCGGGTCCGCAGCCGCGGCCCTCGCGGATCTCCGTGTAGATGGAGCGCGAGACGACGTCCCGCGAGGCGAGGTCCTTCATGACGGGCGCGTACTTCTCCATGAAGCGCTCGCCGTCCTTGTTGCGCAGGATGCCGCCCTCACCGCGGGCGCCCTCCGTGAGCAGGATGCCCATGCGCCAGATGCCCGTCGGGTGGAACTGGAAGAACTCCATGTCCTCCAGCGGCAGCCCGCGCCGGTAGCAGGCGGCCTGCCCGTCACCGGTGAGCGTGTGGGCGTTGGAGGTCACCTTGAAGAACTTGCCGGTGCCGCCGGAGGCGTAGATGACGGCCTTCGCCTGGAAGATGTGGATCTCGCCGGTGGCCAGCTCGTAGGCGACCACGCCGGACGACTTCTTGACTCCGGTCTCGGGGTCCTCGGTGATCAGCTGGTCCAGGACGTAGAACTCGTTGAAGAACTCGACGCCCTCCTTGACGCAGTTTTGGTACAGCGTCTGGAGGATCATGTGGCCAGTGCGGTCCGCCGCGTAGCAGGACCTGCGGACGGGGGCCTCGCCGTGGTTGCGGGAGTGCCCGCCGAAGCGGCGCTGGTCGATGGTGCCGTTCGGGGTGCGGTTGAACGGCAGGCCCATCTTCTCCAGGTCGAGGACGGCGTCGATGGCCTCCTTCGCCAGGATCTCGGCGGCGTCCTGGTCGACCAGGTAGTCACCGCCCTTGACCGTGTCGAAGGTGTGCCACTCCCAGTTGTCCTCTTCCACGTTGGCGAGCGCGGCGGCCATGCCGCCCTGCGCCGCACCGGTGTGGGAGCGGGTGGGGTAGAGCTTCGTCAGGACTGCGGTCCGGCTGCGCTTGGTGGCCTCGATGGCCGCACGCATGCCCGCTCCGCCAGCGCCGACGATGACGGTGTCGTACTTGTGGATCTTCATGTGGTTCGTCAGCCCCGGCTTTAGCGGATGTTCGGGTCGAAGGTGAAGATCACCAGCGTGCCCAGCAGGATGGTGAACACCGTCGCGGTGTACAGCAGGCCCTTGAGCCACAGGCGCGTGTTCGGCCGCTCGGCGTAGTCGTTGATGACGGTACGCAGGCCGTTGGCGCCGTGCAGCATGGCGAGCCAGAGCATCAGCAGGTCCCAGACCTGCCAGAACGGGGACGCCCAGCGACCGGCGACAAAAGCGAAGCCGATCTTGGAGACGCCGCCGTCCAGCACCAGCTGGATCACGAGGTGGCCGATGACCAGCACGACCAGCACCACGCCGGAGAGCCGCATGAAGAGCCAGGCGGCCATCTCGAAGTTGCCGCGGGTGGCGCGCGGGGTCTTGCCCGTGCGCTTGCGGGGGGCCTCGATCAGGGGGGCCGGGTTGTCCACGTCGTAGAGCGAGCCGCTCTCGACGGGACCGATCGCGGAAGAGGTGTCAGCAGACATGTCCGGCATCAACTCCCGAAGACTTCACGTACGGCGTGTCCGAGGACGGGGTAGAGCGCACCCGCCATCAGCACGATCCAAATGCCCATGACCGTCCAGAGCATCTGCTTCTGGTAGCGCGGTCCCTTGGACCAGAAGTCCACGGCGATGACCCGCAGGCCGTTGAGCGCGTGGAACAGCACGGCGGCGACGAGGCCGTACTCCAACAGGGCAACGATCGGCGTCTTGTAGACGGCTACGACCTTGTCGTAGTCCTCGGGGGAGACACGGACGAGAGCAGTGTCAAGGACATGGACGAACAGGAAGAAGAAGATGAGGACGCCGGTGACTCGATGAGCCACCCATGACCACATTCCTTCCCGGCCGCGGTACAGCGTTCCAGCCGGCACGGAAGAGCCCTCCGGGAGCGGGGATTGGGGCCTGCCGGCTTGCGATGGTCGGTCTGGCCCGGCCGGGTATGGTCCACCGGCCCCGGCCATCGTAGCGACGACTTGTCGGTTCGTTCGCGCCGGGTCGGCAGGTGTGATCAAACAGGCAATCAAAGAGCCACGGACGGGCTATCGCCAGGCCGGGTGGTATGGGGACGTGTCGGGGCCGTGGTCGCCGAGGGGGCTAGGACACCAGGCGGATCAGTCGGGATCGGGCCAGACCGCGCAATTCCTCTGCGGCGACCTCCCGCTCTGTGTCGGGGGTATGGGCGAGTCGCGCACGGATGCCGATCAAGATCTGATCGAGGTGTTCGGCTGGCCGGAAAGTGACGAGGGAGATGACGAAGGAGTGGCCGAATCTGCTCTCGTACGCGGCGTGGGCCGCGGCCAGTGCGGTCAGGGCGGATGTCGGTACGTCCGTCAGGGCCCGGTCCGGCCCCGCGGCGGGTTCCCGGGCGAGCGCCTCGTGGAGATCTGCGGGGGAGAGGTCGTAGCTGGCCTCGTCGCAGGCCGCCAGCAGCACATCGAGATCGGGGTAGGGGCGGTGGGCGGCCAGCCGTTCGGCCCAATGCCGGCTCCCGCAGCAGTTCAGGAGGGCGGCGACGGCGGCGTCCTGGTCCATCCGGTTGAGGAGTTCCAGACCGGCGGGCGCGAGGGGGTGCTGCCCGGGCAGTCGGGCTCGTGATCGGGGCGTCAGCGCGGTGGGAGTGCCCGGCGGGGCTGCCGGTCGCTTCGGGAGGCCGACGGGGACTTCGCTGGACAGCGTGGGCTCCTGGAACTGGGACGCGTCGAGCGCCGGAAGGTCGTCGGCGATCGAGCGGAGGGCTGGGTGAGGCCGGGAGGGCGACAGGGGAGGGCAAGTGGTTAGCAAGTCAGCAAAGAGAACTAATGGAACTTATGGAACTAGTGCGACTGACGGTTGGTAAGGGAGGCGAGAGGTGTCGAAGAGGGAGAGGGTTGGAGCGGGCGGACGGTTGGGCGAGACGGCCAGAACCCCAGAACCATGTGAAGTAAGTGACAGAAGGGGCAGGAGTGCCTCCACGCTATCGATGCCGCTGAAGGGCTGTCCGACGGATGAGCGATTTTCACCCGGACGGGAGAGTTTCACCTGCTGTATCAGGTGATGTGGGGTAGTTGGGCCCTTTCATGAGATTCGTCTGATTCATAAGATTCACTCGTTTTAAGGGAGGTATGTAAGTGATACGGCATTTCGCGCGTACTGGAGGATGGAGCGGTACGGCAGTCGTCGTGGCCGCTGTCCTCTCGATAGCAGCGACCGGCTGCTCAACGGGAACCTCGGATGAACCGGGAGGTTCCGGTCAGTCGGGGCGATCCAGTCGCACCGATGCCGGCGCTGGCCGCGGCACGGCGGACCCCACGCCCAGCCCGTCACCCACCCGGACGTACCCCCTCTCCACTGCACCGGCGACGATCCCCGCCGTACGGAACCACGAACCGGCACGCGGTCCGGGCTGGCGGCCCGCGCCCGGTTCGGGAGTCGTCGTCACCGCGGGCGGCGAGGCCCTGGCGGACGAGGCCAGACTGCTCGCAGGCGAACTCAAGATCGCCTACCGGGAGGCCGGGCCCGTCAGACCCGGCGATGTGGAACTGGTCCTCGCACCCTCCCAGCAGGGCGGCTCCGAGTCGTACACCGTCCAGACCGCCGACAATCGCGTCCGAATAGCGGGTCCCTCCGAAGCCGGTGTCTTCTACGGCACCCGCACGCTCAAGCAGGCGGTGCGCTCCGGCGGCGCCATGCCCGAAGGCGTCATTCGGGATGCGCCCGACCGGCCTCAGCGCGGACTGATGGTGGACACCGCCCGCAAGCACTTCAGCGCGGGCTGGATCGAGGGGCGGCTGCGGGAGATGGCCGACCTCAAGCTCAATCAGTTCGGACTGCACTTCTCCGACGACCAGGGGTTTCGGATCGAGTCGGACAGCCATCCCGAGGTGGTGTCCCGCGACCACCTGACCAAGGCGGAGGTGCGTCGCATCCTCGCGCTCGCCGCCTCCCTGCACATCACCGTGATCCCCGAGATCGACTCGCCTGGCCATCTGGGGGCGGTACTCGCCGCCCATCCGCAACTGCGACTCAGGGACGCGGCGGGTCGCAGCGTGCGGGGAGCGATCGACATCGGCAACCCGGCTTCGGCGCGGCTCGTCGACGAACTCCTCACCGAGTACGCCGATCTGTTCGAAGGTGCCTATTGGCACCTCGGGGGTGACGAGTACCAGGCCCTCACTCGACGCGATCCGGAAGCATCCTTTCCGCGCCTCGCCGCCATCGCCCGCGAGGAGTACGGCCCCGAAGGACAGGTCCAGGACCTGGCTACCCAGTGGGTCAACGACCGGGCCGAGGTGTTGCGTCCGCTCGATCGGCGGCTCAAGGCGTGGAACGACGGCTTCTTCCGCGGCGGTGAGGTCAGCGTCGACAAGGACATCGAGGTCGAGTACTGGACCGGCAAGGAGATAGGGGCCCGCCCGCCCGTGGAGTACCTCGCCGAGGGGCGCCGGGTGGTGAACGTCAACGACGAGTACCTCTACTACGTACTCGGCGAGCCCAATGACTTCCGCTATCCGACCGGTCAGCGCATCTACGAGCAGTGGACCCCGCTGGTGCTCCGCGGCACCCGACCGGTTCCAGCGAAGTACTCCGACCAGATCGTCGGGGCACGATTCGCCATCTGGTGTGATCTGGCGGGCTCCCAGACGCCGGACCAGATCGCGCGGGCGATCGTCCTCCCGCTGAGCGCATTGGCCCAGAAGGTGTGGGACCCGCGGAAACCCGCCCTCAGTTGGGCCCGGTTCGCGGCGCTCGCCGAACGTCTGGACTGAAAGCCCGCGCACGGTGAAGGCGGCGGGAGCGCGAGGTGCTCGGACGGGTCCGAACATGACCGTCGGCAGGGGTACGGGGTCCTACGACCGGTGGCGTTCAAGCGGGAGTCGAGGCCCGATCCGGGTCGACGCGACGCCACGGAAGCATCCGGTCAGCGGGGTGCGGCGCGAGTCCGCCCGGGGGTGTGCGGACTCGCACCGCTGCTTCCCGGGAGCCCGCAGGAACGATGCACCGTCCCGTCAATCGAGCTCCAGGTGCGCAGAATGTAACAGAAGTGTGGTGCAAGTGTGTATGGGTAGTGCTCACTTGATAAATCGTGATGTGGGGCGTCCAAGACCGCTCAGCTCCGCCCAAACGTGGCGGACGGGGCTTGGATGGGAGTAGTTTGCGCCAAGCAGCCCGAGACCCATGCTGATGAGCGGTTCGTAGTACCGCCCTGCAAGGACCCGGTTCTCCGGTGCCTTCGGCATGACGCGATTGAGCCACGGGGCTCAGGTGTGCGCGGTAATGACATGCGTGCGCGATGGGAGGCGTCAGTGGCGTCGAAGAGCCTGAGGGAACTGATCGCACAGGCGGACGAGCGGGGATTGGCCGCGAGCGGGCTCGCCTGCCTGGAGCGCTGTCTGCCCCTGCTCGCCTCCGAGACCGATCCACTCGGTCCGTTGTGGGATGGACTCGCCGAAGGTGCGGAGGGCTGGCCGGGACGGCTGGCCGAAGCCAGGGACACGCTGGCAGGGGCCGCACCCCCGGGCGATGGCGAGGCGGACGGGGCCGCCGCTCTGATCCGGCACATGCTCGATGCCGCACCGGACGACTGGCAGGTCGAGCCGCTGCGCGAGTGGGCCGACGACTGCTCGGTGGCGGCGCTCGAACTCCACCACCGACTCGACGCCGGTCCGGCCGGCGAGCCGACCGCGTCCGCCGTGATCGAGGTGCTCAAGGGGTGCCGCGAGGGCGAGCCGACCCATGCGGGACCGCTGGTGACCGCCGAACTACGCCGTCAACTGCGGGTCCTGGAGATCCTGGCCCAAGGGGAGGGCCGGATCGGGCTGAGACAGGTGCAGCGCGTCTCCACCGAGGGGCAGCGGGTGCTGCGCGCGGTGGTGTCCCGCCGGGCCAGGGTCCAGCGCTGATCCGGTCGCGCCCACGGTGAACCCGGCGCGCGGGCGGGTTCAGGCGTGGCGTCCGGGGCGACCGGCCGGCGCTTCGCTCGGGGGTGTGGCGATCGACGCTGCTTGCCCGGCCTGCGTCAGGGCTGTTTGTCCTGCTCGGCGTCGTGGTGCGTCAGCGCTGCTCTGCCGCTCGCTCGGCGCGTTGGCCCCCCGTCCTGCCCGGTACACCGATCCGCACATGGGTTCGATGGCCGGTGCAGGTCATATCGAGGGCGCGCTAGAGAACGGTGCCCTGTGAAGTCCGTTTGCTCGCCCGGATTCGTCAACCACAGACCAGCCGCAGACCAGCCGCAGACCAGCTCAGACCAATCCAGACGGCCGCAGACCAGAGCAGTCGAGCGCGGTGGAAAGTGAGCGCGCTGGCGTTCCGAAGGCCGGTGGGCGCTCGCCCGCCAGGGGGTTTGCCCGCGCTCGGCGGTGGCAGACGGAGGGACGACCGGGGCCGCCACCCCCGGCCTGAGTAGTCCCCTAGAGGCCCCCTGAGCAGGCATTTTGCGCCCTGGTCGGGGGGCTTCAACCGTTGCGGGTGCGGCCTGTTTCTGGGTCTTTTCGGCCGCTCGTGACCGCTGCTGGTCATGCGTTGGTCACGGTGCCCAACTGGAGTCCTCGCAAGTCGCGACGGACTCACTTGGCGTTCAGTAAAGCTGAGGGACCCCTTAAGGCGAAGCGAAAGATCAAATATCGGAAGGCCCTTTTTAAAGCCGCCCCCGGGTGCTAGAAGTGGAGCTACGAAATCCGCTTGAAAGGCTCTCCCGTGTCACGTTCGCACACCCCCCTACCCGCAGAGGACCGCACGGTGGACGAGTGCAAGAAAAAAGGGAGGGGCAGAACTGCGGCCTGGGGGGCGCTAGGCGCAGTGATCCTTTACGTCGGTACTTTCGGATTCGCCCAGGCTCGAACGGAAGAAGGGTCTCCGAGCCCTCGACCCGAGGAAGCTGCCGAGGCTGGCGTATACCGTAATGACTCGGCCGCAGGGTATGTGCCGACCTACTTTGACGGCGCGGGCGGAATCGCCGGAGTCCCGCTCACCGACGAACAGCGGCGAGCTGTGATGGCCGAGGCGGATCGCAGAGGAGCCTCAGAGCAGGAGGCTCGCCTCCTCGCGTATGGGGAGAGCGACCCCCCGACTCGCCTTGTGTACCCAATACACCCACCCCGCCCACAGCCAAAGGTGCCAAAGCTTCTTCATAGAGATGACGCGACCTCCAAGGTGACCTATCGAGAAATGGCGCCCGGCGAGGACGCCCTATCGCACGGCAATTCGGCCGGTTCCGATTCGGGCGAGTCGAATGAGCGGGGCGGGCATCGCCCCGCAGCAGAAGATCACTCGTCGGGCTCCACGCTCTCTGCACTCATAGACGCGGTGCTTCCTGACCTGTTCGTTGAGACCGAGCCGCCCGCCACCACCAGGCGCTCCTTTCCAGACCCGAATGCAGTGATGCGGGCGTCCAAGGATTCAGGCCAGGCCGGAATCGGAAGCTCGGCACCAGCGGGCTTGACCGCCGCACCCCCGGACGCGGTACCGGTGGAAGGTGGAGCGCCCGGGGGTGTCCAGGAGGCCGAGGCTGGGGCGGCGGCTCATGGCGGTGTCACGAGTGCGCATGGCCCCGCCTAGGCCCCTTCGCAGTGGTTGCAGCGTGGCCCGCTGGGACCGTCAGACCAGTGCCCAGACGTCCGCTCCCGCAGGGTCCTCGAACCACAGCACGTGGGCATCTTCAGGTGTCACGGTCAGGCCGAACCGGTCCCATGTCGGCTGGCCGTGGTCGGTGAACCACCTCCACCAGCGTTCGACGGATTCCCAGACGCCTTGCCCTCCGGCCTCCGACCACGTCGAGGGCTTCGCGCCGTCGTACGTCACCTCGGCCCAATTGTCACCGGGCAGGACTACCCGCCTCGTGGCGACGTCCCCTTCGTAGCCGTACTGAAGTTCCGCTCCGGGAAGATGGGCCGCCAAGAGGAACTGGAAGTGGTAGTTGTCGAACGCCGCGATCGGAACGTTCGTCGTGCCACTGGCGTACGACGACTGCCCAGCGTTGGGGGCTGGGGGGCCGCCGCGAGAGCGGGCGGCCATGAATGAGCCGCCGTCCCCGTGGAAGCGTCCCTCCAGGCAGCCGTTCGGCTGGCGGTCCAGAACGACGAGTGTGTTGTTCAGTGGAGGGAAGAGGTTGGCGATCAGGCGCCCCCCGTCCCGGACCGCGTTCCGGAGCGAGCCGTTGATCCGGGGGAGCGCGCAGGACGCGATGACCCTGTCGAAGGTGCACCCCCACTCCTCCACCATCGCGTCCACGGTCCGGAGCTGCGGAGTGTGTCCGAGCCGCGAGAGCACCTCGGCGGCGGCGCTCGTCAGCGCGGGGTCGATGTCCGCCGACACGAGCTGCTGGGAGCCGGTGAGCCGGTGAGCGAGCAACGCGGTCTGATAGCCGGTTCCCGTTCCCAGGTCCAAGACATCGTCGGTGGTCCGGACATTCAGGAGTTCGAGCATCCTCACTACAAGGCTCGGAGTGGTGCTCGACGAAGTCGGTACTCCGCTGCCCGGCTCGCTGAACTGGGTGACCAGCGTGCGGGTTTTGTAGGCCGTCGTCAGCCACTCGTCACCATCCGCCTCGGTGAGCTTCCGCCAGGTGGTGAGCGTGCCGGCATCGGGGAGGTAGTACGAGGGGACGAAGTAGTGCCGTGGGGTTTCCTCCACAGCCCGGCGCCAGTGGGCAGAGGAGAGATCGCCACTCGCCTCCAGGGAGTCGGCGAGCGCATTGGCGAGAGTTCGCCAGCTCATGTCTTGCACCATTTCTCCAGTGTGTGTACGAACATGGAAGTGAGGGGCAGTTCGTTGTGTAGCCAGGCCCACTGGCCCGAGGCGTTCGCCTCCAGGAAGATCCAAGCCCGGTCCGGTCGAACGATGAAGTCCAGTGACGCATAGGCGAGGCCCATCGCGTCCATGTACCGGCGGACGCCTTCCTGGACGGCGCACGGGGTTCTGATGGGGGTGTACTTCAGCGAGTCGTAATCCGCTCGCCAATCGTGCTCGGCGGCGGCGCTGTCGGTGTCGATCCGCACGCTGTGACATGCCCCGTCAATGACGACGGTGCGAACTTCGAATTCCTTGGGGACCTGTTCCTGGAACAGGTGCGCGGTCAGGTGGATTCCCTTCAAGTCGCCCAAGTCGACGGCCCGGGTATACATCGTCTCCAATCCGGTCTGGTGAACAACTGTCGGCATTCCGAGCGGTTTGGTGATGACCGGGGCCCCGCCAAGCCCGGCCGCGAATGCCCGGACTTGGTCGGTTGAGTTGGTGATCAGGGTGCGTGGCACGGACAGCCCGGACGCGCGGGCCACCTTGAGCTGCCGGGGCTTGAACTCGGCGGCCGACGCTCTGGCCGGATGATTCATCCACCGGGCCTCCAGGCTTGTCAGCACTCCGCCCAGCCCGATCCGGGCAGCCCCTCGCGCCCAGTGGGCGTCCGAGGCTGACAACTCGGGGAACTCGAACAGGCGCGGCCGATTCCAGTACACCGCCCGCACCTCGGCCAGATCGACTCGGCGGTGGGGGTTGCTAAGGCGCCCCGACCATTCGCCGTCCGTGAACGAGGCGCTCAGCTCCAGTGCGTGCGGGAAGTCAGCCGTGTCCATCCGGAAAACCGGAACGTTGGCTGCGGACAGCCCCTCCGCGACGAGGTCGGTACCCGCCTCGAAGGGGCCGTCCACGATCAGGACTGTTGAGTTCACTCGAAGCAGCCAGGGTCCGCGCCTTCGTCATGCGGCGGAGGGTTCTTGATGTCCCCGTCCGGGTTCGTCTTCTTGGAGGTCGCCATCGTGGTCAGCGGAGTGCCGTCCTGGTAGGCGGCCGTCTGCCGTACGGGATCGTATGCCGGCAGACCCAGGCTCGACGCCGACGCGGGGGAGGCTGCGGTGAAGCGTGCGCCACCCAGCGCGTACGGGCGCGCGCCCGTGGGGGCGGCATCCATGGGAAGTACGGTCTGAAGGGGTAACTGTGCGATGAGTTCCACGAAGTTGTCTTCCTTCCATCCATTCTCGACTCGGCCCACGGTGGGCCGGGCGGTCAATACGCCGTCATGTCCAGTGAGGCGTAGCTGTGGGTGCACAAGCCGGGGTGGCTGGCGAACAGGACGCAGTCGTCGGGCTGCCCGTCGACCCAGATGCGTGAGCCGCAGTCCGGCCGGGCGCGCAACATGGTCCTGGTGGACGTGTCGGTCCACTCCGCCCAGACGGCGGCGGCGTGCATGAGGGGTACGACGAAGCCGCGGTGCGGGCCGTCGTGCTCCTCCAGTTCGCAGAGCGCGGCTGTGGTGATGTCGCCGTGCTCCGTATTGCTGAAGACCGGAAAGAGCTTCCGCGCGCACTCGATCTGAGCCGGTGAGAGCTTCCGGAGCGCGCCGCACATCCGGCCGGTTTCCCGGCCGACGATGGCCGACTCGGACGAGACGGAGAACAGACGCCGCCTTGCCCCTTCAGCCAGGGGGCCTTCAGACTCGCGCGGGCTGCGGCGTCGCGACGGAAACGGGATCAAGTTGGTGAGCACGACCGGCCTCCGCACCTCTGCTCTAGCTCTGCCCGCGCTGGCGGCATCCTTCAGCGCGCCCTTCTTGGGAGAGTGATGTCCTGCCTATCACTGCGCTTTTCCTTCGTAATCGGTTTCTCTGACGTGCGCCCGACTCTGGCCGTCACGCCAGGTCGGGCATCCGCTGCCGGTGGCGCGAGGTGTGAGTGTGGCCCCCACGCCCGGGACTTCCCCCAGCAGCGGAAGTCCTTTCAGTCGGCAGGCGGCTCGCTGGGGAGGCCCTCCGCGCGGGCGGAGGTGTTCCTTCGAGCCCGCCCCAGGCCCTCTTCGGGGGACCAGGGATGCTCAGGCGCCAGGAGACGCAGGCGGTCGAGCCGACGGCACGCTTCCCTGTCCGTGACGTGCCGAGCCCAGAACTGTTCCAAGCGCCACGCGGTGCGTCGGATGCGTTCGGCCAGGGGGACCGGGGGCGGCTCGCACCAGATCAGGCAGATGTTCCTCTGCACGTTGGACTGAGCCCGGCCATGGATGGGGCAGCGAGCCCGCTGGCGGCTCATCCTGCCTCCTTGGACTGCTTGACGGTGCGGTAGGCGAAGACCTCCGGCCTGTCCCGGTCGAAGGTCAGATTCCACGGTCGGGCCCGCTCTTTGGTCAGGTAGCCGTGTTCGTGCAGGAAGTGCTTGATCTTCACCATGGCCGCAGCCCAGTCCTTGGCGGTGGCATCCTGCGAGGCCCTCCAGAACACACGCAGGCACACGAAGGCGTACGGCGGCCACTCGATACGGTCCACCTCCGCGCAGCCGTACGTCCCCCCGGAGATCGGCGTCCAGCGCCGCAGGTAGGTGTCCCGTCCGGCGAGGCCGGCCTTCTCCATCAGGCTTTCCAGGTGCCACAGGGACGACTCATCCGGCTCCCAAATCCTCCGCCGGACACCTGGCTTCGCATGGTGGTCCCACCCGTCATCAGGCCACTCAATTGGGTCCGCGCCCTCCATCAAGCGATAGATGAAGAACTTGGATGGAGCCCACGGCGTCTCGTGCTCCTGGAGTGGCCCCGGGATTCGCACCGTGTAGCCCAGCGACTCCAGAGCCTCCAAGACGGCGGGTGTCCGTTTCTGACGGTGCTCCGCCAACTCCTCCGCATTGCCTCGCCGGGAGATGGCGTGGTCGGGGCTCCAGGTGACCACGGCGCACAGATCGGCACCTTTCGGCCACAGGGCCTCATCGACCGCGCGGGCCCGGCAGCAGCCCAGCCCAGGAGGTACCAAGTTGTCCACCATGGGCAACCCGTACGTGGTGCCCACGAGAGTCAGGTGATCCCCGATGCCCAGTTGGTCAAACTGGTAGGCGAGGAGGGCCGGGACGTCCCGGCTCGGGTCCTCCCCGTCGTAGGCCGACGGTTCCTGGCGGTACAAAGTGGACACGGTCTCTCCCGTTTTGCGAGTACAGCATTGGGCGCGGCTCCAGGGACGACGATGCTGATCACGGACTGCTCCCCGGGTCGACTGCTCTAGGGCCCTCCCACCCCTCCTGCTTCATGAGGGTCAAGAGATCGCGGGCCGTCTTCGCCGCTTCGCGCACCTCCGCGCTGTTGCGACCCCCCTCCCGGCCCGCGACGCCCCGGGCCCGGTCGACCATGGCCCGCACGACCACCCGGCCGAAGTCCAGAACTGCATCGGCCTCTTCGACCAGCGCTCCCAGGTATCCCCGGAGTGTGACCACCGCAGCGTCGAGGTCGCCCTCCTTCACCTCGTCGAGGTGGCTGCTCAACAGGTACTCGACGCTTTCCTCGATCGCGACGACGGTCACACGGACCGGTGTCCTACCGGCTGTCAGGTCTCGCCGCATCGCTTCCAGGAACGTGCGTAACATCCCTGTTTCCGCAGCGACCCCGGGAGCTACCGCGAAGCCCGGCTCGGGGAGTCGGTGCGTCCAGCCTTCGCCTGTCGGCCGCTGCTCCAACGGAGGGGCGATTCCGCGGCGGGCGGGCTGGCCGATCAGGAAGAACCGTTGGCCTTGTTGCCCCATCAGCCCTCCGCCTCCGGGACGCACAGCTCAGCCCACACCGTCTTGCTCTGGGGGTGTAGTTCGTATCCCCAGCGGGCGCAGAGGGCGTCGACGAGGTGGAGGCCCCGTCCGCCCAACGAGCTGTCGTCAGCGGCACGGCGGGCGGGAAGAACATCGAGCGCAGAGTCCTCGGCGCTGATGCGGACCCCACCCTCTTGCAGCTCCACGGAGAACCGGAACGTCTGGCATTTCGTGTGAACGACGGCGTTCGTAGCCAGCTCAGAGGCGATCTGCGCCGCGTCGCTGCACAGATCCTGTATGCCCCACATCTCCAGGGCGGTGGCAACGAGGCGTCGTGCAGTGGAAGCGGCCTCGGGGCTGCACGCCACGACTTGCCTGTAGCTGGGCTCTCCTATGGCGGTTTTGCGGATCGCCGTCGTACTCACGGGGCCTCCGAAGGTCATGCCGAAGCCCTGGGGGCAGGGCAGGCGGGACCGGCGACAACTGCCCTGCGGCTCAGGGACGTTGTCTCGACTTGGGCAACGATGCTCTATTAGAAACGTTGCGCGCAACCCCCCAGTATTCGAAACGTTGCTCAAAGCGAAGACCTGACGTGGGGCAGGGTCGGGCGTGGCGGTACGCTGCCTCGCGAGGAGGTGCGCCATGCCCGAAGCGAGACCGAACGTCCACCGCAGGAGGCTCGGCTCGGCCCTGCGGTCTCTACGCCGCGCCGCCGGGCTTTCGATGGAAGAAGCCGCAGATCGTCTGGCACTCTCGGGCAAACCCACTCTCAGCAAGATCGAGAATGGCAAGCAGAGGGTTCAGGGGCTCGCCCTGACCGCGTTCCTTGAGGTCTACGGGGTGCGGGAGGAAGCGACCCGGCAGGCGATCAAGGCCATGGCCACTCTCGCGGCCAGCGGTCGGCGCACGAGCCTGCTCGACGAGTACCGCGAAGCCGTCGTGACCGAAGGGTTTGAGGAGTATCTGCACCTGGAGGAGCTGGCTTGTGCGACCGAGGGCTACCTCACGGTTGTCCCTGGCCTGCTCCAGACCGAGGACTACGCGCTCTCGATCGTGGAACGGAGTCAGGTGTGGCCTTCGCGGCGCGAGGTGGCCCGCTTCGTCGAGCTGAGGATGGCGCGCCAGGCCGCGCTTACTCGCGAGACGCCGCTCACCTTCGCCTGCATTCTGGATGAAGCCGCCCTTCGGAGGGTCGTCGGAGGACGGGCAGTCATGAAAGCCCAACTCGAACGACTCCTCGAAGTGACCGAACAGCGCAACAATGTGGATGTGCGCGTCCTGCCGTTCGATGTTGGCGCCCACGCCAGTTCGGACGGCCCATTCCAGCTTCTACACTTCTCTGCGGGACCACCGGTCGTCGTGATCGAAGGCAAGACGAGATCGGTCTACCTGGAGGAGGCGGGAGACGTGGACCGGTATCGGTCTGCCCTCGACTCTCTGACTGAACAGACGCTCCCTGCGGACCAGACCCGTCGCTTCATCAGCGACTTGATCAAGGATTGCTACTCATGAAAAAGCAGGTTGACCTGACCTCTGCCGACTGGGCCAAGAGTGAACTGAGCAACGGCGGCAACAATTGCCTGGAAGTCGCCTTCGTCGATGGCGTTGTGGCGCTGCGTGACTCCAAGGACGTCGGGGACCCCGATGCAAAGGTCCTGATCGTGTCCATGGAGGACTACCGGCTCTTTACGACGAGTGTGCGGGCGGGGCAGGCGACCCTTCTTCCCTGACCGCGCTACTGGAACTGCGCAAGCGCCCACTTTCCGTAGGAGAGTGGGCGTCGCCGGTTGGCGTCTTAGTGCCTACCGCCGACGACTCGCCCGATGGTCCGCGGGGCGCCGTCGACGGTAGGGCTTCAGGGGCTCAGTCTCCTTCCTGCTCCAGCGACTCGTACCCGTCCACGTAGTCCCGCCCGGACAGCCAGCAGGCCATCTTCCCGATTCCCCGCTCCAGTCGGTACCGGACCGCTCGCCCCGTGATGCGGTCGCGGGCGGCGATCAGCTCGTCCGGCCAGTCGAGCGCGTACCGCAGGAACAGGGCGCGACGTTCGCCGCGCGACAGGGGACAGGACTTCCACGCTCGCCGGATATCTGCAAGGTGCGCGAAGAGGGCATCTGCGCTTCGTGGGTCGGTCGTCCCTTTCGGCATGTCGGCGTCCGGGGCAGTGGGGGAGCGGAGTCCGTACGCGGTCTCCGTGCTCCAGACGGCCGGCAGCAGGGTCTCGACGAGCCGACGATCGTACCCGCTCACAGGCGACCGCGCTCGGCTGCGTCGCAGGCCGCTTCGTACGAGGTGTGCCAGATACGGCGTGTGGCCTCGGTCTTCACGCGGTCGACGAGGTCGAGGACCAGGCGGTGGTAGAGGACGCCGAGCCCGAGGGAGGGTTCGGTGAGGCACTGGCTCACCATGTGCGGCTTCGTTGCCAGGATGATGAGCGCCTCCTGCCGGGCGTCCTCGTACTCCATGGTGAGCGTGTCCTCGTAGCCATCCGCGATTCGGCGGGCGGCCCGGCCCGCGAGCGCCGTCACCTCGGGCGTGAGAACCGTCCAGTCCGCGACATCGGTCATCGGACCACCTCCTTGACAGGGACCGAGCCGTCCTTCGTCACGGCAACCACCAGGCCGGGGGCGCCCGTGGTGCCCTTCGCGTGCCGCCACCACGTCGACTCGGACTCCATGGCCGGGGGCTGGATGAAGGTCCGCGGGCCGTCGGTGTCGACGTGTTCGTGGTGCAGATGTCCTGCGAGGAGCACGTCGGCCTGGTGCATCGCGGACTGCTTGTTGAATGCCTGGCCGCGCCACCACTCCCAGTGCTTGCCAGGCCGCCACTGATGGCCGTGGGCATGGGCCACGACGGTGCCAGAGCAGTCGACGACGACGGTCAGTTCGTCGGAGTCCGGCACGAAGCACTCGACGTGCCCGTACACCTCCGGGGCCAGGGCGAGAGCGTCGCGAACCGCGACAAGGGCTTCCGTGTCGTGAGAGTCGTCGTAGCGGGTGATGCCCCGGCCGTTGAAGCGCACGGCTTCGCCGTGGTTGCCGGGTACGGCGGCCATCGTGACTCGCCGGGCAAGGGGGGCCAGGGTCATGGCTGCGTGCAGCATGACCCTGCGGGCGAGGCGGATCTGTTCGGTGAGGGTGAGCGAGGTACGCCAGCTCTGCGCGCCCCCCTGGGACACGAACCCTTCGATGTGATCTCCGAGCCAGGCGACGTGCACGTGGCCGATGGAGAACCGGTCGCGGTAGACCTCCAAGAGGTCAGCCGCGCGGTTCAGGCAGTCGATCGTGCGCCGGAGAGTGCCGGCCGGGCCGTCGCCGTCCGCCTTGCCGAACTGCATGTCTCCGAGCGCGATCACGAAGGTGTGGTCGCCGTCGGGAGGGCCTCCAACTGGCCAGCGGGGTATGTACGCCTCCACCGCGCTGATCAGCTCCGAGATGTCCTCCCGGTCTCCTTCCAGGGTGAGTGGGCGGCGAGTGAAGGAGAAGCGTGTGCTCAGGCCGATCTCGCCGTTCGGCATGGTCCACTCCGAGGAGCGGAAGCCCTTCACCTCCCAGTGCTCCGGGTCGAGGCCCTGCGATCGCAGGACGGTGGCCGCAGTGCCCTTGGGGTCCATCTCGGCAGGGCCTCGAACGGTGACCTCGGCCGCGTCCTCGGTGACCTCGATCTGTCGAGTGAAGTCGCGCTCGGGGTCGGTCTGGCGAGTTGGCGTGGAGGGGCCCACGGGCTTCGCGAGCAGGTCGTCGAGGAGGGTGTCACTCAAGCTTGCTTGCTCTCTTCCTGGCGCAGTCGGCGCCGGTACGTACGGATCGTGGATGCGGACACGCGGTGTCCGTAGCGGGCGAGAATCCAGACGAGATCCTCGGCCGCAGTGCCTTCGAGGAGGTGCCGCTCGAAGACGGCGCGCTCGTCAGGGTCGAGCGATTCCCATATGCCGAGGAGGCGGGGGCCGGGGCTTCCCGGCAGCGCGGCACTCATCGGCCCCATTTGGCGAGGTGATCGCGGTGCGCCTTGGCGAGAAGCCGCCGGGCGGTGTCCAGCGATCTCGGTTTGGCTTGGCGGGCAGCTCGTTCGGCTTGCTCCCTCGTCCACATGTAACCGCCGTGCCTACCTTGCAGGTGATTCCGTAGGGCGGCCCGTGCGGCTGCGAGGTCGCCGTCGATCGGCTGAATGTGGCCGCACCCTCGGCCGTCCATGAAGTCAGGGCAGGTCAGGGCCGTGCTCATGCCACCTCCCTGTCGAGGCGGTTGGCGCCCGAGGTGGTGGTGAGCGCTCCCGCCTCGGCCAGGGCGAGGAGGGCCGGAGCACCCTCTTGCTGGTAGGTCTCGGACACATCGCCGAGCCGCAGCCGGATACTGCGAGACGATCGTGGAAGCGACCGGCACACCTTCGAGGCGAACTCGGCACCCGCGTCGTCGGGATCTCCCCAGACGCGCACGCGGGAGAACCCGGCGAGCATTCGGCGATGCCGGCCGAGCCACAGAGCGGCGCCGGGGACGGCGACGGCATGGAGGCCGATCATTCGCAGGACGACGGCGTCGAGTTCGCCCTCGGTCACGTCGATGGTGTCTCCGGCGCGGTGTACGTCGGCGATGCCGTAGAGCCTTGGCGGATCGTCCTTGATGGAGTTGTACTTGCCGTGGAAGTGCGCCCGGTGGTCGTGGTCCTCCAGGCAGCGAAATCGCAGCGTGAGGACTCGGCCGTCGTGACCGATGTATGGGATGGCAAGCATTCCGCGGAAACGCTCATGGCCGGGGAAGGGGATGTCAGCGACGACGCCAAGCCGGTGTATAGCCGCCTGATCGCGGCCTATTCCTCGGTCGAGCAGATACCGTGCGGCTTCCCGCGTAAGAGCTTCCTGATAGCTCGCCGTTGCTTCCTCCATCATCTCGCGCTGCGAGTCCGAGAGAGGCTGCAAGGGACTTCGCTC
Organism: Streptomyces sp. NBC_00690; assembly: GCF_036226685.1. Classification (NCBI taxonomy): domain Bacteria; kingdom Bacillati; phylum Actinomycetota; class Actinomycetes; order Kitasatosporales; family Streptomycetaceae; genus Streptomyces; species Streptomyces sp. NBC_00690. Next base: position 5,372,175 of record NZ_CP109009.1, read on the forward strand.
CGACAAAGGTGATCTCTTTCTGGTTCACGACGGTTTCATAGCGGATGATGAACTCGTACACGTCCCCTCCGGCGCCACAGGAGTGACATTTCCAGAGCTGTCGGTTGAGGTTGTACGAGAATGACGGCGTGCCGTCCTCATGGAAGGGGCAGCACGCCATCCCGATGGCTCGTTCCGGGTTGAAGTCGAGCCCGTAGTGCTCGTAGGCGGCCTCCAGCAGAGGCTTCTCGTCGGCTGGCGCTCTGTCGTGGTCAACGCGGGTGTACTTCACGGGAGCATCCAATCCAGGTCGGCAATGGGAACCTGGTATAGCTCCTCGACAGCCATCATCAGCGGCCCGTCGAATTCAGGGTCATTGAGGCAGTCGAGGAATGCCTCGAAAGCCCAATCGGGAGCGTCTAGCTGACACCCCCCGATGTTCGTCACCGAGGGGGTCTTTCGGTCTCGTGTGAGAATTCTGATCATTCGGGGTCCAGGTCGAAATACTCTTCGACCGTAGTGAGGACGAAAGCCTTCCTCCAGCTCTTTCCGCGACGCTTGACCACGACGATGGACTCTACGATTTCAGGGTCTATCCCACGGTGCTTGGAAAAGTTTTCCCGCTCGCGCATTGCCTCGTCAAGAAAAGGCCCCGGCTCGAACTTCGCATTCTTGGCCTCGATGAGCAGGAAGGCGCCGTCCGCTTCCCGAATGACGAGGTCTCCCTCGTCTTCCGCCCCGGCCAGGCGCAGGCTCTCGACGTCCTCTCCAGCGGCCCGCAGCCCCTCCCGGAGGTCCGTCTCCCACTGGGCGCCCTTGCGCCGGTTCGACCGGTTGCGGCTTGTCACGTTAGTCACAGGTTGACACCTTGTCTCGAAATAATGCCCGCACTTGCGGGCGAGTTACATGTTAACAGGCTAAGCGGCGTCGAGGATCTTCGTGGGGGACCAAGGCCGCGTCGGCGACGCGGCGGGTACCAGCTTCTCCAGCCTGGAGAACTGAGTGATCTCCGGGTGACAGCGCATGGTCGCGTAGCGTTTCCCTGTCGGGTCGCACGGGCCCATCCTTTGCTTGATCACGGCCACCCGGTACTCGTGCGAGGTCGGGTCAAGGGCCACGCTCAAGCTCAGCTCAGGCTTTTCGCTGAGCCCACCTTTGACCTGGTCGCGGGATGGCGGAGCCCACGGATCACTCTTGGCCTCCCACGACTTGTCGGAAGCGTGATGCAGAACGATCACCGTGGCACCGGTCGCGCGGGCCAGCTCGGTCAGTCCGCTCATCACAGCCATCTGTGCGGTGTAGTCCGACTCGGCCTCGGCGAAGTCCATGAGGTTGTCGCAGACAACGACCTGGGGGAACGCGTCCCACAGCTCGACGTGGGCCTCCAGCTCCTCGTCGATGGCCTCCCAGGTGATCGGGCTGCCGAACGCGAGCGTCAAAGGGATGCCGCTGAGCGCGTCGATGTAGTGGGCGCGGTGTCGGCCGCCGGCCGCCATCCCTGCCTCCACCATCGCGGTCGTGTCGCCTGTCATCATTGAGGCGAGTCGGGAGCTGGCTGTGAATGCGCTCATGTCCGCGCTGAGGTACAGCGTGGGCAAGCGCATCTGAGTGACCCAGTAGAGGGCGAAGCCGCTTTTCTGCGTGCCGCTTCTCCCCGCGATCATCACCACCTCTCCATGGCGAGGGCGACAGCCCAGGCCGTACAGCGCCTCGAAGGCGGGGACCCGGGGCAGCTCCTTGCCGCTTTCCGCGTTCATCGTGAGCGATCTTGCTGGGGTAAGCAGGGGATTCTCCTTACAGGGAGGGGCGGGCCGCGGACGGCGGCCCGCCCCGTCTATCCAGTCGTTCAGTCGAAGGCGGGCGCGGTCGCCGCGGCCTGCGTCACAGCGCTCTCGCGACGGGTGGCGTAGTCGATGACCTTCTGGCGCACGGCTGCGTCGTTCACGGGCCTCCACACCCACGCGGGGTGGGACCCCGGACGCTTCGGCGGAATCTGGTCGACCGTAACGATGGTCGCGGCGCCGACCATGCCTTCCAGGTCACGAGCGAGGAGTGTCTGCTCAACTCGCGTGGACGCGTTGATCTCGGGGGCGAGGGCGTCGAGAGCCTCGCGGTCCTTGAACACGGAGATCGTGCACAGCGCCGAGTCCTTCGGGCCGTTGGGGGTGGGGCGCTGGCGCTCGAAGTCGGCGACCTCGACCAGGATGGCCGGGGCGCCCTGGTGGTCGACGGGCTTGAACCAGCCGCCACCGACGGTGGGGATGTCCTTGAAGGTGAGGGTCAAAGGTTTGTCTCCTTGGGTTATTCGTTTGAGGGACGGGCGGCAACCCGCTCTGGGGCGAGATGGCGCTGGCGAACGGTCGCGCCCCGGGCCCAGATCGAGGCCGCGAGCCAGGTCGCGGCGAAGGCCACAGGCAGGGCGGGATGGCGGATCACGTGAGGGCTCGCCCCTTGGCCTTGTAGGCGGCCATCACCGACGGTTCTGCGAACGCCGCCTGGTTCGCGGCCCAGAGTCGCTGGAGGTCAGCGACGCTCTTCTGACGCTCGATCTCGGCGACGATCCAGGCGCTTCCGCTGGAGGGCGCGGACTCCTGGGCCTGGTTCCAGGGGTCCTCTTTCCCTTCCGGGTCGGCGGGGGCTTCGGGCGGGACGATCCGACCGCCGAGAATGCCGGCGATATCCCCCGTCCCGTGCGCGATGCTGGTTGCCTCGACGATCAGCTCTGAGAGTGTCAGGTTAGTTACATGTTGACATTCGAAGCCAAAGAAGTCGATGATCTGGGCGCGCACATCTGCCGGTGGGCCATGAAAGGCGACCTGCGTGTCCTGGTAGCTCTGGCCGTACTTGATGGTCACGCTCACGCCGTGGTGCTGCTGACTCACTCGCTCCCTCTCTCTGCTAGTTACATGTTAACACTTGTGGCGCGGCTATGCGGCGGCAGGCGCGGTGACGCCGGTCACCCACGGGAGCATCGCATCCTTGCGGCTTCGGGTGGTCCGCACCTCCAGGGCCAGGCGCGCGGCGGCCCATCCGACCTGAAGGTCGACCCAGTGCAGTGTGCAGTGGCCGGAGCCTGCGGGCAGGTGGATGATCACACCCCACTGCTGCGACACCTTGGGGAGTGCGCTGTACGCCCGCGCCGCCTCTTGCGGGGGGACGATCCGCCTCTTCCACGTCGCGAACGCTTTCGGATCTGCGGGGTCGACGGGCCAGAGGGTGTGGTCGTAGACCTCGCCTCGGCTGTAGACGGCGAGCTGCATCGCCATCTTCAGCTTCCCGTACTCCACGCTGCCGGTCTTGATGTCGCCGATGAACAGGCCCTCGATGTGCTCGCCGTGCGGGCCCGGCCCTGCGTATGCAAGGGCCCGGTCGAGGGTGCCGGCCGTCCCCAGCTCGGGCACGACGACGAACTTCTCCACAGCTTTCACCTCGAAGACGGAGGTCTTCGTCAGGTATGCCGCCATGTCGCTGAGATCACTGTCCGGAGTGTCGAGAGGCAACGGCTCGCCCCTGTCGACACGCTCGGAGAGGGTGTGCAGATGGGTCCCTCGTTCGCGCTTCACGCTGGCTCCCGCGATGTCCTGCGCCTGCTGGGCGAGTGCGTTCAGCCTGCGCTTGTCCGCAGGGGCGGCCGGGTCGAGCTGCCGCGCCGCATCCAAAAGGGCGGGCCGGGCGGCTGCCCCCAGCAGGGTCATGCGGGACCGCCAGTCGGACAACGCGGCCTTGTCCTCTATGCAGTCGATGAAGGTCGTGGTCCTGGTGAGGGGTACCGGCTTGCCCCCCTGCTTCGGTATGACGAGTGGGCGCCCCCATCCGTCCCGGGGGATGTCCGGCGCTGCCGGTGCGATGTTCACAATGCGCAGCAAGGTTAAGCGGCTCCTTCGAAGTTGAACACGCGGGCCAGGTCCATGCGGATGCGGCCGTCGTCAAGGAAGTACGGGTCCCCCTCGCCTTCCTCCAGTGGCGCCAGACCGAGGGCTTGGGCGGCCTGGAGGGCTGAGCGCACCGCCTTCGGCCTTACGCCCCGGTCGAGGGTCAGGTGGTAGTGCCACTGGTCCTCGTCGACATACAGCACTGCGCCCGGAACAGGTGCAATGTGCAGGGTGCCCGCCAGGGGCACGGTTGCGCTCATCGGGTGGTGGTCTTTCTGTAAACCTGTAACTAACACCGTTCTATGCCCTGCGTTAGTCAGGTGTCAACCTGTAGCACGATCCTGACCCCCTCGCTCCAAGTCTTCTGACGGATCGCCTGGCGGCATCCGGCTGAGCTGATCCACCGTAAGGGGAATATGAGCTTCCGTTTCTCCGCCTCAAGAATGAAAAACCCCCCGCCGGGGCTCCGACGGGGGGACGATGCGAGGGGGAGGGGGATAGGCGTCACTCGGGAGGGTGGATCAGCTCGTCATCCCCATCAGATCGGGGGACGTAGAACCAACCCGACTCGGTGTCTGGGTCGTAATGGACGACGAGATCCTTCCGCTCCAACTCAGTCTTCCAGCTGGCCAGACGCTTTTCGTCCTCCTTGGTCAGCTCCTTGCCTGCCAGGCGTCGACCCTCGGCCCTCAGCATCATCACCGGGTACTCGTACCGGTGCTCCTCCCGCACCTTCCACGGGATCAAGTCGGTGTTGCGTACGTTCCGGGTGGGGATCTTCTTGCGCCGACGATAGGTCGACCACATGGATCGCGTGGTCTCTACGTTGTACTTCGTCTTGTATCGCTCGATAATCTCGTCGTAGGGGACGCCCGACCTCAGCCATTTCATAGCCTCGTTGTCGTCTTGCACCTTCTTGGCACCCACGGGCCCTCCTCCCTCGGTGTCAGCCTGTGATCAACTCATGGTTGCGCAAAGTTGACGGCTGTGTCAAGCTGTAACCTCACAAGATCGTCAGCGGCACAACACGCTGCGAGAAACAGAGCAGGCCCCGGAAGCGCTGGAAACGCCTACCCGGGGCCCCGACCGACCTGCGCTGGAACGCTGGCCGGTCACCACACGTAGGAGATGAGACCTCCCAGTGCGTATCAAGCGTACCCCCAGGCGTGCATCCTTCACGGTCCTGGGAAACGACGTGCTTCGCGACTCCCGACTGTCCTTCACCGCCCGGGGCATCCTGGTCTACCTGCTGAGCCTTCCGGACGGTGCTGACATCGATGTCCGCAAGCTGGCCGACCGACACCCTCGCGTTGGCCGACGCGGAGTGCAGTCCGCCGTGGACGAGCTGATCGCGGCCGGTTACTACGTCCGGCGCACCCGACGGGATGACCATGGCCGTCTGCGCACCGAGACTTTCGTGACCGACACCCCGCAGGTCCGCGTCGCCGCATCCGACCACCAGCCGGGAACCGGTGATCCGGGAACCCAGGCCGCAGGAACGCTCCCTTCGGTCGACAAGAACTCCGGAAAGAACGAGGACAAGACCCCTCCCGCCTCCCCTCCGAGGGAGGGCGGAGACGAGCACCTGACCCAGGCGTCCCGACTCCTCGCCCGCCTCGCGGCGGTCGACAGCCGACTCCGCCTCTCAGGCAAGCAGGTGACCGCCCTCGCACCCTTTGCGGCTGAGTGGCTGCGCCGTGGTGCCACCGTTGCGGAGCTGACGGACGCCCTCTGCCAGGGCCTTCCCACCCGCGTGTACTCCGCGGCACGGCTCGTCGGCGACCGGCTGCACAGAAAACTGCCCGACCCTCGCCGCCAGTGGCAGAGCTACGCCGATTGCGCAGGTGACTGCGGTCGACCCCTCCCCGCAAACCAGGACCAGGGCATCTGTGCGGCCTGCGCCGGACTCGCCCCCACCCCTGAGCCGACGCCCACACCGGGCTCCGCCGCCGACCTCACCGGAGCCGGGGCGCAACTCGTCGCGTCCATCCGCGCCCGCCGAGCGCTGACCGCACGCGCCTGAGCCTCCCCCCGCACGCCCCGCAGCTCGACAGGACCAGCGCCATGCCCGAACGTACTCGCCTGCCCCGCTACGCCCCCGCCGTGGGTCGCTTTGTACTCGTTATCGCTCTCGCTATGTCCGCGCCAGGTGAGTACCAACTCGCTCGCGCCGCCGGATGGGGGCCTCTGACCGCTGCCGGAATGCCGGCCTGCATGAGCGTCTACGCCTGCTTCGCAGTCTGGTTCGTCGAGACCCGGAAGAAGGGCGAGAAGGGCCACAGCACCGCCGTCGCGGGCGCGGTAGGCGCCCTGTCCATGGTCGTTGTCGGGCAGATCGTCGCCCACTGGATAGCCGCTGGGTACATGTACTCGTCCATGACGTTGACGGCCGCAGTCTCCACCGTTCCGGGCATAGTCGCGGGCCATGTCGCTCACATGATCATCCGCGCCCGGGTGCCGGGGGACGCACGTCCCCAGGAACCAGAAGAGCAGGAGGACCAGAGCCACGAGACAGGCGAAGCGCCGGTGCAGCCCACCTTGGATGGCGAGTGCGAAGCCGACGAGGTGACGCGGGCACGAAAGAGGCGCCCCGGCCGCCCCGGACCGAGCCTTGACGAACTACGTGCGGCTGCCGAGGCCATCGCAGAGGCCGGGGAGAAGGTCACCGGCCCCGCCCTCGCGAAGTTCATGGGCCGAGACCGCCGCCAAGGCTCCCGATACCTGACAAAGCTCAACAAGGCAGCCTGACCGCACGCCCCCTCGCCGTACGGGACAATCCAGACCCGATCCGTACGGCGAGGAGACATCACGAGTGGAAATCGAAGTGACCACGACCCTGATCATCTGCGACGTCTGCGAACGGCGCGATGCTCCCGCCTACCGGTACACGATCACAGTCGGAGACAGTCCACCAGTACGGCGGGACCTCTGCGCACAGGACGCCGAGCCCATCGTGGCGGTGTTCGGCCTCCGTATCTCGGAGGCTGCGCTCTCGGCGCTGCCAGACGACCAGCCTGACATCACCGACACGGAGGGAGCGTCGGCCGATGACGAAGAGCCAGCACCCGCCGCCCCGAAGAAGGCCGCCGCGAGGAAGGCCGCAGTCAGCAAGACAGCGGCCGAGAAGACCTCTCCACGGAAGGCCGCCGCGAAGAAGACGGCAGCCAACGCAAGCCGGAGAGGGAGCCGTCGTGGGCCGGGCGGGGCCCCGGTCATGACCCTGGAGGAAATCGAGGCCATGAAGAAGGGGACCGCGCCGTCGGACGACTGAAACAGAAGAAGAGCCCCCGCCGACCGTTGACTGGTCTGCGGGGGCTTTGAGGGTTCTACCCCTGGGGCTCGCTCTCGTCCGGCGCCACGACACCGAGGGCGGTAAGGAGCTGAATGATGACAGCCACCTCCGGAGAGTCTGCGTACACGATGGCGGCGACGCTGACGAGCACGCCGAGAGCGGCGAGAGCCGCTCCGACGCGAGAGCGGTAGCGGACAGGCAAGGAGGCTACGAGAGCGGCCATCGGACCGCGCAGCTTACTCATCGGCGTCCCGCCTGCTTCTGGAGGGCGGCGAAGCCCTTCGGCCCGATCCGCGGGTCGTGGGCCACGCCAGCCGAGCGGTGCTTCGGGTTTCGGTCGTGCCAGCGGGCGACGGCACGCTGGGTCTCCGGGCCGTACAGGTCGGTGACGGCGCCCTTGATCGGCCCGTGGCCGGTCTTGATGAGGAGCTGTTGAAGGTCGCGGACCTGGGCGTGCCGGGCCCCGGGCCGTACGCCGCTGTGGAGAGCGACGATCTTCGAGGAGGGCTTCGGGGCGGGTGGCTTCGGCTTCACCGTTCCGCCCGGGGCGGGCATTCCGGCCTTGACCCAGGCGTAGAGGGGGCCGCCGGGGCAGAGCGTGGGGATGCCGTCCTTGTGGCCGCGCTTGGCGAGGGTCCGGCCGGTGCGCCGGCACGCCTCGTCGTACAGGGTCCGCGCCGAGCGGAGAGCCGCGTCGGACGGCTTCTGGTCACCTCCGATCGCGATCTGGACACCAATCCCGGTCCGGTTGTGACCGGGGCAGTGTGCGCCCTGATGGCCCCAGCCGCGCCCCTCGTAAATGGTCCCGTTCTGGTCGATCACGAAGTTGTAGCCGATGCCGGACCACTTCTGGGCGAGGTGGGCACGCTCGATGGCCTTCGGCACCGACGGTCCGGTCCGGCCCACGGAGTGGGCGCCGTCGTAGTGGATGAAGAACTCGCGTCGTTCCTGGAGCGGGACAGAGCCGGGGGTGCTGGTCCAGGGCTTTGCGCCCCAGGTCTTTCGGGACGTGATGCTGATGGTCAGGGGTGCCTCCGGGCATGAAGAAGGCCCCCGGGGCATCCGGGGGCCTGGCGGGGTGGGGCGGGGGTTAGATGTCCCGTGGGACAGAAGTCAGGTGTTGGTCGAGACGTTCGGCGACCGCGAGCCGCTCGGCGCGTTCGTGGGCCACCTCGGTACGCAGGTGCCGGATGTCCCGGCCGTGTTCGGCCTGGCCTTCGAGGACTTGGTCGAGTCCGGCGATCACGCGGTCGAGGTCGTCCCGCAGGTTGCTGGAGTGGTCGTTGGAGACCTGGTCGCGGACTTCGCCGAGGGCGGCGCCCTGGCGGCGCACCAGCTCGACGAGAACGCCGACGAGTGCGGCGGTGACGACTCCTCCGGCAGAGACGAGGGCGACCTGCACGGTGGGGTCGAGGGTCAGGACGACTCCCCGATGCGGGCCTCCAGTGCCGCGATGCGGGCCTCCTGGGCCTTCACGACGGACACGAGGGCGACAGACAGGAGGTCGTACCGCAGGCCGTCGACCTCCCCGTCCAGGTAGTTGATGAGCCAGGGGAGATGTGTCTCGACCTCCTCGGCGATGAGTCCCACCTCGCCCTCGCGGCCCTTGGCGACCGTGCCGTCCTCGGCCGTCTGGTCCTTCCGGTCGTAGATCACGGGACGAAGGGACAGAACCGCGTCGGGACTGATCTCGTAGTCCCTGATGTTCTGCTTGAACTTTCGCGAGCTGACGTTGCGGGCGAAGGTCCCGTCCCCCTGGACCCAGACGGCGTAATACGTCCCGGAGCCGCTCACGCTGTCGTTGTGAACGCGCTTCGTTCCGTTGGCCCACGCGATCGTGTCCCCGGACTCCAGATACGAGCCGTGCGAGTGCGAGGACGGGGGAAAGCTGCCGGGCCTGCCGGTGATGCTGGACCACGAGTGCGCATGGGAGGAAGGGGCGAAAGTGGAGGGACGGCCGGTGATGTTGTCCCAGTCGTGCCCGTGCGAAGACGGGGGAAAGGACGACGGCTTGCCGGTGACCTGGGTCCAGCTGTGGGTGTGCGCGGCGGGAGGAAGACTCGACGGGGCATCGCTGATGTCCGCCCACCTGTGTGTATGGGCGGTGGGGACGAAACTGTTCGGCTTGCCGGTGAGGCTGGCCCAGTCGACCGTGGAGACGAGCGGCGACCACGCGGTGCCGGTCCAGAACTCCCAGGTCGAGCTGTCCGTGTTCAGGCCGAGGCGTCCCCGGCGGGGTCCGGTCGGGCGGGTCGCGGTCGTCCATGTACCGATCCGGTGTCCCACGACGGGACGGGTCGAGACGATGTCCCCGGCGCTGATCGTGGTGGCGTTCGCGGCGACGGTGAACTGGGCGAGCGGCAGCTCGAAGACGGCGGTGTCGGTCTGGGTCAGGGACGGCGGGGCCGATGTCCCGGCCGTACCCGTCTTCACGGCGAGGCCGATCGAGTTGGCGGCGGGGTCGAGCCGCAGAACGACCCGGTCGACGCGGCTGGAGGTGCCGGCCGCCGGGACGGGGAGGGTCTCGGTCGCCGTCGAGTGCACCATGTGCCCGCGCAGGATGGCGGTACCGGACTGGACGGTGACCGCGAGCCCGCTACCGGGGGCGACCTGGAATCCGGCCGAGTCGGCTGAGGCGACTACGCCGGAGTCCTGGAACTCCCGGAACAACCGGCTGAACTCGGTCTCGGTGACGGCCTGGCCGTCGAAGGGGTAGGCGGTGATCGCCAAAGAGGGGCTCCTTAGAGGGCTGCGCCCGCGTCCTCGACGACCAGGGTGGAGAGGCCGCCCGGTAGGAAACGGACCTGCCCGTAGGTGGCTGCCGGGCGGCGCGCGTAGAGGGTGACTCCGATGGTCACGGGGCCGGGCGGGGGGTTGTTGATGTAGCAGGCCATGTCGAGACCTGTGGACGTGAGCGAGTCGTCGTCGAAGGTCGTGCTGTAGAAGTCGCCGACCATCCGGCTGTTGGTGGTCACGGAGGTGCCGGACGCCCATCGGACAGTCGTGTAGGCAGTCTGCTTGGCGTACCGGAGCGTGGCGTGGTCTCCGGTGCCGTCGGTGTCGACGGACGCGACCCGGAGCGCGACCTTGTAGCAGCGGCCCGCCTCTGCGGTGAACTGCTGGGTATAGACGACGGTCGCGGAGTCCCCGACATACGGGGTGGTACCGAGTTCCTGCATGGCGACGACGCCCTTGGCCGACTTCTCGTTGTGGGCCGAGGTGCGCCACGCGGTCCAGCCGGAGGCGCTGCTCCCGGAACGGGTCCACTCCTCGGTGACGGTGGGGCTGAGCCGTAGCCAGGTCTGGTGGGCGTATGTCGCGCTCGCGGGCCGGATGGTGCGCAGGACGCCGTACCGGCTGCCGGTGCCGAAGGCCCAGCCCCCGGCCGCTGCTTCGGCGGACTCCAGCACGAGGGTCGATGTGCCGAAGGGGTACGCGGACGGCAAGGACGACTGCGTGACGGATGTCGGGGTCAGCGTGTGCTCGAAGGCGGTCTGCCGCCAGGGCGACCAGCCGGAGGCTTGGCCACCGCGTACCCACACTTCGTGCGACGTGCTGCCGGAGTGGACGCGGCGCCAGGTCTGGAGAGCGTCGCCGCCTGCCCACACCTGGGTCTCGACGATGCCCCACTTCCCGGCGAAGTCCCATCCGCCGACCGTGGACGCCTCCGCGCTCAAGTAGAACTGGACGGTCTCACCCTGGGGGTAGCCGCTGGGCGGAGTGGCCTGGGTGATGCCCGTGTACGACGGACTGATCACGCGCGGACCGGGCGGAGTGGCCTCCGCCGTCCGCTCCAGCGAGGAGACCCGCGACTCCAGCCCCGTGTGAGCGGAGGCGGCTGCCGCGTCGGCCGACAGCGGCGCCGGGTCCCCCAGGGCCGCGCCGAGCCGGTATCCGTCCTCGGTGACCTTCAGGACCATGCCCGTGACGACGGCTGCCATCTCGGTGCCGCCGACAATGACCGTCACCCGGTCCCCGAGACCCCAGTCCTTCCCGAAGGTCAGCGCGGAGTCCTCCATGGGTACGGCCTGCGCCGATCTCAGGGTGGCGCCCCCGTCGGCGAGGGCCTCGGTGCCCTTCTGGGTGAGTTCGGCGGTGTCCTTGGAGGAGCGCTCGTCGATGAACCGCTCGATGCGGCGGCCCCAGTCGGCCTCGGAGGCGATGGAGCCCGGGTTGTCGACGGGGACGACGACGCGGTGAGAGCCGTCTCCGTCGCCACCGACGATCACCCGCGTCTTCTGCGGAGTGGAGGTGGAGGTCCGCTGTCCTGCGAGGGTGTTGTTCACGACGCCGAGCCGGGTGTCCTTCGTGCGGTCGGCGACCGCGTACGTCTCGAACACGAGCTGCGGCCCCCGCTGGACGATCCGGAAGCCGAGGTTGTTCGGTTCGGCCAGTTCCTTGCACAGCTCGCCGAGCGGCTGGAAGCGCGGGCTCTTGGAGACGATGCCGCCGCGCTTGCCGTTGGTCCCCAGGGTCAGACCGGCCCGGCGCCTGGCGGCCGGGGCGTTGGGGCCGCAGTTCGCCGAGACGTAGTAGTGCATCAGCGTCTCGGCCGCGTCCGTCTTGTCGTCGGTTCCGACCGTCTGCGTGGCCGCGTCGCCGTTGGACGGCTGGGGCCAGGCGAGCATGTCGGCCAGGATCACCGTGTCGTCCACGCCCTCAACCGTCAGGGTGCCGAGCGGGTCGGTCGCGGTGACGGCGCTCTCGGTGCGGGTGACCGGTCCGGAGAACAGCACGTCCGTCGGGCCGGTGACGATCAGGCCCGCGCCGGGCGTCGACAGCACGTCGGCCAGGGGGTGATCGGCGCCGAGCTGGAGTTTCCAGGTGCCGACGTTGTTGTGGATGTTCTCCGCTTCGAGCAGCAGGAGATCCGCGGGGATGGTCCCGACGCGCGACAGAGACTTGTCGCGCACCTCGACCAGGAGGTCATCCTGCTTCATTAGATGACCACCCACTTCCGGGGACGCCAGGAGACGACGATCCGCGAGGCGGCCGTCGTGTTCAGCAGAGCGACAGAGGCTGTCGAAGTCCCCGGTGGGACCGACCAGAACCGGGGGGCGGTGGCGAGGTAGCGGTAGACGTTGGCGCCGGAGCCGTCACGGACGATGCCCGCGCCCATGTCGACGGTGATGCTCCCGGTCGACGTGATCGCCCCGGTGTAGTGGAGGGCCTGGCCGTCCGGCCCGATGGCCTTGAAGTTGTCGCCCGGCCCGTACACCTGGAACACGGGGTAGGCGGCCACGTCACCATCGTTGGTGAGCTGTACGTCGCCGATCGCCTGCGAGGCGGCGAGCGGCATGGCAGCGAGCGCGGAAAGGAACGGGGCGGCGGTGGCGCCGCCGATGGTGACCGTCTGCCCGGCCTCCGCCAGGAAGTACGGGCTGGGGGCGCGGAGCGTGATGACGGTCTGGGTGTCCCGCTGCCCGGCGCCCGGGTCGATCGCTCCTCCACCGGTCCATCGCACGGGGGTGCTCCAGCGGGTGCCGGTGCTGTCGGTCACCGTGAGGGTGCACTCGTCGGCCAGGACGCGCACCAGCCGGGTCACCAGCTCGGAGAGGTGCGCCCGGTCGCGGCCGACGATGTCGAGGGGGATATCGATGTCCCGGGGCAGAACCCTGCGGCCCCGGTAAGACGCGCCGTCCCCGGCGCCTTCGAGCCACTGCGCGGAGAGCTGGGGCAGACCCATGCCGGTGATCCCGGCAAGGGCCTGATAGCCCACTCCGCCCGCCTCCCCCTCGGACAGGTCCAGCGAATCCGAGGGGGAGTTGAGTGAGAGCGTTACCAACCGACCATCCTTGCCCGCGAGGCAGCCGCGAACAGCTCCTCCTCGGACGAGAGAGAGGAACTGGCGTTGCCCGCGTAGTAGTTGAGTACCTTCGACACCGGGGCCTGCTGGCCGCCGGGGCGGGCCAGACCGGTGGACACGGCCGCTGTGATCTCGCCGGACGCGCCGGTCGCGGCGCCGTGGGCCAGTGCCCGGCCGGCACGCTCGATGCGCTGCGTCTCGTCCTCGACACCGAGGCCGAACCCGCGCCCCGCGAAGGAGCCGATCCGGCGCAGCAGCCGGGATGGGCTGCGGATGTCGAGGGCCTTCTTGATCGCTGCGACCATGCTCGTGGCGATCTTGAGCATGGTCTTCTCGATGACGGCCTGCTTGGCTTCGAGGCCCTTCACCAGGCCCTCGGCGGCTGCGAGGCCCGCTTCGTACATGTGCTTCGAGGCGGTCGCCCCGGCAGCGTTGGCGTGCTTCTCCAACTCCTTCTGGAGCTGGTTGATCTCGTTCACGCCGCTGTGGCCCGCGTTGGCGATGGCGTCGGCTGCGGCGAGACCCGCCTCCGGCCCGGCCATGGCGATCTGGCCGAAGGTGGCCTGGTTGAGGCCGAGCTTCTTGAGCTTCGCCAGGACGGCCGCGAACTTCTTCGCCTGCTCGACCGCGTTCTTGAGCGAGTCGGTGATCGAGGAGAAGGAAGCGTCCTTGACCTTGGTCACGTCCCCGGTGGCTAGGACCCGGTCGGCGACCTGGGCCGCGTAGCCCCGGGCTTCCTCGCGCAGCCGGTCAAGCTGGTCGCGGGCGGCCTCCAGCCGCTTCGCTCCGGCCTCCCACTGGGCGGCCAGCTTGAGCAGCTCGGTGCGGTCCCGGTTCACCCGGTCCTTGAGCCCCTTGGACGCGTCCTTCGGGATCTTCGCCGTCAGCTCGGCGAGGGACTGCTTCACCTTGTCGTACTGCGACTCCAGACCCTTGACGAGGCCGGAGATGATGAGCCGTCCCGCGTCGTAGAGGAGTCGGGCGTCCTTTTTCGGAGGGCCCTTCCAGTCGGTCAGCTTGTCGGTGAGTTCGCCGAGCTTGCCCTTGACGGCCCCGAACATCGACTTGATGCCGTCGATGAGTCCCTGGATGAGCTTCTTGCCCGCGTCGATGAGAGTTGAGCCGAGACTTCCGAGGGCCGACTTCGCCTTGCCCGGCAGCTCCTTGAGGACTGTGAGCACGCGGCCGATGCCGTCCGAGACTGCTGTCCGCAGAGAGGTCATCGCGGTTCCGGCGACGGACTTGATCGAGTCCCAGGTGCTGGAGAAGAAGCTCTTGATCGAGTTCCAGATCGAGGACCAGATGCCCTTGATCGCATTCAGCCCGTCGTCGATGTAGCCACGGACGCCCGTCATGAAGACGCCCGCCGCACCCCTGATGCTGTTCCACAGGCCGATCGCGAAGGATTTGATTCCGTTCCAGATGTCGTCCCACAGGGACTTCACTCCGGAGAGGATCTTCTTCCCGACGCCGAGGATTCCGACGCTCAGGAAGACCATGAACAAACCCTTGATGGTGTCCCACAGGCCGGAGAGGAATCCCTTGATTCCGTTCCAGATTTGCTTCAGGCCGTCGGAGAACATCGACCAGTCGCCGGTCAGGGTTCCCTTGAAGAATCCGACGACCACCTTGAAGTAGCCGACGATGTAGTCCCAGACGCCGACGAAAATCTTCTGCAATCCCTCAAGGACATTGGCTACGCCGTTGATGGCGGTCACCAGCACGTCCAGAAAGAGCCCGGCTATGAATTCGATCGCCGGAGCCAGGATCGGCATCAGGAAATCGACTATCGCCTCCAGCGCCTCAAGGAAGGGCTGGAGCGCTTCCATGACGGCCGAGAAAGCGGCCGAAATCTGAGGCAGATATTCGGCGGCGAGCGATTGGACGACCGGGATCAGCGGCAGAATCGCAGCCGTCAAAATCCGCATCAGGATTTCGACGACGGGCTGAAGCGCCTCCGACATCACCGCGAAGGCGGCAGTGATCAGCGGGATGATCGGGGCCAGCCCGGCGACGAGGGCCTCGACGAGCGGGACGACGGCCGCGACCACCGTCATGAAAAGCGGGGTCAGCGCCGCGACGATCCCCATCAGCCCGTCACCGAGCAGCCCGATCAGCGGAAGAACCGCAGCTCCGAGCAGAGTGAACGTTTCTGCAAGGGGGGTTAGAACGGCGGCTGCGAGGGGGCCGAGGATGGCCGCGAGGGCGCCCGCGATCTCCAGCAGGGTGCCGAGGGCGGCTCCGGCCGGCATCATCGCGGGGGCGAGCGCCTCGACGGCGGACTGAATCCCGTCGAACAGGGACTTGACCCCGTCGACCACCGCGGGCTGGGACAGCGCCGAGGCGATGGCGCCGAGCGCGGTTCCGATGATCGCACCGACCTGCGGGAGGATGTCCCGCAGCAGACGGCCGAACGTCTTGAGGAACTCTTCGACCGCTGGGCCGGAAACGGTGGCGATTTCCCGCATCGCCTCATGGGCGGCGTAAAAGAGCTGCGTCAGTCCGGACTGGAACGACGGGCTGTCCACAGTCCTGTGGACACGCTCCAGCCCGCTCGCCATGGAGTCGAGCGTGGAACCCCCGGCCGCAGTCGCGGCCCGGGAGAACCCGGCGAGGATTCCGCCCGTGTGGAAAAGGACCGAGCCGAGATCCTTGAGGGCGTTAATTCCCTCGTCGATCTCCTTCTTGAGCCCGATCTCACCCTTGCGCTTCAGGAAGGCGTCGAACTTCTCCGAAATGGTGACGAACCACTGCGCCAGCTCGGGAAGATAGGAAGTGCCGACCTTCCCCAGAATGGCGATGACCGACGCGAAAGTATCCGTCCCGGCCGTCGCAATTCCGATGGACTCGGAAAGGTCCGAGAACATCTGGCCGAGCGCGGGAACGAGTGCGCCTTCGAGGCCGGTGGCGAGGCCGCCGAAAAAGCCGCCGAGCTGAGTCGCGGTCTGCTCGACCCCGTCCCGGAACTTCGGGAGCAGCTCCTCGACGAGGGAGCGGATCGGCTCCCGCGCCTTCTCCCAGAAGTTGCCCGAGATCGCGTCCTGGAGACCGGCGAGCGCCTGCTTCGCCTCCGGGATCTCCTTGTTGAAGTCCTTGAGGGCGGCGACCGTGACACCCAGGCCGACCGCGATACCGCCGAGGAGACCGGGGAGAAGGAGGGCGGTGTAGCCGATCTGCGCCAGCGACGCGGAGAGGGCGGCCAGGTTGGACGCGGCGGCGATGCCCCACCCGGCGAGGCCCGCGATGGCGGTCGCCATCGTCCCGATGACCGGCACACTCTTGTCGAGGTTGCTGATCGTCCGGCCGAGACGCTCGAACATGCTGTTGATGACCCGAGCGCCGGAGAGGGCCTGGAGCATGGAGGACGCGGTAGCCGCAGCCGACAGCCGCACCCGGGGGACCAGATGAACGATCCGGTCCCGGGCGAGCGCGGCAATGTGGGCGAAGGCCGCCATCATCCCGGTGCGGGACACCTCGGGCTCGATCTCGGCCCGCAGCCCGTCGATCCGCTCCTGGAGGTCTTCCATGTCCCGCTCGACGGCGCGGACCGCGAGCGCGTCCAGCTCGGGCGTGATCTTGGCGCGCAGCTCCCGCATCCGGGCGAACGCCGCCTCCAGCTCGCGCTTGGTCTTGGCGACGTGCGCGTGGTCCAGCTCGGGGCGGATGTCGATGCCGTCCAGCTCGGCCTGGATCTCGTCGGCGGCCTGCTGTGCGGCGGCCCGCGAAGCGGCCAGCAGATCCCGCCTGGCCTCCTCCAGCGAATCCCGGTCGAGCCGTACGGTCAGCTCGGTCTCGGCGATCCGCTCCAGCTCGCGGTCGAGACGGGCGACCGCGCTGCGGACGGACGACTCGGAGGCGCGGTCGACCTGGACGGAGACCGTCCCGATGTCGTCGAGCTGCTCCTCGAACATGTCGACGGCTGCCTGCAACGAGGCTTCGTTCAGGTCGACCTCGATGGTCGTCTCGCGCAGGGTGTCGAGCGCCCGGCGTGTGCGGGCGATGGCAGCCCGGACGGAGTCCTGGTTGTCGAGGTTGACCCGCAGTCGGAGATCCTTCATCTCCCGCTGGGCGTCGCGCCGGGCGGAGCGGGCCTGCCGGCCGAGTTCCTCGCCGTCGAGGCGGGCGTCCACCGTGACATCAAGGTCCCGCTCGATCCTCTTGAGTTTGTCCTTGAGGTCGTCCTTGAACCCGGCGGTGTCCGGCATGACCTTGACCG
Organism: Streptomyces sp. NBC_00690; assembly: GCF_036226685.1. NCBI lineage: Bacteria > Bacillati > Actinomycetota > Actinomycetes > Kitasatosporales > Streptomycetaceae > Streptomyces > Streptomyces sp. NBC_00690. The sequence goes on from NZ_CP109009.1 coordinate 5,389,340, forward strand.
CGACCCGGCCGACTATGTTCGCGTCCGACAAAAGCGCCTACCTCCGCTGGAAGTGCTGGTAAATCTCCGCAACGGAGCGCGGCTTGGCCGGAGTTTCCTCCGAAGCCGTCTTTGCCTGCGGGCGCGGGTAGGCGGGAATCTTCGGGGCCTTGCCCTTTTCCCACTGCCCGGTCGCCCGAGTGTTCTGGTTGATTGCGTCGTACAAGTCGGCGGCCAGGTGGCGGTCCTGGCCCCAGCCGAATTGCTCACGGCCCCCGGACGCGAGGGCGGTTGTCAAAGAGGTGTCGGGGAGCCTCTGCACGAGCAGGAGGACGAGGGCGGGGGTGGGGCCCCGGCCCGCTATCACTTCGAGGAGATCGACGCCGAAATGAAAGAGCAGGTCCGGATAGAGCCCCTCCCCGTATTCGTCTATCAGCCGTGCGAGGCCGAGGCTTCCCCCGCCTGGGTGCTCTCCCCGTATCGGCCGAACACCTCGGCGAGGACGGCGAGATCGCCGCCGATCTCGGTGAGGAGGGAATCCGCGGCCGTCTCCGACTGGGCCACGGTGCGGATCGCCTCCGACAGAAGCGCGGCCTGGTCGGCGTCGTCGCGGACCATCTCCTCCTGGAGGCCGAGGAGCGAGTCCCGCTTGGCCTTGGTCAGCCGCAGGGGGTTGAGGAGCCGGACGGTCTCCCCGCTCACCTCGATGTCGGTGGAGCCGTACTTGCGGTCGGCGGCGGAGCGGATGTCGTCGAGGGTGTACGAAGCCAAGGGGGCAGACCTCCGGGAGCTGGGGGAAGGGGGTGAGGTGTTGCGGACCTGGTGGGGGAGGGGTCCGCGCAGGCCCTGGTCCGCAGGGGTCCGCGCAGGGAGCTGTCAGACGGCCTGGCCGGCGGCCCACGCAGTGCCGGTCCAATGGGCCTTCGCGGCGTCGCCGAGAACGACGTGCTGACCGGTGGCCCATGCCGCCGTCGGGGTGGCGATCACGGACGCGAGGGCTCCGAGATCGGCCGGAACGGTGGCCCCGTCCGGGGTGAATGCACCCGGGGACCCTGCGGTCGCGCCGGTCGCCAGGACGCCGCCGAGCGGCGTGATCGCATACGTCCACGAATTCGAGCCGTGAGCCATGGGCTTCACGCCGAGGGGGAGGCCCGCAAGGGACTCCGTATCCGCGATTGCCATGTCGTCCGCCCGGTAAATCTCCGAACGCGGCGCGTAGAAGGCGAAATGGTTCTCGCCGTCGACGAAGATGGCGAGAAACCCCGACTGTGTCGGCTCCGGATTCGTGGGAACGCCCACCGAACCATCCGGGAGAATAGGTGAGTTGGCGCCGAAGTACAGTCGAAGGGCGGCGGTGTCGAACTGCTGGAGGGTGAAAGTCATGGTCTCCGTGCGCGCCGAATATTTCGTGCGGAGAGACTTGTTCTGGAGCGATCCGATGGTGGTCGCTTCGCCGCCCTCTGACGTGATGCCGAAAACGTCCTCAAGTGAGGTATGGCCGACGGTCTGCCAGGGGGAAGTGGGGGTCAGAAGGTCGGCGGGCATAGGCGTCCCGACGGGCGCCGTAAGGTAGTTGCCACTGCCAACGACGAGCGTTGCAGAATCATTGATCGGCAAGAAGAAACGTTTCCTCAATCGGGCACAAAAAAGGGCCCGACGGGGAGCGTCGGGCCCTTCGTGTTGTGTAAGTCGTTCAGGGGAGGGGGTAGGGGCGGCGGCGTGGCTTGCGGATCTGTACGTCGAAGATGGCCTCGTAGCGCCAGACCCCGGTCGGGAGGTCCGCGTACTGCACCGGACCTGTCGCCGAGGCCCAGTCCGCCGACCGGCGCGGAGCGCTGTTCATGTCCACGCGGATGATGTGGCCGAGCTGGGGATAGACCTGCTGGTTGAGCCAGGCGTCGCGGAGGACGACCCGCACGGCCTCGCTCAGGATCGCGGCGTCCTGGTCGCCGTCGGGGTCCGGCGCGAACGCGTTGATCACCACGCGGGCGGCGTCGGTGAACCGGGGGTCACCGGCCCATTCGCCCCAGGTGGGGTCGCGGCGGACCAGGACCAGCGGGAACTTCTCGTGGCGGTCGATCAGGGACTTCACGCGGACGCCGGGCAGGCCATCCCTCAACACGGCCAGGAGAAGATCCTCGACCGGGAACAGTTCGGCGAGGGCCTTGATGTGGTCGGGGATGCCGGCCATCAGAGGTGCACCTTCCCCTTCCGCTTCTTCGGCAGGTTCGCGGCGCGGGCCAGGATGAACAGGCCCTCGCTCGCCGGCAGCACGTCGAGGTAGGTGGAGCCGTCACGGGCGCGGCGAACGACGATCGACTCAGCGCGGCCGAACTCGATCGACAGGGCGGCTCGCTTGCCGCGTTCGTCGTCGAGGACCACGTACTTGTCGACCCGGCCGTCCTCCACGTCGATGGAGGCGTGGCCCTCCCTGCGGTGCTGGAGGAGTAGCTCCTCAGCGCGGGCGGCAATCTCGAACCGCGCTGCGTCGAGCGCGTCTTGGACGCCGGGCAGCAGGGCGAGAACCTTCTCCAACTGTCCACCGCGGACTCGGTCGTAGACCTCAGCCATCAGGGACGCTCCCGCAGGTCCATGCTCCAGTGCCGGGTGCGGCGGTCCCCGTGGTGGTAGGCGGGCGGGGACACGATGTCCCACTGGCGGCCCGCGTACTCGACCCGGGACCACAGCGATACGCCCGGCAGGTGGCTGTCGACGATCATCCGGACAACGTTGATCTGCTGCTGACCGGTGACCTCCGCGCGGGCGGACCGCTGGGGAACGAACGCGGCCCGCACCGAGATGGGCCCGGCTGGATCGGCCATGGCGACGGTGTTTCCGCGCTGATCGGTGACCTCGACCGTGCGCCACACGCGAGCCTTCTGGCCTCGGCGGCGCTGCACGCTCACCACGGCCCCCGGTCGTCGGAGAAGAACGGGAACGAGGACCCGGGTCCCTCAACGGGGACGCGGCCGGTGCCGACGGCCGAGCCGAGGACGGTGCCCCAGGCCATCACGGGGACGCTCGCCAGGGTCGGCCGACGCCCAGCCAGCTCCTCCAGAAGGCGGATCTCCTCGCGGGTGAAGTACACCGACCCGGCGTCACGGCCGTGGGCGTCGCCCCAGGCCAGCGTCTCGTCACCGGCCCTCGACTGGACGTATCCGTTCGGATTGCGCAGGTAGCGGGCAGCGGCCTTGAGGACGAGAGTCTTCACCAGGCGGGGAACGGTGGGCGCCGGCCACTCGCGGCCGTAGGACATTGCCAGGTCGGACGCGTCCTGGAGCGCCGAGGCGGCGATCCGCAGCTCGTCGGCGTCCAGCTCCCAGTCCATCCGATCCGTCAGCTCATCGAGAGTCGCGTACACGGCAGCTTCCCTTCAAGCAGACGGCTACGGCCCGGCGCCAGGGGCGCCGGGCCTGCCGGGCGGAGGTCACGCGTTGGCCGGGTCGTTCTCCGGCTTCGAGCCGGTCGGGGTCCACACCTTCGCGTCACTGATGCCGGTGATCGTCGCCAGCTCGGATGCGGCTGGCGGGTAGTCCGACTTGCCGTCGAGGGTGAGCTTGATGCCGCGAACGAAGTGCTCGTCCGTGGAGATGATTTCCTTCTCCGCGACCGGGTCCCAGCCGACGAGAATGTCTTCGACGGAGCGGAAACCCTGGTAGCAGTTCACGATGCTGCGGTCCTGGAAATACTCGGAGTCGTAGTCCCGGAGCCAGCGCAGCGCCAGGCCCTCGAAGGATGTGGTAGCGCCGAAAGGAACGCTCTGCGGCACCGAAGGAGCGGCGGACGCGAAAATGAACGCCGAGGACGCGAACGCGAATGCCGAGTCAGCCGGGATCGTCTGGTCCACGATGAACTTGAAGCCGTACCGGCTGCCGAGAGTCGCGTTCACGAGAGCGGATTCGGCCTGGTTGTCGCCGACGTTCGAGGCCAGATTCAGATCCGGATCGGAAAGCAGCACGGTCTCGAAATCCGAGCCGACGACCATGTACCAGGCGCCCTCGGGGACGTTGAACTTCCGCAGGACACGGCGGGCCTCGATGAGTGCCTTCCGCATAGCCTGAGCAGTGTTGCCGATGGTGACCGCGTAGGGCTGGTCGACCAGGGTCTTCACAGCCCTGCGCTGGAGGCCGCGTGCCACCGCCTTCACCTGCGGGCGCAGGAGCTTGCCCCACTGCGTGATATCGAAATCGTTCTGCTCGTCCGTCAGCTTGACGCCGTTGTAGACGTTGCCGCCGAACTTCACGGGAATGGTGCGCTCGGCGTACTCGTCGAACACAACCCGCTGACGGACACCGGGGGTCGAGCTGCCCGCCGAACCGGAGCGCCACTCGTAGTCGTGAAAGGGAAGAACACCCTCCACGGTGACATTCACCGTGTCGTTCTTGGCGCCCTTGAACCGGTCGACGCCTTCCTTTATAAACAGGTTCGGAACGGTGAGTTCCTGCTCAAGCATTCCGATGGCGGTCGCAATGAGCTTTTCGGGCTTGACTACCTGGTGTTCGGCTGTCACTTAGCCTCCTGGGGGCATGAAAAAAGCCCCCGGATACCGGAGGCGAGCTAATGGAAAGGGGAAGGGTCAGCGGCGGGTGAGACGCGCGAGCTTGCGCGGGTCCATCTCGCCGTCGTCCTCGTCGGAGGGATCGAGCCCGCCAGACAGGACCGGAGGGGCGACCGGAGCGAGAAGCGACTGAAGCGCCTTCGCGTCGGCCTCCAGCTCCTCGGCGGACTCGCCGCGCAGACGGCCGGCCAGCTCGTCGGGGAGGTCGAAGCGCCGAGCGACCGAAGCGACCACGAGGGAACGCTCCAGGGCGGCGTTCTGCGCCTTGACCTCGGTGAGCGCGGTCTCGAACTCCTCGGCCGACTTCGCGCCGGACAGCCGGTTCTCGGCGTCACGGAGCCGGGTGCGGTACGACGCGGCCTCCGACCGAATCTTGGTCAGCTCCTTGCGGGCCCACTCCGGGAGGGCATCCTCCGGAGCGCCGGCCGCAGGCTGCTCATCCTGGATGGCGGCGGCCTCGGGCGCTTGCTCGGCCGGGGAGGTCTCATCGTCGGGCGCGGGGGTGTTCTGTTCAGACAGGGGTCACGCCTCCTGGGCTGTGATCGTGGACTGCCGCTCGGCCTCCTGGGCTTCTGCGGCTCTGTGCTTCTGGCGGATGAACCGGCGCCACGCCGAGACGGCGGCCTTGCCGGACAGACCCTTGGTGACCTTGGGCCACAGGGCCCCGTACTCGCGGGACAGGGCCATCAGCTCGGAGCCCTGGAACTGCTGCCGGTTGAAGACCGGGGCGGCGTAGCAGACGCAGTTGTCGTGGTAGCGGTCACCGTCGGCGAAGGTCGCGGACTCGCGGGACTTGTAGACGGCGCCCCGGCTGATCAACATCGCGCACCAGCCGCACGGCGTGCCCGACTTGGAAAGCCGGACGTAGCCGAGGGCCCGCCCATCCCGCCGCATGTGGTTCCACGTCGCTGACCGGGCACCGTTCATCGCGACCCGGGACGCGGCGGCGGCCTGCTGCGCACCGGCCTGCCGATGGGCCTCGGCCCGCTCGCGGTCGGCGACCCGGGCGGGCTGCCCGTCGTCTACCTCGGCCACCTTGCGATGCAGGTTCAGAATGCCGAGCGCTTCGAGGACCGTGGCGAGTTCCTCCTCGGCCTGGCGCTCGATCGCCTCCTCGGCCTCCCGGAGACCAGGCAGCTCTTCGACAAGAACCCGCTCGTCCTCGACGGCCGGACGCGGGGCTTCCCCGGACTCGCCGGTCGCGGCCCCACCCCCGGCCGGAGCCATGGGACGAGCGGCCCCCGCCAGCGCCGCGAACTCCCGGCGCAGATCGGCCAGGGTGACGTGCGTCGGTTCGGGGTGGTAGGGATCGGCCACCGTACGGCCGGTCTGGAGAGCACGGGCGAGACGGTAGAACGCCCTGGCGAGATCCCTCGACCGCCGCCGCTGACCCATGACGAGCGTGATCGCCCGCCGCAGCCAGCCCCCGGCCGTCGCCGCACGCAGATCGGTCGGCACATCCGCCCACAGGGCCATCGCCCCGACGGCCGTCTCCGCGCCGATCTGCGCCAGCGCCACATGGAAAGCCGCGGTGGCCTCGTCCGTCTCGGTGGACCGGGCGGCGGACACCGTCACGCCGCCACCGCTTCAACCGGGCGGGACTCGGGGGTCGCGCGGGTGATCGCGCCCGCGAGCTGCCCCACCGAGTCGTCGTCCTCCCGCATCTCCTCCCAGTCCTCAAGTTCGGTCTGGGTCACACCCGGCACGCGGCGCCACAGGCCCCGCTCAGGGATGCCGAGCTGTTCGCGCAACTTGCCGAGGGCGTCGGCGGCCTGGGCGAGCGACCGGGACTCCATGTCCCGCCACACGACCTCGCCCCGGTGGTCCTCGGCCGACGCCGTGTTGCCGGACAGCTCGCCCGCGAGCCTGAAAACTCTTTCCCACGACTCGCCGAAGCCCGTCCGGAACTCCGCGATCATCCGGGACAGCGAAGTCTCGGCCGCTTGGAGCGCCTCGGCGCTCAAGTTGGCGATCTGCCCCAGCATCGCGTGGGGAGGCACCTGCGCGAGCGCGCTGAGATGCCGGATGCTCATCTCCAGGGACTCAACGAAACCAGCGAGTGGCGTCTCGTCGAGGCTCCCGAATCTTGTGTCGGGATCTTCGGCGAACAAGAATCGGCGGGCGTTGTGGTTGATCGACAGGGGTATGGGGTTGCCGGATTCGTCGAGGACCGGCTCACCAGTCTCGGGGTCCCGCCGGACTGGCGGCGCCATGCCCGTAACGGTCCTGACCTTGGTGGAGCCGTAACTCTGCGCCAGGAGCAAGTCGAACGACGTTTGATTGATTCGATCTTGAGTGGCGATCATCGGCTCGATCACGCCGACAGTCCGACCCTCCAGATCCACGGAGGCCGCGAACCGGGTCACCGGACACTCGCTCGCCCCGTGGACGAGCCCACCGTCGACCCGCACCGAGTCCTCGTCAGCCGCAGACCGGAAGACCACCTCGTACACCCGGCGGGCGTCCCACAGCCGGGCCCGGCCCAGCGACTCACCCACCGGCCAGGCGGTCACCGTCAGTGCGGCGGCCGGCACGTCATCGTTCGCCGGGTCCTCATACAGCGCGCTCGTCCGCAACGCGGACAGACCCCGTGTACGCACCTGGCCGTCCCGGGACCGCTCGGTCACGGTGAAGCTGTGCCCGTACGCGAGCGCACCCCTATATACAGCGGCCTGCCGAGCATCCAGCCGGGACCGCTGCCAGTGCTCCCACTCCGGCGTCGCCGAATCCGGCTGCACCGCAGACTCTCCGCTCCGACCCGGCCGGTGCCCATCCACGTAGAGGGCCTGCGCCGGGGTCGAGACGAGCAGGGGCATCCAATTTGACACCGACCTGCGAGCCAGCAGCCGATACTCGTCGTCCGCCTGGGGCGGCATGTACGGATCGCCATGTCGACCGTGCAGATAGTCGTCGATCCGGCGCAGCCGGTCACCGTCACGATGAAGGACGCCGAGAAGCTGTCGAGCGAGCGACATGGGGGAAGAAGCGGCCACGGTTCACCACCTCTAGTTACATGTTGACACTTGGTTCAAATGAAGAAGCCCCGGCCGGTCCGCTTGCGGACGCGCTTGCCGCGGGCACGGAGATCGGTGAGAGCCTCGTGCGCCAACATGAGCGCCGCGTACGCGTCGACCTTCTTCGGGCTCTCCCGGCTTTCCTTGCCGAACGAGACGCCGTAGTTGTTCACCCGGCGCCGCGCATTGAGCGCGTGCCGACGCAGCTTCAGGTCGCCGTCGTGGCGGAGCTTCCTGTCGAAGATGGAGCGCATGAGCCGTTCGTGCGCGAGGGTCGAGGACTTGAGGCTCGACCGCATGTCCCAGCCGATCGCGTCCTTGCCGGGCGCCTTCACGGCCAGGCCCTCGCCGTACGCCTCCGACCACTCGGAGATGTACGACTCCCAGAGGGCAACGTCGGCATACATGCCCTGCACCGAGAAGACACGGAAGGTGTCGTGCACGGCCGAGTCAACCTCGGCCTTCGGAACCTCCCAGTTCGCCCCGGCCGGGCCGTCTGGCTTCTCCCACAGGCCGATCAGGAAGGCGGCCATGTCGGAGACGCGAACGGCAACCAAGGCGGTCGCGTCGTCCCGGAGGCCGCCGTCGAAGCCGACTGTGATCTCGTCGCCGGGCTTCAGCGAAAGCGAGGTGTCCCGTAGGACATCCCACTCGGCCGGACCGTGCACCGCGTCCTCTTCGGCGACGATCTGATTCAAGTACATGCGCCGCGAACGCGCGGCGGAGATCGTCAGGTTGAGGACAGACTTGATGATCGTTTCGACTTTGAGCCACACCGCGTCACCCCTGATTTTCGGGATGACGATGCGCAGGGCCTCGGCCGTCAGGGGCGTCGCAGGGTGAGCCTCGATCGAGTCGTACAGCGCGCCGACATCGGCCGCCAAGCCCTCCCGGACCTTCTCGTACGCCTCGCGCATCCGCTCGGCGACGCTGTCCTCGCCCGGCATGAAGGCGTTGGTGATGCTGAGATAGCGGGAGTCCATTTTTGTGGCGTTGCCGTCGATGGTCTCGTACATCTTGACGCCGCCGTTGCCCAAGACCCAGTGATGAGTTTCATTGAGCAAGGTGAAAGTTGTTCTCTTGCCCTCGATCGCGCGATACGAGCTGGTCACGGCCTGGAGGCGCTTGCGCCCCCGGTCCGCCCGGATCAGCTCGGCGCCAAGCTTGATGCCGTACGTCGAGATCAGCTTCTCGGACATCAGGACCGGCAGGTAGCCCATGGTGTTCACCGTCTGCTCTTGGCTGACGGCCGTCACCTGCACCCACGCCTGTGGGTGTGGCTTGGCTACCGGCTCGCCGTTCTCGTCCCAGTGGGAGAAGCGCGACGGCCCGACGAACTCCACGAGCGAGATCACCGCGAGAAGCGGGTCCTTGCCCCAGCCCTTGAGTCTCTGCAAGACGCCGGTTCTGTAGACGAACTCGCCGTCCTCGCCGATGGCGTACCACCACAGGAGGAAGCGGAGCTGCTCGCGGGTGAAGCGCCAGGGGACACGCTTCTCGTCGGTCGAGCCCTCGCCGTCGAGGTACTCCGCGCACCAGCCGGCGACCTGCCAGCCGAGAGTGCGCGCCGGCAACTTCCACTGTCCGAAGGCATCCTTCCGCCAGGTCGGCCCGTGGAACTCGGGCTCCAGGGCCTCGATCTCTTCGTCGGTGAGGGTAGGGATGAGACTCCTCCCCCCTCACAGGCGCACAACCTACTGCCCGATTAATCATTAGCCGATTTCCATCCGTAAGCCGCAGCTCAGGCGCTACGCTCGGAGCTAATGCGTGACGAGAGGTGGCGCAGACCTTGAGCTGGAGAGAGCCCAAATGCCTAAGGGATTCAAGTGCCCCGTGTGCGGTACGAACACCGTTCAGCGGGTCAGCACCAACAAGTTGCAGTGCACGAAGTGCAAGTCGCGCTACGACAAGAGCGTCTTCGGGCTCTGACCTGGTGCCTTACTCGGCGAGTCCGAGATCCTTCTTGTAGTCAGCGATAGCGAGGACCGCCGCAGATTGCTCGTCGGGCACAGGCTCGTGCAGTTCGATACGCACACGGCGCCGGTCGCCCTCGGCAACGAGGAGCCGCTCGAAAGCGGAGTAGATCGTCTGAAGCATCTGACCACTGCGCTTCCCCGACGCCTTGTAGTAGGACAGGTCTTCACACAGCGAGTAGGCGAGGGCCCAGTCGCTCGCCTGGTAGAAATCCGCCTGACCGGACTCCTTCAGGGAGTCCCACAAGCGCTTCGCGATCGGGTGCCAGGAGCGGTCGCCGTTCGGGACCTTCGCGGGCCGGGCGACCCCGCGCGACACCGACTGGACATCGCCACCCTTGCGCTCGCGGGGGCGGGCGAGGTCGTCCTCGCGATTGGGTACGGGGCCGGGCATGAGCCTCACCCCCAAGCGTGCAAGCGGTCCTGGCCGGGGCCTGGTTGTCAGTGGTGCGCGTTAGCCTCACGGCATGGCACAAGTTCGAAAGGCTGTCCCCGCGGAAGTGAAGCGGGCCGTGCTCGTTGAGGCGGGGCACCGATGCGCGATCCCAACGTGCAAGACCAGTACGACGGAGATCGCGCACATCAAGCCGTGGCGCGTCGTGCGCGAGCACAAGTTCGAGAACCTCATTGCGCTCTGCCCGACGTGTCACACGCGCTTCGACGGCGGAGAGATCGATCGCAAGGCGATGCTCCAGTACAAGGCGAACCTCGGCGTGATCAACGGACGGTACGGAGAGATCGAGCGCCGTGTCTTGGCGCTGTTCGCCGAGAATCCAGAGATCAACTCGGTGCCGATGCCCGCTGCCTCCGACATCGCAATGATGCACCTGGTGAAAGACGGGCTTTTTGCGCGCGGGCTGAAGCCCAACTTGGGCATCATGATCGCCAACGGGGCTTGCGCAACGATCGACTTCACGGGGAAGACCCAGGAGTTCTACACCATCACCGAGAAGGGCCGAGACCTTGTGTCTAGGCTCACGGAGGCGCGCTCACTGAACTGACATCAGAACGTCCCGCCCGTCAGGAAGTGCGCGGAGAGCCAAGCGAGGAACGCGACCAGGACGAAGCGGCGCAGTCGGGTGGTCCGGTCCGGCGCAGTGTCCTTCGCGGTGTGGAACCAGCGCCAGACGTGCTCGGACAGGGTGTCGCCCGGCTGCTTCCGGTAGAGGGCGATGCCCTCGATCACGCAGAACGCGACGATCCACCCGGCCCATGCGGCAGTGAACACGGCCACCCCCTATATCAGGCCCGGGTGGGCTTCCGTCCGCCTGAAGCGCTTGTTCATCTGGCGCCGCCGCGCCGCGAGTGCGAGGGCTCCCTCGCGAGAGGACTTGGCCTGGTGATGATGCCCGCAGAGCGCTCGTAGGTTGATCTCTCGATGGTCATCACCAGGCACGATGTGGTCAACGTCCGTGGCCAACTCCTCGCAGCGGTCCCCGTACTGATCGCGGTGAGTGCAACGGTGGCCGTCTCGCCGCAGAACGCGCACGCGTTTCTCCGGCCAGTCCTGCGGAAGTCCGTCACGCCTGCTGGAGCCCTCCCAGTTTGGGATGACGATCTCCAGCCTGCGAAGTACGTACATACGTACTTCGTCTTCATCGGGCGAGCCCCGTCAGGGGCTCAAGCCTTGCGGCTAACGTACTTACACTTATAAGTCGCTAAACGATCTTGATTTCGGAAACGGGAACGTGCGTGATCGTGCTCACACTCACGTGAGGCAGCGGCGAAGAGCAGTGGCACCCGAAGGGTGCCCAGCAGCGAAGACGAAGGGCCGCCCGGAGGGCGGCGCAGAGGCAAGTCGCCCAACGTACATATGTGCTTGAGGCTTCGGCGACCGTCCTTCGGGCAGGATGGCCCTTCGGCGCCACCGCCCGGCCGGCGGCCCGCTGACACCCTGGGGATCAAGGAGAGGGAACTCATGGAAGATGACGCCAATCTCAATGCGCAAATCCATCGCACGAGGGCGGCGGCGCACCGCATGGCGGCCTCCGCACACGACCTCTCAGCGACGGCTATCGCCATGGCCGCCTCGATGAAAAAGGTCGTCGACATTCAGACCGCCGCCGAAGCTCAACAGGTGGCAGCGCATCCGGACCTGGCCGAGCTGAATGTTCGCCTGGATGGCTTCTATGGCGAGGCCGGCGAGTGAGTGGCCCTTCGGCCGGCCTCCGGCTGTGAGCGTTCCCGTGCAGTGATGGCGGCAGTGCAAAAGGCCACCAAGGTCCCCTGACCTGCCGTTTCGCTGTGCGGGGCGTAGCGTTCGGAGTGATTCGGCGACCTTGGAACCGTGGCAGTTTTCGAGCTGCTAAGACATGGCGGTGCGGGCTTTCGGCCGTCGGGGGTCACCCCCCACACCCCCCAGGGGGAACGCGTGCGCGTACGCGACGCGCGGTGCCGAGGAACGCGCGCACTCTGGGCACCGTGGGGCGGGGATGGGGTGCAGTGCCGTTTGCGGCCCGTTCTTGCTCCGCGAGGGGTGGAAATGAGGTCAAGCGAGCTAACGAAAAGGAGCTCTGACCTGCACGTTTGGACAGAGTGCCAACATGTGACTAATGTTCTCCATGTCGCCACCACCGACCGGCCGAAAGGCAGACAGGGGGAAGCGGCAGGCAGACCGCCCACAGGGAGCGTCCTACGCAGCCAGTACCCACGGGCAACCGGAGCGCGTTTACGCTGGTCAGCCAAGGCAGGCAGGAGTCACAGGTTGACACTCGCCGGACCGACCGCCTAGAGTCGGAACCACCGCAAGGCCGCTGAGAACGGGGCTCCTGAGAGTCGCCGCCGGTTGGTCCCACGGGAAACCGCCCCCTCGGGGGTATCGATCGGCCGCAGGTGTTAACCTGTAACTGATCAAATCGCCGGGCTTCACAGCCCAGCGCACCAACGTTGCATGGGCGCTCGATCCGGCCCCTGTCCCGCAAGCGGGACACCGGATGTCGCAACCGGGTCTCTCCGGTGTGGATCGAGCGTAAGGGCTGAAAGCCGCACCCCTCCGGGGGTGTAGCTCAAGCTCGCGGACCCTTCGGGGTCTGAGGAATCATCGCCCGGCCAAGGGGCGTGGAAGGTCTAGCGGGGTGACCCTGCGTAGTACGGACTGGAAGCGCGCTGGACTGTTCGGGTACGAGGTTCGGGTACAGATCGCAAGTGAACGCAACTGCCGTACCGGCCGGGACTATCCATCCCGGCGCGACGGGAGCGTACTTCTTCGGCTGAACCCATGCTGACCTGCGGAGGGCACCCGATGCAGGCGCGGTATGGGGTCGAGGGGTGCGTGAGGTAGGGGCCTGATTGTCGATCCAGGGCTCACCGTCCAACGGACGGCCGGATACGGACCGACCGGGAGGGAAACCACCTGGAAGGAACGTGAACGGCAAGACTGCGGACGGTGAGACGGGCGCTGAGTGGGCGTCCGTCCCAAAAGCGAAATCACTCACTCTGTTCTACCGGTCAGCGACAGCGGCCGGGGTCGCTCGCCTCTGGCGAGTGGCCGCATAGCCCCCCACAGGGTCACACCTCTGGGGGGTACGGGCTCCCTCCGCCTTCGGGCGGGGGTTCGAGCCGGGCCTCGCGGCCCCTTTTCTTCGATTCAAAGTGTCAACCTGTAACTGAAAGGCTTGGTTCACATGGCTGTCTCCCTGATCAAGGACAACCCCCTCGCATACTCCGGTCGTTCCCTGCTGGACGTGGCCATGGAGTCCGCGCACAACACCAGCGAGCGTGCATTCCAGCTCGGTCGGGAACTGGACGCCACCCGCCGCGAGCTTGAGGGCGCCGAGGCACTGCTCGACCTGCACCGCTTGGCGGGCTTGTGTCTGGTCACCGAACTCGACCGTTCCGACTCGAACTTGACGCACGCGGAGGCCGAGGTCGCGGCTCTCAGCGACGCACTGGCCGAGGCTGAGAGCGTGATCGCGATCCTTCGGGATGTCCTGGTCGAGGTCCGCCGTACCCGCGACGAGCGGGAACAGGTACTCCGCGACGAGCTGGAGTGCTACCGGGCGCTCGCGTCCTCCTCCTAGCCGTCATGGCCCGCCCCTCCCGCGTTGGAGGCATGGAGGGGCGGGCCCCGAACGATTGCGACCCCATGTACTTCAGGACTGATCCGCCATCCGACGAGGCGATGGCCCAATACGCCGAGCTGCTCAGCGACGCTAACCGCTCCTGGCCTTCGTACTACACGGGACCGCTCCCCGGAGACGAGCCCACGCACGTCGAGATGTTCTTCTGGCGCGGCGACGAGGCCGGGTGGATCGGCGACAAGTCGAACTTCGAGACTGCCCGCGACCTGATTCGCGGGGTAGCCGATGAGCGCCGCACCGATACGGAGCTGTCGGACGAGCAGGTCTACGAATGCGGCGGAGGCTCCTCCGCATGGGACGTGGCACAGCTCTACGTCCAGGTCTACGAGGGCGGGTGTCCCGCGGAATGCCCCGGGACACACACGGAGGAATGCCGGCCTGGGTGTGACCCGTACGTCGACTTCTGCCACGGGCAGGAATGCGAGGGGGACTGCCACGGAACCCAGACGTTCACCCCCGCCTTCCGCACGGCCGTTGCCCTCGCCGAGTACGTCAAGAACGATCATCCGTTCCTCAGTGAGGACGACTACCACGAGCAGCGGCGCGACGTATTTGAGGCGAACCTCGACGAGGTGCTGGAAGACGTCAAGCTGCACTACCCGTACGACACCGAGGGCGACCATCGGAGCATCGTCGAGCACGCCTCCGATGCCTTGTGGGAGCTGTACCACTACGAGCCAGACGGCTATGTGGACTGGGACGCCGCGCGAGACGCGTATGACCAGGGTCGCTCGGAGCACTTCCTCGACCTGGGCCGCACAGTCCTGCGCAACGAGATTCCCGGGCAGACCGCCCTCATGCCCGCCTGACTCCCCTGTTCCGCCGCCCCTTCCGCCCCCGTCGGGAGGGGCGGCCCCTAGCCACGAATGTGAGGACATATGCCTACCATCGCCCGCCCCTACGAGGTCCGCGTCTGGAACGAATCCTCGGACCTCATCGGCCTGTGGAACATCCGGCGAGCCGGACGCGGCCGGTACGTCGTCACCGACGATCGGCACGAGGAGACCCCGTTCGAAGACGAGGGTGCCGCGCTGGACTTCGCCCGTTTCGGCGCGGAGGCGCTCGCCGAGACCTCCCGCCGAGACTGCCCGTGTGAAGGCGACCCCGAGTGTGGCGTGTGGGAGCCGCACGGCATCTCGGTCCAAGAAGTGGACGGCGAGGTCTCGCTGATCACGCCGCCGTTGCTCTGCCTCTAACTCTCCCTGAAAGAAAGGCATACCTGTGCGCAACTTCAAGCGCGCCTGGTCCTACTCGCTCTTCCCCAAGCTGAAGCACCTGGTGGGGATCGCGTCGGCCGCCACGGCTAGATCTAACCTCACCCTGAACCCCTGGGCTGAGCTGCGCAGACAGCGCAAGGCGATCATGGCGCTGGTCCGCGCTTCCGGCGAGATCGTCAACAGCTACGAGCGGGAGATCAGCAGCCTGCGCACCGCGACGGACACCCTCTCCGCCCTCTTTGACGACTCCATGCTCGCGTGCCATCTTGCCGCAGGGCTCACCTGTGCCGAGGTGGATCAGCTCGCCGACGGCTTCCTTGCCGCCGGGCGTGAGGACATCGCCGATCTCTGGCTGACCTGCCACGCGGAAGGCGACACCGACGAGGGTGACCTGCACATCAAGGAGCCCGCCGAGTACGCCGTGGCGGCCTGAGATGACTGTCACCACTTGCGACTTCTGCGGCTCCCGGTCCGCGACCTTGCTCTACACCGTGCCCGAGGAGAACATCCCACTCCTGGTCGCGGAGGGCCAGTCGAGTGCCGTCGCCCTGCCCGCTGACGACGGTCTGTGGGCGGCCTGCGCCACCTGCGCGTCCTTTGTGGATCGGAAGGACATGGCTGGGCTGCTGGCCCATGTCCTCGCCAGCGCCCGTGCCCGCCGAGTGGCGTTTGTCGAGGACCCCCTCTTCCACGCACTTCTCATCGGCAAATACGCCCCCCTCATGGTCGAGGGCACGAGCAAGGTCGACCTCTGACCAGGGTGTCAACTTGTAACAACAGCCCCTCCCGCGTTGGAGGCAGGGAGGGGCTGTTTCCCGACAGAGCCAGGAGAAGAACATGAACCCCCCTGCCCCCGAGGCCGAGAAGGCCGCCCGCGAGGTCACCAAGCGTCTCGTCCGTGAAGGCCGGATGCGCCGGGCCGAGGCAGCGCGCCTCCTCCGCGACGGCTTGCCCATCATCTTGAACGGATTCGCCGTGGCTCGGATCAACGGAAGGCCAGAGGCGGCCATCACCGCCGAGCTGGAGGCCGCCCACGCCGAGGCCGAGCATCGATTCTCCACTGCCCGGACCGCCTTCTCCCGCAGCCTCGCGGAGAAGGACCGCACGGTGGCCGATTTCGCCATCGCAGCCTGGGGCGGAATCCGCCGCGACCTGGCTAACCACCTCGCGGCCAACTGATCACAGGCGCAAAGGCGAAACCCCCTTCGGGGGTCGGCGGGAGGCGGTTCCTCCCCCCTGAAGATGCCAGCCCGCATACCGCCGTGCTCGGCGGGCCTGTACCGAAGCGAGGAACATGCGATGTCCACAACCACCACCGTCCGGCCCCGCGCCTGGATCGGCTGTCTGGCCTGCTACAACGCGGGCCGACTCGTCGGCGACTGGCACGACGGCGATGTAGCCGGTCTTGTCACGCCCGAAGACCTCCATGGCCGCCCCACCACCCACGAAGAGATGTGGGTCATGGACCACGAGAACTACTGCGGCGCGATCACGGGCGAGTGCTCTCCCTCGCACGCCGCAGAGGTCGCCGAGGCCCTGGCTGAACTCGACGAAGGGGATGCGGAGGCGTTCGCCATCTGGATGCGCCATTGGGGCATGTACGCGGATCGAGACGAGTGGGTGGATCAATTCCGCGACGCCTACCGCGGATTCCATCGGAGCGAGGCCGAATATGCCCAGGAGTGGGCCGAGGAGATGGCCAGCCCGGAGGAGGTGGCCCGTATGAACACCTGGCCGTTCAGCGAGATCGACTGGGACCGCGCTGCCGAAGTCCTCTTTGCCGACCTTCACGCCGAGGCGTCGGCCGGCGGCGTCCACGTCTTCTGGTGCGAATGATCACCGAGCCCTGCGTCGAGTGCGGCCACACGCCCGAATTGCTTGACGAAGACCTGACCTGCACCCCTTGCCGCACCCGCATCCATCTGGAGGGAATCCCTGTGAAGAAGACTGTCAAGTTCCCGGTCGAGATCGTCACACACGGCGAGATCGAGATCACCGTCGCAGTGCCCGAGGACTTCCTCACCGAGGAAGGCGAGGTCTTCGACGAAGACGGCCTCCGCGACTGGCTCAACGACAACCCGAGCACATGGCATGACATCGTCCCGGCTTTCGAGGAGATCCAGTCCCAGGAAGTCATCGAGATCGCCAACGTCTACTGATGCGCCCGGCGATCCCCGTGACCGAACAGATCAAGCATCTCGTCAACGAGCTGGACGAGACCATCAAGGCCATGCGCCAGGAGCCCGAAGAAGGGCAGTCCTGGTCCTGGGCGGACGAGCACGCGGCGGGGCTGAATGTTGCCGACGCGGCTGAGGCGCTGATCCTCGCCCTCCCCTCCGGCATCTGGCCGTCGTCATGGTTCGTCGAGCCGGAAACCGAGTCGCAGGAACGTTCCGTCGATGTCGATGTCGATGCCGATGCCGATGCCGAAACGCCGACAGTCGGCGAGCTTCACCGGCTGCTCTTCCCCTGAAACCGACACGCCCTCGTCCCTCCCGTTGGAGGAGGGAAGGACGAGGGCTGCCCGAAAGGATACCCATGAGCGAGATGACCTGCCGAGACTGTGACCTCGGAGGGTACTTGGTACGCCCCGGCGGCCTAGTCCAATGCACCGAGTGCAGGCGAACGACGGCCATCAGCGACCTCTACCAAAACCCCGACACGACCTGGGACGTGTCCGATTCCATGCTGCTTCAGCAGTACCTCAACCCAGATGCCTGCCTGGCCGCGCTGGACGACATCGCCCGCTGGGACACGGGGGACTGGGCCAAGGCCCAAGAAGCCCTGGGTCACTACAGGCGCCTCGTCGCCGAACTGTCCGCGTCGCTACACGTCGGCCTGCGCCCTGCCCTAGCGCCACACCGAGGACCCGCCCATGACTGACCCCGAGTACGAAGCCGTGTACGAGTTCCCCGAGGGGAAGCTCTACATCAACATCCTCCCTGCGAGGTCCGGCAAGGAGCATTGGGGCGACGAGTGGCAGCGCGTGACAAACCACCGGCTGTCTGTCAGCTCGTCCGGCCGGGACGATGAGCCCCTCAAGATCCGCGGGCGCCGCTACCAGCTCGGTATCGCCTTCGCTCGAATTCCCGCCCAGGCAGAGGTCTGGCTACGAGCCCGGAGCGACGAGCCCGAGCTGTTCCAGTGGGACAACTCCCTCCGGCGCTGGTCGATGACGAACGGGGACGGCAAGGAGCTGGGCTGGAACACCGCCGCCCGGGAGCGCTTGGCGGAGATTGCCGCAGAAGCCGCCCTGCGCTTCGAGAACGACCACCCCGAATGGCGCCTCACCAGCGAACGCCTGGAGATCGAGAACGAACTCCGTGAGGCCGAGGCCGCCATCAGCATCGCCCGAGAGTCCGTGGTGAAGGCGGAGTCTCGCGCTGTCAGACTCCGCGTCCAGATTGCCATGTACCCCGTCTGATCGACACCGCGCGTGGCCCGCCCCTCCCGCGTTGGAGGCATGGAGGGGCGGGCCGCGCTGGAGAAGCCCTTCATGTTCACCCTTGTCAATGCCCCCTGCCCGGACGCGCCCTGGCTGGCGGAACAGTGGACCACCAAGCAGCTCGAAGCCGTCGCCGGACCATGGCCCGTGCGCTGGCTCTTCCCCCCGAATCCCGGCGACCCGCCACGGGTCGTGTACCCCTTCAGCGGACCCGGCGGCCTGGAGACCGGCATCAGGGACGTGCTTGGGATGGACCTCGACATCGTCGGCATCGAACTGAAGGCCGACGCATCCGCCACCGCCGTCAGCGCCGGGTTCCAGCGGATCGTCGCGGACATCCGGACACTTGACCCCCACCATCCGGCCCTCCGATGGACTACCGGACTCCTGCTCACTGCCCCGTGCCAGTGCTGGACCCCGGCCGGCAAGCGCGCCGGACTCGACCCTCACAACCAGCAGATTTTCCTCGACATGCTCACCTGCGCATGGGAGGCGACCATCGGTGTCTGGCAGGACCAGGAGTGCTCCGAAGACTGCCCGACCACCTGCTTCGACTGCTTTGAAGGCTGGTCGGGCCCGATCTATGGGCTCGATGAAGTACGAGGTATGGCAGTCGAGTTGACCGACGCTCGCATTGGCCTCCTCGCCGAAGTGGTCATCTGGGGCCTCGGCCTCTCCGTCGCCAGCGACGACTTCCGCTGGATCGCCATGGAGCAGTCCAGCGCCCTTCCCGAGGAGATCATCGAAGGCATCCGCGACGAGTTCGTCTGCGCCGGGTGGCTCTCCACCGACTTCCACGTCCTCGACGCCGTCGACTACGGGCTTGCCAGCCGCCGGAAGCGGGCGTTCATGCTCGCCTCCCGGCACACCTTCCTCGACCCTGACCACGTCAAGCCCGTCGCGGACATCCCCACCACCAGCGCGGCCAGCGCCCTTGGCTGGCCCGAAGGCATCCGCGTCAACACGAGGGGCGAGCGCAAGACGGCTGGCGGGAACTGCTGGTCGGCGGACAAGCCCGCCACCGCCATCACCAGCAAGATCAGGGGCTGGTACTGGGAGCACGACCCGGCACGCAGGTTCAGCCTTGACGAGGCCGCCCTTCTCGTCGGCTTCCGCCCTGGATACCCGTGGACCGGCTCCCGGTCCGGCTGTACCCAGCAGATCGGCGACGTGGTCGCTCCGCCCATGGGCGCCGTCGTTGTCGGCAGCCTCCTCTCACGCCCGTGGGAAGACCGGCTCCGTCAGTACCTCGCCGACATCTATGACCACACGCCCAGCGAGCGTGGACACGCGCTCGCCGCATGACCGAAGAGAGATCATGTCCGGCTTCCGGCACCGCCCGAACCTGCTGCTCATGTCCATCGCCCGAGCCCCGCTGGACTGCGCTGTGTGTGAGGCCGACCGCCTCACATCCATGGCCGACGCCCGTACAGCGATCTGTACGGCGACCGGCGTCGCCATCGACGACATCGACCCGACCACCGGCTACAACCACTCCCACAGCGCGTACCGGCGTGCGCGGCAGTCCTGGATCGACCTCATACGCCAGCACGGTGCCAGCGAGTTCCACGAGGTCTGCGACATCGCCGAGGCCCGCGATAAGTGGACCGGGATACGCGCCGACTTCGTCGAGGACGACTGGCTGACCGCCGCGTACGACGCCCACCGCGAGCACGTCGCCGCCCTCGGCCGTCCGTGCCGCAGGGACAACTGCGTCGTTCACTACCCCACCCCCTGATCGAGAGGAACGCCATGACCGAGATCATCACCTCTGGCGATGCCCGACTCCGGGCCCGACTCGTCACCGACGAGTACGCCACGAACCCGCGGCAGAACCACGACCACCTGGGCTACGTGATCACTATCGACACCCATCTTGGCCACTACGCCCCCGTGGACGAGGAAGGCGGCCCCCTGGCGCACGGCTGGAGCCGGGTGAGCTGGAACCGGTGGAAGGGAGTCGAGATATTCACTCGCTGGGCTCGGATCTTCCACGGCGCCATCGTTGTTGAGTCCCGTCCCCCGCAGGGCGCCGTCTCCCTCTGGTACCTGATGCCCGAAGACGCTCAAGACCTCGGGCTCTTGCCCGAGGCGTACCTCAACGCCGAGCGCGAAGAGTACGAGGCATGGGCCGCAGGAGAGGCATTCGGCATCATCATCGAGCAGTCCGTCGAATGGCAGCGGACGGACGGCCGCAGCGGGGCCCTCACCACCTGGGCCGAAGTCGACTCCACCTGGGGGTACTACGGGTACACCTGGGCGTCCGCCGAAGCCCGGCGAACCCTCGCGCGCCACGCCGGCACCCCGGAGCTGGCCGCATGAACACCACCGCACACCTCGGCTGCCCGAAGTGCCGATCAACCGCCATTGCCCTCCAGCCCCGCGAGTGGGCCCGCTGCGCCGCCTGCTCGTACGGCGGCACATGGGGTGAGTTCCAAGTCTGCGAATGCTGGGGTTACGAGTGCCCGCCCATCACCGTCCATCGCGAATCTCATCAGACCGTCCCCCTCTCGACCGGAGCCTTCCTCGGCGTCCGCGTCGAGCAGGGACTTGCCGGGGACGTGATGCTTCACGAGAGGAATCCATACCACCTGGCCGGCCGCAGCCGGATCTACTGGTGCGGCGGCAGGCTCCACCTAGCGGTGGGCGACGAGACCCCCCTCATCCCCATGAAGAACCCTCGCTTCGAGACTGCGGGTACCGCCGATGACGCCGCAGAGCTGGCCATCGCCTTCTTCGCGGAGTGCGCAGAGGTCAGCATCCAGCACGCCCGAGCCGAAGGCATCCCCGTTGAGCACTGCTACGCCCACTATGTCAACCTGTAACAAGCGCGAGGTTTACATGAGCCCGAACCGCGACACCTGGACCACCGAACAGATCCGTGCCGAAGACCTCCAGCCCAACGATGTGGCCCTCTTGGCTGGACGATGGCGCGAGGTGCTCTATCACTACCGTTGGAACGACGACCCCACGTACGACTTTTGCGATTGGGACCCAGCGCTCCAGCAGGTTTTCGGGATCATCAGCCGCGCCGGGAACAGATGGATAGCAGTCGCACTGATTGACGACAGTCCCAGCGCGACCGACGAACCTGAGAGGGAGATCGTCGCCTTCCTCTGGTGCGACCTCGTCACCGTGCAGAAGAGGGTGCCCCGCGAGCCGTCAGCGGGCAAGGCGTCCCCTCCCGGTGACGCAGCCTCCTAGTCAGCTCCCGCCTGACACCCCCCGCACCCCCTACACCCTGAAGAGAGAGATCGTGAACGTGCACGAGAAGCTCGCGGCGGCGCTGGACCACCTGAGCGAAGACGAGCGCCAGACGCTGATGAAGGACTTTCGCAACGCGATTCTTGAGAAGGCCGCGAGTGTCCTCGACTACACCGACGACGGCAGGTGCGGGCTGGCTGACTGCTGCGGCCTGCACGCTGATGACTTCGCTTCGATCATCCGCGCAATGAAGGCCAAGTGAGTCATCACCTGCGGAAGCGCCCCGAAGGCCGCCTTCAGTGCACCCGATGCCGGGCGGCTTTCGTCACCCGCGAGAGCGCCGGCCGGGCTCGCTTCGACTGCCCCGATGAGGCGCTGGCGCACGGACTCCTTGGCCAGCGCGAGCACGTTGTGTACCCGACCTGGTCGAAGGACCGCTCCTGCTCAACCTGGGGCTGCCCCGACCCCGACCCCGCCCACGACTTCCACGGGCCCGACCCGTTCTGCGACGAGACCGCCTGCGGCACCTGCCTGCACGACTGCGACTGCGACGTGTGCGAGGGCCGCGCCACCGCCCCCGGCCTGTACCGGCTCATCGACAGCCGCGAAGTCTGACACCGAAAGGGACCACCATGCCCACCCCGAAGTACCGCCTCCACCTCCCGCCGTTCAGCAGCCCCGAAGAAGCGCTCGAATGGTTCGACGGCCTCCGCCGCAGCGGCGCGTTCCCGGAGGCGGCCGAGCTGTTCGAGCCGGACTCGCTAGACAAGGCACGGCACGGATACACCTCCCGGGACCTCATCATCGGTCGGCGCGGGGATCGAGCCCCTCAGCTCGCCGTCCGCAACCATCCCCGGCCGCGGCAGGCAAGGACGCAGAAGTAGGGAACATGAACGTGATCACAGGCACCCCCACTCTCATCGGCTTCGCGGGCGCCGCCCGCTCAGGGAAGGACACCGCCGCCTCCGTTCTCGTCGAGCGCGGCTGGCAACGGAGAGCCTTCGCGGACAAAGTGCGGGACATGCTGTACGCCCTCGACCCGGTCCTTATTGACCGGCATGACGCCTTCGGCGGACGCGGCCTGCGTGAGCTGGTGGACGCGTACGGCTGGGAGAAGGTCAAGCAGGTCCACCCGGAGGTGCGCGGCTACCACCAGCGCCTCGGCACCGAGGGAGGGCGGGAAGTCCTCGGCCAGGACGTATGGGTCGATGCGCTCTTCCGCGACCTCGACACATGGCGGGGCCGGCCGACTGTGGTCACCGACGTGCGGTTTCCCAACGAGGCGGAGGCGATCAAGAGCAGGGGAGGGCTCGTTGTCCTCCTTCACCGCCCGGGACAGTTGCTCATCGACGGGTCGGACCATGTCAGCGAGAACGCACTCGGGGGCTGGGCCTTCGACGCCACTGTGATCAACGGCGGCGACATCGGAAGCCTCCGTCGATCCGTGATCAGTCTCACCAGCATGTCAACCTGTGACTGATGTGTTAACCTGTGACAAGAAGGAAGGGGTCGTGAAAGCGACCCCCAGCAGAGACGGCTGAAGAAGGAAGACCCGTGTACCTGTCACCTGACGTAGATGCCCGTTGGCAGCCGGAGTCGGACGATCCGTTGGCGGCTGCGTGAGAATCACCCCCCGCAAGGAGGAGGTGGCCGCCGTGGTGGCGCTCTTGGAGGACGACTCCTTCGAGAGCGCCGGCCACCTGGCGAAGGCTGTAATCAAGGAAGTCGGCGAGATCCTCCAGATGAGGGACTGGGTCGCCCTGGTCCACACCTGGGAAAGCGGCCACCGCGGACTGAACTTCGCTCCCTTCGCCTCCGAGGCCGAGGCTCGCTCCTTCGCCTCCAAGATGGCGTTCGGCGGCACGGGCCGCCTGGTGCCGCTCCACTCCCCAGGGGTGATGCTCGCCAACCACGACGGCAAGGGCAAGAAGTGGAAGGGCTACTGCCAGAACGAGCAGTGCACTCACGCCCCGTTCACTCACTCCGCCGCCACGGCGGCCCGGGGCGCCTGTCAGATCCCCACCTGCCCCTGTAACAAGTACCAGCCCGCGTAGAACAGAGAGCCCCCTGATGAAGCCCGTCGAGTGGCGGTCGTGCGGGTGCAGCCCGAAGCGCGGCTTTGCCGACCTCTTCGCCGCCGAGAAGGCCCTTGGCAGAGCGCAGGCGAAGCGCGATCGGCACGCCGAGCGCCTGGGCGTCCGCCGAGGACTCGCCCGCGAACACCGCATCTACGGATGCGAACACGGCCTTTTCCACCTCACCAAGCAGAACCGGCGTCACCGAGGAGTAGTCGCATGAAGCCCACCCCCCAGGCCATCAACAACGGATGGAGCTGGGTTCTCGGCTTGTCGGGCGAGGAGTGTCGCGTGCGGCGGCACCCCGACCCCAGCCCCGTGCAGACCCTTGCCCAGGTCGCGGAACTCCTCGGCGTCGACGACCCGGCGCGAGTTCCGGCCGTCGTCCGTCAGCTTCAGCAGGATCGGAAGCGGGCTCTCGAATCAGCGGCGAAAGCTTGGTCAGCCGTACACCATCTCCTCCAGGAGGGAAGGGGGGAGACCGCGTGAGCACTGCCGAACCTTCCGGGCTTATGTCGCTCGATGAGGTTGCCAGGTACCTGGCAGTACCGAAGAGCTGGGTCTACGGCAACTGGAAGGGGCGGGGAATCCCGTTCAAGAAGGTCGGGAATGCCCTTCGCTGCCGACCTTCAGACCTGGATGAGTGGCTCGACCGCCAAAGCCCCTAGAGAGAGGCAGCGGTCGAGCGTAAATCAGTCCGAGGCAATCGGGCGCGAGAGTAAGGAGGCCCATGGGTGGCGAGAAAGGGTAACGGCCTGGGAGGCTCCCCGGTCGAGATCATAAGGAGCGGCCGGCCGAACACCTGGGGGGTGAGGACGCCCCTCCACTACGATCCGGTGCAGGGGAAGAAGATTCGTTTCTGGATCGGCCGCGACTACTCGACGAAGACCGAGGCGAGCCGAGCCCTCAACAAGTGGATGGCAGAACACGACAGCGGAGCTGTCGTACCTCGCTCCGACATGAAGTTGGGCGACTGGCTGGACAAGTGGTTCGCCGGACATCGAGTTGAGGACACCACTCGCTCCGGTTACGAGCCGAAGATCAGGCTCCACATCAAGCCGCACATCGGGTCCAAGAAGCTCAGGGACATTACCGATGACGATCTGGATGCCCTTTATCGAATGCTCGAAACTGCGCCCTGCTCGTCGAACGGGGGAAAGCCCCTGGGGGCAAAGTCGGTTCGCCACATTCACAACATCCTTTCGGGTGCCTTCGACGCCGCAGTCCAAAAGAAGTTGATCCCGGCGAACCCGGCGGCCACGGCCAACCCGCCCACGCTTCGGCAGATCAAGTCGCAGGGACGCAAATTCCAGACGCTCGACGATGCGGACACCTCCCGCTTCCTCACCGACATCTGGGCACCCTGCGGAAGGCGGGGGTGCGGCCCCCTGCACGGCTGCACGCGCGACGCGCCGCTGTGGACCGTCTACACCGCGACCGGCGTCCGGCGTAGCGAGGCTCTGGGGATGATGTGGGACCTCGTCCATTGGGACGAGTGCGCGATAGAGCTGGAGTGGGTCGTCGTCGAAGTCGGCAACCAGAGCGTCTTGCGCCGCCTGACCAAGGATGGCGACGACAACGCGATCATCTACGTTGATCAAGCCCTGATGAGTGTGCTGAAGGTTCAGCGCGAGCGTCAGGAGATGTGGAAGGAGAAGGTTGGCCCGCTCTGGACCGACCACGGCCTTGTCTTCGCCCGCGACGGGTACATGCCCCGCAAGGGCGGCCTGAGACCCGGCGATCCGCAGGACGCCGGCCAGGTGAGCGCCCGGTGGCGGACGGTTCGGAAGAGGCTGGGCCTGCCGGAGCGGTTCCGTGTTCACGACTGGAGACACAGCAAGGTGACCAACGACCTGGACGCCGGGGAGAACCCGGTGGAAGTATCGGCAAATGTGAGGCACCACTCACCCGGATACACGATGGCCCAGTATGGCAAGCCCCGCGTCGCAGGTGCCCGAAAACTGGCGTCAGGAACGGCCCGGCGCATCGGCCTGGGGGAGGTCACGTGAGTCGCCTGACGCGCTGGTCACGCTGCTGGTCATGCCACCCCCGTGGGACCAGTAAAGCCGCAGGTCAGGGCCGCAGAATTAGTAACGACGACCGGGGCCGCCACCCCCCACAGGAGAGGCCCCGGTCGCCGTCCATCGGGGCCGCAAAGCGCCCCCGTACTCCATTCAGCGTCAAGCAGGCGATTTCTGTCACACACCCTTTCGTGTCGGGCGAGTCGGCATATTGTTGCAAGTTGTACAAGCCATGGACGTGGCCCCTGGGCAAGCCGTAGCGTGCTCACTCGCGTACAGGGGACGCGGGCAGTGATGACCAGCTGCGAATCTGAACAGGTACAGGTAGAGGTAGTGCTGGGGGACGACGCGGAGCTGACCGCCGCAGTGCTCGCGGCGCAGGACGGGGACGAGTGCGCCTTCCGCACTGTGTACCGCGCCGTGCATCCGCGGCTGCTCGGCTATGTACGAACACTCGTCGGGGAGCACGATGCCGAGGACGTGGCGTCCGAGACGTGGTTGCAGATCGCCCGCGATCTCGACCGGTTCAACGGTGACGCGGACAGATTCCGGGGCTGGGCCGCCAGGATCGCCCGCAACCGGGCCCTCGACCACGTCCGCATGCGCGGTCGCCGCCCCGCGGTCGGAGGCGACGAGAGCGAACTCACCGGTCGACCGGCGGATTCCGACACCGCGGACGAGGCCATGGAGGCACTCTCCACCGGAAGCACCCTGGCGCTGATCGCCCAACTCCCACAGGATCAGGCGGAAGCCGTCGTACTGCGGGTGGTGGTGGGGCTCGACGCGAAGAGCGCCGCCCAGACCCTCGGGAAGCGGCCCGGAGCCGTGCGCACCGCCGCCCACCGCGGGCTCAAGCGGCTCGCCGAACTCCTGGGCGCCGACAGCCTGGAGGAAGCCGAGTTCACCGAAGGTCCGCCCGACTTCACCGCACAGGAGGCCGATTACCGGGAAAGGGCCACCAGCGCGTACGGTGCCAACGGTCCGGGTGGTGCCACGGACGCCGATGGGCAGCCGGTTGCCGACCCCGCGGAGTGCGGTGCGGATCTCAACGGCGTGCCTCCGCAGCGTGGACCACGGCCGGGTGCGACGGCACCCGCCGGTGTGACGCATACACGGCTGCGGACGCAGAAGGACATGTGATGGCCGATGAGCGGTACGAGTGGCTCGACGAGGAAGCGGCGGAGCGACTGCTCCGCGGTGAGCCGGTCGACGTCCCCGACGAACCCGCTCGCACACAGGCCGCACGACTGACCGCAGCGCTGCGCAACGCGCGTCAACCGGAGGTTCCTGCCGGTGTCGACGACGGCGAGTTGGCGGGCGAGGCCGCCGCCCTGATCGCCTTCCGTCGAGCCCGGGACCGGAGCACTGCGGGCCAGGAACACGACTTCGGGATCGTACGGGTCCTTCCCGCTCCCCGCCCCTCGCTCGCGGCCCGGTTGATGCAGCCCGTGCGGTACGGGGTGATCGCCGCGCTCGCCGGGTTCGCGTTCGGCGGGGTGGCCGTCGGGGCGACCACCGGACTGTTGCCCTCGCCCTTCGACGAGGGCTCGACGCCCGCGACCTCGGTGTCGGTCGCGCCCACCGGAGCACCTCCGGGGGAGGAGCCGCCGCGGGCCCGGGGCGGGCAACCGACCCCGCACGCCACCGAGGGGGGCGCTGCGCCCCCGAGGGTCCGGCCACACGAGGAGAGGACCACCACCGAGCCCTCCGTACCGGGGGCCACTACCGAACCGGCCGAACCACCGCCCGGGACACCGGGCGTGACGGTGACCGAGGAGCCTCCGGCGAAGAGCGGCAAACAGCGCAAGCTGGAGGCCGCCTGCCGTGATCACCGGGCGGGCACGATCGACCGCAAGCGGCAGAAGCGGCTGGAGAAGGCCGCGCAGAAGCACGGCGTCACGGTGGACCAGTTCTGCGCCGACGTCCTCAATGGTGCCTCGGGCAGTGGCCAGAACGGTTCCCACGGCCAGAGCGATCAGAGCAGCCAGAACGGTCAGAGCAGCCAGAACGGTCAGAACGGCGGCAGCGGCCAGAGCAACCAAGGAGCGCCGGGCGGCCAGGGGATCCAGGGCGGGCCGAACACCAACGGCTCGCACACCAGCGGCTCTGCGACGGGCGCCGGCGCGACCGCCGTCGACCGCCCGTACGGCCGGCCCGACAAGAGTCACCCGAGAGACACCAGCAAGGTCAACGGCAAGCCGAAGCAGCATGCGAGCGGTTCGCAGAACGGCCGGAGTATTCGTGCCGCGGGCCCGGGCCCGGAAAGTGCCGACCCCGTTGTACGGATGTACCGGCCGCAGCGCTGAGGTACTGGCCGAGCACTTCGCATCACGCGTGTGACCAGCGATTCTTTGCGACCGTACGGTCAGGTGTGACGTTTCTGGAGCCTACGGCGCAGTAGTAAGTGAGCCGACTGGTCATCGGCGGCGCCAGAAGCCGGGGTTCCCCCCGTACCTACGGCTGGGCGCATAAGGCGCGGGCGGGACACGTTCCCCCGGTCCCGCCCGCGCCCTTCTCGACCATCTCTCGCAGCCCCGCGAGCGAGCAGCCCTCACCAGTGGATGACGACCTTGTCGCCGTTGCGCACCTGCGCGTACAGAGCCGCGACGGCCTGCCGGTCGCGCACGTTCACACAGCCGTGCGAAGCGCCGTTGTAGCCGCGGGCAGCGAAGTCCGACGAGTAGTGCACCGCCTGGCCGCCGCTGAAGAACATGGCGAACGGCATGGGGGTGTCGTAGAGCGTGGACACATGGTCCTTCGACTTCAGGAAGACGCTGAAGGAGCCCTCGCGGGTGGGGGTGTACTGGGAGCCGAAGCGCACGTCCATCGTCGAGCGCACCGTGCCGTCGACCACCCAGGACAGGGTGCGCGTGGTCTTGCTGACGCACATCACCCGCCCGTTGAGACAGCGCGGATCGAGCTTGGTGGCCGGCTTGTTGACCGCCTTGCCGTCGAGTTCGCCGCGCGTCGGCTCGGTCGTCATCCCCAGCAGTCGCTGCCAGGTGATCGTGTCCGTCGCCCCGTCGGCGGGCAGTCCGCGCTTGGCCTGGAACCCCTTCACCGCGGCGACCGTGATCCGTCCGTAGACCCCGGTCGGCGCATCGTCGAACCAGCCGATCTGGGCGAGGCGGGCCTGTAGCTCCCGTACCCGACCGCCCTGGGCGCCCTCCGACATCAGCACCTCGGCCGGGCTGGCACTCTGCTCCTCGCTCGGCTCAGGCCGTGCATCGACGGTCGGCGGACTCGACTGCGTCGCGCTCGGGGTCGGGGTCGGGGTCCCATCGGGCGCCGCCGATTCCCGCGGTCTGTCATCCGTACGCACCGAAGGAGTGACGGCCGCCTGCGCCGAACAGCCCGCGGTCAGCGCGAGAACCGCCACCGCGGCCAGGCTCCGCCGAACGACGATGGTGGTGTGCCGACCCCGGACATCGAATCCTCGAAACCTCTTCATCCTTTGTGTCCCCCCGTGAACCAAAGACGATGATCCATCCCGCAGAGTCTCTAGAAACCCGGAAATGGAGACTCTGCCCCAGGAGATGGATTCCCGTCCGGTTCGGTTGCAGAACCCCGTGCGATGCGGGAAGAGCTGTGATGACGAGTTCGATTCCGGGGAGAGGCACAGCCATGGCCCACCACTCCGAATCGGGACTGCCCATCGATCCGGTCTACGGACCGGACGCGCTCAGCGGGTGGGATCCCGCCGAGCGCCTGGGCGAACCCGGTGCGTACCCCTACACCCGCGGTGTCTACCCCTCCATGTACACCGGCCGGCCCTGGACGATGCGCCAGTACGCAGGCTTCGGCACGGCCGCTGAGTCCAACGCCCGCTACCGGCAGCTCATCGCGCACGGAACCACCGGTCTGTCCGTCGCCTTCGATCTGCCCACCCAGATGGGCCACGACTCCGATGCGGAGATCGCCCACGGCGAGGTGGGCAAGGTCGGGGTCGCCGTCGACTCCATCGACGACGTGCGGGCACTCTTCGACGGGATCCCCCTGGATCGGGTCTCCACCTCGATGACCATCAACGCCCCCGCCGCACTGCTGCTCCTGCTCTACCAACTCGTCGGCGAGGAGCGGGGCATCCCGGCCGATCGGCTCACCGGCACGATCCAGAACGACGTGCTCAAGGAGTACATCGCCCGGGGCACGTACATCTTTCCCCCACAGCCGTCCCTCCGGCTGGTCGCCGATATCTTCCGCCACTGCCGGACCGAGATCCCGCGCTGGAACACCATCTCCATCTCCGGCTACCACATGGCGGAGGCCGGCGCCTCACCCGTACAGGAGATCGCGTTCACCCTCGCCAATGGCATCGCGTACGTGCGCACGGCCCTGGCCGCGGGCATGGACGTGGACGACTTCGGCCCTCGGCTCTCCTTCTTCTTCGTCGCACGGACCACCCTCCTCGAAGAAGTGGCCAAGTTCCGCGCGGCCCGCAGGATCTGGGCCAGGGTGATGCGGGAGGAGTTCGGGGCGCGTAACCCCAAGTCGATGATGCTGCGCTTCCACACCCAGACCGCCGGCGTACAGCTGACCGCCCAGCAGCCCGAAGTGAATCTGGTACGGGTCGCGGTACAGGGCCTCGCCGCGGTCCTCGGTGGCACCCAGTCGCTCCACACCAACTCCTTCGACGAGGCGATCGCCCTGCCGACGGACAAGTCGGCCCGGCTGGCCCTGCGCACCCAACAGGTCCTCGCGTACGAGACCGATGTGACCGCGACCGTGGACCCCTTCGCCGGTTCGTACGCCGTGGAGAAGCTGACGGACGAGGTGGAGGAAGCCGCCCTGGCACTGATGGGACGGATCGAAGACCTCGGTGGTGCGGTCGGCGCGATCGAGCGGGGATTCCAGAAGGGGGAGATCGAGCGGAGCGCGTACCGCATCGCCCGGGAGACGGACAGTGGCGAACGGGTCGTCGTGGGAGTCAACCGCTTCACCCTGGATGCCGAGGAGCCCTATGAGCCGCTGCGCGTCGACCCGCTCATCGAGGCGCGCCAGATCGAGCGGCTGGCGCGGCTGAGGGAAGAACGCGACGGATCCGCTGTCACGGCCGCGCTGGACGCGCTCAGACAGGTGGCTGCGGGCACCGACAACGTCCTGCCTCCGATGAAGGAGGCTCTGCGGGCGCGGGCCACCGTGGGCGAGGTGTGCCACGCACTCCGTGATGTCTGGGGTGCCTATGTGCCGGCGGACGCGTTCTGACGCCGGTAATGAAGTCCGACCGTCCCGGCATCTCGGGGCGTGACCGGAAACACACTGATGAACCATCGCAACTCTGTGCGAAACTCCGCTTCATGCTGGGTGTCACCGATCTTCCGACCTACTTGACGGGTCTCATACTGATCGTCCTCCTGCCAGGCCCGAACTCGCTCTATGTGCTCTCGGTCGCGGCCCGACGCGGCGTGCGTACGGGATACACCGCCGCAGCCGGCGTCTGGTGCGGCGACGCCGTGCTGATGGTGCTCTCCGCTGCGGGTGTCGCCTCCCTGCTCCAGGCGAACGCCGTCCTCTTCGGCATCGTGAAGTTCGCCGGTGCCGGATATCTGACCTGGCTGGCGATCGGGCTGCTGCGGGCGGCCTGGTCGATGTGGCGGGCGCGGCGCGAGTTGCCCGAGGCGACCATGTCCCAGCAGGGCGCAGAGGACGGCGCGAGCGTCGAACGCCCCTTCCGCAGGGCCCTGGTGATCAGCCTCCTCAACCCCAAGGCGATCCTCTTCTTCATCGCCTTCTTCGTACAGTTCGTCGATCCCGCTTACGCCTATCCCGCGCTGTCGTTCGTGGTCCTCGGAGCCTTCGCGCAACTGGCGTCCTTCCTCTATCTGACCCTGCTGATCTTCACCGGCACCCATCTCGCCGCAGCCTTCCGGCGCCGCAGGGCACTGTCCGCGGGGGCCACATCGGCGGCGGGCGCCCTGTTCCTCGGCTTCGCCGTGAAGCTCTCGCTCAGCAGCACCTGAATCGGGCCCGGGTGCGATCCTGAAGGCAGGAACGCGCCCCGGCGGCTGACCAGGGCCGGGCGCGGTCGAGGAGGTGTGCCATGACACGGACCCTGGAGTGGAAAGTCGATCTCGTTCTGTCGGAAGAGGACGGCACGACCAGAGCCCGCGCGATGCTGGAGACCGGTTCGGGGCGGCTGACCGGACGCGGTACGGCCCGTTGCAGCCCGGCCGACGCCGACATCCCGAAGATCGGGGACGAACTGGCGGCTGCGCGGGCGATGCGGGACCTGTCCGGGCAACTGATGCGGGTGGCGGACCGCGATCTGGAGGCGATGGGCGCCGCACCGCCGGCACAGCCCTCGGTGCCCGACACCGGCTGGTCACCGGCCGCCGGATAGGGCGCCCGGTCCGCCCGGCCTGCCGCCCGTAGCGGGCTCGACGCTCACGACCGGGTGCTCGGCATCGCACGCCCCGCGGCGCGGAGCCGGGCCACCGCCGACCGCGTTCGGATCGTGCGGTGCTGTCGAGCGCTCAGCGGATCTCCAGCATGTCGTCCACGGACCTTCGGGGGGTCGCCGTGCCGTGGGGGCCGTACCCCAACCTGATCACCATCTGGATCTGACCGCCCGATGCCGCACCCGGCTCCCGTACCGCCCACCGCAACTCAGGCCACTCCAGGGCCTGCGAGGTCAACGAGGTGGACAGCCCGTCGAGGGTGGCTTGGAGTAGTACGCGCTCCAGCGCCTGGCCCGCCCGCAGCCAGTCCACCGGCCGGTCCTCGGCGGTCCCGAGCAGCCCCAGCCGCGGATAGTGCTCGAACTCCACCGACTCCCGGCCGGGGATCGGCCGGCCCTGGGCGAAGTCCCGCATCGGGCCGGTGGTCCCGCGCGGCCGGGGCCCGAAGGCGCTCACGGGAATGCCGTCGCCCGGCTGGGGAGCGCCGTCTCCGGCTTCGGTCCGCACCTCGGTCCTGGTCCACGAGGCCAACTCCGCCCGAGCCTCGGGGTCCAGCACCGCGCGCTCCTCTGCCTCGTGCACCAGGTCCAGCACCGTCTGTACGTGCCAGTCGTCGGGGAAGACCAGACGGCACCCCTCCAGCAGTGCGGCGGCGCTGAGGCCGTCCAGCACCTCGACCGGAACAGCCTCGTGGGTGAAGGGGTGGCGGCTGGTGTGGCGAAGGCTGATGGCGGGGTGGAGCGGGGCCAGATCGTCATCGGCGCGGACCGGTTGATCGAGTCGCACCTCGGCGAGCAGCGCCGGGTCCGAGCCGTCGGGGAGCAGTGCGGTGACGGGTTCCCAACCCTGATGGGCCGCCGCGACCCGCAGGTTGAAGAGGGCGGCTCCGCAGCCCAGGTGGAGGGCCCGGTTCGCGGGGTCCTCGGCGGGCAGTGCCCTGGTGGGGTCGACCCGCACCTGGAGGACGCTGCGCTCGCGCAGCAGCCGGAACTTCCAGGGCTGGGCGTTGTGCAGTGAAGGGGCGGCTGCCGCGTCCTGGACGACGGCCGTCACCGTGGCCGGGTCGAGTGGTCGTGCGGGCACGGGTCCTCCTCGGGGTGAGCGGTTCTGCGCGTGCGGTCCGGGTGCGATCCCCGGAGTGGGTGGTGCCCTGCTGGGCGACAGCGGTGAAGAATCGTTTCTTCGCTAGGGGTGCCGCACCCTCCGTGGTCTGCGGTGAAACCTTTCTTCTCGATGGGTCCTCAACCGTGCGCGATGATCGCCACCGGGGCGGTGGCATGGTGCATCACCGCATGGGCGACCGGGCCGATGTGGCCGCCCAGCGGAGACCGCCGGGCCCGTCGTCCCACGACCACCAGGGCCGCATCTCCCGTGGCGCCGAGCACGGCACGGGCGGCGGAACCGGCATGTGCCTCCTCGACCACCTTCACCGACGGATATCGCTGCCGCCACGGGAGCAGCAGATCGCGCAGGGTACGGGTGAACTCCCGCTCGACCTCCAGCCGGGTCGCCGCGTCGAAGGCCAGCCCATGGACGAAGGGTGGACGCCAGCCGTGCACGGCGCGGAGCTTGCAACCGCGGCGCGCGGCCTCCTCGAAGGCGAAGGCCAACGGTGCGTCCACGGGGTCGTGGACGTCCACGGCGACCACCACCTCGCCCAGGGGCTGGCCCGAATCGGCTGCCGTCCCGGTGTGTCCTTCCACCGCCTCGCCCGGGGCAGGAGTACCCCCGTTCACCGCGTCGGCGGTGCCCCCGTCGGCGCTGCGCACGAGGACCACCGGACGGGTGGTCGCCCCCACCGTCGCCGTTCCGACCGAGCCAACGAGGAAACCCGACACCGAGCCCAGCCCGCGTGAACCCAGCACCAGCAGACCGGCCTCGTCGCCCTCCGACGCCAGGGCGGCGGGGGTCCGGCCCGAGCGTTTGCGGGTGGTGACCTCCAGCGCCGGGTGCCGTGCCCGCAGGTTCGCTGCGGCCTCCTGGAGGAGGGCGTCCCCAGCCGCGCTGTCGTCGCTCGCTGCGATCGCGAGCGCCGCCACGACCAGGGTGAGCGGTTTGTCCGCCACGTGCACCAGCCGCAGGG
The DNA here is from genome assembly GCF_036226685.1 of Streptomyces sp. NBC_00690. NCBI lineage: Bacteria > Bacillati > Actinomycetota > Actinomycetes > Kitasatosporales > Streptomycetaceae > Streptomyces > Streptomyces sp. NBC_00690. The sequence continues at coordinate 5,423,386 of NZ_CP109009.1, forward strand.
GCACATCGCGCAGCAGGGCCTCCGTCGCCGCCCACTCGGCCGCGGCGAAGCCCTCAGGGCTGCCATCCACTCCGACGGCCACATGGTGGGTCATCGCTCCCACCCCCCGCCCGCCGCCGCCTCGGCACTCGTCCCCATCGTGTGGGGCGCCGCCCCCGCCACCGGCTCCCATGCCGTTCCACCGGTGTCATCGACCTCGTAGACCAGTCGGTTCACCACGTCCACCACGCCGTCCACGCTCTCGCAGAGCCGTACGGTCACCGGGATCAGGCTGCTCCGCTCCACCGCTCCACTGAGGGTGACGACCCCGTCGGTGACATCCACCGTCAGGGCCGAGGGGGACAGTCCGAGTGTCTGGGTGAGGACGTCCTCCAAGATCTCCTCCTGGATGGACCGGTCGCGGCGCAGGAAGAGCTGGAGCAGATCGCTACGGCTGATCACCCCCGTCAGCCGGCCGTCCCCGTCCACCACGGGCAGCCGCTTGATGCGGTGCTGTTCCATCACCCGGGCTGCCCGGATCGCGCTCCAGTGCGGCTGGGCGACGACGGCGGGGCTGGACATCAGCGACTCGGCCGTGTTCCCGGTCGTCTGCGAGGTCTGTCGGCGCAGCAGATCGGCCTCTGAGACCACACCGACCGGTCGTTCGTCCTCGTCGACGACGGGTACGGCGGTGATCCCGTACTCGTCGAGGAGGCGGGCGATCTCCTTGAACCCGGTTCCCCGCTGGACGCTCACGGCGGTGGGCGTCATCAGGTCGGTGACCCTGCGGTGCCTCATGGCTGGCCTTTCCGACATATCAAAACATTCGCCTGTGAACACATGATCTGATCACAAGGGTGGACCCGGTGCGCATCACAGGCACAGGGACCTTGGACCCTTTGGTGCATTCGTAGGGCCCCGATGCCTTCCCGGACGCTCGATTCGACGCCGGTGACCGGGTGAGCGAGCCGTGCGGGGCGCGGTAGCGGCCGTCGCCGCCGGGCTCAGTCCCCGGGCTCAGTCCCCGGGCTCTGTCCCCGGTCGTTCGGGCGCGGGCTGTTCGGCCCCCTCCGCGCGGTGGCGGGAGGGCTTCCCGAAGGCCGGCAGCGATGGGTTGCGGTACCGTCGATAAAGAGCCGTGAGTTTACCCACACGCCCGGGTATTCATGCCGCTAGGGGTCGTTTTTCCTTCCCCTAACGGATTGAACTTTTGTTGATCAGTGGCCAGTTGGGCCTTGCCTGGGCTTACCCTTCAACAGGTGAACCAACTGATGTCCCGTGAGTCCGCAGCAGACCTGCCCGGGAGCGGCGCACTGCCCGGCATCCTGTCCCCGGAACTCCGTGCTGAGCTGATCGCCTTCCGTCGGGATCTCCATATGCACCCCGAACTGGGCAACCAGGAGTTCCGCACCACCGCGGCGCTCAAGGCCCGACTGGAGAGCGCCGGACTGGAACCGCGCGTCCTGTCCATCGGCACCGGACTCATGTGTGACATCGGCGTCTCGGACGGCTCACGCCCCCTCTTCGCCCTCCGCGCGGACATCGACGCGCTGCCCATCCCGGACACCAAGACCGGCGTTCCGTACCGCTCCACCGTTCCCGACCGGGCCCACGCCTGCGGACACGACGTCCACACCGCCGTGGTGCTCGGCGCCGGGCTCGTACTCGCGGAGCTGGATCGCCGAGGGCTCCTGCCGCAACCGGTGCGACTGATCTTCCAGCCCGCCGAAGAGGTACTGCCCGGTGGCGCCCCCGACGCCATCGAATCAGGTGTCATGGACGGCGTCGGCAAGATCATCTGCCTGCACTGCGACCCCAAGGTCGACACCGGTGTCATCGGGCTGCGCCCCGGACCCATCACCTCGGCCTGCGACCGGCTCGAAGTCACCCTCGACGGCCCCGGTGGACACACCGCCCGACCCCACCTCACTACGGATCTGGTGACGGCGGCGGCCAAGGTCGCCACCGAAGTCCCTGCGGTGCTCTCCCGCCGGGTGGACGCACGCTCCGGGCTCGCCGTCACCTGGGGCCGCATCGAGGCGGGCCACGCCTGCAACGTCATCCCCCAGCACGCCGAACTCTCCGGCACCGTTCGCTGCCTCGACCTCCCGGGGTGGCGGGCCGCCCCCGACCTCGTCCACGCGGCCATCGACGAGATCGCGACCCTGCACGGCGCCAAGTCGCAGATCAACTACATCCGCGGGGTTCCGCCCGTGGTCAACGACCCGGACGTCACCGAGCTCCTCCGGGCGGCCCAGACCGCCCGCCGCGGGCTGCACGCCGTCGAGGACACCGAGCAGAGCCTGGGGGGCGAGGACTTCTCCTGGTACCTGGAGCACGTGCCGGGTGCGATGGCCAGGCTCGGAGTGCGCACCCCAGGCGACACCACCAAGCGGGACCTCCACCGCGGTGATTTCGACGCCGACGAGGACGCCATCCAGGTCGGTGTGGAGCTCTTCACCGCGGCCGTGCTCCTCGACGCGGAACTACTCGACTCTGTACGACCTGAGGCCCTGCACGCCTGACGGCATGGGAGTGCGGGCGGAGTGCCGAGGCGGTGGCCACCCGGGTGCGGGTGCCCACCGCCTTTTCGTCCGTGTGGCCCAGACGTTCGTCGGTGCGGCTGAGGTTGCCGGCATGTGGCCGCGCGCCCCGAGACCGCTCGCGTTTGTCCGTGCGACCCAGACCGTTGGGTTTCGTGAGGCTCTGGGGGCTCTGCTGATGCCCCTGACTCTCCGTAGTGTTGGCCCTCTCGACCCCCTGCCCCCTTTGATCCGGTTCGCCCACCACCTCCCCGGGGTCAAGATCAAGGCACCCGGCGGCCCGGGCGGGCTCCTCGCTTCCCGTCGACTCCCCGCCCGACGCCCTCTTGCGACGATCCGATAACGACTCATGAACGTGGTTTTAACTGACATCTACGCGCGTTACGATCGCCGCGAAACCAGCGCCGGAAGAGGCGCTTTCGGTCAGCCTCGAAGGGACCCTCCTCTTGCGCCAGGTATCGAAGATCGCGGTCGCGTCCATCGCAGCCGCGGCCATGGCATTTACCGCCACTGCGTGTGGCGAATCGTCGACTGACGGCGGCAGCTCGGACGACAGCGGCAAGCTGAAGATCGGCATGGCCTACGACGTCGGCGGCCGTGGCGACAACTCCTTCAACGACTCCGCCGCGCGTGGTCTGGACAAGGCCAAGGCCGAACTCGGTGCGGAGACCAAGGAACTCACCGCCCGCACCAGCGAGACCCCGGCCGACCGCGAGACCCGTCTCGCCTCGCTCGCGAAGGACGGCTACAACCCGGTCCTCGCCGTGGGCTTCCTCTACAAGAGCGCGGTCGACAAGATCGCCAAGGATTACCCGGACACCACGTTCGGCCTGGTCGACTCCGTCTCGGACGCGAAGAACGTCGACAGCATCGTCTTCACCGAGGAGCAGGGCTCGTACCTCGCCGGTGTGGCCGCCGCGCTGAAGTCCAAGGACGGCAAGATCGGCTTCATCGGAGGCGTCGACCTCCCGCTGATCAAGAAGTTCGCCGCCGGCTTCGAGCAGGGCGTCCTGGAGACGAACCCGAAGGCGACCGTCCAGATCCAGTACCTCTCCACTGGTACGGACACCTCCGGCTTCACCAGCCCGGACAAGGGCAAGGCCGCCGCGCAGGGCATGCTCGACAAGAACATCGACGTCATCTACACGGCGGCGGGCGGCTCCGGCGCGGGCGCCATCGCGGCCGTCGCCGCCAAGCCCGGCACCTGGGGCATCGGCGTCGACTCGGACCAGGCCAAGGACCCGGCGCTCTCCAAGTACGCGGCCTCGATCCTGACCTCGGTCGTGAAGAACGTCGACACGGGCGTCTTCGAGCTGGCCAAGTCGGTCAAGGACGGCAAGCCCCTGACCGGCGTCCACACCTACTCGCTCGCCGAGAACGGTGTCAGCCTCACCACCACCGGTGACCACCTCAAGGACATCCAGCCCAAGCTGGACGAGGCGAAGAAGAAGATCATCGACGGCCAGATCAAGGTCAAGACCACGACCTGACCGGTCCGTTCACCGGGGCTCGCGAGAGTGGCCGTGCCGCTCTCGCGGGCCCCGATGTACGTCGTGCGTCCATCGCCTCAACAAGTTGCTGGCGCTACGCGCGTAGCTCTCCCCTGTGCACGGTAGTTTTCGCCACCACGCATCAGGCAACACACCAGGCAACACCCAGCACCACCGGCAGCCCCCGCTACCGGCCCGCCTCTGCTCCTCCTCCGCTCCTGCCCAGGGAGAGTGCGCCATCAACGCGTCCAGCAGTTCCCATGCCGTAGAGCTCCGCGGCATCACCAAACGATTCCCCGGCGTCGTGGCCAACCACGACATCGACATCACCGTGCGCCGCGGCACCGTCCACGCCCTCATCGGCGAGAACGGCGCGGGCAAGTCCACCCTGATGAAGATCCTCTACGGCATGCAGAAGCCGGACGAGGGAACCATTGAGGTCGACGGCGAACAGGTCACGTTCTCCAACCCCGGCGACGCCATCGCCCGAGGCATCGGCATGGTGCACCAGCACTTCATGCTCGCCGACTACCTCACCGTCCTGGAGAACGTCGTCCTCGGCTCGGAGAAGCTGTACGGGATCGGCGACAAGGCCCGCGCCAAGATCAGGGAGATCTCCGACGCGTACGGTCTGAACGTCCGCCCCGACGTCTATGTCGAGGACCTCGGAGTCGCCGACCGTCAGCGCGTGGAGATCCTCAAGGTCCTCTACCGCGGTGCCCGCACCCTCATCCTCGACGAGCCGACCGCGGTCCTCGTGCCGCAGGAGGTCGACGCACTCTTCGACAACCTGCGCGAACTCAAGGCCGAGGGTCTGACCGTCATCTTCATCTCGCACAAGCTCGGCGAGGTGCTGTCGGTCGCCGACGAGATCACGGTCATTCGACGCGGCACCACGGTCGGTACCGCCGACCCGGCCAACACCACCACCAAGCAGCTCGCCGAGCTGATGGTGGGCAGCGAACTGCCCTCGCCCGAGACCCGTGAGTCCACCGTCACCGATGTGCCGATGCTCCAGGTCCGAGACCTCCGGCTGACGGCCACCGACCCCGACGGCGTCGTGCGCTCCCTGCTCGACGGCATCGACTTCACCATCCACAAGGGCGAGGTCCTGGGCATCGCCGGAGTGGAGGGCAACGGTCAGTCCGAGCTGGTCGAGGCCATCATGGGCATGCGGACGTTGAACGGAGGCTCACTCCACCTGGACTCCGCGGACATCTCGCACCGTCCCACCCGCAAGCGGCGTGAGGACGGCATGGCGGTCATCCCCGAGGACCGCCACCGACACGGCCTGCTGCTCGAAGCGCCGCTGTGGGAGAACCGCATCCTTGGTCACGTCACCGAGAAGCCCAACAGCAAGGGCGTCTTCCTCGACCCCAAGGCCGCCCGCGCCGACACCGAGCGGATCGTGCGCGAGTACGACGTTCGCACCCCCGGCATCGAGGTCACCGCGGCGTCCCTGTCCGGTGGCAATCAGCAGAAGCTGATCGTCGGCCGGGAGATGAGCCACGCACCGAAGCTGCTGATCGCCGCGCACCCCACCCGCGGTGTGGACGTCGGCGCACAGGCGCAGATCTGGGACCAGATCCGGGCCGCCCGCCGGGAGGGCCTGGCCGTGCTGCTGATCTCCGCCGACCTGGACGAGCTGATCGGGCTCTCCGACACCCTGCGCGTGATGTACCGGGGCCGGTTGGTCGCCGACGCCGACCCGGCCACCATCACCCCGGAGGAACTCGGCTCGGCGATGACGGGTGCGGCCACCGGCCATCTCGAAGTCCCCGCAGACGAGCCTTCCGCCGACGAGCCTTCTGCCGACACAGGCACAGACACAGACACGTCCACCGACGCTTCCGCGCCATCCGGCAGTGCCTCCCCCGAGCGCACCGCCGACTCTGCGGACACTGCGGACACTGCGGACGCTACAGACACTGCCGACACTCGCGCTCCCCGCCCCGACAGCGGCACAGACGGCAACACCGACGGGGGAGAGGACCGATGAAGAAGTTCGACAAGGAGCGCGTGCTCCTGGGGCTCGCGGCCCCCGTCCTGGCCATCGTGGTCGCGTTCCTGGTGACGGCCGTGGTGCTGGCCGCCACCGGCAAGGAGCCGTTCAACGCCTTCCGGATCATGTTCGACTACGGTTCCAAGTCGGACAGCCAGGTCTACATCCTGAACAAGGGCACCACGTACTACCTGGCCGGACTCGCGGTGGCCATCGGCTTCCGGATGAACCTGTTCAACATCGGTGTGGACGGTCAGTACCGCCTCGCGGCCTTCTTCGCCGCGGCCCTCGGCGGTGCCCTCACGCTCCCCGGCATCGTCCAGATCCCGCTGATCATTCTCTGCGCGATGATCGTCGGCGCCATGTGGGCCGGTATCGCCGGTGTCCTCAAGGTCACCCGAGGGGTCAGCGAGGTCGTCTCCACGATCATGCTGAACGCCATCGCCACAGCGGTCATCGGCTACCTCCTCCAGGTGGGACGACTCGGACAGCTCGACGAGGCGGGGACGAAGATCTCCACCAAGCCGCTCCCCGAGTCGTCGCACTTCTTCGAGTTCCCGACCGAACCGGCACCCGTCTGGGGCTTCATCGTCGTCGCGATCATCGCGGGCATCGCGTTCTGGTTCACGCTCGCCCGCACCCGCTTCGGTTTCGACCTGCGCACGGTCGGCCAGTCCGGCAGCGCGGCCGAGGCCAGCGGTGTGAACGTCAAGAAGATGATCGTCACCTCCATGCTGTTCTCCGGCGCCATGGCCGGTCTGATCGGCATGCCGACCCTTCTGAACGACTCCTACGAGTACGGCGGCGACTTCCCGGTCGGCATCGGCTTCACCGGCATCGCCATCGCGCTCCTCGGCCGCAACAACCCGGTGGGCATCGCGCTCGGTGCACTGCTCTGGGCCTTCCTAGAGCGCGGCAGCGGCCAACTGGAGTTCCAGGGCTACGACAAGGAGATCGTCGGCGTCATTCAGGGCGTCATCGTCCTCTGTGTCGTCATCGCGTACGAAGTGGTGCGCCGCTACGGCCTGAAGCGCCAGCAGCGGCAGGTCGGCGCCAAACTCGCCGCCCAGGCCCGTAACTCCGAGAAGCAGGAGGTGTCGGCGTGACCGTCACGGCGACTTCCACCCCGCCGCCCACGGCACCCAAGGTGAGTGGCGGCAAGGGAGGGCGTACCCGCCTCTCCTTCCCGGTCATCCTGCTGATCATCGCTGGCGGGCTGCTCGCCCTGTCCGCGGTGCGCGCCATCACCGGCGCACAGGACATCACCTCGGCCGGCCAGATCAGCGCCGCCCTGGCCATGGCCGTGCCCATCGGCATGGCCGGTCTCGGCGGTCTGTGGGCCGAGCGCGCGGGCGTGGTCAACATCGGCCTTGAGGGCATGATGATCCTCGGCACCTTCTTCGGTGCCTGGGCAGGCTGGCAGACCGATCCCTGGATCGGTGTCCTGGCCGGTGTGCTCGGCGGCATGGCCGGCGGTCTGCTGCACGCGATCGCCACCGTCACCTTCGGCGTCGACCACATCATCTCCGGCATCGCCATCAACATCCTGGCCGTCGGGTTCACCACCTACTTCGCCAAGCTGTGGTTCAACACCGAGGAGGCTTCGGCGAAGGGCGGCAGCCCCAAACAGTCGCCGCCGTCCGAGGACATCACCACCGTCACCGTGCCCGGGGTCTCGGACTGGCTCGGTGACATCGAGAAGCACCACTGGTTCTTCATCTCGGACATCGCCGGTGTACTGCGCGGTCTGGTCACCAATCTGTCGCTGCTGACGATCGTCGCCGTGCTGCTGTTCGTCCTGACGTTCCTCGTGCTGTGGAAGACGTCGTTCGGTCTGCGCCTGCGCTCCTGCGGTGAGAACCCGATCGCCGCCGAATCGCTCGGCGTGAACGTCTACAAGTACAAGTACATCGCGGTGATCATCTCCGGCGGCATGGCCGGTCTCGGCGGCGCGTTCCTCGCGCTGGTCACCTCGAACATCTACAACGAGGGCCAGACCGGAGGCCGCGGCTACATCGGTCTCGCCGCGATGATCTTCGGCAACTGGCGGCCGGGTGGACTGGCGATGGGTGCCGGGCTGTTCGGCTTCGCCGATGCGCTGCAACTGCGCAACGGCGGCCAGTCCGTACACGCCCTGCTGCTGCTCCTCGTCGTGGTCCTCGCCGGGCTCGCGCTGTGGAAGCTCTACCGCAAGAGCTATCTGACGGCCGCGATCAGCGGTGTCCTCTCCCTCGGCGTACTGGTCTGGTACCTGGGCACGGACACCGTTCCGAACGAGTTCGTCACCGCCACCCCGTACGTCGTGACCCTCCTGGTGCTCTCCCTGTCCGCGCAACGGCTGCGCATGCCCAAGGCGGACGGCATGCGCTACCGCAAGGGCCAGGGCAAATGACGGCCGCGGCGGTCGACTGGGCGGCCCTGCGGGAGCATGCGCGTAAGGCCATGACGCGTGCGTACGCCCCCTACTCGGGCTTTCCGGTCGGGGTCGCCGCCCTGGTGGACGACGGTCGGACGATCACCGGTTGCAATGTGGAGAACGCCTCGTACGGACTCTCCCTGTGCGCGGAATGCGGTCTGGTCTCCGAGCTCCAGGCCACAGGAGGCGGCCGGCTGACCCACTTCACCTGCGTGGACGGCCAGGGCGAGAGCCTGGTGCCGTGCGGCCGGTGCCGTCAGCTCCTCTATGAGTTCGGCGGTTCGGAACTGCTCCTGGACACCCCCCAGGGGATCGTCCCGCTCGCGGAGATACTGCCGCAGCCCTTCGGCCCACAGCACCTTCCGGCGTAAATCCCCTGCGGCCCCTCCGTTCCGGCGGAGGGGCCGCTCCCTTACCCTCGTCTCTATGCGCGTAGAGCGCGATGAGCTGCCACTCTGGAGGAATGCCATGGACGTCATCTCCGTCATCCGCACCAAGCGGGACCGGGGTGAGCTCAGCCCCGAGCAGATCGACTGGGTGATCGACGCCTACACCCGCGGTGCGGTGGCCGACGAGCAGATGTCGGCGCTGGCGATGGCGATCCTGCTCAACGGCATGAACCGCACCGAGATCGCCCACTGGACGGCGGCGATGATCGCCTCTGGCGAGCGCATGAGCTTCGACGCGCTCTCCCGCCCCACCGCGGACAAGCACTCCACGGGTGGCGTCGGCGACAAGATCACCCTGCCGCTCGCGCCGCTGGTCGCCGCCTGTGGCGCGGCCGTGCCCCAACTCTCGGGCCGGGGCCTCGGCCACACCGGCGGCACCCTCGACAAGCTGGAGTCCATCCCCGGCTGGCGAGCCCTGCTCTCCAACGAGGAGATGCTGCACGTCCTCGACACCACCGGAGCCGTGATCTGCGCCGCCGGTGATGGCCTCGCCCCCGCCGACAAGAAGCTCTATGCCCTCCGCGATGTCACCGGCACGGTCGAGGCGATCCCGCTGATCGCCTCCTCGATCATGTCCAAGAAGATCGCCGAGGGCACCGGCTCCCTCGTCCTGGACGTCAAGGTCGGCACCGGCGCCTTCATGAAGAACATCGAGGACGCCCGGGAACTCGCCTCCACCATGGTGGCCCTCGGCACCGACAGCGGAGTGAAGACGGTGGCACTGCTCACCGACATGTCCACCCCGCTCGGTCTCACCGCCGGCAATGCCCTTGAGGTCCGCGAGTCCGTCGAGGTCCTCGCGGGCGGCGGCCCCGCCGATGTCGTCGAACTGACCCTGGCCCTCGCCCGCGAGATGCTGGCCGCGGCCGGTATCGAAGGCGCCGATCCCGCCAAGGCGCTGGCCGACGGCTCGGCGATGGATGTCTGGCGTCGCATGATCACCGCGCAGGGCGGCGACCCGGACGCGGCCCTGCCCACCGCCCGGGAGCAGCACGTGGTCACCGCCCCGGCCTCGGGCGTACTGACCCGTCTCGACGCCTACGACGTCGGCATCGCCGCCTGGCGGCTCGGCGCGGGCCGCGCCCGCAAGGAGGACCAGGTGCAGGCGGGCGCCGGGGTGGAACTCCACGCCAAGCCCGGTGACGCCGTCACCGCCGGCCAGCCGCTCCTGACCCTCCACACCGACACCCCGGAGAAGTTCGACTACGCGCTCCGCTCGCTGGAGTCGTCGTACGACATCGCCCCGGCCGGTACGGAGTTCACCGCGCCCCCGATCGTCCGGGACCGCATCGCCTGACCGACCGATTTCCCCTGGAGGGGCGCGCGAAAGGGCATGCGGACGCCTCTGCCGTGGTCGGTATCACCGGCGCGGCAGAGGGCGTACCGATGAGTTCCACCTGATGGGCCGGTCTCATCAGACATGAGTGTGGAAACCGCTGACCCGGTCGGCTCCGGCCCCGTCGTCCTCATCGTGTCCGCGCCGGTGACCTTCGCCGACGTGCCGCCCCTGTGCGCACGGCTGCAAGCGCTGTACGGGGCGGGCGCCGACGAGGTGGTGTGCGATCTCGCGGAGCTGACCAGAGCCGACCTCGCCTCGGTGGAGGCGGTGGCGAGGCTGAGGCTCACCGCCCGCAGGGCCGGACGCACCGTCCGCATGCGGAACGCAGGACCGGAACTGCTGGCCCTGCTGACCCTGATGGGCCTCGACGGCCTCACCCGACCGGATGGCGCAGCCCCCACCTGATCGAGGTCCGCCCGGGGACCGATCGCCCCCGGGCCGCCCGATCGATCAGCCGCTCTCCTTCGCAGACGGCTCCTGCTCCCACCGCTCGGGCTCCAGCGGCTCGGGCTCCAACCGCTCCGGCAGGTCGAACAGTGGGAACCAGCGCGCGGTGTCCAGGAAGGAATTGATCCCCGCGATCTTGCCGTCGCGGATCTCCATGACCATCAGGGCCCACGGGGTGTGCCCGTTTCCGTCCTCTGCCGGGTGGTAGTGGGCGAACGCCGGCATGCCGTTCGCCACGGTCGGGACGAGGCGCGAACCACGACAGACCGAGCCGACGCCCTCCATCCAGCCCACGATGTTCTCGTGGCCCTGGAGCCACAGGTCGTACGGCGGCATGGAGAGGGTGGCGTCATCGTGGAGGACCGCGGTCAGCGCCGCCATGTCGTACCCCTCGAAGGCGGCCACATAGCGCTCAAGGAGCTTCTGCTGCTCCTCGTCGAGGGGGTTCGCCGCGTCGGACTCGCTCGGCGGTGACTCGGCGAGCGTCGCCCTCGCCCGCTGAAGCGCGCTGTTCACCGAGGCGACCGAGGTGTCCAGCAGCTCGGCGACCTCAGCGGCCTTCCAGGCCAGCACCTCACGCAGGATGAGCACGGCCCGCTGCTTGGGCGGCAGATGTTGGAGCGCCGCGATGAACGCCAATCGAATCGACTCCCGCTCCAAGGCCGTCTCCGCCGGATCCGCGACCGATGGCAGCACCCGCCCGTCCGGGACGGGCTCCAACCAGGTCGCCTCGGGGCGAGCACTGAGCTGCGCCTGGGCGACGGGCGTGGGCCCGGAGAGGTCCATCGGGCGGGCCCGGCGGTTGCCCGCGTTCAACATGTCGAGGCAGACGTTCGTCGCGATGCGGTACAACCACGACCGCAGCGACGAACGCCCCTCGAACTTCTCGATGTTCCGCCAGGCCCTCACCATGGTGTCCTGGACCGCGTCCTCCGCTTCGAAGGACGAGCCCAGCATGCGGTAGCAGTAGCCGGTCAGCTCTCGCCGATACCGCTCCAGCTCCCTGTCGAGGTCCTGTGTCGTTGCCGTATCACTCATCGGGTCCACCCCTGTCGCCCACTGGCACCAGCCCTTGGGAACCTACAGGAGGCCACTGACAGTGGGACTCAGGTTCCCGGCTTGGTGCCGTAGACGAAGACGTCGTCGCCGTTCCTCAACAGGTTCCAGTATGACTTCGCGTCCGCGGGTCGCAGGTTGACGCAGCCCGCGGAGCCCGGCGGGTTGTACATCGACTTCGTCGTCGAGTGGAACGCTTGGCCGCCGTCGAAGAACTGGGCGTAGGGCATCGGCACGTTGTACAGCGACGAGACGTGGTTGATGTTGCGCCAGTAGATCTTCTTGGCGCCGGTCCTGGTCTCGGCCTTGTCCCGTCCGGTGCGCACCGGCACGGGGCCGTACTTCAGCGTCTTGCCGTCCTGGATCCAGCTCAGCTGCCGGGTCAGGTCCACACAGGCGATGCGGCCCTTGTTGGTGGGACACGTGCCGGCCTTGTTCGGATTGCTGCCGGCCGCGCGCTGCTGGAGGATCGTGTTCATCGTGCGCCAGGTCAGCGGCCCGGCGTAGCCGATGGTGGGGGTGATTCCGTGCTTGGCCTGGAAAGCCTTGATCGCCTTGCAGTCGGTCTGCGACTGCTTTCCGTCCACGGGGCGACCGAGGAACTTCTCCACCTGCTTCTGGTGCGGTCCGACCCCCGCGGTGCACGAGGCCGCCTGTGCGGTACCCGCGCCCAGCGCCGTCGTCAGCGGGACGATCAGTCCCGTCAGTGCGAGGGTGATTCCCGCCCGCCTCGCGAGTCGCCGTCCCCCGAGCGTCTTGTGCGTGCCGACTCTCACCGTTCCCCACTCCCCTCCGTCTACCGCCGCGATTGCGGCAGTCTGTCCATGTGACGCTCGTGGGGGACGGGTAGTTGTACGGAACATGTCTCAATCGCGCTACGGCGTGCGCCGGGCCCCACGACGGAAAGTCCCTTGGTGCTCCCGAACGCTGAGACCTCGGCGCCCGCCCGGGCCGGTGCGAGAGCGCGCCAAGGGCCGGCACCGAAGCGGTGCCGGCCCGAGAAGCCCAGTTCAGCGCGTTGCCACGGCCACGGCGAGCCGTTCCTGACGGGCCACCTTGGTCCCGTACAGCGTGATCGACACGACCCCGAGCACCGCGAGCAGGCCCAGCCCGACGGTCCCCGCCCAGCCGGCCGAGTGGAAGGCGATCGCACCGAGCGTGCCACCGACGCTACTGCCGAGGTAGTACACGGACTGGTACAGCGCCGACGCCTGCGCCCGACCCGTCTTCGCCGTCCGGCTCACCGATGCGGAGGCGACCGCGTGGCCCGCGAAGAATCCCGCCGTGATGAGCACCAGACCGGCAAGGACCGCCGTCAGCGACTCGGAGAGTGAGAGCCCCAGGCCGAGAGCGGTGGTGGCGACCGCCGCGTACAGCGCTCCACGACGACCGAGGCGGCCCACCAGTCGGCCCGCCGTGGCGGACGAGATCGTACCGACCAGATAGACGAGGAAGATCGAACCGATGACACCCTGCGGCAGGTTGAACGGCTCACCGATCAGCCGGTAGCCGATGACCGTGTAGACCGCACCGAAGACCGTCATGAACAGGGCGCCGATCGCGTACAGCCGCAGCAGCAGCGGATCGGCCAGATGACCGCGCACGGTCGCCGCCAGGACCTTCGGGTTCAGCGTTCCCGGGGTGAAGCGGCGGGCCTTCGGCAGCAGTACCCGGAAGACCAGAACGCCCACCAGCGCGAGCAGTCCCACTGCGGCGAGCCCCGCTCGCCATCCCCACAACTGCGCGGCCCAGCCGGTGACGATCCGGCCGCTCATACCGCCGATGCTGTTGCCCGCGACGAAGAGTCCGATCGCGGCCACCAGTGCCTTGGGGCGGACCTCCTCGGCCAGGTACGCCATCGCCGAGGCCGGCAGCCCCGCCAGCGCCGCGCCCTGCATCGCCCGCAGGGCCACCAACCACTCCAGGTTTGGCGCGAAAGGCACCAGCAGCCCCAGAACCACCGCCACGGTCAGTGACACCGTCATCAACGTCCGTCGACCGAAGCGCTCGGAGAGGACGCTCATCGGGAGGACGAAGAGGGCCAGTGCGCCCGTCGCCGCCGAGACCGTCCAACTGGCCGCGGAGGCACTCGCACCGAACGCGGTGGAGATCGCGGGCAGCAGTGCCTGGGTGGAGTAGAGGAGCGCGAAGGCCGCCATGCCCGCGGCGAAGAGGGCGAGGTTCATCCGGCGGTAGCCGGGACGCCCGGGGGCGATGGGCTCGGGGAGGGGCTCGGTGGAGGACGTTTCGGTGAAGACGGCGCCCACCGGGGTGGACGCCTTGGTACTGGCAGGCATGACGAGAACGTATGCCCGTTGAGATTCATGCGTCCAATGCATGGAACGGGCATAATCGTTCCCATGGTGCATGACTCCAGTTCACAGCCTCGCCTGTCACACGGTAGTTACGAAGAAGACATGGCGCTGCTGCTTGCGCCCCGGCTCGCGTACTTCGCGGGAGTGGCCCGACACGAACATGTGACGCGGGCCGCACAGGAGCTGGGAGTGCCCCAGTCGACGCTCTCCCGGGCCGTCGTGCGGCTGGAGCGGGACCTCGGGGTGACCCTCTTCGCCCGCAAGGGCCGCACGGTCTCCCTCACCCCCGCGGGCCGCACCTTCCTCGCCTCCGTGGAGCGCGCGCTCGGCGAGGTCGAGCGGGCGGCCGAGTCGGTGCGGGCCGACGCCGACCCCCATGGGGGCAAGGTCGCCTTCGGTTTCCTCCACACCATGGGCTCCGAGACCGTCCCCGGGCTGCTGCGCGCCTTTCGTGCCGACCACCCCGGCGTCCGGTTCACCCTGGTGCAGAACTACGGCGAGGCGATGCTCGGCGGTCTGCGCACCGGTGAACTCGACCTCTGCCTCACCTCGCCCGTTCCCGACGCACCCGACCTCGTGGCCCGTCGTCTCGACGAACAGAGGCTGCGGCTGGTCGTTCCCGACGACCACCGGTTGGCCGGCCGCAAACGCGTCCGGCTCGCCGAAGCCGCCGACGAGGCATTCGTCACCCTGGAGTCCGGCTACGGGCTGCGGCGGATCACCGACGACCTCTGTGCACAGGCGGGCTTCACCCCGAAGGTGGCGTTCGAGGGCGAGGAGGCCGAGACCCTGCGCGGTCTGGTCGCCGCCGGGCTGGGGGTGGCCCTGCTGCCGCCGCCCGCGGTGGCCAGGCCCGGAGTCGCCGAACTGACGGTCACCGCACCGCGCGCCGTCCGGGAGATCGGGGTGGCCTGGCTGGACGGACACCCCGACACCGCACCGGTCGCCGCCTTCAAGAAGTTCCTGCTCTCCCGCCGCGGCCAACTCCTGCCCGAGTGAGCCCCGGGACCCCGCCGGATGCGGGGCGCCGTGAACCCACCGCCCCGCAGCCGTCGTTCACTGTCTGAGCGACTTCCCGAACCCCGCCGCCAACGGCATCCGCAGCCCCAGCGGCGGTGGCGCGGCCAATGCGTCCGTCACCGGCCGGGAGTAGGGATGGGGAAAGAGCGAACCCAGCACGAAGTCCGTCGCCAGCGCCAGGACCTCGAAGTGGTGCTGCCGCAGTGCGTTGCCGTCGGTGTGCACCTCGAACCGGCATATGTTCCGGTTCACCTTCTTGACCCGCTCCGCCAGTCGGTACGACAACTCGGGTGAGGTGCGCGCGTCATTGGTGCCGTGCACGACCAGGATCTGCTTGCCCACCAACTGCTTCACCGGCTCGGCCTCGGTACCTGGCTGCTCATCGGGCAGCCAGGGGGCCATCGCCAACACCGTGCTGACCGCCGGATGGTCGGCCGCTCGGAGGGCCGCCCGCCCGCCGAACCCATGCCCCGCCAGACAGATCGGCACATCGCCGTACCGCCGGACCACCTCCTCCGCCGCCCAGGAGGCGTCCGCCGCGTGCTGCGCGGCCTCACCGTTCCAACCGCGGGTGCGGTAGTGCACGGTGTGCACCACCAGTCCGTCCTGGCGTCCCGCCCGCGCCAGTGCCCGTCCCAGCGGCAGCGCCCGCGCGAGCGAGAGCGCCGACGGTCTGCGCGGTGACTCCCGATCGCCGTCCGGCAGGATCAGCACCACTCCCGCCACCAAGGGGCCCGTCCCGCCCCGTCGCCCGCCGTAGGGCCTGCCCAGTCGTGGTCGCTGCCCGCCGCCTCCCCGCCTTTCCCCTTTGTCCGCTGCGTTTCGCTCACGATCTCCAGGACGCCCCCGCCCGGGGGGCAGTGCACGGTGTGCCATGGCAGAACAGTGTCAGAAGCCCTGGTCTACGCCACCCGTACGCGCGGTCACTGTTACGTATCGGCCAGGCGCTCTCTACGCGCGTAGGGGCTAGAGTGCGCAGATGACGAGCCAGACCCTCCACACGCCCACCGCGGATCAGATCCGTCGCGCTCCGAAGGTGCTTCTCCACGACCACCTCGACGGCGGGCTGCGTCCGGGCACGATCATCGAAATCGCCCGGGAGACCGGCTACGGCGACCTCCCCGAGACGGACGTCGACAAGCTGGGCACCTGGTTCAGGGAGGCGGCCGACTCGGGCTCGCTGGAACGGTACTTGGAGACGTTCGCGCACACCTGCGCCGTGATGCAGACCCGTGAGTCGCTGTTCCGGGTCGCGGCCGAGTGCGCCGAGGACCTCGCCGAGGACGGCGTGGTGTACGCCGAGGTGCGGTACGCCCCGGAACAGCACCTGGAGGGTGGCCTCACGCTCGAAGAGGTCGTCGAAGCAGTCAACGAGGGATTTCGCGAAGGCGAGCGGATCGCCCGCGGCAACGGTCACCGCATCCGGGTCGGCGCCCTGCTCACGGCGATGCGGCACGCCGCCAGGGCCTTGGAGATCGCCGAACTCGCCAACCGCTACCGCGATCTGGGCGTCGTCGGATTCGACATTGCCGGCGCGGAGGCGGGCTTCCCGCCCACCCGCCACCTCGACGCGTTCGAGTACCTCAAGCGGGAGAACAACCACTTCACCATCCACGCGGGAGAGGCGTTCGGCCTGCCGTCGATCTGGCAGGCCCTCCAGTGGTGCGGTGCGGACCGGCTCGGCCACGGCGTGCGCATCATCGACGACATCCAGGTGTCGGACGACGGCCAGGTGCAACTCGGTCGGCTCGCCGCGTACGTCAGGGACAAGCGCATCCCGTTGGAGCTCTGCCCGACCTCCAACCTCCAGACCGGAGCAGCCCAGTCCTACGCGGAGCACCCCATCGGTCTGCTGCGCAAGCTGCACTTCAGGGCCACGGTCAACACGGACAACCGACTGATGGGCGCGACCAGCATGTCCCGTGAGTTCGAGCTGTTGACCGACACCTTCGGATACACGCTCGACGACATGCAGTGGTTCACCGTCAACGCGATGAAAAGCGCCTTCATCCCTTTCGATGAAAGGCTCGCGATGATTAATGACGTCATCAAGCCCGGGTATGCCGAATTGAAATCCGAATGGCTGTTCCGACAGACGGCCACCACCAGCGAATCTCTGCCCGAACAGAGCTGAACTGGGCCGTTCGGGGATCGTCGGAGACGTCAACACTCCCTCTTCTCGAGGTGTTTGCTTCCGCGTCGCGACGGTGGCTAGCTTGCGGAGCCGCTCATATTCCCCGTCCCAAGGACACACCCCTGATGAAGCAGTCTGCTGCCAAGTCCCTTGGCGTCGTCGCCCTCGGCGCCGCCTTCGCCGCGGTCGCCGCGGGCTCGGCCGTCGCGGAGCCCGCTCCGTTCCCGGACTCCGCCACCTCGCTCGACACCATCGGTCACGTGGTGCCCCTCACGGACACCCTGACCAAGGTGCCGGCCGGTGCGGAAGTCCTCGCCGGTGGCCAGGCCGCCCTGATCGAGAGCACCGCCACGCTGCCGGGCACCCTCCAGGGGGCGGGGCAGCGAGTGCTGGCCCCCGAGGCGTCGAAGGACGTCGTCGGCTCGCTGCTCGGCGGCCTGCCGGTGGCCCAGCTGACCAAGGCCCTGCCGACCGGTGGTCTCGGCGGCATCGCCTGACCCGTCCCGTCCACCGTCACTTCCCCTGAGACGGCAGTACGGCACAGCTGTGGGGCGTCGTACCGGAATTCCGGTACGACGCCCCACGCGTGTGTCACCAGGCCGTCGCGGCCGTCTTCCCGCCCTTCTCAGCGGGGAGGAACAGCCAGAGCGCCGCGTAGACGAGGAACTGCGGGCCGGGCAGCAGACAGGAGACGAGGAAGATCACCCTCATGGTGTTGGCGGAGGTGCCGAAGCGCCCTGCCAGCGCCGCGCACACACCGCCGATCATGCGTCCTTCGCGAGGGCGGACAAGTGCGGCCATGGCGGACTCTCCTTCGCAGATGTGGCGGTCGGTTCGCCGGAACGCTTCTTCGTACGTTCCGATGACTCCAGCCTCCTCCACGAAGAGGGGCAAAGCATCGCTCTAGGGGGCGATCCCGACCCTGGAAATCGTCGGGGTCGACCCCTGAGGCCCCTCCGTAGCGGCGGACTGGCCGGCCCGCTCGGGGCGCCGGATGCCGCTGCCCCTGCTTGGCGGGCGCAGCCGACGCCGCCGTAGCCGCGCCCGGCCAGCGGGCACCACCAGCAGATGGGCGACCGCCACTCCGGTCGTGTTCAGCAGCAGCGAGTCCACGTCGACCACCCGACCGGGCACCCCGGTCTGGAGGAGTTCGATGCCCAGCGAGAGCAGGGCGCCGGCCGTCACCGTGCGGGCCAGGGACGCCAGCGGGGAGACCGCGATCCGACCGCTGACCATCGGGAGGAGCACTCCGAGCGGGGCGAGCAGCAGAAGTCCGCCGCCGAGTTGCCGCGCGGCTTCCACCGGCCCGAGTCGAAGATCGGCCCTGATGCCCGCGAACGGCTCCAGATTGGCGGCCGTCACCCATGGCACATCGAGAGGGCGCAGGGTCAGCCATCCGACGAGCAACAGGTGCACGAGGAGGAGGACGACCCCCGCCACACGGAAGCGGATGACGGCACTGCCGCCTTTACCTTGACGCTGCACGATGCACAAGACGCGCCGCGGGTACGGAATGGTTCCGCCGCCCGCGGCATCGCGTGCCCCGCCCGTCCCGCCCCGGCTCGTCGTCCACTCCGTCCCCCTTCCCCGTTGCTTCCCGATGTTCCCGCTATTCCCGCTATTCCCGTCGTTCCCGTTCCGGGCACGCCATGGCTACTCGACCGTGGTCGGACCGGTGGCCGGCGGTGTGGAGAGCGCCGCCCCGGCACCCGGAGGGACCGACTCCGTCGTGGTGGCTGAACCACGCGTCGCCGAGGGGGACGGCAGCGGGCCGACCGTGGGCAGTACGTCCTCCGGCCGGTCCTTGGCCTTCCCGGAGCAGCCGTACCCACGCGGCGCGTACTCGCCGGGCCCACCGAGGATCACGGCCCCGCCCGTGGCCGATGCCTGGCTCTCCGAGAACGTGCACACGATCTGCGCGAGCGCCGCCGCCGGCAGGTCCTCCGGCTGTCGGCTCAGTCGCAGTGTGCCGTCGGGGTCGCTGCGACGTTGACCGCTGACCGCGATCGGCCCCCGGACGTAGGTCGCGAACCCCGCCTCCCGTTCTGCCGCCGACGGTTCCCGCTGCAACTCTTCGAGCAGTGCCTGCGCGACCTGGATGCGGCCCTCCACGGACTTGGACTCGGGTATCTCCGCGGTACGGTCCACCGGCTCCAACTGGGAGGCGCAGACCAGGTAGATCCGTACCGGCACGTCCCGGGACTGCGACTGCTGCGTGATGTCCTCGCCGTTGACCTCGCACGGCACCCGTGAGGGCGCGGGACCGCCGTCCACCGGCACGTGCGTGGGCCTGATCCCGCAGCCGCCGAGCGCGAGTACGCCCAGCAGGGCGGCGAGCCCCGCCACCTTCCGCCTGGTGCGCAGCCCCCGGACCTGATCCGTCACCGCTGGCCTTCCTCTCCCCGTCCGGGGCTTTCGGTGTCCGAGGGACTGTCGGGGCCCGGCCCGTCGAGGTCCCCGGTGTCCGCGCCGGTGGGGCCCGCCGAACCGGCGGTTTCGTCCTTGGGCGCCGACGGGTCCAGCGGCAGTCTCAGAAGGAACACGGCGCCGTCGCCGTCGGGCGAGTTCGCGGCCGTGATGTCCCCTCCGTGGATGTGCGCGTTCTCCATGGCGATGGAGAGCCCGAGTCCGCTGCCCTCGGACCGCGGTCTGGACGCGCTGGCCTTGTAGAAGCGGTCGAAGACATGGGGCAGGACGTCCTCGGGGATGCCGGGCCCGTGGTCGCGCACCTCGATCAACAGTTCCCCGCCCACGGGTCGCACCGAGACGCGCACCGGTGAGCCGCCGTGCTTGAGGGCGTTGCCGATCAGGTTCGCCAGGATCACATCGAGTCGACGTGGATCGAGCCGGGCCATCTGTCCGCGCTCGGCGTCCAGGTCGACCGCGTCCAACCAGGCCCGCGCGTCGATGCAGGCCGTGACTTGGTCGGCGACGTCGACGTCGTCGAGCACCAGTCTGGCGGTGCCCGCGTCGAAGCGGGTCACCTCCATGAGGTTCTCGACGAGGTAGCCCAAGCGCCGGGTCTCGCTCACCACGAGGTTCACCGCGGGCGCGATCATCGGATCGAGGTTGTCGATCTCGTCCTCAAGCACCTCGGTGACGGCGGTCAGCGCGGTCAGCGGGGTCCGCAGTTCGTGGGACATGTCGGCGACGAATCGACGGCTGGACTCCTCGCGGGCGCTCATGTCGGCGACCTTCTTCTCCAGCGACTCCGCCGTCTTGTTGAAGGTGCGCGCGAGTTCGGCCAGTTCGTCGGTGCCCGACACCCTCAGCCGGGTGTCCAGCTTGCCCTCACCGAGCCTGCGGGCGGCTTCGCCGAGCCGACGCACCGGCTTGAGCACGGTCGTCGACGCCGCCTGCGCCAACAGCGCGGAGCCGACGAGCGCGAGTGCCGTGGCGATCCCCAGCGACCAGGCCAGGGTGTTGAGGTCCTCCCGCTCCTGGTCCAGCGATTTGAGGACGTAACCCGTCGGCCCACCCCCCACGATCCGGGTGCCGCCGACCAGATAGGGCTTGCCGCGCAACTGGATGCGCTGCCAGTACAGGTGGTACGGGGAGGAGTTCCCGGCGACCGTCTCCTGGCGGTCGTTCACCGCCTCCCGCAGTCGCCGGGGCACATCGTCGAAGGTGAAGTCGTCCGGGTCCGAGGTGGCGACGATCGGTTTGCCCTCGTCGCGCTCCCCGATCAGGAGCACGGTGAACCCGGCCTTGCCCTGGGACATCTGGTCGACGGTGATCTGTAGTTCGCTCTGAGACGGATGCAGGGGCAGCGAGGCCGCCCGGTTCTGCATCTGCTGACGGAAGTCCCCGAGCGCCGAGTCCTGCGTCCGCGTCAGCACGGCTTCGCGATTGAGCCAGTAGGCGATGCCCGATGCCGAAACCGCCGCGGTCAGGGCGACCACGGCGAAGACGACGACCAGGCGCAGCCGCAGGCTCGTCCAACGGAGGCTGGCGAGCACCGCGCGCTTCACGGCACCGCTCACCGCGCGCTGCCGAACTCATGGGGAAGGGCGGTGATGTCGTGGTGGTTCGGAGGATGAGCAAGGGTCACTGGGGAACGTCCAGCCGATAGCCCACACCACGTACGGTTCGGATCAGCGTCGGCGAGGACGGGACGTCCTCCACCTTCGCCCGCAGCCGTTGGACACAGGCGTCCACCAGCCGCGAATCACCGAGGTAGTCGTGTTCCCACACCAGTCGCAGCAACTGCTGCCGGGACAGGGCCTGCCCCGGTCTGCGGCTCAGTTCCAGCAGAAGGCGCAGCTCGGTCGGCGTGAGCTGCAGATCTTCGCCGTTTTTGGTGACGGTCATGGCAGAACGGTCGATCACCAGAGACCCGAAGGTGGCGGAGTCCGTGGACTCCCGTTCGCCCCGGCGCAGTACGGCACGGATACGGGCGTCAAGCACCCGACCCTGTACGGGTTTGACGACGTAGTCGTCGGCTCCGGATTCCAGGCCCACGACGACGTCGATGTCGTCGCTGCGGGCGGTCAGCAAAATGATTGGCAGCTGATCGGTGCGCCTGATGCGGCGGCACACCTCGAAGCCGTCAATCCCGGGCAGCATCACATCCAGCACGATCAGATCAGGTCGCTGCTCACGCAGCAGTTTGAGGCCGTCCTCGCCCGTCGCCGCAGTGGCCACACGGTGGCCCTGGCGCGACAGGGAGAGTTCGAGGGCCGTGCGGATGGCGTCGTCGTCCTCGATCAGCAACAGGAAAGGCACAGGGGCCATTCTGGCGTATGGCTGCGGCGGAGTTCGACTGGGAGAAGGACCGGGCAACTCCGCGACCTCAGCATCCGCCCCGCAGTGGCCCCTGTGACAGCCCTGTGACAGTCGGCGGACAGCCCCATGAAATCGCCTGGGCAAGATTTTCGACACACGGACGGAAACGGACTCCACTCGACGGGGGGCGCAAGATGAACGCACTGCACAGCACCGCCACAAGCGCAGTTGTCACGCGTCTCCATGACGTCGGGAGGATCACGGAAAAGTCCGGTGCCGTGAACGGGCGGGGGTGCGTTCGCGGCACCGGGCGTCAGCACAAGCCGTCGTACATGACGGTGGTTGACGCGCCCACGGGGGCCGGTGGGGGGACCACCGGAGGGAGCGGGGAAGCGTACCGGGAGAGCGATGTCAGCCTTTCCGAGGCGGAGTTCACCGCCTATGTGAAGGAGCGTCGCTCCTCCCTGTACGCGACCGCTTACCACTTGACCGGGGACCGTTTCGAGGCCGAGGACCTCTTGCAGAGCGCGCTGTTCTCGACGTACCGCGCTTGGGACCGCATCAGCGACAAGGCGGCGGTCGGCGGATATCTGCGCCGCACCATGACCAATCTGCACATCAGCGCCTGGCGCCGGCGCAAGCTCAACGAGTACCCCACGGAGGAGCTGCCGGAGACGGCGAGCGACACCGATGCGATGCGGGGTACCGAACTGCGCGCGGTGCTCTGGCAGGCGCTCGCCAGGCTTCCCGAACTCCAGCGGACGATGCTGGTCCTTCGTTACTACGAGGGCCGTACCGACCCGGAGATCGCGGACATCCTGGACATCAGTGTCGGCACGGTGAAGTCGAGCATCTGGCGGTCGCTTCGCCGGCTGCGCGAGGACGACGTCCTCAGCTTCGGCCGTGACGAGGAAGAGTCCTTCGGCGAGCTGGTGGCCTGAAGGCACGGGGGATAGACCGGGGGGACGCCGTCTCGGGGGAGACGGCGACGGTGGGGGGCTGTGAGGTCATGGGGGACCTCATGGGAGCCACGGGGGAAGAGCGGGACCGAACGGGCCGGGGGGTCTTGTTCGGTCCCGCGTCTTTTTGCGTTGCGGGCTTGGCGTAGGCCGTCAAGAGAGCCGGCCGTCAGGAGAACCGGCCGTCGAGAGAGCTGACCGGGCCCGAGTGCCGAAGGCGTCAAACGGACGGTCCCGACGAAGCCACCGGCGCTGACGCAGGACTCTCCCCAGCCGGATCGACGGCCGCTCGGGGGCGCGGCGGCACCGGCACGGCCAGAGCGGAGGCGATCCGCGCCAGCGCCTCCCGTTTGGCGCAGGGATGAGCGCCTAGAGCCGCCTGCCGCGCCACGATGCCGCGCTCGGTGCGCATCAGCCGCCAGCCCCTGCGCAGCAGGAACGCCACCGACTTGCGGCCCTCCTTCAGATCCCTGGCCAGCCGGCGCCGGAACGTGGTCGAAGGGCGTCCGCGCAGACAGAGCGCATCCGCCAGCAGACCCAACTCGGTACAGCGCGCCACCAGATCCGCGGCGAAGATGCCTTCGGCGATGAAGAGCCGCGCACCACCGAGGTCGAAGACCTCGCGCCCGACTCGTGAACTGGAGCCGATGTCGTACACCGGAACGGCCGTGCTTCCGGATTCGCACAGTTCCGCGAGGGCGGACACCGCGGTGTCCGCGTCCCAGGAGAGCGGCGAGTCCCAGTCGATGTCCGCGCTGCCCACGACCAGCGGGAGGGTCGGGTCGTCGTGCTCCTTGTAGAAGTCGTCGAGGCGCAGTACGGGCAGTCCCGTACGGGCGGCGAGAGAGGACTTGCCCGATCCGGAGGGGCCCGTGAGCAGTACGACGCGCGCTGAGAGGGCGCGGGAGGCTGGGAAGGCGGTCACAGGACACCAGTGTGAGGCATTGACCCGTGAAGGGGACCCGTCGGGTGTCCGGTAGCTCTGGAATCATTGCTCAACTACGCTGCGTACTCGTCCGATTACTACCCCAGGCGGGATTTTCATGGCACGTCACGCAGCTCCCCACCCTCGTCGGCGCCTCGCATACGGCGCCGGCCTGACCGTTGCGGCAGCAGCCGCGGCCCTCGGCGCAGGGGGCACCGCACAGGCGGCGCCCGCCGCCCCGGTGGCACCGGTGGGACTCGACACCCTCGACACGGCCCTGCCCGGCAGCGGGGTGACCGGGGCACTCACCAACTCGGTCTCCGGGATCGGCTACCTCAAGCACCTCCAGCTCAACCCGCTGGCGAAGACCGGGGTCGACCCGCTGGCCAACGGAGTGGGGACGCAGATCGCCGACTTCAAGCCGATCGGTACGGACCTGGTCACGGGTCCGCTCTCCGACGGCGGATCGCTCACGGATCTGCCGTTGGTCGGGAAGGTCGTCGACGCCCTGCCCCTGTAGGGCAGCAGGAGGAGCCCCCTGCCGCCGGACGGGACGGCAGGGGACTCCCGATCAAGGGGGCGTTCTTACGCCCAGTACGACTGCGCGGGGCCGTCCGTTCAGTACGACCCTGCGTCAGTGCGTCACGTCAGTAGGACGAGCCGGACGTGCCCAGGGCGCCCGTCGGGTGCCAGACCGTCTTGGTCTCCAGGAACGCCGTCATCCGATGGGTGCCGGGGTCGGCGGCGAGGTCCAGCGGAGCCGGGCGCAGCACCCGCTTGAGGTTCTCGGCGGCGGCGATCTCCAACTCCTTCGCCAGTGCGGGGTCCGCACCGGTGAGGTCGATCCCGTTGACGTCCAAGTGCGCGGCGAGCGGGGCCGCGATCTCTCCCGTACGACCGGAGAGCACATTGACCACTCCGCCCGGCAGATCGGACGTGGCCAGCACCTCGCCGAGGGAGAGGGCGGGCAGCGGGGCGTTCTCGCTGGCGATCACCACGGCGGTGTTGCCGGCGGCGATCACCGGGGCGACCACCGAGACCAGCCCGAGGAACGACGACTCCTGCGGCGCGAGGACGGCCACCACACCGGTCGGCTCCGGGGTGGAGAGGTTGAAGTAAGGACCCGCTACCGGGTTCGCCCCGCCCAGGACCTGGGCGAGTTTGTCGGTCCAGCCCGCGTACCAGACCCAGCGGTCGATCGCCGCGTCCACCTGGGCCGCGGCCTTGGACTTGGACAGCCCTTCCGCGTCCGCCACTTCCCGTACGAACTGTTCGCGGCGGCCCTCCAGCATCTCGGCGATGCGGTAGAGGATCTGCCCGCGGTTGTACGCGGTCGCGCCCGACCAGCCGCCGAACGCCTTGCGGGCCGCGACCACCGCGTCCCGCGCGTCCTTGCGCGACGACAGCGGGGCGTTGGCGAGCCAGACGCCCTTGCCGCGGTCCTTCCCCTTGCCCGCCGCGCCAGCGGCGGATGTCCTCGTGGTCACCTCGTACACCCGGCCGCTCTCGGAGCGGGGGAACTTGCCCCCGACGTACAGCTTGTAGGTCTTGAACACGCTCAGACGGTCATTGCGCTCAGACATCGAGGTACGCCTCCAGGCCGTGACGGCCGCCTTCACGGCCGAAGCCCGACTCCTTGTAGCCGCCGAACGGCGAGGTCGGATCGAACTTGTTGAACGTGTTCGCCCAGACGACACCCGCCCGGAGCTTGCTGGCCACCGCCAGGATGCGGGAGCCCTTCTCGGTCCAGATGCCGGCCGAGAGCCCGTACTGGCTGTTGTTGGCCTTGGCGACGGCCTCGTCCGGCGTGCGGAACGTCAGTACGGAGAGCACCGGGCCGAAGATTTCGTCACGGGCGACGGTGTGCGCCTGCGTCACGTTCGTGAACAGCGTGGGCGCGAACCAGTAGCCGGACGACGGCAGCTCGCAGGGTGCGGACCAGCGCTCGGCGCCCTCCGCCTCACCCGTTTCGGCGAGTGCGGTGATCCGGGCCAGTTGCTGGGCCGAGTTGATCGCCCCGATGTCGGTGTTCTTGTCGAGCGGGTCGCCGAGGCGCAGTGTGGAGAGCCGGCGCTTCAGGGAGTCCAGCACCTCTTCCTGTACGGACTCCTGGACCAGCAGCCGGGAGCCCGCACAGCAGACCTGGCCCTGGTTGAAGAAGATGCCGTTGACGATGCCCTCGACCGCCTGGTCGACGGGTGCGTCGTCGAAGACGATGTTCGCGCCCTTGCCGCCGAGTTCCAGCGTCAGCTTCTTGTCCGTACCGGCGAGCTCTCGGGCGATCGCCCGGCCCACCCCGGTCGAGCCGGTGAAGGCGACCTTGTTGATCCCCGGGTGCTGGACCAGGGCGGTGCCGGTGCGGCCGTCGCCCGTGACGATGTTGACGACGCCCTTCGGCAGCCCCGCCTGACGGCAGATGTCCGCGAAGAAGAGGGCCGAAAGGGGCGTGGTCTCGGCGGGCTTCAGCACCACCGTGTTTCCGGTGGCGAGCGCCGGAGCGATCTTCCACGCCAGCATCAGCAGCGGGAAGTTCCACGGGATGACCTGGCCGGCGACTCCGAGCGGGCGGGGGTTCGCGCCGTAGCCCGCGTGGTCCAGCTTGTCGGCCCAGCCGGCGTAGTAGAAGAAGTGGGCGGCGACCAGGGGGAGGTCCGCGTCCCGCGTCTCCTTGATCGGCTTGCCGTTGTCCAGGGTCTCCAGCACGGCCAGCTCACGGCTGCGCTCCTGGATGATCCGGGCGATGCGGAACAGGTACTTCGCCCGCTCGGCACCGGGCAGCGCCGACCACTTCTCGAATGCCTTGCGGGCGGCCTTCACGGCCCGGTCGACGTCTTCGGCGTTGGCCTGGACGTACTCCGCGAGGACTTCCTCGGTGGCGGGGGAGACGGTCTTGTTCCGGTCCGCGCCCGTGGACTCGACGAACTCACCGTCGATGAACAGCCCGTACGAGGGGGCGATGTCGACGATCGCCCGTGATTCGGGGGCGGGGGCGTACTCAAAGGGCTTGGTCATGTCCGCTCAGTCCACAGTCACGTAGTCGGGGCCGGAGTAGCGGCCGGTGGCCAGCTTCTGGCGCTGCATCAGCAGATCGTTCAGCAGGCTGGAGGCGCCGAAGCGGAACCAGTGGTTATCCAGCCAGTCCGCGCCGACGGTCTCGTTGACCAGGACGAGGAACTTGATCGCGTCCTTGGTGGTGCGGATGCCGCCAGCGGGCTTCACTCCCACCTGTACCCCGGTCTGCTGCCGGAAGTCGCGCACGGCCTCCAGCATGAGCAGGGTGTTGGAGGGGGTGGCGTTGACCGCGACCTTGCCGGTCGACGTCTTGATGAAGTCGGCGCCCGCGATCATCCCGAGCCAGGAGGCGCGACGGATGTTGTCGTACGTGGAGAGCTCGCCGGTCTCGAAGATGACCTTCAGCCGGGCCGACCCCGAGGCTTCCTTGACCGCGCGGATCTCGTCGTAGACCTTCAGGTATTTCCCCGCGAGGAAGGCACCGCGGTCGATGACCATGTCGATCTCGTCCGCCCCGGCCGCGACGGCGTCCCGTGTGTCCGCCAGCTTCACATCGAGCGCCGCCCGACCGGCGGGGAACGCCGTGGCGACGGAGGCGACCTTGACGGCGGAGCCCTTCAGGGTCTCCTTGGCGGTGGCGACCATGTCCGGATAGACACAGACGGCGGCGGTGGCAGGCGTGTCCCGGTCGGTCGGATCGGGTCGTACGGCCTTGGCGGCGAGGGAGCGCACCTTGCCGGGGGTGTCGGCGCCTTCGAGCGTGGTGAGGTCGATCATCGAGATGGCGAGATCGATCGCGTACGCCTTGGCCGTGGTCTTGATCGACCTGGTCCCGAGGGAGGCGGCCCGGGCTTCGAGACCGACGGGGTCGACACCGGGCAGTCCATGAAGGAACCGGCGAAGTGCCTGGTCGGAGGCGGTGACGTCCGGGAGGGCGAGGGTATTGGTGGACATGCTCACCAGATGAGCATATCTACGCGCGTAGCGGCCTGTACAGGGGGGTGGGGGTGATTCGGGGCCGTTCGTGAGGGCGGGGGGCCGCCGTCCGGCAGGGGTCGGGTCTCGGTACCCGCCCGCACGGGAACTGGTTGTCCGGCGGTTCATTTCGACGGCCGGGAACGACCGATGTGATGTGCAACCTTCTACCAGTTTCGTTGGTCTCTCGCATGAACGTGAAGATCGTTGATCCGTACCTGTGGGGGGAACCACCTTGCGCAAGCGCACGCTCGTCACCGCGATCGCCGTGACGTCCGCCTGTCTCGCCGGCACCATCACACCCGCCATCGCCGCCCCGGCCGCGGCCCCGGCGCCCGCGAAGAACTCGGCGGACTTCAACCGCGACGGCTACCGCGACCTGGTCATCACCGCGCCGACGAACGCGCTGGCCGGTGCACCTGCGGGGGGCGGCGCGGTCGTCGTGCTCTACGGCTCCGCCAAGGGCGTCGACCCGGCCAAGCGCCAGATCATCAGCCAGGAGAGCACGGGGGTTCCCGGATCCTCCGAGTACGCCGACCGCTTCGGCACCCGGACGGCCTCCGGGGACTACGACGGGGACGGCTACGCCGACCTGGCCGTCTCCATCAACGGCGAGGACATGACCATCGGCGGTGTCTACCGCCGCAACGCCGGTCAGATCGTGATCGTCTGGGGTGGAAAGAACGGGCTCGTCAAGCACGGCACCACGACGGTGAAGCAACTCCCGATCACCGGCGCCGACGTCCGCCGCGGCAGCGCGCTCGCGGCCGGTGACTTCAACGGCGACGGCAAGACCGATCTGGCGACCGGCGACTACAGCCAGGGCCGCGGCGGCGAAGTGCTCTACGGACCCATCACCCGCCAGGGCCAGCCGAAGTCCACCATCAACCTCGGGCTGAAGGACGGCCAGCCCTATGTGCACCCCTCGCTCGACAGCGGCGATGTGACCGGTGACGGCATCTCCGACCTGGTGGTTCAGGTCTATTCGGGTGCGGGCACCCTCAGCCGCATCGAGGTCCACCGGGGCACCAAGAAGGGGCTGATCAGGACCGGCAACCTCAAGGACGCCCAGGGGAAGCTGTTGGAGAGCTTCGGCGCGGGGCGCACCGCCGTCGGCGACCTCGACAAGGACGGACACGCGGACATCGTCATCGGCCAGCGACACATCTCCCCCGCGGGGCTCAAGGCCGTGGGGCAGATCACCGTCGTCTACGGGGGCAAGAACGGCCAGTCGACGGACCGGCCCGTACAGGTGCTCTCCCCGGACACCGAGGGCGTCCCGGGCGTCGGCGAGGACTACGACGGCTTCGGTCAGTCCGTGGCGGTCGACGACATCAACGGCGACGGTTACGCGGACGTGGCGGTCGGCGCCACGGCCGACTACGACGAGGGCCCTCGTGCCGGCGAGGTGACCACCCTCTTCGGATCCGCGCAGGGGCTCACCGGTGCAGGTAGCCAGGTCTACGACCAGGCCGCCCTCGGCACGGCCGGCAACCACATCTACGACCTGTTCGGTGCCGAGGTGAAGCTGACGGACCTCAACGGCGACCGCCGTGCAGAGCTCCTCGTCGGCGCCCCCAAGGCGAACAAGGACCAGGGGCGGATCTCGCTGCTGCCCGGTTCTGCGACGGGCAGCACCGTGGTCGGTGCCAAGGTGTTCGGCCCCACCGACGTGGGTCTCCCCGGATATGCGGAGAACGGGTTCGGCTGGTCGTTCGGCGAGTAAGGGCTTCGGCACTTCGCCGTGCCCCCGACCCGTGTGCCGGGTCGGGGGCACGGCGCCTTCGGGACCCGTATTGGGGTGTGACCGAGATACGCGCCCAAGGGGCAACGAGATGATCTTGAACCTGAGTGCTCGTCGCCCGTCACCCATTCGGCCTAGTGTCGTTGGTGGTGATGTTGAGCGTCGTCTGGGGCCTGAGGCGGGTTGTGACATCGATTGAACGGACCGCGTATCCACGGTTCAAGCGACTGATCACCGCGCATGAGCTGCATCTGTTCTTCTCCCCGAGCCGCGATGAGTTGGAGTGGGCGTCCGATGCCACGGACTGTGATGAGCATCTGCTGGCGCTGATGCTGAAGTCGTACCGGCTGCGGGCAGGGCCCAAGCGGCTGCTGGAGGAGCGTGACGGCGACGGGACGGTGCTGTTCAACCGGCTGAAGAAGCCCGCCAAGGGCCCTACTTGGTCGCACTTCAAGAACCTGACCAAGCGTCTGGAATGGCTGGACGAGCTCGGCGACACCGACGCGTGTGGCGACGAAGATCAAGAAGGCCAAGGCGGCCCGGCCCAGGAGGCGCTCACGAAGGCCGCGGCCATGACCGCCGACGCCCGCCAGGCGCTTCAGGGGCCTGGACCCGCTACATGAGCAGGGTCTGACCGCTGCCGGCCTCGATCAGGCCGCTTGACCCCACGCTCTCGCCTATGCGGCCCGCCCCTTTTGGATCGAGATGCGGGTCGGCTATGTGGTGGGCCGCAGAAAGCCGACGATGGCCTCCTTTTCCATGTCGATAGCCTGCTCGATCTGAGGCGGGACAGGTTCGAAGGCATCCACCTGGATGGAGCGCGAGCCGGGACCACGGCTCCAGGTGGCGATGGCCAGGCCATCGGCGATGACGGTGGGGCGGATGAGGCCGCCTCCTGGCCAGACACGGGCCTGGTGGAGAGCGGGGACGGATGCCTCGCGGGTGCGGTAGCCGATCAGGTAGTTGTCGTAGGCGGGCAGCATGCGAACGTCCGGGGTGTCAGACGGGCTTGGGAGTTCTTTCACCCGCCCGGCGAGCATGGTCAATGCGTCGTACTCGGTGATCACGCCGGATTCCGCCAGCATTTTCCAGGCCCTGCGGGCCCAGGTGACTGGCAGTCCGGACCAGGCGGCGAAGTCCTCCAAGGTGGCGGGGGCGTGCGCGGCCAGGTACCGGCGGGCCAGCTCGGCGAGAGCATCGTCGCCCTCACACCGGAAGCGCCCGTTGGTGGGCAGCCAGTCGTCGAGCAGTACATACGTGGCCTCACCGGCGCGCTGCGGGCCGTGACAGAGGACGCCGGTGAGTGCCGCGTGGCGGATCAGGTGGAAGGGCGCCTGCCCGTCCGGCGGAATACCGAGGGCGGTGAGACGCTCGGTCAGCTCGGCCCGGGTAAGCGGGCCGAGCGCGGCAAGAACGCGCCGGATGAGTTGGTCGGAGCGCTGGCGCAGATCATCGCCCAGGCCCAGCTGCTGGTAGCGGCGGCTGGTTGCGGCAAGGATCCGCGGGGACAGCAACGGCAACACCCAGCGGGCATCGTCGCCGGGGATGGTGTGCAGGGTGCCGCGCATGTACCAGCCGCGGACGATGCTCCGCTCGTCCTCGTATGCCGTGCGGATGGCCTGGGCGGTGATGTCCCGGCCGCGTACCCGGATGCCCAGGTCGGCGGCCGTGGTGTCCTGGGCCTGGATGGCGAAGACCCGTCGGACGACCGCCTCGGCAGAGTCCTCCTGTGCTCCGCCGGCCAGGGCCTGCGCATAGGCCCGCAGCCTGCGGATGCTCTCCTGGTCAGGCATCGGGCTGTGCTTCTCGGCCGGCGCGGTCAGGAGACGGCCTTGTCGAGGGCGCGGGCGAGTTCGGCGGGCGCGGACAGCATCGGCCAGTGCCCAGTGGGCAGGTCGAAGCGCCGCCACGGCGGCTGGTTCAGGTAGGCCAGCATCGGCACCCCGGCATCCAGCAGCCCCGTGAAGTCATGGCACGCAACCAGGACACGGTCCACACCAGGGCCGGGCTCGGCCTGGCCAGCGAGACGCTGGGTATAGGTGCCGAATGGCTGAGGGGTGGCACGCGAGCGCAGAACGTTCCGCTGGCCCTCATCGAGCCCGTCGAGGCTGCTGGACAAACCCAGGACCTCAAACGACGGCATCGGTAGCCGCCACCCATCGCCGGAAGCGTCGACCTGCTGGCACAGCTGGTCCGCTGCTTGCGGTGGCATGAGGTCGAGCATGCACATGCCTGCGGCGAACGGGGCGCTGTCCACGTAGATCACGCGCTCCAGCCGGTCGCCGAGACGTCCGGCTGCCCCGGTGACTGGGGCAGCTGCGTAGCTGTGGGCGACCAGCGTGACGTCGCGCAGATCGTGCTCTTCGACGAATCCCGTGATGTCCGCGATGTGCGTGTCTAGGTCTGTCTGAGGGCCGCCCTGGTCGGCGCGCTCGGCCAGGCCGGTCAGTGTCAGCGGCAGCGCCGTGTGGCCGCGCTCCCGCAGAGCGCGGGCGGTGTCTTCCCAGGCCCATGCCCCGAGCCAGGCGCCGGGAACGAGTACGAAGGTGGCCATGTGATCTCCCAGAAGTAGGTGCTGCGGGGAGCGTAAAGTCAATACAGGACAGAATCCGCCCTGAAATGCTGAGTGATCCATGTCGCATCCCCTCACCCGTGTGCTGACCCTGCTGGAACTCCTCCAGTCCCATGCCCGGCTCACCGGGACGGAGCTGGCCGAACGGCTGGACACCGACGTGCGCACGGTGCGCCGGTACACCGCCCACCTGCGGGAACTGGGCATCCCCGTGGAAGCCGAACGCGGCCGCCACGGCGGCTACCGACTGGCCCGCGGCTATCGCATGCCACCTTTGGTCCTCACCAACGACGAGGCCCTCGCCGTCGTCCTTGGCCTGCTCGCCGCAGAACGTTCGGGCATGGGGACGGCCGCGCCGGCCAGTGCCGGTGCCTTGGCCAAGATCGAGCGGGTGCTTCCGCACGCCCTGCGGGAACCGCTCGCCGCCATGCGGGAGACCCTGTCGTTCACCGCCAACGCAGTAATCGGGCAGGCACCCGGAACCGGCGTCCTGCTGGCACTGGCCCATGCCTCCCGCGCCCGCACGACCGTCGGTATCAGCCACCAGTCCTGGCGCCAGGAACACACCGAACGCGACATCGACCCCTACGGCGTGGTCTTCCACACCGGCCGCTGGTACGTCGTCGGCCACGACCACCTCCGCGACAGCCTGCGTACCTTCCGCATCGACCGCATCGCCTCCGTCACCTCCCGAGCCGACAGCTTCACCGCACCCGTCGGCTTCGACCCCGTGGCCCACCTGACCTCGACCCTGGCCCAGGGGCCCTACCGCTGGCAGGTCGAGGTGACGATCCACGGCCCCCTCGATGAGATCGCCCGCCGACTGCCGCGTTCCGTGGTGACCCTCACCGCCCAGCCCACCGGCGTCCTGATGCACGCACGGGCAGAACGGCTGGACGGCATGGCCCACCTGCTCGCCTCCCTGGAATGGCCTTTCACCATCCACCATCCCGACGAACTACGGCAGGCGCTCAAGGATCTGGCCGCCCAGCTCATTGCAGCCGCCCAGCGGGGGCCGGAAGAACTACCGCAGTAAATGCCGGATTTACTGCGGCGTAGCCCCTACGTGATCACCGCCGCGATCGACGACCCGGCTCTGCTGGGAGTCCTGGCTGAACTGGCCGTCGCACGGGTTGACGAGATGGACGCCGACATCGAGGAGAACACCCGGCTGCCGGCCAACCCGCTCGCCTCGCCCGACGGCATCGACGGCATCGACGGCATCGACGACATCAAGGACCTGGACGGCTGGACCCTGCACCGGCTCCGGCACAGCGCTCTGACGTACGACGCCGAGGACGGCACCTCGACCCCGATGCTGGCCCGCTCCCGCCACGCCTCCGTCCGCTCCCTGGCGAGATACGCAATGTCCCGGCGTCGACTTGGTCGCCCGGCACGTCGTCGAACGCGACCCCGCTGCACGCCGCCGCACGTAAATCCGAGCAGTTCAGGGCTTCAAGATCATCCCGTTGCCCCCTTTGGCGCGTATCTCGGTCACACCCCCGTATGCGGCCCCGGGCCCGGTGGGTCGGGTGCCCGGAGCGCGGTCTCCCGGGCCCGTGGGGCAGAATCGGGGGTATGAGCAGCCCGAAGTCTCCAGTGGAGCCCACCTACGCCGATCGTGTCTATCGATCGCTCGGCGGGATCATCGGCGGCACACTGCTGCTCGGTCTCATCACCTGGCTCGCCATCGACGCCATCGTCCGGGGCACCGGCCGCACCCCGTGGTTCGCGGTGGCCGCCGTGCTGCTGGTGGTGCCGCTGGTCGTCGCCCTCAGCCTCCGCCCCGCGGTCCTGGTCAGCGCTGACCGGGTGCTGATCCGCAATCCCTTCCGGACCGTCAACCTGCCGTGGGGCGCCATCGAGGACTTCCGCGCCGGCTACTCCAGCGAGGTCTGGACGAAGGCGGGCGGCAAGTTCCAGCTGTGGGCGGTGCCCGTGTCGCTGAGGCAGCGCAACCGCGCGGCGCGGCGCCGGGAGCGGCAGGGGAAGGCCGGGCGGGCCAACACCGTCGGCACTCAGCTGCCCGACCACGGTTCCCAGTTGGCTCCCGCCGATCAGACCATCAGCGATCTGCGGGGCCTGATCGAGCACAATGCAGGCCGGCCCACCGCCCAGGGCGAACCGCAGGTCCGCTGGGCGTTCGAGCTGATCGTCCCCGCCGTCATCGGGGCCGTGCTGATGATCGTGCTGTTCGCCATCGGATAGGGCGCGGGCTCAGCTACGGCTGTGGATACGGCTCCGGCGTGTCACGGAGGCCCCTTCCAGACCAGAAGCATGTAGGCGCCCGACCAGGACGACACCAGCGTCGCCGTGCCCAGCACCACCCATGCGGTGACCGTCCGCCGTGCCTGCGCCAGCCCCCGTGCCACCGGCAGGAGCAGGGGGAAGCCCGGCAGGAGGAAGCGGGCCCGGGGGAAGTACACCCCCGCGCTGCCCAGCACCACCACCAGCAGTACCCCGGTGAAGAGCAGCAGTGCGAGGGGCTGTCGGTCCGTGACACCCAGGACGAACAGCACCGCCGAGAGGACCAGCACGGTCGAGACGAGCAGCAGGAAGAGCGGTGGGCCGCCCGCGTACAGGAACTGCTGTCGTAGTTCCAGCAGGGTCGCCCGGCCGCCGTCCCACTCGTTCTTCCAGAGCCGCTGGACGGCGAAGTATCCGTCGAGTCGCCCCACCCGTAGGCCCACCCAGCCCAGGAAAGCCAGCCAGCCCAGCGGAGCGATCAGCCCACCGGTCACCGCAGGCCAGCGCCCTCCCGGCGGGGACCGGCGGGCCGCCAGGGCCGCCGCCACCGTCACCGCCGCGGCGACCGCGATCCCCGTCGGCCGGGTCAGACCCGCGAGTGACGCCAGCGTCCCCGCCCACAGCCAGCGGCCCGTCAGCACCGCGTACAGGGTCCAGGCGGCCAGTGCGGTGAAGGGCGACTCGGTGTAGCCCATCCACTGCACGATCCCGACCGGCAGCGCCCCCCACAGGACGGTGAGGACGGTCCCCGTGCGCCGGCCGTAGAGGCGTGCCCCGACCGCGAACACCCCCCACGCGGCGATGAACGAGCAACCGATCGCCAGGGCCAGCCCCACCGAGGCGCGGGAGCCGGGAGTCACCGCCGCCAGGGCCTTCACCAGCAGCGGGTAGAGGGGGAAGAAGGCCAGGTTGTTCTCGTTGATGCGGGTGCCGAGGGTGTCGGTGTAGCCGTGATCGGCGATGCCCAGATACCAGTTCGAGTCCCAGGACGCGGCCAGGGTCCGCCAGACGCCGTCGCCGGTTGCTGCGGAGAGCCGGACCAGCACGGCGAGGCCGCACAGCCGCACCGCCAGATAGCCGCCGAGGGCCGGCGCCGCGTACCGAAGCGATCGCAGCAGTCGTCCGCGGACCCCCGGCGTGGCGCCGCCTCCCGGGGCCGGGGGCCGACGGGAGGCGGGGACGAAGGCACGGATGGTCGCGGCGGGGGACAACGGCGGCTGCTCCTCGGAATCCGGAGGGACTGAATCCGTGGGACTACCGGGCCACCATTGCCCGCGGGGGCCACCCAGCGGGCCGCGCTCCGGTGGAGCCGGACGAGATTCACCCGTACGGTCCGCCGCACGAGGTGCCGTGTGAGCGGCTGTTCGGGACGGCCTCGCAGGGCCCGGAAGCGCCTGGCGGACAGGGCCCAAGGAGCGAGTGCGGAGGTGCCTAAAGAGCGTGGTGGGGCAGCGGGACGCCGTGGGCCGCGAACGCCTCGGTGAAACCGACGTACTCGTCGACGGTCAGCCGGTCGCGCTTCCAGATCGCCTGGGCGGTCTGCGTCGTACGGGAGATGGCCGACCGCAGGCCGCCCGGGCGGCCTGCGCTGAGCTCCGTGCAGCGAGGGGCGAAGGCGTCGCGGACCTGCTTGTTCAGTGCGCTGAACTGTGCGGCGGAGAGCTTCGGGACGGCGGAAGGGTCGTACACACCCGAAGCCACCGCGGTGGCGGCGGCCTGCCGGATGGTGTCCAGCGTCCGCTCGGGCAGCCCGGACGCCGCGGCGACGAAGGCCGCCACCTCAGGGGGAACCGTGGACATGCGCCCACGGTAACCGGTGGACGAGGCGGCGGACTCCGGTCGTCACGGTCCTGACGACAGGGCTACAGGCCGGCCGCCGTCGCGAAGTCCCGCTTGAGTGCGGCGAGGAGATCCGCTGCGCGCGCCCGGGCGGCTGGCAGACCGTCCGCGCCCGTCACCGGGACCACGACCTCCAGATAGCACTTGAGCTTGGGCTCGGTACCGCTCGGTCGGACGATCACCCGGGCCGTGAACTCACCGTCCAGGTAGTACCGCAGACCGTCCGTCGGCGGCAGTTTCGCCGAACCCTCGGACAGGTCCTCGGCGCTCGTGACCCTCAGTCCGGCAAGCTCGGTCGGGGGCTGTTCCCGCAGGGTGCGCAGGGCTTCGGCGATCACACCCAGGTCGTCCACCCGCACCGACAACTGGTCCGTGGCGTGCAGGCCGTGCTCCAGGGCGAGGTCGTCCAGGAGATCGGTGAGCTCACGCCCCTCCTCCTTGAGCACCGACGCCAGTTCGGTGACCAACAGGGCGGCCGTGATGCCGTCCTTGTCACGCACGCCGTCGGGGTCCACGCAGTAGCCGAGGGCTTCCTCATAGCCGTAGCGCAGGCCCTCGACGCGGGCGATCCACTTGAAGCCGGTCAGCGTCTCCTCGTACGGCAGCCCGGCCGCGTCCGCGATCCGGCCCAGCAGGGACGAGGAGACGATCGACTCGGCGAAGGTGCCGCGCGCCCCGGACCGTACGAGATGGGCTGCGAGCAGGGCGCCCACCTCGTCACCGCGCAGCATCCGCCAGCCGGCCGCGGCGCTGCTGTCGGGCACCGCCACCGCGCAGCGGTCCGCGTCCGGGTCATTGGCGATGATGAGGTCCGGGGCCGCCCGGCGCGCGGTCGCGAAGGACAGGTCCATCGCCCCCGGCTCCTCCGGATTGGGGAATGCGACCGTCGGGAACGCCGGATCGGGCTCCGCCTGCTCGGCCACCAGTACGGGGGTGGGGAAGCCGGCCCGGGCGAACGCCGCGAGCAGCACATCCTTGCCCACGCCGTGCATCGCCGTGTAGACGACCTCTGCGGTGCGGGGGCTGCCCTCGGTGAGGACCGCGTCGGTACGGGCCAGATAGGCGTTCAGCACCTCGTCCCCGAGGGTCGCCCAGCCCGCCTCGGCCAGCGGCACGTCGTACAGGCTGCGGATCGCGGCGATCTCGGCGGCGATCTCCACGTCCGCGGGCGGCACGATCTGCGAGCCGTCACCGAGGTAGACCTTGTAGCCGTTGTCCCGCGGCGGATTGTGACTCGCCGTCACCTCCACGCCGGCCACCGCGCCCAGCTCCCTTATGGCGAACGCCAGGACGGGCGTCGGCAACGGCCGGGGCAGGACCGCGGCGCGCAGCCCGGCCGCAACCATGACGGCGGCCGTGTCCCGGGCGAAGTCGGCGGACTTGTACCGGGCGTCGTATCC
Source organism: Streptomyces sp. NBC_00690 (assembly GCF_036226685.1). NCBI lineage: Bacteria > Bacillati > Actinomycetota > Actinomycetes > Kitasatosporales > Streptomycetaceae > Streptomyces > Streptomyces sp. NBC_00690. Next base: position 5,460,974 of record NZ_CP109009.1, read on the forward strand.
GATGACGACGAGACCGCTGCTCTTCGGATGGGGCGCGTACTCCCCGTGGCCCTGGGCGCGCAGATAGGCGGCGAGCCCGGCGGCAGCCCGGATGACGACGGCGCGGTTCATCCGCATCGGGCCCGCGCCCAACTCGCCGCGCAGCCCGGCCGTCCCGAACTGGAGCGTCCCGCTGAAGCGCGCCGCCAACTCGTCCAGCCGCTCCCCTTCGATCAGCGCGGCCAGTTCGGCCCGTGTCTCGGGGTCCGGGTCCTCCGCGAGCCACGTCCGGGCTCGGGCGATGAGGTCCTGCTGCTGCACGGTCGCTCCGCCTCTCGATGATCTGTGTGGATCTGATCCGGCTGGGACCGGGTCCGATGGGGACGTGATCCGTAGAGGACTCGGTCCGGGTGGGATGTGATCCGGGTGGGACTGAAGACTCTTCGGGGTCGCTCGGTGGGGGCGGGCAGGGCCAGTCTGTTCGTGATCGCGGCGCCCGTGCGGTGGACCCGCGTCCATTCGCCCCCGGATGTCGCTGATCGGTCGGCGGTCTCGCGCTGTGCTTCGGGAGCTGGGGCGTGCCGGACCGGCCGGGGGCGGTCGGTGCGGCCGACCGCTGCCCGGCGTACGTGTGCGGGGACCGCTGTGTGCACTACCCGGTTCCTGCTACCCGGCCCGGTGCCGTCCCACGCGTGGGGTGAGGAGTCCTGGGGCGGGACTGCCACGGCCCGTCCTGGATCCGCACTAGATGCGGTCGAGCACCCGGGTCAGCAGCTCACCCATGCGGGCCGCGGAGTCCCTGCCGGCCTGGAGCACCTCTTCGTGGTTCAACGGCTCACCGGACAGACCCGCTGCCAGATTGGTGACCAGGGAGATCCCGAGCACCTCGGCGCCCGCCTCGCGGGCCGCGATGGCCTCCAGCACGGTCGACATGCCCACCAGGTCGCCGCCCATCACACGGACCATGTTGATCTCGGCGGGCGTCTCGTAGTGCGGTCCGGTGAACTGTACGTAGACCCCCTCTTCCAGCGAGGAGTCGATCTCCTTGCACAGCGCGCGCAGCCGCGGCGAGTACACGTCGGTCAGGTCCACGAAGTTCGCGCCCACGATCGGCGAGGCCGCCGTGAGGTTGATGTGGTCGCTGATCAGTACGGGCTGACCGGGGCTCATGCCCTCGCGCAGCCCGCCACAGCCGTTGGTCAGCACCACGGTCTTGCAGCCGGCGGACACCGCCGTGCGCACACCGTGCGCGACCGCGGCGACGCCCCGGCCCTCGTAGAAGTGCGTACGGCCGAGGAAGACCAGCACCCGCTTGGGGCCGATGCGGTACGAGCGGATCTTGCCGCCGTGGCCCTGGACGGCGGGCGGCGGGAAGCCGGGCAGCTCGGTGACCGGGAACTCGGCCTCCGGCGAACCGAGGGCGTCCACGGCGGGTGCCCAGCCGGAGCCCATCACCAGGGCGACGTCGTGGGTCTCGGCGCCGGTCAGTTCGCGCAGTCGCGCGGCGGCGGCATCGGCCATGTCGAGGGGAGAGGCGGTAGCGCCGTTGGTATCCGGCTTCACAGTTGCGTTCACGCGAATGAGGGTAGCCGGAGATTCCCTACGCGCGTAGATGTTGTGGCCATCGCCTCCCGGATCGTTGTGTTGTCGTTTCCGGCGAGCGGTGTCGGGCGGGCGGGTGGCCGGGGACCGCTCGGGCCTCGGGGGGGCGGCCCGACTCCCGTCGGCGTTGGCCTGATCGCCCCCCTCCGAGGAACGCCGGCAACCGGCCGCGCGTTCGTCCGCCATGAGCGTGGCGTGGCAGGTGGCCGGGGGAGCCCTCGGCCTGATCGCTGCCCTGTTCCTGGTGGACAGGGCTCTCCTGGCGATGGAAGCCAGGGGCTGGATCTACTGGCGCCGTCGCAAGGGCTTGTCCGCGTTGGGGGTCGATTTCCTCCAGGAGGGCGACCCCGCGGCGCGGGCGGTCGTGCGGGGCATGGAGCAGGAGCGGGTGCGCAAGAGCGTGCGACCGGCGGACGAGCCCCAGCCCGTGCGGGTGGACCTGGAGACGGGAGTGGTGCGCATCCGCACCCGGCCTGCCCGAGGTGGGGGAGGGGAGTCGGCGGAGGTCGCGCCGCGATCGGGAAGCCGACGACATTCGGCCGAGTACCGTCCAGAGTCGTCCGACGGAGGTGCAGCGTGATGGGAGAGGCCGTTTCCCTGCTGGTGATCGCAGGCGCCCTCGCCGTGGTCATGGGCTTCTTCACCTGGCTGGCATCGATCGTGCGCCGACGGGGTGCGGCCGGTACGGCCATCAGTGCGGCCCTCGCTTCGTACGACGAGGCATTTCGGGTGACCGCACATGAATCGCACTACGAGATTCGGGCGCAGACCGAGCGCAAGGCGCCGGCCCCGTCGCCTGACGATCCTTGGCGTTCGGTCGCCGATGTCGACCGCCGGTCGAACGAGCCGGCGCGGCGATCGCGTCGGCCACGGTCGCGTCGGCGCTGGTGGGGCGGGCGCAGACCGGGGCGCGGCCCCCGTGGGTGATCCATCGCCGCCGCACTTGGTGCGGGGTCGCTAAGCCCTTGCCCTCGGTGTGGCGAGGCCGCCAGCTCGTCCCCGGGCCGTCAGGGTGCCGAGGTGGCGGCGCATGGGCGTCGGCGTCGAGCGCGTGCCCCGGCCTTTTCCGGTCATGTTCCGAGCGTGGTGGTGGCCGATGGCCAGCCGTCCGGATGATTCCCCGTCAACTCACCGGTTCCATCACTGAGCGAATTCTTGAAGCGGCCCTGGGCACGGGCAGATCGCTTGGGGCTCGCCCAGGACGAGCCCACCTGCCTGAGGGGGCGCCGACAGCACGACCCGGGTCCACCTTCGAGCCGGTGGGCCACAGAACGAAGGAGGACGGTCCGCTTGCCGGACGCGAAGGTCCGCAACCCCGGCCCGGGGCACTGTCCCGAGGTTCGCGAGCGGCTCCCGCCCGCATCCCCCACGGCCCCTCGCCCGCCCTCAACAGGGGCGCTTGCGCAACTCCATCACATAGTCGTGGGGCGCCCCGGCCGAGTCGGCGGCATCCGCGATCTCGCCCAGATAGCGGGCGGACGGCAGCCCGCCCTCGTAGCCGTTGAGCACGTACACCCAGGCCGGTTCCTCGCCGTCCAGCGTGTGCACCCGCAGGCGCATCCGCCGGTAGATGTCCATTCCGACACCCTCCCAACGATCCATTGAGTCCTCGTCCATCGGGGCGATGTCGTACAGCGCGACGAAGACCTGCGAGCGCGGCGCTTCCACGATGGTGGCCAGCGCGCCTTCCCAGCCCATCTGCTCGCCGCCGAACGTCAGCCGCCAGCCGTTGAGCCAGCCCGTGCCGCGCAGCGGTGAGTGCGGTGCGCGGCGGGTCATGAGCCGCGCGTCGAGGTTGCCGGCGTACGCGGCGTAGAGCGACATGAGATTGAGGGTACGGGAGGGGTGGCGGTGAACGCCTTTCCCGACGTGGCGAAGGCCACTGGTCCGAATGTGGGCCCCGGGGGCGCGATGGTTGATGCGTGCGGGACAATGGTGTACGTACTCCAGCCCAGCGGGAACTCCCCCCACCCGGCACAACGAGAGCGCGAGGCGTAACCCCAGTGACCCGGATCGTGATCATCGGCGGCGGACCCGGCGGATACGAGGCGGCCCTGGTGGGCGCCCAACTAGGCGCGGAGGTGACCGTCGTCGATTGCGACGGACTCGGTGGCGCCTCCGTGCTGACCGACTGCGTACCGTCCAAGACCCTCATCGCCACGGCTGAGGTGATGACCACGTTCGACTCCTCGTACGAGGAACTGGGCATCATCGTCGCCGACGACACCCCGCCGATGGAGCAGGCGGCGCGCGTGGTCGGCGTCGATCTCGGCAAGGTGAACCGACGGGTGAAGCGGCTCGCTCTCGCCCAGTCGCACGACATCACCGCTTCGGTCACCCGTGCGGGTGCCAGGGTGCTGCGCGGCCGGGGGCGGCTGGAGGGCCAGCAGGCCATGGACGGCTCCCGCAAGGTCATCGTCCGGGCCGCGGACGGCAGCGAGGAGACCTTGACCGCCGACGCCGTGCTGATCGCGACCGGTGGCCATCCCCGGGAGATCCCGGACGCACTCCCCGACGGTGAGCGCATCCTCAACTGGACTCAGGTCTACGACCTGGATGAACTGCCCGAGGAACTGATCGTGGTCGGTTCCGGTGTCACCGGTGCCGAGTTCGCCGGTGCGTACCAGGCCCTCGGTTCGCGGGTCACCCTCGTCTCCTCCCGGGACCGGGTGCTCCCCGGCGAGGACCCGGACGCCGCCGCGGTCCTGGAGGACGTCTTCCGCCGTCGCGGCATGAACGTCATGGCCCGCTCCCGAGCCGAATCCGCCAAGCGGGTCGGTGACCGGGTGGAGGTCACCCTCTCCGACGGTCGGGTCATCTCCGGCAGCCACTGTCTGATGGCCGTCGGCGCGATCCCCAACACCGCGGGCATGGGTCTGGAGGACGCGGGCGTGCGGCTCAAGGAGTCGGGCCACATCTGGACGGACCGGGTCTCCCGCACCAGCGCGCCCGGCGTGTACGCGGCCGGCGACGTCACCGGAATCTTCGCCCTCGCCTCCGTCGCCGCGATGCAGGGCCGGATCGCGATGTACCACTTCCTGGGTGACGCGGTGACTCCGCTCAACCTCAAGACGGTCTCTTCGAACGTGTTTACCGATCCGGAGATCGCGACCGTCGGTTACACCCAGGCGGACGTGGACGCCGGCCGCATAGACGCCCGGGTGGTGAAACTGCCCCTGCTGCGCAACCCTCGCGCCAAGATGCAGGGGATCCGGGACGGCTTCGTCAAGATCTTCGCCCGCCCGGGCACCGGGATCGTGGTGGGCGGCTGTGTGGTCGCTCCCCGGGCCAGTGAGCTGATCCACCCCATCTCGATCGCGGTCGACAACAACTTGACGGTGGAACAGATCGCAAACGCCTTCACCGTCTATCCGTCCCTGTCGGGGTCGATCGCCGAGGTGGCACGGCAGTTGCACACCCGTAAATCCGCAGGCGAGGGCTGAGGTACGAGCGCCCGGGGGGACGAAATCCACCGAACCCCGGGCACATGCCTCGACGGATGATCAACTATGCGCTTGCGTATACCACTTGACCGCCCTTGCTGAGCGCAATACTTGTTATTCGGCGCATACTGCTGAAAACTATCTGCCGCGCAGGTTACTGTCAGTTTCGTGTTCGCTGCAGAACGTCGCCAACTGATCCTAGAAATGGTGCGCGCCAACGGAGCCGTATCGCTCCGTGAGCTCGCCCGCGTCGTCCAGACCTCCGAAGTGACCGTACGACGCGACGTGCGGGCACTGGAGGCAGAGGGACTCCTCGACCGCCGGCACGGCGGTGCGGTGCTACCGGGCGGTTTCACCAGGGAGTCCGGGTTCCCGCAGAAATCACTGTCCGCCACCGCGGAGAAGACGGCCATCGCCGATCTCGCCGCGAGCCTCGTCGAAGAGGGCGAGGCCATCGTCGTCGGGGCAGGCACGACCACTCAGGAGCTGGCCCGCAGGCTGGCTCGCATTCCGGGCCTGACCGTCGTCACCAACTCCCTGCTGGTCGCGCAGGCATTGGCCCATGCCAATCGCGTCGAGGTCGTGATGACCGGTGGCACCCTGCGGGGCTCCAACTACGCGCTGGTGGGCAGTGGCGCGGAGCAGTCCCTCCAGGGTCTGAGGGTGTCGCGTGCCTTCCTCTCCGGGAGCGGGCTCACCGCAGAGCGGGGACTCTCCACCTCCAACATGCTCTCCGCCAGTGTCGATCGTGCACTGGTGCAGGCCGCGGCCGAAGTGGTGGTCCTCGCCGACCACACCAAACTCGGCGCCGACACGATGTTCCAGACGGTGCCCACCGATGTGATCACCCGATTGGTCACGGATGAGCCGCCGCCCCACGACGACCGTGCGGCGACGGAACTCCAGGCCCTCGCCGACCAAGGTGTGCAGATCGCCATCGCCGGTTCGGGTGACCCCGGCTCCGACGCCGATACGGCTCCGGGACGTTCCCGCCGTGAGGTGCCGCTGCCCGGTCAGCGTCGTACGCGCGGTGGCGCAGGTCCCGGGCCGACGCGGCTCAGTGCCGCGGGCGGACTGGAGCCGGGCACGGGGTCCGGCGGGATCGAGCGCCGGGCCCGGGTGGCCGATCTGCGTCGACGCTGAGGCGCTGGTCCGCCGCAGCCTGTGACCTGTCGGTCCCTATACATCGGCCCCGCCACCCTCGGTGGACGGGGCCGATGGCGTGGACCGCTAGCGGGTCGACGCGGTCGCCGATGCGTAGGACCGCTGGTCGTCCCGTAGTCCGTGCAGCGTGAGCAGCAGCAGACGGTCCGGCAGTTCGGGATCGTCGGGGGCCTGTTCGGCCGCGAGAGCGATCGCGTTCGTCAACTGCATCAGATCGTCGATGGAGACGTCCGAGCGCACGGCCCCGCGCTCCCGTGCCCGGGCGAGCAGGGTGTTCCCCGCCTCGGCCAACGGGACACAGCACTGGGACAGGGCGAGGCTGTCGTCGCGGGAGGCCGACATCAGGGCCCCCGCCAGTCCCCGGTACTCGCTCGCATGGGAGATCAGGGCGCGCAGCCACTCGATCAGGGCGCCGCACGGCTGCTCGGCGTGGGCCAACTCCCGCGAGCGCTCCAACAGGGCGGTCTTCGCCTCCTGGAAGACGGCGTTCATGATCGCCTGACGGTTGGGGAAGTGGCGGTAGAGCGTGCCGATGCCGACTCCCGATCGGCGGGCGATCTCCTCCAGCGCGGCGTCCGTGCCGTGTTGGGAGAAGACCGTACGGGCCTCGACGAGCAGCCGTTCGTAGTTGCGCCGGGCATCGGCGCGCATGGGCCGCACGGCACCGGCGGGCGCACCCTCCCGGATGGCGCTCGGGCTCGCGGCCAACGCGGTCAGCGGGAAGCACTCCCCACTGACCGGTTCGGTGTGCGGGCGCGCCGGGTCATCACCCGTCCGTGCCCCGCCCGCCGCCGTATCAGTCGCCATCCGTCTACCACCCTCCCCCGGGTCAGCCCCAGCACCTAAGGATGCCATCGGTCGTGCCCGCTGCTGGGGCAGTTGACAGAGCCCGCCCGATGCCGTTCGGCTTCGGGCGGGCTCATGACCACGGGCTGGTGATCGGTGCGGGAATCGGTGGGGGAGCGACCCGGAGGTCAGTCCTTGATCTCGCAGATGGTGGCACCGGAGGAGATGGACGCGCCGACCTCGGCACTCAGTCCCTTGACCGTGCCCGCGCGGTGCGCGTTCAGGGGCTGCTCCATCTTCATGGCCTCCAGGACGACGATCAGATCGCCCTCGTTGACCTCCTGGCCCTCCTCGACGGCCACCTTGACGATGGTGCCCTGCATCGGAGAGGCGAGGGTGTCCCCCGAGGCCGCGGACGAGGACTTCTTCGCCGCCCGCCGCTTGGGCCGGGCGCCGGCGGCGAGGCCGGTGCGGGCCAGGGTCATCCCCAGCGACGCGGGCAGCGAGACCTCAAGCCGCTTGCCGCCGACCTCGACGACGACCGTCTCCCGGCCCGTCTCGTCCTCCGTGTCCGCGTCGGTGACCGCCGCGAAGGCGGGGATCTCGTTGACGAACTCGGTCTCGATCCACCGGGTGTGCACCCGGAACGGATCACTGGTGAACGCCGGGTCGGCGACCACCGCACGGTGGAAGGGGATGGCGGTGGCCATGCCCTCGACATTGAACTCGGCCAGGGCACGGGCGGCGCGCTGGAGTGCCTGCTCCCGGGTGGCGCCCGTGATGATCAGCTTGGCGAGCAGGGAGTCCCACGCGGGGCCGATCACACTGCCCGACTCCACGCCCGCGTCCAGCCGGACACCGGGGCCGCTCGGCGGGTCGAAGACGGTGACCGTACCGGGGGCGGGCAGGAAGTTGCGGCCCGGGTCCTCGCCGTTGATGCGGAACTCGAAGGAGTGGCCGCGCAGCTGCGGGTCGTCGTAGCCGAGTGCCTCGCCGTCGGCGATCCGGAACATCTCGCGTACGAGGTCGATGCCGGTGACCTCTTCGGTGACGGGGTGCTCGACCTGGAGGCGGGTGTTCACTTCGAGGAAGGAGATCGTGCCGTCGACCCCCACGAGGAACTCCACCGTGCCGGCGCCCACATAGCCGGCCTCCTTGAGGATGGCCTTGGACGCGGAGTACAGCTGGGCGTTCTGCTCGTCGCTGAGGAAGGGCGCGGGCGCCTCTTCGACCAACTTCTGGTGGCGGCGCTGGAGCGAGCAGTCACGGGTCGAGACGACCACGACATTGCCGTGACTGTCGGCCAGGCACTGGGTCTCGACGTGGCGCGGCTTGTCGAGGTAGCGCTCGACGAAGCACTCGCCGCGGCCGAAGGCGGCGACCGCCTCGCGGACGGCCGAGTCGTAGAGCTCGGGCACCTCTTCGAGGGTGCGGGCCACCTTGAGCCCACGACCGCCACCGCCGAATGCGGCCTTGATCGCGATGGGCAGCCCGTTCTCCTGGGCGAACGCCACGACCTCATCGGCCCCCGAGACCGGGTCGGGGGTTCCAGCCACCAGGGGGGCGCCGGCGCGCTGCGCGATGTGACGGGCGGCGACCTTGTCGCCGAGGTCGCGGATGGCGGACGGCGGCGGGCCGATCCAGATGAGACCGGCGTCCAGGACGGCCTGCGCGAATTCGGCGTTCTCCGAAAGGAATCCGTATCCGGGGTGAATGGCGTCCGCGCCGGAGTCCTTCGCGGCTTGCAGCACCTTGGCCATGTCGAGATAGCTCGCGGCCGGTGTGTCACCACCCAGTGCGAATGCCTCGTCGGCCGCGCGGACGTGCAGGGCGTCCCGGTCCGGGTCCGCGTAGACGGCTACGCTTGCGATCCCGGCGTCCCGGCAGGCACGGGCGACACGGACAGCGATTTCGCCTCGATTGGCGATGAGCACCTTGCGCACGATGGCTCCCTCCTTGCAGTGTTTTTCCCGGGGGGCGGCCCCGGGGACCCTGGTCGGACACACCCGAGCCAGGGCGCTCGAAAGGTCACCGTGCCGATGACTTCGATGGCTTCCCGGATCACGCTGAGTTTAGGGACTGCCGACACGGCCTTTCGACCCGTCCACAAGGGTGAGCTTGCCCACACAGAGCGTTATCCAAGACGCACGGACAGCAGGAAACCCCTTGTCGAACCGTGGTGCGGCGGGTTTCCTCTCCGAACACTAGCCCCGATATGTGGTAGAGGTCTCTGTTCGAGGGGCCAGCCGAAGAATGGGTTTCTTTGTGGAGTCCCTACGAATGGGCGAATGATTCTTTGCGGTGTGACCGAGCGTGTTCGGCCCTTGCGCAAAGCCTTGTCTCCGCTTCTACCCGTTAGTAACGTGCGGGCATTCACCGCATGTACCGACGGTAACGAGGGGGTGGGCGGCATGGGGCGTCGAACGGTGGCCATGGTGACCGCGGGAGTGCTGCTGATGGAGGCCGTCGGGGCGGTGGCGATCCATGGGGTCCTCGCCGTCGTCGTCGAGGGGCAGAACATGTCCCTGGACGGCCTGGCCCCCGACACGATGGTCACCGCGACCTGGGCGGCAGGGGCCGCCCTCGGCGTCTTTCTCGGGGCGTGCGCACTGGTGGCCCTCCGACTGGGCGTACGCGACCGGGCGCCCGGTCGGTTCGCACACGCCCTGTTGGTCTGCGCCGCCGTGTTGCACGGTGTGCTCGGCGCCCTCGCCGTGGGACTCGTGGGCTGGTCCGCATTCGTGCTGCTCATGGCGGTGCTCGCGCTGTTGGTGTGGGTGCTTGTGTCCTACGGGAGGCGGCAGCCGCAGGCGTGCACCCCCGCAGACGGGGCACTGCCGAGCAGCGGGGTCGCGCCGGCGTAGGAAAACACCGGGCCAGCACCTCCCGCAGACGTTGCACTTGGGGCTCAGGGCAGGTCAGGAGGCCGTCTGCCCGGTCGCACTGTCCCTCCGTACATCCGGGCCCACATCCTGCCCGGGAGCAAGGTCGGGGCCGGTCCTCAGGTCCACAGATCGGTGATCGAACGGTCCAGTTCGGCGAGCAGGGTGCGCAGCAGCGGCAGGGAAAGACCGATCACATTGCCGTGGTCGCCGTCGATCGAGTCGATGAACGGCGCGGAGCGCCCGTCCAGGGTGAACGCCCCCGCCACGTGGAGGGGTTCACCGCTGGCGACGTACGCCGCGATCTCGGCGTCCGACGGCTCGCCGAAGCGGACCGTCGTGGACGCCGTCGCGGACGCTATGCGCCCGGTCACCGTGTCGGTGACGCAGTGCCCCGTACGCAACACGCCCGAGCGTCCGCGCATCGACTTCCACCGCGCGGTGGCCTCTTCGGCGTCGGAGGGCTTGCCCAGGGCCTCACCGTCGAGTTCGAGCACCGAGTCACAGCCGACGACGAGGGCGCCGGCGGCCTCGGGCAGCGCGGCGACGACCGCGGCCTTCGCCTCGGCGAGGACCAGGGCGAGTTCGGCGGGGGTCGGAGCGCTCAGAGCGTCCTCGTCGACACCGCTGACGATCACCTCGGGGGCGAAGCCGGCGGTCCGCAACAGGCCGAGACGGGCGGGCGACGCGGAAGCGAGGATCAGGCGCAGGCGGGGGGTGGGGGCGGTCATGTCGCCATCGTAGGCGGTGGTCAGTGCAGGCCCACCACGAACATGGCGAGCACCATGGCCAGGGCAAGCACCACGCCGACGCGGCGCATCATCGCCTGTGTCTCGCGCAGTTCCTCGGGCGGTTCGTTCTGGGGGTCCGACCACAGCATGTCTTCGATCCTGCGGTCGTGACGCCGCCGGGCGCCTGAGTACCGGTACTCAATCGCGACCGTGCCCAAGACCAGATCATCGAGCCCGGTTATCGCGTGATAACCAGATGTTCTCGCCCGGAATCCTTGTGCCGCCGATCCACCTGTGCAGGGGCGCGGCATGGCATGGAATAGGGGATTCCCAGGATTCTCGTCCCCGCGTGGAGTCACCCCTTGCCGCGGCTCCGGGCGGCCGGGACCTGCCGGGCCGCGGCACGACGGCACCAACCCCCGGGCGCCGGGTTTCCCACGGCGTCCGGGGGCTCGCGCTCAACGCTCACACCGGCCAGTACGTCCGAGCCCAGGCCCGCGGGCCCGGCAGCGGCCTGCCGCCACGGGCGATCCGTGCCGGGTCCGCCCACTGCTCGGGCGGCAACGCGGTATCCGCGGCGGCGGATGTCGATGCCGCCGCCCGTGCCTGAACCACCGCCAGTGCGGCGGCCAACTCCTCCGGCGTGGGATTGCCCCGAATGACCTTGATCATGGCCTCGCCCTTTCTGACGGCCTGGAGCCTCGTGGGCCTAGAGCGGGATGTTGCCGTGCTTCTTCGGCGGCAGGCTCTCGCGCTTGGTCCGCAGCTGTCGCAGACCACGGACCACCTGGGCCCGTGTGTCCGACGGCATGACCACCGCATCGACATAGCCCCGTTCGGCCGCCGTGTACGGGTTGAGCAGGGCGTCCTCGTACTCCTGGATCAGCCGCGCCCGGGTGGCCTCAGCCTCGTCCGCGTCGTCCACCGCTGCGATCGTGCGCCGGTGCAGGATGTTCACCGCGCCCTGGGCGCCCATCACCGCGATCTGCGCGGTGGGCCAGGCGAGGTTGATGTCCGCCCCCAGGTGCTTGGAGCCCATCACGTCGTACGCCCCGCCGAACGCCTTGCGGGTGATGACCGTGATCAGCGGCACGGTCGCCTCGGCGTAGGCGTAGATCAGCTTGGCGCCGCGGCGGATGATGCCGCCGTACTCCTGGTCTACGCCCGGCAGGAAGCCGGGAACATCCACGAAGGTGAGCACGGGGATGTTGAACGCATCGCAGGTACGGACGAAACGCGCGGCCTTCTCGGACGCATTGATGTCCAGACAGCCCGCGAACTGCATCGGCTGGTTGGCGACCACACCCACCGGGAAGCCCTCGACCCGGCCGAAGCCGGTCAGGATGTTCGGAGCGAACAGCGCCTGTGTCTCCAGGAACTCGCCCTCGTCCAGTACGTGCTCGATCACCGTGTGCATGTCGTAGGGCTGATTGGCGCTGTCCGGGATCAAGGTGTCCAGTTCGCGGTCCTCGCCGCTCACCGACAGATCCGCTTCCTCCGGGAAGGCGGGCGGCTCGGACAGATTGTTCGACGGCAGATAGGACAGCAGCGACTTCACGTACTCGATGGCGTCCTTCTCGTCCCCCGCCATGTGGTGCGCCACGCCCGACGTCGTGTTGTGCGTACGTGCACCGCCGAGCGCCTCGAAGCCGACGTCCTCGCCGGTGACCGTCTTGATGACGTCCGGGCCCGTGATGAACATGTGCGAGGTCTGGTCGACCATGACCGTGAAGTCGGTGATCGCCGGTGAGTAGACGGCGCCGCCCGCACATGGACCCACGACCAGCGAGATCTGCGGGATCACACCGGAGGCGTGGGTGTTGCGGCGGAAGATCTCGCCGTACATGCCGAGCGCGCTCACACCCTCCTGGATGCGGGCGCCGCCGGAGTCGTTGATCCCGATCATCGGACAGCCGGTCTTCAGCGCGAAGTCCATCACCTTGATGATCTTCTGGCCGTACACCTCGCCCAGAGCGCCGCCGAAGACGGTGAAGTCCTGGGAGAAGACGGCGACCGGACGGCCGTCGACCGTGCCGTAGCCGGTGACCACGCCGTCCCCGTAGGGGCGGGTCGCATCCAGACCGAAGTTCGTCGAGCGGTGCCGGGCCAACTCGTCGAACTCCACGAAAGAATCCTCGTCCAGCAGCAGACCGATCCGCTCACGGGCCGTCAGCTTGCCCTTCGCGTGCTGCTTCTCCACTGCGCGTGCGGACCCGGCGTGCGTGGCCTCTTCCGTACGGCGCTGAAGGTCCGCGATCTTTCCCGCGGTGGTGTGGATGTCGATCTGTGCCGGCTCGGACATCGGGATGTGGCTCCCTGGCTGGTCAACCGCCTGCGGGCGGCCTTTGGCGGAACTCCCTGGCTCTGTTTCGTAGCGTATCCGCGTGGATACCGTTCGGCAGTGCGGTGTTTACCACACCTAACCTGTCTTGCATGACGCCCCGGAATGCGCACTTCAGCCCCTGGTCCGACCTGGACAGACCCCCTCTCAACGCCGCCGCGCTGCGCCGTGCCCTGATCCAGCCCGAGGGCCTGTGGACCTCCTTCGAGCTGCTGCCCGCGATCGGTTCCACCAACACCGAACTGGTCCGCAGGGCCGCCTCGCTGCCGGGCGAGGGCGCGGTGCTCGTCGCGGAGGAGCAGACCGCCGGGCGGGGGCGGCTCGACCGGGTGTGGAGCGCACCCCCGCGCTCGGGAATCTTCCTCTCCGTACTACTCCGGCCACCCGCCGAGATCCCGGTTGAGCGGTGGGGGTGGCTGCCGCTGCTCGCCGGAGTCGCCGCCGCGAGCGGGCTGAGCCGGTCCGCAGGCATCGATATGTCGCTCAAATGGCCCAATGACCTGCTCGTGACCGTCGACGGCGAAGAACGCAAGGTCGGCGGCATTCTCGCCGAGCGAGCCGGAGACGGCGCGATCGTGATCGGCATCGGCATCAACGTCACCCTGCGCGCCGATGAGCTCCCCGTGCCGACGGCCGCGTCCCTCGCCCTCGCGAACGCAGTCTCCACCGACCGTGACACTCTGCTGCGGGCGATCCTGCGCTCCCTGGAGCACTGGTACGGACAGTGGCGTGCGACGGACGGCGACCCCCGGCTCTCCCAACTCCAGGAGGCGTACGCCGCCGGCTGCGCGACGCTCGGTCGCACCGTCCGGGCCGAGCTGCCCGGCGGGCGTTCCCTCACCGGTGAGGCCGTGGCGCTCGACGGCGACGGGCGGCTGGTGCTCGCCCTGCCCGACGGTGAACGGCACCCGATCGGTGCCGGTGACATCGTGCATCTGAGACCGGCCGGCTGATCTTCCGTGCTCCCGGGTGAACGGGTACGGCGACTGGCACGTGAGCCAGGGCACACCTGCCGTATCGTTGAGGCGATCGAGCGACAGACCGGCAGGGCAGCGCGCAGGGAACGGGCAGGAGGCGGGTGGTGACCGTCGACGACACCACTTCCGGCGCGGACGCGCCGGACGGGTCCGGCGGCTCCCGCGGTGCCACGGGCTCCGGGGCCGCTCATCCGACCCCGCACCATGCGGTCGACCACACCGCGGAGCCCACCGACGACCCCTTGGCCATCCGGCTGGAACAGCTGATCCTGGGCGCGGACCGCCGCTATACGCCGTTCCAGGCGGCGCGCACCGCGGGAGTCTCCATGGAACTGGCCTCCCGGTTCTGGCGAGCCATGGGCTTTGCGGACATCGGGCAGGCCAAGGCGCTCACCGAGGCGGACGTGCTGGCGCTGCGCCGGCTCGCGGGCCTGGTGGAGGCCGGGCTGCTGAGCGAACCCATGGCGATCCAGGTGGCCCGCTCGACGGGACAGACGACGGCCCGGCTCGCGGAGTGGCAGATCGATTCCTTCCTGGAGGGGCTGACCGAGCCGCCCGAGCCCGGCATGACGCGCACCGAAGTCACCTATCCACTGGTGGAACTGCTCCTTCCGGAGCTTGAAGAGTTTCTGGTGTACGTCTGGCGGCGGCAGCTCGCCGCAGCCACCGGGCGGGTCGTCCAGGCCGCTGACGACGAGGAGATGGTCGATCGCCGGCTCGCCGTGGGCTTCGCCGACCTGGTGGGCTTCACCCGGCTCACCCGGCGACTGGAGGAAGAGGAACTGGGCGAGCTGGTAGAGGCGTTCGAGACCACGGCGGCCGATCTGGTGGCCGCGCACGGTGGACGGTTGATCAAGACCCTCGGCGACGAGGTGCTCTTCGCGGCCGACGACGCTCGGACCGCGTCCGAGATAGCGCTCCGGCTGATCGACGCCATGACCCAGGACGAGACGATGCCCGCGCTCCGGGTGGGGATCGCCTTCGGGACGGTCACCACGCGGATGGGTGATGTCTTCGGCACGACGGTGAACCTGGCGAGCCGACTGACGTCGATAGCGCCGAAGGACGCCGTCCTCGTGGACGGGGCGTTCGCCGAGGGGCTGATTCGCACCGGGGACGCTCCGGCGTCGGAGGCCGCCGCGGCCGAGGAAGCGGCTGCGGCCGAGAAGGACGGCGAGGTGCCGCCCTCGTACCGCTTCGCACTCCAGCCGATGTGGCAGCGTCCGGTGCGCGGGCTTGGTGTGGTCGAGCCCTGGCTGCTGACGCGCCGCCGCTGAGGGGAGTCGTCGGGCGCCGGGTGTCGACCCGGATCGTCTTCTCCTGGGACCGGCTCGGCCCTTGCTGGCCTTGCTGGCCTTTCTGGGTATTCCAGAACCTTTCAGGGCCTTTCAGGGCCTTTCAGGGCCTTCCGTGGGTCGGATTTTGGGCTGCCCCTATGATCCGGTGAACCAACGTTAACCGGGAGGGCCTCCATGTCCGATGCCGAGCAGCGCTTCGGTGACTTCGTCGTCACCCGCCAGAGCGGCCATGTCGCCGAACTGGTCCTCGACCGCCCCGCGGCGATGAACGCGGTCTCCACGGCCATGGCCCGCTCCATCGCCGCGGCCTGCGATGCGCTCGCCGCCGACCCCGCCGTACGCGTCACGGTCGTCAGCTCCTCCCACGACCGGGCCTTCTGCGTGGGCGCGGACCTCAAGGAGCGCAACTCCTTCACCGATGCCGACCTGGTACGACAGCGGCCCACCGCCCGGGCCGCCTACACCGGTGTCCTGGAGCTGCCCATGCCCACCGTCGCGGCCGTGCATGGATTCGCCCTCGGCGGCGGCTTCGAGTTGGCCCTGTCCTGCGATCTGATCGTCGGCGACGACACGACGGTGGTCGGACTGCCCGAGGTTTCCGTCGGGGTGATCCCCGGTGGCGGTGGAACCCAACTGCTCCCGCGCCGGGTCGGCGCGGCCCGTGCCGCCGAGTTGGTCTTCACCGCCCGTAGGGTCGAGGCTCAGGAGGCGCTGGGCCTCGGGCTCGTCGATCAACTGGCGGCGGACGCCCGGACGGGAGCACTCGAAATCGCGGCGCGGATCGCCCAGAACTCACCGGTGGGACTGCGGGCCGCCAAGCGGGCGATGCGGCTGGGGCACGGGCTCGACCTGCGTGCGGGACTTGAGGTGGAGGATGCCGCCTGGCGCTCCGTCGCCTTCTCGGGGGACCGGGCCGAGGGTGTTGCGGCGTTCAACGAGAAGCGGAAGCCTGACTGGCCCGGTCAGTGACTTTGAGTGACCATCAGAACCGCGACTCATTCCAACCGATCAAATCCAGCCAATCGTCCCTAAGCTGGGGTGATGGCTGAGGATCGGCAGTTGCGGGCCGTGGTGGCGCTGGCGCAGGCGATGGCAGCCGCGCACACTCCGCGTGAGTCCTGGCGGGCGGCGGCAGTGGGCGCGTGCTCGGCGCTGGCCGGCTCCTTCGCGGCGCTCTCGGTGTGGGAGCGCGAGCGGGGGCGGCTGAGGGTACTGGTGAACGCGGGGGACCGGGCGCCCGACGAGGAGGAGTTCCCCGAATCGGAGACGTATCCGGTGAACCGCTTCCCGGAGATCACGGAGTTCCTGCACGAGCGCTGGGCGGGCGGCGGAGAGCCGGACGCCTGGGTGGAGTCGGCGGACGGCCCGCTGTTGCCCGAGCCGGGGGAGGAATGGGAGCCGGGCCGGGGCGACGGGGACGAAGGCGCTACGGGCGCTCCCGAGGCTGCGGACGCGACCGGTGCGCCCCCGCCGGCCTCGGGTACGCACGGCGGGTCGCCTGCCCCATCGTCCGGGAGGCGGGGCGGGAATGAAGCGGATCGCCCTGGCCGCGCCTTCACCACGCAGGACACCGGCGATGCACACAAGGCATCCGACGCATCCGACGCGCACGGCGCTCGGGGTGCAGACGCCCCATCGGCCGCTGAGGACTCCCGGGCGGAGGACTCCGCCTCCGGGGCGCTCTGGCCCGGGCACGCACTGTCCGCAGACCCCTTCGCTCCCGAGGGCCTCCCCCCGCGGGAGGAGTCCGCGCCGCCGTCCGGACCCGTCCAGCAGTCCACGGCCGACCGGCCGCCCCTCTCCCGCGGCTATCGGCATCCCTCGCTTCCGCCCGGACCCACCGGACCGCAAGCGCGGGTGGCCGCACTCCGTCGACGCCGGCGCGGCTGCTGCGTGGTCGCCCCGATCGTGCTGCACGGTCGTGCCTGGGGCGAGTTGTACGTCGCCCGACCGCTCGGCGCCCCCGTCTTCGGCCGGGAGGACGCCGACTTCGCCACCGTCCTCGCCTCGGTGATCGCCTCGGGCATCGCCCAGACGGAACGCCTCGAAGAGGTCCGCAGGCTGGCCTTCACCGACCCCCTGACCGGGCTGGCCAACCGCCGCGCAGTGGACGCCCGCCTCGATGAGGCCCTGGAACGCCACCGGGATGACGACTCCGTGGTCAGCTTGGTCGTGTGCGACCTCAATGGACTCAAACAGGTCAATGACACCCATGGCCATGCGGTCGGGGACCGTCTGCTGGAACGGTTCGGTTCCGTGCTCTCCCTATGCGGGGCGATGCTTCCGGGTGCGCTCGTGGCCCGGCTCGGCGGGGACGAATTCTGTCTCGTCTCGATCGGGCCGTCGTCGGACGAGGTCGTCCGGGTCGCCGACGAACTGTGCGTACGGGCTGCGGAGATGGAGCTCGGTGACGGGGTGGCCTGCGGTGTCGCATCGACGGGCGACCCCATCGGCCAGGTGCGCAGCGCCCGCAGGCTCTTTCGGCTCGCTGACGCAGCCCAGTACCGGGCCAAGGCCGCACGCTCCGTCAAGCCGGTGGTCGCGGGCCGCGACGGAACGGTGCTCCAACTCGCCGACACCCCGCCCCGGCCGCAGCACCAGCAGGAACGCCGCCGCTTCCGCGGTGTCGCACCGGAGGACGTGGCCGAGCCCTGGAGCGAGCCGTGAGCCGCCGATGCCCACCCGGCCGGGGGGCTCGCTCCGCAGGGCACGTCCCCAGGATGGGTCCCCCATCCCTGGTGACATAGTCCAATGCAGTCCGTACGCTGCTGAATATGGATATGCACAACGTCGTGGTGGGAACCTCAGGTACCACCGCCGATGAGGTCATCGCCGTCGCCCGCGCCGACGCCCGCGTCGAGATCTCTGCCGATGCCCTCGCCGCCCTCGCCGCCTCCCGCGCGATCGTGGACGCACTCGCCGCCAAACCCGAGCCCGTCTACGGCGTTTCCACCGGCTTCGGTGCCCTCGCCACCCGGCACATCGGCCCCGACCTGCGCGCCCGCCTCCAGCGCAACATCGTCCGCTCCCACGCCGCCGGCATGGGCCCCCGCGTCGAGCGCGAGGTCGTCCGCGCCCTGATGTTCCTCCGGCTGAAGACCCTCTGTTCGGGACACACCGGAGTGCGCCCCGAAACCGCGCTGACCATGGCGGAACTCCTCAACGCCGGTATCACCCCCCTCGTCCACGAGTACGGCTCCCTGGGCTGTTCCGGAGACCTCGCCCCGCTGTCCCACTGCGCCCTCACCCTCATGGGCGAAGGCGAAGCGGAGGGCCCCGACGGACAGGTGCGACCCGCGGCCGAACTCCTCGCCGCGCACGGCATCACCCCCGTCGAACTGCGGGAGAAGGAGGGGCTCGCCCTCCTGAACGGCACCGACGGCATGCTCGGCATGCTGATCATGGCGATCGCCGACCTCCAACGCCTCTACACCTCGGCCGACATCACCGCCGCGTTCTCCCTGGAAGCGCTCCTCGGCACCGCCAAGGTCCTCGCACCCGAACTCCATGCGATCCGCCCCCACCCCGGCCAGAGCGTCTCGGCCGCCCAGATGGCCTCCGTCCTCCAGGGGTCAGGTCTCACCGGCCACTTCCAGCAGGACGAAGCCCCTCGGGTCCAGGACGCCTACTCCGTACGCTGCGCACCCCAGGTCGCCGGCGCGGGACGGGACACCGTCGCGTACGCCCGACTGGTCGCCGAGCGCGAGTTGGCCGCGGCCGTCGACAACCCCGTCGTCCTCCTCGACGACGAAGGCGGCGGACGGGTCGAGTCCAACGGCAACTTCCACGGCGCACCAGTCGCCTACGTCCTTGACTTCCTCGCCATCGCCGCCGCTGACCTCGGCTCGATCGCCGAGCGCCGCACCGACCGGCTGCTCGACAAGAACCGCAACCACGGCCTTCCGCCCTTCCTCGCGGACGACGCGGGCGTCGATTCCGGCCTGATGATCGCCCAGTACACGCAGGCCGCGCTGGTCAGCGAGATGAAGAGGCTCGCGGTACCCGCTTCCGTCGATTCGATCCCGTCATCCGCGATGCAGGAGGACCACGTATCGATGGGGTGGTCCGCGGCACGCAAACTGCGGACCGCCGTGGATGCGCTCGGGAAGATCATCGCCGTTGAGCTGTACGCCGCGACCCGGGCCATCGAACTGCGCCACGGCCTCACCCCGGCGCCCGCCTCCGTCGCCGCCATCGCCGCCCTGCGCAAGGCCGGTGTCGAGGGCCCCGGCCCGGACCGGTTCCTCGCGCCCGATCTGGCCGCAGCGGAGGCGTTCGTACGGGAGGGGAAGCTCGTCTCGGCCGTGGAAGAGGTCACCGGGCCCCTGGTCTGAACCTTCCCCCTGCGCTGAACCGGCCGACTGTTCTCCTCCAGCCGGCTGTTCTGGCCCGGGCCTTGGCTCTGACCTGGAGCTGGGCTCCTGCCTCGAACCTTCGCTCCGGCGCCGCATGGCAGAAGGGCTGTCCCCGCAGGATCTGCGGGGACAGCCCTTCTGCATGAGAGGGGACAGGCGGCGAGCATTCCTCGCGGCCCTGCTGGACCCGTCGTTCGGTCCTCCCTGGGCCCAGCCGGCTACGTACAGGCCCGAAGGACCCTCAGGTCACCAAGGACGCACGCTGGCGCACGGCGTAGGTCACAAAGCCCACGCCGATGCCGAGGAAAGCCGTGCCACCGATCAGATACGGAGTGGTGTCGGGGCTGCCGGTGTCGGCAAGTCTCAGCTCCTCGCCGGTCACCCCTGCTGTGGTTCGCTGGTTCCCCGTCCCGTCCTGGTCTGCTGTGGCGTTCGCTGACGGAACGAACCACAGCGCACAGAGAAGGGCTCCTGCGGTTGCGGCGGTCAGAAGCGGTCGGCGTGCGACGGACACGGACACGATCTCCCTTGAGACGTACTGGAGTTGGCCGGATGCGCTGATGCTAGTGAAAGCAGCGGTTCGGAGGAAAGCCGGGAGCTCGCAAGACCCACCCGTGAATGCCGGGACCCCACCAGGGAAGATGGTGATACACCAAGAAGGCGGCCGTGTAGGCATCCGGCGAGTGGCGTTCCCCACATCTGTGGGGGAGTAGGAACCGGGTAGCCCGAAATGGGTGTTGAACTCAGTAGTTCGGTCAGGGGAAAACGGGACGATGGAGAAGCGTGTGATGACGGACAGCAGGCGGCGCAAGGGTCTTGTGGCCGTGTCAGCGGTGCTGAGCGGGGTGCTGGTGCTGTCCGCCTGCAGCAGCGACGGCGGGGACAAGGGCGGGGACAGCTCCGACGGCTCCAAGAAGTCCCAGGCACAGGTTGACGAGGCGGCGGCCAAGGAGACCTCCAAGGCGCGAATAGCCATTCTCCCGAAGAACGGTGCGACCAACGCGAGCATCAACAACGCCGCCAAGGTCACCGTCGAGGAAGGCACGCTCACCGAGGTCACCATGACGTCCGAGGCCGGTCAGACGGTCAAGGGCACGCTCGCCGCCGACGGCAAGAGCTGGGCCCCGGACGGACAGCTTGAGAGGTCCACCAGCTACAAGATCGCTGTCACCGCGAAGGACTCCGCCGGGCTCACCGCCCACGAGAACACCTCCTTCACCACTGTGTCCCCGAACAACAGCTTCATCGGCAACTTCACGCCGGAGGACGGTTCCACCGTCGGAGTCGGACACCCCGTCTCCATCAACTTCAACAAGCCGATCGTGAACCAGAAGGCCGTTCAGGAGGGGATCACCGTCTCCTCCAGCAGCGGACAGGAAGTCGTCGGCCACTGGTTCAACTCGCAGCGCATCGACTTCCGGCCGGACCAGTACTGGCAGGAGGACTCGACCGTCACCCTCAAGCTCGCCCTGGACGGCGTCGAGGGCGCACCCGGTGTCGTCGGCGTCCAGCAGAAGACGGTCACCTTCAAGATCGGCCGCAACCAGGTCTCCACCGTGGATGCCAAGTCCAAGATGATGACGGTGACCCAGGACGGCAAGACCATCCGCGAGATCCCGATCTCCGCGGGAGCGCCGACCACCCCCACGTACAACGGTCAGATGGTGATCTCCGAGAAGTTCAAGGAGACCCGGATGAACGGCGCCACGGTCGGCTTCACCGATGACGACGGCAAGGGCGAGTACGACATCAAGGACGTTCCGCACGCCATGCGGCTGTCCACGTCGGGCACCTTCATCCACGGCAACTACTGGGGCGACGACGGGATCTTCGGTCGCAACAACACCAGTCACGGCTGTGTCGGGCTCAACGACGCCAAGGGTGCGAACGACTCCAAGCAGCCCGGCGCCTGGTTCTACGACAACTCGATCATCGGTGATGTCGTGATCGTCAAGAACTCGAAGGACAAGACGATCAAGCCGGACAACGGCCTGAACGGATGGAACATGAACTGGGCGGACTGGAAGGCGGGCTCCAAGGTCTGACCAACCGCCTGACCAACCGCCAGGGGCCGGCCGATGAGCCCCACAGGACGGTACGAGCGGCGGCGACACCCCACCCGGGGTTGTCGCCGCCGCTCATTGCTGATCCGCCCCCAGTGATCCGCTCTCAGCGACCCACTCTCAGCACTCCGACTGGCGCGTCAACCCGTAGCGAGAGCCCATCCGGTACTCCCCGCCGCGTTCCACCGTCAGCCGTGTCCACTCGCCCTCCGGACGCAGACACGCCCCATCGGCCCGCAGCCAGGGCGAGTACGCGACCCGTACCGTCACCGACCCCGCCGACGGCATCCGCACCACGAGCTCGGCCGCATCACTGCGTACAGCCGTACCGGGCGACGAGACCAGCGGTACGGCGTCCCGCACCTGGTAGACCGTCCAGTCGTTGTCGCCCCAGGCCCGTTCCAGCCACGCAGGCGCACTGCTGACGACCTCGGCCTCGCCCTCGGCCGGTCCGTCGATCTGACCGTGCGGCACCACCACCAGGCCGACCCCTCGCTGGTCCAACCACTGACGGTAGGTCGATGTGCTCAGCGAACCGTCGTAGAAGAGCCGTCCGCGCTCCACGTCGAGTTGACGATTCCACCCCCGCGCCATGTTCACGTGCTCGGCGAGGACGTCGGCCTCCCGGTGGTTGCGCGCCGGGACGACCTCCACCCGGGTCCGATCGGCGCCCAGTCGGGTCAAGGCGCCGACGACGCCCTCCGTGTTCTTGGCCCAGGACGGCACATCCACCGAGACGACCAGGTCGTCCTTCGTCTTCTCCAGCACCCAGAACGTGTTGACGGCGAGTACGACGACGAGCGCCGCGCGGAGCGCACCCGTGAGCCCACCGCCGGCCGAACGCAGAAGGCGGCCGAAACCACCGTGCGCCAGCACAGCGGCCAGCAGCACGGGCGGTCCGGCGAGACCGGCCAACCGCTCCACGTTGGTCCCGATCGGCGACGGTATGAAGAACGTCAGCACCACGCCGAGGGCGTAGATGCCCGCCCCGTACCGCACGATGCGCCACTCGTCCGGCGCGGTGAGGACCACGATCGCGCAGACCAGGAGCGGCAGCCACAACTTTCCCGAAGGCATCGGCATCTCCCCCGCGAAGGGGAAGAGCAGGGTGACGGCGCCCACCACCACGGTCGGTGGCACCAGGAGGGCGGCAGCCCGCCGCCAGTGCCGCTCCAGCGCCAGGGCCGCGCCCACCACCAGGAGGAACAGCCCGGCGACCGGGCTCGCCATGGTCGCGAGCGCGGCGAACAGCGCGGCGAGCAGCGTGCGTCGCATCCACACCAGCGCGAGCATCCCGATCGCCAGCCCCAGGGCGAACGTCGTGCGCCCGGAGGCCACGTTGCACCAGATCGCCACCGCGCCGAGCAGCGCCGGCCACAGGGGCGCTTGCACCTTCGCTTGCTGGAGGAGACGGGCCAACGCCCAGGTACCGACGAGCCCCGAACCGACGGACACCGCCGGGACACCGAAGGCCGCCATCAACGGAGGCGCGAGGAGGCTGTAGTTCGCGGTGTGCATCCCCCCGTACCAGGACAGGTTGTACGCGGACCAGGGGTGGCGCTCCACAAAGCCCGTCCAGGCGAACTGAGCCGCCAGATCCCCGCCGCCGGTGGCCAGCCATAGTGCCCAGACCACATAGAACGGCAGGATCACCCCCGTCACCAGGAGCGGGACGCGCCACTCGGGTGGTGCGTCCCGCTCGACGGTGGTCGCTGCCGGTCTGATCGCTGTTGCCTGTTCACTGAACCCCACGCCACAAACCCTACTGTCGGGTGAATGCCGGTTCGGCGGCCGTCGACCTCCGCACATCGAAGCGAGGAGCTCATGCGCCACATCGTGCTCCATCGCCCCACCGAGACATCGAGCCATGGCAGCGGCGATCCGGGGACGACGGACCGTCACCCGCAGCCCTCGTTCGACCCGGGCACGGGGGCGACGGCCGTCCGCCGCTAGATCGAGGCGTACGTCGTCCGGTCCGACACGCTGGCGCCCGCCCTCAGCTCCAGACGCTCCCCCTCGAACCCCCTTCGGAACCTGCGGTCGTGCGAGACCACCACCACCGCACCGGCGTAGTCGGCCAACGACGCCTCAAGCTCCTCCACCAGACTCAGCGCCATGTGGTTCGTCGGCTCGTCGAGTACGAGGAGGTCCACCGGTGCGGCCAGCAGCCGGGCCAACTCCAGCCGCCGCTGCTGACCGACGGAGAGCGCGGCCACCGGGACGGTGAAGTCCGCCTCGTGGAAGAGGCCGACGTCCAGCAGTTCGTCCGCGTACTCCTCGGGCAGCCCGGGTCGGCCGGCCGCATAGGCGGTCAGCAACGGAAGTCGGGACGGCTGTGCGGGCAACTCCTGGCGGAGGTAGCCCACCGCGGCCCCCGTTCGATGCGTCACCGTCCCGGAATCGGGGCGCAGTTCTCCCGCGAGCACACCCAGCAGGGTCGTCTTCCCCGCGCCGTTGGGGCCGGTGACCAGCAATCGGCTTCCGGACTCCACCCGCAGCCCGGCAAGGCGCAGCCGTCGACCGACGCTCACGTCCGTCAGTTCGACCAGCAGCCCGGCACCGGCCGACGAGGTGGGCCGGGCCCGAAAGCGCAAGGGTTCAGGCGGCGCCTGCACCGGCTCCCTCCGCAGCCGCTCCAGATGCTGACGCGCCGCCCTGACCTGCCCGGAGAGTTTGTCCTCATGGGATCGGCGGTGCTTGCCGAAACCCTCCCGCGGGTCCTTGCCGCTCGAAGCGAGCCGCTGTCCCGCGGCAGCGACCAACTCCTGTGTGCGCGCCACGTCCTCCAACCACTCCTGGTGGCGCTGCTCCCAGCGCCGGCGCGTGGCCGCCTTGGCGGTGCGGTAGCCCTGCCAGCCGTCCCCGTACCGGGACACGGCACGGGTGTCCCGGTCGACTTCCAGGATGGTGGTGGCGATGCGATCGAGGAAGTCCCGGTCATGGGTGACCGTGACCACTGTGCCGCGGTGGGCGCGCAGCCGTTCTTCGAGCCAGGTCGCGGCCTGTTCGTCCAGGTGATTGGTCGGTTCGTCGAGGAGGAGCAGTTCGGGGGAGGCGGCGAGGACGCATGCCAGGGCGAGGCGGGACTGCTGTCCGCCGGAGAGCGTGCCGAGGCGGCGCTGCCGGGAGAGTCCGGACAGGCCGAGCCCGTGCAGCGAGGCGTCCACCCGGGCGTCCATCGTGTAGCCGCCGCGGTCCTCGAAGGCGGTCAGGAGGTCGCCATAGACGGCGAGTGCTTCTGCACCTGCACCTGTGTCTGTGTCGGCGAGGGTCTGCTCGGCCTGGCGCAGCCGACGCTCGATCGACCGGAGCTCGACCAGGGCCGCATCGATCGTGTCATCGACGGTGTGATCGGGGCCGAGCCCGAAGGTCTCGGCGATGGTCTGGGCGAGATGGCCGACGCCTCCCGGCGCATGCACGGTGATTTCACCGGTGTCGGCGGGTTCCACTCCCGCGATCAGGCGGAGCAGGGTGGACTTGCCGGAGCCGTTCTCACCGATGACTCCGGCGCGTTCGCCGGGCTGGACGGTGAGGGTCACTTGATCGAGGACGGAGCGGTCCCCGTGGTCCCCGTAAGACTTCGAGACGTCCTTCATGGACAACTGGGCGCGTTCGCGCATGATCTTTCCCTGACAAGAAGAGATGAGGGTTCGGACTCAACGGGCGAGGCGGACGGCATGCGAGATCAGCGCGGCGCGACCATGCGCGCCACGGACGCGGCGTCCGTGCCCGGAATCAGAGAAAGAAGTAGTGCTTGTGCGAACCCATGCCTCCACTGTAACCAGACCCGCCCGATGGACGCGTGCCGATATCGCCCGCTCCCTCCGGTGGTGCCGGTACGGGTGGCGGTCTGTTCGTACCGCATCCGGGGTGCCGATCCGGTTGCTCTGCCGTCACGAACGGCTCGGCTGCCGGGCCCGCCCCCCGCTTTCGCGCGGGGATTTCGCGCGGGGCGCAACGCAGCCGTCTCCCTTTCGGCGGATGCACTTCCTACGCTGGCAAGGTGAGTAGCCAAGCGTCGAACCCGGCCCGTGTCGTCCCCCTGCGCCAGGCGTCCCCGGGCCCTGCCGAGCGGGAGCCACTCTGGCGCGATGTCGTCGGCGGCGTGCTGCGTCGTGAACGGCTCGCACAGGAGCGCACCCTCCAGGACGTCGCGGACGCGGCCCGGATCTCGATGCCCTACCTCTCCGAATTGGAGCGAGGACGCAAGGAGGGTTCGTCCGAAGTCCTTGCGGCGGCGGCCGGCGCCCTGGGACTGCGCTTGGCCGAACTCCTCGCACTGACCCAGGACGAGTTGGCGCGTCGCACCGGATCCACCGGACGACTCCAGCGGATCGGCGCGTCCAACCCGGCGCTCCAGCACCAGCAGCAGAGCCAGCACCAGCACCAGATCCGGCCCCAGCACCGGAGCGGCGGCCCTGCCCGCTACCAGGGCCAGGTGAGCCTCGCGGCCTGACGCCGCAAACCCCATCAACGCAGGGCAGGGCGGGCGCGCCCTGCCCTCGCGGTTTCACCCCGGCAGTTGCCGCCTGCTGATCACCTCGTCCGCAAGCCCGAACGCCACCGCCTCCTGCGCCGTGAACACCCGGTCCCGGTCCATCGCGGTCCGCAGCGCGGCGCCGTCGTGCCCGGTGTGCCGGGTCAGCACCTCCTCCACCTGGGAGCGGATGCGCAGCATCTCCTTCGCCTCCAGGCTGAGATCCGACACCACGCCCTGCCTGCCCCGGCTGGAGGGCTGTCCGAGCAGCACCCGCGAGTGCTCCAGCACGAACCGCCGTCCCGGATCGCCACCCGCCAGCAGCACCGCGGCGGTCGAGGCCGCCTGGCCGACGCAGAACGTCGAGATGGGCGCGCGGATGAAGCTCATCGTGTCGTAGATCGCCATCAGCGAGGTGAAGGAGCCACCGGGCGAGTTGATGTAGATGGCCACCTCGCTCTCCGGGTTGGACGATTCGAGGTGCAGCAGTTGGGCGATGACCACATTGGCCACACCGTCGTCGATCTCCGTACCGAGGAAGATGATGCGCTCGGAGAGCAGCCTGCTGTAGATGTCGTACGCCCGCTCGCCCTGTGCGGTGCGCTCGATGACGGTCGGAATCGTGTACTGGGCCATGTCAGAGCCCCATCCGTCGTCGCGCACCGGCCGGCCGGATGTCGTCGAGCGAGGCGACGACGCGATCCACCATGCCGTACTCCCTGGCCTGTTCCGCGGTGAACCAACGGTCCCGATCACTGTCCCGGGAGATCGTCTCCACGCTCTGCCCGGTGTGCTCGGCCGTGATCCGTTCGATGGTCCGCTTGGTGAATTCGAGGTTCTCGGCCTGGATCGCGATGTCCGCAGCGGTTCCCCCGATGCCGGCGGACGGCTGGTGCATCATGATCCGCGCGTTCGGAAGTGCGCTGCGCTTGCCCGGGGTGCCCACGGTGAGCAGGAACTGCCCCATGCTCGCGGCGAATCCCATGGCGAGCGTGGACACGTCGTTGGGGATCAGCCGTAGCGTGTCGTAGATGGCGAGCCCTGCGGTCACGGATCCGCCCGGGCTGTTGATGTAGAGCGCGATATCGGTCTGCGGGTCCTCGGCGGAGAGCAGCAGCAGTTGGGCGCAGACCCGGTTCGCGGACACCTCGTCGACCTGGGTGCCGAGGAAGACGATCCGCCGTGCCAGGAGTTGGCCGGCGAGCTGATCGTCGAAGGGGGTGGCGGGCGTCTCGCCTTCGGCCGCCCGCGGACCGTCGCTCCCGGCGTACCGGTCCTGTGCGCTCCCTGGCCGTTCCCACGGGGACAACAACGTTGACATGGAACCTCCTCGTGATGGCGGCCCTTGGTGCCGCACTCACCACTGTCCGCGGGCTGACACACGACGGTCGGCTTTCTCTGCCCGTGGCAGATCGGCCGAGAGCAGAGTGGGCCGATGCTGCGGTCCCGAACGAGTTCGCCGGGAACCAACAGGATTCGCACCAGCGGGAGTTGTGCGGCAGGAGCTGTGCCGGGAGTCATCACGGCCGTGGCGCCGTTGGGCAGTGGCCCGGATTCGGTCGCCCGGCAGATATCACCGCACCCGGTCTTCCGGACCCAACCCTGCCCATGCCTACGATTCAACGCATGATCAAGATCTCATGGGCACTCATGGACGTTCACGTCGACGAATGGATCGGTGAGGATGTCGCCACGGGCGCAGCAGCATTGGAGGCGAAGGTCGGCTCGGTGGTGGGAGCGAGCGGAATGAAGCCCGAGGCCGTGCAGGACTGGCGGGAAGCCTTCCTCACCCCCACGGTCGAGGCCCTGCGCAGTCAGGGAGCCGGCGCGCTGGCGCGGGGCGAGTCATGGAGCACGGCCACCGGGCCGTTACTCGTGCACTTGGACCCCTCGGCCCGGGAGTTCCCGTAGACGAAAGAGGGGCGAAGTGCAGCGTCCGGCGGGGCGTCGGATGGCCCGCGGAAGGTGTGTGCCAGGGGCGGACCTGACGCTCGTCGGGTCCGCCCCTGTGCTGCCAATGCCTCCGTCGATCCCCGTGGAGAAGGATCAGCCATCCGCCTTGGCGACACCGATCGGGCAGCTCACACCCGTGCCGCCGATGCCGCAGTAGCCCGTCGGGTTCTTGTCGAGGTACTGCTGGTGATGCGCCTCCGCCGGATAGAAGGGGCGGCCTTCCTCCGGGAGCACCTCGGTGGTGATGTCGTCGTAGCCCGAACCGTTGAGAACCTGCTGGTAGGCATCGCGTGACGCCGCAGCGGCGGCTGCTTGGTCCGGGGTGTGGGTGTAGATCGCGGAGCGGTACTGGGTGCCCACGTCATTGCCCTGTCGGAAGCCCTGCGTCGGGTCGTGGGACTCCCAGAAGACCTTCAGGAGCTGTTCGTACGACACGACGGACGGGTCGAAGACGACACGGACGGCCTCGGTGTGACCCGTCAGGCCCGAACATGCCTCTTCGTACGTGGGGTGGGGCGTGACCCCGCCCTGGTAGCCGACCAGCGTCGTCCAGACGCCCTGGGTCTGCCAGAACTTGCGCTCGGCACCCCAGAAGCATCCCAGACCGAAGTCAGCGACCTCCAGGCCCGCGGGATAGGGCCCCAGCAGGGGATTGCCCAGGACCGTATGGCGTGAGGGAACCTCGAACGCGGGCGCGGGGCGTCCCTTGAGCGCCTGGTCGGGGGTCGGCAGCTGAGGGGGACGGCGGGACAGGAACATAAGAGGGCTCCTTGAGATTGCTGGGCCTATTGACCAACGTACGAAAGCGATTCCGCATTCCCCGGACCGCCCTTCCCCGGCCGTCCGTCCCCCCTCGGTAGTCCGTGCCCCCGGCCGTCCGTGACCCCGCGGGCCTCAGTGGGAGAGGGTCGCCGGGCTGCCGCCGTTCGCCTCGTACCCGGCCACCGCGAGGTTCCGGTAGACCGTGTACTCCGCTGCCGGGTCTGAGCTCTCCGTCCACGGCACCGCACCGACGTGCCCGTCCACGCGGACGAGCTGGTGCATCGCCTCCGCCCACCGCTCGGAGCGTACGAGGAACTGGATCAGCAGATGGCGTACGTGCGCGAGCATCGGGTCGTCGGCGCGGGCCGAGTGCACCGCGTACAGCGCGCCCTCCATCGCCTTGGACACGACGGCGGTCTGGTAGAAGCCCTGGACCATCACCAGGTCGGGCATGTGCTCGTGCACCGCGAACAGCGGCAGCGAAGCCAGCAACGAACCCCGCGGGGCCCGCGCCGCGGCCGTGGTGGCGAAGTGGTCCGCCTCCTGCCGGCTGCCGTGCCACTTCTCGCTCCAGTACCGCAGGGCGGCCAGGTGCGCCCCCATGTGCTCCGGAGCGCGGTCGATCACTTTGGCCCACAGCTGGTCGAACTGGTCGTGCGGATAGCCGAGGCCACGGGCGACCGCCAGTTCCACGATGTACGGAACCGGGTCGCCCGGACCGAGGAGCGCGGCTTCGCCGCAGACCGTACGGGCCTCTTCGAGGATGATCCGGAAGTCGTCCGAGCCCACGGCGGACGACCGCCACGCCTGCTGGACCAGGAACTCCGCATGGACCT
This sequence comes from Streptomyces sp. NBC_00690, assembly GCF_036226685.1. Taxonomy (NCBI): domain Bacteria; kingdom Bacillati; phylum Actinomycetota; class Actinomycetes; order Kitasatosporales; family Streptomycetaceae; genus Streptomyces; species Streptomyces sp. NBC_00690. The sequence continues at coordinate 5,490,623 of NZ_CP109009.1, forward strand.
GCGCACCGCCCGCGTCCTTCGGGGACTCCGAGCGCCACGCCCGCAGCCACGCCCCGCCAACGCCGGGCCTCTCCTGGAGCTCCAGCGATGCGGCGCCGGCGAACGCCTGCACCCGCTGCCAGCGCACTTCGCCGTCCTTCGGCGTACCGGACAGCAACTGTGCGGCGGCCCGCCAGTCCTGCGTCCGCTGGACCACGTCGAGCACATCGAGGAGATCCTGATCGGGGCCGGGAAGCCGAATGTCGAGCTCTTCCTGCCGCATAAATCCATAGCTCTGCGGGTCGGCGGCATCGGGTGAGCCGGGAGCCACCTGCTGGATGCCACCACGGCGCCGGCGCATGACGTAAGGACCGATGACCGCGGCCAGCATGGCCATCGCGATCAGGAACCACAGAATCTCCATGACGCCATTGTCCCGGACCGCCCGGGTAACGGGCCACGTCCCGCGGGCCGTGCACAGCGCAGGGGGCGGGGCCTGTCCATGGATCGGGCGGACGCGGGCCACGCCCGTGGACGGTAGACGCCCCACCCGCGCGGCGGGACTACCCTGAGGGACTTATGAGCCACCAGCACAGCTCCCAGAACCTCGAAACCCTCGCCATTCACGCCGGCAACACCGCCGACCCGTTGACCGGCGCGGTCGTCCCGCCCATCTATCAGGTCTCCACCTACAAGCAGGACGGTGTCGGGGGACTGCGTGGCGGCTACGAGTACAGCCGCAGCGCCAACCCGACCCGTACCGCGTTGGAGGAGAACCTCGCGGCGCTGGAAGGCGGTCGGCGCGGGCTCGCCTTCGCGTCCGGGCTCGCGGCCGAGGACTGCCTGCTGAGAGCGCTCCTCGAACCCGGCGACCACGTGGTGATCCCCAACGACGCCTACGGCGGCACCTTCCGGCTCTTCGCCAAGGTGGTGGCGCGCTGGGGCGTCGAATGGTCGGTCGCCGACACCTCCGACCTGGCGGCGGTACGGGCCGCGGTCACCCCCAAGACCAAGCTGATCTGGGTGGAGACGCCGTCCAACCCCCTCCTCGGCATCACGGACATCACCGCGCTCGCCGAGATCGCGCGCAGCTCCGGCGCCCGACTGGTCGTGGACAACACCTTCGCCAGCCCCTATCTCCAGCAGCCCATCGCGTTGGGTGCCGACATCGTCGTCCACTCCCTGACCAAGTACATGGGGGGCCACTCCGACGTGGTCGGCGGGGCGTTGGTCGCCGCCGATGCCGCGGTCGGCGAGGAGTTGGCGTACCACCAGAACGCCATGGGCGCTGTCGCGGGCCCGTTCGACTCCTGGTTGGTGCTGCGCGGGATCAAGACCCTGCCGGTCCGGATGGACCGGCACAGCGAGAACGCCGGCAGGGTCGCGGAGATGCTGACCCGCCACCCGCGCGTCACCCAGGTCCTCTACCCGGGGCTGCCCGAGCACCCGGGGCACGAGATCGCCGCCAAGCAGATGAAGTCCTTCGGCGGGATGGTCTCCTTCCGGGTCGAGGGTGGTGAAGAGGCCGCGGTGGAGGTCTGCAACCGGGCCCAGCTGTTTACTCTCGGTGAGTCGCTGGGTGGGGTGGAGTCCCTGATCGAGCACCCGGGGCGGATGACCCATGCCTCGGTGGCGGGCTCGGCGCTGGAGGTTCCGGCCGATCTGGTGCGGCTGTCCGTGGGCCTTGAGGCGATCGACGATCTCCTGTCCGACCTGCACCAGGCACTGGGACGCTAAAGCATCCCGACGCCCCCGGATTCGACGTACCGGAGCCGGCACCCCGACCGCGGGGTGCCGGCTCCATCCGTTCCTAGGCCGGACGGGGTCATCGACCGACATGGGTTCCGGTCCTGGCATCGTCACTTTCCGTGAACAGTGCTCTCCTTGAGTGCCGTTTAGCGGCCTTGCGCCCCGGCGCTATCGGTGTGATGTCGCGGCGCGGGTCAGGCCGGCACCCGTTCGTCTTCCAGCGAGGCGCGGACCTGCTCCCTCAGCTCGGGGGTGTCCTCGTGGCTGTGCACGGACACGGCGTGCTCGGTCGCTGCCCGTACGACTTCCTCCTCCTCGCCCGTGATGGTGAGGGTGCAGTCCATCTCGCTCGGGAACTTGCGGCAGTCAGCGACTTTCCTGGTCATGGTGACCTCCTCGGAGCTGTCGGTACACCGCAACTCCAGGGTAGTTCCGAGCGGGATTCATCCACACAAAAAGGGCGTAATGGATGTGTCAGCCGTCCGTCGGTGGAGTCATGTCCACCGGTCGCACATTCCAGGGCTCGACGGCCATCGCCCACACCGCCGCCGCGACCACCACGGCCACGAGCAGCAACCATCCCGTCCTGCGCAGTGCGCGACGGCGGCGCAGCAAAGCGGCCCCGCGCGTCACGGCCCGGGCGACGAGTTCCTTGGGGACGGCCGGGGGGCGGGGCTCCAACATCCGACGGACCTCGCGTTCCTTGCGGCTCGGAGTACCGCCGGGTATCCGACTGGGCCCGGTCATGACGCCGACTTCGTCGATGCGTCTGGGGTATCCGGGGGGTTCGGGGTGTCCGGGCTGTCCGGGGTGCCCCCACGCGCAGCGCGGTCGGCACACAACGCGGCGACCGCACGGCGACAGACGGTGCGGACCCGTTCCTCGGAGAGCCCGAGCAGTGCTGCGGTCTGCTCCTCCGCCACCCCTTCGTACAGTCGCAACACCACGACCAGGCGTTCCTGAGGTGTCAGCCGTGCCAGCACCCCGCCCTCCGTGCGGTGCCGACGCCAGGAGCAGCGGGCGAAGCGGTGGACGAGTTCCTGACGGGTGCAGTCGTACGGGTCCTCACCGCGCAACCGGTCCCACTGCGCAAAGGTCAGCGCCAGTGCGGCCGTCAGCAGGTGTTGTGCACGAGCATTGGCAGTCGGGGACTCGGCCGTCAACAGTGTCGCGGCATGGAGCAGCCGTCCCGCCGCGCCCGCGGTGAATGCCTCGAACTCCCGGACGCGGCGATCCGCCAGTGCCGACCGCCGCTCGCTCACGTCCTCATATAGAGGCAGCTGTGCAGTCCCGGTCAAGAGGTCGGCGCAGCCCTTCGTGCGCCTGTGCCGGGAACCCGGGCACCGGGGTTGTGGTGCGGGAGTCCGAGCGGTTGCCGTCAGGAGTCGTACGGGCCTGTGAGGCCGTATCCGTCCTGTTCAACGGGGCGGGCTTCCGGGGAAAAGCAGGGGGCCTACGGGTCGATCGAGCCGTATGAGCCCTGGTTGACGTGCGCCCCCAAGGGCCGGATGAGACGACCTAGGGGCGTTGGGGCATGGAATCGAACGTGGTGCGTGTGACACCCGAAAGGGCCGGGTGCAGTCGTGGCCTATGACACGGCCGATGGGTTCTGTGCGTTGATCGAGGGCAGTCCGGCCACCCCCTGGTCCATCGGGGACATCCCGGCCTGACGGGCTGAGAGCGCGGTGTTGAAACGGGTGAGCAGGCTACAGAACGACTCGCGTTCCGACTCCGTCCAACCGTCCGTGACCTGGGCCATCAGTTCCCGACGCGAGCTGCGGACCTCTTCGAGGCGAGCTTGGCCACGGGGGGAGAGTTGGAGGACGACGGCCCTGCCGTCCTCCGGGTGCGAGGTGCGTTTCACCAGACCGGTGTCGACCAGGGGGGCGACTTGGCGGGTGACGGTGGATGAGTCGATGCCCATCCCTGCTGCGAGTGCTTTCACACCCATCGGACCCTCCCGGTCGAGCCGGTTGAGCAGCAGATAGGCGGCACGGTCCATGGAATTGCGGACCTGGCCGACCCCGCCGAGCCGGGTCTGCTCCGCGCGACGTGCGAAGAGGGCGACCTGGTGCTGGAGAGCATCGAGGAGGCCAGGTTCGAGATGAGTCGTCATGTCCTGAGAAGTGGGCATGGCCAGGGGGCTCTCTCGTGCGGTGGTCGATTGGTGGGGGACAGAGTACGCGGACGTGGGGCGGTGCGTACGGGGCCTGGGGAAACCCATAACAAGTGGTCGCGACGGCGATTGGTGCGCGTGGGCCGTCCAGCGTGAGAGCTGCGAGACTTGGCGTCATGACCTTCAGTACGCCTGACACCTTTCGCCCTGTCATCCTCGACGATGTGCGCGGGGCGCAGAAGATGCTCTCCGGCGTAGCGCGCATGACCGCCATGGAAGGCAGCAGGCATCTGTCCCAGTTGGTCGGGGCTCCGGTGCTCTTCAAGTGCGAGAACCTCCAGCGAACGGGCTCGTTCAAACTGCGCGGCGCCTATGTGCGGATCGCGGGGTTGCGCCCGGAGGAGCGAGCCGCGGGAGTGGTCGCCGCGTCCGCTGGGAACCATGCGCAGGGAGTGGCTCTCGCCTCCTCCCTGCTGGGGGTGCGCTCCACCGTTTTCATGCCCGTGGGCGCGCCGCTGCCGAAGGTGGCGGCGACACGGGAGTACGGCGCTGATGTGAGGCTCTATGGGCAGGTCGTCGATGAGACGATGGCCGCAGCGCAGGACTACGCGGAGGCGACCGGCGCAGTCTTCATCCACCCGTTTGACCACCCCGACATCATCGCCGGGCAGGGCACGGTGGGTCTGGAGATCCTGGAGCAGTGCCCCGAGGTGCGCACGATCGTGGTGGGGGTCGGTGGCGGTGGTCTGGCCGCGGGCATCGCGGTCGCGGTGAAGGCGGTGCGTCCCGATGTACAGGTGATCGGCGTACAGGCTGAAGGTGCCGCTGCCTATCCGCCGTCCCTGGCCGCGGGCCGACCGGTGTCGATAAAGGCCCCGGTGACGATGGCCGACGGGATCAAGGTGGGCCGTCCGGGTGACGTACCGTTCAAGATCATCGGAGATCTTCTCGACGAGGTGCGCACGGTCTCCGAGGACGCACTGTCCAGTGCGCTCCTGCTCTGCCTGGAGCGGGCGAAGCTGGTCGTCGAGCCGGCCGGGGCCTCCCCGGTGGCGGCCCTGCTGAGCGACCCCAAGAGCTTCCGTGGCCCGGTGGTCGCCGTTTTGTCGGGCGGGAACGTGGACCCGCTGCTGATGCAACGCATCCTGCGCCACGGCATGGCTGCGGCCGGACGCTACCTCTCGCTACGACTGCGACTCACCGACCGCCCCGGTGCGCTGGCGGCGATGCTCGGGGCACTGACCGTGCTCGACGCCAACGTCCTCGACGTGAGTCATGTGCGGACCGACCCCCGCCTCGGGCTCACGGAGGTTGAGGTGGAACTCCAACTGGAGACGAAGGGGCCGGAACACTGCGACCAGGTCGCCGCGGCGCTGCGCGAGGCGGGATACACGGTCACGGTCATGGGCTGAGCCCACCCCGCTCGTGCGCCTCGCCCGGAGTCGGATGCCACGACACAACGGAGGGTCCCCCGCAGCCGCGGGGGACCCTCCGTCGTTCGTCGGTGGCTTCCTCCGTGTCCTATGCGGGGAGGGCGTTGTCTTTTATGGCGTTGACGAAGGAGGACCAGGCCGGTTCCGTGATGGTGATGGCGGGGCCATCTACGACCTTGCTGTCTCGTACGGGGACGGCACCCTGCGCCGAAACCCGGCCGGGGGCCCACTCAAGGCAGTTGCCACCGTCCTGGCTGCTGTAGCTGGACTTCACCCAACTGTGGCTCATGGCGCCTCCATTAGCTTCAGGATGAGCTGAGCGGACGCGTCAGGCGAAAGCGCCGATGCGGTCACGAGATTGTATGACCGCGTCAGTTGTTTGACCGCGTTGGGATCCTCGATGATCGCGCCCGATCTGACTCCCTCTGCGTACACGATCACTGATCCGTCGAGTGCTGTGAGTATCGAAATAGGGCCATCCATGAGGCCGTGGCAACCCGCTGACAGTGGGAGCACCTGCACAACGCTCGTGCGCCTTGCTCCATGAGAGAGGAGAGCGCCGAGTTGATCTCGCATCACATCCTCTCCCCCTACCGTGCGTCTGAGCACGGACTCACAGATCACAACGGAGAAGTCCGGCGGAGAACTGCGCAGGAACACGTCCTGCCGGGCCATTCGCTTGTCGACCATGGCTCTGATCTCGGAATCGCCGGCTCTGGGATCGCCCTGACGAAAAAGTGCATGGGCGTAGGCGGGGGTTTGCACGAGCCCGGGAACGACGGTCTGGGACCACTCCGCGATGGCTGCGGCATCGGGCTCCAGCCGGATGCGTCGCCGTGAGTGGACGGGAAATCCCTCCCGCTGGATCTCCCCGTACAGGCGCTTGAACAGCCCGTCGGTCATGAAGACCTGATCGAGCAGCGGCGGTAGGTCGCTGGGTACCGGACCCTCCCCGCTCTCCAGGCGCGAGATCGTCGAACTGGAAGTGCGTACAGCCTTGGCCAACTGCATCTGGGTCCACTTCCCGGCATGCCGCAGTTCCCTGGCGTCACGCAGTGCATCTCCGAATGCCCGCCGCGGATTGCCGGCTCCGTTTCCATCGGCGCGTGGGGCGGGTGATGGACCGCGAAGGGGGCTACATCCAGCTACGACCGCTCAACGGCGGTGTGGAGTGGGATGCGTTGCCCGAGCACGTGGTGCCCGCCGAGCAATCGGACGCGATGAGCGCCGAAGTGGCCAAGGCCAATGCGCAGAGCCGGAGTGCGCGGTCCGGGGCGGCGTTGTGAAGGTGTGTCCGGTCGTTGCGGGGGTGCGTCGGCTCGGGCGGGGGCGTGCGGTGTGGTTTCCGTTGATCGCCGTGGTGCCCGCAACGCTGTTGTGGGCGGCGCTCTCCCGGGTTCTCTGACCCCTGCGCCATGAGCTCCCGGCCCCCTCGCCTTTCGTGTGTGGGAGCCGGTGAAGGGGGTTCGTCCGGTCGGGCTGAGGGGCCCGGCCGGACGAACCCCGGAACGCAACAGCCCCCCGTCACGACTGCCCGAGCGCATGTGCGGGCCTTCCCGGTGGCGGGCGGGACCGTTAGACGTGGGGGGGCTATACACCATGCCAACGACAGTCGGGAAAGAGATAGTTGGCAGGAGATCTTCGAACAGCTGAACACGACAGAATCGGCCGAGGAGCGATGCATGATGCCCTGGATTCTGAGCCAGTGCGACCACCAGTGGGTTGGCTGGAGCGGGAAGAACAGGTGCCGTAAGTGCGGTGCCACGCAGGGCTCGGCGACTGAGCAGGTGGGGCCGTCGCAGCGAGGCGGCCTTGTACACCCCGAGAGGTAAGCATGTCTGAACGTGTCGGTTGGGATGCCCTTCCCTGGGCATTGCGCGCAGCGATCGAGGAGCGTACGGGGGAGGTGACCGGGTCCGAAACCGTGCCTGAAGGGCTGAACTGCTCAACCGCCCTGGTCCTGCACGTTCGGCGGCACGGGCGACTCTTCCTCAAGGGCGTGCACGAATCCCATCTCGACGAGGTCTCCGCCCTGTGCCGGGAGGAACTCATCAATGAGACGGTTCGGGGGGTCGCCCCGGCCATTCGGCACAGCGTCAAGGCTGCCGGTTGGTACTGCCTGGCGTTCTCGTATCTCGATGGCCGACACGCCGATCTGGGCGCGACGGCGGACCGGGAGGCGATCGGGGACACCCTGAGGGCGATGCAGCAGTTGCGCGTTCCCGACTTCCCGGTACCGCCGCTGGTCGAGAGGTTCGTCGGCTATCTCAAGCCGGGGGAGAAGGAGTTACTCGTCGGTGGGCATCTGCTGCACACTGACACCAACCCCCACAACCTGATGATCGGCCATGGCGGAGGGCGTGCCTCCGTCATCGACTGGGCGATGCCCGCGCTGGGGCCGGCCTGGGTCGATGCGGCCAATACGGCCGTGCGGATCATGGAGTGCGAGCAGTCGCCCGAGACTGCCCTGCGGTGGCTCGCGGGCTTCGCCAGTTGGCGGTCCGCCGATCCACGGGCCGTTGCGGCATTCGTGGAGGTCACCTGTAGGCACTGGAGCGATCGGGTGGGCGAACGGGGTGCGGCCGGCAGCAATGCCCGCTTCCGGCGGCTGCTCGGCTTCCCGCATAAAACCCTGTAGCGATTTTCTGCTCGGCAGATAGTGTCTGCGGCGAGCGCCGACGGGTCCGGGCGTTGCTGATGCCCGGACCTGGGCGGGAGCCTCCTGGCGCGGTCGGGAGGACCCTCCACTGAGGCGACACCTCGGCGGTGGAAGGCGCGATGTATCGCGATATCCATCTTGAGACTCGCGATACATCGCGTTAGTGTGCTCCTCGTTGCGCCCCCAGTGGACGTTGAATCGGGCGCGACATATCCGTAGAAATGTTTTGATACAGGGCATTCTGGTGTGGGGCCCGCAGCTCCACCACCATGCCCCGAGCCATCTGCCACCATGGGAGTCCCCATATGCCAGGCGCGATTTATGCCGAAGGGCTGGTCAAGACCTTCGGCGAGGTCAGGGCCTTGGACGGCGTCGATCTCGACGTACCCGAAGGTACGGTTCTCGGACTGCTCGGCCCCAACGGCGCCGGCAAGACCACGACCGTGCGCGTTCTCACCACCCTGCTCCAACCGGACAGCGGCAAGGCCGTCGTCAGCGGCATCGATGTCCTCAAGCACCCCAACGAAGTCCGCCGATCCATCGGCCTCTCCGGCCAGTTCGCCGCCGTCGACGAGTATCTGACCGGCCGGGAGAACCTCCACATGGTCGGCCAGCTCTACCAAATGAGCTCGCGCGACGCCAAGGCGCGGGCCGCGCAGCTCTTGGAGCGGTTCAACCTCGCTGACGCCGCCGACCGGCCCGCCAAGACCTACTCCGGCGGTATGCGACGCCGGCTCGACCTGGCCGCCGCCCTTGTGGTCTCCCCGCCCGTGATGTTCATGGACGAGCCCACCACCGGTCTCGATCCCCGCAACAGGCAGCAGCTCTGGGAGGTCATCCAGGAACTCGTCAGGGGCGGTACGACACTGCTGCTGACCACGCAGTACCTGGAGGAGGCCGACCATCTCGCCGACACCATCTGCGTCGTCGACCACGGTCGGGTGATCGCCCGCGGCACCGCCGATGAACTTAAGGCGCGTACCGGTGGGGAGCGCGTGGAGGTCGTCGTCCATCTGCGCGATCAGATTGCCCCCGCCCGTGAGGTGCTCGCCGGCCTTGGCAAGGGCGAAGTGGCCATCGCCGAGCACACCCGCAAGCTCACGGTCCCGGTCTCGGGCGGCGCCAAGCTGCTCGCCGAGGTCATTCGGGACCTCGACGCCCGCGGGGTGGAGATCGACGACATCGGACTGCGTCGGCCGACCCTCGACGACGTCTTCATCTCGCTCACCGGACACGCCGCCGAGATCGCGGCCGAAGAAGCCGAAGAGGCGGACGCCGCCGGTCGGCAGGACGGCCGTGACGGCCAGAACGGGAGGACGAAGTGACCACCACGACGGAGGCCGCCAACCCGGCAGCCCCCCTGCCCCGTGGCGGCATCGTGCAGTCCGTACGCGACTCACTCGTCGTCGCCCGACGGAACCTCATTCGTATGACCAGGATTCCCGAGGTCATTCTGTTTGGGCTCATCCAGCCGGTGATGTTCGTGGTGCTGTTCAGCTACGTCTTCGGCGGTTCCGTGAGCGTCGGCGGCAGCACCAGCGCCGTCGACTACCGCAACTTCCTGATGGCGGGCATCTTCGCGCAGACCGTCACCTTCGCCACGGCGGGGTCGGGCGCGGGCATCGCCGACGACATGCACAAGGGGCTGATCGACCGGTTCCGGTCCCTGCCCATGGCGCGCGGTGCGGTGCTGACCGGACGTACGCTCGCCGACCTCGTCCAGACCACCCTCACCATCGTCGTGCTGGTGATCGTGGCCCTGCTGGTGGGCTGGCGCATCCACGAGGGCATCCCCAAGGCGCTCGGCGCCTTCGGTCTGCTGCTCCTGCTCGGGTATGCGTTCTCCTGGATCGGTGCCCTGATCGGGCTCACGGTCCGCACCCCCGAGGCCGCCACATCGGGCGGGCTGATCTGGCTCTTCCCGGTCACGTTCATCTCGAACGCGTTCGTGGACTCCAGCCAGATGACCCCCTGGCTGCGGCACATCGCCGACTGGAACCCCTTCAGCGCCACCGTTCAGGCGTGCCGCGAACTGTTCGGCAACCCCGGGGTCTCGCAGTCCGACGCCTGGCCCATGCAGAACCCGGTGTGGGCCTCGCTGATCTGGTCCGTCCTGATCATCGTGGTCTTCCGTTCGCTGGCGGTCCGCAAGTACCGCTCGGCGGCCGTCTGACCTCCTCCGGGGCGCCAAGCCCCCGCAGGACGTACGCAATGGGGCCGGATCGCTGATGCGATCCGGCCCCTGTGTTCATCCGGCTCGGTGAACCACGCGCCCCGACCGTCAACCGAACCGGTCGGGCGGCGGCTGCTCAGCCGCCGTAGGGCTTGGCGGCGAGGATCTTCACCGAAGCGCTCTTGCCGTTCGGCAACTCGTACTGCGCGGTGTCGCCGACCTTCTTGCCGTTCACGCCTCTGCCCAGGGGGGACTGCGGGGAGTAGGTCTCGATGTCGGAGCTCGCGTACTCGCGTGACGCCATCAGGAAGGTGAGGGTGTCGTCCTCATCACCGTCGAAGGCGATCGTCACCACCATGCCGGGCTCCACGATGCCGTCGTCGGCCGGCGACTCGCCGACCTTCGCGGTGTCCAGGAGCTGGGTCAGCTGGCGCACTCGGAGCTCCTGCTTACCCTGCTCCTCCTTGGCAGCGTGGTACCCGCCGTTCTCCTTCAGGTCCCCCTCCTCGCGCGCAGCCTCGATCTTCTTGGCGATCTCGATGCGCGCGGGACCAGACAGGTACTCCAGCTCGGCCTTGAGCTGGTTGTACGCCTCCTGGGTGAGCCAGGTGACGTTCTCGCTGGTCTGGGTCACAGGTGCTCCTCGTAGGTACTGGGAATACAAAGCATCGCCCTACCCAGAAGGATGATGCCTTCCCGGGTGGGCGAAACCACGACCCTAACAATTTCGTGGCGGAAGGGGGAGAACAAAAGCCATCAGACATGCGTCTGTGCAGGTCAGTGTCGGAATCCAGCCCTCGGCGTCGAGATTTCGACAGCGGCCGGGACGGCTCATCTCACTGGTTGCTGCCCTGGGGCCACCCTGGGTTGCCGCTGGGGTGGCCGGGAGAGCTGTGGTTCATGGGGCGAGTCCGGGACACCGCTCTGGCGTGTCGGACCCGTCGGATCCATGTCTCGGACCCTGGCAGGAGTCGGTCGAGAGGTCCTAGCCGACCGTGCAGCCGGCCAGCTCCGCGCTGGTCGCCAGTGCCGTCGTACGGATCTTGACCACCTGGTCTATCCGGGTCTCACCGGCAGGTACCGGCACTTCGAGCCAGCCGACCTCCGCGCCGTCCTCGGACCGGGAGCGCACGGTGCAGCTGCCCTCCGCAGACTCGTCCTTGCGGATCTCCAGATGCAGCTGGACCTCGGTCTTGGACACCACCGAGAACTTGATCACCTCGGCGCTGATCTTCTGCCCCGCGACGTAGTCGTAACCGAACCAGCCGACCATGCCGACGAGCCCCACGCCCAAGATCGCGCCCAGCACCTTGAGCTTGTGGTCGGCGCGCTGGTCAGCGGAGCGCCCGTAACGACCCTCGGGAAGCTGGTCGCGCACGGCGGTCATGGTCTTTCCTCCAGGACTGGGGGACGCCGGAATTTTCCCTCCCCCGATTCGGTCACTATAGAAGCCTCCCGAGACGTCCCGACCGCCGCCCCGTATGACGTCTCGGCAGCCGGCCCCGCCGGACAGAACCATTTTTGTTGCGCTATATCGCTACGAGTCATTGAGGATTGAGTCTTGACTGAGCAGCTGAGGCTGATGGCCGTTCACGCCCACCCCGACGACGAGTCGAGCAAGGGCGCGGCCACCATGGCCAAGTACGTGTCCGAGGGGGTGGCCGTGCTGGTGGTGACCTGCACCGGAGGCGAGCGCGGTTCCATCCTCAACCCCAAGCTGGTGGGCGACTCCTACATCGAGGAGAACATCCACGAGGTCCGCAAGAGGGAGATGGACGAGGCCCGCGAGATCCTGGGCGTCGACCAGGAGTGGCTGGGATTCGTGGACTCGGGACTACCCGAGGGCGACCCGCTGCCCCCGCTGCCCGACGGTTGCTTCGCCCTGGAGGACGTGGACCGTGCCGCGGGACGCCTGGTGCGGTCGATCCGCGCCTTCCGTCCGCAGGTGATCACCACCTATGACGAGAACGGCGGCTATCCGCACCCCGACCACATCATGACCCACAAGATCACGATGGTGGCCTTCGAGGGGGCGACGGACGCCGAGCGCTTCCCCGAAGACGAGTTCGGCCCGGTGTGGCAGCCGCTGAAGCTCTACTACAACCAGGGCTTCAACCGGCCGCGTACGGTCGCGCTGCACGAGGCGCTGCTCGCCCGGGGTCTGGAGTCCCCCTACGGGGAGTGGCTGGAGCGCTGGAAGGAGTTCGAGCGCGTGGAGCGGACGCTGACCACGCACGTGCCGTGCTCGGAGTTCTACGAGATCCGGGACAAGGCGCTGCTGGCGCACGCCACTCAGATCGACCCGGACGGCGGCTGGTTCCGGGTGCCGCTCGACCTCCAGCGCGAGGTCTGGCCGACCGAGGAGTACGAGTTGGCGAAGTCTCTGGTCGATACCTCCCTCCCCGAGGACGACCTCTTCGCGGGCATCCGCGACAATGCCTGATATGAGCGCAAGCGCAAACCTCGCAATGACGCACGCGGCGACCCTCGCCAAGGAGCTCGACGAGAACAAGGTCACCCCCGGTGTCCTCGGCTTCCTCGTCTTCGCGGCCCTCGCCCTCGGTGTCTGGTTCCTGATGAAGTCGATGAACCGGCATATGCAGCGGGTCAACTTCGAAGAGGCCGAGGACCCGAAGGCGGAGCGGACCCCACGGGCCAACAGCGCCTGAGTCGGCCGGAGCGCCGCCGTCCCCGTGCGGCCGAGAGGCCCGGGGCGGTGGCCCCGGCTCCGACTGCCCTTGGCGGTCACCCACAGTGACGGCATGGGGGCGGACGGGTCCTGCGGTGGTGGTCTTTCGGTCGTGGTCTTCGGTCGTACGGCTTTCGTCGCGCCTTTTCGCCCGCGAAGGCCCCCGCCCTTGACGCGGCGAGAGACCCCGCTGGAGACCCTGCCTGGACGGAAGCGAGCAACGACGAGGACCGGCCGGGGAAACCGGCCGGTCCTCGTGGCTTTCAGACCCTCCCGCGCGTACGGGGAGTCAGTGGTCGAACGTGGTGATCAGCGCCCGCCGCATGATCTTCCCGGTGGATGTCTTCGGCAGATCGGATACGAAGCGGATCAGGCGGGGCCGCTTGTAGGCGGCCAGCCGGTCCGCCGCGAAGGCGGACAGCTCCTCCTCCGTGGTGTGCGCACCCGGCGCCAGCACCACATAGGCACAGGCCAGCTCGCCCTTCACCGGATCGGGCACCGGGCCGACCGCGACCAGCGCCACCGCGGGGTGCGCGGCCAGCACCCGCTCTATCTCCGCGGGATAGACGTTGTAGCCCCCGGTGATGACCATGTCCCCCCGGCGGTCCACGATGAAGACGTGCCCGGTGGCGTCCATCGTCGCGATGTCCCCCGTACGCAGCCAGCCATCGGCGTCGATCGCTCGGGCACTGGCCTCCGGATCGCCGTGGTAGCCGAGCATCACGATCGGACCCCGGACCAGGAGTTCGCCCGGTACGCCGCGGGCGGTACTGCGGCTGAGGTCGTCGAGATCGGCGATCCGCACCTCCACCCCAGGCAGCGCCACCCCGATGGAACCGGGCACCGCGGGCGCGTACGGGCTGTGGGTGGTGCCCAGACCCGAGATCTCCGTCATTCCCCACAACTCGATCAGGGGGGCGCCGCTGCGCTGTTCCCAGCGGTTGATCGTCGTCGTGGGAATCGTCTGGCCGCCCACCGTGCACCGGCTCAGCGACGACAGGTCCGCATCCCCGAGTGCGGGATCGGCCAGCATCATGGCGTACATGGCCGGTACGCCCTCGAAGAGGGTCGCCCGATGCTCGTCGATCAGTCCGAGCGCGGCGGCCGGGGCGAAGCGCTCCATGAGGACCACGGTGCCGCCGACGAGGAAGGTGCCGTTGATGACGACGTTGCCGTACACATGGGGCGCGGGCAGCGCGGTGACCACCACGTCGTGCTCCGTGCGGGCGTGCATGGTGGCGGTCATGGCGCAGTTCAGCAGGACGGCGCGATGGCTCTGCACCGCTCCCTTGGGATGGCCGGTCGTCCCGGAGGTGTAGCCGATGGTGCAGGGCTGGTCCGGGTCCGTGGTGATCTGGGGGGCCGGCCCTTCGAAGGCGGTCAGTTCGGCGAAGTCGACCGCGCCGTCCGCGGGGCCGCCGAACGAGACGACCGTCCGTAGCTCCGGCAGGTCCCGGGTCAGCTCGGCCACCGCGGCGGCCTGCTCGACCGAGGTGAACACCGCCGCCGCTCCGCAGTCGCGCAGGACGTAGGTGAGCTCCTCCCGGGTGAGCATCACATTGACGGGGTTGACGACCGCACCCGTACGGAGCACGCCGTGATAGGCCGCGACCCACTCCCATCGGTTCTGTGCGTACAGCGACACCGTTCGACCAGGCCCGACGCCGCGGTCGGCGAGGGCCGCCGCCACCCGGTCGGCCAGCAGGTCGAGTTCGGTGAAGCTGAGCGTCCGGTCCGCGGTGATCAGTGCGGTCTTCGCTCCGAACCGGGCCGCTGCCCGGCGCAGGATGTCTCCGGGTCCGTTCACTGGTGCCTCCGTCGAGCTCGCGTACACGGTCGGGTCGGGATCGAGAAGTGGCGCGTTCGGCACGCCGGCCGGGTGGTAAGGGTCCACGCGGGGCGACGGGCCGGCACCCGGCGGGCGGGGCAGGGGCTCATGGTGTGCCCCGAGCGGGGACGCTCTCGCGCAGCCGCTGGGTGTACGCGTGCCGGGGGTGGTCCAGGACCCTTTCGGTGGGGCCCTGTTCCACGATGTGGCCGGCCTGGAGCACCAGGACCTGATCGGCCATGTGTCGTACGACGGCCAGATCGTGGGTGATGAAGACGTACGCCACCCCGGTGGTGTCGCGGATGTCGCAGAGCAGATTGAGGATCTGGGCCTGGATGGAGACGTCGAGCGCGGAGACCGCCTCGTCCAGCACGATGACCCGGGGGTCGGCGGCGAGGGCACGGGCGATGGCGACCCGTTGGCGCTGGCCGCCCGAGAGGCCCGAGGGCAGTGCCGCGGCCTGGCGCTCGTCGAGGCCCACGGAGGCGGCGATCTCCATGACGCGGTCGGCACGGTCGGTTCGGCTGAGGCGGGTGTGCAAGCGCAGGGTCTCGTCGATGGTGTCCCGGGCGCTCTGGCGGGGATCGAGCGAGGTGTAGGGGTCCTGGAAGACCATCTGGAGTTGGCCGCCGCGCCGATGGCGCTCGGCGGTCCTCCGGGCGGGTCTGCTGCGGTCGTGGCCCAGTACGGAGATCGTTCCGGCGGTGGGGCGTTCCAGCCCGGCGAGCATCCGGGCGGTGGTGCTCTTGCCCGAGCCGGATTCGCCCACGATGCCCAGGCATTCACCTGCGGCCACCTGGAAGGTCGCCCCGGCGAGTGCGACGAACTCGCCCCGCGGGGGACCCAAGGGCCCCGGGGTACCGGTCGGATACACCTTGCGCAGGTCCCGTACGTCGACGACGGGCTCCGGGGGTGCGCTCATCGGGTCACCTGCCGGGAAGGGGGAGCGGTGGAGATGTCGGCCAGCCGGTCGCAGCGCACCAGCCCGTCCTGTCGTACGGCCAACGCAGGCCGGGATTGCCGACACGTGTCCACGGCGTGGGCGCAGCGGGTGGCGAACGCACAGCCGGGCGGCGCTTCGAACGCGGACAGTGGGCGGCCGGGCACCACGGGCAGACGTGCGGCACGGACGTCGGGGGCGGGGCGGGCGGCGAGCAGCCCGCGCGTGTACGGATGGAGTGGTGTGCGGACGAGCAACTCGGCCCGGCGCACCTCCTGGAGGCAGCCGGCGTACATGACGGCGATCCGGTCGCAGAAGGTCGCGGCGAGATCGAGGTCATGGGTGATGAAGACCAGTGCGGTGCCCTCCTCGCGGCGCAGTTCATCGAGGAGCGAGACGACCTCGGACTGAGTGGTGACGTCGAGGGCGGTGGTGGGTTCGTCGGCCAGGATCAGCCCGGGGCGGGCGAGGAGCACCGAGGCGATCATGACGCGTTGGAGCATGCCGCCGGACATCTCGTGCGGGTACTGGCGCATCCGGCGCGACGGGTCCTCGATGCCGACCCGGTCCAGCATCTCGACGGCGGTCTTGCGGGATGCGGTGCCGCGGTCGATCTCGGTGAGGAAGTCGCCGATGCGCTGGCGGGGATCGAGATGGGCCCTGGCGTCCTGGAAGACCATCCCGATCCGACGGCGGGCCACGGCCGTTGCCGCCCGCCCGGCCCGGCCCTCGGCGCTTCGCCCGTAGAGGTCGGTGCCGTCGAACCGAACGTCGCCCGTCACGGTGTGGCCGGGCGGCAGCAGGCCCATGACGGTCCGGGCGGTCATCGACTTCCCGGAACCCGATTCGCCGACGACGCCCAGTGCTTCGCCGGGGGCGACCGTGAGCGTGAGATCGGTGATCACCGGGCGCGGGGCGCCGTCGATGGGGATGCTCACGGACACCCCGTCGAGGTGGAGCAGGGGGTTCACGGGGTCCTCCCGGTCGACTTGGACGCCCGACGGGTGCGCCGGGGACGGGTGTCGCCGCCGAGGCGGTCACCGAGGAGCATCAGCGCGACGACGGTCGCGACGATCAGCGTGCCGGCGTACACGACCTGGGACGAGTGGCCTTGGAGGACCGCTTGGGCGTCGTTGACGAGGACGCCCCAGTCGGCCTGGGGGGATTGGACGGCCAGACCGAGGAAGGACAGGGCCGCCAGATCCATCAGGGCACTGGCGAAGGCGATGGGTATCTGCGCACCGACCACGGGGCTGATGTTGGGCAGCAGATGGCGCAGACAGATCGCGGTGCCGCTGTGCCCCTGGACGGTGAGCGCGGCGATGTAGGGCATGGCGCGTTGACGCAGGGCCGCGCTGCGGGCGACCCGGGCCACGTACGGCAGATAGGCGACGGCGAGCGCGAGGACCGCGGGCGCAGGGCCGGGGCGGAAGACGGCGACGGCCAGGACGGCGAGGAGGATGGCGGGCAGCGAGAACACGATGTCGAGGAAGCGACCGACGACCGCGTCGAGCCAGCCGCCCCGCCAGGCCGCCGCCAGGGCGAGCGGCAGTCCGATCACCAGGCTCAGCAGCACGACCAGGGCGGGTCCCAACAGGCTGGTGCGGGCGCCCCAGATCAGCCGGGACAGGATGTCCCGGCCGGTGCCGTCGGTGCCGAGGAGGTGGTCGCCGCCGGGTGGGGCGTAGACGTTGAGCAGGTCCTGCGCGTCGGGGTCGTACGGTGCGACCACGGGGGCCAGCAGCGCTGTCGCGATCATCAGCGCGATCCACCCGAGCGCGATCAGGCCGGCGATCCCCAACCGGTCGCGCAGGCGCTTCACGGCCGGGGTGGCAGCCGGGGGAGGGGGCGCCGGGGTCGATTCGGCCACCGACGGGGGCTGGGTCGTCGTCATGCCGTGCCCTTCTGCCGCAGTCGGGGGTCGAGGAGTTGTTGGGCGATGTCGACGGCGAGATTGGCCAGGACGAACGCGGTGACCATCAGCAGGGTGACGGCCTGCACGGTCGGGAAGTCCTTCTGGTTGACGGAGCCGATGAGGAGCGAGCCGAGGCCCGGCAGCCCGAAGGCGTTCTCGACGACCACCGTGCCGGCGAACAGGGCGGCGACGAGCAGCCCGCCGACGGTCACGATGGGCGGCGCCGCATTGGGCAGGACGTGCCGGCGGACCACCTGCCGGTGGGGGATGCCACGCGCCCGGGCGGTCTGTGCGTACTCCTTGTCCAACTCGGCGCGCACGGCGGCCCGGGTGACCCGGGCGAGCAGTGCGGACGAGATCAGGGCGAGTGAGAGCGCGGGCAGGACCAGGGCGTGCAGCCGGCCGATGAACCCGGCGTCACCGGCGCCGTAGGCCGGGAACCAGTCGAGCTGGACCGCGAAGACCGAGATGCCGATCGAAGCGGCGACGAACGCGGGGACACCGGCCGTCACCGCGGTCACGGCCGACACCAGGTCGTCGATCCGGCCGGGCCGCAGGGCCGAGAGCAGCCCCAGACCCAGACCGATGACGGCGATCAGCACCGCGGTGACCGCCACCAGGGCGAGCGTGGTGTCGAACACCGCGCCGATCCGGGTGGCGACGGGCTGGTTCCCCACGAAGGAGGTGCCCAGATCGCCCTGGAGGGCGTCACCGAGCCAGTGCAGGTAGCGCACCATGAACGGGTCGTCGAGACCGTACTGCTCCCGGACCGCCGCGCGGCGTTCCGGGGTCGGGGTGCTGTTGCCGAGGAGGACCGATTCGGGGCTGCCCGGCGCGAGGTAGAGCGCCGCGAAGACGACGAAGCTCGATACCGACAAGGTGACGAACAGCCCCGCCAGGCGGCCGGCGAAGAATCGCATCATGGTGCGCGCCGCCTTAGGGAGCGCCGACGGAGGCGGCCCAGGGGCGGCCCATGTAGGCGAAGGTCAAGGGGACGCCAGCGACTTTGTCGCTGAGGTAGACCGTGGCGCGGGGGGCGACGATCGGAATCCAGGGCAGGTCCTTCGCCAACTGCTTCTGGGCCTCGATCAACAGGCCGGCCCTGGCCTTGTCGTCGGTGGTGCCGAAGGCGCTCCTGATCTTCTCGGTGACCGTCGGGTTGTTGTAGCCGCCGTAGTTCTGCGGGCCGTCGGGGGTGGCGATGAAGCCGTACAGGAACGCCGGTTCCATGACCTGGATGTAGTTCATGGTGAGGAAGGCGTCGTAGGGCTTGCGGGCGGCGGGGTCGATGAACATCTCCCCGTACTGGGCCAGTGGCAGCCCGACGATCTCCAGGTCCAGGCCGATCGCCTTGCCCGCCTGCTGGAGGGTGGTGGCGACGCTGGAGTACAGGTCGATGCCGGTGGGGTAGGCGAGCTTCACCTTGCGGCCGGTGGCGCCCGCTTCGGTGACGAGCTTCTTGCCCCGGGCCGGGTCCTTCTTGATGGTGAGTTCGTCGTACGCGTTCTGGTACTGGTTGCGGGCGTACCCCCAGGTGCCGGGGCCGGCCACGGTGTACAGCGGGTCGGCCGCACCGGAGAAGATGCTGCGGGCGATGCCCTCGCGGTCGATGGCGGCGGAGAGCGCCTGACGCACCCGGGCGTCGGCCAGTGGACCGCCCTTGAGGTCGCTGACGATCAGATCGAGGTTCTGCGGCGAACTGCCCTCGGCGCCGGTCCACAGTTTCCCGCCGCTCGCCTTGCCGAGGGTGGGCACCAGTTGCGAGGGGATGTTGAAGCCGCCGTCGACGGACTTGCCGGCGATGGCGTTCGACAGGGCCTTGGCGCTGGCGGGGAAGACGAAGGTGACCTTCTTGGAGCGCACGGCCGACGGGTCCCAGTAGTGGTCGCTGCGCTCCAGCGCCAGATCGTTGGTGCCGTCGAAGGAGGTGACCCGGTAGGGGCCGGTGCACAGCACCCCGCCCGCCGGAGTGCCGAGTGCGGCACCCTTCGCCTCGGCGTGCTTCTTGTTGAGGACGGAACCGCCGAGGGTCGCCAGGACGTTGACGAAGACCGCGTCAGGCTTCTTGAACTTGATGGTGATCGACCGGGCCGATGCGCCGGTGCCCGCGGTGATCGATGCGACGTTGGCGTACAGCGAGCTGTACGAGGACACCACGGCCGGGTTCATGTTGCGTTTGAGGCTGAACACGACGTCGTCGATGGTCATCGGGGTGCCGTCGGTGAACTTGACCCCCTCGCGCACGGTGAAGGCCAGGGTCTGCGGATCGGGCTGCTTCCAGGAGGACGCCAGCCCCGGCGCGAGGGTGTAGTCGCTCTTGACCCGCAGCAGCGACTCGCAGATGTTGGGCAGCACGGTCTGCTCGGGATAGTCCGCGTTCTTGATCGGGTCGAGGCTGTACGGGGCCCGGTAGTCGCCGTACCAGGTGTACGAGTCCAGGCCGCCGGTGGCCGTCGGGGTGTCCGTGCGGCCCTTGGCGAAGGACTCCGGCTTGTCGGTGTCGCCGCCCCCGCCGCCGCACGCGGTCAGGGCGAGGGCGCCGGCCACCAGGCCGACCAGCGCGGTGCGCGCCGGTCTTGAGGTGCGTGGTGATATGTGGAGATTCATGAGGGATGTCTCCTTAGCGTCTGTCGAGCGTCTATGCGGAGCCGTCGGAGACGGTGAGGGTCAGATGCGTGCGGTCGCCGCCGATACGCAGGGTCTGCTCGGCCGGACTGAACTTGGTGGCCTGCCACAGGTCCCCGTCGGTGCCGGGGTGCGGCGCGTACAGCGGGAAGTCGCTGCCGCAGATCTGGAGGCGCAGCCGGTGGCCGGGGCGCAGCCGGTAGCCGGTGTGGCCGAGGTCGATCCGGACGCTCTGCGGTCCCTGACCCGAGATCAGGCACTGACCACGCACGATCATGCGGGCGGAGCCGTCGGGGGAGACGTCGTGGAGCTTGACGAAGAGGTGTCCGGCGGCGGCGCTGGTCTCGATGTCGACCGTGGCACCGACCGGGCCGACCAGGTCGAGGGGGACCTCGACCGGTGCACCGGTGAAGGTCGCCACATCGGGCCGGCCGTGCAGACCCTGCTCGTCAGGGTATTCCTGGAGGTGCACCCACGGGTCACGGACCGGGGACGGTACGGGATCGAGCGGGTCATGGGTCCAGCGGACGGCTGTCGGCCGCTGCTCGGCGGTCTCGGTGAGGGTGCCGCCGTCGGCGCTCGCGGTGGCCAGCGATGCTCCGGCCGGGTGCAGCCGCAGTTCCCGGGTGGCGGGCGGCGGCCAGGAAGCGGCGGTGCGCTCGCCCTCGTGCCCCTGGTACCAGACGGCCCGCGGGAAGCTCCCGGGGTCGCCGCGCCCGCCGACGAAGGCGTCGAGGAAGTCGAGGGTACGACCGAGGTAACGCGGCAGGACCGCGTCCAGCACCGACTCGTGGACCCCGTGGTCCAACTCGGGCGGTACGGGCGCCTGGTCGAGGTGGTAGGTGTGGTGGTCGCAGGCGTCGGCGTCGAGGTAGGTGTGCTCGCGCCAGCGCGGGTCGGCGAGTTGCGCGGTGTGGTCGCGCATCGACGCGTCGATGAGGTTGTCGAACCAGCCGACGCGGTGCAGTACGGGCACGGGCCGACCCGCCAGCGGCGCCCGGGTGCGGAACGGGTCGACGAGCGGGCGCCCCGAGATCACGCTGTCGACCGCGGCGGAGCGGTGACCGATCGCGGCGAACGCGTCCTCGAAGAGGTCCCGCAAGGGTCGTACGGACCAGTCCACCTCATAGGCGTACAGGTTCTTGTCCACCCACATATGGGCGAAGTAGTTGGCGAAGTACAGGCACAGCGCCTGATCGGTGCCGCTGCCCGCGAGATCGCTGAGGTCGGAGATCTCCATGCTGGTGACCCGGGGGACGATGGCGCGCAGCGCCGGATGTCCGCCCGCTGCCCCGGCCCACTGCGTGTAGCCGTGGTAGGAGTCACCGACCATGGCGACCGATCCATTGGACCAGGGCTGGGCGGCGACCCAGTCGAGCGTGTCGTACGTGTCCTCGATCTCGTGGACGAAGGGCACGGTGTCGCCCTCGGAGCGGAACTTGCCGCGCACGTCCTGGGCGATGAAGACGTAACCGCGCTCCAGATAGAGCGGTGCGATCTTGTGCACCGCCATATAGGCACTGGCCTTGTCGTAGGGCAGACGGCTCACCACCGCGGCGTGCTTGCGCGGGGACGCCGGCAGATAGACGTCCGTGGCGAGGCGGGTGCCGTCGCGCATGGAGATCAGGTGCTGTTCGGCGCCCTCGTGGAGCGGGGACGGGCCGATCCGCAGGAACGGGACGGTCATGGGATTCCTCTCGGGGCGACGGATGGAAGGGTCCGGCTACAGGTTGTGGCGGTAGTCGTCGGCGAGATCGTCGTCGAGGAGGGCCGCAGTGAGTCCGGCGATGCCGAAGTGTGCGGCGGCGATGGTGCCGCCGGAAGGAAGCTGGGCGGCGAGTTCGCGTGGCTCGTCGTCCCAGAGGCCGGATCGGATGACGGCCTTGGCGCAGTGCAGATATGCCTCGTCGACCTCGACGACGGTCGCCAGCTTCGCCGGGCGACCCCGGGACTCCAGCATGGGCAGCAGATCGGGGTCGTCGGTGGGATAGGCGCGCCCGTTGACCCGCAGGGTCTCCGCGTAACCGGGCACCAGGAAGAGCAGCCCCACACCGGGGTTCTCACAGATGTTGGTGAAGGTGTCCGCGAGCTGGTTCCCGGGACGGTCGGGGATCAGGAGGGTCCGGTCGTCGAGGACGCGGACGAAGCCCGGGTGGTCGCCGCGCGGCGAGCAGTCGGTGCGACCTGCGAGATCGGCGGAGGCGACGCAGCAGAACGGCGAGTGGGCGATGAAGAGCCGGCAGTGGTCGTCGAGACGGTCGAGGACCTTCTGCCGCATCACCGGGTCCGGGGTGCCGACGATCTCCCGGACCCGGGCGAGGTCGATCCGGCCGGGGCGGGTGGCGAGCGGGGCGGTGGTCATAGGTCCAGCTCCAGTACGGGGGTCAGGGAGCGGGAGACGCACGGGTACATCAACCGGCCCGTCTCTCGTTCGGCCGCATCGAGGATGTGGTCGCGGTGGTCGGGGGTACCGGCGCGGACGATGACCTCGCAGGTGCCGCAGATGCCTTCGCGACAGGAGCCGTGGACCTTGATTCCGGCGCCGAGGAGCGCATCGAGGACGCTCTCGTTCGCGGGGACGTCCACGGTGGTTCCGGAGCGCACACAACGCACCTCCACCGGAGTGTTGGGCTCCGCGGCGCCCGCAGTGGCGGGCGGTTTGAACCGCTCCGTGTGCGGACGCAGCCCGTCATGGCCCTTGCACGCCTCCGTCAGCGCGTCGAGCAGTCCCTCGGGGCCGCAGCAGTAGACGGCCACCGGCTCCTCGCCCGGGCCGGGTGCGGCTTCGGCGAGTGCGTCGGCGAGCGGGAGACGGCCGTGTTCGTCGTGGGCCCAGACCCTGGCGCGATCTCCGTGCCCGACCAGTTCGTCCAGGAACGCCATCGACGCCCGGCTGCGCCCCCCGTACAGCAACCGCCAGGGGGTGCCCCGCCGATCGGCCTCGCGCAGCATCGGCAGGATCGGGGTGATGCCGATGCCACCCGCGACGAAGAGGTAGCGGGCCGCCGGGAGCAGCGGGAAGTTGTTGCGGGGCGGGCCGACCGGGATGATCGCGCCGGGTCGCAGGAAGCGGTGGATGTACTCGGAGCCGCCGCGCCCGCGGGGCTCGTGCAGCACGGCCACCCGATAGCTGTCGGTGGTGGCGGGGTCGCCGCAGAGGGAGTAGTGCCGTTCCACGCCCGTGGGCAGGCCGAGCCGTAGATGGGCACCGGGCTGCCAGGGCGGCAGCGGTGCGTCGCCGGGGTCCACCAGCGTCAGCGACAGAACGCCGGCCGCCTCCCAGCGCAGTTGGTGCACGCGCAACCGCAACTCGTCCTGCGCGCCGGGGAGCGCCGGGGTGCTCACGGTGCGCCTTCTCGCCGATGGACCGGGACGCCTTCGACGAAGGTGAGGTCGACCCGGGTGTCGGCGATCTCGTGCAGGGACTCGTCGAACGGATTGCGGTCGAGCACGGCGAAGTCGGCGTACTTGCCCGGGGCGATGGTGCCCGTGACGTGGTCGATGTGGTTGATCCAGGCGCCGGCCGAGGTGTACGCCGCGAGGGCGTCGGCCAGCAGCAGCCGCTGTTCGGGCAGGAACGGAGTGTCGGGGCCGATGCCCGGCATGGTCCGGTTGACGGCGACGTGGATGCCGGCGAGCGGATCGGCGCTGGAGACGGGCCAGTCGCTGCCCGCGGCCAAGGTGGCGCCCGAGGCCCGCAGCGCACCGAAGACGTACTGGCGGGCCGCTCGTTCACCGCCGAGGAAGGGGACGGTCAGCTCGGACATCTGCTCGTCGCACACGGCCCACAGCGGCTGCATGTTGGCGGTGGTCCGCAACTTCCGGAACCGGGGTACGTCGTCCGGGTGCACGAGTTGGATATGGGCCAGGTGGTGCCGGTTGTCGCCGCGGTGCCCGGCCCCGCTGGCGCCGGGGGTGTTGCGGCGCACTTCCTCGGCGGCCTCGATGGCGTCGAGCGCCTCGCGCACGGCACGGTCGCCGATGGTGTGGAAGTGGACCTGGAATCCGGCTCCGTCGAGAGCGGTGACCGCCCGGTTGAGCTCGGCGGGCGTCAGATAGCTGTGTCCACTGCCGGGGCTCGCGTCGTGCCCGGGGCCGTGGAGGTACGGGGTGAGGAGGGCGGCCGTGAAGTTCTCGCAGACGCCGTCCTGCATCACCTTGACGGTGGTGGCGCGGAAGCGGCCGACGTGGCTGCGCTCCCGGCGTTCGACGAGTTCGGGCAATTGCTCCACACCACGTTCCCGGTCCCACCACAGGGCCCCGGTGACCCGGCCGGTGAGCTGGCCGGAGCCGGCGAGGCTCTGATAGGCGTCCAGCGGGTCGGGGTAGCTCAGATAGGCGCCGATCAGGGCGTCCTGCCAGCCGGTGACCCCCAGGGAGTGGAGGTGCCGTTGGCCTTCGAGGAGCGCTTCCTCGTACTCGTCCGCGGTGATCGCGGGGAGGTGTCGGGCGACCAGGTCGGCCGCGCCCTCGTGGAGGGTGCCGGTGGGCGTGCCGTCCGCGGCCCGTTCGATCCTGCCGTCGGCTGGGTCGGGGGTGTCGCGGTCGATGCCCGCCAGGCGCAGGGCGAGGCTGTTCACCCAGGCCCCGTGCCGGTCCCGGTTGAGGAGGAAGACGGGGCGGTCGGGGACCACCGCGTCCAGCGTCGCCCGGTCGGGCGCGCCGGATGGGAAGTGGTCCATCGACCAGCCGCCGCCCACCACCCAGGGCCGTTCGGGGTGGCGTTTCGCGTAGGCGCCGACGAGTTCGGCGCAGGCTGTGGGGCCGGTTGCCCCAAGGAGGTCGCAGCGCGCCCGCTCCAGGCCGCCGAAGACGGGGTGGGCGTGGGCATCCACGAAGCCGGGGACCAGGAGCCGCCCGGCCAGCTCGACCACCTCGGTCCCGGGGCGGATCAGCGCACGGGCCGCGGGGGCGCCGACGGCGACGATCCGGCCCGCTCGCACCGCGACCGCGTCCGTCCAGGAGCGGGCCGCGTCCCCGGTGAAGACCGGGCCGCCGGTGAGCACCAGGTCAGCCCGGTCCTGCGGGGCCGTGGCGCCCCGCGCGGCGCTCGGCCGGGGCTGGATACGGGTCTCGGTCATGCGGTTCGGCCTGTTCCGTGGGAGGGGCGAATCGGGTTGGGGAGGGTCTTATCGGGCTGATGGGTCTGAGGAAACACCCGCGATTCCTTCATGTCAATGCCTTGGACTAAGGCTTTGTCCAACGTGATGTAGCCTGATGTGCGCCAGCCGTGACACAGGACTTCGTGAAGCGAGATGATGAAGCGGTGACCACCACATCCGGCCGCACCACCCGCGCAGCCAGTCGCACCCGCTTGCCCCGGGGCGCACTCACCCCGGAACGCATCGTGGAGACGAGCCTCAAACTCCTCGACGAACACGGCACCGACGGCTTCTCCATGCCGCGCCTCGGCAAGGCGCTCGGCGCCGACCAGACCGCGGTCTACCGCCACTTCTCCGGCAAGGACGACATCCTGCTCGCGGTCGCGGACCGGCTGCTCGAAGAAGCCTTCGAGGGCTTCGCGGCCCAGCCGTACTGGGCCGACACCCTCGCAGATGTGTGCCGACGGGTGCGCGGCGCCTACCTCGCGCACCCCGCAGCCGCGGCGCTCTCCGGGCCCCGCACCACCCGACGACCCGCCGAGATGCATGCGGCGGACGCGGTGATCGGTGCCCTGGGCGACGCCGGATTCGATCCGGCCGAAGCGGCCCTGCTGTACCGGGTCGTGGCCGACTTCGCCCTGCTCTGGTCGGGCGGTGAGGCCGCCTTTCACAGCCTCGACGCCGAGACCCAGGCGCATGAGGCCGACGGCTGGAAGCGCGCCTACCGCGCCGCCGACCCTGCGGAGTACCCGCACATCCACCGCGTCCGCGACCCGCTGTTCGAAGTGGACTCGGCCGACGTCTTCGAAACCGCGCTCCAACTGCTGCTGGACTCCATGGAGCGCCGCGCCCCCCGAGGCGCCCGACCGGACCCCTCAGGCTGACGGGCGCGCGCCCCGCGACCGCTCACTGCTCGCGCATCCCCCAGGGGGATCCGTACTCGGTCAGCAGATCGAGGAACGGCCCCGGTGCGAACGCCTCCGGACCCAGCACACCGGTGCCGCTCCACACACCGGTCGCCACCAACTCCAGGGCCACCACCGGATTGACGGCGGTCTGCCACACCACGGCCTGCGAGCCGTACTCGCGCATCGACCACTCGTTGTCGACCACGTGGTACAGGTACACCTCACGGGCCTGCCCGTCCTTGGTGCCCTTGACCCAGGTCCCCGCGCACGTCTTGCCGCGCATTCGGTCGCCCAGCGTCGCCGGATCGGGCAGGGCAGCCGCCACCACATCCCGCGGCGACACCTGGACCGGTCCCGAACCACCGTTCACGGTGACCGGTTCGGTGCCGTCGAGCCCGAGCTTGTGCAGCGTCTTCAGTACCTCGATGAACTCATTGCCCAGGCCGTACTTGAAGGTGACCCGCCCCGCCTTCACCCAGCGCGGGACCAACAGCACCTCCTCATGCTCCACGTTCACGCACTCCACGGGACCGATGCCCTCGGGGAAGTCGAAGACCTCCGGCTCGCTGAACGGCTCGGTGGTGAACCAACCGCGATCCGCCTCGTAGACCACGGGCGGGTTCAGACACTCCTCGATCGTGGTCCAGATGCTGAACGAAGGGGCGAAGTCATAGCCGTCGACGGTGATGTTGGCGCCGTCGCGGATGCCGATCTCCTCGATCTCGTCGAAGAGTTCGTCCGCGGCATGACGGGCGAAGACATCGGAGAGCCCAGGCTCCACACCGAAACCGACAAGGGCGAGCCTGCCCTCGTCCTCCCACTCCTGCGCCACCGCGAACTGCTCGTCACCGAGCTTGACGCCGCACTCCTCGTACGGGCGCTCCGGATGCGGCCGGGACAGCGACATCGCCATGTCGAGGTAGTGGGTGCCCGCCGTGGCCGCCGCCTCGAACAGGGGCATCACGAAGCGCGGATCGGTGGCGTTCAGCAACACATCGCAGCGGTGCTCGGTGAGCAGCGCCGCCACCGCCGTCCGATCGTTCGCATCCACGCGCGCCGCGGTGAAGCGGTCGGCGGTGCCACCGAGCGCCTCGACCGCCCGCTCGGCCCGTCCCAGGTCGTAATCGGCGACCACCATGTGATCCAGGAACGGGCGGCGGGCGGCGATCTTGGTGATCGCACTGCCCACGCCTCCTGCGCCGACCAGCAGAACTCTCATCGCGTTCATCCCATCCGTCGCTCGGGTCATCGGGCCCGTACCAAGGAGCCCGGAGGCAGATACAACGCCTTGCGGACATCCCGGCGCAACGGTGTTGGCATAAGCCGCGTGGATGCCCGAATCCCCACGGGTCACCGAGGAACGGTGGTATCCCCGGTTGCCGGCGGGGGATCCCCCGCCGGGGAAGTGCACGGCTGGAGATTCCACAGCAGGGGATTCCACAACAGGGAAAGGAGCTGACCATGGCCAAGAAAGTGGTGCCCGAAGGGGAGCGGCGGCGCAGGCGGCCCACCCGACAGGGCGCGGTGCTCTCCGAGCGGCTCATCGTGGAGACCGCACTGCGCCTGCTGCGCTACCACTCGGGCGCGAGCCTGACCGTGCGCCGACTCGGTGGTGCGCTCGGCGCCGACCCCAGCGCCCTGTACCGGTACTTCCGCGGCATGGACGACCTCACCCTGGCCATCGCCGATGAACTGATCGGCCGTGCCATCGAGGGCTGGCGGCCGAGCGGTCAGTGGCGCACCGATCTGCGCGCGCTGGGGCTGCGACTGCACGCCGCCTACCTCGCCCACCCCCAAGCGGCCGTCTTGGCGGCGAGCCGCATCACCGGACGGGCCCATGAGGCGGCGGCGATCGAGGCGATCCTCGGGGTGCTGCGCTCCGCGGGATTCGCGGACAGCGACACCGTGCGCGTCTACCGCAGTCTGGTCGACCTCAGCCTGGCGTTCGCCGCGCTCGACGGCGCGGCGCTCGCCCTGCCCGAGGAGAAGCGGGACGCCGACCGGGCCGTATGGCGCAGCCGCTACGGGGGACTGACCGCCCGGACCCATCCCCACATCGCCGCGACCGCTGGGCTGCTGGTCGGCTGTGTCGAGGGCAGCGCCTACCCGGCGACGCTCGACATGCTCCTGGACAGCACCGCGAGCCGCCTCCCCGCCGGACGGTGAGCAGCGCCAGCGGTGAGAAGCGCCGGGCGGTGCGTCGTGCGGTGCGTCGCGTCGTGCGGGGCGGCGGGGGCTTCGCCGTTCAGCGGCTGTGGTCCGCCAAGGAGAGCAGCAGATGGGCCGTCTCCGCACGGAGGTGGTCCGAGTGGGAGCCCGACGGTCCCCGGCCGGCCGTGAAGACCGCTCCCGCGTCCACACTGACGAACCAGTGGTCGAGCGCAGCCAGGTCGTACGCCTCGGTGGCCGGCCGCATCTTGATGGATGACACCGGCTCGGGAGCCGTCCCGATGCCCTGGCTCCCGATGCCGCGCCGCTGCTCGGCGATCCGGTGCCACAGCCCCGTCGCCCAGTCGCGTTCGGCATAGGTGGCGACCACCGGGCCGCGCAGCGGTGCGTCCGCGAGTGCGGTGAAGGTGGTGGCGAAGGCGTCGCGTGGCGCGGCCATCTGGAGCAGCAGCATCGAATCCACGGTGAACGCCCGCCCGGCAGGTCCCGGCCTACTCCATCCCAGCGTGGCCCCCGGCCGATCGTCCGCCGCCCACTGCACCGCCTCGCACAACACCCGACAGCCGAACGAGTGCCCCACCAGATGCAGATACTGCCCGGCCCGGTTGGCGAGGACGGGCGCTGCCACCGGGTCGGCACGCTGGCTGTCCAGGTAGCCCAGCAACTGCCCGATGACCCGCCCCGCGTGCCCCGACTCACCGGACAACGCGTGCGCACGGTCCCGGATCCGACGGTATCCGCCCAGGTGCGGCCCGCTGCGCGACGGCCACCGCAGCACCACCAGCCAGGGCGCGAACCGGGCTGCGAGCGCGGGATAGAGCGCCCGTCGGCGCTCGTACTGCTCGTCGGCCAGCGCCAGCAGTCGGTTCGCCGCCGCAGCCGCCGCATCGGGAGCAGTCTGCCAACCGTGGACGTAGACGATGATGTCGCTGGCCCAGGACGGCGGTGTCAGCACCGCAGCGAAGTGCTCGTCCAGCCGGTCCGCCGCGACGGGTTCGCCGCCGTCGAGCAGCCAGCCGCTCTCATCGAGGTCGACGATGTGCATCGTGGTCATGGCGCCTGCCTCAAGGAGTGTCGGTGATGGGTCGACATCGAGTCGGGCCCGGGCGATCCATGGGGGAGTACGGTCGGTGTGACCGGCCCTGTCACCGGCGAGGGTTGTTCCATCAGCCGCGCTCCAGCCGCTCGTCCATACCGCCGTGCAGCCCGTAGGCGAATCCGAGCGGGTTGCCGTACTCGTCCGCGAAGTGCCGCGCCAACTCGTGGGCGATCGCCCCCGCCGTCCGATGCCCCTCCAGATAGCGGGTGACGAACGCCAACGCGTACTCGGCGGCGAAGACCTGCGGCATCTCGATCTGTGGCCCCATCACCCCACGCGCACCGCGCTCGATCAACGCCCGTCCCAGATAGGCGAGATCGGCTCCGGCCGACAGCCCCGCGTAGCAGGCGTTGAGCAGCACCAGCGGCCTGAACGCCGCCGGTTCGTCGCCCGACACCGGGCGGGCGGCCACGGTGTAGGCGTCGATCTCTCCGCCGTCGGTGAGCCGCACCACCAGACAGGACGTCTGCCCGTCGTCGCTGCGGAAGCTGCCGTGACACCAGAAGTACATCAACTGCTCGTCGAGCGTGCCGTCCTCCAACGCCCGCAACAACGCGGCGCGCGTGGTGCGTTCGGTGAAGGAGGTGTTCTTCGCCAGCGCGGCGGCGACGTCCCCCGCCCTCGTACGTCCGGTCGGATCGATCGTGGTGTCATGGTTCAGGGACACGGAGGGAATCCGCGGCGGCGGCCAGAGCCCCTCCGGGGCCCTGGTGTAGTTCGGACTGGCCTGCTCGATCTGATGGCGATAGCCGAGGAACCGGTGGAACAGCGCCGACAGTTCGCCGCCCTCCCCGTTCCGCCGCGGCAGTGCCAGCATTCCCCAGGGCAGAAGCAGCTCCGAGTCGACTCGGATGCGCAGGGGCGGTCCCGCCAGCACCGAGAGCAGCACCTCCCGGAACTGCTCCACGTCTTCTCGACCCTCGGACGCCAGGAGCAGCCCGAACAGCAGATGTGCCCCCTGATCGGCGAGTTCCGCCAGCACCGCGGCCAACTCGCCCGCCGGCTCACCGGTGAGGTCGAGTTGCGAGGCGTACGGCAACACGGCCCGGCCGCGAGCCGGCCGGCCCCGGCCGTCCAACGGTTGGAGGTCGATCAGCTCCCGCTTCCACAGATGCCGGAGCCGGCCCGCCACGCCACGGATCTCGCCGGGCCTGCGGTGGACGACCACCCGGTGTTCCGAGCCGATGACCGGCACCGCCGACCCGTACATCCGCACCTGGATGCGATCGTCCCCGAGCAGATCGAGGGCGAGTACCAGATCGGGGGCGACCGGGGCGCGCCGCGGCAACGAAGTGAACCCCCGGCTGGGGTCCTCGACGATCCTGACGGGCAACTCGCGGACCATCCGGCTCATCCTTCCCCCCGCGTCGACGGCACCAGGGCGGGCGTGAGCACCTGGACTTCCGTCTCCACCTGCTGGAGCACCACGCCGCTGCGCCGGTCCTCGACCGTGAACCGCAGCCCCAGCGGACCGGCGCGATGCGGTGTGATCCGGAACTCCGAGCCGCCCCCTTCCCTGGCCGCCCCGGCCAAGGAGGGCCAGACCGTCACCGCATGCTCGGGACGGAGTTCGGCGTCCCCGAGCGGAGTCGCGCTCACACTCAGCAGCGGAGTGTCCTCGGGGCCGACGAACGCCCATGGGTGTGCCGTACCCGGTTCGACGCCGACCGTGATCCGCGCGGTGCCGCCCTCGTACACCTCGTCCAGGAGCGTGAGCAGCACCCTGCACCGGTCCTCGGGGCGAGGGTTCTCCACCGATCCCGAACCGTCGGGAAGTCGTTCGGGAACCGTGTAACGCGCGGCGCGCGGAATGTGGGCCGTGGGTGTTCGCGGTATCAGGGCGGGCGGGTGGAAGCGGCTCAACTCCTTCAGGGCCCGCACCCGGGCGGCGCCGTCCCGCTCGATGACGGCGGCGGTGAAGTCGGCCCAGTGCTCCCCGGCTTCGTTCTCCGTGCCCACGAAGAGCCCGCGCGCCTGGGCGACCAACGACGGCTGTGCGGTACGTCGTCCGATCTCCAACCGGGTCCACGCCAGTCCACCGGTGCAGCCGATCGCCTGGAAGTCGTGCGCCACGTCCCACAACGCGGGCATCGACACCTCGCCGGATGAATCCTGGAGGGCGAGGTGGTGACGGGTCCAGGCCGCGCCGAGTGCGTCGTCGACGTCTTCGAAGCGGTCCAGGGCGCGGTTCAGTGAGTGGTCCGCGGAGTCGGCGGAGCCCTCCTCGGCGAGCGCGAGCGCGTACCGGAGCAGTGCCCAACCCTCTCCACGGGGGTCGTGGGCCCGCCGGTGACCGGTCACCGCCCGCTGGAGCGCCGGTACGGCACGGGATGGATCGCCGCCCAACAACAGGGCCCACGCCAGCCCCGTATCGGCCCAGGCCACCCCGCGCAGCTCACCCCCGAGCCCGAAGAGTCGACGGGCGGTGCGCAGATGCACCTCGGCGCCCCGGGGGTCGCCCACCACCAGCCGCAGCCGCCCGTACTCGTACGCTGCCCACGCCTCGCCGCTCTCGTCCCCGGTGATCTGGTGGTGCTCGACGGCGGACCTGATCAGTCCTGCCGCGCCGCGCACCCGGCCCTGGTCCAGGCTGACGGCCGCCCGTAGCCGGGCGTTCTCATCTCTGGGCCCCTCGGGTTCGAGGGTGAACAGCGACCAATCGGCGCGCCCGAGCTGTCCCGTCTCCCGTGCCAACACGGCCGACTCGGACCTGGTGACGGCCGGCTCATCGATGGAATCGACGATGTGATGGGCCAGGTCGACATGACCGGTCTGGCGGGCGAGAGCCGCCAGCGGCAGTGCCACATCGGTGGCCTGGGCCAGCAGCAGCAACCGGGCCAGGTCATTACGCCGGACGAGGGCCCGGGCGATGGGGTCGATGTGCCCTCGGGCCTGGGAAGCGCCCGAGATCACCATCCGCTCGGCCAACAACACCGAGGGCTCCAGGGGTGCTGAGGGAATCTCCCTCAGCACCGCCCGCTCCAACCGGCGCAAGCTGGCCGCCCGCCACAGGGGCCGTCCGCGCCGTGCGAGCTCCGCCAGGACGGAGGGCAGCCGCCAGTACCCGGGGCGCGGGTGGTGCAACACACCTCGCATCAGCAGTTCTTGCAGGGCACCGTTCGCGTCCGGTACGGGCAGTGCCCGGGCCATGGCGTCCGGGAGTTCTGCCAGGTCCAGCACGGTGAACGCCGACAGCATCGCCTTCGCGTCCGCGGCCAGTGAGTTCTGCACCTGGCGGAACAACTCCTCGGGAGTCCCGGGGACCGGCCCTTCCCACCGTCCATCGTGCAGCAGCCCCCGTGCCACTCGCAGCAGGACGGGGAGCCCACGGCAGGCACGGTGCAGCGGCTCGGCGACCGTGTCGGGCAGTCCTAGGAGATCCGCGCTGTGATGCGGAGGCAGCGGGGGTACTTCCCAGACGGACGGGTGCCCCGGGTAGGACGAGGCATCCGCTCGGGAGGTGGCCAGGATCAGTGATTCCGTGGTCGCCAAGGCATCGTCCACCGCCCTCAGCAGAGGCAGTCCACCAGCCCCCGGCGGCAACCCGTCGACCACCACCACGGCGGGCCGCCGCGCCAACGCCTCCTGGCACACCCCACTGAGCCAGGAGATGTCGCGCTGCTCCCACACCGTTTCCATCAGGTCCTTCGGCGGCACACCGACCCGGGCCGCGAGCAGCAGCAGCAACGATCGGGGGTCATCTCCTGTGTACGGGAGCTGGTGCACCGGCTGGCCGCGCTCACCACCGATCACCTCCGCCACCTTTCGGGCGACGGCGGAGGTGCCCGAGCCAGCACGGCCGTGCAACTCGATCAGCCAGGGTCGACGAGGTACCGAAACGTGCCTGCGAAAGTACGGCAGCGGACCCGTCAGCGCCTCGGCTGACACCTGCGTGATCAGCGAGTCCCGCCCCACCAATCGCCCAGCGTCGAGTTCATCGCCCAGCACTCCGGCCATCGCGCACCCCCGACCATCCAGTATCACCGCATCAGTTCGCCGCGACCACGGAAACGCCCATCACCTCCCGCGCATGCCGACCGGGCACCATCCCCAGCGTCCACGCCTGCCAGCCGTCCTCCAGTCGCAGACCGCGCTCCAGCATCACCGACAGCGCCTGCGCACAGTCGTCCAGTTTGGCGTCCCGCGTACCGTGTCCCGATTCCCGCAGTCGCGCCAACTCCTCCTGCGCCACCACCGTCCCGACCTCGATCCCACCGGGAGAGGCGAAGGGCAGCACCGTACAGCGCAGGAACCGCGCCCAGTCCCCGCCCCGCTCGTCCCCGTACGAAGCGAACAGCTCCACCGCCTCGTCGCACAGGGCGAGCGCCTGTTGCGGCTTGCCGTTGCCCGCGTCCACCACGGCCAACTCCAAAGTGCACCAACCCTCCCCGTGAGCCACCCCGATACGGCGGAAGTCCGCCCGTGCGTCCATCAGCAACTGACGCGCGAAGCCGGAGTTGCGGAGGTTGCCCGTCTGGGCCGCGCGCAGATCACGGGTGAGCCGCCCCGAGTGATGACGGGCACATGCCAGCCCATAAACGTCGCGCATCCGCGAGAACATCGTCCGCGCCCGCTCCAACTCCCGCACCGCCTGATCGCCGTCGCCACGCTCCTCCAGCGCCTGGCCCAGGTAGTAGAGGGTCCACGCCTCACCCCGCGCGTCCTCGTTCTCACGGTGGCGGGAGAGCGCCTGCCGCAACTGGTCCACCGCCGGCGCCGCCTCACCGTCCACCAGACGACCGCGCGCCAACTGGGTCAGCGCCCACGCCCCACCTCGGGCGTCACCCGTACGTCCATAGAGGTCGAGTGCGGTACGCAACTCCTCATCGGCGCTCGGCACATCGCCCATCCGCAGGTACACCTGTCCGAGCTGGAAGTGGGTCCAGGCGGCGCCGTGCACCGACTCGCCCTCGTGGTGCAACCGCTGAGCGGTCGCCAGCAGATCGAGCGCCTCCGCGAGCCGCGCCTGATCCCGACGCACCGCGGCCAATGCGTGCAACGACCACGCCCGGTCCTCCGCGCGCTCGTCCGAAGACTGGAGCCCCACCGCCTCCGTCAACCGGGCCGCGGCCTCCGTGAGATTGCCCTGGTGGTGCAGTGTGATTCCGAGCGAACACAACGCCAACGCCGTACCCGAGTCGTTCTGCGCCTCCCGGTACAGGCCCACCACCGACGACAGGGTCGTACGCGCCTTGTCCAACTCGCCCAACTGCCGAGCCGCGATGCCCGTGCGCCACTGCACCGACCGCTCCAACAACCCCTGGTCAACGGCCTGCGAGAGCTCGCTGATCTCCCCGAGGCGGTAGAGGTCACCGCGCAGCAAACAGTAGTCGGCCAGCGCACCGAGCAGATTGAGCACTGCCTGCTGCTCCACTCCCTCCGCATGGCGCAGTGCCGATGTGATGAAGCTGGACTCGTCGTCGAGCCAGCGCAGTGCCGACTCCAGCGAGGAGAAACCGTGCGCCCCGAACTTGCCGGCGCGGGTGGAGAGCTTGCCGTCGACCATACGGATCACGGCGCCCGCCAGATCCGCGTAGCTCTGGATCAGCCGGCCCTGTGCGGCCGTGCGCTCATCGGCCGCCTCCTCCTCCAGCAAGCGGGCCCGGGCGAAGGCCCGTACCGAGTCGTGCAGCCGGTAGCGGTCCCCACGCACATGGTCGATCAGCCCCGCCGCGGCCAACTCCCCCAACAGTCGCTGGGCCTCCTGCTGGTCGGTGCCCAGCAGCGCCGCCGCTGCCGGCGAACCGAGCGATGCCCGGCCGGCCAGCGCAAGACGCCGCAGCAGCCGTCGTGCCGCGTCCGGCTGATCCGTGTAGCGCAGCCAGAGCACACGCTCCACCGGGCCCGCCTCGCCACGCTCCCCGAGAGCTGCGACCAACTGCTGCGGCGTGCGCGACCCGAGGGACGAACCCGCGATCCGCAGTGCCAACGGCAACCCGCCGCACGACTCGCGGATCTCCTCCACCGACTGGCCGTCGTACACGCCCCACGAGGGCTCGGGCTCCTGGCCCCGCAACAACTCCTCGGCGCTCGCCGTGTCCAACGCCACCACCGGCAGTTGGTGCACCCACGCCGGAGTGTCGGCCGGCAGCTCCAGACGGGTCCGGGAGGTGACCAGCACCAGACTGTCCGAGCGCTCCGGCAGCAGGGTCCGCACCTGCTCGGCATCGCCCGCATCATCCAAGATCACCGTCACGGGCAGTCCGGTCAACTGCTGGTGGTACAGCTCGCTCAATCTGCGCACCTGCTGCTCGGTCGATGAACGCTCCCGGAACAGCAGTTGCTCCCGCGGCGCGCCCAACCGGTTCAACAGGTGCAACAACGCCTCCCGGGTGGTCAGCGGATGCTCGCTGTCACCCCGCAGACCCACCACGCACGCACCACGGAACTGGTCCTTCAAATGGTGTGCCGCGCGTATCGCAAGGGCGGTGCGACCCGCCCCGCGCTCCCCGTACAACACGACGACCGTCGGCTTGGTCTCGGTAGCGGCGCGACCGGCCTGCACCCACTGGCTGATCTGCGCCATCGCATCGCGGCGCCCGCTGAACACCCCACTGGGCTGCGGCAGATGCCCGAACGACTGCGCAAGCACCGATCGCATACGTGCCGCAGCGCTACGGTCCGCACCTCGCAGTCGCACCGATGCACCGGCCGCGTTCCGCGGGCCGGGAAGCGCGCCGGCCAGCATCCGCTGCTGGTCCAGGAAGGGCCTGATCCCGCGCACCTCCAGGGCGGTCAGCCACTGGAGACGCAACTGCTCGGTACCCCCCGGCTGGTTCAACGCCCCCGCCCGACGATGGGCCGCCGGCCAGTGGGACGCGGTCACCTTGGCCACCGTGGTGGCCGCCCCCGCGGCTGCGACGATCGCCCCCGCACCGAGCGCCGTACCGGTCGTCGTCCCCAACGCCATGTCGGCACTGACCGCGGCGGCAGCAGCCACAGCCGTCACCACCAGCGGAGTCGACAGGTTCTTCCGACTGAACTGCGCTCCCAGCGGCCGTCTCGCCGACTCCGCAGCGCTCAGGGCCTGTTCGTACGCCGCGTACTCATCGGCTGCGTTGGACGCCATCCCGTCGAGCGCCGCCCGCCCCCGCGCCAACAGCGCTCCACTGTCCGCCCGTCCGCCCGTCCGCCGTGACTCTTCTTCCACGGCACGTACCAACAGCCGCTCGGCTTCGGTCCGATGGCTGTCCCGCATAGCGGTTCCCCCTCAAGATTCGGTTCCCGTTTCGGGTCCAAGTGTCCTGTGTGCGGGGCATTCGCGCGAGAGAGCCTTACGCGGGCAGCCAGCCGGGCCACCAGGGCGGAACGTTGTCATCGGCGCAGGCACCGTCGCTGATGGTCCCCAGGGCGTAAGGGGTCCCCAACCAGGAGAAGTGCACCAGGGCCAGTGCGACCAGCGCGCCGATGAAAACCAACGGCGGGACGAGCCGCCTCACCGCACCCCCGGCCCGATGCACCACGGCAGCGGCCAGCGCCCAGGCGAACAGCCCACCGAAGGTACCCGCCAGCACGGTGAGCGGCGCTTCCCACATCCACCAGTCCAGGACGCCGAGCCGGTGCTCCTGCGCCACACGACACTCCCGCCGGGCCGCGAGGGAGAGCCGATGAATCCCGTACCCGGCAACCCCACCACCCACCAGACTCAGACAACCCCCGGCCCACTGCGGCCGACGCCCGATCCGCTCCACGACAGACACCCCTCCCACCCCGAAAGGGGACGCAACCCCTGCCCTACCTGGTTCCTGGTGTGGCTACTGGGGTTAGGGAGCACTGCCGAGCGCCACCCGATAGGAGCTCCCGGGGGCGGGGGGCCCAGGTGATCCACGGCGAGGTCAGCCAGGACGGAATGGGTTTCCAGCGCTGTCAGACGGCTCCAAGATCGACGGCGACGGAGAAGGGCACGGCAGCTTCGATCACGCCGGTGAACATTTCGCCGTCCCTGTAGGCATGGGTGGCCGGGTCGAGAACGTAGGTGTAGACGATCGGGACACCAGTGGCGGCCTGTTCGACCCGCCAGTAGAAGGGGATGCCGGCCTTGGCGTACTGGTCCACCTTCACGATCCGGTCGGTGGTCTCCGAGCCGGGCGATACGACCTCGACGACCAGGAGTACGTGTTCGGGGCGGGTGGGCGTGAGGTCGATGGTCTCCGCCCGGTAGACGACGACGTCAGGGCGGCGGTTGGTGAGGGGAACGTCCTGAAGGCGGACATCGAAGTCCGTGTCCGCGTTCCAGTCCGGGCCCGCGGCGGCGTCCAAGGCGTTGGCCAGGATGCGGGCCAGCCGGTTGTGGCGCTTGGAGGCGCTCGGGCTCACGACGACCATTCCGTCCACGATCTCAATGCCGGCACTCTGTTCCTCGGACCAGGAGTCGTACTGCTCCGCGCTGATCTGGGTGTGCATCCACGCGGGCGCGACCATCTCGGCGGTCATGGTGTGCCTCCTTCGGGGAGCCCTGACACTTCCAGCGCTGCTGCTGGACTCAGCCTACTGTTCTGCGATGCTGGGGCGCCCGATGCGGAAGGGCGCCGCGAAGGTTCGGGCAGGAAGAGCGTGGGCGGGAGGGGACGACTCGGTCAAGAAGATCCGCCAGCGCGTGGGCTTGCACCCGTACGGACGCTTCCCGAGTCCCGTGCTTCCGGGCTGGTGCGCGAGGATGGGCCCATGCCGAACCGCCTCGCCCACGAGACCTCCCCCTATCTCCTCCAGCACGCAGACAACCCCGTCGACTGGTGGCCCTGGTCGCAGGCGGCCTTCGAGGAGGCACGGCGACGCGAGGTGCCCGTGCTGCTCAGCGTCGGATACTCCAGCTGCCACTGGTGCCACGTCATGGCCCACGAGTCCTTCGAGGACGAGCAGACCGCCGCGTATCTGAACGAGCACTTCCTCGCCGTCAAGGTCGACCGCGAGGAGCGGCCCGATGTCGACGCCGTGTACATGGAGGCCGTCCAGGCGGCCACCGGTCAGGGTGGTTGGCCCATGACCGTCTTTCTCACCGGTGATGCCGAGCCGTTCTACTTCGGCACCTACTTCCCGCCCGAGCCGCGCCACGGCATGGCGTCCTTCCGGCAGGTCCTCGAAGGGGTTGCGGCGGCCTGGAAGGACCGCCGCACGGAGGTCGCGGAGGTCGCGCAGCGGATCGCCCGCGATCTGTCCGAGCGTTCGTTCACCCATGGAGGGGATGGAGCGCCCGGCGAGGAACAACTTGCGCAGGCACTGCTGAACCTCACCCGGGACTACGACGAGCGGCACGGCGGCTTCGGTGGGGCGCCCAAGTTCCCGCCGTCGATGGTGTTGGAGTTCCTGCTGCGCCACCACGCCCGCACCGGCGCGGACGGCGCCCTCCAGATGGTCGCCGAAACCTGCGAGGCGATGGCGCGCGGTGGTATCTACGACCAACTCGGCGGTGGGTTCGCGCGCTACGCGGTGGATCGCGAGTGGGTCGTTCCGCACTTCGAGAAGATGCTCTACGACAATGCACTGCTGTGCCGGGTGTACGCCCATCTGTGGCGCGCCACCGGATCGGACCTGGCCCGCAGGATCGCGTTGGAGACCGCGGACTTCATGGTGCGTGAACTGCGCACGCCCGAGGGCGGTTTCGCATCCGCCCTCGACGCGGACAGTGACGACGGTACGGGCCGCACCGTCGAGGGCGCCTTCTACGCATGGACGCCCGAGCAACTGCGCGCGGCGCTCGGAGACGAGGACGCCGGGCGCGCTGCGGACCTGTTCGGCGTCACGGCCGAAGGCACCTTCGAAGAGGGCGCGTCGGTGCTTCAACTCCCGGGTGCGGAAGCCGACCCGGAACTGCGCCGCCGGCTGCTCGCGGCTCGTGCGGAGCGTCCGCGTCCGGAACGGGACGACAAGGTGGTTGCCGCCTGGAACGGTCTCGCCATCGCTGCGCTCGCCGAGGTCGGTGCCTACTTCGACCGGCCCGATCTGATCGAGCGCGCCACCGAGGCCGCGGACCTCCTGGTCCGGCTCCACCTCGATCCGCACGCCAGGCTCCGGCGCACCTCACGGGATGGACGCGTGGGGTCCAACGCCGGGGTGCTGGAGGACTACGCGGATGTGGCGGAGGGATTCCTCGCCCTCGCCGGTGTGACGGGTGAGGGGGTGTGGCTGGAGTTCTCGGGGTTCCTGTTGGACATCGTGCTCGACCAGTTCAGGGGCGAGAACGGCACCTTGTACGACACGGCCCACGACGCGGAGCGATTGATCCGCCGTCCACAGGATCCGACGGACAACGCGACCCCCTCGGGCTGGACGGCGGCGGCGGGCGCCCTGCTGTCGTACGCCGCACACACCGGTTCGACCGCCCACCGCACCGCCGCCGATGACGCCCTCGGCGTGGTGAAGGCCCTCGCGCCCAAGGCTCCCCGTTTCATCGGCTGGGGCCTGGCCGTGGCCGAAGCCCACTTGGACGGCCCCCGCGAGGTTGCGGTGGTGGGGGCGCAAGCCGATCCACTCACCGACGAACTCCACCGCACGGCGCTGCTCGGCCACGCCCCCGGTGCGGTGATCGCGCGGGGTGAACCGGGCGGCGATGAGTTCCCGCTGCTCAAGGACCGCCCGCTGGTGGCGGGTGAGGCGGCGGCCTATGTGTGCCGGGGCTTCGTCTGCCGGATGCCGGTGACCACATCAGAGGAGTTGGAGCGCGAACTCCAGCCATAGGGACTCGCTCGGGTCAAGGGCCAAGAGCCAAGAGCCCCAGGCGCAAGGATCCGCGGGGCCGGGGAGCCCGATCGGCATGTCAGCCGTCGGTCGGGTGCCCAGGCGGGGGCGATCGGGTCAGCTCAGGGTCGCCAGCCGGAGTCGAGCCCACGTAGCGCCGCATCCATCAGTTCTGCCAGATCGTCCCGGTGTTCCCGTTCGGCCCAGTACAGCAGCACCTCCCGCAGTACCCCCATCACGGCCGCCACCCGCACCCGTACGTCCAGATCGTCATGGGGGCGGCCGGCGCGGTCGGCGAGGACGCGGACCAGGACCGCGGACGTGGCGGTCATCGTCTCCGTCATACGGGCTCGCATGGCGGGGAGCTCCACCATCAGCCGGGTGCGCTGCACCACCTCGTCCTGCTCCGCGCGGACCTGGGACGCCAGGGAGTGCACGATCACCTGGCGGATCGAGTCGAGCGGGTGTTCGTCGACCGGTCGCGCCAGCAGTTGGGCCTCCACGATCGGGTCGTACTCCTCGGTGAGGACGATGTCCTCCTTGGTCGGGAAGTAGCGGAAGACCGTCGAAGGCGAGACCTCGGCCGCTGCCGCGATCTGTTCCACCGTCGTCGCTTCGTACCCCTGCTCCGCGATCAGTCGGTACGTCTCCTTGCGGATGGCGAGGCGGGTCTTCAGCTTCTTGCGTTCCCGCAATCCCGGGCGTGGCGAGGCCGACTGCTGGGACTCGGCGAGTCGGTCGCCCGAGGGCTTCGGGGCGGAGTCGGGTGCGGAGGCGGCCATGTGCTCATTGTCGGGCACCGGTCATCGGCGCCCGCCGCCGTACAGGCCGCGGAGCAGGGCCGTGCGAGCCGCACGGCAGGCGAGCGAAAAGGCCGTGGCGATGTCGCCACGGCCTCGTGCTCGTGGGGGCCGGGAGGTCAGTGCTGGTAGGCGACCAGCGAGATGCCGACGTAGTGCACCACGAATGCCGCCAGCGTCAGTGAGTGGAAGACCTCGTGGAAGCCGAACCAGCGCGGTGAGGGGTTGGGCCGTTTGATCCCGTACACCACTCCGCCGGCGCTGTAGAGGAGCCCACCGACGATCACACAGACGAGTACCGCGATCCCCCCGGTCCGCATGAAGTCGGGCAGGAAGAAGACCGCCGCCCAGCCCATCGCGATGTAGCAGGGGGTGTAGAGCCATCGCGGCGCGCCGACCCACAGCACCCGGAAGGCGATACCGGCGGCGGCCGCCGCCCAGACCGCCCACAGAAGGGGCCGTGCGGTGGAATCGGGGAGCAGAAGCATCGTGAGCGGGGTATAGGTGCCCGCGATGATCAGAAAGATATTCGCGTGGTCGAGTCTGCGCAGGATGGCTTCGCCGCGCGGTCCCCAGTTCCCGCGGTGGTACAGCGCGCTCACGCCGAACAGCAGGCAGGCGGTCAGGACGTAGATCGCGCACGCCAGCCGGGCCCGTGAGGTGCCGGCGGACGCCGTGAGCACCAGACCCGCGACGAGCACCGCCGGGAACATCCCGGCGTGAATCCAGCCGCGCATCCTCGGCTTGACGGGCACTGGCTCTATCTCGGTCACTTCGGGCGCGGCGGAGCTCGCGGCAGAGGTCATGCTCTGGATGGTACCTACGGAACCGTAGGTCCCACACAGCTACCGGGCCTAACCGCCCAGATCGATGTGACCAGCGCTTATACGACCTTTATGAAGATGGCCGTTCGCCTGGGGTAGTGGCCCTTCGGGGCGTGGCAGGGTGGCGACACGAGTGGTGATGCTCACGTGAGATGCCCTCTGGACATATGGGCGCGAGCCACGGATGATCAGATGAGTGCGGTCGGCACCGGATGAGCGGCTACGAAGCATCCGGGTCGCAGCCCCCACGGGGCAACAACCCTCAAACACCTCATTTAGGAGCGATCGTGGCGCGCGACATCGCGGCTCCCACCGTCCCCACTCACCACCGGGAGCTGATCTCCTGGGTCGACGAGATCGCAGCCATCACCGAGCCGGACAGCGTCGTCTGGTGTGATGGTTCCGAGGCCGAGTACGAGCGCCTGTGCGAGGAGCTCGTGGCCAAGGGCACCTTCAAAAAACTCGACCCGATCAAGCGCCCGAACTCGTACTACGCCGCGTCCGACCCCTCCGACGTCGCCCGGGTGGAGGACCGCACCTTCATCTGCTCCGAGAAGGAGGCGGACGCCGGCCCGACCAACCACTGGAAGGCCCCCGCCGAGATGCGGGACATCTTCACCGGTGAGCAGGGCATCTTCCGCGGTGCGATGCGCGGACGCACGATGTACGTGGTGCCCTTCTGCATGGGACCGGTCGGTTCGCCGCTGTCCGCGATCGGCGTCGAGATCACCGACTCCGCCTATGTCGCCGTCTCCATGCGCACCATGACCCGCATGGGCAAGGCAGTCCTGGACGAACT
Organism: Streptomyces sp. NBC_00690; assembly: GCF_036226685.1. Taxonomy (NCBI): domain Bacteria; kingdom Bacillati; phylum Actinomycetota; class Actinomycetes; order Kitasatosporales; family Streptomycetaceae; genus Streptomyces; species Streptomyces sp. NBC_00690. Next base: position 5,533,104 of record NZ_CP109009.1, read on the forward strand.
CGGCTCCGACGGATTCTTCGTCAAGGCCGTCCACACCCTGGGCGCACCCCTCGCGGAGGGCCAGCAGGACGTCCCGTGGCCCTGCAACTCCACCAAGTACATCTCCCACTTCCCCGAGAGCCGTGAGATCTGGTCGTACGGCTCCGGGTACGGCGGCAACGCCCTGCTCGGCAAGAAGTGCTACGCCCTGCGGATCGCCTCCGTCATGGCCCGCGACGAGGGCTGGCTCGCCGAGCACATGCTGATCCTCAAGCTCACCCCGCCCAAGGGCCAGTCCCAGTACATCGCCGCCGCCTTCCCCTCCGCCTGCGGCAAGACCAACCTGGCCATGCTGGAGCCCACAATCCCCGGCTGGACCGTGGAGACCATCGGCGACGACATCGCCTGGATGCGGTTCGGCGAGGACGGCAGGCTGTACGCGATCAACCCCGAGGCGGGCTTCTTCGGCGTCGCGCCCGGCACCGGCGAACACACCAACGCCAACGCCATGAAGACCCTGTGGGGCAATGCGGTCTTCACCAATGTCGCGCTCACCGACGACAACGACATCTGGTGGGAGGGCATGACGGAGGAGACTCCTGCGCACCTCACGGACTGGAAGGGCAACGACTGGACCCCCGAGTCCACCACCCCGGCCGCCCACCCCAACGCCCGCTTCACGGTGCCCGCCGCACAGTGCCCGACCGTGGCCCCCGAGTGGGAGGACCCGAAGGGCGTACCGATCTCGGCGATCCTCTTCGGCGGCCGTCGCGCCAGCGCGGTTCCCCTGGTCACCGAGTCCTTCAGCTGGCAGCACGGCGTGTTCCTGGGCGCCAATGTGGCGAGTGAGAAGACCGCGGCGGCCGAGGGCAAGGTGGGCGAGCTGCGCCGCGACCCGTTCGCGATGCTCCCCTTCTGCGGCTACAACATGGGCGACTACATGGCTCACTGGCTCAAGGTCGGCGAGAGCGCCGACCCGGCCAAGCTGCCCAAGATCTACTACGTCAACTGGTTCCGCAAGAACGACGCCGGCAAGTTCGTCTGGCCCGGCTTCGGCGAGAACAGCCGGGTGCTGAAGTGGATCGTCGAGCGGCTCGAAGGCAAGGCCGACGGCGTCGAGACCCCCATCGGCATCCTGCCGACCGCGCAGGCGCTGGACACCGACGGTCTGAAGCTGGGCGCGGACGACCTCGACTTCCTGCTGAAGGTGGACACCGAGGTCTGGCGCGAAGAAGCGGCCCTCGTGCCGGAGCACCTCAACACCTTCGGCGACCACACGCCGAAGGAGCTGTGGGACGAGTACCGCGCACTGGTGGCCCGACTGGGCTGACGCCGCACTCCGCTGCCGTCCGGGGCCACGGGCGGCAGCGGTCCGGCGTCCCAAGACGTCGCGGCAGGACATCTCGACATCCGCCCTGACCCGTGGGGTCGCCACGGTCTGCCGTGACAGGGGCCTGACCCATGGTCGGGCTGAACAGCGGTCGGGCTGCATCAGCAGACACGATCCATGACGGGCCCCAGGCCCCCGGAAGCCCCCTCACGGCTTCCGGGGGTCGCTCATTTCCTCCGGACATCCCGTGCGGACATTCCCGTGCGGACGGCCACGGGAGGTCAGCCGCGCGAGGGTGACCATCGGAAGGCAACCGTGCGTGGCGCCCGGTCCACGCGCCTGAGCGGCCCGTGGACCGGGGCCGTCAGTGGGCCCCGACCAGTCGAGGCGCGTCGAGGGCCGCCGCGTGGGCGTCCATGCGCTCGGCGGCGAGGATGGCGACCGTGGTGTCGGCGCGGGAGGCCGCGACGACCAGAGCCCGGCCGGCCAGGGCATGAGCCCTACGGTGCAGAACGTGCGGATCGCCGGTGCCCACCGCCGTACGGCGCACGGGGGCGGCGCCCCGCAGTCGGGTGATCTGGGCGGCGATGCGCTCGGCCGGCTCACTCAGGGCCAGCTCATCGGTGACGGTCAGCAGCGCGCAGAGATGGCCCGCCAGCTGGATGTCCAACTCCTCCTCGCGCGTCCGGTGCGGATAGCCGTCGGACGGGGTAGCGGAGTGGACGGATTTGGTGCGGATCGGCTCGTACATGGGGGATAGCCTCCTGCTCACTTCCAGGAGACCATCCTAGCTTAGATCAAGTCTAAACTTGAGCTCGGTCGGAGATGCTGGCGATTTACGGGCCACACTTCGCCCGTAAATCGCCCCAAGGCATCTGAATGCACCGGAAGGCCGCCTCCCAGGGCCAGTCTCAGCGCCGGCGTACGCCCCAGGAGGGGGCACGACATACGGCTGAGCGCCGGGCCAGGAGGGCGGCCTTCAGGTGTGTTGCCCTTCCGCACGTCAGCGGCGACGGGCGCGGGCCAAGGGCCTCAGGGCTGGCCGTAGCCATCCAGGAACGATCCGATCCGGGTGATCGCATCCGCGAGCTCCGGCGCGGCTGGCAGGGTCACGATCCGGAAGTGATCCGGCTCCGGCCAGTTGAACCCGGTTCCGTGCACCACCATGATCTTCTCGGCGCGCAGGAGGTCGAGGACCATCTGTCGATCGTCCTTGATCTTGTAGACCTGTGGATCGAGCCGGGGGAAGAGGTAGAGCGCACCCTTCGGCTTGACGCAGGTCACCCCGGGGATCTGGGTGACCAGGTCGTACGCGACGTTCCGCTGCTCCAGGATGCGTCCGCCCGGGAGTACGAGGTCCTCGATCGACTGTCGGCCGCCGAGCGCCGTGGCCACCGCGTGCTGGGAGGGCATGTTGGCGCACAGCCGCATGTTGGCGAGGACGGTCAGCCCCTCGATGTAGGAGGCGGCATGCTCCTTGGGTCCGCAGACCGCCATCCATCCGGTGCGATATCCGGCCACCCGATAGTTCTTCGAGAGGCCGTTGAAGGTGAGGACGAGGAGGTCCGGTGCGATCGCGGCGGTCGGCGTGTGGGTGGTGCCGTCGTAGAGGATCTTGTCGTAGATCTCATCGGAGCAGACGACCAACTGATGGCGCCGGGCGATTTCGGTCAACCCGCGCAGCATCTCGTCGTCGTAGACCGCGCCGGTGGGGTTGTTGGGGTTGATGATCACGATCGCTCGGGTGCGGTCCGTGATCTTCCGTTCGATGTCGGCGAGGTCCGGCATCCAGTCGGACTGCTCGTCGCACCGGTAGTGCACGGCGGTGCCGCCGGCCAACGAAACCGATGCGGTCCACAGCGGGTAGTCCGGGGCGGGTACGAGCACCTCGTCACCGTCGTCGAGCAGTGCCTGCATCGACATCTGGATGAGCTCCGAGACGCCGTTGCCGAGGTAGACGTCCTCGACGTCCAACTCGATGCCCTTGGTCTGGTAGTGCTGCATCACCGCGCGCCGTGCGGACAGCAACCCCTTGGCGTCGCCGTATCCATGTGCGCTGCCGAGATTGCGGAGGATGTCCTCCAGGATCTCGGGTGGGCATTCGAACCCGAAGGCTGCCGGGTTGCCGGTGTTGAGTTTGAGGATGCGGTGCCCTGCTGCTTCCAGCCGCATCGCTTCCTCAAGGACCGGACCCCGGATCTCGTAACAGACATTCGCGAGCTTCGTCGACTGGATCACCTGCATGACGGTGAGCTTACGGCCGCGTATCGGCGTGTGCTGTTCGTTTTTCCGTGGCTCGCGACAAGGGGTCCCGGTAGGGGAATGTCCTCTTTAGTGCTTCATTTGGCGAGAGTGCCTCACGTCCTTGGAAAACGTTCCCCGGATGAGCTCGACACCTGCGGTTCGCCCCTTGGGTGACCGAGAGCGACGGGTGAATGTTGCGCTCGTCACCTCGCCCGTAAGGGCCCCAATGAGGGGTGCGCCACGAGGTCGAAGTCCATGAAAGGGGCGGAAAGCCACCGCCCCGACCGTTGGAAGGAAGCGGCCGGGGCGGGATTGCTCGTTAGGTCAGCGCGGGGTGATCAGCGGTTCAGGGGCATTCCTTCCACGCAAGGCGGTAGACGGTGTCGATGGCGCCATCGGTGGAGTCCATCGTCATGAAGCTGGTGGTCTTCGTCCGGTCGGAGAGTCCGGGGCTCACCCGCAATTCGGTGTTCACGTTGAAGTTGCGCTTCACGCCGCAGGGCGCCCAGACCATCTGGCCCCACTCCGTGCTGTTGGTGGCCTGCCAGTTGTCGTTCAGAGGGCCGCGGAAGTTGTGGGTGCGGGAGGCCGTGACCGGTGAGCCCTGGAAGTAGTACGACGCCTTCTGGGTGCCGACCGCGGTGGGCTCCAGGCTGGCGAAGCCGCGGTAGTCCGTGCTGGCGATCGCGTAGGTGAAGCCCTGCGGTACATGGAGCACCAGACTGAGCTGGCAGTTCTTCCGGAAGTCGGTCGGTGAGGCGCCGACTCCCACCTTGGCGAGGTAGTCGCTGTAGGTCACGGTGAAGGCGGTGTTGTCCTCGGAGACGGCCACGGCCGCGGTGCCGGGGTGACAGCCCGATCCATTGATGGTTGCGATGTCGATGGTGATTTTCTCTGGCGGTGCGGCAAAAGTCACCGTCTTCGCGGAGGCGTTCGAAGCGCCGAGCAGTGACGCCAATATGGCCGCCGCAGCACCACTCGCGAAAAGTGCACGGGACATGATTCTCCGTTCGATGGGAATGAGAATTCTTTCATCCGGGAAAGCCCATGACCGGGCAGGGTCATGACAATCCTTCAGGAAATGAAACAGTTTCCTGAAGGAGCGGATAGCGGAATGCTAGATACCGGGAGGTGCTGTTGCCAGAGGGTTAGCAACTCTGGTCGTTATCGGCAATGAGTTGGCGTGAAACAGCCCCGGGGCACGCTTTCGCATGCCCCGGGGCTGTGATTCTCTGACTCATTGTCAGTTATTCGCTACTGACGAATTTTCGGTAGCGAAGACAGAAAGTAGTCAGGCGTTCACACAGGTGTTGCCGAAGGCGGGGTTGAGAAGTCCGATCACGTTGATCGAGTTGCCACAGACGTTGATGGGCACGTGAACGGGGATCTGAATCAGGTTGCCGGACAGAACGCCGGGCGAACCGATCGCGGCACCAGTGGCGTCGGCGTCGGCCATGGCCGGGGCGGCAGAGCCCAGCGCCATGATGACACCAGCGATGACGGCAGCAGCCTTCTTGTGCTTCATCTTGTGATCCTTTCAGTGGCGGTGCGGTACGCAGCCACGGCCTTCGCGCTGCGTCGACAGTTTTCTGTGCATTCGCACCCCCGCAGATCTAGTAACGAGTGGATTCCCGCGAGGAAACCGCCATATGGCTAATCGTTCGAAATGTCACTCGTATGCCGCACTATATTTCTTCAGATCGGCAGCAAATTGCTTTAGGTGATAACTCAACGTAAAGCGATGGGGTGACGTCGTTCAAATTTCGCGAGGGCCGGAGCCGCCCATGGCGGGGAGGAATGCGTGTGCCCCCGAACGCCTTGCGCTCAGGGGCACACGCAGTTCGGCGCTTAGTTGTTGCCCGCGCCGTTGCCCGACAGGATCGGGATGTTGCTGAGGATGTGCGACAGCGGCTCGTCACCCTTGGCCTGCGTCGAGTTCTCGGTGCACTGCTGGTTCTGCGGCGCGGAGAGGATCGAGACGTCCTGGACGGCGACCGGGATGAGACCGATCAGCGAACCGACGTTGGCCTTCGCGGGCAGGGCGATGCAGGGCTTGTTCAGCGACCCCTGGACGAGGGCGAACTGCGGGCTCATGTTGCCGTGGGTGGCGGAGTTGCCGTAGGTCTGCGAGGCGCCGTTGCCGCTGAAGGAGGTGGTGCCGTTGTCGTTGCCGATGGCCAGGGCCGGGGAGGCCACGGCCGCACCGGCGCCCACCATCGAAGCGGTGACCGCTGCGGTAGCCAGAATCTTCTTGATCACTTGATGTCCCTTTTCGCTATGAACGATCGATCGTGGAGCAGACTGATCAACTGCCCTCGACCCGTTTGGTTCCGCCCGTTCACTCGAATGCGGCACGGCCCTCGATGGCGATGACGAACGGAAGATCAGCGGAGGGTCATATAAAAGGACCCCGACAGGATGGGGCGGACCGCCGCGCGTCTCCCCGCGCGCCATGCCAACAGGAAGCACGACTGCCCCACGACGCAATGCGCCGCCGGCTGGAGGCTTGCGCAGGAAAGGATCCATGGGCGATCCGCCCATCCCATTCAACCAGCGCGCACGGCGCCCGCAGGGTGGACTTCACCCGTCTGCAGAATGAATCCGGAACGAATCCAGAACGGCTTTTTTCCGGGAATTGCCAGAGGTGCCCGAACAACACGAGCACCTCGACGCCCAAAGGGAGTCGAGGTACTCGTGCTGCTGTCGTAACCGCTGTCTCCGATGGCCGGGAGCGCCAGGGGCCGATCGGAAACAGAACGGGGTCAGCTGTTGGCGACGCCGTTGCCGGAGAGGACCGGGATGTTGCTGAGGATGTGCGAGAGGGGCTCGTCACCCTTGGCCTGGGTGGAGTTCTCGGTGCACTGCTGGTTCTGCGGGGCCGAGAGGATCGGGATGTCCTGGACGGCGATCGGGATGGCACCGATCAGGGAGCCGACGTTGGCCTTGAGCGGAAGACCGATGCAGGGCTTGTTCAGCGAGCCCTGGACGAGGCCGAGCTGCGGGCTCAGGTCGCCGTAGGTCTCGGAGTTGCCGTACGTCTGGGAGGAGCCGTTGCCGCTGACCGAGGTCGTGCCCTGGTGGTCCCCGATGGCCATAGCCTGCGGCGCCATTGCTGCGCCCGCGCCCGCCACGGAGAGGGTGACCGCCGCGGTCGCCATAACCTTCTTGAACATGTTCCGTCCTTCTGTTCGTGGATGCCCACTGCTGGAGCGCCCTGAGCAACTACGTCGTCGGTCGTTTGGTTCTCCCGGTTCACTCCAATGGGCCTTCTTGGCCTTTTGCGGGCCGTTCATCGGAACAATCCGCCGAACAGGGGGTAGCGGGGATGTCGCCCGTGTCGTCTTGCCCGGTCGTCCGTTTCGATCTGTGTGAGCCCATCGCTGGGCAGAACATCGAACAGAAGGTGCTATCTCCCATGAAGACTGCCAAGAAGGTCGCCGTGGTCCTGGCCACTGCCGGTATGGCCGCTGGTGCCGCCGCGGGCTCCGCGTTCGCGGACAGCTCGGCCCACGGTGCCGCCGTCGGTTCCCCGGGTGTCCTCTCCGGCAACCTGATCCAGGTCCCGGTGAATGTGCCGGTGAACGTCGTTGGCAACACGATCAACGTGATCGGCCTGCTGAACCCGGCGTTCGGCAACACCGGTGTGAACGCCTGACGTTCCACCCGCGTCACACATCGACAGTGGCGTCACCGGCACCAGCTGGTGGCGCCACTGTCGTCGTCCGGGCTCAGGGCTGTGCAGGTGATCAGTGTGAATCGGGCCCGCCGCGCACTCGGCACGGGCGCACGAGGAATACGAGCACACGTGGGGACGGGCGTACGGGCGCACGATGAGGGGGTGCGGCAGCAACTGCCGCACCCCCTCATCGTGGTGCTCGGGCGGGGCCCGTACGTCAGCCGCCCAGTTCGACTCCGCCGAGCAGCGGTGTGAGCTCGCTCGCGGTCCGGAGCACGTGCTGGGGAGCGTCGCCCTTGATCTGGTTCAGTCCGGTCGCGGTGTCGGCGACGTCCTTCACGGCGTCACCACTACCGCCGTTGAGGAGCGGCGTCTCGCTCACCGCGTGGGCGAGGCCGCCGTTCAGGCTCATGGGAGGCATGCCCGACGTGGCGGCCATGGCCGGAGACGCCGCGCCGAGCGCGGCCACCGAGCCGGCGATGATCGCGGCAACCCTCGTGTACTTCATCTCTTCGCATCCCCTTCTCCGGCGACGGTCGTCGCCGCCTTCTCCTGGGTAACGAGATGCGGACGACGGAGAAACCCTTGCGGAGTTTCTCGTATCAAAGGCTCATGTGTTCTTCCGTATGCCGGATCGTCCACTGGTGTGGTGAACGCCGGGCGTTGAGGGAGTGCGAGAAGCTGACTCGCCCGGTGGACGCGGGGGGAATGCCAGGACGCAGGGCCGGCGGCTGTCTGCTTTCCGCTGCCTGCCCGCCGAGTTCGGTCGGTCGACGGAGACTCCCGGAGGGTCCTCAACGAGCGTCGTCTGAAAGGGATGTGCGGAATCACTCGAAGGGATATTTCTTCTCGGTATCCCTCAGGCAATCCCGGTCGCCTTTTATGTTGCTGAGCTGCCGGTCATAGTACCTACAGCTCGGATAACCTCCAGATGGCCCTACAAGCGAGTCTGCGTGATTTCCAACTAGCTTTCTGACAAAGTGCACTCCTGCTTTTGTCATTGTTGACCAAGCATGTTGACCAAGCATGGAGAGCCAGCCTCATGAAGACATCGACGGGCTTCGCCGCGCGAGGCATCCTGGGTGCGCTGATCCTTCTTGCATTCTCGGGCACTCCGCTGTCGGCCGCCGGCGCCCCGTCGGCCGTGGAGGAATCTTCGAGAATTCCCTTCACCCAGCGGTACCAGGCGGTTCACCACGGCGGCGTCGTGCGCGCCGCGAACTCCTCGATCACCTGCCGGACCGCCAAGTCCACCGCTCCCGCCTCCTGTTCCTCCGTCAAGACGGGCGCGGACGGGACGAACGGCGACTTCGACATGTTCTACATCGACGAGGACGACGACGCGAACACGTACAACTCCAGCCGGGCGGAACTCGCCCTGCCCAAGAACTCCCGGGTGACGTACGCCCGGCTCTACTGGGGCGGAAACCTGAGGGTCGGCGAACAGAAGCCGCCCAAGGACAACGGCCGCATTCTGATCACCGAACCCGGCGGCAAGTACAAGGAAGTCCTCGCCGATACGCAGATCGCGCACCGCGACACGGACGGCAGCGATGCGTTCCAAGCCTCAGCGGATGTCACGCCCCTGGTCAGTCAGAGCGGTTCGGGCCTCTACACCGTGACCCAGATCAATGTGGCGATGGGGCATTCCCGTGTCGGCTCCTGGGGTGGCTGGACTCTCGTTGTCGCCTATGAGAACAGCGCGGAGCCTCTGCGCCACATCTCGATCTGGGACGGCTTCGAGACCCTGGACTCCGCACGCAAGAGCCATGACCTCACGCTCTCCGGATTGCGCATTCCCGTCCGCGCCACCGGTCGCGCCGGATTCGTCTCCTATGACGGCGACCGAGGCGTCAGCGGCGATGCGGTGAACGTGGTGGCTGACCAAGGAAAGACGTTCGGGCTCACCAGTTCGACCAATCCGGCGACCGATGTCATGAACTCCACCATCACCGGTCCCGGTAATCCGATGAAACGACAGCCTGCTCATGTGAACACCCTGGGCTATGACTCGGACGTGTTTGACATCTCTCCCGCGCTGGCATCCGGCGGTAGTCGTTTGAATTTCACGTTCTCCGCCGAAAACCTCGGATACTTCCTCGGCGTTCTCTTCGTGCAGGCAGATACGCGCCGCTGAGTCCCGACCGCGGCGCTGCTCACCCGAGCAGGTCCCCAGCCCACGTACCAAGAGAGCCGCACGTGCCGCAACGAAGCCGGACTGAGCCGAGCCCACCGACCATCCTCCATCTCGTGCAGCCGGTGGAGGGGGGTGTCGCCCGCGTCGTCATCGATCTGGTCAAGGCGCAGACCGAGGAAGGGCTACGGGCCGTCGTGGCCTGCCCCGGCGGTGGTGAACTCGCCGCCGCGGCCGAGTCGATGGGCGTCCCCGTCCACCGCTGGCAAGCCGGACGCGCGCCCGGCCCGCGGCTCGCCCGGGAAGTCTTCACCGCGGCCCGGTTGATCCGCAGACTCGCACCCGACCTGGTGCACGCCCACAGCGCCAAGGCCGGACTGGTCGCGCGCCTCGCGGTCCGTGGACGCATCCCCACCGTGTTCCAGCCGCACGCCTGGTCCTTCGACGCCGTCGGCCCGACCGGAGCCCGTCTCGCGCTGGCCTGGGAGCGGCACGGTGCCCGCTGGAGCACCCGCACCCTGTGCGTCAGCGAGTCCGAACGCCGCGCCGGGCAGGCCGCCGGCATCGACGCCCGTTGGGCCGTCATCCACAACGGCATCGACCTGGATCGCTTCAACACCGATCACACAGATCGCCCGGATCGCGCCGACCTTTCCGACGCAGGGGAGGGCGGTAAGAGTCAGGGCGGCAAGAGTCAGCTGCGACCCGAACCGCGCGACTTGAGCGGCATCCCCGCCGATGCTCCGTTGGTCCTGTGCGTGGGACGGCTCTGTCGGCAGAAGGGCCAGGACGTGCTGTTGGCCGCCTGGCCCCGGATCACGGCCGCCGTGCCCTCGGCACACCTGGTGCTGCTCGGCGACGGTCCCGAACGCGAACGACTCACCCGCGCCGCCCCACCGCACGTCACCTTCGCCGGTGCCAGCCCCGACGTCCGGCCCTGGCTGCACACGGCGGACCTCATGGTGCTCCCGTCCCGTTGGGAGGGCATGGCCCTGGCTCCGCTGGAGGCCATGGCCTGTGGGCTGCCGGTGGTGGTCACCGATGTCAGCGGGGCCCGCGAGAGCCTGCCCCCGGGCCAGGAGACCCACGGCCTCGTACCGCCCGATGACCCCCGAGCGCTCGCAGACGCCGTGATCGCCCTGCTCAGGGACCCGGTCCTGCGCACCGCCCTCGGGCGCCAGGCGCACGGCCACACCCGGACCACCCGTGACTTCAGGGCGACCGCCGCCGCCGTGTCCGGCCTCTACCAGGACCTTCTGAACTCGCCCCACACCCTGACGAGGAAGAGCGCCACACGATGACGACGGAGAGTGTTCCAGCGCACCACACCGCCCGCACGATGGCGGTCACCACGGCCGTCAAGACCACCGTCCATCCTCCGCGACGCGGAGTCCGCCGCCCGCCCGTCCCACACGGCACGTTCGATGCGTGGGGAGCCCCCGGTCTGCGCCGCCACGGCCAGTTGGCCGGACTGCTCGCCGCCGATGTGCTGGCGTTCGCGGTGACCACAGCCCTGCTGGCCCCGCGGAACTGGCCCGGTCCCCTCCTTGCGCTCCTGGCCCTCGTACCGCCCGCGCTGCACGCCTGCCGCGGGCTGTACCGGCCCGCTCTCTCCCCGTCCCCCCTGTTCGACGCGCCCGCGATCAGCGGTCTCGCGCTGCTGCAGTGGCTCGCCATCGCCGAGGGCTTCGCCGCCTACGACCCCCGCTACACCGCCGGTTGGCGACACCTCGTGCTGGCCGTCGCCGCCCAGACCGTGCTGTGCTGTGCCGCCCGTGCGCTCGTCCACCGCGTCCGACGCTGGTCGGCACAACGCTCCCCGCAGTCGGTCCTCGTCGTCGGTCGCACCGCGCTCACCCAACAGGTCACCACCGCCCTGTACGACCACCCCGAGTACGGGATGCGTCCCGTCGGGCACGTCGACATCGGCAAGGCGCACACCGTGCCCGCGCCCGCGTCCGACCCCGGCTCACCACCCCTGCTCACCTCCATCCAGGACGTCAGCCGGGCCGTGATCCAAAACGCCGTACGCCATGCGGTCTTCACCCAACCACCCGCATCGGATGTCGAATCCGAGGCACTGCTCGCCCTCTTCGCCGAGCATCGTTGTGCGCTGTGGCTGGTCGACGGCGGTGCGGCCGTGGGGCAGACCTGGCGGCGGGCAGCCGGTCACGACCACCTCTGGGGGTTCTCCGTGACCCCGTTGCACAGTGGACTGCACCGCCCGCTCGCCCGGGCGGTGAAGCGGGCCATCGACACCCTCGTTGCCGCGCTCGTCCTGGTCTGCGCCGCACCGGTCCTCGCCGTGTGCGCGCTGGCCGTACGCATCGCCGACGGGCCCGGTGTCCTGTTCCGGCAAGAACGCATCGGCCTGGGCGGGCGGCCCTTCACCCTCCTGAAGTTCCGCACCCTGCGCCCGGCCGACGAACAGGAGTCCGCCACCCGCTGGAGCATCGCACTCGACCGACGGATGAGCAGCACCGGGAATCTGCTGCGGCGCACCTCGCTCGATGAACTGCCCCAGTTGTGGAACGTACTGCGCGGCGATATGAGCCTGGTCGGACCGAGACCCGAACGGCCCTACTTCGTCTCCCAGTTCAGCCACACCCACCCCGGCTACCGCGACCGCCACCGCATGCCGGTCGGGATCACCGGACTCGCGCAGGTCAACGGTCTGCGCGGAGACACCTCCATCGAGGAGCGGGCCCGCTTCGACAACCACTACATCGCCACCTGGTCGCCCTGGCGGGACGTGTGCATCCTGGCGCGCACGGCCACCGCGCTGTTCCGGCTCGGAGGCAGTTGACCATGACGGTGCAGTCCACGGTGCAGTCCGCCGTGCCCGCCCTCCCGCTCGCATGGCCATCACCCGGCCGGCAGGGCATGCCGCGCTCGATCGCCCGCTGGTGGCCGCTGCTGCCGCTGGTCGTGACGGTGCTGCTGCTCGCCGCGCCCCTGCCCGCCGGCAGTGAGGCGGGCGCCGGCGGTCTCGCCCCGGCCGACGTCGCATCCGTGGGACTGGTCGGCTTCGCCCTGGTGCGCACGCTGCGACAGCGTGCCCGTCCGCTGACCGCGGTCAGCGCCGTCGTCTTCGCGCTGCCCGCCCTCGCGGTGACCGTCGCCACGGTCACCGCCGCCGATCCGATGGCCGGCCTCACCGGGTACGTCCGCTACCTCCAGGTCTTCGTCCTCGTACCGACCGCTGTGGTCCTCCTGCTGCGCGACACCCGCGACTTCCGCGTTGTCACCGGCGCCCTCGCCCTCCTCGCCCTCGCCCAGGGGGCGATCGGCGTCCAGCAGTACGCCACCGGCACCGGGGCCTCCTACATGGGCGAGGACATCCGGGCCGTCGGCACCTTCGGGCCTACCGACGTCATGGGAATGGCGACGGTCGTCGCGTACGGGCTGCTCGCCGCCGCCGCCGTGGCACTGCGTCCGCCCGACGGCGCACCCCGCTGGCTGCGCCCCCTCGCGGTCGCGACGACGGCCGCGCTGGTCCTACCGCTCGCGCTCTCGTTCAGCCGGGGCACCTGGATCGCGACCGCACTGGCCGCGTTCGCCGTCATCGTGCTCACCGGGGTGGCACGCGCCGTACGGGTCCTGCTGGTGCTGACCGCCGTGTCCGTGGTGCTCGTCGGCGGTCTGGGCGTCGGCTCCGAGTTGGTCGCACAGCGACTGACCAGCATCACCCAGGTCACCGACGCCCCCGACCGGTCCGTCACCGACCGCTACACCATGTGGTCCGCCGCCGCGAGCATGTGGCGTGAGGAACCGGTCCACGGGGTCGGCCTCAAGGGATTCCCCACCCATCGGGACGGCCACGCCTCCATCGGTCTGTCATCGGGCAGCGACACCGCGGGCGCCGGCCGCGCCTTCCAACGCCAGCCGCTGCTCTCGCCGCACAACATGTACCTGTTGATCCTCAGCGAGCAGGGCCTCATCGGCGCGACCGCATTCATCGGCAGTTGGGGAGCCATCCTCCTCGGTTCGCTCCGGCGACTGCGCGAACGCCGCGGGGCGGCCGACTGCGGTCTCGCCGCCGTCGCCCTGATGATCTGGCAGACAGTGGACTTCCTGTACGCCGACATCGGCGGGCCGTCCACGGTCCTCACCGGTGTGGTCCTCGGGCTCGCCGCCTGGTGGGCGCTGGCCCCGGCCGCACCCGACGGGGCGAAGACCGCGTGAAGGATCGGGACGCACAGGCCGAAGGGGCACCGCAGGCCCCGGCACGCCCCGCGGAGGACCCGCAGCAGGCCGACGGACCCACCGAATGGCAGGCCCCGCCACCGAAGGCGACCGTGCCGGTCGGCGAGGCCACCGCGGACACCACCCCCCGGCTGGGAAACTTCCTCGCCCGCGCCGCCGCAGTCACCGCGTCCCTCACCGTCGCCGGCGCCCTCCTCGGGCTCGTCCGGGACCAGGCCATCGCCCAGTTCTACGGCGCCAGCACCGACAGCGACGCCTTCCTCATCGCCTGGACCGTCCCCGAGATGGCCGCCACCCTCCTCATCGAGGACGCGATGGCCCTCCTCCTCGTCCCCGCCTTCAGCCACGCCATCGCCCGCCGAGCCGCCGACCGTTCGCGCGACGCAGCGCCCGGGGCCGACCCCACCCGGGACGCGGTGCGGGACCTCGTCGCCGCCACCTTGCCGCGGTTGTTCACCGGGCTCGCCCTCGCCACCGTGCTGCTCATCGCACTCGCCCCGCAGTTCGTCCGCGTCCTCGCCCCCGGTTTCGCCGATCCGGACCTCGCCGTCGACTGCACCCGGCTCACCGCCCTGACCGTCCTGACCTTCGGCATCACCGGGTACTTCAGCGCCGTGCTGCGCGCCCACGGCCGCTTCCTGCCCCCCGCCGGGGTGTACGTCGCCTACAACACCGGCATCATCGCCACCATCCTCGCCCTCCACACCGTGTGGGGTGTGCGGGCCGCCGCGGCGGGGGTCGCCGTCGGCGGGCTGCTGATGGTCCTTGCCCAACTACCCGCCTTCCTGCGCCAGGTGAACCACCCGGCCCCGGCCCCCCGCCGTCGGCGCGTCCCGCGCCAGCGCGAGCACGCCCCCCTCATCGGCTTCGCCGTCGTCGCGCCGATCGTGCTGTTCGCCATCAGCCGTCAGTCACAGGTGCTCGTCGAGCGGTTCCTCGCCTCCTCCCTCCCGGGCGGGGCGATCTCGCATCTGAACTATGCGCAGAAGGTCGCACAGATGCCGATGGTGCTGTCGCTGATGTTCTGCACGGTGACGTTCCCCGCCGTCGCCAAGGCCATGGCGGAAGGAGACCGCGAGCGGGCCCGCCGTCGGGTGGAGAACGACCTCGCCCTCGCGGGCCTCGTTGTCCTCCTCGGCACCGCGCTCATCCTGGGATACGCACCCCAGATCATCGAAGTTCTCTTCCAAAGGGGTCAGTTCGACGCGGCGGACACCGCGACCACGGCCACCGTCATGCGTGTGTACGCGGCCGGTCTGCTGGGACACACCCTGGTCGGTGCACTGGGCCGACCGTTCTTCTCCTCCGGACGCCCCACCTGGTACCCCGCAGCCGCCATGGCCGCCGGGCTCCTCGTCACCGTCGCCGCCGGCACCATCGCGGTCGGCCCGTGGGGCGTCTACGGAATCGCCGCCGCGAACGCCGCCGGCATCACCACCACCGCCCTGCTGCTCCTCCACGGTCTGGGCACCCGCGTGGTCTCCATCCACGTACCCGCCATCAGTCTGGCCCTCGCCCGACTGGCCGTCGCAGCCGTCGCCGCCGCCCTGGCCGGCCGACTCGCCTCCACCCTCACCCCCCACCCCCTGACCGCCCTGGCCGTCGGGTGCCTCCTGGTACCCGCGGTCTTCACTGTCACCGGACTCGCCGTCCGGGCCCCGGAAGTCGTCCATCTGCTGGCACTCACCCGACAGAGGATCCGTCATGTCCGCTGACACGGCGACGGCCCACAGCGCCGCCGACACCACCACCCGCGAACCCCTCACCCGGCCCTGGATCCTGATGTACCACTCGGTCGCCGACCCCACCGACGACCCGTACGGCATCACGGTCGCCCGCGACCGCCTCGACCTCCAACTGCGGTGGCTGCGCCGCCGAGGTCTGATCGGCGTGGGCGTGGGCACCCTCCTGCGCGCCCATGCCCACGGCAACGCCGCCAAACTCGTCGGGCTGACCTTCGACGACGGGTACGCCGATTTCATCGACGCCGCCCTGCCCGTACTGCGCCACCACGGTTGCACCGCCACGCTCTTCGTCCTGCCCGGACGCATCGGCGGCACCAACGAGTGGGATCCCGATGGGCCGCGCCGCCCGCTCATCGGCGAGGACGGCATCCGTACCGCCGTCGCGGCCGGTACCGAGATCGCCTCCCATGGACTCGCCCACACCGATCTGACCCGCGCCGACGACGAGGAACTGCGCCGGGAGACCTGGCTCAGCCGCCGATGGCTGGCCGAACTCACCGGAAGGGCGCCCGAAGGCTTCTGCTACCCCTACGGCACGGTCGACGCCCGGGTCGCCGGCGCGGTGCGGGACGCCGGATACACCTACGCCTGCGCCATCCGCCCACCCACCGCCGTCGCCGGCACCTACGCCCTCGCCCGCACCCACATCAGCCAGGCCGACCGGGCCGTACGCCTCGGGGTCAAGCGCCTGCGGCACCGGCTCGGCAGGTGAACCGGATGCGTGTCCTCCATGTCATCACCGGGCTGGGAGCGGGCGGTGCGGAACAACAACTGCGGCTCCTGCTGCGCCGACTGCCCGTGCGCTGCGACGTGGTCACCCTGACCAATCCGGGGGCCGTCGCGGAAGGACTGCGCGCGGATGGCGTCCACGTCACGCATCTGGGCATGCGCGGCAACCGAGACCTCGGAGCGTTGCCCCGGCTCACCCGACTGATCCGGCACGGCCAGTACGACCTGGTCCACACCCACCTCTACCGGGCCTGTGTGTACGGGCGCCTCGCGGCCCGGCTCGCCGGGGTGCGCACCACCGTCGCCACCGAACACTCCCTGGGCACCGCCGAGATCGAAGGCCGGCCGCTGACCCGCCCCACGCGCGCCCTCTACCTCGGCTCGGAACGGATCGGCTCGGCGACGGTCGCCGTGTCCGAGACGGTCGCCCGCCGACTGCGGGACTGGGGCGTACCAGCGGGTCGCATCCATGTCGTCCCCAACGGGATCGACGCCGCACACTTCCGCTACGACCCGAAGGCCAGGCTGGCGGTGCGGGCCCGACTCGGCATCGCACCGGACACATTCGTGGTGGGCGGGGTGGGACGACTGGTGCCCGGGAAGCGCTTCGACGCACTCGTACGGGCGGTGGCCGCGCTCCCCGGTGTCCAACTGGTCCTCGCCGGCGACGGCCCCGAGCGCACCGCCCTCGCCGCCCTCGCCGCCCGGCTGGGTGTGGCGGATCGCGTACGGCTGCTCGGCGAGTGCGCCGGGGACGCGGACGCCCAGGGCCCGTCGCACGCACCCACCGTCCCGCAGTTGCTGTCCGCCGTCGACGTCTTCGTCTCCGCCTCCAGAGAAGAGGCGTTCGGGCTGGCCGTGGTCGAAGCGCTCGCCGCCGGACTCCCCGTACTGCACGGCCCCTGCCCCGCCATCGACGACCTGCCCGCCCACCAATCACCCGGCGCGCTGCGCTGCGACGGCACCCCGGAACAACTCACCGCCGCACTGCGCAGACAACTCGCGGCCGGGCAGCGCCGGCAGCCGCCACCGGCCGCCGTGGGCCACTACGACATCACCCGCAGCGGCGAACTCCTGATGGAGGTCTATGCGGGTGCCCTCGCCCGGTCAGCCGACCGGTACCCCG
Source organism: Streptomyces sp. NBC_00690 (assembly GCF_036226685.1). Classification (NCBI taxonomy): domain Bacteria; kingdom Bacillati; phylum Actinomycetota; class Actinomycetes; order Kitasatosporales; family Streptomycetaceae; genus Streptomyces; species Streptomyces sp. NBC_00690. The sequence continues at coordinate 5,550,273 of NZ_CP109009.1, forward strand.
CCGACCATCCCCACCCCACCCCGACCGAGAGAGCACGCCCATGACCGATTCGCCCGAACAAGAGCCCGCGCCCCACCGGCGAAAGGGACGGGTCCGAGCTCGATTCGCCCGTCTGCTCCGCTGGTGGACACTGCCCGTCTGGGTACTGGTCGGCGCGGTCGGCGGAGCCGCGTACGGGCTCCTCGCCCCCCGCCAGTACACGGCCACCAGCTACGCCATCGCCGTACCCGCCAAGGACGCCCAACCTGGAGCGGCGCTCGGCTTCGCCCAGGCGTACGGCCGCATCGCCACCAGCGACTCCACCCTCGCCTACGCCCGGGTCGCCGCCGCCATGCCCGTACGGAAGCTCCGCAGCCAGGTGCGTACCGAGACCTCGCCCGACTCGCCCATGATCGCGATCACCGGTACCTCGAACCGACCCGGCGAGGCCGCCGACATCGCCAACGCCGTCGCCGACGCCCTCTTCGTGAGCAGCAACCAGGTCGCCAAGAACACCGGGGTACGGCTGCTCAGCTTCTCCCAGGCCATCCCCCCGGCGTCACCCACCTCCCCGTCGGCGCGGGTGGCCACCGCGGTCGGCGGCTGCACGGGTGGACTGCTCGGCGGTCTCGTCCTGCTGGTACGCCCCCGGCGCACCGACCGATCGGACAGCGCACCCGGCCCCGAGGCCGGTCAACCGGTCGCGGCCACCGTGGTACCGGCACCCGCCGGGGAAGCCACCGGCAAGCAGCGCGGGCGCGTCTGATGACCTCGCAGCACACCCCGGCGGCCGTCACCCTCTGCCGGGACCCACGGGCCTTCACCCGACTCCGGGAGGAGTGGGACGACCTCCAACGCCGCTGCGCCAGCGCCACACCCTTCCAGAGCCACGCCTGGCTGGACTCATGGTGGCTCTCGTACGGAACCTCCGGGCGACTGCGTGTGGTCCTCGTACGACGGAACGGCCGACTCATCGCCGCGGCGCCGCTGATGCTGGTCCACCGGCCCATGCCGGTCCTAGTACCGCTCGGCGGAACGATCTCCGACTACGGTGACGTCCTCGTCGACGACGATCACGCAGAGGGGGCACTCGCGGCCCTGGAACGCGGACTGCGAAACGCCGCCCGGCATGCCGTCATCGACCTCAGGGAAGTGCGCCCGGGGGCCGCTGCCGAGGGCCTCTACGACCACTGGCGCGGTGCCAAGCGACAACTGGCGGACTCGATCTGTCTGGAACTGCCTGCCGAACCCATGGACGACCTGGTCAAACGACTGCCCGCGCACCGCGCCCAACGGGTGCGCGCCAAACTCCGCAAGATCGACTCCTTGAAGATCGACGATTACGGGGTCGGCGAGGACGAGGTGCCGGACGCCATCGGGCATCTGCTGCGGCTCCATGAACTCCAGTGGCGAGGCCGCGGAGTCACCCTCGAACATCTGCGTCCCCGCTTCGCCGAGCATCTGGTGCGGGCCACCCGCCGCATGATCCGTGAGGGGAACGCCTCGCTCATCGAGTACCGACAGGACGGCGAAGTGGTCGCCGCCAGCGTGACCCTGCTCTCCGCGAACCTCTCCGGGGGGTATCTGTACGGCGCCCATCCGGGACTGCGGGAGCAGAAGGTCGACGTGGCGACGATGCTGCTGCGCCATGACGCGGACTTCGCCGCCGCGACGGACCGCCGGGTGGTGAGCCTGTTGCGCGGCCAGGAGTCCTACAAGAACCACTGGCGTCCACGGGCCGTGACCAATCTGCGGCTGCTGATGGCCCCGGCCTCGTGGGAGCCGGTCCTTCGGCTGCACGCGGCGCGGGCTCAGGCGCGCAGGCGCGCGGCGGAGACCGTGGTGTCACGGTTCCCCGCCGCGCAGGAGTGGCGGGCCCGGCTCAACGACTGGCGGGCGGACCTACGTTCGCGCTGATCGATGCCCGGTCTGGTGTCAGTCGTCCGTGCTGATCGTGCTGGCTGTGCTGAGCGTGTTGCCCGTGTTGGCCGTGCTTGCTGGTGGGGCTTCCGCCCCGGCTGCGGGTTCCGGAGTGCTGGGGCTGCTCGGGCTGCTCGGTCCGAAGGGCCAGGTCGCAGGCCAGGGGACCGTGACGCACAAGGTGTCCTCGGCGACCCATCTCTTGATCCAGTCCGCGACGTTGAGCGGGACGCACCACTTCCTGGGGTTGAGCGGAAGTACGGGTCCGAGCGGTACGGGCAGCAGCGGGCTGGGCTGGACGGTCGGAGGCTGAGTCGGTGTGGGAGTGGGAGTGGGAGTGGGCGTGGGAGCGGGCGGTGAAGTCGGCTCCTGTGGCGCGCTGGTCGGTGTCGGTGTCGGTGTGGATGTCGGTGTCGGTGTTGCGGGGGTGGGAGCAGTCGGTGTGCTCGGGACAGGAGTCGGGTCCACCGGGTTCGGTGTCGGCGTCGGGGTGGGTGTGGGCGTTCCGCTCGACACGGGCGCCGGTGCGCTGGGGGCCGGTACCTGCGGGGTCGCTGCGGTGGGGGTGGCCACCGGAGGAGCGGGCACCTGCGGGGTCGGAGCGGAGGGCGTCGGTGTGGAGGGCACGGCTACGGGCGGAACAGCCGGAGTCGGACCTGCCTGCGTGGGGACGGCGGGCGACGGAACTACTGGTGCGGGAACGGCTGGCGTCGGAACCGTGGGAACCGTCGGCACGGGAGGCGTGGGAATCGACGGTGTGGGGAACGGCGTCGGCAGGGTGGGCATGGGCGGCACGGGCGGCACGGTCGGTACGGGCGGGATCGGCGGTACCGTGCCCGGCTGCCCCAGCAGCATGGAGCGGTAGATCTTGGACGACTCGGGGTTGTTGCCGCACTGCCAGACGCCGTGCGGGCAGTAGTCCGTGATGGTCTGGTACAGCGGCTTGTGCCGCGCAATCCATTCCAGCATGCCCCGCATATAGTCGGCGTTGTCGCCGTTCCGGAAAAGTCCCCACTCCGGGTATGAGATCTGCTTGTTGTGGGCCGCTGCGAATTCCACCTGCTTGTAGAGTCCGTACGGTGCCGACGCCTGCTCCTCGAATGTCTTTCCGGGGGCCTGGTCGTAGGAATCCATCCCGATGATGTCCACCACGTCGTCACCGGGGTAGCAATCGGTCCAGGGAATCGCGTCCGTACCCCTGTTCGGGGCGAAATCAAAGCGGAATGACTGCCCCGGAACAGAGCGCATCGTCGTGACGATGCGGTTCCAGTACGTTCGCCACGAGCGGGGGTCGGGACCGCAGCGGTGGCTGTACGTCGTGCCGTTCATCTCCCAGCCGAGCACGAGCACCGTGTCCGGAACCCCCAGATTGACCAGTCGTTCGGCCAGCGTCCGGAAATGGTGATCGAAGTGGCCCGCCGCACCGGCCCTGAGCAGACGGGCGACCTCCCAGTCGCTGAGCCGCGCCTCGTTCCGTTCCAGCATGGGCACGTTGAGCACCAGCATCCGATCGGCCGCACCGCGCCGCCAGTGCGCCCAGTCCTGCAGGAACTGAGGGGCTCCCTCGATGTTGCTCCAGCGATCGCCGGGCAGATAGGTGTGCCCCACCCGAAGTTGTGCACCGCCGAGCCAGCGCGAGAACTGCTCGATGCGTCGCACGCCGTCGGCCCCATAGGTGAGATAGGCGCCCATGGCGGTGGACGAGGCCGCGGGCGGGACGGGGTCGACCTCCGCGGCGCGGGCCACGCCTGCCGCCTGTAGGCCCCATACGCCCGTTGAGGCGAGGAGGCTGACGGCGATCGTCCCGATAGAGGTACCCGTGAGGCGGCGCCGACGGTTCATAGCTCCTCCTTAGGAAGGCCGTTCGCCTCCGAAAACATTCTGCGGAGGCGAACCCGCCGCTGATTTAACGGCGTACCAGACCGTAGACAGAAAGTCCTACTAGTGAGCTTATTGACGACACGTCAGTAACCCATTCGCGATAAGTCCTAGCGATATTCAGGACCATCCAGGTGAACGTCATGACGCTGATTCGAACGTTCGACGCAGAAGTGCCCGCATTGGTGCTCCGCCTCGACCGCAACCCCTTTCACCACGGCACCCTCGGCGCCGTCCGATCGCTGGGGCGCGCCGGTGTCGAGGTCCATGCCGTGGTGGAGGCTGCCGACAGCCCCGTGGTGCGCTCCCGCTTTCTGCGGGGTGCCCACCTCGTCCCGCCCGGCCCGCTCGGGGCACGACAGTTCACCGAACTGCTCCTGCGGGTCTCCGATCGGATCGGCACGACCGCCGTGCTCATCGCCATGGACGACGCAAGCGCCATCCACGTCGCCGCACACGGGGCCCTGCTGAAGGACCGCTACCTCCTGCCGAACCAACCCGTAGGGCTTCCCGGTCTCCTCGCTGACAAGGCGGAACTCGCGGCGGTCTGCGCCCGCGCCGGGATCGGCCATCCACCGAGCGTGGTCCCGCGAAGCGCCGACGAAGCCGCCGAGGCAGCGGGCGCGCTGGGGTTGCCGCTGGTGGCGAAGTGGAGTCGACCGTGGCTGCTCACCCCGGTGAGCGGACTGCGCAGTACGACCCTGGTGCGATCGACCGCCGCTGCCCGAGCCCTCTACGCACGTGCCGAGTGCGCCGGCAGCCGACTGCTCCTTCAGCGCTATGTGCCCGACGCACCGCGCACGGACTGGTTCTTCCACGGCTACTTCACCGACACACAGGCCGCCACCGGTGACACGGGCGCACCGGAAGGGCCCCGCTGTCTGGTGGGCGGCAGCGGGATCAAGGAACTGTCCTGGCCCGCTCGGACGGGGCTCACCGCCAAGGGCCGCTGGCAACCCAACGAGGAGGTCGAGGAAGCGGCCCGGCGGCTTGTCCACCAGGTCGGCTACCGGGGCATCCTCGATCTCGACTTCCGTCGGGACGAGGGCACCGGCTCCTATCAACTCCTGGACGTCAACCCGCGTCCCGGGGCGCAGTTCCGACTCTTCACCGACGTCGGCGGTGTCGATGTCGTCAGGGCGCAGTACCTCGATCTGACCGGTCAGCGGGTGCCGCACTCGGTCGGTCGGCCGGGGCGGGTGTTCATGGCCGAGAACTATGCGCTGCTCTCCGCGGCGATGTCACTGGGGGTGCGGAACCGGCCCGGGGAAGTACGGCGGATGCGGGCGACCGGCCCCGGCGCAGGCTTCCAGCAGAACCCCGGAACCGCCGCCGGGCCAACGGACGAACGACCTCGGGACGACGACCGCTCCACGGCGCGTGTCGAGGGGCCGCGGCAGGCAGGCGCGGTCACCGCGGCCAGTGCGGTCGGCAGGAGGAGGACCCTCGTCGAGCGCGGAGGAGCCGGGGGACGCGACTGGGAGGTCGCCTGGTTCGCCGGCGACGACCCGAGGCCCTTCCTCGCCATGCTCCGCGCCTGGTTCGGCCGGGGTGCGGTCAAGGCCGGCCGGCGACTGCGCCCACCGCCGCTCCTCCCTTATCGCACCCGGCGCCCGGCGCCACGCCCCCGCGAGCCGGACCATGTGCCCCCGCTTCCCTGATCCGCTCACCCGAACCCCCGTTAAGGAACCACGATGTACGACATGGCAGTGATCGGCGCCGGACCCTACGGCCTGTCCGTCGCCGCGCACGCGGCGGCTGCCGGAATGAGCATCCGCATCTTCGGCCGAAGCATGGAGTCCTGGCGGGACCACATGCCCAGCGGCATGTTCCTCAAGTCCGAGCCATGGGCGTCGAACCTCTGCGACCCGGCCGGCCGCCACACGCTCGGCCGCTTCAGCGCCGAGCGAGGCTTTGAGGCGGTGCACGGCAGCCCACTGCCGATCGGCGCATTCACCGAGTACGGACTGTGGTTCGCCCGGCGGGCGGTCCCCGAGGTCGACGAGCGAACGGTCACCCTGGTCACCTCCGCCGAGAACGGCTTCGCGGTGCGAACCGCCGACGGGGACAGCATCGGCGCCCGTACGGTCGTCGTCGCCGTTGGCGTACTGCCCTTCGTCCGGGTGCCACAGCCACTGGCCGACCTGGGTCCCGAGCACGCCACCCACAGCAGCGCGCACCACGACCTCTCCGCCTTCCGGGGGCGCGAGGTCACGGTCATCGGTGCGGGCCAGGCAGCGCTGGAGACCGCGACCCTCCTCGCCGAACAGGGCGCGCGCCCACGGCTGGTCGCCCGTGCCGATCGGGTCCGCTGGAACACCGTTCCGCTGCCGTTGGACCGCGGCGCCCTGCGCTCGGCGCGAACCCCGATCAGCGGCCTCGGCAGCGGCTGGACCAGCTGGGCCTACGCACAGCTGCCCTGGGCGGTACGGACGTTGCCCGCGACGACCCGCGAGCACATCGCGCGCACCGCACTGGGCCCGGCGGGCGCGTGGTGGCTGAAGGAACGCTACGAACGACAGGTGCCCGCCCTGCTGGGGCATCGGCTGCACGGTGCCGAAGTGCACGACGGACGGGTGCGGCTGACGCTCGTCGAACCGGACACCACGACGTCCGTGGTCGAGGCCGACCATGTCATCGCCGCCACGGGTTTCACGCCCGACCTCGATCGGCTCGCCCTCCTGGACGCCCCGCTGCGCAGGGCGATCACCACCCTCGGTGCCGGCCGTGCCCCCGATCTCAACGCCGGCTTCGAGTCCTCCTGGCCGGGACTCTTCTTCACCGGGCTGCTGAGCGCCCCTTCGTTCGGGCCCTCGATGCGCTTCGTCTACGGGGCCACGTACACCGCCGGTCGGTTGGTGGCGGCAGCCCGTGGGCGGCTACGGGGCCGACGTACCCAGCTGTTGCCCCGCCCTGCGGCGCCCGTCTCCTCGGTGGACGGGGCCGCTGCGCTGCGCGAGGGCTGACCGCGCCGGGGCTGTGGGTCCGCACGCTCCGCAGCCCCGGACTCAGTACGGAGGTCTGCCCTGGAACCAGCCGAGGTGCGGGGCGGGGGCGGCGCCACGGTCGGGTGGCAGGGGCTGGTGCACCGGGAACTGGATCAGACGCGCCCACTCCAAGTCGGGAACCCCGGGGAGGGTACGTCCTGCCGCCGTCCACTCCTGGGAGAGCTGCTCGTAGATCGGGATCTCCTCGGGGGGTGGGCCCATCGGCCGGGGGGACGGCTGGGGGTGCGGTTGGGAATGCGCCCGTGGAGGGTGCTGAAGCGTCTGAACGCGCTGCCATCGGGCAGGCCCGGTTGTCCTCGCCATATGTCGGCCAACGCCCGGCCCGTCCGGGAAGTCACTGAGGAAGGCCGACGACGGAGTACCGAAGGAACGATAATTCGAGCCCGTGGCCACTGCCCCTCCCGTTGATCGGACTTCACGCCCGCAAGACCACTCGGAGTGCGCCCCCCGAGCGTGCCCCGGAGATGCGCGCCGATCATGTGCGCCCCGGCCCGTGGTGTGCCCCCTGCGGGTGACACGTCCCACGACACGGCCCGCCGGTAGGGGATTTCGGACCGGAGGGCCGAGAAGATACGGAAAACGGCCCATCATCCAGCGGGCCGCGCCGTCGGGGCCCCAGCGGGGGCACCCCACGGATCGCCACTCAGAGCCCCGGGCCGCCCGACGGCTCGCCCACGCCCGTCCTAAGGGGACCGATGCGACGACACATCACTTCCGCGCTGTTGGCTTCGGCGCTCGTGATGGGGACCGCCACCGCCTGCCAGAGCATCTGGAGCGACCAGGACGCAACGACCACCCGAGGCGAGCGCGAACCCGCCACCGCTCCCGCTCCGCCCGCGACCGATGCCAAGGGGAATCGCGCCGGGACCTCCTGGATCGGCGACTCAGTGAACATCGGAGGACGGGCGTTCGGCGAACACCTGCGCATCTCCGTACTCGGCTTCGTCGATCCGGCCGTCGCCACCGGCAAAGCCGCGAAGGAGCCGGCCGCGGGAAACCGTCGACTCGGCGTGGACGTCACGCTCGCCAATGTCGGTGGCAAGTCCTATGACGCATCCAAGGCCACGGCATGGGTCGTGGACGAGCAGGGCAAGCGCCATGCGGCGAGCCAAACGGAAAGGATCACCACCGGGATTCCCTTGAAATGGAACACGGTTGCGGCGGGTGAACAAACACAGGGTTGGTTGGTGTTCGAAGTCCCGGAGAATGCCCGCATCACGCAGTTCTTCTGCACTTTGGGGACCACGACCGTCTCCTGGCAACTCCACTTTCCACCATCCAGGTGAACGCAAGGCCCGACCACGGCGGATCGGGCACTAAGGTGCCCATCCATGACCACTGCGAACCCCACCCAACCATCCGTCCAGCGAAGCCAGTTGGGCACCCTTTCCGTACTCGCCTGGACCGGTGACCCCGAAGCCGGATACGACATGCCGTATCTGCTCGTCTATTCCCTGGGCGACGGTGAGGGCGCGAACGGCGGAAGTGAAACGGCCTTGCGTGCGCTCATCGAAAAGGTGGGACTGAAAGTCGGATCGGCGATGACCGATGTGACTGCGGGCTCCGTCAACTCACCGATCAGACTGCTCGTCGAGGGCGGCCACGCCGTCCTCACCATGCCGTACCTGAGCGCCCAGTGCCCCGCCCCGAAGGAGTGGCTGGCCGCGGTCGACCAGCGGGGACACGTCCACCTCATCATCGCGGCCCGCCCGTGGGCCGCTGCCACCCCCGGGGAGCCCATCAGCGAGGAGACCCTCCAGGCGTTCCTGGGCGACGAGGAGACGTTGCTCGCATCCGGTCATGTCCTGCTGCCGGTGAGTCAACTCCGCCGCTGACGGCAACGGCTGATTTCCCGGCCCGAGAGCCGAAGCACGGAACCGCCGTGGAACGGGCCCGGTGCCGGGATCGGGCAGTTCTCGCGGACCGGGCCGGGAAATCCCGATCCGGGCCGGGAAACCCCACTCAACATGGACGGTCGACGGCCCGCTTCGGTACGGCACCTCGACCGTCGACCGGCCCGAAGTCGATCGCACCGAGATCCGCACCGAGATCCGCACGAAGATCCGCACCGGCGTCACCACCGGTGTGAGTGGGACCGAATGCGAACGGCAGGGATCTGACTCGATTGTCAAAGCTGGAATCCACCAGTTCCGCCGCCCCCACGGCCCTGAGCGCCGGTGGAACCGTCAACAGCTCCTGGAAGATCGCCTTCATTTCCTGCCGGGCCAGATGGGCTCCCAGACAGTAGTGCGGTCCGCCGCCCCCGTATCCCAGATGGGGATTGGGATTCCGGGTGATGTCGAACGCATCGGGATCTTCGAACACCCTTTCATCGCGATTGGCCGAGGCATAGAAGAGCACCACCTTCTCGCCCGGTGCGAATTCCCTACCGCCCAGTTCACATGCGGTGCTCACCGTGCGACGGAACTGGATGATGGGCGTGGAATGGCGTACGACCTCCTCCATCGCGCCATCGGCGTACCGGTCGAAGTCGGATGCCAGCAGCTCGCGCTGCTCCGGGTGCTCGCTCAACAGCACCAGCCCGTGGGCGATGGCGTTGCGGGTGGTCTCCACGCCCGCGACCAGCAGCAGGGAGAAGAACGCCCCCAGTTGGCGAGCGGTCAGCGCCTGGCCGTCGATGTCAGCACAGACCAGTGCGGACACGAGGTCGTCGGCGGGCTGTCGACGGCGTTCCCTCGCCAACCGCGCCATCATCCACTGCATATGGGCCAGCGCCCGCAGCCCGCGACCGGGGACGCGCAGCCGTGAGCGCCGTACTCCGACGTTCTGCGACGCCTCGTCGACCCGTCGGGCGATCTGTCGGCGGTACAGCGGTGGAATGCCCATCAGATCGCAGATGACCTCGAACGGCATCCGGGAGGCCACGGAAGCCACGAAGTCCCCCGGTCGGTCCCGGACCACCTCGGCGACGATGCGGTGGGCCACCTCGCGCACATTGTCCTCGGCGGCGGCCAGCAGCCGGGGAGTGAACGCCCGGGCGACGATCTTCCGCAGGGCCGCGTGCTCGGCGCCGTCCATGTTCACCATCGAGTTCCCGAACACGGCCTTCGCCCAGGCGGCCGGTTCGGGCGTGGTCACCCCGGGGGCGCTGGCGAAGTTCCCCGGGGTGCGGCTCGCCTCCTGCACATCGGCGTGCTTCACCAGCGCGAAGAAGCCCGGCTCCGACCCGAAGTGCCGCGGCGCATCCAACTGCCGCAGCAGGGCGAACGACCGCAGCCGCTGGCGACGCGGCAGCCGCCAGAACGACGGATCGGCGAGATCGACATCGTCGACCGTCAATCCCGCTGCTGATCCCGTCGAGCTCGACGACATCGACGGGGACGGCTGCATCGGGACCGTCATGGTCACCACCTCCTGGAGTAGGGCGACCGCGCCGAACCACGACGTGACAGCCGCACGGTCCAACACGACGGGCAACATGCTGGTTTACCGCCCCGGGACGGGCGTGCACGCCACGACGGGCGTTGCTGCGGACAGGGGAACTTCCCGTGGCGTCCGGCCCTCCGCGCCAGCGCCGCCACCGTGCCGACCACTCCTTAGCTGTCAACAGGCGCAGACACGCGCAGACACGCGCAGACACGCGCAGACACGCGCAGACACGCGCAGACACGCGCAGACACAGCCGGGACCCCGCCTTCCGCCCCCGCCCCCGCCCCCGCCCGGCATGGGGCACCCCACCGAACCCGGCACACCACAACGCACCGGTCCCGCCACTCGGACGAGCAACCCTTTCGCGGCGACCTCGTTGACAGACCGACGCACAACCCCAGCGAAAGAGCTCGTCCATGCCATTGCTCGACCGCCCGACCGCGCGCTTCCTGACCCGCCGCACACTGCTGCGCACCGCCTTCACCATCGGGGTCGTCGCGGGTACGGCCGGAGCGCTTGCGCCGATCATCGCCCGCAACCGGCCGGTACGGCCCCCGCGGCGGGGCGTCGCCAGGCCGCCCGGTCTCGAACGGTTCGCCGAGGTGTACCGGGGCCGGCACATCGAGGGCACCGCGACCGTGATGGTCCCCGTCGGCGCAGACGGTCGGGCGCGTGCGGTGCCCGTCGCCGTGCCGAGCGTCGAGGTGCGGATCGACGGCCGCCCCCTGCATGTGATGCGCCGGGCCGACGGCAGCTACCTCAGCCTGGTCAACCACTACGAGTCCTTTCCGACGCTGCGTGACGTGGCACGGGCCGCGGTCGACGATCTGGGCCCCGCACAGTTGTCGTCCACTTCGTCCCGGGGCCACTCCACCGTCCCGCAGACCCACTGAGCCCGGAGGTCCGGCACCGGTGTACACCCGCAAGAACCAGCGGAACCTGACCCGTACGGAGAAGCGGCGGCTGGTCGACGCGCTGCTGGCACTCAAACGGTCGGGACGGTACGACGAGTTCGTACGGATGCACGGGGACTTCTACGTCACCGATGCGGAGGAGGCCCCCCGGGCGGCCCATATGACGCCCTCGTTCTTCCCCTGGCACCGCGCCTTCCTCCTGGACTTCGAACGCGCCCTCCAGAAGGTCGATGCGGACGTCACCATCCCCTATTGGGACTGGACGGTCGATAACTCGCCCGCCTCGTCGCTGTGGGCGGACGACTTCCTCGGGGGCACAGGCCGGGTCGGCGACCGGCAGGTGATGACGGGCCCCTTCGCCTACGGCAACGGGAACTGGCCCATCAATTCCCGAGTGACCGACGGCAGGTACCTCACCCGCAATCTCGGCCGTCCATCCGACCCCGTCACCCTGCCCACCAAGCAGGACGTGGCCGACGCGCTCAAGGAGTCCGTCTACGACGAGGCTCCCTGGGACTCGACCGTGTCGAGCGGCTTCCGCAACCGCATCGAGGGGTGGTCCACCGACGGCATGGACGGCATGGACGCCCCGGTGCGCTGGCGCAACCACAACCGGGTCCACCGCTGGGTGGGCGGACTGATGTTGGGTGCCACCTCACCCAACGATCCGGTGTTCTGGCTGCACCACTCGTTCATCGATCTGCTCTGGCACCGCTGGCAGAAGGCACACCCGGACGCGGAGTACCTGCCACGGACCCCGCTGCCGGCGTCCGACCCCCAGGGCGGTCGGGTCTTCGCGCGCGATGAGCCGCTGCCGCCGTGGGGGACCACCACGGCGGATCTCCTGGACCACACCCGCTGGTACCGCTACGCGTAGCCGGCCGCGTCCACAGCAGGACGGAGCAAGACGGAGCAAGACCGAGGCCCCCCTTCCGCGGAAGGGGGGCCTCGGTGCTCGGGGTGTGAAACGGCTCAGTGGCCGTAGGCGTTGCCCTCGGAGGCGTTCACGCAGGTGTTGCCGAACGCGGGGTTCAGCAGAGCGATGATGTTCACGGTGTTGCCGCACAGGTTGACCGGGATGTTGACCGGCACCTGGATGGCGTTGCCGGAGATCACACCGGGGGAGTGGGTAGCGGCACCGTGCGCTCCGGCGTCGGCAACAGCCAGGCCGGCGCCACCGGCCAGGATGGCGCCCGAGCCGGCGACGACGGCAGCGGCCTTCGCGATACGCGACATCAGTTCTCCTTGCAGATCTGAACTCGGCCGCAGGACTTGCGGCCTTCACGCTGCTACAACGCCCGAACCCTTGGGCGGTAACGGATCGAAGGCAAAGTGCCCGCCCTTGGCCGTAACGAACGGTCATGAGCGGGTCCGCCCAGGTGGGCGAGGTGTCACAACGGAGGACGCCGAACCGCGCCCCGGCGGGTGCGCCGGGGCGCGGACCGGCGCTGTCGACGCGTACACGGTGACCACTCGCCCGCACGGGCGTTGCACAACACATGACCCTCTACAAGAAGGCCACCGCAGTGGCCGTCCTCGCCTGTGCGCTCGCCGTTCCGGCGGTCACCACCGCCCATGCAGCTCCCCGGACCACCGTGCAGTCGGCCGGGGAAGTCGACCGCAATCTCATCAAGCCGCCGCCCGGCGGTGTGCTCGCTCCCGTCACCGACGCAGCCGCGAAGCTCCTACCCCGCCGCTGATCAACCCTTCGGGCCCGGGACCCGGCGTACCGAACGGCCCGCCAGTGCGTCCGTGCGCACCCCGTCCTCGATCACGAACCGGCCGTCGATCAGTACGTGCGGAATGCCGACGGGCAGGGTCCGCGGGGCTTCGAAGGTCGATCCCGCGGCGACCGTCAGCGGATCGAACAGGACGAGGTCGGCGCGGTAACCCTCGCGCACCAGCCCGCGGTCCGGCAGCCGAAGCCGGGCCGCGGGGCGCGAGGTCAGATGGGCGACGGCCTCCTCCAGACCGAGGACGCCGAGTTCGCGCACGTACCGACCGAGGTAGTGCGGGAAGGTGCCGTAGGCGCGCGGATGAGGCTTGCTGCCCTGGAGGATGCCGTCGCTGCCACCGGTGTGCACCCGGTGGCGCATGATCGCGCGGACGTTCTCCTCATGGCCGACGTGCTGGAGGATGGTGGAGCCGAGCCGGTCGCCGATCAGCAGCCGCCGTGCCGTGGCCCAGGGGCTCTCCCCGTGGTCCCGGGCGCTCTGCTCGATCGTGCGGCCCACGTGGGAGGCGAACGCCGGGTCGCTGACGCCGGAGATCTCGATCGTCTCCCATTCGATCGGCACCCCGTGGCAGCCGTCGGAGCCGATCTCCTCCAGATGGTGCCGGATCCGCTCGGCAATCTCGTCGTCCATGAGCCGCGCCAGCGTCGCGTCCGGACCGCCCTCGCTCGCCCAACTGGGGAGGACGGCGACGAGCGTGGTGGAACCTGGGGTGTACGGATAGGTGTCGAGCGAGATGTCAGCCCCGGCGTCGATGGCCCCGTCGAGCAGTGCGAGCAGTTCGGCGGCCTTGCCCTTGTTCACTCCGAAGTTCATGGTGGCGTGCGCCAGATGGAGGGCGCAGCCGGCGTCCCGGGTGAGGGTGACCATCTCCTCATAGGCGCGCAGTGCTCCGGCCCCGTACGAGCGGTGGTGGGGGCAGTAGTAGCCGTCGTACTGGGCGAGGACGCGACACAGTTCGGTGAGTTCCGCGTCGGGCGCGTACATGCCGGGGGTGTAGGTCAGTCCCGAGGACATGCCGACCGCGCCCTGCTGGAGCCCTTCGGCGACGAGTTGCTTCATCCGCTTCAGCTCGGCGGGGGTCGCGGGGCGGTCGTCCCAGCCCACGACGTGCATCCGGACCGTTCCCTGGGGGACCAGGTAGGCGGCGTTGACGGCGATGCCGCGGTCGAGCCGGTCGAGGTACTCGCCGACCGTGCGCCAGTCGAAGTCCACGGACGCATCGCCCGGTCCGCCGCCGTTCCAGCCGTTGATGGCCTGGCGCACGGCCGTCAGGGTGCGGTCGTCGACCGGTGCGTAGGACAGCCCGTCCTGGCCGAGGACCTCCAGGGTGACGCCCTGGGCCGCCTTCGCCTCGTGGGCCGGGTCGCGCAGGAGCGCGAGGTCGCTGTGGGCGTGCATGTCGATGAAGCCGGGGGCGAGGGCGAGCCCGGCGGCGTCGAGCGTGCGGGGCGCGGAGAGGGCCGGGTCGCCCTCGCGGCGGATCCCGGCGATCCGCCCCTCGTGCACACCGACGTCGGCGCGGTAGGAGGGGCCGCCTGTGCCGTCGATGACACGTGTGTCACGGATGACGAGATCCATGGTTCCGGACTCCCCGGGCCTAGAAGAATGTGCGGATGTAGTCGCTGACCGTTCCGTCCGCTTCGACCAGCGGGATCAGCTGCCACTTGTCGAAGGCGGTGCAGGGGTGGGACAGACCGAGACCGATCCAGTCGCCGACCTCCAAGCGGGCCTCCGCCGTGGTGCGCAGCCAGCCGTGCTGGTCGGACAGTCCGCTGACGGTGATGCCGTCCGCCGGTCGGATCGTACCCGTGCGCCCGTCGCGCACCACCTGCGCCTCGGGCAGGTCCAGGTCGTACGCCGCGTCCCGCTTGCCCGCGTTGATGAACGCCTGCTCGGGGGAGGGGCGGGAGACCACCTGTGCCCAGAGCCGGAAAGCCGGCTGGAGCGCGCCCTCCTCGGGGACTCGGTTGAACGGCGTCAGATGGCGGTAGTGGCCGTCGTCGTGGGAGACGTACGCACCGGAGCGGAGCAGCTTCAGCACCGGGCGGGACAGTTCCGGGATCTCGGCGAACACGTCCGCGACGGCGTCGAACCAGGCGCTGCCGCCCGCACTGATCACGATCTCCTCGGTGTCGGCGAACCGCCCGGCCTTGTCGAAGTCGACGGCGAGCGCGATCATGCGCCGCAGCCAGGCGCGGACGCTCGTGCCGTCGGCGGCCGGTACTTCGCCCTCGTATCCGGCGACCCCGACCAGCCGCAGGCTCGGCGCGGCGGCGACGGCGTCCGCGACGGCCGCGCATTCGGCCTCCGTGCGCACGCCGGTGCGTGCACCCTCGCCGGCGCCGAGTTCGACCACCACTCCCAGGGGGCGGGCGGCGCCTGCCCTGGTGAGCGCTTCGTCCATCAGTTCCACGCCCCGTACGGAGTCGACGTAGCAGATGAACGTGAAGTCGGGGTCGGCGAGCTCGTCGGCGAGCCAGCACAGGGCGGCGGCGTCGACGACCTCGTTGGCGAGGAAGATGCGCTGGATGCCGTGGGCCCGGCAGACGCGGGCCTGGTGGGGCTGGGCGACCGTGATGCCCCAGGCGCCGTGCTCCAGTTGCCGGGCGAAGAGCTGCGGGGCCATCGAGGTCTTGCCGTGCGGCGCGAAGGCCAGGCCGTGGCGCTCGGAGTAGGTCTGGAGGAGGGTGAGATTGTGTTCGAGGGACTCTGCGGAGAGTGCGAGCACGGGGGTGGTGAAGCCGCCGGTGAAGAGGTTGAGGCGCTCGGACGCCAGTTCGCCGACCGTCAGGCCCACGGCGTCCGGCGGTAGCGCCTTGAACCGGTGGTCGACGCGCTCGTGCCGGAGCAGGGCGAGCTGGTCGGCGGGCATAGAGCCTCCTCATTGAGACGGCCGTTGCACTACTTGCAACAGTCATTGCGCATATTGCTCGATGTTGTCTAACATCCGGCACAGTGCCGGGTCAATGGACTCGACCGCCCCCATCCCGCGAGGAGCCCAGGGTGAGCAGCCCGACCGGAACGGCAACCGTGGCCACGACTGACGTCATCTGCCTCGGCGAGTCCATGGTCACCTTCCTGCCATCACGGCCAGGACGCCTCGCCGACGTCCCCTCCTTCGCCCGCGCCATCGGGGGCGCCGAATCCAATGTCGCCTGCGCCCTCGCGGCGGCCGGCCACCGCGTGCGATGGGTCAGCAGGGTCGGCAGGGATGGCTTCGGAGACCATCTGATCGAGGCGATCTCCTCCTACGGAGTGGACACCTCCGCCGTCGGCCGCGATCCGCGCCGACCCACCGGCATCTACTTCCGCACCGCCACCGACCGCTCCGCCGCCACCCATGAGGTCGTCTACTACCGCGCCGGCTCCGCCGCCTCCGCGATGTCCCCCGCGACCGTGCCCGCCGCGGACCTCAGCGGCGCCCGCGTACTGCATCTGTCCGGCATCACCGCCGCGCTCTCCGACGACTGCCTGGCCCTGATGCGGGAACTCACCGCGCCGCGCCCGGGCCGCCCCCTCATCTCCTTCGACATCAACCACCGCCCCGGGCTGTGGGCGGACGACCGGGGCGCCGAGGTGCTCCTGGAACTCGCCCGCGGCGCCGATCTCGTCTTCGTCGGGGAGGACGAGGCCGAGCACGCCTGGGGCCTGCGGGGGGCCCGCGCCATCCGGGACGCGCTGCCGCAGCCCGCGCTCCTGGTGGTGAAACAGGGCGGCAAGGGCGCTGTCGTCTTCGCCGCCGAGGGGGACGAGCGGCTCGCGACCATCCCCGCGACGGGACCCGAGCCCGGCAGGAAGAACCCGACCGTGCTCGCTTTCGACGGCACCACGGCCGAGCAGGGCCGCGGCAGCCCGGTGGACTCGGTCACCTTCGTCCCCGCCCCCCGGGTGGAGATCGTCGCCGCGGTCGGCGCGGGGGACGCCTTCGCCGCCGGCTTCCTCTCCGCCACCCTGCGCGGACTGCCGATCAAGGACCGCATCCGCCACGGCCATCTGATGGCCGCCGCAGCGCTCACCGTCCCCGGAGACGTCGGGCAGCCGCCCGCCACCGCCCGTGCGGACGCTCTCGTGGCACTCGACGACGCCGACTGGGAGAGACTTCGTCTCGGCCCCGGCTGGACCTCAGCCGTGGATGAGGAGGTACGCACACCATGAGCCAGACCGTTGACCGCGCCCTGAGCATCCTGCCGCTGCTCGCACAGGGGCCCGCTGACCTCGGACAGGTCGCGACGAGCCTCGGCGTACACAAGTCCACCGCACTGCGACTGCTGCGTACCCTCCACGACCATGGGCTCGTCTACCGCCAGCAGGACCAGCGCTACCGCCTCGGAGCACGGCTCCTCGCCCTGGCCCAGGAAGCGGTGGAGAATCTCGATGTACGCGAGATCGCCCATCCCCATCTCATCACTCTCAACGAGCAGATCGGGCACACCGTCCACCTCGCCGTCTACGAGGAGAGTGAAGTCCTCTACATCGACAAGGTCGAGAGCCGCTATCCCGTACGGATGTACTCCCGCATCGGGAAGCCCGTCGCGATCACCGTCGCGGCCGTCGCGAAACTCCTCCTCTCCGACCTCCCCGAGTCGGAGCGGCGCATCATCGCCGAGAAGCTCGACTACCCGATGTACACCTCCCGTTCGACGCCGAACGCCGCGGCCTTCCTCAAGGAACTCGCCGCCGTGCGCGAGCAGGGGTGGGCCACCGACCTCGGCGGCCACGAGGAGTCCATCAACTGCATCGGCGCGCCCATCCGCGGCGCCGCCGGCCGGGTCGTCGCCGCGATGTCCGTGTCCGCGCCCAATGTGGTCGTCACCGCCGAGGAACTCCTCACGCTCCTCCCGCTGGTGCGCCGCACCGCCGACACCATCAGCCGCGAGTACTCCGGCTCCGTCACGCCCCAATGAGTCCCAGCCCCGAGTCCCAGCCGAGTCCCGGCACCCCGTACGAAAGGTCCCGAAGGTAGTTCCATGACCGAGAAGATCGCGCTCACCCCCGCCACCCACACCACCCCGCCCGCCAAGTTCTCCCACGGCGTGAAGAAGGGCAACATCCTCCAGGTCGCCGGCCAGGTCGGATTCCTGCCCGCCGTCGAGGGCCAGGCGCCGACGCCCGCGGGCCCCACCCTGCGTGAGCAGACCCTCCAGACCTTCGCCAACGTCAAGGCGATCCTGGAGGAGGGCGGCGCCAGTTGGGACGACGTGATGATGACGCGCGTCTACCTGACCGACGTGGACCACTTCGCCGAGATGAACGAGATCTACAACGCGTACTTCGAGGAGCAGGGCCTCAAGGCGCCCGCCTCGGCCCGGACCACGGTGTACGTCGGGCTGCCCGCGGGGCTCCTCATCGAGATCGATGCGCTCGCCGTGCTGAGCTGATCACACCGCTGGTCGCACCCCTGATCACACCACTGGCCGTGCAGGGGCGTGCCCGAGGTGGGTCGGATGTCAGCGGGCCGGTTCGGACACCCTCCGGGCCGGCCCGCTCGTACGTACACACCCAGCCGTCGATCAGAGGGATTGCAGACACAACAGGGTCCGCAGCCGTGTCGCGTCGATGTACTCGGACGACTGCCGGCCCGGGCCCGGGGGACACATCGTGATCGGCGCACCGCTGTACTTCTCCGTCCGGGCCAGGACGACGCGCCAACTCGCACGCTCCGAGTCGCACGAGACGGCCTCGACGGACTGGAACGACGCCGCAAGGCAGTCGCCGACGTCCGTGTGCCTGGCCCGGTCGATGGGGCGGGCGGAGGAGGTGGCCGAGCTGTTGCTGCGATCGTCGGCCTTGCCGTCGGCGTCGTCGGACAGGGTCACCAACAAGACGCCGACGAGCACCAGTACGAGCGCCACCGCGCAGCCGAGCAGCCAACGGGTCCTGGGATTCAGCTCGGTGTACCGAGACGCGGCGGGTACGACGGGATAGCGACGGATCGGCGCGGGCGGTGGCGCCGGATAGTGGTGCAGCTCCACTGGCCGACGGGGCCGCGGCCGGGCTTCCGGCTCGGGCTGTTCGCCCCGGACGGGGTCTGCCGTGGGTGCTTCGGCGGGCGGCGCTTCGACGGGTGCTTCGGCGGGCGGCGCTTTGGTGGGTGCCTTCACTGCGGGCGAAGGGGCGCGGTCCACGAGGGCTCGGTGCTCTGCCGTCCGGGGGGAAAGCGCACCGGCACCGACTGCGGGCGGTACCGGGGGAGCTGAGGCGGTCGGGGGCGTCGAGGCGGTCGGGGGCGTCGAGCCAGGCGTTCGCGTGGTGGCCCGCGCCCGGCGCGGGGCGCGCGGGGCGGGCCTCGGCGCGGGACGGGCGTCCACCGCAGGTGCGGGTGGTGTCTGCGCCGGTGGTACGGGCGCCGGGCCGGCATTCGCCTGCTGCACGTCCACGGGCTTCTCGACCTGCACGACGGCTGGCTGCGCGAGGACCTCTTGTGCCACCGCTTCTTGGGCGACGGCCGTGGACGGAGCAGGCGATGTGGACCGCACCGGTGCGCTGGGAGCCCTGGTGGGGCGCGGGGGCGTGCCCTTCGCCTCCCTGCCCAGCGTCGCCGAGAGTTCCGCCCCCTGCCGCTCGTACGCCGCCATCAGCTGTGCCCAGCTCCCCGGCAGCCAGTGCCGTCCCGGCTGGGAGGCCGAGGGCGCGGCCAACTCGGTCGTGAACCGGGCCAGTAGTTCGTCCGGGCCGGGGCGCTGCGTCGGCTCCAGGGACAGACAGTGATGGACGACCTCCTCCAGGGCGGCCGGCAGACCGGTGGCGTCGATCTCCCCACGGCCGACCCTGGCCAGGAGTTGCAGCGTGTCCTCGCCCTCCGGGTAGGGCGATCGACCCACGGCGAGGTGGAACAGGGTGGCACCGAAGGAGTAGACGTCGGACGCGGCGGTGGACGGCTCGCCGCGCGCCTGCTCAGGCGAGGTGAAGGCGATCGTGCCCAGGGTCAGACTGGTGCGGGTGAGATCGGTGGCGTGCGAGATGCCGAAGTCGATGACCCGGGCCCCGGACCCGGGCAGCAGGATGTTCTGCGGCTTCACGTCCCGGTGGACTATGCCCTCCCGGTGCAGCGTGAACAGCGCCGCCGCGATCCCGGCCGCCACCCAGCACGCCGCACGCGCCGGCAGGACGCCCGCCACCCGTACCAGTTCGGCGAGCGAGGGCGCCGGAATGTAGTCGATGGCCATCCAGGGCCGCTCGGCCGAAGCGTCGGCCGCCCGGACCCGGGCGGTGTGAGCGCTGTTGATCCGCCGGGCGAGCAGGACCTCGCGGGCGAACCTGCGACGGTCGATGTCGCTGATGACCCCCTCGGCCAGGAGCGACTTCACGGCCACCAGTCCGTCGTCCGCCGTCGAGCGGGCCAGATAGACCCGGCCCATCCCACCCGCTGCGAGCCGTACGAGCAGCCGATAGGGCCCCAGTTCCGCCGGATCTTCCCCGCTGAGCGGCAACAGCCGCGCCCCCGTGCCGGTCATCCTCTCCCCCTGCCGTGATGCCGGAGTGCAGCGTACCGACCAACGGGGTTCGGGGCAGCGCCCGTTGTGTCACGGACCGGGCCGCTTTTGTGCCGGTCGGTTGAGGCGGTGCGGACACCGCGGGGGAGCGGGCACCTCGCCGTACGCCGCCGCGCCCGGACGCCTGGGGCCGCCCCCACAACGGACAGCAGCGCCACCGGAGACGGTGGCGCTGCTGTTTACGTCGTACGACCTGGGCGTGGGGTTGGACGGTGCGTACGACAGGTTCCGCCGCTGGCCCCTCTTCCGGATCGGGTCGGGTTCACCCGGCCCGCGCCGGAGAGCAAGGCCCTTGGGCTCCTCATCCGGATCGGGCCGGCTAGGGACCGACTTGATCCGAAATCAGAGTCTCCAGGTGCTACGGCAGTCCGTGGACGTGCGGGCCGACCACGCTCGACCAGGCGTTCCCGGCGGTGGCGTCCCAGTTGGTGGACCAGGTCATCGCACCGCGCAGGCCCGGGTAGGTCTTGGCCGGCTTGAAGGTGCCGCAGTTGGTGCCGCGGGCCAGGCAGTCCAGCGCGTTCTTCACGATGGTCGGGCTGACGTAGCCGCTGCCCGCACCGCGGGTGGAGGCGGGGGTGCCGAGGCCGACCTGGGAGGCGTCGAGGCCGCCTTCCAGCATGATGCAGGCCAGACCGGTGAGGAAGTCCACCGAGCCCTGCGAGTACACCTTGCCGTCACAGCCGAGCATCGCTCCGCTGTTGTAGTACTGCGTGTTGACGACGGTGAGGATGTCCTTCACGTTCAGCGCCAGCTTGAAGTACTCGGAGGCGGTGGACTGCATGTCCAGCGTCTGCGGGGCCATGGTCAGGACCATGCCCGGGCCCGCCTTGGCGGAGAGCTGCCGCAGTGCCTTCGTCAGGTACGTGGAGTTGATGCCGTGTTCGAGGTCGATGTCGACACCGTTGAAGCCGTACTCCTGCATCAGCGCGTAGGTGCTGTTGGCGAAGGCGGTCGCCGAGGCATCGCTGTTGACGGTGACGTTGCCGATCTCGCCGCCGACGGAGATGATGACCGACTTGCCCGCGGCCTTCTTCGCGGCGATGTCCGCCTTGAAGTCGGCGGGCGATGCGTAGCCGACGGCCGGGCTCAGGTTGAAGACGATCTCACCCGGCGTTGTGGTGGCATCGGCGAAGGCCACGGCGATGATGTCGTACTCGGACTGCACGTCGCGGAGCTTCTGCACGGTCGCGCCGTTGTTGAAGTTCTGCCAGTAGCCGGTCACCGCGTGCTTGGGCACGTTCGGGTTGGGCTCCACCGAACCCTTGGACGTACGTCCGGCGACGTTGGCCGTGCGGCCGGACTCGCCGGCGCCGTTGGTCGCCGTCACCTGGAACTGGTACAGCGTGTCCTGGGTGAGCCCGGTCACATTGGCCGATGTGCCGGTCGCCGACTGGACCTTGGTGCCGTCGCGGTAGACGTTGTAGCCGGTGGCACCGGCGGTCGCGGTCCAGTTCAGGGCCACGGACGAGGGGGTCACGGCGCCGACTGCGAGCCCGGTGGGCGTGGGGGGAACCACGGGCTCCTCGGTACCGCCACCGCCGTCGGGGCCGTACACGTTCACATCGTCCACCTGGTAGGCGGGAGTGCCGTACCAGCCGTGGGTGTACACCGTGACGGACGTGGTGCTCGCACCCGTACGGAAGGTGGTGTTCAACTGGGTCCAACCGGTGGAGCCGGGGCTCCACGTCGACACGTCGGTGGTGCCGGTGCCGCTGGCTCCCAGGTAGGTGTGCCCGCCCTGGACCCAGGCGCTGAGCGCATAGGTCGAGTTGGGCTTCACCGTGACGGTCTGGGTGCACTTGGCATTGTCGTGCCCGGCAGGCGTCGCCTTGAGGGCGGAGGCCCCGGTGCGCACCGGCGTCGACACATTGGCGCCGGAGGCGCCGGAGCAGGTCCAGTTGGAGAGTCCTGACTCAAAGCCGGCGTTCTTGGCGACGTTGACGTCGGCTGCCTGTGCGGTTCCCGTGGTGCCCACGATGGCCACGCCGGCGCCGACGGCGAGCGCCAGCACACCGCCAAGCCATCTTTTTTTGCGCGTGAAGGGTTCCACTTGCTGCCTCCAGGTGGGGGAGTTGGGGGGATGGAGGAAGAAAAGAGGTACGTACGGTGGCCACCGTTGTTGCCCGTAAAGCTGGTCCAGACCAATAGGCTTGTCAAGTCCTCTGACGCTGATTCGTCCTACGACGTGGTCATCGCTTTTCGGCCACAGCGGAGCGTAGACCCCCTGACGGGTCTGATGGGGCGGGATGGTGGATCGTCAGCTTTTCGCCCCCTTTGGTGTGTGCGGAGCGTGCACGGACTGGGGCTGTGAGTTCAAGAAGGTGTTCTCTGCCGTCAAAGTCGCAGATAAAGTGCTGGTGCAGGAGCAGCGAGTACGTATCTGCGGTCACGGGAGCCCCCGGCGGCCGGAGCCGAACGGGGAACCAGCGTGCCGACCGCAATAGCTGTCACCAGCGCAGATCTGGTGCTACCGGCGATGGACCAGCACACGCCCACGGCGGCTCTCCTCGCCGCGCCGCAGGACCAGCCGCTCGACGCGGCACTCGCCGACATGACCGTACTGCTGGAGCAGCACGGTTCGGTGATCGCGATCTATCCGTCGACGATCGGCCTCGCCCACGAGCGGCGACTGCACACCGTGCGGTCCGTGCTGGAGAGCAATCGCATCGCCCTGCTGAAGCTGGATCTCCCGCCGCTGGCGATCGGCGTCCTCGTGCGCCAACTGAGGCAGTTGTCGATCTGCGACTTCGGCGCGGGGATCGTCGCATCCGCGGCCCGGCTGCTGTCGCACTACATCTACGCGGGCGCCCAGTTGAACTCGGTGGCCAGGCTCGACCGGGTGCCGGTCAGTCTGAAGTCCCATGCGAAGTCCTGGGTTCCCGGCTCGCAGTTCGGGGTACTGGCCAATCCTCGTCCGGAATTGATCAGGATCGGGACGGGGGAGCTTTCCGGTCCAGACTTCGCCACCCGGCTGGTCGTCGCCAAAGGACAGTTGCAGTCTGAATGGATCAGCGAGACGCTGATCCCGCAATGGCGCACGCAGAGTTTGGAGGAGAACGACTTGCCGGCGGACTCGCCCGGTTGGTGGGGCACCGGCAAGCTCATTGAATTCGCGGCCTTCCTGCCGGACATCTCCATCCTCTACCAACTGGTCTCGTCCGTACGGAGAGAGGTGTGCACCTGGTGCGGAATTGACATCATCGGCGATCGCTGCGGATTCTGTTCGGCGTTGCTCGCCGTCGCCGAAGGTCAGGGTCGGGATTCCCGGGTACTGAACCATGGAACAGTCGCGCACCGCGGTTCGTGAGTCGGGTGCCGGCGGGTTCGCCCACGCCCCGGCCGAGCCGCCCCCACCGGGTGCGGCCGTCCCGTGCGGCTCGGTGCGCAGGGCCCAGCGGCGCTCCCACCGTGACCAAAGACCCGTCCGTTCGCCTTCGCCACGGCGGTTCGTACCCCTCGGGTGGCCACCCGTAGGACCGCGACCGCCGACGGTGGGACGTCCGACGGGCCTGCGATCCACACCCACCGATCCGGGTCGCAAGGGATCGCGCATCCGCCCCACTGCGGCGCGCAACCCGCTTCCTGTCGTACGTCCCACTCTGTCCGCTCCGTCAGCCCATGATCTGCGAACGAGGTCGTCCAACCAATGAATTCACGCCAACGCCGTGGCGTTCTCCTCCTGCTCCTTTCGGTGCTGTGCGCCCTCGCCGCGTTCGCCGGCGTGATCTCCGTGATCAACAATGTGAATTCGAAGGTCGGTCCAGAGGCCACGGCGTACGAGCTGAAGACGGATGTGTCTCCCTATACGGCTCTGAAGCCCGCTCAGTTCACCAAGGTGCGGATACCGCAGCGTTGGCTGCCGAGCAGCGCGGTATCGGAACTGTCGGTGCTGCGCGGAAAGATCGCCGTCACCCAGCTGCGCAAGGGGTCCCTGCTCCAGGAGGACATGATCGTCAAGCGGCCCGAACTGGCCGCGGGCGAACAGGAGATCGCCATCATGATCGACGCGGCCACCGGGGTCGCGGGCAAGATCACCCCCGGTGATCTGGTCAATATCTTCGCGACCTTCGCCGGCAAGGAGAAGGGCGATCCGGACCAGTCCCGGATCATCGTTCCCAACGCCAAGGTCATCGACGTCGGCAGGCTGACCCCGCTGGAGCGCAAGGAAGGCGATCGCGGCAGCACCGCCCGTGAGGCCGTGCCCATCACCTTCGCGCTCAACACCACGGACGCCCAGCGTCTGGCGTACGCGGAGTCCTTCGCCGAAAACGTGCGGCTCGCCCTCCTTGCCAAGGGCAGCCCGGCCACCTTGCGCCCCGGGGACAGCACGTACACCCTCGGCGAAGACAAGAACAGGTGAGGGCTGTATGACCATACGCATCCTCCCGGCCGTCGGTGATCTCGACGCGGCCCGGTCCATCACCACCCTGCTCGGCCAGCTACCGGAGACGGAACCAGCAAATCCGGTAGCGGACTCGACCTCACTGCTCGATCTGCTGGCCCGGCTCGCCGCCGAGTCGATCGACGAACTGCCCGAGGTCGTCCTGGTCCATGAGCGGATCGGACCCGTGCCCGCACTGGAACTGATCCGGGAGGTGGCACTGCGCTTCCCCGCCGTCGGCGTCATCCTGGTCACGGTCGACGCGACCCCCGGCCTGTACTCGGCGGCCATGGACTCCGGAGCCCGCGGACTGATCGGCTTCCCCCTCTCGTACGAGGAACTGGCCCAGCGGGTCCAAGCGGCGGCGGGCTGGTCCACCGGGGTGCGACGCCACCTGGGACACGGCGCTGATGTGTTCACCGGACCCGGCGGCACGGTCGTCACCGTCAGCGGAGCCAAGGGCGGGGTCGGCGCGACCGTGACCGCGGTCCAGCTCGCCCTGGCCGCCCAGGCGTCCGGCCGGTCCGTGGCCCTGGCCGACCTCGATCTCCAGGCCGGCGACATCGCCTCCTACCTCGACGTCCAGTTCCGGCGCTCCATCGTCGACCTCGCGGGCATCCAGGACATCTCGCCCCGGGTGCTCCAGGACGCGGTCTTCGCCCACCACACCGGGCTGGGGCTGCTCCTCGCGCCCACCGACGGCGAACGCGGCGAGGAGGTGGACGACCGGGCCGTACGCCAGATCGTCAGCGTCCTGCGCCACCGCTACGACGTGGTCATCGTCGACTGCGGTACGCAGATGAACAGCGCGAACGCCGCCGCCATCGAAATGGCCGATACCACCTTGCTGGTGACCACGCCCGACGTGATCGCCGTCCGCGCGGCCAAGCGCATGATCAGGCTCTGGGACCGGCTTCAGATCCGCAAGGCCGAGGAGACGGTGGCGGTGGTCAACCGGTACAGCCGTTCCACCGAGATCCAACCCCCGCTGATCGAGAAGATCACCGGCACCCGCATCGCCCGGACGACCGTCCCCGCCGGCTTCAAGGAACTCCAGCCCGTCGTCGACGCCGGCCGGATGCAGGACCTGGAGGCCAAGTCCGCGGTGAAGCAGGCCCTGTGGCAACTCGCGGCCGAACTCTCGCTCGTCGCGGTGGCGGAGGGGGAGCAGCGTCAGGGGAAGTTCCGCGGCGATCGGGGCTCGATCGGGCTGCGAAGGACACGATCACGATGACCGGCGGCCGGGCAGCGCTGCCGGGAGGCCCATCGGCGGCGGACAGGTCGGGCTCTGGGCGGACCGTGGAGTCCCCCCGCGTCGATGGGACCGACGAAGGCTGCCCGCAGACCACCGACGCCCGCACATGGAACGTCCGACGACGCCTCGGTGACGACCGGGGGCAGGCCGCGGTCGAGTTCACCGGCACGATCCCGCTCATCCTGGTCACCATCGTCCTGATGTGGCAGGCCGCCCTGACGGGCTACACCTTCGTCCTCGCCGGGAACGCGGCGGACGAAGCCGTCCGTGCCGGGGTCGTCGGCGGGGACGGCGCGTGCCAGGCGGCGGGGGAAGCCCATCTACCGTCGGCCTGGCAGGGCTCCGGCTTCTCCTGTGGCGATTCGGGGGACTACTACCGGGCCACCGTGGACCTCGACGTCCCCCTGCTCTTCCCCGGAGTGAGCTTCTCGGTCACCGTTCCCGGCGAAGCCGCAGCCCCCCGGGAGGACGAGCCATGAGCCGACAGCGCCAGCGCCGACGGGAGCGCGGACAGGCCGCGGTCGAGTACGCGGGCGTGATAGCCCTGCTGCTGTTCGTCGCCCTCGCCGCCATCCAACTCGGCGTCGCCGCCTACGCCGCCCAGCAGGCGGGCACCGCCGCCCGCGCCGGAGCCCGTGCGGCCTCCATGCCTGACGGAGACGGTCAAGCAGGTCGCGCGGCGACTGCGGCCGTCAGCGAATGGCTCAGGCCGAGAACCGAATCGGGCAGCTGCGGTGTGGAGGTCACCGTCGAGGTGACGGTCGACATCCCCCAGGTCCTGCCGATCTTCGACTTCGGCAGCGCCCACCGGAGCGTCACCATGCCCTGCGACTGAAGGGAGGGCCGGGCCGGCCACGCACACACCGGGGGACACAGCACCAAGCGGGGAGTTGGGGAGATGGCGACATGAGTCTGCGGGCACGCATCAACAGTCCCGAGCCGGTCAACGGCCACGGGGAGGAGAACCGACTCGTCGGCGTCTACCGGGCCAAGCTCCTGGAGGAGATAGACCTCGCCGAAATGTCCTCGCTCGCCGCAGCCGACCGGCGGATACGGCTGGAGCGGGTCCTCGGTCACATCATCAGCCGCGAGGGCCCCGTGCTCTCCACCGCTGAGCGCTCCCAGCTGATCCGACGCGTCGTGGACGAGGCGCTGGGCCTCGGCATCCTCGAACCGCTCCTCGAAGACGCCTCCATCAGCGAAATCATGGTCAACGGCCATGACCAGGTCTATGTCGAGCGCGCCGGGCGGTTGGAGATGCTGCCGCTGCGCTTCTCGTCCAACGAACAGCTGATGCAGACCATCGAGCGGATCGTTTCCACCGTCAACCGACGGGTCGACGAGGCGAATCCCATGGTCGACGCCCGCCTCCCCTCGGGCGAACGGGTGAACGTCATCATTCCGCCGCTCTCCCTCAGCGGCCCCATCCTCACCATCCGACGCTTCCCGCGCGCCTTCACCCTGCAAGAGATGATCGCCATCGGCTCCCTCGACGAGCAGATGACCCTGCTGCTCGCCGGACTGGTGCGCGCCAAGTTCAATGTGATCGTCTCCGGGGCCACCGGTACCGGCAAGACCACCCTCCTCAACTCCCTCTCCGGTCTCATCCCCGAGGGCGAGCGCATCGTCACCATCGAGGACTCCGCCGAACTGCAACTCCAGCAGCCGCACGTGATCACGCTGGAGAGCCGGCCCCCCAATGTGGAGGGCAAGGGACGGATCACCATCCGTGACCTCGTCCGCAACTCCCTGCGCATGCGACCCGACCGGATCATCGTGGGTGAGGTCCGCGGCGGTGAGACCCTCGACATGCTCCAGGCCATGTCCACCGGCCACGACGGCTCACTCGCCACCGTCCACGCCAACAGCGCCGAGGACGCGCTGATGCGGCTCCAGACCCTGGCGTCCATGGCCGAGGTGGAGATCCCCTTCGCGGCGATCAAGGACCAGATCAACAGTGCCGTGGACGTCATCGTCCAACTCACCCGGCACGCCGACGGCTCCCGACGCGTCACCGAGGTCGCCGTCGTCGACTCCCACGGGCGCGAGGACTACCGCATCGTCTCCGTCTGTCGCTTCCACGCCCGCCCCATGGCCGCCGACGGTCGGATCCACGGCGAGTTCGGCTACTACCCCGTGCCCCGTCGGATCGCCGAACGCCTCTACATGAAGAACGAGACGCTCCCCGCGGTCTTCGGTGTCGCCGACCGCGACGACCAACTCGCCGTACGGAGAACCGTCCTATGACCGGCCCCTGACCGCCGCCGTCCACCCCGACCGCCCCCCAATCCCGGTGGTACGGCCCGCACACCCGCCGTACCACCGAAAGCACCAGGCCCGCCCACCGCCAGCCCACCGAAAAGGCCCGCCCGACATGGACAACCTCCCGCTACTGACGACCGGAGTGGCCCTGCTCGCCGGTGTGCTCGGAGTCATCGGCGTACACGCCTACTCCTCGGGCAGGGCCCAACAACAGGCGCTGGTCGAACGCATGACCCAGACCGGTGGTGCTCTCGGCCGGTCGGGCCGCAAACGCCGCTTCGGCGGCTTCGACCGCCGACTGCGCACCACCGGACTCGGCCGTCGCATCGAACGCAAGATCGCGGCGACCGGACTGGACCTGACCACCGGCGAGTACATGGTCTACGTGATCGCCGTACTGCTGGCCGTCTACTTCGTCATCGGCGCGATCCTGGCCCCCTTCTTCGGCCTGATCGCCGCCGTCGCCAGCATCTGGGGCGCCAACGCCTTCCTCAACTGGCAGCGCACCAAGCGCACCGAGGCGTTCATCGGTCAGCTGCCCGAGTTCACCCGCGTACTCGCCAACGCCACCCAGGCGGGCCTCGCCCTGCGCACCGCGCTCGCCATGGCCGCCGAGGAACTCGACGAGCCCGCGGGCCATGAACTGGGCATCGTCGCCGACCAACTCGCCGTGGGCCAGAGCCTGGACGACGCCCTCGGGGAACTCGCCGACCGGCTCCCGTCCCGCGAACTGATGGTCCTCGTCACCACCCTGATCCTGGCCAACCGGGCGGGCGGCCAGGTCGTCACCTCGCTGCGGAACCTGACCGAGTCACTGGAGGAGCGCAAGGAGACCCGACGGGAGGTCACCACCGTGCTCTCCCAGATCAAGGTCACCGCCATCGCCGTCCCCCTCCTCGGGCTGGGCTTCCTGCTGATGATCAACAGCATGACACCGGGCGCACTCGACAAGATGACCAGCTCGGTGACCGGCCAGGCAGCCACCCTGCTCGCCGTCGGGCTCTATGTACTGGGCGCCTTCCTGATCCGCCGCGTCTCGCGGATCCAGGTCTGAGAGGACACACATGGGACTGCTGCTCGCTCTGCTGCTCGCCCTCTCGGTGTACGGGGTCTTCCACGGCATCCGCATGTACCGCGCGGACGCCAAGCTTCCAGGCGACCTCCAACTCGCCCTGGAAGTCGGCGCCACCCGCACCACCGCGGTCGGCTCGGTCATCGACAGGCTCGGTATCCGGTACGCGCCCGCGATCCTCCGCACGATGGGCCCCACGCGCGTCGACGCCCTGCGCCGACGCCTGGACATGGCCGGAAACCCGGGCGGCATGACCGTCGACCGGTATGCCGCCCGCCGCGCCGTCTATGGATTCCTCGGTGTGCTGGCCGCCCTCTCCATGCTGGCGCGCGGCCAGTTCGTCCTGGCGACCCTGCTCTTCGTCTACGGGCTGTTCTGGACGGACGTCATCATCAAGGCGGCCATCCGGCGCCGCCGCGCCGATATCGAGCGCACGCTGCCCGACTTCCTCGACGTCCTGGCCGTCGTCGTCTCGGCCGGACTCGGCTTCCGGCAGGCCCTGGAGCGCGTCGCGGAGAAGTACCAGGGGCCCTGGGCCGATGAACTGCGCATCACCCTGCGCCAGATGGACATGGGCGTCAGCCGTCGTGACGCCTTCGACCAACTGAGGAAGCGCAATGACTCCGACCAGGTGTCCAAGTTCGTCACCGCGCTCCAGCAGGGCGAGGAACTCGGTGCGCCGATCGTCGAGACCCTCATCCAGATCGCGACCGACATGCGCCGCACGGACGCCCAGAACGCCCGCCGCAACGCGGCCCGTGCGGTACCCAAATCCACCCTCGTCGTCACCCTGATCATGCTGCCGGCCACGATGATCCTGATCGTGATGAGCTTCTACTACGGCTCCGGAGTGGACCTCGCCGAAGTCCTGGGCGGCTGATCCGACCGCCCAGCGCACGCTCCCCAGACAGTCATGGAAAGCCCCAGACAGGAGGTGACACACGATGCCCTCGGCCCGCCGAGCACTCGTGGCCAAGGCCCTGCCCTCCGCGGGCAGCGCCCAGGGACCTCTGCCCCGTCCGACGGGAAGCGGCAGCGCCCTGGTCCCCACGGGCCGCAGAACACCGCCGACCGACCCGCCCTCCGATGACCGACCGCCAGCAGCCACCGCGTCGGCCCGGATCCGCAGGGCCCTGTTAGGCGACCCGAACGCCCCGGCGCCCTCGCTGCCGCTCCAGGTCAACGCCCTGCAAGCGCTGTGCCGTCAGGTCTTCGGCTTCCGACTCGCCATGATCGCGCTGGCCGCGCCCTTCGCGCTCGCCGGTGCCGCATCGGGCCCGGCCAGTTGGCTGATAGGCGCGGCGGTCCTCGTCACCTTCATGACCTCGTACGCCCTGCTGCGTGACTGGGAGCGCTTCGGGCCCGTCCTGCTGCGACACCCCTGGCTCCTCGGCGCCGACATGGCGTTCGGGGCACTGCTGCTGGTGACCGCGTCGCCCGACTCGACCCTGGCGTACGTCACCATCTGCACGCCCCTGTTGGCCGGACTGATCTCCGGTTGGCGGGGCGCTGTGGTCTTCGCCGTATTCCAGTCCCTGATCGTCGCCGGTGCGTACGCCCTCAACGACGGGACGGAAGCCCGCTTCACCGCCCTGTTCCTGCCCGGGCTCTGTGCCCTGGCCGGGGTCCTCGGGACGACCCTGCGCAATCTGGTGCTCGGTTTCGGAACGGCAAGCCAGGCCCTGACCGAGGCGCGGTCCCGGCTGGCGGCCAGCGGAGCGGTCGAGGAGGAACGCGCCCGACTGGCCCGGGAGATGCATGACTCGGTGACCAAGACACTGCACGGGCTCGCCCTCGCAGCGGACGGCCTCGCCCGCTCCGCAGCCCGCTCGGACCCGGACACGGTGCGGGGCGAGGCCGAACTGGTGGCCCGCTCCGCCCGCCGAGCGGCGGCCGAGTCCCGCGAGATCCTGGCCGACCTGCGTCGTTCCACCGGAGTGGACAGCGCACCCGGCGGCGATGCGGTGGACGTGTTGGCCGAACTGCGGGCGAGGGCCGCTGACTTCGGCCGTCACAGTACCGTGCGCTGGGAGTTCCGTCCCCTCGGCCGGCCGACGGTGGTCCTCCTGGCGCCGACGGTGGCCCGTCAGGTGCTGACCATCGTCTCCGAGGCACTGGAGAACGCCCGCCGCCACGGCAACCCGGCACGGGTGGAGGTATCGGCCGGCGTCGTGCACGGCGTACTGCGCATCAGCGTGTACGACGACGGTACGGGGCTGCCAGCGGGCACCTCCCTGACAGCGCTCCGCAGGAACGGCCATTTCGGGCTCGTCGGCATGGTCGAGCGGGCCGCCGCGATCGGCGCGCGCATCCGGATAGGCAAGGGCGAGGCGACCCGGGGCACGGAGGTCCGTCTTGAACTGCCCCTTCCGGCCGGACCGTCCCGTTCGGCGTCGCCCTTCTCGTCCCCCGTCGTCCACTGAGAGGAGGTCCGGATCATGTGGGACACCCACCCCCCGCACCCCGAGCGCCCTCATGCCTCGCAAGGAGCAAGGGGAGCAAGGGGAGTACAGAGCACACAGACGAGACAGGAAGCGCAGGGAGCGCAGGAGATACCGCGAGTTCAGGGAGGATCGGTGGCCGAACCAGGCGTCTCCCGACCGCCGTCCGCCGCCGTGCGGATCGTGATCGCCGACGACAATCCGGTCGTACGAGCCGGTCTTGCCGCCCTGTTGCGGGGACACGAGGGCCTGGAGGTCGTCGCGGAGGCGGTGGACGGTGTCCAGGCGTACGAGGCGGTGATCAACCATCGACCTGATCTGGTCCTGTTGGACGTCCGGATGCCCGGAGTGGACGGCATCTCGGTCCTGCCCCATCTGGTGGACCTCGCCCCGGTCCTCATGCTGACGTACAGCAGTGAGAGCCGGGTCGTCCACGAGGCCCTTCGTCGAGGGGCCGGCGGCTATCTCGTCCATGGTGAGTTCACCGTGGAACAGCTAGTTTCGGCCATCCATGACATCACTGCGGGGCGGGCTGTTTTCTCCCCTTCCGTTTCCTGTGCGCTGCTGGCCGGGATCCGTGGAGATCAGTTGGCGGATCGGATCGCGGGACCGCTTCCGGATGGACTCGGCACCCGCCCTCCTTCCATGAGCCGCATCGACCCTTCGCAATTGGAATCGATTCCTGCCGGTGCAGATTCTCCCTCGCATCCTCGATACCGCGCTGCTCAACCCGGTTGGAGTCGACTGGCGTACAGCGCGAATTGGGGAAAGTTTTCGCAACAGTCTTCGCTTAAGCAAGCGAATGTGGGACATTCGTCTGCGGTGGGGTCGATGGACGCGCTCCCGGGCCGACCGCAGGGCGTGCTGGGCGAGTTGAGTCGTCGGGAGGTGGAGGTGATGGAGTTGATCGCATCCGGGCTGACGAATCAACAGATCGCCGCTTCCTGCTTCATCAGCATGAAGACGGTCAAGAATCACATCAACCGCATCTTCGGCAAGCTGAACGCCCAAGGTAGGGGCGAGGCCATCGAAGTGTGGCGCGGTGCCGTCCGGAGGGAGGCCGGTCCACAGTGAGCAGGGATACGGATACCACCGGCACGTTTAGCGAAAGACGTCGAATCCGCCATTGGGCCCGGAGTTGGGCCCTCGGGCCCATTCACGACAGAGCCGTCCCGGCGTACATTTCTCACGCTGCCATCTATGTCGATACGGAGAGTAGCGATATGGCGGGCGGTGCCATGGAGTCGTATGAGCCGGCCGGTGATCGGGCCGTCGGCGCCGGAGGGGAACACCATGCAGAACGTGACGCTGAAGGCCGCGGTCAAGGCCCGTCTGTTCATTTCGGCCCGGACGGCAGCAGTCACCGAGGCGATGCGCAGGCGTCGCGACGCGGGCCAGGACTCCGTCGAGTACGTCGGCGTGATCGTCCTGGTGGCGGCGATCATCGCGGCCCTCGTGGGTTCGGGCGTGGCCGGCGATATCGCCAATGGTCTGAAAAGCCAGGTGTCGAAGATCCTGGGCGGCGGAGGCGGCGGCGAGTAGCCGATCTCCTGCCTCCCCGCGACGGTGACGCGGGGCAGGCTGCTCCGCTCTACGTGGCCGTGGTGGTCGGCATCCTGGCCCTGGCGCTCGCGTTCTTCGCGGTGGGGCAGGCGGGCGCCACGCGCAACGGTGCCCAGTCAGGCGCCGATGCCGCGGCCCTCGCCGCGGCCATGGACTCCCGCGATCAGTTCGGCGTCGAACTCGCGGGCCGACTCTCCGATGCCGACTTCCTTGAGCAGCTCTTCGACGGCGAGATCTTCGGCGACCCCGGTGATGGATGCCCCGCGGCGCACGCCTTTGCGGAATCCAACGGCACCGTGGTGGTCCCGGGCAGTTGCCAGGCCCTCGGCGGCGATCGCTGGGGCTACACCGTGACCGTCAGGACCCAGGAGCCGGTCGGTGACACGATCCTGCCCGGCACCGAGAGCGAGACGGCCAAGGCCACCGCAACCGCCATCGTGACGCCCCGGTGCACTTTCGAGGCTCCTGATGAGGAGCCCCCGCCGGACAGCGGCGAGGGTGAGGAAGCAGAACCGACCCCACCGACCCCCTCGACGTCGGACGAACCGATCCTGGCGGGCGTGTTTTTCTGCGACGGTGAGGAGTTCCCGCTCGACCCGGACAGTCCGGACCCTCTTCCTGACATGTCTGAACTCTTCACTGTCCGGTTGGCCGAGGACTGACCGCGACCGAACGCAAAGGAACAGCACTGATGAGCATTCGGCACAGAGCGAAGAACCGCAGGGCCGTCGGGGCCGTGCTGGCCGCGGCACTGTCGCTCTCTCTGACGGCCTGCGGCGGTGGTGACGACGGTTCGGACAAGAAGAACGCCAAGTCCCCATCGTCCACCGCGGGCGCCCCGGAGCAGCCGCAGCAGCCGGACCAGGGCGACGGAGGTGGTGAGTCGGAGCCCGGCAAGGTATTGGCGACGATCAACGGGAGCAACGGGTTCCAGTTCACCATCAACAGCGCCGTACGGGACGAGGGCGGATTCCTCACGATCTCCGGGGTGCTGAAGAACACCACAGGAAAGGGGCTGACCACTCCGGTCCAGTGGAACGGCACGGAGAACGAAGTCACGATGACGGGGCCTTCGTTGGCGGGCATGACCCTGGTCGACAAGAAGGCCAAGAAGCGCTACTACGTCCTGCGGGACACCGATGACTACCCACTGACCACCACGGGGTTGAGCATGTTCACCTCCGGCCAGAGCGTGGACTTCTTCGCCCAGTTCCCCTCTCCTCCCGCAGAGACGGACACGGTCGAGGTCCAGATCCCGTTGATGCCCACCGCCACGATTGAGCTCTCCTGATGGGTGCGGAGGCCGCCCGGAGGCGGAGAGACCCACGTCCCTCGGTGGCGGTGTCCGTCGCCGTGGTGCTGCTGTTCACCGGGCTCCAACTCGGCGGCGCCTCCGGGGCCGCGGCCAAGGACGATCCGAGCGCGCCGCCCGACAGCGTGCCCACGTCCGCGGCACCGGCGATCGACAGCAGCAGCCCCGGTCTCAGGATGCGCGAAGGAGCCAAGCTCGCCTCGTCGCGGGTGCTGGACATCGTCTCCATCGTGGAGACCGAGGGGGGCGAGGAGCGCCGTGAGGAGACCCCCACC
The DNA here is from genome assembly GCF_036226685.1 of Streptomyces sp. NBC_00690. NCBI lineage: Bacteria > Bacillati > Actinomycetota > Actinomycetes > Kitasatosporales > Streptomycetaceae > Streptomyces > Streptomyces sp. NBC_00690. Next base: position 5,585,155 of record NZ_CP109009.1, read on the forward strand.
TCACTGAAGTTCGCCCTTCAGGCCGAGGTTCTGTTCGGCAAGGACAGTGCGAAGCTCACCCCTCAGGCGGGTGGCCGGATCTCTGCGATCGTGGCGGAGATCCGTCGGCACAAGGCCCAGAGTCTGCGCGTCTTCGGCTTCACCGATGACCTCGGCACCTATGAGCACGGCAAGGTGCTGTCCAAGAAGCGCGCCGACGCCGTCCATGGAGTGCTCAGTCAGCAACTCAACGACGCCTCCATCACCTATGTGGTCCGCGGCTACAGCGAGGACTACCCGATCGCGGACAATTCCGATGAGGAAGGGCGCAGGAAGAACCGCCGCGTCGAGGTCTCCTTCCCCACGGGCGGGGCCGGTTGAGTACGCCATATCCCGTCAGTCGTATGTGAGGCCAGCTATACGAGGCAGGTGGGAGCCGCAGTACGCTGCGGGCCGACTGTCGATGCGTGAGCTGATCGACTGATGGGCTGAGGAGCATGCAATGGGACGGGGCGGCACGGCGGCAGGGGTCAGGACCACGGGAGCGGGGATCGCCTGCGGGCTGATACTCGCCCTTGGCCAGGCGCCCCTTCCCGCCGCGGCGGCCAATCCCGACTGGCTCAGCTCCTATGAGACGGCGCCCGACGCGCAGCCGGTGAAGGGCGCTTCCTCGGCCTCGGCCGGCGGGCCCCGGCTCACGCCCGGCACATACGTCGACACCATTTCGGGCGGTGAGCGGAAGTTCTACCGAGTGGCGCTCGACGGCACATCCAATGCGTATGTTTCGGCCGTCCTCGCACCACCGCGCGATGGAACGGTCAGCGCGACCGACGGCATCAGGGTCTCCCTGCGTTCGGCCGAGGGTGCGCATTGCAGCGTCAGCAACGACATCACCTTCGGCGGTACGACCCCGCTGCCCGTCGCCGACTACTCCACCCGTCGCATCGGCAAGGGCCGTGAGTGCCAGACCGCGGGGGACTACGTCTACTCGGTGGAGTGGATCGGCTCTTCGGGTGCGTCCACGGCGAGCCGGTGGCCCGTCGAACTGAAGTACATGAAGGAGCCCGGGCTGAAGGCCGGGGCCGTCATGCCGTCCGCGCCCGCGTCCTGGAACACCCGACTGCCCCAGCGGGTGAAGGGGGAGGCGAAGGGCGCCAGCGGCGGATCCGGCTTCTACGATGCGACCCCCGTGGGCCACGGTGTGTGGCGCGACCGGCTCAACCCCGGCGAGAGCCGCTTCTACCGGGTGCCGATCGACTGGGGCCAGCAACTCTTCGTCGACGGTGACTTCGGGGACGCGACGTCCGAAGCCTCGTCGGTCGCGGCTGGTCTGCGCATGACGGTGTTCAACACGGCGCGCGGCTTCGTCGACGACACCGGAGGCGACTACCGCGGCACCCCCACCACCTTGTCGATGAGCACGGCACCGGCCGCCTTCGCCAACCGGATATCCGACCAGGACGACCGGAGCGCCATGCGCTTCTCCGGCTGGTACTACCTCCGGATATCGCTCGCCCAACGCATCTCCAGCCCCCTGCCGGTGACCCTACGGGTGGGAATATCCGGCGAGCCGCAGGACGGACCCGAGTACGAGGGCGATGCGACGGACGCGGGGTTCGGCATCTCCGAACTCGAACGCGCGGCTGCCCAGCAGAACGCCTTCCTCGACGATGACGACGATCGTGCGGAAATGCTGTTGATCATTGGTGTCGTGGGGCTCGTCATGGGGACGCTCCTGGTGCTCTGGCTCGTCGTATGGGCGGTGTTGAGCCGCCGCGGCCGACGCAGACGCACCACAGCCCGTACGCCGTTCAGGCCGAGCGCCCACTGATCGGCTACCCGATGGCGTCGTCGGACAGACGGCGGTACGGGGGCACTCGGCCGGCGCGCAGACGAGCCCGGCGGGACCGGCAGAGGTTGCGACACGGTCCTCAGTCGCTGCCGTCGACCCTCAATCGCACCCCCTTGCTCACGCCCCAAGCCGCCATCGCCCCGCCCTCGGCCTCCAGCACATGACGGGCGCGCAGCCGCGGCCTGCCCAGCCGTCCGGGTTTCAGCGTGTGAACGTCCACCACCTTCAGATCCCGGTCGAGATAGGCCACGTCGATGGTGAACTGCATCTGGAAGGTGTGCACTCCGCTGCATCGGGTGATCAGCAGGGCCCCGTCGATTCCGGGCCGCCCCAGCAGGCCCCGGCGTCGGGTTCCCCGGCTCGCCGCGATCTCCAGGGGCAGGGCTTCGTTCTCCGGTACCCACAACACGCCCCTGCCGTCCTGCCATTGGTGTCCTCGTCGCATGGTCGAGACCGTAGCCCGCCCGGGTCACTGTATGGGCCGTGCCGGTGTACGGAACCGTGCCACGGGCGCACCCCCGCACGCCCCAGGTCCCGAGTGCCAGAGAGCCGGTCCCACAGTGCCGGTCCCACAGTGCCGGTGCCAGGGATCCGGCCCAGGCCCTGGGTCCCACCGGGCCCACGGGCCTGTCCCGAACCGGATCAGCGAAGGCCCATGACCCGACTCACCCGAGCAAATAGTCTCTGAGCCGTGTACGCCACGCTCATCGCCGCCTCCGTCCTGTGGGGCCTCGCCACCGGACTCCTCATACCCCGGGCCGCGTACCGGCTGGCCGTCCCGGCGACGGACCCCTGGCGGAACGGATGCCCCGCCGGCCATCCGTTCCACGGTCCCCTCGGAGGCTGGTTGGGCCCGGCGCGGTGCCCCGACTGCGCGGCTGCGGGGGGCGGTTCGCTCCCGCCCGGTCCGGGCGACGGATCGTACGGAAGCAGCGGGACGGGCGGGCGCACGGCATCCGATGTGCGGTCAGCCGCGGCGAACGCGACACCGTCGGACCCGCCGCCCGTGCTGCGTGCGGCCCCGGCCTCCGGCCGGAAGTCCACAGCGGATGGCGGCGGTCCTTGGCGGGGTGCCTCCGGCCGGATCACGCCCGGTGTCATTCCCCTCCTGACGGCCGCGGTCTGTGCGGTGCTCGCGGTCGCCACCGGCTGCCGGCCGGAACTCGCCGTATGGCTGGTGCTCACGCCCGTCGCCACCCTGCTCGCCGTCGTCGACGCCCGGGTCCACCGGCTGCCCGACCACCTCACCCTCCCGCTGGCCGCCGCCGCGGTCGTCCTGCTCGGCCTCGCTTCCGTGCTGCCGTCGGACGGGGGTTCTTGGACCACAGCCCTCCTCGGCGGGCTCGCCCTGGGCGCCTTCTACTGTCTGCTGTTCGTGATCCACCCCGGCGGCATGGGGTTCGGCGACGTCAAACTTGCGCTCTCGCTGGGGGTGGTACTCGGCTGGTACGGCTGGGGGGTGCTGATCACCGGTGCGTTCGCCGGGTTCCTGTTCGGTTCGCTGTACGGATTCGGGCTGATCGCCCTTGGCCGCGCCCATCGCAAGAGCGCGATCCCGTTCGGTCCCTTCATGATCCTCGGCGCACTCTTCGGAGTCGTGTGGGGAGCATTCGCCGCCCTGCGCTGACATCAGGTCGGATCGGCTCCTGCCGCCGACTCCGGTCGGAAGGCGCGAGGACACGCCCCCCTCTGAGGTGTACGGCCGACCGTTCGCCCCCGTCTAGCATCCGGATGTATGCGGACGTTCTTGGACAACTCAACTGTGTGGCGTGAGGGACTGCTGAGGGCCGTCACTCCCATCCGGGCCCGCACCCCGCACCCGCCCGCCCGCACCGGGACGCCCCGCCCGACGACGTTCCGCACCGGCCGTCGGGTGTCGCTGCCGTGGAGTTGGGCGGCCGTCCTCTTCGCCCTCTACGCCACCGTCGCCGTCCGTCGCCATCAGCTGATGCGCACCACCGGGTACGACCTCGGCATCTTCGAACAGGCAGTTCGCGCCTATGCCCAACTCCGGCCCCCGATCGTCCCGCTGCGCGGCGAGGGCTTCAACCTGCTCGGCGACCACTTCCACCCCGCACTCGCCGTCCTCGCACCGCTCTACCGGCTCTGGCCCTCCCCGCTCTGTCTCCTGCTCGTACAGTCAGCGCTCCTCGCCGTCGCCGCCGTGCCGTTGGTCGCCTGGGCGGCCCGTGCGCTCGGACGCAGGTCCGCCCATGTCATCGCCCTCTCCTACGGCCTGAGCTGGGGCATCGCATCCGCCGCCGCCTTCGACTTCCATGAGGTGGCGCTCGCCGTTCCCCTGCTCGCCCACGCGCTCGCCGCAGTGGGACGGCAGCGCTGGCGCGCTGCCGTCGCCTGGGCCGCGCCCCTCGTACTGATCAAGGAGGACCTGGGGCTCACCCTGGCCGCACTCGGCTGCCTCATCGCCTTCCAGGGGCCGCGCCGGCTCGGTCTGGTCACCGCGGCGGTCGGCGTCGGCGCATCGCTGATCGAGATCACCTATCTCCTGCCCGCCTTCAACCCGGCGGGCGGCTATGCGCACGGCGAGAACCTGGGTGCCGACCTCCACTCCTCCTGGCTGGCCACCATCGCCTTCGCGCCCCTCGACGCACTGCGGCCGGACATCAAGGCCATGACCCTGGTCCTCGTCTTCGCCCCGTCCGCCCTGCTGGCCCTGCGCTCACCGCTCGCCCTACTCGCCGTGCCCACCCTGGCTTGGCGGATGTTGTCGCAGAACGGCTTCCACTGGGGCACTTCCTTCCACTACAGCGCCGTGCTGATGCCGATCGTGTGCGCCGGGCTGATCGACTCCCTGCGGAGGTGGCGCGGCAGCGGGCATCCGCTCGGCGCCCGCCACGTCCGCGCCTCGCTCGCCACCGTCCTTGCGGTGACCGCCGTCCTGCTGCCGTCCTTCCCGCTCGCCCAACTCGCCCACCGCGCCACCTGGCGGACCACCGCGCACATCGAAGCGGCCCGGGCGCTGCTGGACGAGATCCCGGACGGTGCGTCGGTCGCCGCATCCAACCGGCTGGTGCCGCAACTCACCTCCCGCTGCGATGTGGTGCTCTTCCCCACCTTCCCGGTCGACGCCCGGCTGTACGAGTACAACAAGGGAAAGCTGCCGCGCCCCACGGCGCAGTGGATCATCCATGACGCCAGGGCGCCCGAGGCATGGCCCTACCGCACGGGGCACTGGCCCTACCCGCCGGAGCAGCAGGCCGCGGAGCTCGCCGCCGCCCGGAAGGTCCACGGCTATCGGCTCGTGGCGGAGCGGGACGGCATCACCCTGCTCCGGCGCACCCGCTGAACCGACTACGGATCACCAGCGACCACTGAGCGATGACGTTCCCTAGGCGTGCGCCCCCACCAGGACCTTCCCGACCGTCAGCGTCGACTGTGCCTCCAGCACCTCCGCGACGCGCTCCACCTGCTCCGCCAACTCCTCGCGGGCGGCCGGCCGGTCAAGGGACTCCCCGATCGGTTCGACGGTCACCGCGATCCGCCTTCCGGACCGTTTCTGATGCCATACGCCCGCCACCGTTCCATCGACCAGGACGACCGGGTAGTTCCCCGCCTGCCCGCCCGCCAGCGCCCTTTCGCGGGCCGGCCCGGGAAAGAGCAGTTCCCGCGGCTGTGAGGCGATGGTATAAGCGTCGAAATACGGGAGCAGTCGAACGCCCCGCGGTTCGGCGGCCGGGAACTCGCCGTCACCGGCCGCCACGAAGGCCGTATCCCCCTCGTACCGCACGGGTTCGATGCGGCCCTCGGCCGCCGAGGACCGGAACACCTCCTTCGCCCAGCCCTGCGGGGCTGCCAGCCACTTGGCGAAGTGCGCTGAGGTGGCGGGACCGTAGGCGCGGAGGTACCGCACGACCAGTCGACCCAGTGCCTCGCCCTGCTCTAGGGGTACGGCTTGGGGATTGGTGTGGGCGACTCGGCGGCCCTTGTTCGGCGCGAACGCGAGCACGCCCCTATGGGCGGCGAGGTGCGTCACCTGCCGCCAGCGCGCCCACTTGCCCTGGAACGCCTCCAGCACCGGGTCGCCGGCCCAGGGGCCGGTGCGCGCGACGATCGCCTCGGTGAGTTCGTCGGTGGTCAGTTGGGCGTCCGTCAGGGCGTCGGCGATCGCGTCGATGACCTGCTCGGTCTGGGCCGCGGTCAGGCCCACGGCCTCCGGTGCACGGCTCGCGGTGCCCGGGATCGCCGTCAGCGCACCGGTCCACATCGGTAGGTCGTCCCTGGCCAGCAGATGAATGGTGCCGCGGGGACCGTAGGTCTTCACCAGGGAGCCGTCGGTCCACAGCGCATCGCGAACGGTGGTGCGTGTCGCCCCACCACCGAGCCTGAGCGCCACCGAGAGCTCGGCTGCCGACAGCACCTGTGCCTGTGCGGCCAGCATGGCCGAGGTGACCGCGGCCGGGGTTGCCCGGAGGGGTGTGTCCAGCCCCTGACGCGACAGGGTGCGGGCATTGGACTGTGTCCAGGTCACGGTGCGTGTCGTCATGGCTCGACTTTAGGGTCCATATAGGACAGCTTCTGGCCTAGTTAATGCAGGCGTTCGAAGGGAAATGGTGTACTTCCCGGACGGTAAGTGTCAGGGACATCCGAGGAGTTGCCGTGCCCAAGGCCAAGCCCGTCTACCAGTGTGGCCTCGACGCCGCGGTCGATGTCGTCGGCGGAAAGTGGAAGCCCCTGATCCTGTGGGCTCTCCATGAGCGCACCTATCGCTTCGGCGAACTGCGGCGCGAGGTGGTCGGGGTCACCGAGAAGGTACTGATCCAGCAGCTCAGAGAACTGGAGGCGGACGGGATCGTCCATCGCGAGGTGTACCGCGAGGTGCCGCCGCGCGTCGAGTACTCGCTGACCGAGTTGGGAGAGGCGCTCAATCGGGCGCTGGAGCCCTTGGGCGCCTGGGGCGAGACCTTCATGCAGGAGATCATCGAGCACAAGACGAAGGAGTGCGCGGTCTGAACGATCGCGCCGCCTTGAGCCGGGCGTCCCCGCACAGGGGCGCCCATCCGGCTGCCCGGACTCACAGCTGCCCGGACTCACAGCCGCACAGCCGAGCGCGATCCCGTACGTCCTCTTCGCCTCCGCTGCCGGACCGGATCGACCGGTCAATCCGACGCCACTTCCCCGGGTCACCCGTGCGGGTTAGCCCATCCGGATGCGGTGCGGAAACCAGCCGAGCGAGGGGCCACCTCACCACCTACGGCCATCGGGACGGCAGCACTCCGAGAACGACGAAAACGCGGGAACGGCACCCCCTGGACACCCTTCGCGTACGCCCTGAGCAGCCCGTGAGCACCCTCGGGACTGTGCTCCCCGCCCGTCCCGTGACCTCATGGCAAGGGGCGCGATCCTTGCCTCACAACCTGGTCAAAGCCACCGGCGCGGCGGTGGCGAGCAGCACGACCGGCGAAGCGTTATGGTGGAAGCCCCCCCTCGGGCCGGTCCGTATCCCCCCCCACGGACCGGCCCGGTTTCTTTTCCGGCCCGGGGGTGAAACCCCGCCCCGCAGCTCGGTCGGCGCCGTTCGCCGGGCCTCTCTACGGCCCCGGAAGCACCGATGGACGGGGAGGGCTCCCGCCCCTCAGCCCCGGTCCGCCCAGATGTTCGTGCCCTGGGTGTCCACGGCGAAGGCATCGATCTCCGCCAGCTCGGCATCGGTCAGTGGCTCTCCGGCGAGCGCACCGACGTTCTCCTCCAGTTGCGCCACGCTCGACGCACCGATCAGCGCCGATGTCATCCGCTCGTCCCGCAGGACCCAGGCCAACGCCAACTGCGCCAGGCTCTGCCCCCGGCGCGCCGCGATGTCGTTCAACCCGTTGAGCCGGCGCACCACCTCGTCCGAGAGCAGATCCGGGTCCAGCGACTTGCCCTGGGTGGCCCGTGAGCCCGCCGGAATGCCCTTGAGGTACTTCCCGGTGAGCAGGCCCTGGGCGAGGGGGACGAAGGAGATGCAGCCCATGCCCTCCGCCTCCAGCGTGCCGAGGAGCCCGTCGTCCTCGATCCAGCGGTTGATCATCGAGTAGGAGGGCTGGTGGATCAGTGCGGGGACCCCCATCTCGCGAAGCAACCGGGCGGCCTCGGCCGTCTGCTCCGCGTTATAGGAGGAGACGCCCGCGTAGAGGGCCTTGCCCTGACGCACCGCGGACGCCAGCGCACCCATGGTCTCTTCCAGCGGAGTGTCCGGATCGAAGCGGTGGGAGTAGAAGATGTCCACGTACTCCAGACCCATTCGGCGCAGCGACGCGTCGAGCGAGGACAGGAGGTACTTCCGCGAGCCCCATTCCCCGTAGGGTCCGGGGTGCATGAGATAGCCCGCTTTGGTGGAAATGATCAGCTCGTCGCGGTACGGGGCGAAGTCCCGGGCGAAGATCTTGCCGAAGTTCAGTTCTGCGGAACCCGGCGGCGGGCCGTAGTTGTTCGCGAGGTCGAAGTGGGTCACTCCCAGGTCGAAGGCCCGACGCAGGATGGCGCGCTGGGAATCGAGGGTCCGATCGTCACCGAAGTTGTGCCAGAGACCGAGGGAGATCGCGGGCAGCTTGAGCCCCGAGCGACCACTGCGCCTGTACTCCATGGAGTCGTAGCGGTCGGTGGAGGCGAGATAGAGGGACGGCGAAGGAACCGCGTTGGAATCAGTCACACCTGTCTGCTTATCACGGACTTGTGACAGACCGGGTTGGGTCACTGTGCCCCATGCGCAGTAATGTGGCCGCTTCAGGGGATGCCGCACGGCGCGGGCGAATTGCCGCATGGCGATGGCTGTACCGGCCATCGCGCCGTTCAACGCAACGGGCCCCGGCAGCGGACCCCCGACCCCCGGCACCCAGGGCTGATGCGCCCGCCAGAACCGAGAGGTGAACTCTGTGAACTTGCGTGACCTGGTGTACAGGCTCTACGCACGCCGGGTGGAAGGCCGACTGGACCACGCCCAGGTGCCCAAGCACATCGGAGTCATCCTCGACGGCAACCGTCGCTGGGCCAAGGCGTCCGGCAACACCCCCGAATCGGGTCACAAAGCGGGCGCCAGCAAGATCCAAGAACTGTTGGGCTGGTGTGCGGAGACCGATGTCGAGGTCGTCACGCTCTGGATGCTCTCCACGGACAACCTCGACCGCCCGGACAACGAACTCATTCCTCTCCTCGGGATCATCGAGGACGCCGTGCGGGCCCTGGCCGCGGACGGCCGCTGGCGGGTCCACCACGTCGGGACCCTCGACCTGCTCCCCGCCCGTACGCAGTCGGTGCTGAAGGAAGCCGAGCAGGCCACGCTCGGCATCCGCGGCGGAATACTCGTCAACGTCGCCGTTGGGTACGGGGGGCGCCAGGAGATCGCCGACGCGGTCCGCTCGCTCCTGCTGGAACACGCCGAGAAGGGCACCAGCGTCGAGGAACTCGCCGAGACCGTCGACGTCGAACACATCTCCGAGCACCTCTACACACGTGGTCAGCCCGACCCGGATCTCGTCATCCGCACCAGCGGGGAGCAGCGGCTGTCGGGCTTCATGCTCTGGCAGAGCGCCCACTCCGAGTACTACTTCTGCGAAGTCTTCTGGCCCGCCTTCCGCAAGGTGGACTTCCTGCGCGCGCTGCGTGACTACGCGGCGCGGCACCGCCGCTACGGCAGCTGACACCGCGGTCGGCCCGAGGGGTGGTGCGCCCTCGCATCCGGGCGGGCAGCCGATTGCCGCGGGACCGCCGAGGCGCGCGTCCCGCCGATTCATGCGCCCCCCTGTGCGGCCGACCGCCCACGGTGTCGTCCCACCCGGTCTCCCGGGTCCTTCCCTGCGTCCGGCCCCGTGTCCACCGTCGTCACGGACGGCAACCGGGGCGGCCCGGATCGTTTCGCCGACCGGCTGACCGGGGTGGGCCCCGCGCCGCCCATGCACCTCCCGCCGAGGGTTGCTCGACACACCCGAACCGATGCCCCCACCAGAGCTGATAACCCCGCGTTCATCCAGGTGTCGTGGCACATCGGGCATGGTCACGTGTGTTCGAGGGAATACCCCTTGCAGGTCGACGTCCGAACCACGAACGTCGTATCTCAGTGAGTGGCCGTGACCGCTCACCCGGGAGGCCCTTTGCACTCGATGGATCGCACTCCTCGTGCGGACCTGGACAGGGGCCGGTGCTCGGCCCGTGCATCGTGGCCGATGACCCGGTCCCTTCCCCGCCTCGGGCGGGGAGATCTGTCTGCTGTCCTCCGGCGGCAGACACCAAGGCCCGCGACGGCGTCGCACCGCCGACCTCATCCGAGGGGGTACGTCCTTCCGTGGTGAACAGCACAAAGCGCCGGATGCCCGATAGGCGCACTTACGTTCTCGACACCAGCGTCCTGCTGGCCGATCCAAGCGCCCCGACCCGTTTCGAGGAGCATGAAGTCGTGCTCCCGATCGTGGTCATCACGGAGTTGGAGGCCAAGAGGCACCATCCAGAACTGGGTTACTTCGCTCGGCAGGCACTACGCCTGTTGGACGACTTCCGCATCCGGTTCGGACGTCTCGACGCCCCCATTCCGCTGGGCGACCTCGGCGGCACGATCCGGGTCGAGCTCAACCACTCCGATCCAGGGGTCCTCCCGGCCGGTTTTCGGCTCGGTGACAACGACTCAAGGATTCTGGCGGTGGCGAGGAACCTCCAGGCGGAGGGGTATGACGTCACGGTCGTCTCCAAGGATCTACCCCTACGGATCAAGGCGTCTTCGGTCGGGCTCCTCGCCGAGGAGTACCGCGCGGAGTTGGCCATCACCGACTCCGGCTGGACCGGAATGTCGGAGCTATCCCTCTCCGCCGATCAAGTGGACCTGCTCTACGGGGAGGAGACGCTCTACGTTCCCGAGGCCGCCGAACTGCCCGTCCACACCGGACTGGTCCTCCAGTCCGAACGGGGCAAGGCACTCGGCCGGGTCACGGCGGAAGGGAACGTCCGGTTGGTGCGGGGCGATCGGGAGGCGTTCGGCATCCACGGCCGCAGCGCCGAACAGCGCATCGCGCTCGATCTGCTGCTCGACCCGGACGTCGGCATCGTCTCCCTCGGCGGCCGGGCCGGTACCGGAAAGTCGGCGCTCGCGCTCTGCGCAGGTCTGGAAGCGGTCCTGGAGCGGCAACAGCACCAGAAGGTGATGGTCTTCCGTCCGCTGTACGCGGTGGGCGGGCAGGAACTGGGCTATCTGCCCGGTACCGAGGCCGAGAAGATGAGCCCCTGGGCGCAAGCCGTCTTCGACACCCTCTCGGCCGTCGCCGGGCGAGAGGTCATCGAGGAGGTCCTGGGACGCGGCATGCTGGAAGTCCTTCCGCTGACACACATCCGTGGCCGTTCGCTCCACGATGCGTTCGTCATCGTGGACGAGGCCCAGTCACTGGAGCGGAACGTCCTGCTCACGGTGTTGTCCCGGATCGGGGCGAACTCCCGGGTCGTGCTCACCCACGACGTGGCCCAGCGGGACAACCTCAGGGTCGGCCGGTACGACGGAGTCGTCGCCGTGGTCGAGAAACTGAAGGGGCATCCGCTCTTCGCCCACGTCACCCTCACGCGCTCCGAGCGTTCGCAGATCGCCGCACTGGTGACCGAAATGCTGGAGGAAGGCCAGATCTAGGAGGAATTGGTCCTCGGCGCCGCCCCGCAAGCGCAGCAGCGTAGCGGGGCGGCGCTGTGCTGCGCGGTTCTTTCCGGGAAGGTTCTGCGCCAAACGGCGTGTGAGCTATCCCACGTAATGAATAATTGCCTTGCGGCGTGACGTTGGGGCAGAGTCTTGCTTCCGTCAGGCCCCGCATACGGCACCGGCACCACTCGTGGTGCTAGCAACACACAACTCAACACCTGCCGTCGTATGCCGCCCGCAAGTTTCACCGGCTCTCCCGCTGGGAGTTGACCACGGGCCCGCGCCTCCTGTGACCAAGACAGTGGAGGCCAGCGTCAGGGGCACGATTCGCCCGCGGGGTCACCTCAGGCGATGCTGGAAGGAAACCGTGTGAGCCGGATCTCGGTCCGGGGGTTCGCGGTGGCGTCTGCCACTGCGGTCACCACCGTCGGAGCAGTCGTGGGCGTGGCCTCGGGCGACCCCCAGTCCTCAAGTGACAACTTCGAGGCGGCGGCTGCCGACACGACCCTCCTCGCTGAAATACCCATGGGTCAGCAGGCCCAGGTCCAGGTCTCCTCGCTGACCGAGCAGGCCGATGCCCAGGCGGCAGCCGCCGAGGCTTCGGCGCGCAAGTCCGCCGAGGAATCCGCCCGCATCCAGGCGGCCCAGCTCGCGAAGTCCAAGAAGGACGCCGCGGACACCAAGGCGAAGAAGGAGGCGGAGGCCGCTGCCAAGGCCAAGGAGAAGGCCAAGGCAGCCGAGCGCGCCAGCCGGGACTCGGTCCGCGACGCCTCCAGCTTCACCGCCAAGGGCTCGTACAGCGTCGCCGAAGTCAAGGCGATGGCCCGACAGATGATTCCGGGCGACCAGTTCCAGTGCTTCAGCAACATCGTCCAGAAAGAGTCCACCTGGAACTATCTGGCGCAGAACCCGTCCTCCGGCGCATATGGACTGGTCCAGGCACTGCCCGGCTCGAAGATGTCCTCGGCCGGTGCCGACTGGCGGACGAACCCCGCGACCCAGATCAAGTGGGGCCTGAAGTACATGAACGAGCGGTACGACAGCCCTTGTGGCGCTTGGAGCTTCTGGCAGGCCAACCGCTGGTACTAGAGTTCGCCGGGCCTTGAGGTCCGCCATGACTCCCGCTCAACTTCGGCATGCCCCTCACCGTCCCTACGGTGAGGGGCTCCGTTGCGTGTAGCGTCGTCGATCCCGGGGTCTCGGGAGGAGTTATGGGGGGAAGAAGGACCATCATGTCGAAAGTGCCAGGGTGGCTCGCCGGTTGGGGCGATGCACTCAACCGGATGTCCGAGCGCATGGGCGAACGCCAGGAGCGCTCCCGCGACCCAGCTGACCTGGACGTGAACGTCGAGAAGCTCCCCGTGGACGAGGACCTCACGGCCCCTGCGGACGGACCGCGGAGCGTGCCCGCGCCACCTCCGTACGCGCCTGCCGTGCAGCCCCGCCCCGATCCGGTGGCCGCCATTCCATGGGGGATGAGGGTGGCGGCCGAGGCGGGATGGCGGCTGTTGGTACTGGCGGGGACCCTGTGGGTGCTGATGCGGGTGATCAGTGCCGTACAACTCGTGGTCCTGGCCTTCGTCGCCGCGTTGCTCATCACCGCACTGCTCCAGCCCACCGTCGCCCGGCTGCGCAGGCTCGGACTACCGCGCGGGCTGGCCACAGCGGTCACTGCCGTGGCCGGATTCGTCATCATGGGGCTGGTCGGCTGGTTCGTCGTCTGGCAGGTCCTGGAGAACCTCGGCGACCTCTCCGACCGGGTCAGGGACGGCATCGACGAGTTGAAGCGCTGGCTCCTCGACAGCCCCTTCCATGTGACGGAAAGCCAGATCAACGACATCGCCGCCAATCTGAGCGACACCATCGGCACCAACACCGAGGAGATCACCTCGGCGGGGCTTCAGGGTGTGACCGTGATGGTGGAGATCCTCACCGGGATACTGCTGGCGATGTTCTCGACGCTCTTCCTGCTCTACGACGGGAAGCGGATCTGGAACTGGAGCCTCAAACTGGTCCCGGCCCAGGCCCGTGCCGGTGTCGCCGGCGCAGGTCCCCGGGCCTGGCGCACGCTGACCGCCTATGTGCGGGGCACGGTGGTGGTGGCCCTGATCGATGCGATCTTCATCGGTCTCGGCATCTACATTCTCGATGTGCCGATGGCCGTGCCGCTCGCCGTCTTCATCTTCCTGTTTGCCTTCATCCCCCTGGTCGGAGCGGTGATCTCGGGGGCGTTGGCCGTCGTCGTCGCACTGGTCACCCAGGGCGTGTTCAGCGCCCTGATGGTGTTGATCGTGGTGCTGGCGGTACAGCAGATCGAAGGCCATGTGCTCCAGCCGTTCATTCTCGGCCGTGCCGTACGCGTCCATCCGCTGGCCGTGGTGCTCGCGGTCGCGGTCGGCGGGCTGACGGCGGGAATCGGCGGCGCCGTGGTCGCGGTGCCCCTCGTCGCCGTGACGAACACGGTGGTGGGCTATCTTCGCGCGTACAGCAGGGAAGAGGCGCTGAAAGGCACGTCACCGCCGCACGGCGCCACGGCACTGGGCTCCTCGCCCACCGTGTCGCCTGAGGCGCCGACGAGGGAAGTGCCGTGATATCCGAGCCGGAACTATTCGACGGGGACGAGCCCTACACCGACGCGCGGACGATTCCAGAACAGCGCACCGAGGCACCCGTACCCGTTGAACCCGGTGCTTCGGACGAGGGTGTACGTCGGCGGCCCTGGCTCTGGGCGCTCGGCGGAGCGATCGCCGCTTCGGCGGTCTGGGCCGGTGGCCTCTCCCTCCACGACGAGCCGACGCCAGTACCCGACACCGGCGACTGGCGGGCCAGCCGCAACCTCTGCGCCGACGCGAAACTCAATGCGTTGACGACAGAACTCGGCGCCCCGCCGTCCGCTCCCAGCCCCTTGACCCGGGTCCATCCGGACCAGCATCGGGCGAGTTGCTTCCTCGCCTTCGAGGGGGACGAGTCGAAGGGCCGATATCCGGCCACGGTCAGCCTCACGTACACCCTGCACAAGAAGATCGACCCCGGACCGGAGTTCGAGGCGGAGCTCATGCCGACCCTCAGCGCCGATGAACGGCCCGCCACCTTGAGGCGCGTCGAACGGCTCGGGGAGAAAGCATTCGTCACCGTGAGCGGTGGAGAGGAACTGACGATCCATGTGCTCGACGGTCAGGCCGTGCTCGGTCTGACCGTCCAGATGGACCTGTACGCCAAGACGGGCGCCCGCCCGCCCACGAACCTCTCCGGGATCAAGGCGTCCATGATCGCCGACACCAAGGCGCTGATGGTCGAGCTCCAGCGCTGAGAACGTCCGGACCGCTGGTGCACGGGCCCGGACGGACGACGAAGGACCCCGCCGTTCGCACATCGGCGGGGTCCTTCTTCGTGGTGGAACAACGGGGTCGGCTACTGGGCCAGGACCGCTTCGGAGTCCAGCGTGGCGCCGACGGCCTGGACGACCGCCGCGATCTTGAAGGCTTCCTGGATCGTCTCGCGGTCCAGACCGGCCTTGCGCAGCACCTGCTCGTGGGAGTCGAGGCACTGTCCACAGCCGTTGACGGCCGAGACCGCGAGCGACCACAGCTCGAAGTCGACCTTCTCCACGCCCGGGTTGCCGATGACGTTCATCCGCAGACCGGCGCGCAGGGTGCCGTACTCCGGGTCCGACAGCAGGTGCCGGGTCCGGTAGAAGACGTTGTTCATCGCCATGACCGCGGCGGCGGACTTGGCGGCGGTGTACGCCTCGGGGGAGAGGTTGGCCTTGGCCTCGGGCTCCAGTTCGCGCAGGGCGATGGGGCTACGGGAGGCGATGGCGGTGGCGAGGACGGTTCCCCACAGCTGCTGCTGCGAGAGCTTGTCGTTGTTGCCGATCACCGAGCCGAGGTTGAGCTTGAGGTCCTTGGCGTAGTCCGGTATGGCGGACTTCAGCGCGTCGAGGGACATCGGTCACTCACCGGCCAGCAGGGCGACGGGGTCCAGGGTGGTCTCGCCCTTGGTCCAGTTGCACGGGCACAGCTCGTCGGTCTGGAGGGCGTCCAGCACCCGCAGGACCTCCTTGGGGTTACGGCCGACGGAGCCGGCGGTCACCATGGTGAACTGGATCTCGTTGTTCGGGTCGACGATGAAGACGGCACGCTGGGCGAAACCGTCGGCACCCTCGATGCCGAGGTCGCGCATCAGCTCGTGCTTGGAGTCGGCCAGCATCGGGAAGGGCAGGTCACGCAGGTCGGCGTGGTCCTTGCGCCAGGCGTGGTGGACGAACTCCGAGTCGCCGGAGAACCCGAGGACCTGGGCGTCACGGTCGGCGAACTCGTCGTTCAGCTTGCCGAAGGCCGCGATCTCGGTGGGGCAGACGAAGGTGAAGTCCTTCGGCCACGCGAAGACGACCTTCCACTTGCCCTCGTAGGACTTGTGGTTGATGACCTCGAACTCCTTACCGGTCTCCAGGGAGACGCAGGCAGTGAGCTCATAGGTGGGGAACTGGTCGCCGACAGTGAGCACGTGTTACTCCATGTACATGAGGGTGTTGGACAAATGCACCCTGTCATACCCTTGATCGCGGATGAAATTGATCAATGTGGTCAGTGTGATCCGGTGGGCCGATCAATGCTCGGGGCCGCACTGGGTTCAGGTAGCTCGATCGGGCGGTTTCGCCTTGAGCCTCGTGTCTTCCCCGCGGTCGGCGAGTAGTACCAGGGCTATGGCACTCGGCGACCGGCATCAGAAGAAGGATGTTGAGGCGGCGCTCAAGAGGGCGGAGGCTGCTGGGCTCAAGGTGACACATGACAAGAATCGACATCGATGGGGGTGGGTGATCTGCTGTCCGTGCGCTATGAAGTTCCGCGTTCACTGCACGCCCCAGAGTCAAGGAAGCGAGGCGAAGAAGATCGATGGCTTCATCAAGGACCACCGTGGCTGTGCGTGAGTGGGACTTCGTCCTGCATCTTCAGGAGCCGCTGACCCCCGCGCAGTCGGACACTGTGGACGGTCTCTACGACTTCAATGACGGGCGCATGAGCCTCGTCGAAGGGCCGGGCACGGCCGAGTTCTGGTGCACCTTCGAGGCCGAGGCGCTGACCGCAGCCATCGCGGAGGCGCTGAGCCTCTTTGAGCAGCTTCCTGGTGTCCTGGTTCGTAGTGTGGAACTGGGGCCACGGGAGCTGGAGGACAACGGGATGACGACGCCGGCCGTTGTGCGGGTGCCCGAATAGAGCTGTCGCCTGGCGCCGAAGCGCAGCCGCGACCTGGCCCGCGTACTCCGGACTGGAGATCGCACGGGCCACCTGTCTGAAGTCGAGGACCACGACTAGTGCCAGGTAGCCCGATCGGGCGGTTTCGCATTGTGCTTCGTATCTTCCTTGCGGTCGGCGAGTAGTACCAGGGCTATGGCACTCGGCGACCGGCATCAGAAGAAGGATGTTGAGGCGGCGCTCAAGAGGGCGGAGGCTGCTGGGCTCAAGGTGACTCGCACGGGAGGCGGGCACAGGTGGGGATACGTGCTGTGCTGTCCGTGCAACCAGCGGCGCACGGTGTCGTGCACTCCGCAGAACCCGAGCGAAGAAGCGAGGTATATCGATGGATTCGTCAGGCAGCACCGCGCTTGCGCGTAACTGGTACTTCAATCTGGTTCTGCAGGATGTCATGACCGAGGAGCAGTCCGATGCGCTGGCACAGTTGGCCAGCTTTCACGACGGAAGGATCTCGCTGGTCGAGTCTCCCGAGCGCTCCTGGTTCACCTGCTCGTTCGAGGCGGAGACGATGACGCAGGCCATCGCTGATGCCCTGGCGCGATTCAAAGACCTCCCGAGCGTCCTGGTCCAAAGCGTTGAGCTGGACCCGATCGCCCTTGAGTACAACGGGATGGCGACGCCGGCCGTCGTGCGGGTGCCCGAATAGAGCTGTCGCCAAAGTCCGGATGCACAGCCTGTGAAGCGGGCCCTGGATTGTTGGCCTCTATGGCCCGAGGGCATGTGGGCGGTGGCCCTATGCGGCCTGGACGGCACGATCGTAAATCGCCCTGGCCATGGGGTTCGCGCGGTAGGGCTTGAGGAGTGGGCTGATGCTCGCGACATGCCGGTCCACTCTGCCTGAGTGCATCGCCGGGTGTTGATCCAGGACCTGCGACCAGGCACTGCACGCCTCTTCGAGGTGTCCCATTTCCAGTTGCCTCTCCGCCAGCATGGCGCCGAAGCGCAGCCGCGACCTCTGGCTGTCGTGGGAATCCCGCAAGCGAAAGTGCAGCTTCAGGGACGAGATGCTGCCCGGGACGTCACCCAATGCATAGCGGACTTGGGAGACCGTGTAGGCGACGGTGGCAGGGCTGAAGCCACCGAATGCTCCCGCGGCGCTTTCGGCCTTGTCCATGGCCGCCTCCGTGTCCCTGAGGCTACGCATGGCATGAACACGCTCTCCAGCCACGGCGTAGGCATGGGCCTGCTGCGCCGCCAGAAAGGCAGTCATGCGCGGGGTGGGGGAGGGGGCGGCAACGGTTGCGGCATCGGCGAGCCGGGCAGCGGTGGTCCCATGGCCTAGGTCTGCGGCCTGCACTGACATTCCCCGCAGCACGTGACAGTAAGTCATATGATCGGCGCTGGCTCCGGCCAGCTCCAGAGCCTTGACGTAGTAGCGCTGGGCCAGTCCCTGCAAGCCTTCATCGACCGCCATATAGCCGGTCAGATAGCTGAGGAAGGCCGCAGCTGACAGCATCGCCTTGCGTACCTCTTCTGAGGCTTCAGCTCGAAGGTAGGGGGCCACGGTGTTCACCAGGAACGCGGCGGCCATCGGGCGGGCGTGCCGACCGCCGAACTGGTCATCAAGTTCGGAAATCCGTTCCGTCATGCTGGTGACCATGCGGACGTCGGACATGCCCACACGCTGACTGGTGCCGGCTTGGGTAGCCTCCATTCGCCCAACAATGTCCGGCCAGTTGGGAACGGTGAGCGCCACTGAGAACAAGCCCGCACCCACGATGCCGCGGCGGGATGGCGACATATCTTGGCTGCCCAAGTCGATCAGGCCGTCCACCGTACGAGTGGCCGAATCCTCTGGCGGTGTGGGGAAGCCGGCGTCCGCGTAGGTGACTGGCCTCCTGAGGCGACGGGAGAGGGCCTCGACAATCAAGGGTCGTGTCTCCTCCTTGGGTGCCTGGCCGCTCAGCCACTGGCTGATGGACGGTCGTTGGTACGCCGTCGGGGTGCCGCGCTCCGTTCCCAGGCGGTTGACCAGTTGGGCGAACTGTCGATGGGTCCAACCCGCCTCGCGGTGTAGTCGGGCCAACCGTTCGTTCGGCTTGCGCGTAGACATGCGACCTCAACTCCTCGCACCCATAGCCCATTTACCACTTTTACCCCTGGGCTCCGATCCAAAGGTACCCCCGAGCGTAGTCAAGCTGTTGCCTAGAGCGAGCACGGAATGCAGCACAGACGCAAGAGGCCCCCGCGACCGCGCGAACGGTCCGGGGGTGTGGACAACGCTTGAGGAGCGTCGACATGACCCACCGTACCGCTCAAGGCTTTGAACCCCCAGGGGAGAGCTATGTGCCCAGGGAAGGCGACGTGGTGCGTGACACCCGTACGAGCCGCGTGGGTCGGGTGATGGGGCATGTGGAGCCCTTCTGCTACCTCCGCCCCCTCAAGGGGGGAGTGGAGTGGGAGGTGGAACCCGAGTACCTGGTGCCGGCCCGGCAGTCTGACGCTATGTCAGATGAACTGTCCCAGGTCAACGCCCGGAGCAGAGGTCAGTGAGTCACTGCACCCTGGTCAGTGGCCTGCGCCGGCTTTGGCACTCCTGGGCTTGCTGGCTCCTGGTGGTTCCGCCACCGGCCTGCCTTCTGTGGGCCCTGCTCCAGCGGGTCTTCTGATCATCCCCGAGACTCCCGCTGCTCAGGACTGCACATCCTGAGAGCGGTGAAGGCGCCGTACGGCAGGGCTGAGGGTCCCTGTCGTACGGCGCATGGAACGAGCGCGCGGGTGTCCCCGTGAGGCGCATCTACATCGCCTTGGTTGGGAACGGCGTACAACCGCTGAGGAAGCGAACCACGAATGCGTGATGTCATTCGCCGTGCCGTTGTGCGTGTGCTGGACCTCCTGGACCGAACACAACGCCGACACGGCATTCCCCGAACCCAACGGATTCAGGCGGAGCTGGGGGTCTGGGCGAAGCCGTGGCCCACACCTACACCTGAACACGTCTTGGAGCGTCACTCTCCCTTCTGCGGAGATGACCTCCCTCTCGCCAAGAGGTACGTACGTCTCGACGCCCCCACCATGCCGTTGCAGGTGGTGAGGGCGCGGACCTACAAGACCCTAGTCATCGCTCCCCGAGGAGTGCACCTGGGGAATCCGCGAAACATGAAACGAACGGAAGACTCAGCATGAAGTCTTGGGTGACTGATGCGGACGACTGTGAACACCGCTGGGTGCCGTGGAGTGGCGAACGGCGCTGTGCGAAGTGTGGCGCAACTCAGCGATAGTCAGGAGGGGAGGGGTGTCGGGACGGGTGCCCTTCCTCGCTCATGGGAGTGATCATGATGGAAAGAGTCCGCTGGGACGAGTTGCCCTCAGACCTACGCGCGGCAATCACGGCACGAGCGGGGGAGGTCACTTCTGCTCACGTCGTTCCCGAGGGCCTGCACTGCACCGCTGCGCTGAAGCTCCGTACGGAACGGGAATCCCTGTTCCTCAAGGGGGTGCGGCTCACCGATGGGCCCGGGCTCGCGGGTCTCAAGTTCGAACAGGAGATCAATGGCATCCTGACCGGAGTCTGCCCGCCCATCAACTTCCAGGTTGAGGCCGCGGGGTGGTACTGCCTCGCCTTCGCCTACATCGACGGGCGCCACGCGGACTTCACCCCTGGTACGGAGGACCTGCCGTCCATCACGCTCACACTTCGGCGAATGGGGACTCTCCGCAACCTGAGGACACCTGTGGAAAGCCTTGCCGGGAAGTTCAAGGGGTTCCTTTCTCCCGCAGAGGCCGAGCTGCTGACGGGGTCGTGTCTGCTCCACATGGATTCCAACCCTCACAACGTGCTCGTCACACCCCGACGAGCCCACTTCGTGGACTGGGCGAGGGCGGCCCTCGGGCCGGCATGGGTGGACCCCGTGTACATGGCGACCTGGTTGATGACGTACGGGTGCCCTCCGGGGGATGCCCTCAAGTGGCTGTCGAACTTCACCAGTTGGCGACAGGCGGACCCGAGAGCCGTGGAGGCGTTCGTGGCCGCCTCGTGCCGGCAGTGGACGGACCAGGTGGGGGAGGCCGACGCGAAGGAACGAAACGAGCGCTTTACGCGGCTCCTGGGCTTTCCCCATGAATGGTCGTTGGGTTCCGGCTCCTTGCAGGGCGTTCCATTGGCGTCGCATCGGATCGACCGGTCGTAGTCGGCGCTACGGGTGCCCGCCCCAAGGTGGGACCCGCAGCGGCGACATCGTGGCCTTCAACGGCCATCATCTACGTGGCGTCGGTCTGGAGGTCGTCGTCCTGGTCGGTGGTCAGTGCGGCCGGCAGTGGTAGCCCGTACTTGTCGCACAGGAATCGGGTCTGGCAGTACCGCTGGGCGTCGGCGGCCACCCTGCCGAGGATCGCGGCATTCATACCGGCACCGATGAGGACACCCACGAACGGGACCACCTTGGCGACGTTCTGCACCGGCACCCTGGAGCCGGCCGGGCCCAACTGCTGCATCAACTTCTCCAGGGCGGCCAGCAGACGATGGTCCTGGCGAAGCTTGTCGGACCACCTTATGCGCCCCTTGATCGCATTCGCCGCCCGTGCGGTATCACGCAACGGCTCGGCCTTTGCCGCCTGGGCCATGAAGGACCGGCGTACCAGGCGCTGGATGAACAACTGCTCGTCGGGGTCTTTGGCGTCGTAGCCGTAGGAGTACGCGACGCGCGTTGCGATCGATGTGCTCAGGACCTGGACGACGAGGATGTCCGCCGTCATCGCGACGGGTATCCCGGCGACGGGAACCATCGCCAGCAGGCCCATGGCGCCACCCTCGAACGCGCCGGCGGTCCGCCATCTGAGGGTGTTGGAGGTCAGCAGCCGGTCGCAGACCTTGAGGTCCTGCTGTCGCAGTTCGGTGAAGCTGTCGAGTTCGACTCCTCGTTTGCGGGCGAGCTTCTCGACGTTCTTCGGGTCGTTGAGGTCCATCGCCCAGTCGTTGACCAGTTCGAGCAGCGCCGCCGCGCCTGCGAGCGCCGGGCGCATGGCCTTGTCGGCGACCGCGTCGCCTGCGCGACGGATCGGTTCCGTGACCGTCTCCGGCACGGCGTCCTTCACCCGTCTCGCGGCCATCCCCGCAACTTCACCGGTGCGACCGAGTGCAGTGCTCGCCCAGTTCGGCAGACCACGGCGGTTGTTGCGGCGCTGCCAGTGTTCGTTGAGGGTGTCCCACACCTGCTTGTCGTACGCACTCATCGGGACTGCACCGAGGGCGAGTGGGGCGGTGTAAGAGCTCATCGAGGTTCTCCATGGTGACCGTTGCTGCTGGTGCGCGATGCCTTACCAGCCAACACACGGGTGACACCGCGGTGAGGGTGGCGATGTCCAGAGCCGACTGCGCCGCGCACCTGTGGGTTGGCAACTCATCTCTGCCGCGAAGTAGCGGTCAGGATCCATGATTCTGGCCTCTTTTGGGAGGTTGGGGCAGGGCTTTGGCCTTGTTGAGATCTCTGTACCCGTCGACCAGGGTGGTTGGGGGCGCCTGGCGACGAGCCCCCACGTTCATCTGCCGGGCGTCCGCGAGCTGTCTGCCCACACACCCAACGTCAGGACGGCGGCTGCCCGCGCTGGGATCCGCCCGCCGAGACCAGATGCATTTCCCCGCGGATCTGGATGCGGAAGAACTCTGCCCAGGGCCAGCTGTATCTGGTTCGGACCCGGCTGGAGAGCACGGCGTCACATCAACTGGGAGCTGGCCTCGTGAGCGGTTCGCACACCGGCGTACGGGAGCGGTCAGTGTGCGGCGAGCGCGCGGAGCGCGAGTTCTACCTGGTGGGCGATAGCGGCTGGCTCATCGTCGGGCAGCAACTGCGCGATGCGGATGAGTCCGAGGAGTTGATAGGCGATGTCGTCCGCTGTCACATCGCGAGCAAGGGTCCGATCGCCTTGGGAGCGGTCAACGGCCTCTTGGCCGATCTTGGTGAGATGCGCCAGGCAGCGCTGGAGGTCTGCATCCGACGGCGATCCGCCTGCCAGTACATCGATCATCGCCTGGTTGGCGACCAGGCCGGTGATCGTGGCGGTGAAGAACTCGCGGAGGCCGTCCACTGCGGAAGACCCCGTTGGCAGGGGGGCCCGTGCGAGTGCGGCGAGATCGGTCCCGGTCACGGCCTGCACGAGGTGTTCGCGGGTGGGGAAGTGCCGGTAGAGGGTCCCGATGCCGACGCCGGCCGCCGTGGCGACGGCCCGCATGTCAACGGCCATGCCGGACCGTCGGAACGCCTCGCCCGCCGCGGTGAGGATGCGTTCCCTGTTGGCTGCGGCGTCTCGGCGCTGCTTGCGATCCTGTGACATCCCTCCACTATAGCGATTCGGAACACGTGTTCCGTTTGATGCTATCTTGATTCGGAACACATGTTCCGTTACGGAGGGGAGTGGGCGCGATGCACACGATGGTGATCACAGGAGGCACCGACGGTATGGGCGCGGCCCTGGCCCGCCACTACCTCGCGGCCGGGGAGCGCGTCACGGTGATCGGAAGGAGCCGCAGCAAGTTCGATGCGCTGGTGACGGCCGTGTCCTGCGTGGATCCGTCGGCAGCGGCGCGGGCTGAGTTCGTCCCAGCTGACCTGTCCCTGGTCGCCGACAGCCGGCGGGTGGTCGATCACCTCCTGGCGCACCATGAGCGCATCGACTCCCTGGTGCTGGCCGCCTCCTTCATCCGGCAGCGCAGGCAGACCACGACCGAAGGACATGAGGCGTCCTGGGCGCTGTTCTTCCTCAGCAAGTACCTCTTCGTCACCGGACTCGCTCCGCTGCTTCGTGTCGCCGAACGGCCGGTGATCGTGAACACCGCCGTCCCGGGTGCGCGAGTGGATGCGGTGAACTTCGAGGACCTGGAGATGGTCCATGAGTTCACCTTCAGACGCTCCAATGCCCAGCAGCGTCGCGCCAACGAACTCCTCGGGGTCCTCGCCGCCGACGGCATTCCCAACCTCGCCTACATCACCTGGGGCCCGGCCCGGCTGGTGCGTTCCAGCTTCGCGGGCGAGGTCGGAGGGGTCATGCGCATCACCGCCGCCGTCCTCGGGCGCCTACTGGGCCAGCGCCCGGAAGCCGCGGTAGGCCCGATCATCCGCATCATCGATGATCCGAGCCCGGGACGAGCCGCCTACCGCGGCGCAACCGAGCGCGCCCTCAACGTCGGCCGCCAGGACGGGACGGACGCCGTACGGCTGGCTGCGGCGGTCGAGGAGGGCCTGTGACGGCTCGGGGCTACGGCTGCCGTCGGACGGAAGCCCGACGGAACCACCGCCGATCATCTACGAGCCCGAGTCCCCGCCCGTAGGTGACCAAGGAGGCAGGGGCAGGGCGGAAGCACTCATCTAGGAGGTGAAGGCTTCGCTGATGGCGTGACTGTCCTCGTGCATGCGGTAGCCGGTGATCTTGCCGTCGGCCGCGGTGATGTGGAGGGCGAAGTGGTTGGTGAAGGACTTGCCGGTGGCCAGGACTCCGAAGCGGTTGTGGCCGATGACCACGGCGTGGTTGCCGTCGACGACGGTGGTAGCGACGACGTACTCCTCGGCGGGAGTCAGATGCTGTCCGAAGGAGGCGAAGAACGCGGCGATGTCGTCCTTGCTGGTGCGGCTGCCGGCCCACGGGATGTTGGGGGCGCCGGCGACCTGGAAGTCGACGCCGTCGTCGAAGAGGTCCAGCAGGGCGGGCACGTCGCCTTCGCCGAAGCGCGCGAAGAATGCGTCGACGACATCACGGGTGCTGGTCGGGGCGGTGCTGGTGCTCATGGTGGTTCCGTTCTGGGTGATGGGTGATGGGTGATGGGTGATGGGTGATGGGTGATGGGTGATGGGTGGAGTCGGCGGTGAGGCTGTGCCGCGGGAGTTTCTTGGGATTTGTGCGAGTTCCCTCGGGTGTGTCCCCAGACTGCCCGGGCGGAGAGCGCCCCAGTAGTGGCCCGATGGTCAAGGAGTGAAAGGATCGGGTCATGCACCGCGTTGGCGTTCTGGCCCTGGATGGCGTGGTCCCCTTTGAACTCGGAATCCCCGCGCGGATCTTCGGCGCCGCCCGCGACAGCACGGGCAAGCGGCTCTACTCCGTGACCACGTGCAGCTTGGACGGCCGGCCCGTCCGTGCAGAGGCCGACTACCAACTCACCGTCTCCCACGACGCATCCCTGCTGGCCACCGTCGACACCGTCGTCATCCCGCCCTCCCACGCGCTGGGCCCCATCCGTGAGGAGGGCCGGCTGCCCGACGCCCTGCGCGAGGCCCTGGCCGCCATTCGTCCGGGCGCCCGGATCGTGGCGATCTGCACCGGCACCTATGTACTGGCCGCCGCGGGACTGCTCGACGGCCGCCCCGCCACCACGCACTGGCGCGAAGCCGACCGTCTCCAGCGCATGTTCACCACCGTGCGCATCGACCCCGACGTCCTCTTCGTCGACGACGGTGAAATCCTCACCTCGGCGGGGGTGGCCGCAGGAATCGATCTATGCCTGCACATCGTCCGCCGTGACCACGGCAGCGATATCGCCAATGAGGTCGCCCGCTCCTGCGTCGTACCGCCTTGGCGCGACGGCGGCCAGGCCCAGTACATCCGGCGCCCCGTCCCCGACCCCACCGCACCCGGCACCGCCCCCACACAGGCGTGGGTCATGGAACGACTCTCCGAACCCATCGCCTTGGTCGACATGGCCGTCCATGCAGGCGTCAGTGTGCGTACCTTCACCCGCCGTTTCCGTGACGAGGTCGGCACCAGCCCCGGTCGATGGCTCATCCGTCAGCGGGTCGATCTCGCCCGGCACCTGCTGGAGAGCACCGACTGGCCCGTCGACCTGGTCGCCGACCGTGCTGGGTTCGGCACCGGTGTCTCCCTGCGCCAGCACCTTCATGCCGCCATCGGCGTCACACCTCAGGCATACCGCCGCACCTTCCGTCCTGCGCCCGCAGCCGGGTCGGCCCGCTAGCGGCGGGCAATTCGTCGCTCTGTTTTGCCCACGGGACCGCCGCGTGGCCGGTGGGGCATGTTCGCCCGATGTGGATCAAGGGGAGGGGAGTGGGAAAGCGATGTCGAGAAGTCGATTAAACTCCTGGGGAATGATCGAAAGGGCTGATCAGTGGGCGTAGTGAACCGGGGCAAGCAGCCCAGCCTCACCCAGTTGCGTGCCTTCGCCGCCGTCGCCGAGCATCTGCACTTCCGGGATGCCGCCGCGGCCATCGGCATGAGCCAGCCCGCCCTTTCCGGTGCCGTCTCCGCCCTGGAGGACGCCCTCGGGGTGCAGCTGGTCGAGCGTACGACCCGCAAGGTGCTGCTCTCCCCTGCGGGCGAGCGGCTCGCCGCCCGGGCCCATGCCGTCCTACGGGCCGTCGGTGCGCTGATGGAGGAGGCCGAGGCGGCACGGGCGCCCTTCACCGGCGTACTGCGGCTGGGGGTGATCCCCACCGTCGCGCCCTATCTGCTGCCGACGGTCCTGCGCCTGGTCCAGGACGCCTATCCGGATCTGGAGCTCCAGGTCCACGAGGAGCAGACCGCCTCGCTGCTGGACGGACTGACCGCGGGACGGCTCGACCTCCTGCTCCTCGCGCTGCCGCTGGGGCTGCCAGGACTGGCGGAGTTCCCGCTCTTCGACGAGGACTTCGTCCTGGTCACCCCCGAAAGCCATCCACTCGGCGGCCGTCCGGACATAGCGCCGGGGGCGCTCAGAGAACTGCCGATGCTCCTCCTCGACGAGGGGCACTGTCTGCGCGGTCAGGCCCTCGACATCTGCCGGGAAGCGGGCCGGGGCGACGACGCCTCGGTGACCACCACGGCTGCCGGGCTCTCCACCCTGGTCCAACTGGTGGCCGGCGGCCTCGGGGTCACCCTGCTTCCCCGTACGGCCGTCGAGGTCGAAGCCGGTCGCGGCGGGCTCAAGACCGCGTCCTTCGCCGAGCCCGCTCCCACCCGCAGGATCGCCCTGGTCGCCCGCCCCGGAGCCGCACGGCACGCCGAGTTCGCCGAGTTCGCCGGGGCACTGCGTGAGGCGCTGCGCCCACTGCCGGTACGGATCGCATCCTGAGGCGCGCACGGAGCGAGCCGCCGCCCGCGGTCACTCCGTGCGCAGGCCGTCCGGACGCATCATCCGCCACAGCGGCGGCAGGCTGAGCAGTGTCACGAGCAGGATGACCGCGGCCCCCACCCCGGCCACGGGGAGGAACAGCCACCAGCGGGTGACCTCCTTGCCGGTCAGGGCCAGCATGGCGGCCCCCAGCGCCAGGCCGCCGGCGATGGCCACCGCGGTACCCAGTACCACCGGCACCGCCGTCTGCCACAGCACCGACCAGGCCAGGGTCGTACGGCGGGTGCCGAAGGCGACCAGCGATGCCAGCAGCCGTCGCCGTTCCGTGAGCTGTTCGAGCTGGGACACCAGCATCGAGGCGGCGATCAGTCCCAGGGTGGCGGTGGCGGCTGCGAGCAGGCCGGTCTGGAGGCTCTCGTACCGGGCATCGCGCTCGATCATCCGGATCGACCAGATCCGCATCGCGGGGTCGATGGCCGCTGCCGTGTTGCGGACGTGTTCCCGGGCGTCGGGGAGGCCCCCGTCCAGGCTCACCTGGGCCGTCGTCGTACCGCTGGGCAGCAGTGCGACGTCCAGTGCGCCGAAGGTGGCGAAGACGCCGATGGTCTCCCAGTCCTCAGGGTCCTTGGCGACGACGGTCCGTGTGTCGCGCGGCAGGGTCCACAGGGGTGAGCGTTTGCCCTCGCCGTCGCTCAGGAGCAGGGCCGTTCCCTTCCTGGCGGTGACGTCCACCCATTTGTTCTGCTCGCGGCTGTGGGCGCTGTGGATGACGAAGGTGTCCCCGTCCGCGCAGGAATCGATCGTGGCCAACTGCTGCAACGTGGCGCAGTTGCCCATGGTCAGCGAGGTCACCGTGTTCCCCTCGGGGTGCTGCACCGCCGCCCGAACGGTGGTGATCACCTTCCGGACCCCCTCGGTCCGCTCCAGTTCCCGGGCCATGCGGTCCGCCAGCGGCCGGCTGGGAAGGTCCGATGAGACATTGAGCTGGTTCCAGCCGGGATTCTTGCTCAGCGTCCTGTTGAACTCGTCGTGCATTCCGGCGAACAGCATCTGGAGGGCGATCGCCCCCGCCACCGCGACCATGATCCCGCTCACCGCGCGGGTCGGCGGGCCGCTGCTCAGCTGGAGTCTGCGGGTCGCCAGTTGCCAAGGGAGCGGACCGCCCCGCATCCGCCCCACCACGGCCTCGACCAGCCACGGCAGCAGGGCGGCCACACCGAGGAGCATCAGGATCGAGCCCAGGGCGATGGGGAGCGGATCGACCACCCGGGGCGATTCGACGTCACCGACGCCGTCTACGTTGAGCAGCAGCAACAGCCCCACGGCCGGCAGCAACGGGCGCCACCAGAACCGGCGGCGCGGTGGGGTGGAACGGCGCACCACACCGAGCGGTTCGATCACCACCGAACGCAGTGCGACCAGGGTGACCAGGATCGAGGCGGCGGGTACGGACACCAGCAGCGCCGCGGTGAGTTCAGGCAGCGGCACCACGTCCGATGGGAAGGCGCTCAGCTCCCAGATGCGTATCCATCCGGCGAACTGCCGGACCAGTGCGAACAGGGCGACGCCGCAGAGCACCCCCAGCACCGAGCCGAACAGGGCCTCGCCCGCGGCGATCCTTCGGGTGGTGGGTGCGTCGGCTCCCACCAGGCGTAGTGCGGCCAGCCTTCGATCGCGTCGATCGCCACCGAACCGCACGGCGGTGGCGATGAACACGGCCACCGGCACCAACAGCACAACGCAGGCGAGCGTGATCACGACCACGAGGAGCGGATCGTAGGGCAGGGACTCCGCCGTCGGGCCGCCCCAGCCGTCGGTCCTTTCGGCCCCGTCGCCCGGCGCCAGGCTGGAACTTCCCGCGTAGAAGAAGAGCTCGCCGGGGTCGAGGAGTCCCGTGTCCCCGATGGTGCCGATCACCCGGTGGTCCAACCGGTGGGCCAGCAGCCGTCCCTCGTCGGACGCGAGCAGTTCCCGGAGGGCGGGGGAGACCAACATCTCGCCGGGCCCGGGCAGTTCCCCGATGCCGGGAGGAAGCGTCGGCCGCGCGCCCTCCGCGCGCAGGAGCACGCCCTCGACGACCTCTTCGCGGTACTCGGTCGACGCATCGGCCCAAACCATCGATGTGGCCGTGGCCGTGGCCGTTGACTTTGGCGTGGACGCCCCCGACGCCCCCGACGCTGCCGACGTCACGGGGTCTACGACCATGGCCCCGGACGGGGTACGGGCCTCGGCCCGTCGATCCCGGTTGTCCATGATCTGCGGCACCGACGCCGCGATCAGCAGCAGTGCGACGCCGAGTCCGACACCCGCGGCGGTCAAAGCGTTGCGCAACCACCCCTCGCGCCCGCCGAAGGCCCCGAAGCGCAGGCCGTACGCCAGGTCCCGAAGCCAACTCCGGATACGACCGGGGCGGTGGTACCGAGCGGGGGCGCGGTCGCTGCGCTCTTCCGTGAGGATCATTGCGTGGGGGTCCGGATCATGTGATCTGTGGGGGTGGGGAGCTTCGGGCGGCGGAGTGTCACAGGGTGTGGTCGGGGTCCCGGGTCCTGCCGTCGCGGACGACGATCTCCCGGTCCGAGTAGGCGGCCACCCGGGTCTCGTGGGTGACAAGGACGACGGCGGCGTTCGTGGACCGCGCCGCCTCGGTCAGCAACTCCATGACCCGCTCACCGCTGTAGGAATCCAGGGCTCCGGTCGGCTCGTCGGCGAACACAACCCGCGGCGAGGTCACCAGGGCACGGGCGACGGCCACGCGTTGCCCCTGCCCACCGGAGATCTCCCCGGGCCGCTTGGCGCCCACGTCCGCGACCTCCAGACGCTCCAGCCACTCCGCGGCGGTCGCCTCGGCCGCCTTGCGACGGACCCCGGCCAGCCGCAGCGGCAGGGCCACGTTCTCCGTACAGCTCAACTCCGGGACGAGTTGCCCGAACTGGAAGACGAACCCGAATTCGGTACGTCGCAGGGCGCTGCGCTCGGCGTCTGAGAGCGCGCACAGGTCCTGTCCGGCGTAGCGGATCTTGCCGGCGTCCGGCGGGACGATCCCCGCGAGACAGTGCAACAGCGTCGACTTCCCCGAGCCGGACGGGCCCAGCACCGCCACCACCTCGCCGGGGTGGATGGAGAAGGAGGCACCGGCCAGCGCCGGGGTGTGGGCGTAGGACTTGTGGATGTCCTCGGCGACCAGGAGGGATCCCTCGGGGATCATGCGCCGACCTCCGCAGCGAGCCGGTCCAGCCGGGTGGAGGTCAGCTCCAGCCAGCGCAGATCGGCTTCGAGATGGAACAGCGCGTGATCGCAGATCAGTTGGTCCGCCAGGTCGCCGTGCCGCTTGCGGTCGGTGAGCACGCGCATCAGCCGTAGGTGCTCGGCGCGCTGGGTGTCCAGCAGGGCCGCGGCGCTCCGGCCGGTGAGCAGGGCGATGACGACCTTGGTGTACAGAGTGGACTGGAGGTAGGGCTCCGGCTTCTCCGGCTGGGTGAGCCAGAGGGACACATCGGTGATCCCGGCTTCGGTGATGGCGTAGCGCTTGCGCTCCGGCCCTCCGCCGGCCTCCATGCCGTCGACTTCGACCAGCCCGTTCTTGAGCAGCCGCGACATCGTCGAGTAGACCTGCCCGTAGTGCAGAGGACGGTCCTGCCCGAACTTTTCGTCGAAGGCGCGCTTGAGGTCGTAACCGTGGCGCGGCCCGGATTCCAGGAGCGCGAGGAGGGTGTGACCTATCGACATGTCCAGCACTGTACGTGGTGAGTACGGCGCCCTCGCATATGAGCGCCCGAACCGGCGTTCACCGGCTCGGGCGCGTGCTCACTCGTGCGTCGGAGCTTCCGGGGGAGGCGTCTGCTTCGGTGGACGGCCCCGCCGGGGGATGGGGCCCACACCCCCCGGCAGTCGACCTGCCTCAGACAGTGCACGTCGTAGCAGGTACTCGATCTGCGCATTGGCACTGCGCAGTTCGTCGGACGCCCACCGGGCCAGCGCGTCGTAGACCACCGGGTCCAGCCGCAGTAGTACCTGTTTGCGCTCGGCCGGGGGCGTCACTGGTACAGAGTGCCCGTGTTGAGGACCGGCTGGGCCGAGCGGTCCCCGCACAGCACCACCAGCAGATTGGACACCATCGCCGCCTTCCGTTCCGAGTCAAGTTCCACGATGTCCCGCTCGCCGATTCGGTTGATCGCCTCTTCCACCATGCCCACGGCACCGTCCACGATCAGCCGGCGCGCTGCGACCACGGCGCCCGCCTGCTGGCGCTGGAGCATCGCGGAGGCGATCTCGGGAGCGTATGCGAGATGGGTGAAGCGGGACTCGACAATGTGCACACCCGCTGCCTCGACCCGGGCGCGCAGTTCCACGGCGAGCTTCTCCGTGATCTCCTCGGCGTTGCCCCGCAGGGAGAGACCGTCTTCGTCGTGGGCGTCGTAGGGGTATTCGATGGCGATGTGGCGCACGGCGGCCTCGGTCTGCGTGGAGACGAACTCCAGGAAGTCGTCCACCTCGAACAGTGCCTGTGCGGTGTCCTCGACCTTCCACACGACGACGGCGGCCAACTCGATCGGGTTGCCGTAGGCGTCGTTGACCTTCATCACCGCGGTCTCGTGGTTGCGCACCCGGGTGGAGATCTTCGCGCGGGAGGTGAGCGGATTGACCCAACGCAGCCCGTCGGTGCGGATGGTGCCGCGGTAGCGGCCGAAGAGTTGGACGACCCTGGCCTCGCCGGGCGCGACCATGTTCAGACCGCACATCGCGAGGAACGCCCCGAAGGTGATCAGGCTGCCGACGATGACCAGGGTCGCGATCACCGCGGGGCTGCCGGTCATGGCGCCGAACACGATGGTGAGGACGCCCAGGGCCAGGCCGAGCAGACCCAGCAGGAGTGCGAGGCCGCCGCCGATGCTGTGGGCGGCGAACTCGCGCACGCGTGGCGCGGGCATCTGCGGTACGTCGTCGATGTGTGGAGCGGTCGTGGCATTCATGGGTTCCCCCGTCGTCCGTTGTCCGATCGGCCGCGGCCCCCACCTGGCGGTCACGGTCGGAGCCATCGCCTCAGTGGTCCCTCCCTGAGCAGCGGTCTCTTCAGGAAGGATCCGCTGAGTGATGTGCTCCAGCTAGCTAAGTGATTACACATTAACCCAACGGGGCAACCCTGCACACCCCTCGGGAGTCGGTTCCAGTGGACGGGGTGCTGTTTGTCACGTCCGTAAAGTCCGGATCGGTAAACCTTTGTCACAGCGGCCGGTGCTAGTTTTCTGAGCTGCTTCCTGCATGCGGTCGAGCCCCTGCGGGCGGCATTTTCCAGAACCGGATTCAGCCGTCAGGGCGGTACGCATCCGAAGCGGTTCGTGCTGCGGAACGCGGGCAACCGCCAGGCATCGACACCGCACGAACCCGGTGACCAGCCTCCGGGCAGGCACCGGCGGACGGACCCACGGGCGGAAGCGGTTCACCGCCGGACCGACCGGCGCCGACGACAGCGAGCGAGAGCGGAGCGGACGAGCGATGGGCCGAGCGGAAGCCCGACGGGCGCGGGAAACCGGCGCCCGCCAGTCCAGAAGGGCCGCCGCGCCCCGGGGCATACGACGCTTCTTCACCTGGAAGAAGGTCCTGGGCACCTTCCTGGGACTCGTCGTGCTCCTCGCGGGCGCCTTCTTCGTCGTCTACCTGTTGGTCCCGGTGCCCACCGCCAACGCCCACGCGGAGATGCAGAGCAACGTCTACAAGTACAGCGACGGCAAGATCCTGACCCGTACCGGCAAGGTCAACCGCGAGATCATCGGGCTGGAGAAGATCCCCGAGGACGTGCGCTACACCTTTGTCGCGGCGGAGAACAAGTCGTTCCACAAGGACCACGGGATCGACCTCAAGGGCACCACCCGCGGACTCGTCAGCACCTTGACCGGCCGCGGCAAGCAGGGTGGCTCCACGATCACCCAGCAGTACGTCAAGAACTACTACCTGGACCAGGACCAGACGCTCACCCGCAAGCTCAAGGAACTGGTGATCTCGCTCAAGGTCGACCAGAAGAGAAGCAAGGACGAGATCCTCGCCGGGTACATCAACACCAGCTATTACGGGCGGGGCGCCTACGGAATCCAGGCCGCAGCCCAGGCGTACTACGGCGTCGACGCCGGAAAACTGACCCTCGCACAGGGCGCGTATCTGGCCGCGCTGCTTCAGGCGCCCAGCCAGTACGACTGGGCGGTGGCCTCCGACACCGGCAAGAAGCTGGCCAGCGAGCGCTGGCGGTACACCCTGAACAACATGGTCGAGGAAGGCTGGTTGGACGCCGCCGAACGCGACCGGCTGACCTTCCCCGTGCCCAAGGCGCCGAAGGCAGCCCCCGGCATGGAGGGGCAGACCGGCTACCTCGTCGAGGCCGCCAACGCCGAACTCGCCCGCCAGGGAGTCAGCGAAGAGGACATCAAGGCCGGCGGTTGGACGATCACGCTCACCGTCGACAGCAAGCGGCAGAAGGCATTGGAGAAGGCCGTCCAGAAGGAGTTGGAGGCCAAGCTCGACCGCAAGGGCGACAAGAAGGACGCCACCGTCCAGGCCGGAGCCACCTCCGTCGACCCCGAGACCGGTGCCGTCGTCGCGCTCTACGGCGGTGTCGGTGCCACCGAGCACTGGCTCTCCAACGCCACCCGCCGTGACTACACCCCGGCGTCCACCTTCAAGCCGGTGGTCCTCGCCTCCGCCCTGGAGAACGAGTCGAAGACGCAGGACGAGCAGCCGATCGGCCTCAACACCATGTACGACGGCACCAGCAAGCGTCCCGTCGAAGGCAGCGACACCCCCTTCAACCCGGAGAACGAGGACGATCGCGACTGGGGCCCGGTCACCGTGCAGAAGGCCACCAACAGCTCGATCAACTCCGTCTATGCGCAGATGATCGTCGACGTCGGGCCGGACAAGACCAAGCGGACCGCCCTCGACCTCGGAATGCGGGACGGCAAGGACTGGCCCGAGCGCCCCGCGATGTCGCTCGGCACCATGCACGCGTCGACGTGGGACATGGCCGGGGTGTACGCGACGCTCGACAACCACGGCAAGAAGGTCACACCGACCATCCTGAAGTCGGCGAAGCACCAGTTGCGCAAGCCGGACCTGGCGGACCCGATCGGGCGCCAGGTCGTCAGCCGGGGCACCGCCGACACCGTCACCTCCGCCATGGAGGACGTCGTCCGCAACGGCTCAGGCCGCAATGCTCAGGGCAATTACGACGCCGCAGGCAAGACCGGTACCGCGGAGAACAACTTCGCCGCCTGGTTCGTTGGCTACACGCCCAAGCTCGTCACCGCAGTCGCCCTGTTCGGCGAGAAGCAGGACGGCACCGGCCGGGTCACCCTGACCGACACCATCAGCCCCGGACGCACGGGCGGCGGTGGCGTTCCGGCCCGGATCTGGCA
Organism: Streptomyces sp. NBC_00690; assembly: GCF_036226685.1. Classification (NCBI taxonomy): domain Bacteria; kingdom Bacillati; phylum Actinomycetota; class Actinomycetes; order Kitasatosporales; family Streptomycetaceae; genus Streptomyces; species Streptomyces sp. NBC_00690. The sequence continues at coordinate 5,619,242 of NZ_CP109009.1, forward strand.
GGAGTACACGGCCAAGGCGCTCGGCCAGGACGCGGACGCCCGCTTCGACCTGGAGGTCAAGGAGCCCGCCCGCAGCGAGCCTGAACCGGAGCCCTCGCCGTCGGAAGAGTCGAGTCCGTCCCCGAGCGAGTCGGCCGAGCCGTCCGACGAGCCGTCGCCGAGCCGCTCGGAGCCGGAGCCCGAGCCATCGTCCGACAAGCCGTCGCCGAGCAGGTCCGAGGCGGAACCCGAGCCCTCGACCAGCAGTAGCCGATCGACGGAGCCCAACCCCAGGCCCAGCAGGTCCGGCCGGCCCACCCAGGGCAGCGAGGGCAGCGGCTCCCGCGAATGAGGCATGACGGTGGCACCCGGCCGGAGAGCCGGGTGCCACCGTCACGGTCGTTCAGGCAGGGAGCTCAGCCGCCGTTCACCTTGTTGGCGATCCGGTCGCCGATCCCCTTGTCGATGTTGCGCCAGTACTGGAAGGCGCGGTCCAGGATCGGCCGGGACACCCCCTGGAGCAGATGCCCGGACACATTCGCCACCAGCCGGTCGCGCGCCGCGTCGTCGAGCACCTCACGGACCTGGGTGCCCGCCTGGCCCCAGTCGTCGTCCTCCCGGTGCAGCCTGGTCGCCTCGCGGACCATGTCGCCCGCCGTCGCCCAGCCCGCCGGATCGCCGAAGCGGTCCACGTCCGCGGCCGGCCCGCCGAAGGAGTTCGGCGCGTACGGCATCGAGGCGTTCGACGGCACGTACCGCATCGGACCGTCCTTGGCGTAGGAGTTCACCGCGGAGTGCGGCCGGTTCGGCGGCAGTTGCGCGTAGTTCGGACCGATCCGGTAGCGATGGGTGTCCGGGTACGAGAACAGCCGTCCGAGCAGCATCTTGTCCGGTGACGGGCCGATTCCGGGCACCAGGTTCGACGGCTCGAAGGCCGCCTGCTCGATGTGGACGAAGTAGTCATCGGGGTTCTTGTTCAGCACCATCCGGCCCACGTCGATCAAGGGGTAGTCGCCGTGCGGCCACACCTTCGTCAGGTCGAACGGGTTGAACCGGTAGTCCGGCGCGTCCTCGAAGGGCATGATCTGCACCTTTAGGCTCCAGGTCGGAGCGTCCCCGGACTCGATCGCCTCGTACAGGTCCCGGCGGTGCTTGTCCCCGTCGTGCCCGGCCAGCTCATCGGCCTCGTCCTGAGTGAGGAACTCGATGCCCTGGTCGGTCTTGAAGTGGTACTTCACCCAGAACCGCTCACCGCCGGCGTTGACCCACATATACGTGTGCGAGCTGTAGCCGTTCATGAACCGGTAGGAGCGGGGGATGCCGCGGTCACCCATCAGCCAGGTGACCTGGTGGGCGCTCTCAGGCGAGAGCGTCCAGAAGTCCCACTGCATCTCGTTGTTGCGCAGCCCGGTCGCCGGGTGCCGCTTCTGCGAACGGATGAAGTCCTGGAACTTGATCGGGTCACGCACGAAGAAGACCGGCGTGTTGTTGCCGACCATGTCGTAGTTGCCGTGCTCGGTGTAGAACTTCAGCGCGAATCCGCGCGGGTCGCGCCAGGTGTCGGGCGAACCCAGCTCACCGGCGACCGTCGAGAACCGGGCCAGCATGTCGGTGCGCTTCCCCGGTTGGAAGAGGTCCGCCTTGGTGAACTGGCTGACGTCATGGGTGACCTCGAAGAAGCCGTACGCTCCCGATCCCTTGGCGTGCACCACCCGTTCGGGGACCCGCTCCCGATTGAACTGGGCCATCTTCTCGATCAGATAGTGGTCCTGGAGCAGGATCGGCCCCGCAGGGCCGACGGTGAGCGAGTGCTCGTCGCTCTCCACCGGGATACCGGCGTTGTTGGTCGTGTAGGGAGCTTTGGGCGATGTCTCGGTCACGAGCGTCCTCCCGGGGCATGGGGGATGAGGGTGTGGTCGCTTCGGCCGTGTGCCCCAGTCAACTCCGCCGACACTTCGTCGGCAACTTTTATCGGGATTCGCCCCCGTCATCGCCGCCCGGTCAGCGCAGTGCGTACGCCGGGAACCGCCCGCTCGTCGCCTTCGCACCCCGGCCCCGAACCCGATCGGATGACGGCCGTACGCGCACACCGCCCGTTCGGGCCACCCGGCGACGGTCGAGATGGTGAAAGACGGCCACGACGACCGTTGCCGGCGACGGAGCACGGCGCCCGCTGGCAACGAATCAGGGCCGCACCCCCAGCCGGGGATGCGGCCCTGATCGACACCACGGGACGACTCAGGCCCGGGTCGGCAGTTCGAACCAGACCACCTTGCCGCTGGAGAGCCGGGTGGCACCCCAGCGCCGCGCCAGTCGGTTCACCAGGAACAGCCCGCGTCCACCCTCGTCCGTGTCCCGTGCCCGACGCTGTCGGGGCAGCTGCGGAGAGTCGTCGCCGACCTCGCAGCGTAGGACGTCCGTCCGGAGCAGCCGCAGGGTCACCGGGCGTTCCGCATAGCGCACGGCATTGGTCACCACCTCGCTGACCAGCAGCTCCACCGCGTCGCTGAGCTCCTCCAGCCCCCAGCGGGACAGTGCCCGGCGAGCCAGACGACGGGCCCGGCCCGGGGCGGCGTCCTCCGGCTCCAGGAACCAGTAGGCGACATCACTCGGCGCGATCCCGTCGAAACGGGCTGCGAGCAGCGCGATGTCGTCGTCCCGGTCGCCCGGCCCCAGCATGTCCAGGACGTCGTCGCAGAGCGCTTCCAGCGGCGGCGAATGGTCGGGACCGGTCAGCTGGGCGGTCGCGGCCAGCCGCTCCCGGAGCTGCTCGATGCCCGTCCACACGTCCCGCAGCCGGGACTCGACCAGACCGTCCGTGTAGAGCAGCAGGGTCGCCCCCGCCGGTGCGTCCAACTCCACGGCCTCAAAGTCCACCCCGCCCACACCGATCGGCGCCCCGGGCGGAACCCGCAGCACTTCGGCCCGGCCACCCAGATGGAGCAGCACGGGTGGCGGATGGCCGGCGTTGGCGATGGTGATCCGGTGCGAGACCGGGTCGTAGACCGCGTACATGCAGGTCGCCATCCGGTCCGTACCGAGCCGCTGCGCCTGCTCGTCCAGGTGGTGCAGCACTTCCTGCGGCGGCAGGTCAAGACCGGCCAGGGTCTGTGCGGTGGTCCGCAGCTGACCCATGATCGCCGCCGATGTCATCGAGTGCCCCATGACATCGCCCACCACCAGTGCCACCCGACTGCCGGGCAGCGGGATGGCGTCGTACCAGTCGCCACCGACCCGCGCGGTCTCCGCCGCGGGCAGATAGCGGGACGCGAGACGCACCCCGGTCGGCTGGGGCAGCGAGTCCGGCAGCATCGTGCGCTGGAGCTCGTCGGCGATGTACGCCTCCCGCCCGTACAGCACGGCCTTGTCGATGCCGAGTGCCGTGTGCGTGGCCAGTTGCGCTGCGACCAGCAGATCGTTCGGCTCGAAGGCGGGCCGGTCGGGGCGTCGGACGAAGACCGCAGCACCGATCACCCGCCGACGTCCACGCAGCGGGGCGAGTATCGCGCGGTGTCCGTTCGGGACGGTCCGGTCGGCGCCGAGCAGTTCGGGCAGGGCGGCCCGGGCCGCTGCGGAGTCGCCGAAGACGGGCCGCACCCCGCGCAACACCTCCGACAGCGCACCACCGGGCCGCACCTCGCACAGCTCTGATGCGGGTGTGAGATCGGTGTGCGGGTCGACGGAGGGCGAGGTGAGCGACGAGGCGGACAAGGAGGTGCCGGTGACTCCGGCGAGCAGCGCCGAGGTGCTGAAGTCACCGCTGTCTTCGGCTAAACGCAGCCGGTCGGTTCGCCGCAGTCGCAACACGAACGGCGCGACCGGGCGCTCGTCACCGACGGGGAGCGGGTCGCGGAGGAAGACCAGGATCGCGTCCGAGAACGTGGGCACTGTCGCTCGACACAGCCCCAGCACGATCTCGTCGAGGTCTATGCCACGAGCGATCCTGCGGGTCGCTGCGCCGGTGAAGCGCAGCCGGTCACCCTCGCGCCGCGCGGTTGCCGCCAGGTCCTGCATATCGGCCGGCGGGCCGTTGGGCGCGGGGACGACGGAGGGGGCGGCCGGGGCGGGCACGGCCGGTGAACCGGCCGAATCCGCCCGCGGCCGGGTGCGTTCCTGGGGCCTCGCAGCCAAGGGCTGGCGGCCTTCGTGGGAGGTTGGCTGCTCCGTCACGCGTGGGCTTCCGTCCGTCTGGGCCGGGTGTGCGATGCGAACGCCTCGTGAGGCGGTGTACCCGCTCTACAGGTGGCGTCGACAGGGTGGCGGGCATCCGGCACGGCTCCACCCCCTAGAAGAAACTTGTGGCGACTTGGTGACTTACGGTCAGGTCGTGCGCTGCGCCGAAGAGTTACAGGTTGGTTCCGAACGATGCAGCCCTGCGGACGACGATCCTACGTTTGCCCCCAGGGGGCGTATCAAGAGTCTCATGGCCTCGTATGCGCCGGAGTGTGTTCAGGGACCGGAGTCCGACATCTTGCGGGACGGGTGACCGACACACCCGCGGGACCATCATGCCCCTCCAAGGTGCACCCGTTGAAGTCACCCCGCACCGGCAAACTCAGCCGGAGCGGTGCGGGGCGGCTGCCGAGGGCGAGGGGGCGGACCTCCGCCCTGCCGTCGGGAGCGTCGGAACGTGAGGGACCCGAGAACCTTGTGGGTCTTCGGAGACTTCTGCGGATTCTGTATCGTTTAGTCCTTTTCGGGACATCACGGCACTCGCGGTGGTCGGGGTCGGGGTACGCGGACGCTCGCCACGGCCGCGGTTGCCCCCTGCGCCCGTCCGACGAAGTCCGACGGCCCGCCACCGTCAAAAGGCCAGCCTGGCGGCCGTACGGTCCCAGTCGGCCGGTAGTTCCGGCACCCGCCAGCCGGGATCGGGACGCCAGTGCTCCCATCCCTCGGAGAACGGCGCCCCCCAGGCGTTGATGACCTCCACGGCGGCCAGCCCCGCGGCCCTGACCTGCACGGCCTTCTGGGCTTCCATCAGACCCACCCGCTGCGCCTGGTCGAACTCGTCCTCGTCCTCCCAGCGCCAACTGCGGTCGGGATAGACGCAGATGTCCAGGAAGTGATCCTCGGAGTCGATGCCGTCCGCCCAACGGGTCCGCGGCTCCTCCAGGTTCACGTACCAGTTCTTGAACCGCCAGCCCGGCTCCCAGAACAGCCAGACCGACCAGGGTTCGCCCGGTCGGGCCAACTTGAGCACACCTGTGCCAAACCAGTGGTCGCGCTTGACCGTGCGCGGAGCCGTGTAGCGGGTGGCGAGCGGCTGTTCGTGGACGGGGGTGCCGTCCACGAGCACCGGCTTCACGCACTCCGTACCCGGAGCCATCCACACGGCCAGCACATCGGCGGTGTCCTGGACGACGGTGACGGGGCGGCAGATGTCCACCCCGTAATGACCCGCCAGGTCCGGGGCATGGCCGCGATAGCGCCAGAGGATGTGGTCTCCGGGGCTCCAGCGTTCAATGCGTTCCGTGCCTGTCATGAGCAGATTTTAGGAGTACGGCACACCTGTCCGTACCGGATCTTCACAACGGCGCGCCCGGGCGGGCCGACCAGCCGGCTGGGAACAGCCCTCAGGGCCGGGTCATCCGCAACACGTCGAGCGCCTCGTCCAACTGCTCCAGCGTCAGCGCCCCGCGGTCCACGTACCCGGACTCCAGGACGACTTCGCGGATGGTCTTGCGCTCCGCGAGCGACTTCTTGGCGACCTTCGCCGCCTCCTCGTACCCGATGTACTTGTTGAGCGGGGTGACCACGGACGGCGACGACTCGGCGTACTCCCTGGCCCGTTCGACATTGGCGGTGATGCCGTCGACCGTGCGGTCGGCGAGCAACCGGGACGCATTGGCCAGCAGGCGCACCGACTCCAGCAGATTGCGGGCCAGCACCGGCAGCATCACGTTCAGTTCGAAATTGCCGGCCGCACCCGCGACCGTGACCGTGGTGTCGTTGCCGATCACCTGGGCCGCGACCATCAACACGGCCTCGGGGATCACCGGATTGACCTTGCCCGGCATGATCGAAGAACCCGGCTGGAGATCGGGCAGATTGATTTCGGCCAATCCGGTGCGTGGGCCGCTGGCCATCCAGCGCAGATCGTTGGCGATCTTGGTGAGGGACACGGCGATCGTGCGCAACTGGCCGGAGGTCTCCACCAGGGCGTCCCGGGCGCCCTGCGCCTCGAAGTGGTCCCGGGCCTCAGTCAGCGGAAGCCCCGTGGACCGTGCGACCTCGGCGATCACGGCCGCGGAGAACCCGGGCGGGGTGTTGATGCCGGTGCCCACCGCGGTCCCCCCGAGGGGCAGTTCGGCCAGCCTCGGCAGCGCCGATACCAGCCGCTCCACCCCGTAGCGGACCTGTGCCGCATAGCCGCTGAACTCCTGGCCCAGCGTGACGGGCGTGGCGTCCATCAGATGCGTGCGCCCGGACTTGACCACCTCGGAGAACTCGACCGACTTGCGCTCCAGCGACGCCGCCAGGTGCTCCAGGGCCGGGATCAGATCGGCGGTGACGGCCGCGGTGGCCGCGATGTGGATGGAGGAGGGGAAGACGTCGTTGGACGACTGGGAGGCGTTCACATGGTCGTTCGGGTGGACCGGGCGCCCCAGGCGCTCACCCGCGAGCGTGGCCAGCACCTCGTTGGTGTTCATGTTCGACGAGGTGCCGGAGCCGGTCTGGAAGACATCGACGGGGAAGTGGTCGTCCCACCGCCCGTCGGCGACCTCCGCCGCCGCATCCACGATCGCCCGCGCGATGTCCTTGTCGAGCACTCCGAGTTCGGCGTTGACCTCGGCGGCAGCCGCCTTGATCCGGGCCAGGGCCTCAATGTGCGCGCGCTCCAGCCGCTGCCCCGAGATGGGGAAGTTCTCCAGTGCCCGCTGGGTCTGGGCGCGCCACTTGGCGTCCACGGGCACCCGCACCTCGCCCATGGAATCGCGCTCGATGCGGTGGTCGGCGGCGTCGGTCATCGGGACGGTACCTCCAGCTCTGGGGGCCCGCCGGGCGCGGTCCCCCGCGGATAGGTGAGCGGTTGTCCGGTTCCGGCTATTCCCCGCTGCGTTTACCGACCAGTAAATACCCGAGCGCAAAAACCCGAGCGCCCGACACGGGGGCGCGACCGACCCACAGCGCGCGCTGAGCTACAGGGTCGTTCCGCGACGGGCGTCGGGGCACCCGTAGTGAAGGCCGGGGCCGTGGCCCCTGCCGGGGCGACCCCGCCCGGCCCTGAAGACCCCGACCCCATAGACCCCGACGACCCTAGAGACCCCGACCCTAAAGACCCGGTCCGCGTACCGGGATCGACGTGAAGGTCGGAGCCGGAGCCGGCTCGGTGAAGAAGTCGTTCCCCTTGTCGTCGACCACGATGAACGCCGGGAAGTCCTCCACCTCGATCCGCCACACGGCCTCCATCCCCAACTCCTCGTACTCGACGACCTCGACCTTCTTGATGCAGTCCTGCGCCAGCCGCGCCGCAGGCCCACCGATCGATCCCAGGTAGAAGCCGCCGTGCGCGCCGCACGCCTCGGTGACCTGCCGGGAGCGATTGCCCTTCGCCAGCATCACCTTCGAGCCGCCCGCGGCCTGGAACTGCTCCACGTACGAGTCCATCCGGCCCGCGGTCGTCGGCCCGAAGGAACCGGATGCGTACCCCTCGGGGGTCTTCGCCGGGCCCGCGTAGTACACCGGGTGGTCCTTCAGGTACTGCGGCATCTCCTCGCCCGCGTCCAGTCGTTCCTTGATCTTCGCGTGGGCGATGTCACGGGCGACCACCAGCGGGCCGGTGAGCGACAGACGGGTCTTGACCGGGTACTTCGTCAGCTCGGCGAGCACGTCGTCCATCGGGCGGTTGAGGTCGACGCGCACGACGTCGGCGTCGGCGAGGTGATCATCGGTGGTGTCCGGCAGGAACCGCGCGGGGTCGGTCTCCAACTGCTCCAGGAAGACACCATCGGCAGTGATCTTCGCCACGGCCTGTCGGTCCGCCGAACAGGACACCGCGATGGCCACGGGCAGCGAGGCACCGTGCCGCGGCAGTCGTACGACCCGGACGTCGTGGCAGAAGTACTTGCCGCCGAACTGCGCCCCGATGCCGATCTTCTGCGTCAGCTCGAAGACCTTCTCCTCCAGCTCCTTGTCCCGGAAGCCGTGCCCGGTGGGGGAGCCCTCGGATGGCAGTTCGTCCAGATAGTGCGCGGAGGCGTACTTCGCTGTCTTCAGCGCGAACTCCGCCGACGTACCGCCGACCACGATCGCCAGGTGGTACGGGGGACACGCGGCCGTGCCCAGCGAGCGGATCTTCTCCTCCAGGAACTTCATCATGGAGGACTCGTTCAGGACGGCCTTGGTCTCCTGGTAGAGGAAGGACTTGTTCGCCGAACCGCCGCCCTTGGCCATGAAGAGGAACTTGTACGCGCCGCCGTCGCTCGCGTAGAGCTCGATCTGCGCCGGGAGGTTGGAGCCGGTGTTCTTCTCCTCCCACATGGTCAGCGGTGCCATCTGCGAGTAGCGCAGATTGAGCTTGGTGTACGCGTCGAAGACGCCGAGCGACAGCGCCTCCTCGTCCCGGCCCTCGGTCAGGACGTTCTGACCGCGCTTCCCCATCACGATCGCCGTACCGGTGTCCTGGCACATGGGCAGCACGCCCGCGGCGGCGATGTTGGCGTTCTTGAGCAGGTCCAGCGCGACGAACTTGTCGTTGGACGACGCCTCGGGGTCGTCCACGATCCGTCGCAGCTGCGCCAGGTGCGCCGGCCGCAGATAGTGTGAAATGTCGTGCATCGCCTCGGCGGCGAGCCGGCGCAGGGCTTCCGGCTCGACCTTGAGGAACGTCCGTCCGTCGGCCTCGAAGGTGGAGACGCCCTCGGCGGTCACCCGTCGATAGGACGTGGTGTCCTCTCCCAGGGGGAGCAGGTCGGTGTAGGCGAACGCCGGGCTGGATGGGCGGGGGACTAGAGACATTGCGGCCATTCCTCACTCGGCGGGCAGCGACGCAGCCTCCGTCGGCGGCGCGCCCTCCAGCGTAGAACGCGGTCCGACGCGACTTCTGGTGAGGTAAGGCTCAGTAGAGAAAGCGCTGGCAGAGTGCCGTTCATCGACCTCGGAACGGTGTTGCCCCTAGTCGCGATCTATCGCGTTTAGCTACCCTTGTCCCGTGGACCTCGAAAAGCACCCCCAGAAGCCCGCCGTCCCAGCGGAGCGCGGCGTTGCCCCGAGCGCGCCCGGTGCGATCCGCGCATCCGACGCGGATCGCGACCGGATCGCCGACATCCTCCGGGACGCCCTGGCCGAAGGGCGGTTGGACGCCGAGGAGCATTCCGAGCGGATCGACGCGGTCTACCGCGCCAAGACCGTCGGTGAACTCCAGCCGCTGGTGCAGGACCTGCCCACCACGCGCAAGGGCTCCGAGGCGGCCGGCTACTCCTACGGGCCCGAAGACCCGACGGGCGAGACGGAGAACCTGATCGCCGTGTTCTCCAGCTCCACCCGCAAGGGCCGCTGGCGGGTCGGCCGTCGCACCAACGCCTTCTCCCTGTTCGGCAGCGTGGAGATCGACCTCACGCAGGCGTTGTTCCAGCAGCGGGTGACAGTGATCAATGCAACATCGATTTTCGGCAATGTTGAAGTGCGCGTGCCCGAGAACATCACGTTGCGCGGCAACGGCAGTGGCATCTTCGGCAACTTCGAGGTCCGCGGCCTGGAGGCCGCGGACCCTGAGGCCCCCGTGGTCGTCGTCAACGGATACTCGGTCTTCGGCAATGTCGAGGCGAAGGCGAAGCGGGGCCGTCGGGTCTCCGACCTCCAGCACCGCCTGAAGAAGTTCCTGGGCTAGGCAGGGTCTGGCAGTCCCGTCTGCACGGTGACGCCCCGGTCGCAATCCCTCTGTGCCCAGCGGCTGACCGCAGGTGTCAAGCCCCTGGCTGGATTTCGGTCGCGAACGGCTGTGTGGGCTTCCGCGGAGGTGGAACTCGATGCCACTCAGTGCATAGGCGTGCGCACAGCGGGTAGGGAGAGCTGCATCGTCTCTCGCTCGCGAAGCCGTCGTCAGGAGTAGACCGTGCTGCAACTGCCGTACCAGTCCTTGCAGGTGGCCGCTGTACCGCCTCAGCGTGCGCCCGCTCGGGAAGACCAGGACGGCCCCTGGCATGCGGAGGCGGTGTGCCGTCGGGACGAGGCCGGACTGTTCTTCGCACCCTCCAAGGAGCCCACGGCCGCACGGCTGTCGCGCGAAGAGGCCGCGAAGAGGGTCTGCGGGCGCTGCCCGGTGATGGTCGAGTGTCGGGAGCACGCGCTGCTCCAGCCCGAGCCCTACGGAGTGTGGGGCGGACTGACCGCGGCTGAGCGGCGGGTGGTGCTCGCCCGGCGCAGGCGGCGGGACGTGGAGACCAAGAAGTCACAGTCCGCGGCTTGAGCGGGAAGCGGGAGCGCCGGGCCCACGGTCGCCCGGCACCGCGAGGACGGACGCTTCGCCGGCTGACCCCCTCGTACGCGCCCACTGGTGTCGCTGAGAGACCCGACACCCGGTGAACGCCCTACGGGATGAGCTTGGAGTGCCTTCCCCCTGCGCGTGATCTGGGCCGTACGGTCTGCGAACACCGGCTCAGGGGCACCCCTGGGAATGGTTGGGGGCGCCCCTGCTCGCGATGGGGCCGGCGGTGTCGGCAGCGACCGAATGCCACTCACGATGTGTGGTCGAACCGCAGTCGCACTACTGCGTCTCGGCCTGAACTACTGCATCGGTCTGGACTACTGCACTGGTTTGAACTACTGCATCGTTTTCAACTACTGCGCGCGGTCGAAGTCGATCTGGCTGTACGCGCGCAGCTTGGACAGCCGGTGGGTGGAGTCGATCTGGCGGATCGTGCCCGACTTGGACCGCATGACGAGCGACTGCGTGGTGGCGGTCTCCGCGCGGTACCGCACCCCGCGCAGCAACTCCCCGTCCGTGATGCCGGTGGCGACGAAGAAGACATTGTCCCCGCGCACGAGGTCGTCGGTGGCGAGCACCCGGTCGAGGTCATGGCCGGCGTCCAGGGCCTTCTGGCGCTCGGCTTCGTCCTTGGGCCAGAGCTTGCCCTGGATCGTGCCGCCGAGACACTTGATCGCACAGGCGGTGATGATGCCTTCCGGCGTACCGCCCACGCCCATGAGCATGTCGACGCCCGTACCCTCCCGTACGGCCATGATCGCGCCGGCCACATCGCCGTCGGAGATGAACTTGATGCGTGCGCCGGTCTCCCGGATCTCCTTCACGATGCTCTCGTGGCGCGGGCGGTCCAGGATGACGACCGTCACGTCCTCGGGCGATGACCGCTTCGCCTTGGCGACGCGGCGGATGTTCACCGACACGGGGGCGTTGATGTCGACGAAGTCGGCGGCTTCCGGGCCGGTGACGAGTTTGTCCATGTAGAAGACCGCGGACGGGTCGAACATGGCGCCGCGGTCGGCCGCCGCGAGAACGGCGATGGCGTTCGGCATGCCCCGGGCGGTCAGGGTCGTGCCGTCGATCGGGTCCACGGCGATGTCGCACTCGGCACCAGTGCCATCACCGATGCGCTCGCCGTTGAAGAGCATCGGGGCTTCGTCCTTCTCACCTTCACCGATGACGACGATGCCGTTCATCGACACGGTGTGGACGAGGGTCCGCATGGCCTTGACGGCCGCACCGTCCGCGCCGTTCTTGTCACCGCGTCCGACCCATCGGCCCGCGGCCATGGCGGCGGCCTCGGTGACCCTGACCAGCTCCAGGGCGAGGTTGCGATCGGGGGCCTCGGGCGAGACCTCCAGCTGGGACGGCAGATTGTGCTCGGTCATCGGAGCGCACCTTTCTGTACGACGACGGCCGGATATAGAGGGTGCTGTGACTCTATCTGTACGTCGATAAAATGAGCAGTGGGGCCCACGTTTGAGCGCCGACCACGGATGCGACGATGGTGTGCGTGGCAGGTATGCGAGGCAAGCAGACGGTTCGGGACATGGTGCTCTCGATGGTGGTCATCGGGGCCGTCGTCGGTGTGACGTACATCTTCATCCCCCGTGACGATACGAAGGACCCGATCAAGCGGGTCGACTACTCGATCGAGTTGGTGACCGCCCAACGCGCGGCGCCCTACCCGGTGGTCGCGCCCCAGGGTCTGCCGAAGGCGTGGAAGCCCACTTCGGTGACCTACAACCGGAGTGACTCCAACGCCTGGCACCTCGGGTTCCTGGACCCGAAGCGCGAGTACGTCGCCGTGGAGCAGTCGACCGCGCCGTTCAAGAAGTACGTCGGACGGGTCACCCATCACGCCGAGGACACCGGCCGGACCCGGCAGGTCAACGGCGAGAGCTGGCAGATCTGGGAGGGGCCCAAGTACGACGCCCTGGTGCGCGCGGGCAAGGGCGCGACGACCGTGGTCACCGGCACCGCCCCGTTCGACCGGCTCGCCGAGATGGCAGCCGCGCTCAAGGTGAAGACCCCCAAGCCCGTGGGCGCCGCCTGACCGGCCCGCCCCTACACATGAAAGGGCCGCCGCACCCAGCAGGGGTGCGGCGGCCCTTTCATGCTCGGGAGCCTGGTCAGACCGTGGTGACCACGTCGTTGTAGGCCAGTCGCGGCGAGCGCGGGAAGGCGGCGTCCTCACCGGGCTTGCCGATGTTGACGATCATGAGCGGGGTGTGGTCGGCGTCCAGGAACTCCTTTTGGACGCTGGAGAAGTCGAAGCCGGTCATCGGGCCCGCGGCAAGACCCGCCGCACGGACGCCGACGATGAAGTACGCGGCCTGGAGCGCGGCGTTCAGGCTGGCCGCCTCCTCACGAACCGGACGCTCGGCGAAGAAGACGTCCTTGGCCTGCGGGAAGTGCGGCAGCAGGGACGGGAGCTCCTCGTGGAACTCATTGTCGGCGGCGAGGATCGCCACGAGCGGAGCGGTGCCGGTCTTGTCCTGGTTGCCCTCCCACATGTGGGGGACCAGGCGCTCACGGGCCTCCGCGGAGCGCACCAGGACCACCCGCAGGGGGTTCTGGTTGAAGGCGGTCGGTCCGAACTTGACCAGGTCGTAGATCGCCTGGATCTGCTCATCGGTCACCGGCTCGTCGGTGAAGGTGTTGGCAGTGCGTGCCTCGCGGAAGAGGAGGTCCTGGGCGGTGGGGTCAAGGACGATGCTCATGCTCGGAGTGCCTTTCGGTGCTCGTGGGGGTGTACGACCGGGCATAACCGTAGCCGAATACATTAAATTTCAACTAATGGCTTGGTTGTGACGACCCTCACCCGCCCGCTGCGGCCCCGCGCACCCCTCACCAGGGCTTTTAGTCGTTTTCGGCGTCACCCTCGTCCGACTCGGGACCTGCCAGCGCGGCATCCAGCCGAGCCCGGGCACCCTCCAGCCAACGGCGGCAGACCTTGGCCAGCTCCTCGCCCCGCTCCCAGAGCGCCAATGACTCCTCCAGCGTCGTGCCCCCCGCCTCCAGCCGGCGCACCACCTCGATCAACTCGTCCCGCGCCTGCTCATAGCCCAGCGCCGCTTCATCCGTCTTCGCAGCCATGCCAACCACCCTTAGATCCCGGACCCGAGGTCCTGTTCCACCGTCCATACGAGCCCGTCGAAGCCCATGGACCGCTTGGCCCGTGCTCGATGCGCTCCCCGCACCGGCCCTGCTCACCTGGGGCGGGCTCCGCCCCGATGGCGCAGCCCGCGGGCCTCACTCCACGACCCGCACCGCGAACTCGCCCTCGAAGACCCGAGCCCGCAACTCTTCCCCTCCGCCCACCTCGCCCGGCGCACGCACCACCGCACCATCGGCACGCTGAAGCACCGCATACCCCCGCTCCAGCGTGGCCGCCGGAGAGAGCGAGACCACCCGCGCCCGGGTGTGGGAAAGCTCGGACTCCGCACGGTCCAGGAGATGCCCGAGCACCCGTCGACTGCGCGCCACCAGCGCATCCACCTCGGCCTCCCGCTCGTCCACCATCCGGTGGGGCCGCTCCATGGCCGGCCGTCCCAGCGCATGGGCCAGACCGCGCTCCTCGCGCTCCAACAGCCCACGGACCGTCCGCAGCGCCCGGTCCCGCAACTGGCGCACCCGCTCCAACTCCTCGCCCACATCCGGCACCACCTTCTTGGCGGCATCGGTCGGTGTGGAGGCCCGCAGGTCGGCGACGAGATCCAGCAGCGGCGAGTCCGGCTCGTGCCCGATCGCGGACACCACCGGCGTACGGCACGCGAAGACGGCACGGACCAGTTGTTCATCCGAGAACGGGAGCAGGTCCTCCACACTGCCACCGCCGCGCGCCACGATGATCACGTCCACCGCGGGGTCCCGGTCCAGCTCCTGAACCGCCTCGATCACCTGGGTGACCGCATGGATCCCCTGCACGGCCACATTGCGCACCTCGAACCGGACCGCGGGCCAGCGCCGCCGGGCGTTCTCCAGGACATCGCGCTCGGCCGCGGACGCCCGCCCGCACACCAACCCCACCCGATGGGGCAGGAACGGCAACGCCTTCTTCCGATCGACGGCGAACAGGCCCTCCCCGCCCAGCGCCCGCTTCAACTGCTCCAACCGGGCGAGCAGCTCACCGATCCCGACAGGTTTGATCTCCACCGCCCGCAATGACAGCTGCCCCCGCGGCGCGTACCACTCGGGTTTCGCGTGCACCACGACCCGCGCCCCCTCGGAGACGACATCGGCCACCGCGTCGAAGACCTGCCGGTAGCAGGTGACGGCCACGGAGATGTCGTACGACGGGTCACGCAGGGTCATGAAGACCACGCCCTGCCCGGGGCGCCGGGAGAGCTGGGTGATCTGGCCCTCGACCCAGATCGCACCCAGCCGGTCGATCCATCCGCCGATGAGCCGGGACACCTCGCCGACGGGGAGGGGGGCGTCGGGAGATGTGTTCAAAGCCATGCGAACGAGCGTATCGGCCGGCTCCGACAACGTCCCCCGCCTCGACCGATCGGGACCGTTGCCCGTGGCCCGCCGAACTTGCGGGGGGAGAGGCCACGCCGACCGGATCGACACCCGTTCGGTGCGGCCCCAGTGCTCGGGCCGGCCGGTTTGGCAGGTGCGTCAGGTGCGTCAGGTGCGTCAGGTGCGTCAGGTGCGTCAGGTGCGTTGGGTTCGAGCCCAGCGCACGGCCAGCACCACCAGCCCCACCGCCAACCATGCCGCGCCCACCACCTGCGCCGATCCCGCCGCCTTGGCCATCACCGCGATCAGGATCGCCGACCCGACCACCGGCACCACTACATGCCGGCCCCAGGCGAATTCTCCCGCCCCACCACCACGCTGCACCACGAACCAGCCCACCACGCTCGCGTGCAGCAACACGAACGCCGTCAGCGCCCCGATATCCACCACCGACACCAGATGGTCGAGGCCGTCGTCCCGACGCGCCGCCCAGACAGCGGCCACCAACGTCACCACGGCCGCCAGCAGCAGCGCGACCCGCGGCACCCCCGACCCCGTACGCGCCAGACCCCGGGGCAATCTGCGATCACGCGCCATCGCGAACAGCAGCCGCCCCGCAGCCGCCTGCCCGGCCAACGCGGCGAAAGCGGCACCGATCGCCTTGCTCAGCGCGATCAGATCGTGCAACCAGCTCCCGACCGAGGCATCCACCGCGACATAGAACGCCGCCCCCTGCTTGGCCGGGTCCGCCGCCAACTCCGCCGACGACACCGGCTCCAGCAGGGCCGCGAGATAGGTCTGCACGATGAACAGCACCCCCGCGAGCACCAGACAGAACAACACCGCCCGAGCCACCTTGCGCGACCCGCCCGTCACCTCCTCAGCGAAGGACACGATCGCGTCGAACCCCAGATAGGACAGCACGGCCACCGACACCGCCCCCAACACCGCCGCCAGCGAGAAGTCCCCGTCCCCGGTGAAAGGCGACAGCCAGCCGCGCTGGGCACCGTCCCGCGCCAGCACCACCACCGCCGAGACGACGAAGACCACCAACACCACGATCTCCATCGCGAGCACGGCGAACCCCACCCGGGCGGCGGCCCGAACCCCCCAGAGGTTCAGCAGCGTGGTCACCACGACCGCGATCAACGTCCACACCCACCGGTCGACCCCCGGCACCAGGGCTTCCATCGCGATCCCCGAGAACAGATACGCGACCGCCGGGATCAGCAGATAGTCGAGCATCATCATCCAGCCGGCGATGAAGCCCGCCCCGTCGCTGAGGCCCTTGCGCGCGTACGTGTAGACCGACCCGGCCCGAGGCGCGACCCGCACCATCTGCGCGTAGCTCACCGCCGTGAAGCCCATCGCGACGGTGGCGACCACGTAGACCAGGGCCACGGCACCGTGCGAGCGGGCGTCCAGCGTGCCGAACACACCGACCGGGGCCATGGGCGCGATGAACAGCAATCCGTAGACGACGAGATCGCGAAATCCCAGGGTGCGCCGCAGCTCACCGCCGCCGTTCGGGTCCTGCCCGGGCGCGCCGTCCGCACCCGCCCCGCCCGCGTCCCGACCCCCTCCGCCAGCCGCAGAGACTCCCGCCGTACCCATCCGGCCCTCCGTCCGTCGCCCGTCCGCACACCAGTCTTGGCCCGGGTGGTGATCTCCCGCCTGTTCTGAGCGGCCTTACGATGGGGGGCATGACTGCTACGCCTCTTGCCCGCCGCGTCCTGCTCGCCGCGCCCCGTGGCTACTGCGCGGGAGTGGATCGTGCCGTGATCGCCGTCGAGAAGGCGCTTGAGCAGTACGGCTCACCGATCTACGTTCGCCACGAGATCGTCCACAACAAATACGTCGTCCAGACCCTGGAGAAGAAGGGCGCGATCTTCGTCGACAAGACGGCGGAGGTCCCCGAAGGCTCCATCGTCATGTTCTCCGCGCACGGGGTCGCACCCGTCGTCCACGAAGAGGCGGCCGGCCGCCAGCTCGCGACCATCGACGCCACCTGCCCCCTGGTCACCAAGGTGCACAAGGAGGCCGTCCGGTTCGCCAACGAGGACTACGACATCCTCCTGATCGGTCACGAAGGCCATGAAGAGGTCATCGGCACCTCCGGCGAGGCCCCGGACCACATCACGCTCGTCGACGGCCCGGACGACGTCGCCAAGGTCGAGGTCCGCGACGAGTCGAAGGTCGTCTGGCTCTCCCAGACCACCCTCTCGGTCGACGAGACGATGGAGACCGTGGACCGGCTGAAGGAGAAGTTCCCCCAGCTGATCTCCCCGCCCAGCGACGACATCTGCTACGCCACTCAGAACCGTCAGATCGCCGTCAAGCAGATGGGCGCCGAAGCGGACCTGGTGATCGTGGTCGGCTCCAAGAACTCGTCGAACTCCGTGCGACTGGTCGAGGTCGCCCTCGGCGCAGGCGCATCCTCCGCCCACTTGGTCGACTTCGCCGAAGAGATCGACGAGGCATGGCTCGAAGGGGTCTCCACGGTCGGTGTCACCTCCGGCGCGTCCGTCCCCGACATCCTGGTCGAAGGCGTACTGGAGTGGCTCACCCAGCGTGGCTACGAGGACGTCGAACTCGTGAAGGCGGCCGAGGAGTCGATCACCTTCTCGCTGCCGAAGGAACTGCGCCGGGACCTGCGCGCCGAGGCGGCCGAACTGGTCGCCAAGGCATCCGCGCGCTCTGGCGAGTGACAGCGCGGAGCTGCCCTTACCGTGGGGTCCATGAACGTGTTCGGAGTGGACATCGGTGGATCGGGAATCAAGGGCGCTCCCGTAGATCTTGAGCGCGGTGACTTGGCGGAGGAACGCCACAAGGTACTGACACCGCACCCTGCGACGCCGGACGCCGTGGCGGACGGCGTCGCCGAAGTGGTGCGGCACTTCGACTGGTCGGGCCCGGTGGGCATCACCTTCCCCGGCGTGGTCACCGACGGAGTGACGCGTACGGCGGCCAACGTCGACAAGGACTGGATCGACAAGGACGCGGCGGGGCTGCTCAGCGAGCGGCTCAAGGGTGTACCGGTCACCCTGCTGAACGACGCGGACGCCGCGGGCATCGCGGAAATGACCTTCGGCGCTGGCCGTCGCCGCACGGGCACGGTGATCGTCCTGACCCTCGGGACGGGCATCGGCAGCGCGGTCTTCACCGGCGGACGGCTGCTCCCCAACACCGAGCTGGGACATCTTGAGCTGCACGGCCGCGACGCCGAGACGCACGCGTCGACCAAGGCGAAGGAGGACGAGGACCTGAGCTGGCACCACTGGGCGCGGCGGGTGCAGAAGTACCTCGCCCATGTGGAGATGCTGTTCTCGCCCGAGCTGTTCATCCTCGGCGGTGGAGTGAGCCGGAAGGCGGACAAGTTCGTTCCGCTGATCGAAGGGATCCGAGCGGAGATCGTCCCCGCGGAGCTCAAGAACAACGCGGGCATCGTCGGCGCCGCCATGGCGACGCAGGGCGACCAGCACCACCAGAGCTGACCGGACCTGCAGAACGGAAGGTGGGCGGGCCCGGGCCGACAGCGGCCTGCGGCCCGTCCCACCTCACCGGACGTGCGGCCGGTGAGCGGGTGGCGGTGTGGCGGGGTGGACCTTGCGCCGACGCCGCCCCATCGACCGCACCTTGCGTACGCAGGTGATCAGACCGGCCACGAGGGTTCCGCCGTAGAGCCACCCGGCATGCACGGCGAGCGAGGTGACCACAGCCATGATCTGGCCACCGATGCCGCCCTCCCCACCGGAGATGGGCACGACCCCGACGGCGAACGCGATGGGAACCCCGATGGGTGCCGTGACCAGGTCCGCTTCCCGCACCCACAGGGCCGTCAGCGCACAGACCGGCAGATAGAGCATCCCGAACACCGCGGCCGAGCCGTCGAAGAACAGCCAGTCGAGTGCGCCGATCACCAGCATGGTGACGATGGCGAAGAGACCGGCGCCCAAGCCCGTCAGTCGCGGTGCCGGAAACCGGCGCAGGGCGACGACCAGGGCGGATTCGGAACGGGCCGGGGCCGTGGGCCGAAGCCCGTACACGGCGGGCGCGTCGGCGAGGGCACTCTGCGGTGAGAGGGGTCCCTGCGGCGTCAAAGGGGGCTGCGGCCGTTGCCGGCGCTGGGGGTTACTCGTCCTGTGCTGCTCCACGCCCCCAACGTAGGTTGCGAGCGGCCCGGAAGTCGGCACGGGACACGCACTTTGGATGACCTTGGCGAAGAGTTCGACTCCCCGCCGCATCAAGCGGCGTACCATCCCGTCCTCGCCGGCCCCGACCCGCCCGTAAACTGGGTGGTCGGTCCCCGTCCGGGCCGACCGGGATCGCCCAGCATCGGGCCGGTCCCCACCCAGCATCCTCACTCAGGAAGTCGCCAACGTGTCGCTCACGATCGGAATCGTCGGCCTGCCGAATGTCGGTAAGTCGACCCTTTTCAATGCCCTGACCAAGAACGACGTGCTGGCGGCCAACTACCCGTTCGCCACGATCGAGCCGAACGTCGGTGTGGTCGGGGTCCCCGACGACCGACTGGCGAAGCTGGCGGAGATCTTCGGCTCCCAGCGGATCCTGCCGGCGACGGTCGACTTCGTCGACATCGCGGGCATCGTCCGTGGCGCGAGCGAGGGCGAGGGGCTCGGCAACAAGTTCCTGGCGAACATCCGCGAGTCCGATGCGATCTGCCAGGTCATCCGTGCCTT
The DNA here is from genome assembly GCF_036226685.1 of Streptomyces sp. NBC_00690. NCBI lineage: Bacteria > Bacillati > Actinomycetota > Actinomycetes > Kitasatosporales > Streptomycetaceae > Streptomyces > Streptomyces sp. NBC_00690. Next base: position 5,638,814 of record NZ_CP109009.1, read on the forward strand.
CAAGGATGACAACGTGGTGCACGTCGACGGCAAGGTCTCGCCGAAGGACGACATCGAGACGATCAACACCGAGCTCATCCTCGCCGACCTCCAGTCGGTCGAGAAGGCCGTCCCGCGGCTGACGAAGGAGTCCCGCCTCCAGAAGGACAAGGTGGCGGTTCTCGCGGCGGTCGAGGCCGCCCAGAAGATCCTGGAGTCGGGCGAGACGCTGTTCTCGGCGGGCATCACCAAGGGCACCGAGCAGGGCGACCTGCTGCACGAGCTGCACCTGCTGACGACGAAGCCGTTCCTCTACGCCTTCAACGTGGACGAGGACGAGCTCGTCGACGAGGACTTCAAGAACGAACAGCGCGCACTGGTCGCCCCGGCCGAGGCGATCTTCCTCAACGCCAAGATCGAGTCCGAGCTGATCGAACTGGACGACGAGGAGTCGCTTGAGCTCCTCCAGTCCATGGGCCAGGAAGAGCCCGGCCTCGCCACGCTCAGCCGCGTCGGCTTCGACATCCTGGGCCTCCAGACCTATCTGACGGCTGGCCCGAAGGAAACCCGCGCCTGGACGATCAAGAAGGGCGCCACCGCCCCCGAGGCGGCCGGTGTGATCCACACCGACTTCCAGAAGGGCTTCATCAAGGCCGAGGTCATCTCCTTCGACGACCTGATGACGACGGGCTCGGTGGCGGAGGCCCGCGCGAAGGGCAAGGCGCGCATGGAGGGCAAGGAGTACGTGATGCAGGACGGGGACGTGGTGGAGTTCAGGTTCAACGTGTAGCGGTGCGCTTGCTGCACGTGGCTTGACTGGTTAGGCATGCAGGTCAGAAGGGGTCAGACTCTGTCGAGTCTGACCCCTTCTTCGTCACGGTGCTGGATGGGTGCTGGATATTCTGACGCGGGGTCAGTGGTTATCAGGTCTCGTAAACGGTGGACCGGTGTCCGACGTGAACGACCCAGATCACCAGTTCCCCGTTGTCGATTGTATAGACGACGCGGTAGTCGCCGACGCGGAGGCGGCGACGTTCGGGCTGGGAGACGAGTGCGGTGGTGTTGAAGCCGAGAGGGTCGGTTTCCAACTCGGTCAGCTTGGCCAGGATGCGCAGCGCCACGTCGCGAGGGATCTTCCGGAGCTCGGCCTGCGCCTCGGGTCGGAAGACGGTTCGGTATTCACTCACCGCGCGCCAGTGTCTCCCTCATGATGTCCTCGATCGGGATGCCGGGTGCCGGGTTGGCCATGCGCTCGTCGATGATCCGGTTGATCTCGCGCTCTTCCCATGCCTGGTACTTGCGCAGCACCTCGATGGACACCACGGCGGCGACTTCCTTGCCTCGGCGCGTGATCACCGTGGGTACGTCGTCGCGATCGGCGCGCTCCACCACCTCCGCCAGGTGAGCTCGCACGTCACGGATGGACTCTATGGGTAGCGGCTGCGTCATGCGCCCAAGGGTACCGAGTGTGCCGTGCGTACACAACTGTAGCGTCACGCGGGTGTGAAACCCGTCGACGATGCGGAGGTGGCGTCACCTGGTGCCTGTGCTCGCACCAGCCGCAGAGGGCGAGGATTCCGGTCATGGCGGTCAGGTTGGAGCGCGTACTTCCGACCCGTCACCGGATTTCGACGACATGGCGGGACCGGGACTCGGGGCTTCTGCCACCGCCCCGGTGTGCTGGATGAGATCCCGGAAAGCCGCGTTTCCGCAGGTGGGAGCGTTGTGCTGAACGTTAAAGTTCAACGTTTAACAGCTGACGCATCACCACGTCGCTGATCTGGCAAACGTGCAGGTCAGGGGGCTCGACTCTTCGGGGTCGGGTCCCTAGCTTTTTTTCCCGTACTGGGATAGCTGCCCCCTCGTCTCCTATCGTCCTGGCCGTGCCGGTGAGTGACGAAGCGGCGTGGGCGCTCGCACGACATGGAGCGTTCAGCCGAAGTCGGTTTGTCGCCTCATGGTCGGCTACTCGCAGAAGGGTCCGGGCCTCAAGCGCCACGCATGCTGCCGCCGATGCGACAGGCAATCCCGCCAGGTACCCTCAAACGCATCGTCAACGCGGCCCGACGGGCTTCCGCTCCACCCCGTGGAGTCTCGAAGGACACGCCCCCACCCGCACGCGCTATTTCGTGTTGCCCGGGGGAAGTCCTTGTTGTTCCGCGCGTCTGCGAAAACGGTCGCCGCCATGGCGCTCGACAGTTCGCTCTATCTCCACCTCACCGAGCAGTTCACCCACACTCACGGCTACCGGCCCAACCCCTCGGAGGCGCGGTCTTGGGAGCGGAGCATCCCCGCGCTGACCGCTGCGCTCAATGATGCGGGACTCGGTGACGTTGAGGTCATGCTCGAGTACGCACTTCCGATGAACAGCAAGCGAGCCGATGCGGTTCTCGCCGGGATCCACCCACGCACGGGTGACCCCTCCTACATCGTGGTGGAGCTCAAGCAGTGGAGCGATGTTCTACCGGATGAGGACGACCCGGTACTCTGCCACGTCCCGTCATACACTCAGCCGGTCCTCAACCCCATCGAGCAGGTGCGCCGGTACTGCGAGTACCTGGTCAACTTCAACGGCGCTGTCGCCGGCCACCCGGAGAGGGTCGGGGGAGTGGCCTTCCTGCACAATGCAACCGAGTTCGATGTGGCTGCCCTGCGTGAGATCGAGTCTGACCAGTGGGGCCAGTTGTTCACGGGCGACACCCGCGGAAGGTTCATCGACCACGTTCGTGCTCGGCTCAGCCCTGAGTACCCGGGCGCCGCAGCCGCTGACGGGCTGCTCGCGGGCAGGACGGTCCCCTCGAAGCAGCTGATGGCTGTCGCAGCGCAGGAAGTCCGCGAGAGGGAGCAGTTCGTGCTTCTCGACGAACAGCAGGTCGCTTACCGAAAGGTCCTCAACGCGGTACGCAAGGCCCAGCAGTCTGACCACAAGGAGGTCGTGGTAATCACCGGTGGCCCCGGCACCGGCAAGAGCGTCATCGCGCTCTCGCTGCTCGGCGAGTTGTACAGGCGAGGCGTCCCAGCTCTACACGCGACCGGGTCCCAGTCCTTCACCAAGACGATGCGCAAGGTTGCGGGGGCCAGAAAGCGCGAAGTCCAAGATCTCTTCAAGTACTTCAACAGTTTCATGACGACGGAGAAGAACAGCCTCGACGTACTGATCTGCGATGAGGCCCACCGCATCCGTGAGACATCCGCCAACCGGTACACGCCGGCCGCACGCCGGACCAGTAAGCAGCAGATCGACGAACTGATGGACGTGGCCAAAGTGCCCGTCTTCCTGCTCGATGAGCACCAGGTCGTGCGCCCGGGTGAGATGGGCACGGTGGAGGACATTCGAGCCGCAGCCGCACGCAGGGGGCTGAACTGCCCCGTCGTCAGGCTGGAGAGCCAGTTTCGCTGCGGCGGGAGCGATGCCTACCTGCGCTGGGTGGTGCGGCTTCTGGGACTGGAGACCGGTGGCCCGGTGGCGTGGAACACGGACGATCGCATGCACCTCTTCGTGGCCGACAGCCCGGAAGAGATGGAAGGCTTCTTGGACGGCCGCCGCGGACAGGACTACAGCGCTCGCATATCAGCCGGCTACTGCTGGCAGTGGTCCCCGGAACCTAAGCCAGGGCAGCCTCTTCCGGCAGACGTGCGGATCGGCGCCTGGGCACGCCCCTGGAACCTGCGCGGCGACCGCTCTGTCTCCGGCGCACCGCCGTCTGCTCTGTGGGCCACGGACCCGGCGGGCTTCGGGCAGATCGGTTGCGTCTATACCGCCCAGGGTTTCGAGTACGACTGGTCGGGCGTCATCATCGGCCCCGACCTGGTGTGGCGCGGCGATCGATGGGTGACGGTCCGTACGGCATCCAAGGATCCGGTGTTCAAGCGCTCGACACCGGATGCCGATGTGGATCGGCTGATCCGCAATACGTACAAGGTGCTGCTGACCCGCGGAATGGTCGGCACGGTCGTCTACTCCACGGATCGGGAAACGCAGGAGAAGCTACGAGACCTGGTGGGGGCCGGGCGGCGCGTGGATGTCACGGCGTGAACGACCGGACTGTGCTACTAACTTTTCGCCAACGTGCCACTGACATCCGCGGGACGGCGGGAGTTCGCGTGCGCTGCACCGCCTCCTAAGATCGCCTGTAGTCATTGCGGCCCGACGGGCTTCCTCCGCACGAGGACACGCCCCCACCCGCACGAGTCACTCGTGCTCTGGGGGAACCACCTCGTGTCGATGCTCCTGCTGAGGCTATCTGCGCAGGACCTGCTCACTCTGAACTCCAGGCGGCGGATGGTGCCGCATCTCGCTGCCAGGTACTGGTACTTCCGAGGGCGCGATGTGTCCGATACCGAACGGGAGGCATGGGCCGAGAGCCTGGTCGAGTTGGCGGAGGACCTCGTCGAAGCGGAGCGGGGCAACGTCGAGATGGTCGTCGAGTGCGCGGCGACGGTCGACGAACCAAAGAAGGGTGAGCCGTCCCTCATCGACGTCGTGCTCGTGGGCCGACATCCGGAGACGGGGCTGCCGTCCTTCCAGCTTGTCGAGCTGAAGAGATGGTCGATGGTGACGCGAGTGGAAGCCGCCACCGCGCAGCTCGTGAGTGTGCCGGGGTTGAAAAGGCCCAAGAAGCACCCTGCACTGCAACTCAGGAACTCTTACCAATTGTTCACTGGAGACCAAGGTCCGTTGCGTGGCATCGCGGTGGAATGCGGCGGATTCGCGTATCTGCACAACGCCACCGACGACTCCGTTCGACCGCTGCTCGACACGTTGGCGCCGACGGGAGCCTATGAGCGTGTGTACACCCGCGACAGCCGCGATCTCCTCCTCGGGGATCTGCGAAAGCATTTCACGGAGGACGGCGCGGCCTCCGAGGCTGAGCAACTCCTCAGGTTCATGAACCTTCGCAACACGCCGCTCCTCGACGCGATGATCCGGTCTCGCGGAGAGGACACGGTCTTCACGCTGCGCGGCCAGCAGAAGAGGGTGTCGGCGAGTGTTCTAGAACGAGCTGCCCTGGTCCTCGGCGATCGCGATCAGCCCGCTCTGCCGCGGAACGACGAGAGAGCCGTGTTCATCGTGACGGGTGGTGCGGGTACCGGAAAGAGCGCTGTGGGTCTGCAGCTCAGAGCCGTCTTCGAGGCAGCCGGACGCACGGTGAAGTACGCCAGTGGCAGCCGTGCGTTCAACGGGGCGCTCCAGGAACAGGTGGGCTACACCGACAAGGAGTTCAGGGAGAGATTCGCCTACTTTAGTTCCTTCGTGACCCCTCCGGCCCCTCCCTTGGACGTCCTCATCTGCGATGAGGCGCATCGCCTGAGAGAACGAACCATCGACATATACCGGCGAGAGGAGAAGTCGGGTAAGCAGCCCCAGGTGGACGATCTGCTCGATGCCTCCCGCCTCACTGTGTTCTTTCTCGACGAGAGCCAGTCCGTGCGACCCAAGGAAGTCGGAACGGTGAGTCTGATCGAGGAGGCCGCACGAGCGCGGGGGATCACTCCGCTCCGCTACAGACTCAGGGAGGAATGGCGGTGCGGGGGCAGCGACGCCTACATCCGCTGGGTGCGGGCTGTCCTCGACATTGAGGAAGGAACCACTGAGTGGACCCCCGACGGTTTGATGCACGTCGAGGTCGCGGACAGTCCGGAGCAACTTGAGTACATCATCAGAGCGGAGGAGGCGGCGGGAGCGACTGCACGCATGGTGGCCGGCTTCTGCTGGCCGTGGACTGAGCCGGTGGGCCAGGGGAAGGCTGCGCGCCTGGAGGCAGACGTGCGGATCGGTGACTGGCACCGACCGTGGAACGCCAAGGGCGACTCCTTCCGCGAGGACGGATCTGTGCCCCCGTCCACGAAATGGTCAGTGCACCCGTATGGCATCAACCAGATCGGCTGCGTCTACACGGCTCAGGGCCTTGAGTGGGATTGGTGCGGGGTGATCCTTGGCGAGGACATGGTGAGACGCGACGGCCGTTGGGTCTACCGCAAGGGGCAGTGGCGCGAGGATACGGAAAGCGGGGTCAAGCGTGTCAGGGTGCCCGGTTCGTTCGACATGAAGCTCCGTGAGGGGACGGGAAGCGAGGAAGAGAAGGCGGAGGAGTTCGCGCGGTGTGTCCGGCACGCGTACCACGTGCTCATGACCAGGGCGAGCCGGGCGACGGTGCTGTACTCCACGGATGAGGAGACGCAGGCGTACCTCAAGAGCCGCGTAGGTGACGTTCAGATACACGGCCTGCGGCCCACGTGGGAAAACCTCTCTGCCGAGGCGCGGATTCCACATCGCCCCAGCCCGAAGAGGAAGGGCCATGCCACCCCTCCCGGGCAGGAACTGCTCTTCTGAGGGGCCCTTGCCGTAGCGCTAACGCCAGACAGGATGAGAGTGGCGGGCTCGCCGGGCCCGCCACTCGCTGCCTCAGATGAGGTGGCGCGCTGCCACCGCCAGTGCCTCCCACACGAGGTTGGAGATCACGCTCGCGGCGACGCCGGCCAGGATCTCGCGGATCCAGGGACGACGCGCAGGCTTGTACTCGACAGGTTCCATAAGGGCCACTCCGGGGTGTGAGTTCCGAGTGGTAGGACCGCCCTACCGGGCATCCGCCCCATCCGTAACTCACGCCCAGTGGACTGGGCCGTGGACTCCGCCTCGTACCCTCCGGGAAGGTGCGCAGCACTAGGAGCCTATCCCACGGGGCGCTCTCTCATCGGGCCAACGGCAGTGCAGCCGAGTGGAGTTAGAGCTTGAGATCGGTCCAGGTGGTCCTTCCCACAAGCAGTGAGGTTGGACACCATCTCCGCAGGCCGTCGTCTGTCCGCCCACCTTGGGAGCAAGACAAACGGAGACCCAGGACCGGCCCTCCCCCTACCCCTGGGAGCAGGACTCTCGACCACGTACGTCGCTTGATGCTGGCCGCCGAGCTGTATCGCGCCTTGGCCACATTCTCCTTCACAGCGCAGTCGGGCCGTATCAACGAGCGCGACCTGCTGATCGCAGTACCCGCGGGCCACTACCTGGTCGAGATTCAGGAGCCATCTGGGGTGGCTGGAGAACAACGGATCCACCTGGAACTTCCACTGATCCGACCGCGCCCGGGCGATCAACAACCCGCTCCACTTCAATGACGCCAAGCCCAAGGGCCTCGAGAGCAGGCTCCTGGCGGCGGCGCGCAAGCTGGGCATCCCCGAGCGATTCGTGCCGCGCGTGGAACCGGCGAACTTCCTCTCGGCTCTGGATCTCGGCCATCTCGACGATGTCCAGAAGGACAAGGTCTACGGTCGCAACGACCACCCCACCGGCCTGAAGTGCATCTGGCAGGACTTCCTCGGGCTGGCGCCGGACCGCCCCGCCCGCTGCATCGCACCCGACTTCTCCCGGAACACCTTGCCGCGCCTGCTGAAGGCCATCGGCGTCCAGCAATCCACGGCCCACGTCAGGTTCGGCGACGCCTGGAAACTGCAGCCGCACCCTCTGGACCGTGGACACTCCAGGGAAGACCGTCTGTCCACGCACGACGGTCCCGGGCAGGAGGAGGGTCGGGTCCGTATCTATCTGGTCGGCCACATGGCCACCGAGACGGCGAAGAAGTTGACTGATCGCGCGGCCGGACGCGAGTACTAGGTTCTGCAAGGCATCACACCGCGGAATCGTCGAGGCCGTCCAGATTCGCGAGCACCAGGGCGGATCCGCAATCCTCTTCTGGCACTGTCACACGGATCTGTGCCTCGACCAGTATCCGGCTGCCTACGGGGGCAAGCTCACGCTCTCCAGCCGTAGAGGGCGAGGATTCCAGTCATGGCAGTCAGGCTAGAGCCGCATTGACGCTCGTCACCTGAACCCGCTGCATCGAAGAACCTGGGCTTGCGGGACCTCTACACGGTTTGGCTGGATGAGTTCGTGCCGTGCTTGATGGGTGCTGGATGACCACTGCTGGATCCGCGTTTCGGCAGGTGGGAGCTCTGTGTTGAGCGTTCCGGTGCAACGTTTAGGCGTAGTTCCACCACTTCGCCTGTGTCGAATGTGCAGGTGAATAGGGTCCGATTCTCGGAGATACGTGATGCAGCATCACCTACAGAGGCAAGGGCGTGGTTTGTACCGAGCTGGAGCGTTCGACGAGGCTTGCTGGAGAAGGAGTAGCTTTTCCAGTGGGAAGGCGTGCTGGGATGGTGCTCCTGCGTTGGGTCGTTGCCCTCCTCCCCACCGTTGCCCGCGGTAGCGTCCGAGCGAGTGATGATCGTGCCCAGGTCTTGGGGCAGGAAGGGCAACTCCGTCGTGGTGTGCGGTGACGGGGCGCTTTGGGGGCCGACACCTACCGGATCAGCTCCCGTCCTCGTCGTCCCCGTCCTGTGCCTGAGGGGCGGCGGGTCGGTGCGGGCTGTGTGAGGTGTCCCAGAAGTACGGAGGTGTCATGCCGCCCTCGCCCGTCTCCCCCCGGCTTTCGTTCCGTTCGTCCGCTCCGCTCTCCGCCGACCCCGGCGTGAATGTTCCTGCGCCCGCGGCAGCTGGGTCCTCGGCATCCGCCACGTCGGTGAACGGTGAGTCCTCGGCGGTTGGGTAGGGCGGTGACCAGGGCCCTGTGGTGCCCCCCGCTTGCGAAGGCCCATCCTCCGCCCCCTCGCCCTCGTCGGGCTCTGCGAGAACGGTCTGCCTGATCTCATCGGCGGCCTCGTACAGTCCGGCCATTTGCAGGCTCCGCACCACACGGTGCACGAACGTCGTGCACTCGTCCGTCTCCGGCTTCAGACCCAGTGCTGCCAGCAGTAGGAGCAGCCGGTCCGCAACCCCCACCTCGTCCTCCCGGCTGAACATCCCTCCTCCCTGGCCGCTTCTATCCCACAGCGGCCCCCCGGCGGCGGCTTCGCTCCGCGCATGGGCGGGCGGGACGAGCAGGTGGCGAAAGAGCTCGGGTACCTCATCGTCATTGGCCGCCGCTGCGATCTGGGCGAGCGGGCCGATCATGTCGACCGCCTTCTCGATTTCGTTCTCGTGACGGGCCAGCCACCACACCACCGCGCTGCCCGCGCTCTTGAGGACGTCGTCACCGAGGTAGCGGCGCTTGTTGCGCTCGTGCTGACGCTCGTGTTCCCAGATCTCTTCGTCCTTGCGAAGGTCGTTCAACTTCCGCAGGCGCTCGCGGTCGGCGAGGGCGAGGGCGAGCGTCACATCGGTCGCCATGGCCTGCACCCGCCCGCGACGGTCCGGGATCGGGACGCCCAGCTCGCCCTCCAAGAGATACCGCGCGAAGCTCGCCCGGCCAGGCTCCTCGTGGCGGACGACCTCCAGGGCTCGGTTGACGACCGAGGACACGGCGAGAGCTAGGTAGGCACCGTCCGACCGGTCGGAGTGGTGCGAGGTCGGCCGCCATCGCACGGTGGCGGAGAACAGGAAGTCGTAGCCGTCCGCCGCGCTCGGCAGCGCCGCGTCGTTCACGCGCGTCTCCTGATACGGCTGCTCGGTTGGCGCTGCGAGCGGTTCGGGTTCCCCGGGCTCGTACGGGTCGGCCGGCGCGCGGCCACCGCTGAAGACCGTCATCACGAGCAGCAGGGAGCCCGAGGTTGTGACCGCGGACATGAAGCCCCACAGCAACACGGACCAGTTCAGGAGGTTACCGAGAACGGCCGGTGCGAGGCCGCAGAGGGCGACGAACAGCAGCCTGGGAATGCGGTGTTTCATCGTGCCTCTTCCGTGGTCAGTGGTTCGGCGCCCGCGTGCTCCGTAATTTCCGTGCGGGCGTACTGGGCCTCGTCGATGCGCTGCCAGAAGCGGGTGGCGACGGCGGCTCGGGAAGGGTGGTGCGCCTGCCCTGCCCAGTCGCAGGCGATGGCGTAGAGGCGGTGGAGAGCGGTCATGCGGCCGTGTGTCGCCCCGACCATCACCTCCAGCGCCATCTCCCGCGTGCTGTCGCCCGCCACGGCGTTCAGCCAGCTACTCACCAGCGGGTTCCAGAGCTCCGTCGGCGGCTGGGAGAAGACCGTCTTGCAGCCCAGGAACAGGTCTGGCCAAGGTGGCGGCTCTGGAGCCCGGTCGCTTCTCAACAGCTCCGTGAGCATTCGGAGATGAGGCTCGGCTCTGTGCGGCTCCCGATGCGTCCACCCCCGCAAGCGGTCGATCAGCAGTCGGTAGAGCCGACGGTCGCGGCCGACGAGGTTGAGAAGTGCCTCCCGGGCCTCGCCCGCGGCCTCCCCTTTCCGTATGGCGAGATAGTGGAGCCGCACGATCGCCTGGTCCGGATGCGTCGTGCCGAGGTTCTGGACGCAGGCGCTGGTCAGGACGCGGGCGAACCCGTCCGACAAGGGGCCGGACCTCGCGCACTTGTACATTCGCTCGCGGAACCACCCCCCGAACCTCTCGTGGCTGAGACCGATTTCGAGGGCCGCCACGGCTCGCGGGTCGCGGGACGCCCCGGTCGCGCTGCCCGCCCAGCGGATCGCGAGGTTGAAGAGGTGGTCGGGACGCCCGACGGCCAGCGACTGCTCGCCAAAGCGAACGACGACGTTCACACGGTCGTCGATGGTCAGAGCACGCAGCCCGGCGGCATGACCGATCCAGCCCTTGAGGTCGTCGCGCACCCCGGGGAAATTCGCCCAGAAGTACGTCCGTACTGCGTCGGCGTAGGCCAGGCGCCCGAAGCGGAGCCGTCCGTCCAGGTTCCGCTCGACTCCGAGTGCAGTCAACCGCTCCCCGAAATCCGTCTGCGCGAGCTCGGTGGTTGCCTCTTCCTTGTGCCTCACCGTCCTCATCAGGCCGTGCCATGCCTCGTAGACGGCGTCGGCGCGGGCCTCCTCGAACACTGCCGTCGCAAGAAGCAGGGCCCGTTCGGGCGCGGTGCGGACCGTGGCCATCTGTCGGCCCACCTCACCGGCTCGGTCGGTCACCGCGTGCATCGCCTGGTCGAGCCATCCCGCGAAGTCGCCGCCGAACCGCCCGCTGTCGCGAGCGGCCCTCACCAGCCCCGCGAGCCGTGCCAGCTCCCACATGGGGGAGCGGTCGCACAGGCGCTGGAGGTCGGCGTTCTCCAGGTCCGCGGGGCGGAAGGCCATCCGGTCCATGCGGAGGTGTCCGGTGACGACGGCGATGCCCCGGGGGCGCCCCAGTGTCACCATGTGCGGTTCGAGGTCCGGCGCGTGGACGTGCTCCATGCCCGAAGCCAGGACGACGACCATGTGTGCCCCGGCCTCCTGGACCTGTGACCGGTACACAGCCAGCCGGCCCTGGGCTTTGGCGTATGCCTCCTCGTCGACGATCCCGGAGAGATCGAGGAGGAAGCGATCCCCCTCACCGGGAGCGAGAGGACTATCGTCCGTGCGCTCGTGCTTGTCCGAGGCGGGAAGCTCCTCGAACCGGACCCCTTCCTCGTCGACGCCCCTTTCCTCATTGAGCCTGTGCAGCAGCATGATCGCCGCAGCGCGCCGGCCGCTGCCGGGCGGCGCGTCGAGCAGCACCACCGATCCGGGCTTCTCCAGGCGGTCGGCGGCGACGCGGTAGCCCACGGGCGCAGCGAAACGGTCGGCCAGCCGCATCCGGTCCTTGTGGACGATCCGGAGGGATTCGACCCCTCTACGAATCATCCGGTCCGTCACGTCACGGCCGTAGAAGTTGTACTGCGGCCCCTCGCCGTTGTTGACCGGGCCGTGCGGATCATTGATGGTGACACGGTCCTGTTCGGTCATCGTTCGTCGTCCGAGCGTCGGCGCTCGCGTTCGAAACGCTGGTGCACCGTTCCGCTGTTGTCGCCCGCCGTGAACTGAACCCCGGTGTTGTCGCCCTCGAAGTGAGGCGCGTTGTATTGGCTGCCTTGACCGGTGTTCACCGGCCCCTGCGGCTCGTTGACGAAGGTGCCGGACAGGTCTCCGTTGAGGTTTCCGATGCTGCCGCGCATGTGCTGCTCGACGTCGCGCGTCCGCATCCTGGTGTGTCCGCTGTCCTCGGCCGACTTCTTGCGGGGCTTCGACTCTGCCCGCTCCTGTGCCGCACGGGCGTCGCGGTCCAACGCGCCCAGTTCGGGCAGCAGACGGGCGAGGTCGTCGCCGAGTGCCATTAGGTCTGGCCCGGAGTTGCGGTGGTCGAACCGCCTGTACTGGCAGTCCGCCAGCTCCCGCAGATCGTCCGGGAGGATGGCGCTGTCGATCCGCGTGGCCCTTCCTACGAGCACGGGGATCACCAGGATTCCGCGGTCTAGCGCGGTCCGGATCTCACGACGGGTCCAGTCCTGCTCTGCTTCGATGGCGGGGCGACCGTTGGCTCCCGGCACCTCTGCCCAGCGCGGGCCGATCACGGCGAGGAGTGCCTCGCACTCCTTCATCGCCCTGACCAGTTCCTTTGGGAAGCGCTGTCCGATCTCAATCGAGCTGCTGGCGAAGAAGATGGGATCCTCGCCGAACCGCCGGATTAGCTCCCGAGCGATCATGGCCGCGGCGGATTCCTCATCGCCTGTGCGGTAGTTGACGAAGACGTCAGTCATGTATGGGGCCCTTCATAGGAGGTGCCGGGTGTGGGTGGGTACGAGCGCGGGGGTTGGGCGCCGGTCCGCCCAGGCCGTGATGTCCCAACCGTTCGACGGCACGGCGCGACCACGGGATGGAGTTCGAAGGGAGGCGCGCTACTGGCGCGTCATGGTCGAGGGCAGCCCGAAAGAGCTTGGGTGCGGGTGCGATGCATCAGGTGGGAATCAGAAGATGCCGCCGGGATCGTCGGATTTGGACGGCCGGAGGGGCTGGGTAGTCCGGCGAGCCAAGGGCTCAAGCCGGTGTTGTTTGCGGAGCGGGAGTCAGCCGTGCGCGGGGGCGAGTACCTGTGCCAGCGCCGGCTGGAGATCGCGTACGGCCCGGCTGCTGCGGAACCGGGAGAGTTCCCGCGCAAGACGTCGGATGTCGCTGTTTACCGTGGCCGAGGGCACGGCCGGCATCACGCCTAGAAGCTCTGCGGCGATCGTGCACGCGTGCTCGACCTCTCCGGACGCGGCGTGGGCCAAAGACCTACGGAAGCCATAGCGGGCGCGGGTGCGCAGCGCGTTCGGGGGGAGGCGGCGGCATTCCCGGTCGAGGACCTCGGCGGCGGCCTTCGGACGGCCGAGGTCATACAGGCACCAGCCGGTCGTCATCGCTGCCGGATCGCTCACGTGGGTGGTGCCGATCAGGGGCTGGGTGCCGCTGCGGGCGTCGTCGCTGTCGAGGAGCTTCCGCGCCCTGTCGAGGCCGCGGAGGCAGTCGTGTTCGTCGCCGACGAGTGCGTGTCCCTGCGCCTCCCGCTGGGCCGCGAGTCCCCGAATGCGCGGTGGGAGTTCGTCGCCCTGGGCCTGGCGGGCCAGGGCGACGGTGCCCCCAGCGTCCCCGTCATAGAGCGTGACTAGGGCGCGTCGCACGAGCGCGTAGGAACCGAGGTACGGATCACCCCCGGCGCGTGCCAGTTCGGCGGCCTCACTGGTCCAGCCGAGCGCCGCACCGCTGTCCCCGGCCTCCTGAGCCATCCAGCCGGTGAACTCCGCGAACCGCGAGGCGAGCAGGAGCGTGGGGCCCCGAGTGGCGGACGGGGTGTCGGTGACCAGCCCGGCGACCGTGCGCGTCTGCGTCTCCAGCAGGGGAAGCAAGGCTTTCGGCGCGGTGGACTGGCCGAGCTTTCGTAGCTGGTCGAACTGGGCGAGGAAGGAGGGGAGGAGGGGGCTGGTGGCAGGGGGCGCCTGACTGCCGAGTTGCAGGCCGAGGTCGATCAACGCGCTTGAACCCGCCGCGAGAACCGCCCGGCGCCCGACGAGCCAGGGGCTCAGGGTGGGGGTCTCGTCGGTATCCGCGTCTGTCTCAGGACGGACGGCCAGACGCTCCAACTCGCCGTTTACTCCGAGGAAGGCATCGCACCGCCTGGCCAACTGGGGTGAGGCGGAACGCTCCCCGCGCTCGACCTTGCTGAGATGCCCCTTGTCGTAGTTGAGTGCTGCGGAGAACTCGGTCAGAGTGAGCCCCGCTTCCTGTCGTAAACGGCGGAGCTCCGGGCCGAAACGTAAGTTCGTACTCACCATCAACCAACCTCCCCTTGACTAGCGACCGTGAGAGCTGTGCAGCCTCACGGGGAACCTTTGTTCGGTATTCGGCCGATGTGAAGACCGGTGGCGAACACCCATCGTGACGGATTCGTTTCACTTTGCATCCGAGAGCGAGTTTGGCACGAGGTGCGTTTCGAGGATCGAGATTCGGCGGGGTTGCCCGTTGCCTCTTCGGTTCTCTTCTCTACGAAACGCCGTCGGCCTTCCTGGGCGAGGCGCTGAGTGAACCCGGTCTCGGCCTTGTTGGTCTCCGGCCGAGCGTGCGCTGGCTGCGAAGTCCTCCGTAGGTTCAGGCGCGTACGGTGCTGTCGGCTATCGGCAGGGGTGCGAGGGGCTTCACCGGCATGGCCCGTGCAACTGGCGGGATCGGGGTTACGCCTCTGCCATGAGCGTTGAAGCCCCTCAGGGGCAAGCGGATCGTTGCTGTGGAACTGCCCGTATCGCTAAGCCCGTCGAGAGATCGCCGCTACCGGGACGTATTCCTGCCTGCGGTTCTGGCTGTATCTACTCGCTTCACCAGGGAGGAGACCGAGCGGGGGCGGTGTGATCTGATTCTGACAGCGGTAGATCTGGACCAGTTGGCGCGGCCGGGCCGTCGAGCCCCTTGGTTCGTGAGCTGCGCTTCGAGCGCCTCTGCGATGCACGGGGTGTCACACTCCCGCTGGCGGAGCGTTGGTTGCTGTCGCGGTCCTCGATCGGCAAGTGTCCGCGACGGCACGATCACCAGCGCCAACGCGTCCTCAACGCTCGGTGACTTGTGTGGCGCATGTGTTACATCGATGTGCGGCCCCTTGTGGGATTCCTATGGACAGGCCAATCTTTCGCTCAGCAGGCAAGGCATGTACATGGCAGATTCAGCTGCCGCTATTTGTCATGCACCTGATGAAGATCGCATGCGTCACCCATCGAGGAGGATCCCCCGACATGACAGTGCTGCGAATCCCGCGTCGAAGACTTACTGCGGCCAGTGCCATTGCTGTTGCTGCCCTCGCGCTCGGCGCGGCTTCCGCGCTCCCGGCCGCTGCGGCCGATCGGGCGCCGGAAGGGACCATTCAGAACGCGGGCGCCCCGGGCGTCATCAAGGACAGCTACATCGTCACCCTGCGCGACTCGGCCGCTGACGCTGCCTCTCCTCAGGGGCGTGCCCTTGCGGCCGAGTACGGAGCCAAGATCCGGCACACGTACCACGAGGCGTTGAACGGGTACGCCGTCCAGCTCTCGGAGGCGCAGGCCAAGAAGTTCGCCGCGGATCCGGCCGTCGCCGCCGTCGTCCAGAACCGCACCTTCACCGTGGCCGCCACCCAGCCCAATCCACCGTCCTGGGGTCTGGATCGGATTGACCAGCGGGCCCTGCCCCTCAACGGCAGCTACACCTATCCGGACACCGCGGGTGAGGGCGTGACCGCGTACGTCATCGACACCGGGGTGCGTGTCAGTCACGGCGACTTCGGCGGCCGGGCCTCGGACGGGTACGACGCGGTCGACAATGACAACGTCGCGCAGGACGGCAACGGCCATGGCACCCATGTCGCCGGGACCATCGCCGGTGCCGC
The DNA here is from genome assembly GCF_036226685.1 of Streptomyces sp. NBC_00690. Taxonomy (NCBI): domain Bacteria; kingdom Bacillati; phylum Actinomycetota; class Actinomycetes; order Kitasatosporales; family Streptomycetaceae; genus Streptomyces; species Streptomyces sp. NBC_00690. The sequence goes on from NZ_CP109009.1 coordinate 5,654,370, forward strand.
CCATGGCGTCGCCAAGAAGGCCAAGGTCGTCGGGGTGCGGGTGCTCAACAACGCCGGTTCCGGGACGACCGCCGGTGTCGTCGCCGGCATCGACTGGGTGACGCGCAATGCGGTCAAGCCCGCCGTCGCCAACCTCAGTCTCGGCGGTGGCGTCGATGCCACCCTCGACGCAGCCGTGCGCAACTCGATCGCCTCCGGAGTCACGTACGCGATCGCCGCTGGCAACTCCAACGCCGACGCCGTCAACTTCTCGCCCGCGCGGGTGACCGAGGCGATCACCGTCGGTTCCACCACCAACACCGACGCCCGTTCCAGCTTCTCGAACTACGGCAGTGTGCTGGACATCTTCGCCCCCGGCTCGTCCATCACCTCGGCCTGGCACACCAGTGACGCGGCGACCAACACGATCTCCGGTACGTCCATGGCGGCCCCGCACGTGGCGGGCGCGGCAGCGCTGTACCTCGCGACCAACACGGCCGCGACTCCCGCGCAGGTCTCCACCGCACTGACCACGGCGGCCACCCCCGGCGTCGTCACCAACCCGGGCCCCGGTTCGCCGAACCGCCTGCTCTACGTCGGCACCGGGAACACCAACCCTCCGGGCAAGCGCTTCGAGAATGCCGCCGACTACACCATCAACGACCACGCCACCGCGGAGTCCCCGGTCACGGTGAGCGGAGTCGCCGGAAACGCCCCGGCCGCACTGAGCGTGCCCGTCGACATCAAGCACACCTACGTCGGCGATCTGCAGATCGACCTGGTCGCACCCGACGGGAGCGTCTACAACCTCAAGGCGTACGGAGCGGGCGGTAGCGCGGACAACATCAACACCACGTACTCGGTGAACGCGTCGTCCGAGGTCGCGAACGGGACCTGGAAGCTGAGGGTCACCGACAACGCCTCGCAGGACGTCGGCAAGATCGACCTGTGGGCACTCCAGTTCTGATGCGCATCGAGCCTCGATCCGTCGGGACGTCAGACTCCTTCAACTGACGCGACACCGGCGCTCGATGGAGGGGCGGTCGCCATGGCGACCGCCCCCTTTCGGTGTGGACCCGGCGCACTGCGGGCGGTTGGTCGGTCTATACGATTTCGACCTACCCCGGCCCCACTCCACTTCCGACGAGGAGCGCCGCATCCGTGGATCCATCGCAGCAGGGCGGACAGCAGCCGTACCAGCCGCATCCCATGCCACAACCCCATCCTGCGTATCTCCCGAACCAGCCCTATCAGTCGTACCCCGTACCGCCGTTCGCGCCCACCCCAGCGGTGAACGGCCTCTCCATCGCGTCCCTGGTGTGCGGTCTCGTCTGCTGTCTGCCGCCGCTCGGTCTGGTCTTCGGGCTGATCTCGCTGCGGCAGATCCGGCGCAGGGGTGAGCGTGGCAAGGGCATGGCGATAGCGGGCACCATCCTCTCCTCGGTCAGTACCCTCCTGACGCTCGCCCTGCTGGCGACCGGGGTCCTGGGCAGTGCGTGGGAGGGGATGAAGGAGGGCATGGACGAGGCGTCCCGTTCCCGCAGCACTCTCGACCTCCGCAGCGGTGACTGCTTCAACCTGCCGGGCGAGGGGAAGACCGACGACTCGGCGAAGGAGACCGCGGCCGTCGAGACGGTGGAGTGCGCCGGCGAGCACCAGGCGGAGATCGCGGGAGATTACAAGATCACCGGATACCGTGAATTCCCGGGTGAACGAAGGCTGGAGGCGCTCGCCGAAGAGGGCTGCCAGAAGATCAACGACGCCTATGCGATGGACCCGTGGGTGGTGCCCAACACCATGGACTTCTACTACTACCTGCCGACCCGGCAGAGCTGGCGGTTGGACGACCGAAGCATCACCTGTGGATTCGCCACCACCAAGGGCGAGATGACGACGGGTTCCGTACGGCGTGACGCCACGGTCCTCGACCCCCACCAGGTCGCGTACCTCCGGGCCGAAGGCTTGGTCCTCCAGGCTCACTATGTGATTCCGGAAGCCGACTACGCCGAGGACATCGCGGGTCACCAGCAGTGGGCGACGAGGGTGGCAGCAGCTCTCGGTCAGCAGGCACGGGCCCTTCGTCAGCACACCTGGCCGCAGAGTGCGTCGGGCGCCGCGGCGGATCGTGCCGCGGAGTTCGAACGGGCCGGCGCCCATTGGCAGAAGGCCGCGGTGACCAGGGACGAGGATCGCTTCTGGGGTCACAGCAGGGCGGGGGAGACCGCCCTCGCCAGAAAGACGGAGATCGCCCTTCGCGGCGCCATCGGGCTGGAGACCGTACCGCCGATCGAGGCGGAGGCCGAGCAGGAGAGCGCCGTCTGAGCACAGGGCCACCCGATGTCGTACGGCGATGACTCATGGGTATGGGAGCCGCTGGCCGTATCGGCGTGAGCACCGACCGGTAATGCACAGGTCCGGGATGCGTCGGCCAGGGTTGCGGCCTTGCGCTGATGCGAAGGAGACCGGCGCCAGGGCCACCGACAGCCCGTGCGACGCCGGTCTCGCTCCGATCGCTCCCCCGGACACCGTCCGGCCCGGGGGAGCAGTGCCTCGTCAGCGGCGCTTGAGTCCGCGGTCGATGCTGGTCATCAGCTCACCGTCCGAGGTGTCTCCGTCCAGGGACCAGATCATGGCCCCACCGAGGTCCTCGTCGCGTATGTACTCCGTCTTGGCGCGCAGCACCTGGGGGTCGTCGTACGTCCACAGGGTGTTGCCGTCGAAGATCCAGGCGTGCCCGTTCTTCTTGTCGCGGTGGACCTTGTACGTACCCGAGTCGACCAGCTTCTTCAGGGCCTTGTAGTCCTCGTAGCCGGCCTGCCAGGTGGCGGGCGCGGGGCGCGCGGCGGGCTGGTTCAGCCCGTCGCCCCCACCGGTCACTCCGGTCCAGCCCTGGCCGTAGAACGGAAGGCCCACCACCAGCTTGCGGGCGGGAGCGCCACGCTTGAGCCAGTCGTTCACGGTCTGGTCGACGCTGAAGTCGTTCTTCGCCTTGAGGGCCGACTGCTGGTTGGTCGTCGCCTCGCCGGAGACGTGGAAGTCGTAGCCCTGGAGGTTGACCCAGTCCAGATCACGCATGATCTTGCGGACCTCGAAGCCCGCGTCGATCTTGGCGGGGGCGGTCGGGACGAAGGCGGTGAGGTCGTAGTGCTTGGCCTTCTTGCCCGTCCGGACGGCCTCGCTCTTGGCGTAGGCGTCGAGCTGGGTGCGGAACTCCTTCACCAGGGCGGTGAAGTTCTTCTTGTCCTCGGGGCGGTAAGGGGTGTCGTCCTCGCCGGAGGATCCGGGCCACTCCCAGTCGACGTCGATGCCGTCGAAGACCCCGGCCGCTGCGCCGACTCCGCCTCGGGTGCCGTCCACGGGCAGATTGCCCTTGATGTAGAGGTCGATGCAGGAGGAGACGAGGGCCTTGCGGGACTCAGGGGTCAGGGCCGCGTTGGAGAAGTGGGTGGACCAGCTCCAGCCGCCCAGGGAGATCAGCGCCTTCAGCCCGGGGTACTTGGCCTTCAGCTCGACGAGCTGATTGAAGTTTCCTGCGAGGGGCTGGTTCCAGTCGTCCGCGACGCCGTCGACCGAGTTGGCGGCGTCCAGCGGGCGTACGTAGTCGGCCCAGGGGTCGCCCTCGCCGAGCGTGCTCGGCATGTAGCACTTGCCTTCGGGGCTGACATTGCCGAAGGCGTAGTTGATGTGGGTGAGTTTGGCCGCCTGGCCGGTCTTGTCCATGTCCTTGACCTGGTAGTTACGGCCGTAGACACCCCACTGAGTGAAGTAGCCGACGCGCTTGTAGGAGCGTCGGTCTTCATCGTCATCGTCATCGTGGGAGGCGCCGGCAGCGGCTCGCGGGGTGACGGTCGCACCCGCCGGGTCGGCGGTCGCCGCGGGAGCGACCGTCGCCATCAGCGAGAGCGCGCAGGCTGCAACTGCGGTACGAACAAGGGTTCTTCGACGCATGTGACTCATTCCTGTGTGTGTCTCGGCGTGGTCGTGCGCCGACACATCTCCGTGAACGGGCGTCGTGCAGCTCAGGACGGTATTGGTCTGTACCAATAAGGTCAATGCTTAGGAAATGAACGATCATTTGGGTTGAGGAAATGTGTCTCTTGAGGCAGGTGGGAATCGGTCGTAGGGGGCCAAGTCATCACTTCGAGTGAAACTCTGGCCCATAGTTGCGGTCAACAATCCGCCGTTGTCAGTCTGTTGCTGTCTGTCAATGCGAGGGGAGTGGCCAGTGACATTCGGTGAGCAGCCCGCGTATTTGCGCGTTGCCGGCGATCTCCGCCAAAAGATCGTCGATGGTTCCCTGCCTCCTCATACGCGTCTCCCGTCGCAAGCTCGAATTCGTGCGGAATACGGGGTTTCGGACACCGTCGCCCTGGAGGCACGCAAAGTGCTGATGGCGGAGGGTCTCGTGGAGGGCCGTTCCGGATCGGGGACCTATGTACGGGAGCGTCCGATTCCCCGTCGTCTTTCCCGCACCGGCTACCGCTCGCCGCAGGGGGGCAACCCCTTTCGTCAGGAGCAGGCGGCTCAGGGTGCTCGGGGCACCTGGGAGTCCAGCAGCGAGCAGGAGTCGGCGAGCACGGAGATCGCCGCCCGGCTCGGTGTCGATGTGGGCGCCCGGCTGATGCGCACCCGCTATGTGTTTCGCGACGCCGGTGAGGCGATGATGCTCTCCACCTCGTGGGAGCCGTTGGCCGTCACCGGGCGCACCCCCGTGATGCTGCCGGAAGAAGGGCCGTTGGGCGGGTGCGGAGTGGTCGAACGGATGGCTGCCATCGATGTCGTCGTGGACAACGTCTCGGAAGAGGTCGGTGCCCGGCCGGGGTTGGCGGAGGAACTCATGACGCTCGGCGGGGTGCCGGGCCATGTGGTGATGGTCGTGGCACGCACCTACTACGCGTCTGATCGGCCGGTCGAGACGGCGGATGTCGTCGTCCTCGCTGACCGTTTCCGGGTGGCCTATCGCCTTCCGGTGAAATGAGTCCGAGCGGAGGCATGGCCGTCAGCGAGAACCGTGGTGCTCATCGAAGACGATCTTCCTGATCATGCTGGAACGGAGTGGCGGGAGAGTGGGAGGGTGCTCCCTGGTGCTGGGATCGACTCCGGGGAGCGCGCTGCCCGCCGCGCGCCCTCTGTTTCCTGCCTCTTTGTGTAAACCCGTATCCGCTGAGTGAAGGTCAGGCGTAGGCTCGGGCATATGCGCATTGCGGTTTCCTGGCCACGGTTACGGGCGTGCGAATCAATCGAAGGAGGAGTGCGATGAGTGACACCAGCGCTGTGCTCCCCTGGCTCGTCATACGCGAGGACGACAACGGCAACCGCTATCGCGTCGGCCGGTACGCCACCGAGGACGAGGCTCAGCGGATGGTCACTTCGCTCGATAGCAAGGGACACAAACAGGTCTACTGGGTTGAGCGCATCGAGCGCACAACTCTCTGAAGCTCTCCGGATCCTCCTGGGGCACGGTCGGTCTCGTTCGGCGCATCGCGCTGAGGGCTTGAGCTGGCAGTTTTGAATGGGACGGCCATCTTGAATAGGGCATTCCGAGTCTCAGCGGTCGCGTCGATGGCTCGTACCCCTGTTTCCTGACCCCTGCTTCCTGACCCTCGGCGGTCTTTTTTCTGGAGCGGGGTTGTGCGCGCCCTTGGGTGGTGCCGGCGACATGCCACCGCCCCAGCGCGGCGCAGTAGGCTCCCGCATATGACTGATCGCGTGGTGGTAGCCGCAGCCGTGTACGACCGGGGGCGACTCCTTGCCGCACGTCGCAGCGCTCCCGCGGACATCGCCGGACGCTGGGAGTTGCCGGGCGGCAAGTTGGAGGCGGGGGAGAGCGCGGAGGGTGGACTCCTGCGCGAACTGCGCGAAGAACTCGGAGTGGAAGCCGAGATCCTGAACAGGATTCCTGGTGAGTGGCCGCTCAACTCGGGCTATGTGCTCCGAGTGTGGACGGCTCGACTGGTGTCGGGCGAACCGCAGCCACTGGAAGACCATGACGCTCTGCGCTGGTTGTCCCCCGATGAGACCGACACCGTGGACTGGCTCGACCAGGACCGCCCGGCCGTCGCGGAAGCGGCTCGTCAGCTACGACGGGCCAGTGGTGCGTTCCGCCCCGAATCAGGCGCGGACGAGCAGGGCACAGAGCGCGGCGAGAGCTCGGTCTGAGCGGCTAGCTCCCTCGCCCAGCCGGGCGATGGCTCGCCCATCACCCCCTAGACCTCCCGGACCGGACTTTGCGGCCCGCCGCGGAGAGTCATCGCCAGAACTGTGGTTGCTGGCGGCGAGCGCGGAAGCAGACGGATACGACGGCAGACGCCGGGTCGTCGACAGCAGCGGCACCCCTGCGATTGCGCTGGACGAGTACGCGGGGCTCACCATCGAAGGAGTGGGTCGCTTCGGTGTCCGGGCTGGGGGAGACGTCCTTCCGCTTCGGGTAGACCTCCGCAGGTGAGAGCGCCGTCCGCAGTCAGCGGCTGCATCGCGCTCACCGGGCGGTAGGCCGCGCCCCCTACTCCATGTGCATCAGCGATATGCCGTTTAAGTGACTTATGGCGATATCTCTAGCTGAATGCCGGGTATGTGCTGAGTGACCCCCTGAGAGGGGTACGTATCTGCTGCGATCCGGGAAGTGAGCGGCGTGATCGACATTGACGGCGCACGCGCCGAGTGGACCTTCCCCGCCGAGGCCAACGCCGTACGCACCGCGCGCCACGCCGTTCGCGACACCTTGAACGCCTGGGGACTGGATTCCGGTGCTCGCGATGTGACCGTACTGCTGGTCAGCGAGTTGGTCACCAACTCCCTTCGCTACGCCTCCGGGCCGATCGGGGTGCGCCTTGCCCACCGCGAACCGGCTGAGGGGCCGCCCTCCCTGCTGGTCGAAGTCTCCGACCCGCTGCCCGATCCCCCCACCGAGCGTGTCGCGGCCCACGATGACGAGGGCGGTCGAGGTCTCCAACTGGTCGCCGGTTCTGCCCGCCGCTGGGGTACCAGACGGGACACAGAAGGCAAGACGGTGTGGTTCGAGCTGGCTCTTGCCGGTTAAAAGTGTGAAGGGACAACGATCACAGCTCGTTCGGCGCAAAATGAACGAGACCGTGCTGTGATCGTGAACGCCGTGTCCGTCAGCGCCGTAGTGCTGAATACTGCGGTCATGGCCGGTCCGGTGCGGTGAGCTGGAGGGGACGGTCGCGTGAGCGAGATATCTGGGTCGACAGGCAGCGTTGTATGGCAGAGCAACCCGCCTGGCTCGATCTATGACTACATCAAGGCCGCCTCTTTTTCGATCGGCCCTGATGGTCGGATCGATCAGTGGAGTCAGCGTGCGGTAGAGCTCTTCGGCCTGACAGCCGCCGAGGTCAGGGGCAGGGACCCGATCGAGGTCTTCGTCCCGGCGCAGCTGCGCCCGCACGGCCGGCGGCAGGTGTCGGAGATCCTTGACGGCAAGGAGTGGACGGGACTCGTCCCCTATCGATTGCCGGGATCCGAAGGCGCCCAAGGGGTAGCCGAGATCTATGTGATGCCCAGTGAGACGGAGACGGGTGCCCGAGCGGCCCTCTGCATCGTCGTCGATGTCCAAGCACTGCGCCGGATCGAAACCGATCTCGCTGCATCGCAGGCCATTTTCGGCCAATCCCCCTTTGGCTTTCTCCTCTTCGGCACCGACCTCAAGGTGCAGCGCGCCAACCAGCGCTTCGCCACCATCTTCGGCGGAACCGCCGAAGAGCACCGAGGCCGGACCGTCTACGACTACCTCTCCCGCTCCGAAGCGGACCGGATGACCGCATCGCTGCGCAGGGTCCTCGCGACCGGTGAGCCGGCGATCGACCTGCAACTCGTCGGATCGATCCCCAACAGCAAGGACCGCAGGCACTGGTCGATCAACCTCTATCGCGTCCACAGCGGCTCCGGCCGTCCCGTCGGAGTGGCCGGTATCGGCACCGATGTCACCCGCCGCCATGTCGCCGCCCGTGAGGCCGCCAACGCCCGCCGCAACCTCGCGATCCTCAACGAGGCGAGCGCCCGCATCGGCAACTCGCTCGATCTGGAGACGACCGCCCGCGAACTGCTCGACGTCGCCGTTCCCGGATTCTGCGACCTCGCGTCCGTGGACCTCTACCAGGGGCTGCTCACCGGCGAGGAAGCCCCGCCCGGCCGCTGGGACTCCCCGCGCGCCGAGGGCGCCGGCGCGGGCACCGCCACCCTGCGGCGCGTCGCCTTCGCGAGCGCCGTCTCCGACGCACCCCTGATCACGACACCGGGCTGCGGCTCCCGCGGCAACACCCCCACCTCCGTGGGGGAGGTCCACCGCTACGCCTTCAACTCGCCGTGCGCCAACGCCCTGCGTGCAGCCCGTGTCCAGTTGATACCCGGCGAAGAAGGCAGCCTCGTGCAGTCCACGCTCGCCGTGCCGATGATGGCCCATGACACCGTCGTCGGACTGGTGCAGTTCTCCCGGGCCAAGGGGAGCGAGCCCTTCGGGGATCGGGACCGGGCACTGGCGACCGAGCTCGCCGCCCGCGCCGCGGTCTGCATCGACAACGCCCGCCTCTACCGCAGGGAGCACGAGCGGGCGCTGATCCTCCAACGCAGCCTCCTGCCGCCCGGTGACCCCGAGGCCGCCGGTCTGGACATTGCCTGTCGCTACCTCCCCGGCAACACCGCGACCGAGGTCGGCGGAGACTGGTTCGACGTCATCGAACTGCCCGGTCACCGCACCGCACTCGTCATCGGTGATGTGATGGGGCGGGGGCTGCGGGCGGCGGTGGCCATGGGCGAACTGCGGACCGCGGTCAGGACCCTGGCGCTGCTCGATCTGGAACCGGCCGAGGTGCTCTCCGCGCTGGACGAGGTCGCCCGGGGGCTCGGCAGCCCCATCGGTGCCCAGCAGTCCGCACGCGTCGCCCACAAGTCCCGTGAGGCGGACCTCGCCGAGGTCTACCTCGCCACCTGCGTCTATGCCGTCTACGACCCCGTCACCCGGCGGTGCACCTTCGCCAACGCGGGGCATCTGCCTCCCATCCTCGTCGAACCGGGCGAAGAGGCCCTGCTGCTCGACGTACCGCCGGGGATGCCGCTGGGCGTCGGTGGCGAACCCTTCGAAGAGGTCGAGGTCGAGCTCCCGGAAGGGGCACTCCTCGCCCTCTACACCGACGGCCTCGTCGAGTCCCGCGAACAGCCCCTCGATGACGGGCTGCGCGCCTTCCGCACTGCCCTGACCGGTCCTTCCCGGCCCGCACCGGGGCACCGCTCGCCCGCAGTGATTCGCCCCGCAGACGTCTCCAAGTCGTTGGAGGACGTCTGCGACCATGTGCTGAACACGCTCGACACCCGGCATGGCGAGGACGACATCGCTCTGCTGATGGCCCAGGTGCAGGGGCTGCCCAGCGAAGCGGTCGGCGACTGGCGACTGCCGCGGGAGCCGCGCTCGGTCGGCCGCGCCCGTGAACTGACCCGGGGCCAACTGCTCACCTGGGACCTCGAAGCGCTGGTCGACACCGTCGAACTGCTGGTGAGCGAGCTGGTGACCAATGCCCTGAGGTACGGCGAAGGCGAGATCCGACTGCGACTGCTGCGCGATCGCACCCTGGTCTGCGAGGTCTGGGACGCCGGTCTCGTACAGCCGCGACGCCGACGCGCACGGGACACCGACGAAGGCGGTCGGGGCCTCCAACTGGTGGGCATGCTCAGCGCCGGCTGGGGGTCGCGCCGGACTCCGCGCGGCAAGACCGTCTGGTTCGAACTCGCCCTGCCGGACGACGGGCCGAGCGCCGAACCCACGGTGGAGCAGTTGCTGAGCATGTTCTGAGGAGTCCCGCCACCACCGAAGGGCTCGCCGGAGCACGGTCCCCGGCCATCCAGCGAGCCCGGGACCGCAGCCCTCCCGGGCATCCTGCAACGGACCGCCCACCGCACGGCCACGCCACCCGCAAACGAGGAGCCGTGCTAGGACGCCGCCTTGAGGGCGGCCAGTCGGGCCTCCACCTCCGCCGTGTCCCCGAGGCTGTCCAACTGCTCGAACTGGGCGTCCAGCGATGACGCGGCCAACTCCTTTTTGCCCAGCGCTCTGGCCTCCTCGCGGCGCACCTTGTCCTCGAACCGTGAGATCTCGCTGCTGGGATCGAGCACATCGATGCTCTTCACCGCGTCCATCATCTGGTTCTGCGCATAGGCCGTTCGCGAACGGGCCACCAACTCGTCCCGCTTCGACTGGAGCTCCCCGAGCTTGATCTTCATCTCGTCGAGTCCGACCTTCAATTTCTCGACGATGTCCGTCTGCGAGGCGATGGTCGGCTCCGCCGTGCGTGCCTCCTTCTCGGACTGCAACTGCCGCTGAAGGGCCACCTTGGCGAGCCGGTCGAAGGTGTCCGCCTCCGCGCTCTGGCCCTCGGCCCTCAATCCATCGGCCTTCTTGCTGGCGGCCAGCGCCTTGTCGCCCCACTCCCGCGACGCGGCCACATCCTCCTTGTGGTCCTGCTCCATCAGCCGCAGATTGCCGATGGTGCCCGCCACCGCCTGCTCCGCCTCGCTGATGTTGTTGGTGTAGTCCCTGATCAGCTGGTCGAGCATTTTCTGCGGATCCTCCGCCTGGTCGATCAGCGCATTGATGTTGGCCTTCGCCAACTGGGTCACCCTGCCGAGGATCGTCTGCTTGGTCATGGCGCATCTCCTTGAAGGGGGTGCTGGATGCCTTCCAGCGGTGGCTTCCTCGCCCGTCGTGCGGGCTGTGGACGAACGCGGCCTTCCCATGGGACTTCGGCCCGCCGAGCGGACGGCGCCCATCGAGCGGACGGCGCCCGCCGAGCGGACGGCGCCCATCGAGCGGACGGCGCCCGCCGAGCGGACGGCGCCCATCGAGCGGGCAGCCTCCGCCCCGCCCGGCACGACGACCGTCCTCCGGCCGGGCACGACGGGCGCCGCCCCGCCCGGACCCGATGCCGCCCCCGAACGGACCGGCACCTGAAGGAGAGGAGCCAGCGCCCCGAGAGGGCTCCGCCGCACAGCCGTGCGCACAGCCGTGACGCGGTGCATCAGAACCGCCCCCCACCCATCCGGCCGCGCGTGCCGCCTCCGCCGAAACTTCCGGGACCGCCGCCGAAGCCGCCCCCCATGCCGCCGCCATACCCTCCACCCCTTCCGCCGCCGAGCAGCCCGCCGAGGATGATCCCGCCGAGCACGGCGCCCCCGAGTCCCCCTCCGGCACTTCCTGCTCCTGGTACACCGCCCGGCCCGAATCGGTTCCCGAATCCCCTGACGTCGTCCTCAGCCAGGCTCTGCGCCTGTCGGGCCAGCGCATCCGCCTGCTGGGCCTCGGCGAGCGCAGCCTGAGGGTCGCCGCCGGTGCCGACGGCCGCATCCGGGCCCGCCAACTCGGCCGAGTGCGCCAGCCGGCGCTGTGCCTCCGCCAGTCGGGTCCTCGCCTCGCTGCCCACCGCACCGCGATGGGTGGTGATGTAGTCGACCGCCGCGCCGATCGATGAGCGGGCCGCGAGTGTCGCCTGCCCCAACAGCGCCCTCGCCCGTCGTCCGCCCTCCTCGTTCTCCCGCGCCCCGGCCAGCGATTCATCGAGCGCCGCATCCGCCTCCTCCACCCGTCGCAGCGCGTCGATGGGGTCGTACGGCCCGGCCGCCATTTCCGCGCGCACCTCCGCCACGACGGATTCGGCCCGCGCGATACGGCCCTGGAGCGCAGCCGTCGGCGCGCCCTGCGCCGTCCCCTTCAGCAGTCCTCCCGCTTCGGCCAGGTCGCTGTCGGTCTCGCTGAGCGCGCCGGGCAGATTTCCGGCCGCCTCGGCGAGTTCCCTGGCCCGCCGGTCGACCGCTTCCATCAGCCGGCCGGCCTGGTCCAGTGCTCCTTCGGCAGCTCGCACATGGACGGCGGCGGAGCCCTTGTCGCCGGCTTCGATCGAGGTACGGGCCTGATCGAGTGCGCCCCGCGCGAAGACCAGTCGCTCCTTGGCCTGGTCGGCGTCGGCACCGACCGGCGAGGATGCCGAAGGCGCGTACCGCTCCCGCATCACGGACAGCGTCGCCTCGGTCGTGATGACCCGCCCGTCGAGGTCGGCGAAGGCGGCGTCCGCGGCGGCCAGCGCCTGTGGGGCGTTCTGCTCCAGGGCACGCAGTCGGTCGAAGGCTTCCGCCTCGGCGTCCAACCGCCGATTGGCGTCGGTGCACCGGGAGAGGATCTCGTCCAGCATGTGCCGTCGGGTGTCGTCGTCCTCGGGATGGGCGTCGTCGAGTTGCTGGCGCAGCCGGAAGGCCGCGGTCAACTCCTCCCTGGCGTACGTCACCGCCTCCTGGAAGGGCCTGGCTGCGGCGTCTCCGAACTGGGCGGCTGCGAAGCCCAACTCCTCCTGACTGGTGCGTACGGCATCGTCCGTCTCGACGAGCGCCCGTCTGGCCTCCTGATCCAGTTCGGGCAGCGGCGTGAGCGGGGGAGCGCCGGGAGCGCCACCACTGGTCCAGCCCTGACCGCCCTGCGGAGTGGTCCGGGTGGTGCTGCGCCGTCGTCGTTTCACCAGGGCGTAGGCGCCGACCGCGCCCACTGCCGCCACCAGCGCGATCGGCAGCACCAGATCGCCGGCCTGCGCGCCCGCGGACGATCCACCGGGGTCCGGATCGCCGGGTCTGATGACGGGCGTGGGGACCGGTTGTCCGCTCAGTACGGCGGCATAGCCGTTCGCCGCCCCCGTTGCCGCGCCGGCCCAGTCGTTTCGTCGTAGCGGGGGTTCGATGGCCACCGCGGCGACCTCGGCGAGTTGGGCGTCCGTCATGGGCGAGTCCGCTGCCACCCAGTACGCGTATTGCCGGTCGTGGGTGGCCACCGCGAGCAGGGCGTCGTTCTGTCCGAGGCCGTTGCGCTGTGCGGTGGCGTCGGCCCAGTCCTGGGGAGAACGGCCGGAGAAGTCCCTCACGTAGACGGCGAAGAGTTGCAGCCGCTCTTGGCGGTCGAGCCGTTCGAGGGCTTGGACGACGTCGGAGCGTCGGTCACCGAGTGCGTCCACCCGGTCGGTGATCTGGCCCTCGCGTGCCAGGGCGACGGGGTCGTCGGCCCGAGCGGTCGGTCCGGCGGGCACGATCAGCCACCATGCCGCCACCCACACGGCCAGCAGCATTCGGAGGGCTATTCGGCTCACGTTTGGGAGGCTATGCCCGGCTTTTACGGTCCGCGACCCGATCACGGCCAGACGGGGTAGCCGACCCTTGCGGGTACGGAGAGAGCCGCGCCCCGGAGTCCCAGCAGGCCCCGGGGCACGGCCCTCGGCTCAGTCCCGGCTGCCTCCCCGCCGACCGATCTTGCTGCCGAGCCACACCAGCGGGTCGTACTTGCGGTCCACCGCCCGTTCCTTCAGCGGAATGAGCGCATTGTCAGTGATCTTGATGCCCTCGGGACAGACCTCGGTACAACACTTGGTGATGTTGCAGTAGCCGAGACCATGTTCGTCCTGTGCGGTCTTCTTGCGGTCGAGGCCGGCCTGTGCGGCGGCGTCCAGCGGATGCATGTCCAACTCGGCCACCCGCATCAGGAACCTCGGCCCGGCGAACGCCTCCTTGTTCTCCTCGTGGTCCCGCACCACATGGCAGGTGTCCTGACACAGGAAGCACTCGATGCACTTGCGGAACTCCTGCGAGCGGTCCACGTCCACCTGCTGCATCCGGTACTCGCCCGCCGCCACCCCTGGAGGCGGTACGAAGGACGGCACCTCACGCGCCTTGGTGTAGTTGAAGGACACGTCCGTCACCAGATCGCGCACCACGGGGAACGCCCGCAACGGCGTCACGGTGATCGTCTCCTCGCGCGTGAAGACGGACATCCGCGTCATGCACAGCAGCCGTGGCCGACCGTTGATCTCGGCACTGCACGAACCGCACTTGCCGGCCTTGCAGTTCCAGCGGACCGCGAGGTCGGACGCCTGGGTGGCCTGGAGCCGATGGATGATGTCGAGCACCACCTCACCTTCGTGGACCTCGACGGCATAGTCCTCCAACTGCCCGCCGTCCTGGTCGCCCCGCCACACCCGGAAGCGCGCCGTGTACTGGGTCGAAGCCGTCGCACTCACTGGTAGAGCTCCTCTTCGGAGAGGTACTTGACCAGCTCTTCCTTCTCGAAGAGAGCGAGCAGGTCCGGGCGGATGGGTTCGGTGGCCTTGCGCTCCAGGGCGATCTGCCCCTGGCGAGGATCGGCCGCCGGTTTCCCGGTGGGATCGGCCAGTCGGCACAGCAGATTCACCGGCCGCCACTCGCGTTCCATCGTGGGACAGTCCTCACGGGTGTGGCCGCCGCGGCTCTCGGTGCGTTCCAGCGCCGCCCGGGCGATGCACTCGCTGACCAGCAGCATGTTCCGCAGGTCCAGCGAGAGGTGCCAGCCCGGGTTGAACTGGCGGTGCCCTTCGACCCCCGCCCGACGCGCCCGGCCGCGCAGCTCACCGAGCTTGTCCAGCGCCGCTTCCATCTCCCCGCCCCGCCGGATGATGCCGACTAGGTCGTTCATCGTCTGCTGGAGCTCTTGGTGGAGCGTGTACGGATTCTCCGGCTGTGCTCCGCCCGGCTGCGGCTCGGCCTGGAAGGGCCGCAGGGCCTCGGTGGCCGCCGCTTCGATCTGGGCCTCGTCCACGGTGGGGCGGGAGGTGCGTGCCGCGGCGTGCTCGGCAGCGTGCAGCCCCGCGCGACGGCCGAAGACCAGCAGGTCGGAGAGGGAGTTGCCGCCCAGTCGGTTGGAGCCGTGCATACCGCCTGCGACCTCGCCCGCCGCGAACAGCCCTGGCACGCCGAGAGCTGCTGCGCTCTCGGATTCAACCGCGATCCCGCCCATCACGTAGTGGCAGGTGGGACCCACTTCCATGGCCTCGGCGGTGATGTCCACGTCGGCGAGTTCCTTGAACTGGTGGTACATCGACGGCAGTCGGCGCCGGATGACATCGGCAGGCATCCGGGTCGACACATCGAGGAACACTCCACCGTGCGGTGAACCGCGGCCGGCCTTCACCTCGGAGTTGATGGCTCGGGCCACCTCGTCACGGGGCAGCAGTTCCGGAGGCCGGCGGTTGTTGTCCGGGTCCTCGTACCAGCGGTCGCCCTCCTCCTCCGACTGCGCGTACTTCTCCTTGAAGACGTCGGGGATGTAGTTGAACATGAACCGCTTGCCCTCGGAGTTGCGCAGCACTCCGCCGTCGCCGCGGACCGACTCGGTGACGAGGATGCCCTTCACCGACGGCGGCCAGACCATGCCCGTCGGGTGGAACTGCACGAACTCCATGTTGAGCAGCGGTGCGCCCGCGAGCAGTGCCAGCGCGTGCCCGTCGCCCGTGTACTCCCAGGAGTTGGACGTCACCTTGAAGGACTTGCCGATGCCGCCCGTGGCGAGCACGACGGCGGGTGCCTCCAGGACGAAGAAGCGGCCGGTCTCTCGCTCGTAGCAGAAGGTGCCGGAGACGTGCTCGCCGTCCTTGAGCACCCGGGTGACCGTGCACTCCTGGAAGACCTTCAGCCGTGCCTCGTAGTCGCCGAACTCAGCCTTGTCCTCCTGCTGGAGCGAGACGATCTTCTGTTGGAGGGTGCGGATCAGTTCCAGTCCGGTGCGGTCGCCGACGTGGGCCAGTCGGGGGTACTCGTGTCCGCCGAAGTTCCGCTGGGAGATCTTCCCGTCGTGGGTGCGGTCGAACAGGGCACCCCAGGTCTCCAGCTCCCAGACCCGGTCGGGTGCCTCCTGGGCGTGGAGTTCGGCCATGCGCCACTGGTTGAGGAACTTCCCACCGCGCATGGTGTCGCGGAAGTGCACCTTCCAGTTGTCCCCGGAGTTCACATTGCCCATCGAGGCGGCGATTCCGCCCTCGGCCATCACCGTATGGGCCTTGCCGAACAGGGACTTGCAGATCACCGCCGTACGGGCGCCCCGCTCGCGTGCCTCGATGGCCGCCCGCAGCCCGGCGCCGCCCGCGCCGACGATCACGACGTCCCACTGCTGTCGTTCCAACTCTGTCATCTCAGAACAACCTCGGATCGTCGAAGGCACCGGACGCGATCAGATACACGTAGAAGTCGCAGAGTCCGACGCTGATCAGCGACGCCCAGGCGAGTGGCATGTGGCGCTCGTTGAGTCGGCCGACCCAGCCCCACATGCGATAGCGCACCGGATGCTTGGAGAAGTGCTTCAGCCGGCCGCCGATGATGTGACGGCAGGAGTGGCAGGAGAGCGTGTAGGCCCAGATGAGCACGATGTTGACGAGGAAGACGAGCGTGCCGAGACCCATGTGGCCCCACTCGTAGTTCTCGTCCCGGAAGGTGAGCACCGTGTCATAGGTGAGGATTCCGGCGACCGGAATGGCCGCGTAGAAGAAGTACCGGTGCATGTTCTGGAAGATGAGCGGGAATCGCGTCTCCCCCGAGTACTTCTTGTGGGGCTCGGCGACCGCGCAGGCCGGCGGCGAGGCCCAGAAGCCCCGGTAGTACGCCTTGCGGTAGTAGTAGCAGGTCAGCCGGAAGCCCAGGGGGAAGATCAGGATCAGCAAGGCGGGGGAGAGGCCCCACCAACTGCCGAAGATCTCCCAGTTGGGGCCGCCCTTCATGGGCTCGCAGTTCTCCGCGAGGCATGGAGAGTAGAACGGCGATACGTACGGCGCCGCGTAGTAGTCCGCGTTGGCGAATGCGCGCCATGTCGAATAGATGATGAATGCGAGCAGCCCGCCCGCGGTCAGGGCCGGTGCGAGCCACCATCGGTCGGTCCGCAGATGGCGGGGGCCGATGGCGGCACGCGTGGGGCCGTGCACGCCGGTATGGACTTGTGTCGGTTCGGTACCAGTGGCCAACGAGGTCTCCTAGGGCCTGCCTTTCGGCCAGGC
This sequence comes from Streptomyces sp. NBC_00690, assembly GCF_036226685.1. NCBI lineage: Bacteria > Bacillati > Actinomycetota > Actinomycetes > Kitasatosporales > Streptomycetaceae > Streptomyces > Streptomyces sp. NBC_00690. The sequence continues at coordinate 5,671,181 of NZ_CP109009.1, forward strand.
CGGATCAGGGAGCACGCCTGTCACGGACGCCCAGACCCTCGTCGTCCGAGTCCGTCCACAGCGCGTTGTCGTACGGAACGTCGGGGATGGTGACCAGATCGACGCGGGCCGTCGGCCTGTGCCCGGGGGCCTTGGTCGAACCGGGTCGCTGGTCGTCTGCGCCACCCAGTCGATCGACGGTTCGTTCGAGCTCTGAGACGCGCTGGGCCAACTCGTCGAGCCGTTGCTGAATGGTCGTCAGATCAACTTGCTGGGACATGACTTGCCCTCACTTCCGCAGGGTGCGGGTGGCGTCGTTCATGCGCCTGCGAGTGTTGCGCTTCGCACCCCCCTTGGGAAGGGGACGAGCGGGATTCTCATCGCCTCTCATCACGCACATCGTCGACGCACCCTCGATGGGTTTATCCCTATTCTGCAGTTTTCTTGGGAAATTTTCGGTTGCGCTGAGTCGCACATTGCGCCGCACGAGTGACTTTTCGGGGCGCCGGCGCTGTGTCTGCGCCCCTGGACGCTCCCTCTCCACTTCAGTGAGCCGGAATCGGTGTGATCATCCCAAATTCCATGAAATAGGATGAAGAGGTAAAGCTCATGCCCCAGGCCGACGAGCCGAGCGGAAGGGCCCGCTCCTGGACTTTCCTGGCCGCCAGGACCTCCGGGGCCGCCGAGCCTTCGGAGCACTCCGCGCCCACCGTCGGAGCCTCGGCCGGCACGGCCGGGCCCCTCTCCTTGCCGACCGCCGACACGGCACCCGCGAACGGCGAACGACGCTCGCCGAGCGACGCCCCGCGGCCCCAACCGGAATCAGCAGGCGGACTCCGCCCGAACGCTTCGTCCGCACCGGAAGGGCCACGGCCGAGCAGCCGGCAACGCCACTCAGCCAGCAGTGCCCACCGGGCGAGCCGTCCCCTCGCGCTCCTCGTCTGCGGAGCGTTCGTCCTGCCCGTACTGACCGGCTGCACCACGGACGAATCCGGGGGCAGCGGCCAAGTGGTACCCCAGGACATCGCCCCGACGGCGCGCGGCGACGTCGGCCACGGCGGCACCCTGAGATGGGCGATCGACGCCGTCCCCACCACTTTGAACACCTTCCAGGCGGACGCCGACGCGGCGACCTCCCGGATCGCCGGAGCCGTGCTCCCCGCCCTCTTCACCCTCGACAGCAACGGTCGCCCCCAGCGCAATCCCGACTATGTGGAATCCGCGAAGATCGTTGCCCGGGAACCCAAGCAGGTCGTGCTCTACAAGCTCAACCAACGAGCGGTCTGGAGCGACGGCCGAGAGATCGGAGCCCCCGACTTCGCCGCCCAATGGCGCGCGCTCAGCGGTCGCGACACCGCCTACTGGACCGCGCGCAATGCGGGGTACGAGCGCATCGAGGAGATCCAGAAGGGCGCCAACGACCTGGAGGTCAAGGTCACCTTCAAGAAGCCCTACGCGGATTGGCAGTCCCTCTTCACACCGCTGTACCCGAAGGAGGTGACCGCGAGCCCCAATGCCTTCAACGACGGTGCGCGCAAGACCCTCAAGGCCACCGCGGGGCCCTTCCAGTTGGGCGCGGTCGACCGCAAGGCCGGCACTGCGGTCCTCGAACGCAACCCCCGCTGGTGGGGCGAGCCGGCCAAGCTGGACCGTCTGCAGGTCACCGCCGTGCCACGGGCCGAACGGGCAGCCGCCCTCGCCGCGGGCAAGGTGGACATCGCCGAGATCGACCGCGGTACGGCGGAACGCATCGCCCTGGCCAAGCGTGAGCAGGGAGCCGCAGGCCAGCAGCGTCGAGAAGGTGTCGGCGGTGCGGCTCGGCAGCGCACTGCCGGTCAGCCGCCCGCGCAAGGAGCGGAGTCGGCGGCCAACACCGAGCAGAGAGCCGCGCGAAGCACCCGGGAACTCGCCCATGGTCCGGGCGCCCGCGTCACCCCATCCGACGCGCTGTTGTCCTGGGCGCTCGCCCATGGCTCCGACCCCGAAGCCGCCGAGAAGGCGCAGGCCGCGCGTCTGCGCACCGCCCGTGCGATCGAGGTCTACGCCAGCGAGCAGCAGGGACTCACCGGCTACGCGGTCCGCAAGTCCCTGGAGCCTGCCTTCACCCAACTCGCGCTGAACGGCGAGACCGGTCCGCTCGCCGACGACCGGGTACGCCGTGCCGTCGCCCGGGCGCTGGACCGCAAGGAACTCGCCGAGACGGTGCTCCGTCCGCTCGGGCTCCCCGCCGTCCCACCCGGCAGCCATCTGGCTCTGGCGGGCCAGCGCGCCTACACCGATAACAGCGGGGCGCTCGGCGAGCACAACACCCAGGAGGCCCAGGCGCTCCTCGCCGACGCCGGCTGGGTGCCCGGTGGTGCACTCGCGAAGCCGGAGCCCGCCAAGGCCGGGGGCGAACGGGTGGACACCCCGCCCGGTACGGCCAGGGTGCCCGCGGAGGAAGCCCCCGGCGACGGGAAGAACCCGGCCGCCCAGGACACATCGGCCGGAGCCTTCGACGGCAAGGCCAAGGACGGGCGCGCGGCGAAGGCGAAGGACCAGACGACGGACACCCCCTCCAACGAGGGGCTCTACATCGTCGGCGACGAGAAGGACGGCAAGGCCAAGGACATGGGTGCCACCGCCGTGGGCACCGACCGTACCCATGTCCTCGCCCCCGCTCCGGTGGACTTCCAGGACCTGTCGATGCAACGCCGAGCGGACGGTGCGGCTGAGGTGCAGCGCCAGCCGGGCGGCCGGGCGGGGGCGTACGCCCCGGCCGGTACGGCGGCTCCGGTCGCCGCGGGCGGGCGGCTCGGCAAGGACGGCAAGGCGCTCTCCCTCCGGTTCGTCCTGCCCTCGGGCCCCGGCTCGGAGGCACTGCGTGCGGTCGGCGACAAGATCGCGCGCATGCTGGACCGGATCGGCATCAGGACCGAGATCGTCAAGGTCGCCGACGAGAGCTACTTCCGGGACCACATCGCCTCCGGGAACTACCATCTGGCGCTCTACTCCTGGCCCGCCACCGCCTATCCCGCAACCGACGCCCGTCCCATCTACGCCAAGCCCGAGCCCGCGAGCGACGGATCGCTCCTGGTCGAGCAGAACTACACCCGCGTCGGTACGGACCACATCGACCAGCTCTTCGACCAGGCCGCCGCAGAACTCGACGAGGACACCGCCCGTGATCTGATGCGGCGGGCCGACGCCCGGATCTGGGCCGCGGCCGGGTCCATTCCCCTGTATCAGCGCCCGGAACTGGTCGCCGTTAAGCCGAGCGTCCGCAATGCGGGGGCGTTCGGGTTCGCCACCCCCCGCTACCAGGACATCGGATTCGCCAAGGGATCCGTACCGGCGCAGGGGCCCGCGGCCCCCGGGGAGCAGGCGCAGGGGCAGCCCGAGCCCGCCCGTACCCGCGTGGCCGAGGGGACCGCAGCCGAACCTGCCGGGTGACCCTCGGCGCTGCGGCATCCGTGCTGCGGCACATCCGTACCGTGCGACCGCTGATCAGGCGGGGAACCGGCCGCAGGGTGATCGCCACAACCTCAGAGTCCCCTCAACTCCCTTGCCCGCCGGAACCACCGGCGGGCAAGATCATGTCCACCCCTTGACCCTTGTTCAACCCGGTCGACGATCCCGGCACCCCAAATCCGCCTGGTCGGACCCGCCCCACCTGCGGAACTCCCTCTCGCATCGGTCCGGGAAGCCCCGGACGCAACAGCCCCGTACCATGGGACAGAGCCGTGGCGCGTATGCCTCGGCGGGGCGTACAGAGGAAAACGCCGCATCCCACGATCGAGAGAAGCGCCAGCCAGTCATGCCCACGCGCCACGACATCCGTAACGTCGCCATCGTCGCCCACGTCGACCACGGCAAGACCACACTGGTCGACGCCATGCTGAAGCAGGCCGGCGCCTTCGCCGCCCACCAGCACATCGACGACCGGGTGATGGACTCGAACGACCTGGAGCGTGAGAAGGGCATCACGATCCTCGCCAAGAACACGGCGGTGAAGTACCACCCCAAGGCGGGGGGTGCGCCCATCACGATCAACATCATCGACACCCCCGGTCACGCCGACTTCGGCGGCGAGGTCGAGCGTGGTCTGTCCATGGTCGACGCGGTCGTCCTGCTGGTCGACGCCTCCGAGGGTCCGCTGCCGCAGACCCGCTTCGTCCTCCGCAAGGCCCTCCAGGCCCGGATGCCCGTCATTCTCTGCATCAACAAGACGGACCGTCCTGACTCCCGGATCGACGAGGTCGTCAACGAGACCTACGACCTCTTCCTCGACCTGGACGCCGACGAGGACCAGATCGAGTTCCCCATCGTCTACGCCTGCGCCCGTGACGGCGTCGCCTCGCTGACCAAGCCCGCCGACGGCACGGTCCCGGCCGACAGCGACAGCCTGGAGCCGTTCTTCTCCACCATCCTGCAGACGGTTCCGGCGCCCGAGTACGACGAGTCCGCGCCCCTCCAGGCCCACGTCACCAACCTGGACGCCGACAACTTCCTCGGCCGCATCGCGCTCCTGCGCGTGGAGCAGGGCGAGCTGCGCAAGGGCCAGACCGTGGCCTGGATCAAGCGCGACGGCACCATGGCCAACGTCCGCATCAGCGAGCTGATGATGACCGAGGCACTGACCCGCAGGCCCGCCGAGGTGGCGGGCCCGGGCGACATCTGCGCCGTCGCCGGTATCCCCGACATCATGATCGGCGAGACGCTGGCCGACCCGGAGAACCCGATCGCGCTGCCGTTGATCACGGTGGACGAGCCGGCCATCTCCATGACCGTCGGTACGAACACCTCGCCGCTGGTCGGCCGTGGTGGTACGGGCAAGGGTGCTGAGAACAAGGCCGCGGTCAAGGACCGCAAGGTCACCGCCCGGCAGGTGAAGGACCGCCTCGACCGCGAGCTGGTCGGTAACGTCTCGCTCCGCGTCCTGGAGACCGAGCGTCCCGACGCCTGGGAGGTGCAGGGCCGCGGTGAGCTGGCGCTGGCCATCCTGGTCGAGCAGATGCGCCGTGAGGGCTTCGAGCTGACCATCGGCAAGCCGCAGGTGGTCACCAAGGAGGTCGAGGGCAAGGTCCACGAGCCCGTCGAGCGGATGACGGTCGACGTTCCCGAGGAGCACATGGGTGCGGTCACGCAGCTCATGGGCGTCCGCAAGGGCCGGATGGACAACATGTCCAACCACGGCTCGGGCTGGGTCCGGATGGAGTTCGTCGTTCCGTCCCGTGGTCTGATCGGCTTCCGTACGGAGTTCCTGACGAACACCCGCGGTACCGGTATCGCCCACTCCATCCACGAGGGTCACGAGCCGTGGTTCGGCACGCTGACCACGCGGAACAACGGCTCGCTGGTCGCGGACCGTTCGGGCTCCGTCACCGCGTTCGCGATGACCAACCTCCAGGAGCGCGGGGTTCTCTTCACCGACCCGGGCACCGAGGTCTACGAGGGCATGATCGTCGGAGAGAACTCCCGCTCCGACGACATGGACGTCAACATCACCAAGGAGAAGAAGCTCACCAACATGCGCTCCTCCTCCGCGGACTCCTTCGAGGCGATCGTCCCGCCGCGGAAGCTCTCGCTGGAGCAGTCCCTTGAGTTCTGCCGCGACGACGAGTGCGTCGAGGTGACTCCGGAGGCGGTCCGCATCCGCAAGGTGAAGCTGGACGGGCGCGAGCGCGCTCGCGCGGCTTCCCGCGCCAAGCACGGCTAGGACCGGCCCCCTTCTTTCGGATCCTGCTCGGCCTGATCCGCTCGGCCTGATCCATAGGAGAACCAAGAACACTCGGGGGAGCCCGTTTTCCCCGGACGGTCTAAAACGGCCGGGTACGACCTTCATGGTCGTACCCGGCCGTTTTGTCGTCTGGCTTCGCTGCGCCATCGCTGTGCCTGCGTTGCGCCTTCGTCCCGTCTGTCTTCGTCTGCCTTCGCCTTCGTTCTGCCGTCGGGCGGCGGCGGTGCACTCGGGATCGCCATCGGTCTCGGTCTTGCGACGCCGCAGGAGAGATCGCAGTCCCTTCACCTTGGGTCACAACACTGTCGCTCAACGTCATGTCGCGCTCCGTGGGTAAGGAGAGGGCGATTTCACGCCGTTGTGCGTCGTCCTGTTCTTGACCTTGACGATCCATTTCGCAGAGTGCGACGGGCCCTGCCGGGGGTGACATCCCTCGATATGCCTGGGGCCGGCGAACATCCGGATCGCAGGGGCCGGCAATGATCCATGGGGCTGGCCCGGCCGGCACCCGGACCAGCCCCGGGCCGGAAGGGGGCTGGAGAGCCCTCACATCGCTCTCCTGGGGCTCGTACGCCCCAAAGGTATCCCTCGTCCCGCTGGCCACTACCGCGCCGCCAGAGAGCGCCTTCCGTCCCGCCCCCGCTTTCACGTGGGCGACTGTGCCGAGGCTCGTCCCCAGGTTTTGGCCGCCGTGAGGGCTTCGATCCAGGAACAGGGAGGCTGAGAGTGACGAGGTGAGCTGGCGATCTTCAAGAGCGGCGACCCGGGCCGTTTGCCTCTACCCCATGCGTGGGAAACTGTGGGATTGGACCACCGGCGGGGGCCTGTCCGTCAACCGGTTTTCCTCTCAACCACGTCCGACTATCGGGCGTAGCTCACCGGAAACCTGTATTAACAGTCCGTTTCGAGTGTGTCTGTCTGCGATCCCTTTGTCCGAATTTTGGTCCTCGGGGCCTCGCTGATGTTGCCAAAACGAGATGCTTTAAGTGTGGTTTACGGCCCGAACTTACCCAATAGTTGGCTTCACTGAGCTCGGGTCAACGGGTCATGCGCTGTGGGGAGCGCCGACTCACGAGCACACGGGGTACAGCTCTTCGCCGTCAGGGGTGTCGGCGGGTGTCATGTGCCCAACCTTGCAGTGAACACGTGGACTCATGAGGAGGAACCCATGCGCGGTGCCACGAGCGCCAGTGGGGTCGGGTCGTCACCGATGCCGTGTACGGCCGGTTTCCAGCGCATTCCATCCGGTTTTGCCGCCGACGGCGGCGGCCACCGATCCTGAGCCCCGGTCAACCGCTCGGCTCGCGATCCTGAGGGTGGAATCAATCCCTATTGACGCACTTTCCGGCCATTTTGTCCGTGGGTAGCCCCATGGGCACGAGGCAGTACGGTCACGCCCACTGAGGGCTGGCCGACTGGGGGATCGTCATGCGGTGGCTCTGACGTACGGGTGTACAACACCCGGCCGTCCCAGTCGCCGTGCGCAGGACCGCGGGTCACCCGACACCCGTGAATGGACACATCATGACCAGTCCAATCGAGACTGAGGCCTCGACCGCCTCCGTCGCCTTGGACAAAGACACCGCGACCAAGAACGACGCTGCCGACGGCGTGAACCTCACCGGCCGTTCGCCGGGCCAGCTGATGTGGATGCGCTTCAAGCGCGACCGCGTGGGCGTGGTTTCCGCCGTAGTGGTGATCCTCTTCTTCGTCGTCTCCGCGCTGGCTCCGGTGATCTCCAAGCTGTACGGCAAGGACCCGTACACGCTCTATGCGGACAAACCAGGCTATGAGGGACTCCTTGATGAGTTCTCCCTGCCGGTAGGAGCCTTCGGCGGCATCTCCGGAGACTTCTGGTTCGGCATCGAGCCCAACCTGGGTCGCGATGTGTTCACCATGCTGCTCTACGGGATGCGCACCTCGCTGTACATGGCGCTCGTCCTCACCTTCCTCTGTGTCCTCACGGGCGTGGTCATCGGCATGGTGAGCGGCTACTTCGGTGGCAAGGTCGACTACTGGCTCGGACGGACCACGGACTTCTTCCTGGCCTTCCCCAGCCAGCTGTTCTTCATCGCCTTCATGCCCGTGGTCACCGCGCTGTTCGTCTCCCCGACGGACGAGACGCCCACCTATCTGCGCGCGGTCGTGATGATCCTCGTGCTCTGGTTCTTGGGCTGGATGGGCATGGCCCGTCTGGTGCGCAGCTCCGTACTGTCCCTGCGTGAGCGGGAGTTCGTGGAGGCCGCCAAGGTCTCCGGCGCCTCCCGGTGGCGGATCGTCCGCAAGGAGATCCTGCCCAACATCGTCACCCCGATTCTGGTCCAGGGCACCTATCAGCTGCCCAGCTCCATCCTGACCATCGCCTTCCTCTCGTACGTGGGCGTGGGCTTTGTGGAGCCGACCCCCGACTGGGGCCGGATGTTCGCCACGGGATCTGAGATCTACGAGCAGAACCCGGCGTTCATGTTCTTCCCGGGCGTCGCCATGGTGGTGTTCGTCCTTGCGTTCAACCTTCTCGGCGACTCAGTCCGGGACGCGTTCGACCCCAAGACCGGACGGTGACGTCCAAGGGCGAGGGTGACTGCCGCCCTCGCGCCGGGCAACCGGACGGTCAGGCAGCTCTTGATGAATGACAAAGGACAGGTAGGTGCATCGAGCATCATGAAGCCCATTCGTTCGCGCTCAGCGCGCGTCATAGTCGTCGCCGCCGCGGCCGGCTCCCTGGCGCTCACCGGCTGCTCCAAGGACAGCGGTTCCACCAAGGACGAGTCGAAGTCCAAGAAGGACGCCGCCGCGCAGTCCACGCCGGTTCAGTACGGAGACGCTGCCGCGTCCAACGGACCCGCGGCCCCGGTGCCCGGTGCCAAGAACGGCGGCACCATCAATGTCTACATGCAGTCCGACCTGAGCCACATGGACCCGGGTCAGATCTACGTCAGCGACGCCGGTCAGTTCTCCAACCTGATCCACCGTGGCCTGACCAACTTCCAGGAGGACGACAAGGGCAACCTGACGGTCGTCGGTGACGTTGCCACCGACTCCGGTCAGTCGTCCAACGGCGGCAAGACCTGGACGTTCAAGCTCAAGGACGGCGTCAAGGACGACAAGGGCAACGTGATCACGTCTGCCGACGTCCGCCACACCATCGAGCGTCTGTACTCGAAGGTCATCTTCGACGGCCCCACCTTCGTCCAGACCTGGCTCTCGGGCGCGAAGTACCGTGACGCGCTGCCGGACGGCCCCTACAAGGGCAAGCACCTGCCCGACACCGTGCTCGCGACGCCGGACGCCAAGACGGTCGTCTTCAACTTCACCGACCCGCAGCCCGACCTCCCGCAGGCGCTGGCCATGGCCGGTTACAGCATCGTGCCCGCGAAGGCGGACACGAAGGAGAAGTACGACAAGGCTCCCGCCTCGCTCGGCCCGTACAAGCTGGCCGAGTACAAGGCCGGCAAGTCGATGAAGCTGGTGAAGAACACCAACTGGGACCCGAAGACCGACGCGGTCCGCCACCAGTACGTCGACGCTTACAACTTCACCACCACCATCGACCAGCCCAGCCAGACCAAGCGTCTGATCGCTGACCAGGGCGATGCGAAGAACGCGATCCAGTTCACGGACTCGGTCGACCCGGCGCAGATGCGTGACGTCATCACCAACGCGAAGGTCAACAAGCGCACGGTCAAGGGCTACCAGCCCTACGTGTGGCAGATGACCTTCAACCTGGACCGGCTGAAGGACAAGAAGGTCCGCGACGCCATCACCTACGCGCTGCCCAACCAGCGCATGATCCAGGCTGACGGTGGCAAGTACGGCGGCGAACTGGCGGGCGGTCTGTTCGCGCCGACCCTGCCCGGCTACGACCCGACGTACGACCCCTTCGGCAAGCAGAAGAAGCCCAACGGTGACCCCGCGAAGGCCAAGGAGCTGCTGAAGGAGGCGGGCGTCGCCAAGGGCACGAAGCTCAGCTACGCGTACTCCAACACCCCGCGTGGGCAGAAGCAGATGGTCATCATCAAGGAGGCCCTGAACGCCGTCGGTTTCGACGTCCAGGCCAAGGAGATCGACCGCGCCTCGTTCTACGAGCAGATCGGCAAGGTCAACAACAGCTTTGACCTCTACATGACCGGTTGGGGCCAGGACTGGCCGTCCCCCGCCACGGTCGTGACCCCGGTCTACGACGGTGACCTGGTCTCCGACGGTGGTTCGAACTACTCGCACATCAAGGACGAGCAGGTCACCAAGGGCATCGACGAGGCCCTGAAGCTGGCCCCCGAGGCTGCTGCCAAGAAGTGGGAGGAGATCCACCACCGCGTCGTGGAGGAGATCAACCCGGCTGCTCCGGTCTACTACTCGAAGCAGATCCAGCTCTCCGGCTCGAACGTCGGTGGCGCCAAGTACAGCACTGAGTCGAGCTACATCGACATCAACGACCTGTACCTGATCAACCCGTAACAACCCCGCACGGATGATCCTTGGGGGTGCGCGCCAGGCGGAGCGCACCCCCAAGGGCCCACGTATGTCACCCCCCGCCGCCTTTCCCAAGAGAGCAGCCTCCCGAGATGCTTCAGTTCCTCATCCGCAGGTTGACCGGCGCAGTCGCGATCATGTTCTTGATCGCTGCGTTCACGTTCTTCCTTTTCTATACAATTCCTCAGGACTTCGCCGAACTCGCCTGCGGCAAGACCTGCACGAAGGAGAACATCGCGGTCATCCGCGAGAACCTCGGGCTGGACAAGCCCATCACCGCCCAGTTCTGGGAGTTCATGGGCGGGATCGTCTCCGGTCGGGACTTCGCCGTGGGTCACTGCCCCGCGCCGTGCCTGGGCGTTTCCTTCTCCTCGCAAGAGTTCGTCTGGGACTCGATCATGGACCGCTTCCCGCTGACGCTCTCCCTGACCGTCGGCGGCCTGGTCATCTTCCTGACCCTGGGTCTCGGTGCAGGTCTGCTCGCCGCCTGGAAGCGCGGCACGGTGATCGACAAGATCGTCAGCGGCACGTCGATGCTGCTCAGCTCGTTCCAGATCTACTTCCTCGGCCCGATCGTCCTCGGCATCATGGTCTACAGCACGGGTTGGATGGAGAACCCGTCGTATGTCCCGTTCACTGAGGACCCGGTCGGCTGGGTGGTCGGACTGCTCATCCCCTGGGCCGTGATGGCGACCATCTTCACCGCTCAGTACACGCGTATGGCGCGCTCGACCATGATCGAGCAACTTCAGGAGGAACACGTCCGCACGGCCCGCGCGAAGGGCATGAAGCAGCGGTACGTATTCTTCCGTTACGCCTGGCGCGGTTCCCTGACGCCTATCGTCACGATTCTCGGCATGGACCTCAGCGGCCTCCTCGCGGGCGCCGTCGTGACCGAGTTCACCTTCGACCTGCCGGGCATCGGACGGCTGGCCGTGAACTCGTCACTGGACAAGGACCTGCCGCTGACGATGGGCGTGATGCTGTTCGGAGCCTTCTTCATCCTGCTCCTGAACATCCTCGTGGACCTCGCCTACGCCTACATCGACCCGCGCGTACGCCTCGCCTAGGAGAACGACCGTGACCACTCTGACCAAGACCGAAGACACACCGGCCCCGACCGGGCCGGGGGCCTTCCTCTCGGTCCGCGACCTGCGGGTGCGGTTCTCCACCGAGGACGGCATCGTCAACGCGGTTGACGGCCTCTCCTTCGACGTCGAACGCGGCAAGACGCTGGGCATCGTGGGCGAGTCGGGCTCCGGCAAGTCCGTGACCAACCTGACCATCCTCGGTCTGCACAACCGCAAGAGCACCGCGATCGACGGGGAGATCCACCTCGACGGCCAGGAACTGCTGGACACTCCTGAGCGGCAGATGGAGAAGCTCCGCGGCAACAAGGTCGCGATGATCTTCCAGGACCCGCTGACGGCCCTCTCCCCGTACTACACGGTGGGCCGCCAGATCGCGGAGCCGTACATGAAGCACACCGGCGCCTCCAAGAAGGAGGCGAAGGCCCGGGCGATCGAGATGCTCGACAAGGTCGGCATCCCGCAGCCCGCGACGCGCTTCAACGACTACCCGCACCAGTTCTCCGGCGGTATGCGCCAGCGCGCCATGATCGCGATGGCGCTGATCTGCGACCCTGACCTGCTGATCGCGGACGAGCCGACCACCGCGCTCGACGTGACCGTGCAGGCCCAGATCCTCGACCTTCTCAAGGAACTCCAGCAGGAGATGGGTTCCGCGATCATCTTCATCACCCACGACCTGGGCGTCATCGCCAACATGGCGGACGACCTGCTGGTGATGTACGCGGGTCGGGCCGTTGAGCGCGGCACCGTCCGTGAGGTGCTCCAGTCGCCGAAGCACCCCTACACCTGGGGTCTGCTCAGCTCGATGCCGCGTCTGTCCAGCCCTCTCGACGAGGCGCTGATGCCGATCCCCGGTTCGCCGCCGAGCCTGCTCAACCCGCCGTCCGGTTGCCCCTTCCACCCGCGCTGTGTCTTCAAGGACCAGGTCAGCGGTGGACTGTGCTCGGGCGAGCGCCCGGCGCTCGCCGAGGGGCGCGCTTCGGCCTGCCACCTCACGGGGGACCAGAAGCAGTCCATCTTCATCGATCAGATCAAGCCCCGGCTCGGCTAGGGAGACGCAGACATGAGCGAGAACGTCACTCTGCCGCAACAGCAGGGAACACAGAAGCCCAAGACCACCAGTGAGCCCCTGCTCACGGTCGAAGGGTTGACCAAGCACTTCCCGATCTACGGTGGCTTCCCCATCAAGCGCCAGGTCGGTGCGGTCAAGGCCGTCGATGGTGTTGACCTCACCGTCCATGCCGGTGAGAGCCTCGGTCTCGTCGGCGAGTCCGGATGTGGCAAGTCCACCACCGGTCGGCTGATCACCAAGCTGATGGACCCCACCGCCGGCAAGATCACCTACGCCGGTACGGACATCACGTACGCCAGTCGCAAGCAGATGGCGCCGGTGCGGTCCGAGATCCAGATGATCTTCCAGGACCCGTACTCGTCGCTGAACCCGCGGCAGACCGTCGGCACGATCATCAAGTCGCCGATGGAGGTCAACGGGATCAACCCGCCCGGTGGGCGGGAGGCCCGCGTTCGGGAACTGCTGGAGACCGTGGGTCTCAACCCGGAGCACTACAACCGCTTCCCGCACGAGTTCTCCGGCGGTCAGCGGCAGCGCATCGGCGTGGCCCGGGCCCTGGCGCTCGAACCGAAGCTGATCGTCGCCGACGAACCGGTCTCCGCGCTCGACGTGTCGATCCAGGCGCAGGTCGTCAATCTGCTCAAGAAGGTCCAGGACGAGTTGGGGATCGCCTTCCTCTTCATCGCCCACGACCTCGCCGTCGTACGCCACTTCTCCCAGCGCGTGGCCGTGATGTACCTGGGCAAGGTGATGGAGGTCGCCGACCGCGAATCCCTCTACACCCGGCCGCGTCACCCCTACACCCACGCGCTGCTCTCGGCCGTGCCCGAGGCCGACGTCGACTCCTCGAAGAAGGAGCGGATCCGCCTCCACGGCGACGTTCCCTCGCCGATCATGCCGCCGTCCGGCTGCCGCTTCCGCACCCGCTGCTGGAAGGCGCAGGACAAGTGCGCGACGGACGAGCCGCCCTTGGTGCAGATCGCCGGCAGTGACGACGGTCATCTGACCGCGTGCCACTTCCCGGAGGCGCCCTCGATCGCGGCCCGCAAGGAGGACGTGGTGATGGACCCGGCGCTCGTCGCGCTGGAGGACAGCCGCGCCACGGACTGAGTTCCGTGTGGTGAAGGCCCCGGACAACCACCAGCACTTAAGGGGGGGCCGGGGCCTTCACTGCGCCCCGACCGTCGTGCTCCCGCCCGGTGGGCTGTCCCGGGCGGAAAACGCGTTGCACCGGCCCTGCCGTGCAACGGACCCTGAGCGGATGGAAGAACTGACCGTCCGGCCGGCCGTCCCCTCTGACGCGCCCGAGATCTGCCGACTGCTCAACGCCGTGGACCTCGCCGAGATCGGGCGCGAGGAGACGGACCTGCACGAGGTGGAGGCCGACCTCACCCACCCCGAAGCCGCACTGGAGGAGAACTCCTGGCTCGCCTTCCGTGCCGGAGAACTCGTCGGCTACGGGCTGATGTGGGACGACTCCGGGGCCGAGCGCATCGACATGGACCAGTACATACGCCCCGGCGACCAGGATGCGGGGGAGCGGCTGCTCGATCTGATGGAGGCGCACGCCGTGCGCCGGGCTGCGGGCAACGGCGCGGCGAAGGCCGTCGTCCACATGCACCTCAATGTGCGTCCCACCCTCGATCCGGCGATCCTGGTCGATCGCGGCTGGCACACGGTGCGCCGCTACCACGCACTCACCCGGATGTTGTCCTCCTCGGTCGACCAGGTGCCCGAGCCGCGCCAGGGGCTCACCCTGCGTTCCTGCGAGCAGGAGTCCGACCGCAGGTTGGCGCACCAGTTGATCGAGGAGACGTTCGCCGACCACTTCGACCACCAGACCCGTAGCTACGAGCAGTGGCTCGCCGACCGGGGGGCCCACATCGACTGGTCCCTGGTGTGGATCGCCTCCCTCCCCGGGATGGGTGACGTCGCGGTGGCGCTCACCCGCAACGACCGGGAGAGCACCGGGTGGATCAGCTATCTGGGTGTGCGCAAGGAGTTCCGGGGGCGGGGCGTCGCGGGCCATCTGCTGCGCCATGCGTTCGGGGTGTACGCGGAACTGGGACGCGACCGCATCGGTCTCGGCGTGGACACCGACAACGAGACGGGCGCCCTGAGGCTCTATGAGGCGCACGGCATGACGACCCACTTTGCGGTGAACACCTGGGAGGTCACCCTGCCGGTCGGCTCATAGTGGTGTGCGTCCCCCGGAGACGCTCGCATCCGTCGGTTCGCCTCTCGCGCAACGGGTGGTGAGCCGCGGGCGGGGTGCCTTCCCTCCGCGGGATGCGTCTTCCCGCCGACGGAGTGCCTTCCTGTCGACCGGGTGCCTTCCTGCCGATCTGACCCGTCCGGAGGGAGCGAACTCGTCCGGACGGCCGCGGCTGGCGTGCAGAATCGCCCTAAATAGGGTGATATCCGTTCTAAGTGAGACTTAGGACATGGGAGGCACTCCATGCGTGGAGCCACGCACGCCAAATGGGTCGTAGGCGCGGTCGTGGTCGCCCTTGCGGCGACCGCCTGCGGCGGGGGCGGCGACAGCGGTGGCGGCGGTGGCGCAGACGGAATCGTCAGTGCCTCCTGGGGCGATCCGCAGAACCCACTGGAGCCCGCGAACACCAACGAGGTCCAGGGCGGCAAGGTCCTCGACATGCTCTTTCGGGGACTGAAGCGGTACGACCCCAAGACCGGCGAAGCCCAGGACATGCTCGCCGAGAAGATCGACACCACCGACTCGATCAACTTCACCATCACCGTCAAGGACGGCTGGACCTTCAGCAAC
Organism: Streptomyces sp. NBC_00690; assembly: GCF_036226685.1. Classification (NCBI taxonomy): domain Bacteria; kingdom Bacillati; phylum Actinomycetota; class Actinomycetes; order Kitasatosporales; family Streptomycetaceae; genus Streptomyces; species Streptomyces sp. NBC_00690. The sequence continues at coordinate 5,686,297 of NZ_CP109009.1, forward strand.
GGCGAGGCGGTCACCGCCAAGTCCTTCGTCGACGCCTGGAACTACGGCGCCGACCTGCGCAACAACCAGCGCAACGCCTACTTCTTCGGCTACATCGAGGGGTACGACAAGCTCCACCCCGACTCGGGGCAGCCGACCGCCAAGACCCTGACCGGCCTCAAGGTCACCGGCGATCGGACCTTCACGGTCAAGCTCACCCAGAAGTTCTCCACCTGGCCGGAGACCCTCGGGTACGCGGCCTTCGCCCCACTGCCCCAGGCGTTCTTCGACGACCACGACTCCTGGCTCGCGAAGCCCGTGGGCAACGGCCCGTACTCCGTGGACTCCTACTCCCGGGGCTCGCAGATGTCCCTGCGGAAGTGGGACGACTACCCCGGATCGGACAAGGCGGAGAACGGCGGTGTCGACCTCAAGGTCTACACCGACAACAACACCGCCTACACCGATCTGACCGCCGGCAATCTCGACCTCGTCGACGACGTCCCTGCCTCCCAGTTGAAGAACGTCAAGGCCGACCTCGGCGACCGCTACATCAACACCCCCGCGGGCATCATCCAGACCCTCGCCTTCCCCTTCTACGACGACGCGTGGAACGGGCCGGACAGCGACAAGCTCCGCACCGGGCTCTCGAAGGCGATCAACCGCCAGCAGATCACCGACACCATCTTCCAAAAGACGCGCACGCCCGCCAAGGACTGGACCTCGCCCGTCCTCGGTGAGGAGGGCGGATTCAGCGACACCCTGTGCGGCGACGCCTGCGAATACGACCCCGCCGCGGCGAAGAAGCTGGTCGAAGAGGGCGGCGGCATCCCCGGCGGCTCGCTGAAACTCTCGTACAACGCGGACACCGGCTCGCACAAGGACTGGGTCGACGCCGTCTGCAACAGCATCAACAACGCACTCGGCAACGACCGCGCCTGCGTCGGGAACCCCATCGGCACCTTCGCCGACTTCCGCAACCAGATCACCCAGTCCAAGATGCCCGGCCCCTTCCGGGCCGGCTGGCAGATGGACTATCCGCTCATCCAGAACTTCCTCCAGCCGCTCTACTACACCAACGCCTCGTCCAACGACGGAAAGTGGAGCAACCCCGACTTCGACCGACTCGTCGACCAGGCCAACGCCGAGGCGGACACGGCGAAGGCGGTGGAGACCTTCCAACAGGCCGAAGAGGTCGTACGGGACCAGATGGCCGCCATTCCGCTCTGGTACCAGAACGGCAGCGCCGGCTACTCGACGCGCATCTCGAACGTGGAGCTGAACCCCTTCAGCGTCCCCGTCTACAACGAGATCAAGGTCAACTGACCGAGGCGGACGACCGGCCCGGTGTCCCGTACACCGGGCCGCACCGTTCCCCGGCACAGCGCTCACCCCGTGAGATCCGGCATTGACCACGAACACGACCCCTGGAGACCTTCATGGGACGTTATGTGCTCCGGCGTCTGCTACAGATGATCCCGGTCTTCTTCGGTGCGACGCTGTTGATCTTCCTCATGGTCAATGTGATGGGCGACCCCATCGCCGGACTCTGCGGCCAACGCCAGTGCGACCCCGCGACCGCCGCCCAACTCCGCAAGGAGTTCGGCCTCGACAAGCCCGTCTGGCAGCAGTACCTGACCTATATGGGGCACGTCTTCACCGGCGACTTCGGCACCGCCTTCAACGGCCAGCCCGTCACCGAGTTGATGGCTTCCGCCTTCCCGGTCACCATCCGGCTCACCATCGTCGCCATCTTCTTCGAGATCGTCATCGGGATCACCCTCGGTGTCCTCACCGGGCTGCGCAGGGGACGCCCCATCGACACCACGGTCCTGCTGCTGACCCTCGTCGTCATCTCCGTCCCCACCTTCGTCACCGGCCTGCTCCTGCAACTCCTCCTCGGTGTGGAGTGGGGCATCATCAAGCCCGCCGTGTCACCCGAGGCGCCCTTCAACGAACTGCTGATCCCCGGCCTGGTGCTCGCCTCCGTATCGCTGGCGTACGTCACCCGACTCACCCGGACCTCCATCGCCGAGAACGCCCGCTCCGACTACGTCCGCACCGCCAAGGCCAAGGGACTGCCCAGACGCCGGGTCATCACCCGCCATCTGCTGCGCAACTCCCTGATCCCCGTGGTCACCTTCATCGGCACCGACATCGGCGCACTGATGGGCGGAGCGATCGTCACCGAGCGCATCTTCAACATCCACGGCGTCGGCTACCAGCTCTACCAGGGCATCGTCCGCCAGAACACCCAGACCGTCGTCGGCTTCGTGACCGTCCTGGTGCTGGTGTTCCTGCTGGCGAACCTCATCGTGGACCTGCTCTACGCCGTACTCGACCCAAGGATCCGCTATGCCTGAGCCGCGGTACGACGACGACGGAGCCATCGCATCCACCGGTGCCGGCGGTGCGATGGACCTCGCCACCAGCGAGGGCGCGACGCTGGAGAAGGCCCCCGGCGGCCCGCTCGGCACCGGCCCCACCGGCAAACCGCGCAGCCTGTGGTCCGACGCCTGGCGCGATCTGCGACGCAACCCCGTCTTCATCCTCTCGGGCCTCTTCATCATCTTCCTGGTGATCATCTCGATCTGGCCCTCGCTGATCGCCTCCGGCAACCCCCTCCAATGCGACCTCGCCAAGGCCCAGGAGGGCTCCCAGCCCGGCTACCCCTTCGGCTTCAACGGCCAGGGCTGCGACGTCTACACCCGGGTGGTCTACGGCGCCCGAACCTCGGTCACCGTCGGTGTCTGCGCCACCCTCGGTGTCGCCCTGCTCGGCTCCGTACTCGGTGGACTCGCCGGGTTCTTCGGCGGCGGCTGGGACGGAATCCTGTCCCGGCTCACCGACATCTTCTTCGGCATTCCCGTCATCCTCGGCGGCCTGGTGCTGCTCTCCGTCGTCAGCTCGACCACTGTCTGGCCGGTCGTCGGCTTCATGGTGCTCCTGGGTTGGCCGCAGATCTCCCGCATCGCCCGTGGATCGGTGATCACCGCCAAGCAGAACGACTACGTCCAGGCCGCCCGGGCTCTCGGCGCCTCCAACTCCCGCCTCCTGCTCCGGCACATCGCCCCCAATGCCGTGGCGCCCGTCATCGTCGTCGCCACCATCGCGCTGGGCACCTTCATCTCACTGGAGGCCACGCTGTCCTACCTCGGCGCAGGGCTCAAGCCGCCCACCGTCTCCTGGGGCATCGACATCTCCTCGGCCTCCCCCTACATCCGCAACGCCCCGCACATGTTGCTCTGGCCGGCCGGCGCGCTGGCGATCACCGTGCTCGCGTTCATCATGCTCGGCGACGCGGTGCGCGACGCCCTCGACCCGAAGCTGCGCTGAGGAGCCCGCCATGAGCACCGACTCCCTGCTGGACGTACGCGACCTCCAGGTCGAGTTCCACACCCGCGACGGGGTGGCCAAGGCGGTCAACGGCGTCAGCTACACCGTCCACGAGGGCCGGACGCTCGCCGTACTCGGCGAATCCGGCTCCGGGAAGTCCGTCACCGCCCAAGCCATCATGGGCATCCTCGACACCCCACCGGGAAAGATCACCGGCGGCCAGATCCTCTTCCGCGGCCGGGACCTGCTCACGCTCAAGGAGGAGGAGCGACGGAAGATCCGCGGCTCGGAGATGGCCATGATCTTCCAGGACGCCCTCTCCTCACTGAACCCGGTGATCAACGTCGGTGATCAACTCGCCGAGATGTTCATCGTCCATCGAGGGATGTCCAAGAAGGACGCCCGGGCCAAGGCGATCGAACTCATGGAGCGGGTCGGCATCCCCGCCGCCAAGGAGCGCGTACGGCAGTACCCGCACCAGTTCTCCGGCGGCATGCGCCAACGCATCATGATCGCGATGGCGCTGGCCCTGGAACCGGCCCTGATCATCGCCGACGAGCCCACCACCGCCCTCGACGTCACCGTGCAGGCACAGGTGATGGACCTCCTCGCCAAGCTGCAGAGCGAACTCAACATGGGCCTGATCCTGATCACCCATGACCTCGGTGTCGTCGCCGATGTCGCCGACCGGATCGCCGTGATGTACGCGGGCCGGATCGTGGAGACCGCACCCGTCCACGACATCTACCAGGCACCCGCCCACCCCTACACCAGAGGACTCCTCCGGTCGATCCCGCGGCTGGACCAGAAGGGCCAGGAGCTCTACGCGATCAAGGGGCTGCCACCGAACCTGATGAACATCCCACCGGGCTGCGCCTTCAACCCGCGCTGCCCCCTGGCCCAGGACATCTGCCGCACCGACGAACCACCGCTGTACGAGGTCTCCCGGGAGCGTGCCAGCGCCTGCCACTTCTGGCAGCGCACACTGGAAGGAGAGGAGGCGGCAGCCGATGACTGAGGCGATCCTCGAAGTCCGTGACCTGGCCAAGCACTATCCGCTGACCCAGGGCATCCTCTTCAAGAAGCAGGTGGGCGCGGTCCGGGCGGTGGACGGCGTCGACCTCGACCTCATCACCGGGGAGACGCTCGGCATCGTGGGCGAATCCGGGTGCGGCAAGTCCACGCTCGCCAAGATGATCGTCCATCTGGAACAGCCGACCGCCGGCACGATCCGCTACAAGGGCGAGGACATCACCAAGCTCTCCGGGCGGGCCCTGAAGGCGGTCCGACGCAATATCCAGATGGTGTTCCAGGACCCGTACACCTCGCTGAACCCGCGGATGACGGTCGGCGACATCATCGGCGAGCCGTACGACATCCACCCCGAGGTCGCCCCCCGGGGAGATCGGCGCCGACGCGTGCAGGACCTGCTCGACGTGGTGGGCCTCAACCCCGAGTACATCAACCGCTACCCGCACCAGTTCAGCGGCGGGCAGCGCCAGCGCATCGGCATTGCACGCGGACTCGCACTCCAACCGGAGATCATCGTCGCCGACGAACCCGTCTCCGCGCTCGACGTATCCGTCCAGGCGCAGGTCATCAATCTGCTCTCCGGCCTCCAGGACGAGTTCAACCTCAGCCTGGTGTTCATCTCCCACGACCTCTCCATCGTCCGCCACATCTCGGACCGGGTGGGCGTGATGTACCTGGGGCGGGTGGTGGAACTCGGACGGGACGAGGAGATCTACGAACACCCCACCCACCCCTACACCCAGGCCCTGCTGTCGGCAGTCCCCGTCCCCGACCCCCAGGCGCGCGAGTCCCGTGAGCGGATCCTCCTCGGCGGGGACGTGCCCTCACCGGCGAACATCCCGTCCGGCTGCCGCTTCCGCACCCGCTGCTGGAAGGCACAGGAACGCTGTGCCCTCGAAGTGCCGCTGCTGGCCGTGCCGGCCGTCTTCCGACTCGGGGAGGGCCCGGCGAAGCATCCGTCGGCCTGTCACTTCGCCGAGGAGAAACACGTGGTGCCGACGGCCGAGTGAAACGCGCGCCCCCTGCATCGGTTTAACGCGCGGGCAATGCGCCCGTCGCGGTCCCGATATACGGACGGTGCAGTCTCGGGCGGGTACGGCCGTGCGGGTGCCGTAGATCGGCCGGGGGTTCCTCAACGGCCCCCGGCCGATCGTCCGGACGCAGTCTTGCCCGTGCGCCGGGCACGGCGGCACGATCTCAGGGTGACGCTCACCTCAGGAGCCAGGAGAACCGGCGCGGCGCTCTGCATCGCCCTCGCACTGATCGAGGGCGGTTGGATCGTCCGCGACCTGACCGCGATCCCATCCCCACTCGACCTGTGGAACTCCTGGATCGGCCGGCTCCATGTCATGTCGACCACGACCACCCTGGAGACCCCGCTTCTGCTGCTGGTCCACGTCACCGTCCTCGTGGGCGTCGTCCGGCGTCGGACCACCGCTGGTGCGCTGGTCGTAGCCGGGTTGGCGACCCTGGTGGTCCGGCTGCCGGGACTGTGGGTGCTCACCTCGCCCTGGATGGATCTGCGCGCCACCGATGAACTGAGGATGCGGGCCGTCTACACGTCCCTGGCGGCCCTCGGGCTGGGCGTGGGCCTGCTGATCACCGCCGCCGCGGGGAGAAGCGCCGCCACCCACCCGACGCAGCGGGCTCCGCTGCTGACCTCGCTGCTGCTCGGGGTCGCCGCCGGCGTGCTCGCGGGCTGGGAGATCCGTTGGTTCCTACGGTCCCCCGACGGCGAAGCCCTCGATCGGTTCACCGGGAGCGAGACGGCGCTGCTGCCGCTCCTGGCCGCCCCGCCCGGCTGGCTTGCGGTCCTCACCGCAACGCTCGCGCTCGGGGCGACACTTGCGGCGGTGCGTCCGCTGGGCCTGGTGGCGGCGGCGCTGTTGGCCGCTGCGGGCGTCCGTCAGCTGGGCGGCTTGCTCCGTGACGGGGTCGCGGTGCGGCTGAAGGAGTTATCCGTGGAGGAGCAACTCCTGATGGCTTCCTGGGGCTTCGAGGCCACGGCGGGCGCGGTGGTCCTGGTGCTGTTGGCGCGACCCGAGCCGGTCCGACCGGCCTTCCGCGAGAGCCCCCCGGCGATCGGTCCGCCACCGCCGTCCGCCCCGCCGCCGGGGTGGTGAGGGAGCCGTCGACACACGGTTCACCGACCGGTGCCCGTGTCCCGTGCTGGAACGACGACGCCGGGGGCGCCTTGCGGCACCCCCGGCGTGACATCGAGGGCGAGGAAAGCGGAGGGACTAATTCAGAGTGAGTGAGAAGGAAGTCCGTCCATGGCCTCGCCGAACCCAACGCTAGCAGTCAGCCCGGGATCAGGGCACGCAGGTTTTCCGGGGTGATGACCAGGGAGTCCGGGTGCAGTCCGTCCGGGCGCTCCAGGCCGATGTACGTGACCGGCCCGTCCGGAACCGTCGTCCCGTCCCACAGCGCGGTGCCCGTCGCGCCCTCCTCCATCAGCTCGATGAGGTACCGGACGGTGAGGTAGTCCCGCTCGACGACGCCGCGCACCAGCGTCGCGACCGACACCCGGTTCTCCTCGACCCGGTTCCAGGCCGGATTGCCCCGGAGGTACAGATGGAGCCACTTGGCCCGCCAGCGGCCGTCGTTCCCGCGCACGAACGCCAGCGGTAGCGCGACGCGGCCCGGACCTCGCAACTCCGACTTCATGCGCACGGTCCGCGGCTCGAAGGGACGTCCCCTCTGCTCGGCATCGCGCAGCATGAATCCGAAGATCGACTCCTCGGCCTCTTCGAAGCCCTCCCCCGAGAAGATGTTGACCTGCGGAACGATGAAGGTCCCTCGCACGGCGTCCAGACGCAGATTGATGAACTCCGATGCGCCGTCGGGTGCGTTCGTGATGTCACCCGAGTGTTCGCCCTCCACCGAGGTGAGGGCGGTGTACGACAGCCAGACGACGGTCTCGTACGAGGCGTTCAGCATCAGTGCCGAAAGGTCGTAGTCCGTCGAGCGCTCGGTCTGCTTCCAGTGGACGAAGAACCTCAGCAGGTCGCCGTCGACGGGGGAGAGGGAGCCTCGGGGCAGCACACCCAGACCGGCGGTCGTCGCCTTGCCGCTGAGCGGGAGCGCGACGTCGAGGATGTCCGGATCGATCAGCAACCGCCCCGGCACCGGGAGCCGGCGGCGCATCTCGGTGTCCAGGGCGGCGATCAGACGCATGCGCTCCGCCTCCGGTACGGGTGGACGCACATCGTCGGTGACCTGGGCACGGCCGAGGCGATTGACGAAGACACGGCGCTCATCTGACTCGCGCGCACGGTTGTGGAGGTGCTCGCGGACCGAGAGCAGGACCCTCGCGGAGACCCGGGGGGCGACCTGCTCGGCCGCGGCCACGACGGCATCGCGCTCATCCTGAGTGAGGCACGTGCGCAGCAGGCGGTCGAGGGAGCGGAACAGCTTGCCCGGCGCGGCGGTCAGCAGTCGTGCGGCGCCGGTGATGTCGTGCGTTCGCAACAGCGCCTCGACGCGGCTGTCGAAGGAGGGCGCCTTCAACTCGCCCCGGGCCACCGCGAACACCTCGGCGGCACGGGGCCAGCGCGGGAACTCATGCGGATGGAGGCGTTCGCCCAGCCGCTTGAAAGCCTCGCGGTGCGCGGTGACATCGCCGAGTTTGTCGGGGGCACCTGCGACCACCGAGTCGAGTGCGGCGAGCAGGGCGCGGCGGGTGCGTCGGGGCAGCGACCGGAGCCGGGTCGGTGCCACCAGGGTCATATCGCCGTCCGAAAGCGCGCAGGCCAGGCGGAGCACGTCCGTGACGGTGTCCACCAGGAGGTCCGCGCCGGCGCCCAGACGGGCGACATTGATGACCGCGCGGTTCTCCCTGACGGGGATCTCATCGGGTTGGGGCCCCTCGACACAGTGCCCGGCGAGCACGGCGAGGTCCCGCAGACCCTCCGTGCCGAGCGGGGTGGTGCTGCCCGCCAGGGCCAGGTACAGGGCGGTGACCTCGGTGTCCGCGCTGTCTCCGAGGTGGAGGACCGTCGTGCGGTCGCCCGTGGCGGGGATCAGCTCATCGTGAGCCGCGAGCATCTCGGCGTAGGCGTGCTGGTAGTTGCCGTACGACGGGAGGGTCAGCAAGTCGACTATCCCGGAGCGGAGTTGGGTGAGGGTGCCGTCGCGCGAGGTGTCGTCGACGAGCGCCTCGGTGATGCACTGCATCCAGAACTCGAACGTGTCGGGCACATGGGCCGGGAAGTCGATGAAGTAGGCGTTGTGCCGGACATGGTCGCCGACCATCTCACGGACGGTCTCCAGGGTGCGAGCGGCGGTGGCGACGACTGCTTCCTCGGTCAGTCCGGACAGCCGCTCCAGCAGGGCTGCCGAGAGCTTGAAGCCCACTGACATCAGTGCGGCATCGAACTGCCGTGCCGCGACACCGCCTTGCCCGACGGGCCCCGAGGGGGCCGGGAGACGGTGGGTATGCCGGATGACCAGGGGTTCGAGGCGGTGGGACATTCCGGGATGATCGCAGAACCGGGCGCGGCGACGCATACGGATTTCGTACGCCCGTACGGCGAGCCCGGCCCTGTGCGCGGGGCGCCGTGGGGAGCCCCGGCCATGTCATCTCAGCCCAGCCTTCGCTTCAGGAAGTCGACCTGGAGCAGCAGGAGGTTCTCCGCGATCTCCTCCTGCGGAGTCATGTGCGTCACCCCGCTCAGCGGCAGCACCTCGTGCTCGCGTCCGGCCGCCAGCAGCGCGGACGACAGCCGCAGGGAGTGGGCGGCGACCACATTGTCGTCGGCCAGACCATGGATGATCATCAACGGTCGAGCGGGGTCCTTGGGAGCGGTCAGTCCGTCCTGCGTCACCAGCGAGTTCGACGCGTACACCGTCGGGCGTGCGTTCGGGTCGCCCAGATAGCGTTCCGTGTAGTGGGTGTCGTAGAGGCTGAAGTCCGTTCCCGGGGCGCCGGCGATCGCGGCGTGGAACACGTCGGGCCTCCGCAGTACCGCGAGAGCCGCCAGATAGCCGCCGTAGGACCAGCCGCGGATGCCCACCCGTCCGAGGTCGAGGGGGTACTGCTCCGCCAGCCAGTGGAGGGCGTCCACCTGGTCGTCCAGCGTCAGCGGAAAGTCGTCTTTGATGGCCTTCTCCCGGGCGGGGGAGCGTCCCGGGGTGCCTCGGCCGTCCGCGACGATCACCGCGAATCCCTGGTTCGCGAACCACTGGGAGGTGAGATGGCTGTTGTGTGCCGCGTAGACGCGTTGACCGTGCGGTCCGCCATAGGGATCGACAAGGACCGGAAGCGGTCCGTCCGACTCCTGGTACTCCTGTGGCAGCAGTACCGCGCACGGAATCCGTCGTACTCCGGCCTCACACAGTCGGGGGCGTGTGGTCAGTACCGGCTGTTCGGCGCGGGTCGCCACCGGGCCCAGTTCCTCGCCCTCCCGCAGGACCGTGAACAAGGTGCCGCTGACGTCGAGCCGTGCCGTGGCCAGCACGGTCACCGCGCCCGTACGCACCGCGCTGTGCACACCCGGGCCGTGGGAGATCCGCTCGACGCCCTGCTCGGTGACCCGGTGGACATGGAGTTCACCGAGCTCCGGATCGGCCGCCGTCTCGCCGGCGGAGGCCAGCACCAGGACGTCGTCGGTCCCGATGTCGAGCACCGCCCTGAGGTGGAGCGAGGAGTCCGTCCAGACGCGGTCGCCGACGGCGAGTACGCGTGCGCCGCCTTCGTCGACGATCCGCACCAGAGCGCCACCAGGGCCCCATGCCGGCACGCCAGGGAATAGATCAAGCCATACAGAATCCTCGTCGCTCTGAATGGTTCTGGTGCTGCCATTGTCTGCATTCACTGCTAGGTAATGCTGAATTCGCTGGTCGCGGCTCTGGACAAGCAGGATCGGAGCGCCACCCTTGGACCAGTGAACCCGTGCGAGATAGGGGAATTGGATGCGATCCCAGCCAATCTCCATTTGCTCGCCGTCCAGGGTCACCAGGAAAAGCCGCACCTCGGCATTGGACGTCCCGGCAGCGGGGTAGGCCACCGGCTCGGGCGCCCGCTCCGGATGGGAGGGGTCCGAGATCCACCAGCGCTGCACCTTGGATTCGTCCACACGTGCCACCAGCAGCCGGTCCGACTCCGGCGACCACCAGAACCCGCGGGAGCGCCCCATCTCCTCCGCTGCGATGAACTCCGCAGCCCCGTAGGAGATGTACTCGTCCTCCGGTTCGACCAGGGTCCTGTCCCCGTCGCCCCCCGCCTCGACGACCCGAAGGGAACGCTGGCTGACATACGCGATGTGACGACCGTCGGGCGAGGGCCTCGGGTCCACCACCCCTTCCAGCGCCGGGAGTTCACGGACGGTCCCGACCGGCAGCTCCGTGCAGAACAACCGCCCCGACAGCGAGAAGGCGGCCAACTCGACCGCCTCGTCCACCGCGTACGCGACGATCCCCGACCCGCCCTCCCGCCCGCGTTCGCGCCGCGCACGCTCCTGGGCCGAAAGCTGCTCCTCCCCGCTGTCGAGGAGGACCCCGGGGTCCGCGGCCAGCCGCTCCCGGAGTCGAATCCCTTCGTCGGCGGGGTCGATGGCAAGGTCGACGACCCATAGCTGACCGCACCGATCGGTCCCCGACGACGACCGGATGAAGACCACCCTGGCGCCGTCCGGGGAGATGGTGAAAGTCCGGGGTGCGCCCAATGTGTAGCGCTGGGTCCGGGCGTTCTGGCGCGGAAAGGAGAGCAGCTTCCTCATGGTCATGTGACCGAACCTAGCGGTCGTGCGCCCCCGTGTGCTGCCGTGCACCGATCGATGCGTTCGCACGGATAGTTATGATCCGTAGCGCAAGGTGGGTAGGAACCACCTGGCACATGCAACCTGCCTGTCCCGACCGAATATCTGTGGAGGTGAACCGCCGTGGCCCTCTCGATTTCGGCGGTGTTGCTGCTGGCGATCATCATGTTCCTGCTGATCCGGAAGTCCGGACTCAAAGGCGGGCACGCGGCGGTCTGCGTGTTGCTCGGGTTCTATCTCGCTAGCTCGTCCATCGCTCCGACGATCACTGATCTGACCACGAACGTCGCCGGAATGATCGGAGACTTCAAGTTCTGATCGTCCCCCCGCGCCCCCGCGGCGCTCCCAGCGGTCTTCGGACGGCCCTTCTGCGGCCCTTCGCGGCTGTTTCTGTCGTCCCGGTCGCCGCTTGTGACCAGGGGGAGGGCAAATCCGGCCAACGAGGGCCGCACGTTCTTGCACGGTGGCGTGGCTCGCCCTCGTAGGCTGTCCCGTATGAAGGATCTTTCCGCCCGTCGTCTGCTCCTGGTGCACGCACACCCGGACGACGAGTCGATCAACAATGGCGTCACCATGGCCAGGTATGCCGCCGTCGGCGCCCAGGTCACGCTGGTGACCTGCACCCTCGGGGAAGAGGGCGAGGTGATCCCACCGGATCTCGCCCATCTCGCATCCGATCGCGATGACCGGCTCGGTCCGCATCGCATCGGCGAGCTCGCCGCCGCCATGAAGGAACTGGGCGTCACCGACCACCGCTTCCTCGGCGGGCCCGGCCGCTTCCGGGACTCCGGGATGATGGGCGTCGAGCAGAACCGCCGCGAAGGCGCGTTCTGGCAGACCCCCGTCGACGACGCGGCCGGCTACCTCGTGGAGATCATCCGAGCGGTACGCCCCCAGGTGCTGGTGACCTACGACCCCACGGGGGGCTACGGCCACCCCGATCACATCCAGGCGCACCGGGTGGCGATGCGGGCGGCCGAGCTGGCCGCGGAGCGCGCCTACCGCCGCGACCTCGGTGATCCGCACACCATCACCAAGATCTACTGGAACCGGGTGCCCCGCTCGGTGGCCGAGGCGGCGTTCGCCCGGCTGCACGCGGACACCGATGTCGACTTCGAGGGCATCGCCCCGATCGACGATGTTCCGGGAGTGACCGACGACGCGCGGATCACCGCCGAGATCGACGGGACGAAGTACGCGGAGCGCAAAGCCGCCGCCATGGCGGCCCACGCCACGCAAATCACCGTCGAAGGAACCAACTTCGTGCTCTCCAACCGGCTGGGGCAGCCGATCCTCACCACCGAGTACTACGAGTTGGCCCAGGGCGTGCCGGGGGCACCCGAGGGCGAGCGTGAGCAGGACCTGTTCGCGGGCGTGACGACATGAGCAGCGATGGCACCCCGGGAGCGTGGCTGGCCCGTCCCGCCCGGCCGGGACGGATCGCCGCCTATCTCGGGCTCGCCCTGTTCGGCGCGGTCGTCGGTGTCACCGGCTCGCTCGTCCAAGGCGCCTGGTTCCCGGGCGGGTTGCTGCTCGCCCTGCTGGCTTCGGCCGGTCTCTTCTACGGTTCTGCCCGCACCACCGGCACCCAGTTGGGCGCGATCGCCTCGGGTGCGGGCTGGCTGATAGCTATCGTCGTGGTCAGCACCGGGCGCGCCGAGGGCGATGGACTGTTCTCGGCGGGAATCGGACCGCTCGCGTACATCGTCGTCGGCATGGCTCTTGCTGTGATGTGCGCCACGATGGTCGGGGCGACGCAACCGAACGGAGACAAAACCCGACTTGACCGGTAGGGCCCTGTGACGAACCCCGCGGAAAGCGGCGGATCGACAGGCTTCTAGGGTGGGGCGCCACAGAGGGCGATCGCCCTTCGAACTGACCATGCCCGTACGGTCGACGGGATGATGCTTTCCCCGTCGCACAGTGAGTGTCCTTGGCGGCCAGTATGGTGGTGCGCGCCGCCGAGCCGCCCACAGCAGTAGCTATCCAGTAAGAAACGGGCGGCGAAGCCAACCGGGAGAACCTGCTTTGAGTCGTGAAACTGACAGTTCGTCCTCCGGGCCCCAGGGGCGCGGGGGAGCCGCGTACCCCTCAGGGACACCGCCCTACGGGTCGCGCCAGTATCCGCCGCTGCACCCGACGCAGGACGCTCCGGACGGAGCGGCGACCGATGCCGCAGACAGGGCTCGTGACCCCAGGTCCGACGCTGCCGCGGCCCAGTCCGTGGCCACGTCGAAGCCCGAACCCAAGACGGAGACGACGCTGACGACCCGGATCCGGATCAACATCCCGGGTTCGCGGCCGATCCCCCCCGTCGTCATGCGCAAGCCCATGAGCGAGGCCGAGGCGCCGGCCAAGGCGCCGGCCCGTCCGGCCGTCGAGCAGGATGCCGAGCGCACCGCCGCCATGCCGGCGATAGGCGGCCCCCAGGCACCCACGGCCCCCGCGGGGCCGACCGGCGCCCCGACCGGGCAGCCGGCGGAGAAACCGCCCTCCAGCGACTGGTTCGCGCCGAGGAAGTCGGGGACGAACGGCGCGGGCATCCCGTCTCCCGCGACCGAGGAGCGGACGGGCGCGCCCGTGCCCGCCGTGCCGGGTCAGCAGGGCGGCTCGAAGGGCTCCCTGAGCGAACTGGCCGCCGGCGCAGGTACCGCCGCATCGGCGCGCCAGCAGCCGACGGGGGCGACCGCAGGGCCCGCGCAGGGCAACATGCCGGTCCGCCCACGGTCGGACGGCGGCCCCAAGGCCGGTGTCCCGGGTGCCTCGGCTCCCGCCGGTCACCTCGCAGCGCTCCCCGGCCAGCAGACAGCCGCGGGCTACGGGGCGCCGGGTGCGGCCGTGCCCAGGATGTCCGACGACACGGCCGTCCTGACCCCGCAGAAGCCGATCCCGGAGCAGGGCGGCAGGCCGGCGCCCCGTAGTCAGGTCTCCGGCGACACCCTCACCAGTGGTATCCCGGTGGTCCCCGCCGCCGACACCGCAGGCGGTACGGGTCCTCATGGGCGCCGCCCAGGAGGCGACTTCGCACCCGCGGACTTCCCGGCAGGCCCCGCCGCCGCCCGTCCGAGCGCGCCCGATGCCGCCGCCGCTCCTGCGCCGGCCTCCCGGCCGGCCCCTCCGCGCCCCGCGAAGAAGGGGCGCTCCAAGCTGGTGCTGATGGGCGTGGGCGTCGTCGGACTGCTGGGCATCGCCTATGGCGCCGGCCTGCTGCTGAACCACTCGGAGGTGCCGAAGGAGACCACGGTCCTCGGTGTGGACATCGGCGGGGGCACCAAGGAGCAGGCGGTCGTCAAGCTCGATGCCGCGCTCGGCAAGCGGGCTGCGACAGCCCTGCAGCTCACCATCGGGGACAAGAAGGAACAACTCGCCCCGGACAAGGCGGGACTGTCCCTGGACAGTCAGACCACCGTGCGGCAGGCGGCGGGCAGCGACTACAACCCGATCTCCGTCATCGGCTCCCTCTTCGGCGAGCAGCGTGTCGCCGAACCGGTCATCGTCGTCGACGAGGAGAAGCTGAGCGTCGCGCTGACCGACCTCGCGGGCAACTCCGGCTCGGCGGTCGAGGGCACGATCAAGTTCGAGCCGAACAAGGTGACGGCCGTACCGGGCAAGCCCGGCAACGGTCTGGACGTCGCCCGGTCGATGACCTCGGTGAAGGACGCGTTCCGGGCTCAGGTGGAGACCGGTCGCCCCAATGTGGTGCAACTGCCGGTGGTCTCGCGGGAGCCGACCGTCAGCGAGGCGGAGATCCAACGGGCCCTGAAGGAGTTCGCAGAGCCCGCGATGTCCGACCGGATCACCATCAATGCGGGCGGTCAGACGATTCCCTTCGGTCCGGCCAAGTCGCTGCCCCGGATCCTGTCGATGAAGGCGGTCGACGGCAAGCTGGTCGAGTTCTACGACAAGAAGGCGATCGAGGAACTCATCGGAAGCACCTTCGCCGGCGTGATGATCACCAAGGGCGACGGTCAGAAGCACCAGCTCAGCGCCGATGACGTGGCTCAGGCCATGGGTCCGGCGCTGCGCGGCAAGACCCGGGCGGAGCGTACGGTCGAGATCTCCCTCAACCCGAACTGACGCAGCTGCGCACATCGTGCCCGGTCACCTTGCCAGGGAGGCCGGGCACGACGCGTTCCCCGGTGCGGGAGACGGTGATGCGGTTCAAGCACCTACAGCCGAGACCGAGACCGAGACCGAGGCCGAGTGGAGACCGAGGTCGATGACCTGAGCGTGGCGTTGCCCGCCGATCCCGTCAGCAGGACCCATCTGGCGGCCTCACCCGGACGGGTGAAGAAAGGCGGCGACCTCGACGCCCTCCCGTTCGATGGCCGCCTCGATCCGCGCCGACAGTGCGGTGAACGCATCCCGTCGCCCACCGCTTGCGACCTCGCCCGCAACAGTCGCACCTGCTCGGCGTCGTACCGCGGTGCTGCTGACAGGGTGTGGCCCTTTCGGATGTGCGCGTGATCCGTCCGGCTCGCCCAGCGGTCCGGGCAACCGCGTCCGCGGCGCGTTTCGACGTCTCGTACTCAACCGCACCACCAGTTCAATCGGGTCGCCAGTTCGACCGGTTCGCTAGTTCAACCGTGCCCGGGCCGCGCGGGCCCGGCCCCTGAGCGTCTGCGCCGTTTCGGGCTCCACCGCGGCCACCACCTCCGCATAGGCGTCCAACTCCGCCGCCCCCGTCAGGAAGTCACCGCGCTGCAAGAGCAACTGGGCGCGTTCGTAGCGCAGCTTCGCCGGATGCGAGGGCAGCAGCAAGGACAGCTCCACCGCCCACAGTGCGACATCCGTGCGGTCCGGGCGCCCCGACGCCCACGACCGGATGTTGTTCAGGATGCGCAGGACCACGTCCAGCGGTTGCGCGGCGGAGAGCATCTCCGGCCGCAGCGGTGCCCCTGTCGCCTCCACGACCAGCAGTTCTGCGTCCATGCCGGTCAGTGGATTGCCACCGGCGAAGGGATCGGCGAGTACCTGGGCGTCGAGGTCCGCGTGTTCCTGCGGGTCGCCGAAGCCGACCACGAAGTGACCGGGCAGGGCCACTCCGTACACCGGAGCACCGGCCCGTCGGGCCACCTCGATCCAGACCACCGAGAGCAGGATCGGCAGCCCGCGACGTCGTTGGAGCACCGTGTGGAGGAGCGACGACTCCAACCGCTGGTAGTCATCGGACGTCCCGTGGAACCCATGGCGACCGCCGAGCAGGGCGGCCAGCGCCGCCGCCCACTCGTGGGGGCCCTTCACGCCGTAGGGGATGAGTCCGGCGAGCCGGTCCAGTTCGATCTGGGCGGCGTCCAGGCCCGCTTCGTCCAGCGAGGGGTCGGCCACCGCGCCCAGCAGCAGGCAGAGGAGCGAGAGGTCGGGCCGCTCGGCACGCGCCTCCTCGGCGAATCGCTCGCGATGGTCGGTGCCGTCGTCGTGCATGTGCCGTCCTGTCCGTCTGCGTTCGTCGGGGCCGTGTCCGTACGTTGGAAGATGATCCTCCGCCCCGGAGACGGGTCGCACCGGAGGTGGCGCGCCCCGCCTCCGTGGCGGACGGCGTTCATGGTCAGAGCGCCTGGGGACGGAAGTGGTGGTAGCTGTGGTGGGTCGCGAATCCCATCCCGTCGTACAGTGCCCGCGCCCCTGCATTGTCCGCCTCCACCTGGAGCCATGCGGCTGACGCGCCCTCTTCCAGGGCGCGTTGTGCCAGTGCGGTCATCACGGCGGTGCCCAGACCCTGTCGGCGGTGCTCGGGGGCGGTTTCCACCGCCATGAACCCGGCCCATCGGCCGTCGACGACACAGCGGCCGATGGCGGCCGGCACGGCATCCTCGGCCGTGCGCCCGTCCGCCGATGGCTCGTCCGGGGCGGGCACCGATGCGAACCACACCGAAGGGCCGCTGCTCAGCACCTTGCGCATGGCGTCCCCGTACCTTCCGGTGCGTTGGTAGCGACGCAGCCAGCCCTCGTCGAGGTCACGGGCCAGCCGCACCCGCTCGACGGGCGCCACCTGATCGGCGATGGGGGTCAGCGCCCCGATGCGCACCAGCGCTGACACCTCGCGCTGCCAACCATGTGCCTCAAGGTCCGCGCAGAGCCGTTCCTGGGTGCCCGCTGCACCCGTCGACGCCTGGATGTACGCCGGCAGTCCCCGTTCCTCGTACCAGCCGCGGACCCGGGCGAGCGCCTCGGGAAGCGGTAGGCCCGGGTCGCCGAGCGGCAGCACCGAATTGGCGCGGCGGGTGAAGCCGGCGGACGCCCGCAACTGCCAGTCCCCGAGGCGATCGCTCTCGACCGGCTGCCACGCCCGCGCGGTCACCCGGGCCAGTTCGGCGAAGTTCGCGGCCGGGCCCCGCCGTCGAGCAGGCGCGGGGGGCACGACCTTGCCCGCGACGAGCGCGGATTCCGGGATGTGGACGCTCTCACCGGTCTTGCGTGTGATGAGGAGCACACCCTTGTCCCAGGATGTGAGAACTCCGATGGTGTCGGTGAACTTCTCGACCCCTGCGGCGGGATCGGTGAGACGTCGGATTGATACGCGTTTGCCCACGTCATGGGGTGTAATACGGACTTCGAGGCGTCCTGCGCCAGTGATTTCCACGGTTGGGCAAGCCCCTCCTGTGCGGATCGTCGTCAGGAACGGAGATACTAGGTGCGGGCATCGACGACGCCGCGCTCCCGCGCAATGCCAGAGCCCTACCGAGAGGAACGACAGCGTGACCTACGTCATCGCGCAGCCTTGTGTAGACGTCAAGGACAAGGCGTGCATCGAGGAGTGCCCCGTCGACTGCATCTACGAGGGCTCGCGGTCCTTGTACATCCACCCGGACGAATGCGTCGACTGTGGGGCCTGTGAGCCCGTCTGCCCCGTCGAGGCGATCTTCTACGAGGACGACACTCCGGAGGAGTGGAAGGACTACTACAAGGCGAACGTCGAGTTCTTCGACGAGCTGGGTTCCCCCGGCGGTGCGTCCAAGCTCGGTCTGATCGAGCGCGACCACCCCTTCATCGCTTCCCTCCCACCGCAGAACGGCTAGGACCGGCACGTCCTCGCGTCCCGTACGTCGTCGTTCGTGCGGGACCGAGGCACCGTGAGCCCTGGGCGAGGGTCCGGGCTCGGGTTCGGGCGAGAGCCCCACGAGTAGAGAGAACGTCCCGTGTCCGCAGTCTCTTCGCGCCTCCCCGTCTTCCCGTGGGACCGGCTGGAGCCCTACAAGGCCAGGGCCGCCGCCCACCCCGACGGCATCGTGGACCTCTCGGTCGGTACGCCGGTCGACCCCGTCCCCGCGCTGATCCAGCAGGCCCTCGTCGAAGCGGCCGACTCGCCGGGTTATCCGACGGTGTGGGGCACGGTCGCCCTGCGCGATGCATTGACGGGCTGGGTGGAACGCCGACTCGGTGCGCTCGCCGTCTCCCACCAGCAGGTGCTGCCCGTCGTGGGCTCCAAGGAACTGGTCGCCTGGCTGCCGACCCAACTGGGCCTCGGCGCCGGTGACCGGGTCGCCTACCCGCAGCTCGCCTACCCGACGTACGAGGTCGGCGCGCGTCTGTGCGGGGCGACCCCCGTCGTCTACGACGACCCCACCGAGCTGGACCCGACCGATCTCAAGTTGCTGTGGCTCAACTCGCCCTCGAATCCGAGCGGCCGGGTGCTGGCCAAGGACGAACTGACGCGGATCGTCGCCTGGGCGCGTACACACGGGGTGCTGGTCTTCAGCGACGAGTGCTATCTGGAGCTGGGTTGGGAGGCCGAACCGGTCTCCGTCCTCCACCCCGACGTCTGCGGCGGTTCCTTCGACGGGTTGGTCGCCGTCCACTCCCTCTCCAAGCGTTCCAACCTGGCCGGCTACCGGTCCGCGTTCATCGCCGGGGACGAGAAGGTGCTCGGCGAGCTGCTCCAGATCCGCAAGCACGGCGGAATGATGACCCCCGCACCGGTGCAGGCGGCGACGATCGCGGCGCTCGGTGACGATACCCACGTCGTCGAACAGCGGGCGCGGTACGCGGCGCGCCGCGCCGTGCTCCGGACGGCCCTGGAGGGCCACGGCTTCCGGATCGAACACAGCGAGGCGAGCCTGTACCTCTGGGCGACGCGTGACGAGCCGTGCTGGCAGACCGTGGGACACCTGGCGGAACTGGGCGTCCTGGTCGCCCCCGGCGACTTCTACGGCACCGCGGGCGAGCGGTTCGTCAGGGTGGCCCTCACGGCGACCGACGAGCGCGTCGAGGCGGCCGTCAAGCGCCTCGGCTGAACTTCTGCCTGATCCGCAGGCTGATCTTCGCCGGCGGCGACGCAGCGGCACGGGTCCCCATCGCGAGACCGGCAGACGGACAGACTGACAGACCGACGACAGGGCCCCGGGTGCGAACCCGGGGCCCTGTCGCATGGTGTGCCCTGTGCGGATCTCCTGCGCCCGTGAGCGCGGGGCCCGCGGTCACGGGCGGTCCACGATGACCCGGCGAGCTGCCGTACCGCCGTGGGCGGGCGGCGGCGGGTCTGCCGAACCCGAGGGCCGGTCAGCCGAGCGGCAGGCCCTTCAGGGGCAGCTGGTCGGCGGGCAGAGTGCTGCCGAGCTGTCCGGTGGGCAGGCCGCCGAGGGACTCGCCCGTGCTGCCCGTGGCCCGACCGAGGGTGCTGCTCGCGGTGCCGGTGACCTCTCCGGCAGCCTTCTGGGCGGCCGGCGCGGCGGCCTCGCCCGCCTGGCCGACGGTCTTGGCTGCGGCGGGGACGGTCTCCTTGACGGTGTTGTTCCCGGTGCTGTCCGCGAGGTTGGAGGTCTTCTGCGCGGCGCCGTCCACGGCACCGCTGAGGGCTCCCGAGTCGAGCGCGGTCAGCGCGCCGAGGGGGTTGGCCTGCTGGAGTTCCACGGCACTTGCGGAGCCGGCCGCACCGACCACGGGAACTGTGCCAGCGGCGATGAGCAGCGCGGCGCGGGCGATCCGACGGGTCAGGGGGAGGGACATGATGCTCCTTGAGACAGAAGGATTTACGTACTGGGGAAGTCCGGTCTGGGTGATCGGACGCAGTGACAACCGCTGAGAGGGCAGGGGAAGTTGCGGTGCCTCAAGGTAAAGAATTAGTAATGTGTCGCATTATCGGCCCTGGATAAAGACGGGCAAACATTCCCACGCTCGACACCCTGCCGAACCGTCACTTCCCTTGATTCCCAAGGGGAGCGCCGCAGGGGGGCGCGGGCCGGACCGAGTGCTCCGTTGGTGCATTGGAGTGATGGCGTCCCCTAACCCCTGCGGGGGAACGTTCGGATCAGCGTGCGATACGGATGCGGACCTCGTCGTGTCCGGTCTTGGCCGATTGCCCGGCTCCACCGCGTGCGGGCTCCCCGGCGGCACCGGAGCGCCAACCCTCCCCGGACGTCCTGGCGTCCTCGGCGCGCCACACCTTGCCCCCGTAGGAGACCTCGTCGATCCGCAGTCCGTCGGCGCGCGCCACCGCCCAGTGCGCCAGTTCCCAGCCGCGCTTGGACGCCTTGCTGCCACGGGTGCCGTCATTGGCCACCAGCGCCGGTGGCAACGGAATCAGCACCTCGCCCGCGGGTGAGGTGCCCGAACGGCCCAGGGCTCCCGCGGACACCGCTTTCGGCGCCACGTCGGGACCGAACGCCCGCAACAACTCCGCCCGCACCTTCACCGCGTCGCCGGCCGTGGTGCCCTTCGTGGTGGCGCAGGTCAGTGCCGAGTCCGTCCGTCCGGTGAGCGCTGCGGCCAGCAGGGAGGCGTTCGGCTCGTGCTTGGCGTACGCCTGGGGGAAACCGCTGCGCTGGACGCGCTGTGCGGCCACCGTCAGCGGCAGTCGCGAGTAGCCCGGCACCTCGACCAGTCCGTCGTAGAACTTCCCCGCCGAGTAGACCGGGTCGAGGATCTGCTTCGGGGTGCCCCAACCCTTCGACGGCCGCTGCTGGAACAGGCCCAGCGAATCCCGGTCGCCGTGTTGGATGTTGCGCAGCGAGGACTCCTGGATGGCGGTGGCCAGGGCGATGGTGACCGCCCGCTCGGGCAGTCCCCTCCTGGTGCCGACCGCGGAGATCGTCGCCGCGTTCGCCGCCATCTCCGTACTCAACTCGTAACTCGGGCCAGCGCCGCTGGAAGAGGCCCGTACGACACAGCGGGCGGCCCGGTCGCCTGCGATGAACTGCACGGCCACATAGCCGACCAGCAGCAGTAGGACGCAGAACGCAACCGCGGAACGGGGTACGCGGCTGGGTCGGGCGGCGGAGGAGGCGTGCTTGGACACCCGCCCACCGTACTAGGCCCGGTCCGCGACGGAGCCGTCCGAACCGGCCCTGTCCCCAGGTGGTTCCGTTCGGGTCGCACTTCCGCGTGAGAGTGCTCGGCGGCGCCTGACGGCATCGGGTCCGTGGCGGATTTCCGTCCCCGGTTCGTGCGGTCGGTCCATGGCGTCAGGTCCGAGTTCGGCCGGGGTCGACGTCCCCCGGGCCGGCACACCACAGTCCCCGCACCGGACCGCACCGACCGCAGCGAACCACGGCCCCCGTCCACCGGTGCGGCCCTGTGCGCCTTGTGTGCATAACGCGCTCTATGTGTACAAGAGGGATGGGTGCCTGGCCGATGACAAGATCACACATGGTGAAGGACGGTTACGGGAGTGGCTGACGTCCGGAGTTTCCCTCCTCGTCGCCTTCGTCGACCTACCCTTGCTCCAGCAATTGATGTTCGGCGGAGGGAGCAGGTCATGGGCAACCCCGAAGGTTCGCGGGCGCTGGAGGAGCAGCGACAGGGGCCGGTGCTGCGTCGTAGAGACCAGGTGCAGCCAGGGACAACCGACCAGCGGCTGCTGGACACCGAGGGTGACTCCGAGTGGGTGCACACCGATCCCTGGCGGGTCATGCGCATCCAGTCGGAGTTCGTCGAGGGCTTCGGCGCACTCGCCGAACTGCCCAGCGCGATCAGCGTCTTCGGCTCGGCCCGCACCAAGCCGGGCACCCCGGAGTACGAGGCGGGCATCCGCATCGGTACGGCGCTCGTCGACGCGGGCTTCGCGGTGATCACCGGCGGTGGTCCCGGTGCCATGGAGGCGGCCAACCGCGGTGCGCGGGAGGCCAACGGGATCTCGGTCGGTCTCGGCATCGAGTTGCCCTTCGAGCAGGGGCTCAACCAGCACGTCGACATCGGTGTGAACTTCCGCTACTTCTTCGTGCGCAAGACGATGTTCGTGAAGTACGCGTCCGGGTTCGTGGTCCTGCCGGGCGGATTGGGCACTCTGGACGAGCTCTTCGAGGCGCTGACGCTCGTCCAGACGGGCAAGGTCACCCGGTTCCCGATCGTCCTCTTCGGTACCGAGTACTGGAGCGGTCTCGTGGACTGGCTGCGGAACACCGTGGTCGGCGGGGGCAAGGCGTCCGAGAAGGACCTGTTGCTCTTCCACGTCACGGACGACGTGGAGGAAGCCGTGTCGCTGGTGACCAAGGAGACGGGGCTCTGAGGCCCGCTTCCTGAACGCCGGTCCGGTCCATCGCCCTCCTCGGAGCAGTACGGGGCGATGGGACCGGGTGCCGGGCTCGCATGGCGCCGGACGCGTCTTTGAACGAGCCGTGGGAAGCGTGGGCACCTCCCGTGCGGGCGGCCCCCGACCGTGTCAGGCCAGCCCTCTGCGGGCCACCGCGGGCTCCCGGTGCCCCGCGATCGACGACACCATGTCCAGGACCTCGCGCGTCTGCGCCACCTCGTGCACCCGGTAGACGCGTGCGCCCAGCCATGCGGAGACCGCCGTCGTCGCCAAGGTGCCCGTCAACCGCTCCTTCACCGGGCGGTCCAGGCTCTCGCCGACGAAGTCCTTGTTCGACAGCGAGACCAGCACCGGCCAGCCGGTCTCCACCATCTCGCCGAGCCTGCGGGTCGCTTCCAACGAGTGCCGGGTGTTCTTCCCGAAGTCGTGCCCGGGGTCGATCATGATCGACTCCCGCGGCACCCCCAACTCCACCGCCCGCTCGGCCAGTCCCAGCGTCACCCGCAGGATGTCCTCGACCACGTCCTCGTACGCCACCCGGTGCGGCCGGGTGCGCGGCTCGGCACCGCCCGCGTGGGTGCACACCAGACCGGCGCCGTAGCGGGCCGCGACCTCGGCGAGTCGGGGATCCACCCCGCCCCACGCGTCGTTCAGCACGTCAGCACCTGCTTCGCAGACCGCCTCACCCACTTCGTGGCGCCAGGTGTCGACACTGATCACCACGTCGGGGAATCGCTTGCGCACCTCTGCCACGAAGCCGACCGTACGGCGGGCCTCTTCATCGGCCGTGACCTCTGCTCCGGGGCCCGCCTTCACCCCTCCGATGTCGATGATGGCGGCACCCTCCGCCACCGCCTGTTCGACCCGGGCGAGCGCGGGCTCGTCCCGGAAGGTCGCACCCTGGTCGTAGAAGGAGTCGGGGGTACGGTTCACGATGGCCATGATCACTGGCTCGTGCGGACCGAATTCACGCTGTCCCAGCCGCAGCATCAGCTGTTTTCCTCCTCAGGTCGTCCGGCTGAGACCCTAACTGTCACACCGGCGTGGCACGATCAGAGCCGGGAACGGTTTCCGTCCGGGAAGCGCCCGAAGGTCGGGGAGAGGGTCGTCCGTGTTCTTGTTCTTGCTGATCACGATGGTTGTGGTCGTCGGCGCGGTCACGCTTGCCGTGATCGGTGGCGGTGACAGCGCGGCCCTGCCCGACACGGCGCCCGAGCAACTTGTCGATCCGTTGCCCGACACCCGGCCGATCGGTCGGGCAGACGTCGAGGCGCTGCGGCTGCCGGTGAGTCTGCGCGGCTATCGCATGGCCGATGTCGACGACGTACTCGCCCGTCTCGGCGCCGAACTGGCCGAGCGGGACGCCCGCATCGCCGAGCTCGAATCCGCCCTGGCCGGTGCGCAGGCGACCGCCGTTGGCGGGCCCGACCTGTTCACGAAGCCCGGCGAGGGGGCCCACGGTGAGTGACACCGGCCTTGCGGCAGGACCCGATGGGAAGCCGCGGTGTCCCTGGGGCCTGGCCACCGATGACTACGTGGCGTACCACGACGACGAGTGGGGCCGTCCGGTGCACGGGGACGACGCACTTTTCGAGCGGCTCTGTCTGGAGGCGTTCCAATCAGGTCTCTCCTGGATCACGATTCTGCGGCGGCGTGAGGGCTTCCGTCGCGCCTTCGACGGCTTCGCGATCGCCTCGGTCGCCACCTACACGGAAGCCGACCGGGAACGACTGCTCGCCGATGTGGGAATCATCCGCAACCGCGCCAAGATCGAGGCGACCATGGCCAACGCACGGGTGCTCGCCGAGTGGGCCGAAGGCGATCTCGACGACCTGATCTGGTCGTACGCACCGGACGGCGCGACCCGTCCCGTGCCCCGCACCATCGCCGACGTACCCGCGGTGACCGATGAGTCGACGGCGCTCGCCAAGGACCTCAAAAAGAAGGGGATCCGGTTCATCGGCCCGACCACTGCCTACGCCCTGATGCAGGCGTGCGGACTGGTCGACGACCACCTCGAAGGCTGTGTCGCTCGTGGTGGCGGCACCCCAGGCGCGGGAGCGACACGCCGCTGACGGCCGGTCCCGTCCCGCCCAGGTCACAGCCGTTCCCCCGAATGGCCTAACGTCCGAGGAACTTCGGCTGCTCCTTGGCGACGAACGCCCGTACGGCGATCAGATGGTCCTCGGAGACCCCTGCTCGCGACTGGAGCTCGTCCTCCTTGGCCAGCGTCTCGTCCAGCGAATGGTCCGCCGCGTAGGCAAGGGATTCCTTGATCGCCGCATAGGCCAGGGTCGGGCCGTCGGCCAGTGCCCTGGCCACGGCGGCAGCCTCGGCCGCCAAGGCGTCCGCAGGGACGATTTTGTTGGCAATGCCCAGGTCAAACGCTTCCTGGGCCGTGATGGAACGCGGGAAGAACAGCAGGTCGGCCGCCCTGCTCCGGCCGATCAGCCGCGGCAGCGTCCAGGAGATCCCGGAGTCTGCGGTGAGCGCGACATTGGCGAAGGCGGTGGTGAACTTCGCGGTATCGGCGACGACCCGGTAGTCCGCGGCGAGGGCGAGCCCGAACCCTGCTCCGGCCGCCACGCCATTGACCCCGGCGACGACGGGCTTCGGCATGGAGGCCAGCGCACGGATGAGCGGGTTGTAGTGCTCGCGCACGGTGCTCATCACATCGTCGGAGCCGTCCTTCTTGGCCTGGGTCAGGTCGGCGATGTGCTCCTTGAGGTCCTGCCCCACGCAGAAGGCCCGCCCGTTCGCGGTGAGCAGGACCGCCCGTACGGAGGTGTCCGCTGCCGCCGCGAGTACCGCGTCCCGCAGGGCGACCTTCGATCCGCCGTCCATGGCGTTCATCGCCTCGGGCCGATTGATTGTGATCGTCGCGAGTCCGTCGCTCACCTCGTACAGCACGGAGTCGGCCATGTCAGGTCCCCTTTGCGGCTCAGCGGGTGGGTGCATGGCACAGCATGGCGGAGATCTTGGGCTGCAAGCATGTGACCTGCGTCAAAGAACGAGCGGTCGAACGGAAGGCTCGATCGGGGAGGCGGCGGCAAAGTATCGCAGGACGATCGGCGAATTGGGTGGTTTTGCGAAAGCGCGTTGCCTAAGCGATGCCGACCGATGTTGGTCATCGGGTCCTGCGATGCGGGATAATGACCAGGAAGCAATGTGTTCGATGCCGGTGACTCGTGCCTACCCAGGGCCGTCGGCTGACGATGAGCTGGTTTCAGGAAGGGGAACGAGCATGGCGGCCATGAAGCCGCGGACGGGCGATGGCCCGCTCGAGGTGACCAAGGAGGGGCGGGGCATCGTCATGCGCGTTCCGCTCGAAGGCGGCGGTCGGCTTGTCGTCGAGCTGACTCCGGACGAGGCCGAAGCGCTGGGCGATGCCCTGAAGAAGGTCGTTGGCTAACCTCGAGCGCCCGATGTTCTCCTCGCCCCGGCATCCCTCGTGGATGCCGGGGCGAGACGCATTTCCCGTGAGTCGCCGCGACCCCCGGATGACCCTGGGCGGGCGAACCCCTTGTTCACCCGTGGTCGCCGCCCCGTACGAGGACCGGGGCCCGGGTGACGACGGGCAGCCCGGCCACCGGGTCGACCGGGTCAATCGGGTTGATACGGCTGGAAGGTGTCTGAAGAAATCCCGTCGGGCCCGGAGTTCCCCTCCGGCCCGCGGGCGGACGACGCCATGAGGCAGGACGCCTTAAGCCCGGCGCACCGCGCACAGCAGCCCGTCGCCGACGGGCAGCAGGGAGGTCAGCAGTTCCTGACTCTCGCGCACCGACCGCAGCAACTCCCGCAGTCGCAGCACCTCGGCGGGCTGCGCCGCCGAGTCGACGGTGCGTCCGCGTGCGAAGACACCCTCGAAGCACACGAGCCCGCCGGGTCTCAGGAGGCGGGACGATTCGGCGAGGTACTCCAGCGACTCCAGTCGATCCCCGTCGCAGAAGACGAGGTCGTAGCCGCCGTCGGCCAGGCGAGGCAGGACGTCGAGGGCCCGGCCGGGGATGAAGCGGGCCCGGTTCCCGGCGAAGCCGGCCTCGCGGAACGCCTCCCTGGCGAACTGCTGGCGCTCCGGCTCGGGGTCGACCGTGGTCAGCACCCCGTCCGACCGCATTCCCTGGAGCAGATAGATCCCGGACACGCCCGTCCCCGTACCGATTTCCGCCACCGCTTTCGCGTCCGCGGTCGCGGCCAGCAGTCGCAGCGCGGCGCCGGTGCCAGGCGACACCGAGGGGACTCCCGACTCCCGGGCCCGCTCACGGGCCCAGTGCAGTGCGTCGTCCTCGGCGACAAAGGCGTCGGCGAACGCCCAGCTCGTCTGCCGGTTTGCGGTAATGGGCCTCTCCTGTCCCCGTAGTTGAACGCGACGTTGACTGTATCCGCTGGCTCTGGGAACCCGCAGATGGGACCAGGCGTTGTACGGGGCAGGGGGGCGCAATGGATCAGAGCGGTAAGCAGCACCCAAATTCGCGTAAAGATTCTTATCCGGAGCTAACGGGCGAGGTGGCTATGGTAGGGGCTCCGCTGGACACCACCAGAGCCGATAGGGGAGGTGCGGCTGCACCTGCGGATCGGAGAGGAGCGCTCAGACGCTTCCTCAGGTCACCGGGTGAGCCGAAATCCGTGACCAACTTTGCTGACCGCTCCGCCACTGCCGACTCCGCAACAACCGCGACCTTCGCATCGGATGCGGAATCCCAGGCGTGGACACCTCCCACTTGGGAGGAGATCGTCAGCACGCACAGCGGTCGGGTGTATCGCCTCGCCTACCGCCTCACGGGCAATCAACACGATGCCGAAGACCTGACGCAGGAGGTCTTCGTCCGTGTCTTCCGGTCGTTGTCCACCTACACGCCGGGCACCTTCGAGGGCTGGCTCCACCGCATCACCACCAATCTCTTCCTGGACATGGTCCGTAGGAAGCAGCGCATCCGCTTCGATGCCCTCGGGGACGATGCCGCTGAGCGGCTGCCCAGCCGGGAGCCCTCTCCCCAGCAGGTCTTCAACGACACCCACTTCGACGCGGATGTGCAGCAGGCGCTGGACACCCTTGCGCCCGAATTTCGAGCCGCAGTGGTGCTCTGTGACATCGAGGGGCTCTCCTACGAGGAGATCGCCGCGACGCTCGGGGTCAAGCTCGGCACCGTCCGCAGCCGTATCCACCGTGGCCGCTCGCATCTGCGCAAGGCACTGAAGCACCGTTCCCCCGAGGCCCGTGCCGAGCAGCGTCTTCTGGCGGGAGCGGTCGGACTCGCAGGGGAGGTAGGACCGGCGTGAGTGGCACAGGCCCCACCCCAGCTGAGCAGCATCTGGGGGACCGGCTCGCCGCCCTGGTCGACGGCGAGCTCAAACATGACGCGAGGGACCGTGTCCTCGCACATCTGGCGACATGCCCCAAGTGCAAGGCGGAGGCCGACGCCCAGCGCCGACTCAAGAGCGTCTTCGCACAGGCCGCGCCGCCACCCCTGTCCGAAGGGCTGCTGGCCCGGCTCCAAGGGCTGCCCGCAGGACCGGGAGGTGGTGACCTCGGCAGGGGCGGACCTTTCCAGGGGACCCTCGGAGGGCGGGACGGTGAACCGTCCTTCGGCGGAGTGACGTCATCCACGAGCCGTCTTCGAGACCGCCACGGGGAGACCTTCGGCTACGTTCCTGGCGGGCACGTCGGCGCCGGTGTCCTCCCCGGGGCTATCGCCCCCGGGCAGGAAGCAGTTTCACCGGACAGCGGTTTTCGCATCCACGATGTGGGGCGCGAAGCGGAGCGTTCCCCGTGGAAGGGGCGTCGCTTCGCCTTCGCCGCCGCCAGTGCGGTGTCCTTCGCCGCCATCGCCCTCGGCGGAGCCCTGCCCCTGGAGGCTTCGCTCCAGGCTGGCCCCCGGGGCAGCACCGGAAACAATGTGACGCCGATCAGGCCCGCCGCCACCGGGACGCCCGGGGTCAACACCGCCACCGCGGTCAATGTCCGGAGCAGCGACTACGAGCGCCGTCGCGGTCCCGTCCACACCCCGACCAGATCGGAGGAGAGGGCGATCGGTCTCTCCGTGTCGGGTCCTTTGACACCCGGTCCGCTGAATCGACCCCTCGCCAGCCCGGCGGTCGGGCCGCTCAGCTCGGTGGCGCCGCTCGGGGCCTTCACACCGACCCCCCTGATACGTCCGACGGGATCGGCCTTCCATCTCGCCACCGCGTCGGGGCTGACTCCCTGGGCGACCCCCGCCCCGTCCCACCTCATGGCGCCGACGCACCCGTCCGCACGCTGACACCACCACCGCCGACCAGACCCCTGCGCGGGCATTCTCAAACCTGGTTGAATCCTGGGACGGGTGCCCGCGGGGGTGCCGTGGCGGACAGCTGTATGCGGAGAGTGCATGGACGACGGGAAGCCCATGGGCGCCAAAGCCAACTGGTGGAGCCGCCCCCGCTCGGGCGACACGACCCGTCCAGCACCCCACGGTCTGCAGGACGAGCCCGGGGACGCCGTGCCGCCCGCTGAGGCCGCGCCAGCGGCTCCCGTACCGCATGTGCCCCCGGATTCCTCGCCCTATGCCTCCGAGCCTCCCTACGGTGCGCCTCGGCCGCTCATGGAGCGTCACAGCCAGCCGGGCGCACCCGGACACGGTCCGTTCGAGCCGGATCCAAGCGAGCGCGGGCCGTCGGAAGGCGGCTCCCCGCACGCCCCCGGCCGGCCGCAGCCGTTGCACGAGCCGGACCGGTACAGCACGCCGCCGTACGGCAGGCCCGGGCCATGGGCGCCCGCACCGCCCGTACAGCGTCCGGTGCCCACCCCCGCAGGTGGCACGCCCCTTCCGCCGGCCGGGGACGCGGCCGTGCCCCCGCAGTACGGCGGGCCCCGGCCCGCACCGCAGCAGCCTCAGCCTCGCCTCACGCCTCCCACCCCGATGACGAGCCAGTTCCAGTACGACCCGTGGGGTGCCCCGGGGGCCGCGCCGCTCACCGTGCACGACGAGTCGACGACGCCCCGGCGCAAGAGGCGACGGACCGGAGCACTGTTGATCGGGGCCGCACTGCTCGCCCTGGTCGCGGGCGGGATCGGAGGTGGCGTCGGCGCCTACATAGAGCGCAACGGCGGGATCACCCAGGTCGAACTGGACCAGGCTCCG
Organism: Streptomyces sp. NBC_00690; assembly: GCF_036226685.1. NCBI lineage: Bacteria > Bacillati > Actinomycetota > Actinomycetes > Kitasatosporales > Streptomycetaceae > Streptomyces > Streptomyces sp. NBC_00690. Next base: position 5,715,990 of record NZ_CP109009.1, read on the forward strand.
CCCGATGACGGGGGCCGGGCTCCCACGAGCGTCGCGGGCATCGCGGCCCGCGCCCTGCCCAGCGTGGTCACCCTCCATGTCAACGGCGGGGGAGAGCAGGGCACCGGTACCGGGTTCGTCCTCGACCGCAAGGGTCACATCCTCACCAACAACCATGTCGTCGACCCCGCCGGCTCCTCCGGCGAGATCTCCGTCACTTTCAGCGGGGGCGAGACCGCCCGGGCGACCCTGGTCGGCAAGGACAGCGGCTACGACCTCGCCGTGGTGAAGGTCACGGGGGTCTCCGGCCTCACCCCCCTACCACTGGGCAACTCCGACAGTGTCCAGGTCGGCGATCCGGTCGTCGCCATCGGTGCACCCTTCGACCTCCAGAACACCGTGACCTCGGGGATCATCAGCGCCAAGGAACGCCCGATCACCGCGGGCGGCGAGAAGGGTGACGGCAGTGACGTCAGCTACGTCGATGCGCTCCAGACCGATGCACCGATAAACCCCGGCAACTCGGGCGGCCCGCTGGTGGACCTCCAGGCCCGGGTCATCGGCATCAACAGCGCCATCCGCGCAGCCGACACGGGTGGGGCGGAGGGCAGCCAGTCCGGATCCATCGGTCTCGGCTTCGCCATCCCCATCAACCAGGGCAAGCGGGTCGCCGAGGAGCTGATCAACACCGGCAAGGCCACCCATCCCGTGATCGGGGTCAGCCTCGACATGAAGTACACGGGTGACGGTGCACGCGTCGGGGACAAGGGCAAGGACGGCACCCCGTCCGTGACCCCCGATGGCCCCAGCGCCAAGGCGGGCGTCAAACCAGGGGACGTCATCACCAAGGTGGACGGCCAGCGGGTCCACAGCGGTGAGGAGCTCATCGTGAAGATCCGCTCGCACCGTCCGGGCGACACCCTGGAGCTCACGCTCACCCGTGCCGGGCAGGAGCGCTCCTTGACGCTCACCCTCGGCTCGGCGGACGGCGACTGACCCGGGCCCGTGCCGGCCCGGGCATGCGCTGACCTCCGTTCGAAGGCCGACCGGATGATGCGGAACAGGCGATATCGGCTATAGGTGTATAGGCCGTGCTGAATGGGTGAAAATCAATCACCGATCCATGGTCGACGGAGCCACGGTCACCACCGTCGGGGCCATGACGGGTCGGCCACGGAGGGACCCGCGGGCGATCCTTCGGTGTGAACGGCCGATGATCTGCGGCCGTCAATCCAGGATCACGGCCTCCCGGCACGTGACTCTCCCAAGTCCTGGCGGGTACCGTGGATCGGGCTCGGATGCCGTCCGACCTCCGGGCCGGGGGAATCAGCTGAGAACACGAGGAGCTACAGGGTGTTCAGTGACATAGGCGTACTGGAGGTGCTGACTCTTGTCGTGCTCGCCATGCTCATCTTCGGCCCCGACAAGCTCCCGAAGCTCATCCAGGATGTGACCGGTTTCATTCGGAAGATCCGCGAGTTCTCCGACAACGCCAAGCACGACATCCGCAGCGAACTGGGCCCTGAGTTCAAGGACTTCGAGTTCGAGGACCTGAACCCCAAGACCTTCATCCGCAAGCACCTGAACGAGAGTGACGACCTGCGTGAGCTGAAGGAACTGGGCAGTTCCTTCGACCTCACCAAGGAGATCAACGAGATCTCGGACACCGTCCACGGCACCGATTCCGACGCCTCCGTCCCCGCCGCGGTCAACGGCGGATCCGGGACACCAGACCTGCTGAAGAAGCGCGATCAGCCGGTCAAGGACGAGCGCCCGCCGTTCGACGCCGACGCCACCTGAGCACGGTCAATCCCTGCGACCGGGGAGTGGGTGGCTATTCTCTCCATCTGTCAGGACGCGAGGACGCCCGAGGGGGGCGGGTCCGCTCCAGACCTCGGACACAGAGGAGGCGGCCCGCTCGATGGAGACGACCAGTCGGCCGACGGCGCAGAACACGGCCAGTGATTCCCCCGCTCCCGACGTTGAGGACTCAAAGGCGGCGGAGCGTGCGGAAGCCGCAGCCCGCAGCGCGGCCGACGCCTATGCGCGGGCCCCTTTCCCCTGGTACGGCCTCGACGCGGCGTTCACCGGCCAGCGCTGGCTGATGCAGGTCGCCTCCGCCGCCGACGGGGTGGTCCAACACGGTTCGCTGGGCCATGGCGACGAACCGTCGATACGGACCGAGGCCACGGCACTGGAGAAGGAACGGTTCGCGGTGGTGATCACCGTCGCCGCGAGCCCGGTGCGCCGCAGCGGCGACGGCACCGGAGTGCTGGACGCCACCACGGCCTCGTCAGCGGCCTGGCTGGCGGGCTCCGGTCTGCTGGCCCACACCTGGCCGCCGCAACTCGACCACACCCTGCGGGACGACTGGCTGGACCAGCAGACGGAGACGGCCTTCGAACTGGCCGACGATCTCCAGGGCCCTGCGTGGTCCACGCTGTCGCTCCCGGTGGACGGGGAGCCCACCACCTTCCACTACCGCGAGTCCGAGTTCGGCTGGGTGCTGGCCGGGTCCACCGCGGCCGGTGTGCACATCGGGGCGTACGGGCGCGGGATGAGCGCCTACGGTCTGGGCTTCTTCGAGGTGCGCGACCTGGGGCCGTACGTCTGAAGCACCCCGGGCCCCACGGCCCGGGCCTGCCCCGGTGTGTGAACGCGGCCAGTGCCCTGCGGCCGGGAGACCCGCCCTTCCGCGTACGAGGCGGCCCGTGCCCGGGTGATCGCCGCCCGAGGACGGGTCCTTCGGGACGGCGCCGCCCGTGCTGCGGAACTCGGGGACGGCGCCGGGCGGGATCACATCGGCTGCACCCGCCCGGCCGGAACCGGTCCCCAGAAGTCCCGCGGCAGGCCCGCCCGGTCGGCGGGATGCGACGAGGGGACCTAGAACTTGTTCTTCGGCGTGATGCCCAGGCTCATCCCCGACAGCCCTCGCTGACGGCCGCCCAACTTGCCCGCGATCGAACGCAACGCCGCGCCCGCGGGGGACTCCGGGTCCGTCAGCACCACGGGCCTGCCATCGTCGCCGCCTTCGCGCAGCCGTACGTCGATGGGGATGGACCCGAGTACGGGCACATGGGCCCCGGTCGTCTTCGTCAGCCCCTCCGCGACCCGCTGGCCGCCACCCGTACCGAAGATGTCGACCATCTCGTCGCAGTGCGGGCAGGGCAGTCCCGCCATGTTCTCCACCACGCCGACGATCTTCTGATGGGTCTGGACCGCGATGGAACCGGCCCGCTCGGCCACCTCCGCCGCCGCCTGCTGGGGAGTGGTGACCACCAGGATCTCGGCGTTCGGCACCAGTTGTGCCACCGAGATCGCGATGTCGCCGGTGCCCGGGGGCAGATCGAGGAGCAGTACGTCCAGATCGCCCCAGTACACATCGGCGAGGAACTGCTGGAGCGCCCGGTGGAGCATCGGGCCGCGCCAGACCACGGGTTCGTTGCCCGGGGTGAACATGCCGATGGAGATGACCTTCACACCGTTCGCGGACGGCGGCATGATCATGTTCTCGACCTGGGTGGGTCGACCATGGGCGCCGAGCATGCGCGGCACGGAGTGGCCGTAGATGTCGGCGTCGACGACACCGACCTTCAACCCGTCGGCCGCCATCGCCGCGGCGAGGTTCACCGTAACCGAGGACTTCCCCACGCCGCCCTTGCCGGACGCGACCGCGTACACCCTGGTCAGCGAGCCGGGTTGGGCGAAGGGAACCTCCCGCTCGGCGGTGCCGCCGCGCAGTGAGGACGCCAGTTCGCGCCGTTGCTCGTCGCTCATCACATCGAGCGTGACATCGACGCGGGTGACTCCGTCGACGCGCTGCACAGCCTCCGTCACATTGTTGGTGATCGTTTCGCGCATCGGGCAGCCGGAGACGGTGAGGTACACCGTGACGGCCACCACGCCGTCCGCCGCGACCGTGACCGATTTGACCATGCCCAGGTCGGTGATGGGTCGGTGGATCTCGGGGTCGTTCACCGTCGCCAGTGCTTCAAGCACCGCGTCTTCCGTAGCCATACGACGATGGTACGGCGCGGCCCGCCGGGCCCGGGAAGCCCGTCAGCGGTCGGCTTCGTCACTCCCCTGGCCGCCCTCGTGGGGGAGGTGGCCCCGGCGGTCCTGCACATCCCTGAGCAGGTCCTGGATCTCGGAGCGGATCCAGTCCCGGGTGGCCACTTCGCCGAGTCCCATCCGTAGCGCCGCGATCTCGCGGGTCAGGTACTCGGTGTCCGCGATGGACCGTTCGTTCTGCTTGCGGTCCTGTTCGTGGGTGACCTTGTCCCGGTCGTCCTGCCGGTTCTGCGCCAGCAGGATCAGCGGGGCCGCGTAGGACGCCTGGAGGGAGAGCATCAGGGTCAGGAAGATGAACGGGTACTCGTCGAAGCGCAATGCCTTCGGGGCGAAGATGTTCCACACCACCCACAGGATGATGATCAGGGTCATCCAGACGATGAACCTGCCGGTGCCCAGGAACCGCGCGATCCGCTCCGAGAGCCTGCCGAACGCCTCCGGGTCGTACTCGGGCAGCAGTGTGCGGCGGGGTGCACGGGGCAGGTCGAGCCGTACCCGGGGGCGCGCAGTCGCACCCGCCCCGGAGCCGGGCCGGTCCTTCGTCTCCTCGCGCTCGCCGCCGCTACCCATGCGCGGACTCCTCGAAGTCCGTCTCGCGCCAGTCGTCGGGCAGCAGGTGGTCCAGTACGTCGTCCACGGTCACGGCACCGAGCAGCGATCCGATCTCGTCGACCACGGGGGCGGCCACCATGTTGTACGCGGCGAGATAGCTGGTCACGGCCCGCAGTGGGGTGTCCGGTGCGAGCGGCGGCAGATCGCTGTCCACCATCGATCCCACCAGGGTGAACGGGGGGTCCCGCAGCAGCCGCTGGAAATGGATCGTGCCCAGGTAGCGCCCGGTGGGAGTCTCCTCGGGCGGGCGGCACACGTACACCTGGGCGGCCAGCGCGGGGGAGAGGTCCTGCTGCCGCACCCGGGCGAGGGCGTCGGCGACCGTGGCGTCCGGCCGCAGCACGATGGGTTCGGTGGTCATCAGACCGCCCGCGGTGCGCTCTTCGTACGACAGGAGCCGACGTACGTCTGCGGCGTCGTCCGGGCGCATCAGAGCGAGTAGTCGCTCCTGGTCCTCCTCGGGGAGTTCGGACAGGAGGTCGGCGGCGTCGTCCGGGTCCATGGCCTCCAGGACGTCAGCGGCCCGCTCTTCCTGGAGCTTCCCGAGGATCTCGACCTGATCGTCCTCGGGCAACTCCTCCAGCACGTCCGCGAGCCGGTCGTCGTCGAGCGCGGCGGCGACCTCGGCCCGCCGCTTGGGCGTCAGATGGTGCAGCGCGTTGGCGACGTCGGCCGGCCGCAGCCGCTCGAAGGTGGCGACCAGGCTCTCCGCGCTCTGGCTGTCCTCCTCCAGGGAGAGTCCGGTCACGGCCGACCACTCGACGGTGAGCGTCTCGCCCCGGCGGCGCAGCGCCCCGCCGCGTCCGCGCCGCACGAAGACCTTGTCGATCTCCCAGTCGCGGCGAGCCGGCAGCCGCTGGACGGACACGTCGAGGACGGTGGCCTCCTCGCCGCTCTCCACGAGTTGTACGCGTCGGTCGAGCAGTTCGCCGAGGACCAGCCGCTCGGTGGGGCGCTGTTCGAAGCGCCGTACGTTCAGCACACCGGTGGTGATGATCTGGCCCGACTCGATGCCGGTGATACGGGTCATCGGGAGGAAGATCCGCCGTCGGCTCAGCACCTCCACCACCATGCCCAGCAGCCGCGGCGGACGGTGGCCCACCCGCAGCATCGCCACCAGGTCCCGGACCCGGCCCACCTGGTCACCGCTCGGGTCGAAGACCGGGACGCCGGAGAGGTGCGAGACGAAGACACGCGTGACGCTGGCGACCACGGTCGACACCTCCATCCCGGTCTGCGGCGCTTCGCCGGAAACACTGTCCTTCAGGTGCTTCAGGCTAGCCCGTACCGATGTGCACCGCTGCTGCCAGGGGGCCGTACGGAGTGGGCGCGGAACCGGTGCACACGCTGCACGACTGGCTGCGAGAGGTGGACTGCCACCCCGGTACGCTGCGGTCTGCTCCCCGATCATCCGCAGGCGAAGCAGTTGGCGTTCAGCTGCCCAGCAGACGAGAGGCAGTGTGCTGGTGACTCTCCTCCCCCCGGTTTCCCGTGCCCGCAGGACCGCGCTGTCCCTGGTGCTCTGTGCAGGGCTGGCCGTGTCCGCGACGGCCTGCGAGGAGAAGGTCGATCCGGACAAGGGCACCAACGGTGTCGGCAGGCTCACCGCCGCCGAGATCGAGAGCAAGGCACGGGCCACGGCGGACGCGGCATCAGCGGTCCGTCTGGCTGGGACGCTGGTCAGCAAGGGCGGCACCTACAAGCTGAACATGCGGCTCAAGCAGGACGGCGGCACCGGCTCGGTGACCACGAGCGAGAACGCCTTCGAGCTGCTCAGGATCGGTGACGACCTGTACCTCAAAGCCGATGTGGGTTTTTGGAGCCATGACGACGGGGCCTCGGGCGAGGCACCGAGCGAGGCGGACGAGGAAGCCGCCCTCAAGCTGCGCGACAAGTACGTCAAGGTTCCGCAGGGCGACCCGGCGTACGACAGGTTCCGCGGCTTCACGGACATGGACGTGCTGCTGGAGGGGCTCCTCGGCATGCAGGGCAAGTTGAGCAAGGGCGACCGCACCAAGGTCGGCGGCGTACAGGCGATCAAGGTCCAGGCGGCGGCGGGGGCCGGTGGCGTCCTCGATGTCTCGCTGGAGGGCCTGCCGTATCCGCTCCAGTTCGCGCGGGCCGGCGGCAAGGGTGTCCTGACCCTGGGCGAGTGGGACGTGGACTTCGCGCTTGTGCCGCCCGCCAAGGAGGAGACCGTGGACTACGGGAAGCAGCTCCCGAAGACCAGCGGCTGAGCCCGTTCGGCGGTCAGCCGCGCTTCTTCTTGCGGGACAGCAGCAGTCGGGGCAGGGCGGCCGGGATCGGGCGCCGGGTGGTGGCCCCGGTGGGCAGCGGCGGGGTCGCTAGCGAGGTCTGCGGATGGTCGGTCGTCGACTCCCGGGGGGTCAGCCGCACCACTCGGCACTCGCGCCGCCACCGATCCGGCACGGTCTCCGCGTCCACGGCGTTCAGCCGCTTCGCCTTGAGCTCCGCCACCGCCGACTCCCAGGACTCGGATCCCGGCTCCAACTCGCTCACCACCGCGGTCCAGGACACCAGCCGGCCGCCCTTGTCCTTGCTGCGGACGATGACCTCGGCGGTGCCCTTGTCGACCAGGTCCGGCAGCGGCTGTTCCCCGGGGCCATCGCCCACGACCAGGGCCGCGCCCTCGTGCCACACGTGCCACAGCGTGCGCTCGGGGCCCGTGGAACGCACCCAGATGAGGCCGGACTTCTTGGTGGCTTCCTCGACGAGTGCCTGGGCGAGCAGCGTGTCTGTCATGGGCGCAGCCTATCCAGCCGCCAGCCGCCAGCCGCCAGCCGCCAGCCGCCAGCCGCCAGCCGCCAGCCGCTGGTCGCTAGAGCCAGCCGTTGCGCTTGAGCGTCCGGTGAATGGTGAAGCAGATCCCGATGATGGCGGTGAGCACCATGGGATACCCGTACTTCCACTGGAGCTCCGGCATGTAGTCGAAGTTCATGCCGTACACCCCGCACACCGCCGTGGGCACCGCGACGATCGCCGCCCAGGACGTGATCTTGCGCATGTCCTCGTTCTGGGCGACCGTCGCCTGCGCCAGGTTCGCCTGGAGGATCGAGTTCAGCAGCTCGTCGAAGCCGATGACCTCCTCCTGGACCCGGGCCAGGTGGTCGGCGACGTCACGGAAGTACTTCTGGATGTCCGGGTCGATCAGCCGCATGGGCCGCTCGCTGAGCAACTGCATGGGCCGCAGCAGCGGGGAGACTGCCCGCTTGAACTCCAGCACTTCCCGCTTCAACTGGTAGATCCGCCCGGCGTCGCTACCCCGCTGCCTGCCCTTGGACGGCGCGGAGAAGACATCGATCTCGACCTCGTCGATGTCGTCCTGCACGGCTGCCACGACCGCGATGTAGCCGTCGACGACATGGTCGGCGATGGCGTGCAGAACCGCGGACGGCCCCTTCGAGAGCAGCTCGGCGTCCTTCTCCAGCCCGTACCGCAGTGCCCGCAGCGAACCCTTGCCACCGTGCCGGACCGTGATGACGAAATCCCGACCGGTGAAGCACATCACCTCACCGGTCTCCACGACCTCACTGGTCGCGGTCAACTCGTCGTGCTCCACGTAGTGGACAGTCTTGAAGACGGTGAACAGGGTGTCGTCGTACCGCTCCAGCTTGGGCCGCTGGTGGGCGTGGACCGCGTCCTCCACGGCCAGTGGGTGCAGCCCGAACTCCGCGGCGATGCCGGCGAACTCCTCCTCCGTCGGCTCGTGCAGACCGATCCACACGAACCCACCGCCCTCGCGCACCCTCAGCATCGCCTCACGGGGCGTCTGCGAGTCGTCCCCTGGGAGGCGGCGCCCATCGCGGTAGACCGCGCAGTCCACGACGGCGCTGGAGGCCGAAGGGTCACGGGTGGTGTCGTACGAGTGGTAGGCGGTGCTGCTCCTCCGCAGGGCGGGACGGACGGCGGCACGGAGGTCACGAATCATCGACATGGCTGGCTCCTTCACGGAGAGGCCGTCGGCGAGTGGCGTGGCACAGCCCGGAATGGGGACGTGAGCACTACGTCCGCAAAGCGGGCGGCACCGCGGGATCGCGGTGACGGCGTTCGCTACAGACAGGCAAAAACGAGCTGCTCTTCCGTCGTGCGGGATTCCAGCTACGGAACGCCGTGGTACGGAACGCCGTCGGAATGCCGTGGGCCTGTGCGAGAGGTCCTAGACCGCCGGGAAGTGACGCCGTACGGAAGAGCGGTTGGTACTGCACGGTCGACTTCGATCCACCGCAGACCCCACCTCCTCCGGCCGGTCCCCCGTAAGGGATAGCGTGACGCCGGGAGCGGGCGGCGCCTTGGCGCCGCCGGCCTGTGTGCTTTGAGCACACCAACCCGGCCAGCGGCCAAGACTATCAGCCGACTGCGGGTCAATCCCTGTGATTGCCCCATCCTTACGCGTTCTATGCTCGCCGGATGGCAGACGTTCTTGCTCTGGTCGAGGCCAGGTTGTGTACGGCGCTCGGGGAGCCGGACGCCCGCGCCTCGGTGACGTTCATCGGTACGGACCGGATCGAGGTCCTGCGCTTTCGCACCCCAGGCGACGGGTCCGCGGACGAGCTGGTCCGCTACGCCACCCTGGGGATGTCCGCCCACCCCATGAACGATCCGACGTCGGCGATCGCCGACCCTGTGCAGGGCCCGCGCGCCGAACTGGTCCTCTCGGTGCGTCCGGGAACGGCGGACACTGATCAGGTGCTGCGCCCCCTGGCGGTCCTGGCCGCTTCGCCGCAGGTGGAAGGGGTCGTCATCGCGCCGGGCGCCGCCCTGGACATCGGTGCATCGCTCTGGCCATCCGCGCCCTTCAGCTCCGTACTGGTCGCCGAACCGGGCGGGCTCGTCGAGGATCTGGAACTCGACGCCCCACGCGAGCCGGTGCGCTTCCTCCCCCTGCTGCCGATGACGTCCAACGAGGCGGCCTGGAAGCGGGTGCACGGCGCGGCGGAACTCCAGGAACGCTGGTTGGCGCGGGGGACCGATCTACGAGATCCGCACCGCAGGTCCGTGACCCTCGACTGAGGTCGCCCGCCTCCCGTCCCCTGCTCCCGTCGAGGACGTGACGTACGCCTCCCCAGAGGGGGCGGCAGCCGTGCCCACCGCCCGTGTGTTCGAGCGGCCACCCCCTGAGTCCCCCGAGTCGACACTGAGCGTGACGCTCAGTTGAGCCATATCGGCACTGAGTGAGCAGCTCACTCCGGACGGGTGATCGTCCTTGACGCGACGCCGGGCGGGTAGGACCGTGGAACGCTATGAGGGGCGAACCCAGTTGCCCGAAGTGCGGTGGCCGGGTCAGGGCGCCCGGTCTCTTTGCCGAAGCTTGGCAGTGCGGTGTGCACGGCACCGTGCACCCACTCCAGCCGGTGATTCCGCCCAGTGTCGAAGCCCTCGGGGTCGTGGTGCACCGGGCCAGGGTCCCGGTGTGGATGCCCTGGCCGTTGCCCGTCGGCTGGCTGTTCACCGGTGTTGCGTACGCCGGTGACGACCGCAGCGGAGGCCGAGCGACCGCCGTGGTCTGCTCCGGCCCCGGCCCGCTCGGCGGGATCGGAGAACTGCTGCTGATCGCAGAGGAGTTGGGCGTCGGGCTCGGCTCGCGCTACGCCGGCATCGACGGCCCCGACCCCGGCCAGCACATCGACATCGGCAGACCCGCCCAGTCGAAGGTGCTCGCCGCAGGACGTCCCACACCCTTGTGGCACGTCCAGGGCACTCCCGCGGACCGTGCCGTCTTCGCCGGCGAGGCCCGCGGGCTGTGGCTGTGGGCGATCGTCTGGCCCGAACAGTCCGGGCTCCTGATGTACGACGAGTTGGTGCTGACGGATCTGCGCGACGCCGGAGCGGAGGTCGAACTGGTGCCTTGCGGCGCGCTCTCGCCACGACTGCTGTCCTGAGCCGCACACCGTGGGGTGGCCCTGCGGCGGCCGGATGACGGCGGATGGACGCAGGGGCCGGGTCGCTGTCCGCCGGGCGGCCGGGCCGCCTTCGGCTGCCCGATACACTGGACCGTCCCCCGTTCGCCCGACATCCCCGGAGTGCCGCTCGTGCGCATCGATCTGCACACCCACTCCACGGCGTCGGACGGTACGGACACCCCCGCCGAACTGGTGCACAAGGCCGCGGCGGCCGGGCTGGACGTCGTCGCCCTCACCGACCACGACACGACGCGCGGCCATGCCGAGGCGATCGCCGCCCTCGACGAGGCCCCCCGCGCACTGACCCTGGTCACCGGGGCCGAGATCTCCTGTGCGCTCGACGGGGTGAGCCTGCATCTGTTGGCGTACCTCTTCGACCCGCAGGAGCCCGCCCTGCTGCGCGAGCGCGAGTTGGTGCGCGACGACCGGGTGCCCCGGGCGCAGGCGATGGTCGCCAAACTCCGGGAGCTGGGCGTCCCCATCGACTGGGAGCAGGTCGCCCGCATCGCCGGCGACGGATCGGTCGGCCGTCCCCACATCGCGACCGCCCTGGTGGAACTCGGCGTGGTCCCGAGCGTCTCCGACGCCTTCACACCGCAGTGGATCGCCGACGGCGGCAGGGCGCACATCACCAAGCACGAACTGGACCCGTTCACCGCGGTCCGGCTGGTGAAGGCCGCCGGCGGAGTGTCCGTCTTCGCCCATCCGGCGGCGGCGAAGCGCGGACGTACGGTGCCCGAGCAGGTCATCGCCGACCTCGCGGCAGCCGGCCTCGACGGCATCGAGGTCGACCACATGGACCACGATGGTCCGGCCCGTGAACGACTGCGCGGCCTCGCGGCCGACATCGGCCTGCTCACCACGGGTTCGAGCGACTACCACGGCAGTCGCAAGACGGTCGGGCTCGGCGAGTACACCACCGACCCGGAGATCTACGGCGAGATCACCCGCCGTGCCACCGGCGCCTTCCCGGTCCCCGGCGCGGGCGGACGTCGCACCTGACCTTCGCCGTCCCGTTCGACCCCTCTTCTCGCAAGGCATCACCGTGTTCGACGCTGCCGTTTTCGGCTCCCTCTTCCTCACCCTTTTCGTGATCATGGATCCGCCCGGGATCACACCGATCTTCCTCGCCCTCACCTCGGGGCGCCCGGTCAAGATGCAACGCCGGATGGCCTGGCAGGCGGTCGCGGTCGCCTTCGGGGTCATCACCGTCTTCGGTCTGGTCGGCCAGCAGATCCTGGACTATCTGCATGTCTCCGTGCCCGCCCTGATGATCGCCGGCGGGCTCCTCCTGCTGTTGATCGCCCTCGATCTGCTGACGGGGAAGACGGACGAGCCCCAACAGACCAAGGACGTCAACGTCGCCCTCGTACCGCTGGGAATGCCCCTGCTCGCAGGGCCGGGCGCCATCGTCTCGGTGATCCTCGCGGTCCAGAACGCCGATGGCGCACCCCAGCACATCGCGGTCTGGGGCGCGATCGTGGCGATGCACGTGGTGCTCTGGTTGACCATGCGCTATTCGCTGGGCATCATCCGCGTGATCAAGGACGGGGGAGTGGTGCTGGTGACCCGTCTCGCCGGCATGATGCTCTCCGCGATCGCCGTGCAGCAGATCATCAACGGTGTCACCCAAGTCGTGCAGAGTGCCTGAGACGGTGGACATGGGTCCACCCACGACAACGCCCCCGTACGGACCGATGTCCGCTGCGGGGGCGAGTCATGTCACGCACGCGCCGATGGCGCTACGCAGGTGTGGGCACTACAAGGCCGACGCGTCGGCCGGGCGGATGTAAATGCGCTGGCCGGTAGCGGCGGCCTGCTGCACGATCCGGTTGACGGAGGCGGCGTCCACGACGGTGCTGTCCACGGCGGTGCCGTCGACGTCGTCGAGGCGCATGATCTCGAAGCGCAAGGCTTCTCCCTTCGTCTGATCCTCCCCAGGGGAGAACTGTTGGTAGCGCGCACCCCACTGCTCCGGGTGCGCAGGTTCCACTCGGGTTCAACAGTGATGTGCCCGGCAAATATTCCTTACACTAAAGAAAATCTTTGGCACGCTAACTACTGGTGGGTGTCGCCGAGCGCCCTGAGAATGAGCTCCGTATGAACGAGGCAACGATCGACACAGCGATCACCCAGATCAGCGCACGTCTGGACCGCACCAACGAGCTACTGCACCGCATGCTCGCCGAGGTGGCCAAGACGCCCTCCACACACGCCATCTTCGTGGACGCAGGTTACGTCTACGCTGCGGCAGGATTGCTGGTTGCGGGCACCGAGGACCGACGCTCCTTCGACTTGGATGCAGAAGGTCTGATCGACGCGTTCATCGACAAGGCCCGCAGCATCTTCGCCGACAGCAGGCTGCTCCGGGTGTACTGGTACGACGGCGCCAGGCGCCGCATCCCCACGCCGGAGCAGCAGTCGATCGCCGAACTGCCCGACGTCAAGGTGCGACTGGGCAACCTCAACGCCAACAACCAGCAAAAGGGCGTCGACTCGCTGATCCGCACCGATCTGGAGTCCCTCGCACGCCATCGGGCCATCAGCGACGCGGCCCTCGTGGGCGGTGACGAGGACCTGGTGTCCGCGGTGGAGGCGGCCCAGGGGTACGGGGCACGGGTGCACCTCTGGGGCATCGACGCCTCCGAAGGCGTCAACCAGGCCGAGGCGCTGCGCTGGGAAGTGGACAGTACCCGCACCTTCGACCTGGACTTCTGCCGCCCGTACCTCACCCGCCGAGCCGTCTCAACGTACGAGAACGAAGGTACGCCGCCCCCCTCGCGCGATGAGGTGCGGTTCGTCGGTGCACGGATCGCCGCCACCTGGTTGGCGGAACGGGGCAGCGAAGCCCTCGCCGAGCTACTGCCCGGCCATCCCTATCTCCCGGGACCCGTCGACCAGGATCTGCTGATCGAGGCGGAGGCACTGCTCCAACGGTCGCTACGGGGACACGCGGTCCTGCGCAGGGCTCTGCGCGACGGCTTCTGGCAGCATCTCCAGTCCCAGTTCTGACGGACGTTCGGCACTCCTGGCCGCCCTCGCGCCGGTGGGGGCGGGGCCAGACGGCACGCGGCGCGTGTCAGTGGGCCGCCCAGAACCTCGCGACGGCTTCGGCGGTCTCCCGCGGTCGGTCGGTGTTCGGGGAGTGCCCGGCACCGGGAACGACGGTCCGCCGGGCGCCGAGCCGCTCCGCCATCCGATCGAACAGCGGCACCGGCCAGGTGTCATCGCTCTCGCCGCTGATCACATGCACGGGAAGCCCCGGGACGGCCGCGAGCTCATCGACCCGGTCCGGCTCGATCGACAACTGTCGACCTGTGGTGATCAGCTGCTGCGGATGGTGCCGCAGCCACCGCCGACGCAGGTCCTCGCCGTCGACGGCGGCTTCCTCCGGCGTCTCGAACGCCTGCATCGCCGCCCACACCTCGGCCATGCTCAACTGCGCCAGCGCCTGGCTCAGCAGCGCCACCCTCTGTTGTTGGGCGGCACTGATCTGCGCAGGACCGGACGACATCAGGGTCAGCGTACGAAAGGGTGAGACGGCACGGGTCGCCGCGACCTCCAGGACCGCGGCGCGGGCGATCTGCCCACCGAGCGAGTGCCCGAGCAGATGCACGGGCCCATCGACGGCCACCGCCTCCACCTGCGCCAGCACATCGAGGGCCAACTCCCGCTGGGAATAGGCGTCGGGCTCGTCCGGGCCGGTCGTCTCGTACTGGCCCCGGCCGTCGACGCACACCGCGCGAAAGCCCGCTTCCGTGAGCGGAGCGAGCATGGCGATGAAGTCCTCCTTGCTCCCCGTGAATCCCGGGAGCAGCAGCGCAGTACCCGAGGGGGCGCCGTGCTCGCCCGTCGCCCGTGCGTCGAGCACGGCGAACTCCCCACGAGAGGTGCGCAGCCTCCCGGAGCGGGCGCAGGGAGGAGGAGCGAAGGTCGGCGGACGACTCATACAGGGAGATTACCCGGGGGCCATCCGGCCCGCCCGGCCGTACTGGGCAGCGGGCACCCGCACGCAAAACGGCCCGGCTCCCTTGCGGGGAAACCGGGCCGTCGGGCGATCGGATCAGGCTTCGGCCTGGGCCGCAGCCTTGGTCGTACGGGTGCGGCGACGAGGTGCGGCCTCCGTGGCGACGGCCGTACCCTCGGCGACAGCAGCAGGTGCGTCCGCTGCCGCGACCGTCTTACGGGTGCGTCGGCGGGGCTTGACCTCGGCCTCGGCTTCCGCGGACTCCGGTGCGGAGGCGGTCGCGACGGCCTTCACCGCACGCGTACGCCTGGGCTTGGCCTCCGGGGTGGCTGCTTCCGCCGTGTCGACGGCTTCGACGGCCTTGACCGCGCGGGTGCGTCGACGGGGCTTGGCCTCAGCCTCAGCTTCCACGGCGGGTGCGACCTCGGTGACGGCTTCGACGGCCTTGACCGCACGCGTCCGTCGGCGGGGCTTGGCCTCGGCCTCAGCCTCGACCGCGGGTGCGGCTTCGACGTCGGTGACCGTCTCGACGGCCTTCACCGCACGCGTCCTGCGACGGCGCGGCTTGGCCTCCGGCTCGGTCTCCTGAAGCGGCTCCGACGGCTGGGCCGGCACCTGGAGGGTGACGGGCGCCGGCTGGGCGTCCTCCACGATCTCCACGGCGGTCGGGGCCTGTGCCACGACCGTGCTTCCGGCTCCGGTCGCACGAGTCCTACGCCGACGCCTCGGGGTCCGCGGCTGTGCGTCGTCCTCGGCGGCCGGTGCATCCTGCGCCGGTGCGGCCAACTGCTCGGCGGCGGTCTCCGTGGAGCTGCCACCCCTGGTACGACGGCGCTGGCGCGGCGTCCTGGTGCGCGCGGGACGCTCCTCCACGACGACAGGGGTCGGCGCGGCCTTGCGGCCCCGCCCACCGGTCTCGCCCAGGTCTTCCACTTCCTCCGCCGCAAGACCGGCACGGGTGCGCTCTGCCCTCGGCAGCACGCCCTTGGTGTCCGCGGGAATCTTCAGCTCGTCGAAGAGGTGAGCGGAGGTGGAGTAGGTCTCGACCGGGTCGTGGAACGACAGGTCCAGTGCCTTGTTGATCAGCTGCCAGCGGGGGATGTCATCCCAGTCCACCAGGGTGACGGCCGTACCCAGCGCACCGGCGCGGCCAGTGCGGCCGATCCGGTGGAGGTAGGTCTTCTCGTCCTCGGGCGACTGATAGTTGATGACGTGCGTCACGCCCTCCACATCGATGCCGCGCGCTGCGACATCGGTGCAGACCAGGACGTCCACCTTGCCGTTGCGGAACGCGCGCAGGGCCTGCTCGCGCGCACCCTGGCCGAGGTCGCCGTGGACCGCTCCGGAGGCGAAGCCGCGCCGGGCGAGCTGCTCGGCGATGTCCGCCGCGGTCCGCTTCGTACGGCAGAAGATCATGGCGAGGCCACGGCCGTCGGCCTGGAGGATCCGCGAAACGAGCTCCGGCTTGTCCATGGAGTGCGCGCGGTACACCCGCTGGGTGGTGTTGGCGACGGTCGCGCCGACGTCGTCGGGCGAGGTCGCGCTGATGTGCGTCGGCTGGGTCATGTAACGACGGGCCAGGCCGATGACCGCGCCCGGCATGGTCGCCGAGAACAGCATCGTCTGCCGCCGGGGCGGCAACTGCTGGATGATCTTCTCGACATCGGGAAGGAACCCGAGGTCGAGCATCTCGTCGGCCTCGTCCAGCACCAGGGACCGGACCTTGGAGAGGTCGAGCTTCTTCTGGCCTGCGAGGTCGAGCAGCCGGCCAGGTGTACCGACGATCACATCGACGCCCTTGCGCAGGGCTTCGACCTGGGGCTCGTAGGCCCGGCCGCCGTAGATCGCGAGGACGCGCACATTGCGCACCTTGCCCGCGGTCAGCAGGTCATTGGTGACCTGGGTGCACAGCTCGCGCGTGGGGACGACGACCAGTGCCTGCGGGGCGTCGGTGAGCTGGTCGGGCGTGGCCCGACCAGCTTCGACGTCGGCGGGCACGGTGACGCGCTCCAGCAGCGGCAGTCCGAAACCGAGGGTCTTGCCCGTGCCGGTCTTGGCCTGCCCGATCACATCGTTGCCGGAGAGCGCGACGGGGAGCGTCATCTCCTGGATGGGGAAAGGAGTCAGAATGCCGACGGCTTCGAGTGCCTCGGCGGTTTCGTCCAGGATTCCGAGATCCCGGAAAGTCATAGGCTGCGTAGTCAGGGTGTTGCCTCTTCTGTGAGACGCGACGTGAGGCGAACGATGGGGGTCGTGCCGCACCTGGGTACTAGGCCGACCGTGGATTGGCCGGATGGCGCGGGACCACTGCCGTCGCTCAAGCGCTCGTGCCGCTGAGGGGCCCCTCATCTGCGGTCATACGCGGGGCGCATATCCGCACGGAGGGCGGTCGGGTCGGAGCCGATCGTGCCACCGACCGGGCATCCTCATGGGGAGTCGGAAAGATAAAGATCTTTCCAACAATCACTGCAAACACTGCGATCGCCCGCTGAGAGAGCAGTACGTGAAATCAGAACGCTCAGCAGGCGCAATACCACTGTACCCCGGATTCGCGCATGTGTGTTGGGCGAATCCGTAGGAACCGGGGCAGCGGGTCGACGGCAAAGCCGTACGGGCACCCCTGACCAGGCCCTTACGACCTGCGGTCAGCGGGCTATTGTGCCCGTCATGGAGACGCCAGACAACGCCACAGAACACACGGGGATCGCGGCCCAGGACTGGGCCACCGCGTCCGCGGACCCCCAGTACCGCGCAGCAGTCGTGGATCTTCTGGGGGCGCTCGCCTACGGCGAGCTGGCCGCTTTCGAGCGGCTCGCCGAAGACGCCAAGCTCGCCCCCACTTTCAGTGACAAGGCGGAGCTGGCCAAGATGGCTTCCGCGGAATTCCACCACTTCGAGCGGCTGCGGGACCGGCTCGCCACGATCGAGGCGGACCCCACGGGCGCCATGGAACCCTTCGCCCAGGCGTTGGACGACTTCCACCGCCAGACCGCGCCGTCCGACTGGCTGGAGGGTCTGGTCAAGGCGTACGTCGGTGACTCGATCGCCAGTGACTTCTACCGCGAGGTCGCAGCCCACCTCGACGCCGACACGCGTTCCCTGGTCCTTGCGGTGCTCGACGACACCGGGCACGGCAACTTCGCGGTGGAGAAGGTCCGCGCTGCGATCGAGGCCGATCCGCGGCTCGGCGGACGTCTCGCGCTGTGGGCCCGACGGCTGATGGGGGAGGCGCTGTCCCAGGCACAGCGGGTGGTGGCCGAGCGTGACGCGCTGTCCACGATGCTCGTCGGCGGCGTGGCGGACGGCTTCGACCTCGCCGCGGTGGGCGAGATGTTCACCCGGATCACCAAGGCGCACACCAAGCGGATGGCTGCCCTCGGGCTCGCTGCCTAGGTCGTGTCCGCCGAGCGGCGCCGGTCCGTCCTGAGGGCAGGGCGCACCGGGCGGAATCCCTCGTACACGGCGTAGGACCCGCGCGGACGGCGGTCCCCGGGTCGGCGCAACTCGATCAGAAGGGGATCGCCCGCCGCAGCCGACGGCCTGACGGCCGCAGCAGCAGGGACAGCAGCACGGCCCCGATCAGGACCGCACCCACCAGCGTCCCCAGGAACTGGCCGGGGCCGAGTGCCACGTGTGTGACATAGGCGCCGAAGAGCGCACCGAACGCGCCCGTGAGAAAGACGACACGACGCTCCGGGAGACGGTCGGCCAGTTGACGGTCGGCGAGCCACGCGAGGGCGAGCCCGAGCAGAATCGAACCGATCGCTTCCCACTGCACTGCTGATCACCTCACGGACACTGGTAGGGGCAGGTCGGTCTAGCCCGTACTACCCGTTGGCCACGGCGAACAACCCTTTCCCACGAGGCGTTGGGAGCTGTGGCCGGAACCCGAGTACGTGATGTGCGAGCGGCGAGCGGGGAGAGCGAAGCAGCCGAGCACCGGCCGCACTGCGGCGGGGGAGTTCGACCCGCGGCGGGCGGGTTTCGCCGTGAACGTCCACCCGGCCCACAGCCGGCACATGATTCGGGGCCCTGGCGGAATCTCTTCCACCAGGGCCCCGAACTGCTTGACTCAAGCCGTCCTACAGCGCGCCGAAGCCCACGCGTCGCGTCGCGGGCTCACCGATCTCCACGTACGCGATCCGGTCCGAGGGCACCAGAACCCTGCGGCCCTTGTCGTCCGAGAGGCTGAGCAGCTGCGCCTTACCGGCCAGCGCCTCGCCCACGGCGCGCTCGACGTCCTCGGCGGAGTCCCCGCTCTCCAGAACGATCTCCCGGGGCGCGTGCTGCACGCCGATCTTGACCTCCACGGCTATGTCCCTCCGAACGGTGCGTTGCGCGGTCATTCGCGCCGTACCCAGCACACACTAGCCGGGCCGGACCGGCCGGCAGTCGCCCTGGGTGAACGCCAAGAGCGAACAGTGCCCGTACGTCAGGACTGTTCGGTCAGGGAATCCGCCCCGTGGAGGGGGAAGCCGGCGATGCCGCGCCAGGCCAGCGACGTCAGCAGTTGGACCGCGGTCTCCCGCGGGATGCTCGAACGGCTGGAGAGCCAGTACCTGGCCACCACCTGCGAGACCCCGCCCAGCCCCACGGCCAACAGCATGGACTCGTCCTTGGACAGGCCGGTGTCCTCGGCGATCACCTCGGAGATCGCTTCCGCGCACTGGAGGGAGACCCGGTCCACCCGCTCACGCACCGCGGGCTCGTTCGTCAGGTCCGACTCGAACACCAGTCGGAAGGCGCCGCCCTCGTCCTCCACGTACGCGAAGTAGGCGTCCATGGTCGCCGCGACACGCTGCTTGTTGTCGTTCGTCGACGCCAGCGCGGTCCGCACGGCGAGCAGCAGTGCCTCGCAGTGCTGGTCGAGCAGGGCGAGGTAGAGCTCCAGCTTGCCCGGGAAGTGCTGATAGAGCACCGGCTTGCTGACGCCCGCCCGCTCGGCGATGTCATCCATCGCAGCCGAGTGGTAACCCTGCGCCACGAATACTTCCTGGGCCGCGCCCAGAAGCTGGTTCCTACGGGCTCGGCGTGGCAGACGCGTGCCTCGCGGGCGCGCCGCCTCTGTCTGCTCGATGGCTGTCACGCCGCCTCCCAAAATCTGTAATGTGCGCGCTGTGCGCCGCGCCCGCCATCGTACTTTTGGGTAACCCAGTCGTGGGCGTCGCGGACGCAGAATTTCACGGACCGGACAGTCGCGGTAGCTCCCTATTCGTGGGCAAAGAGGTCAAGGTCAGTCAGGTCAGCGATAGTCGTCCTCATCGAGAGTGACCACCCGTGCCTGCTCCACCGCGTCCGCCTCGTTGACGTGGTCCTTGTCGATGTGGGGCGGTGGATCTTCGTGTTCCGGACGCACCTCGCTCTCCTGCTCGGCGGCGTCGGCCTCCGGCACATCGGTGTCGGTGCCGTCAGTGGAGTCGGTGCCGGCGTTCTCGCGTTCGGCCTCGTAGACGGTCTCTGGGTCGGTGGGATCGATAGCCATACGGCACCGCTTTCCCGGAAGCAGGGGTGCTCATCCTTGGAGCTTCGGTGATGGTCCTTGTCTATGAAGCGTAGGAGCTACTGATTCGCGGCGCTACGCGATGTGTGATGCCGAACACACGATTCGCGGTGTGATCGTCTCGTAACATTGCACGCATGTCTTCGACCGAGCTGCCGGACACCCGATCCGCCACCGCCGACGAGGCACCGAGACCGCGCACCGCGCGGGTCGCCCCGGGGGAGGAGTTGCGCTCCGTCACGCTGGCCGGACTCACCCTCTCGATCAGGTCGCGCCCGCCGGGCCGGGTCGGACTGCCGCCCGCCCTCTTCGTCCACGGCCTCGGCGGTTCCTCGCAGAACTGGTCGGCGATGATGCCGCTGTTGGAGGACGTCGTGGACGCCGAGGCCCTCGACCTCCCCGGTTTCGGCGACTCCCCGCCGCCGGGCGACGGCAACTACTCGGTGACCGGACACGCCCGGGCCGTCATCCGCTATCTGGACGCCTCGGGCCGCGGCCCCGTCCATCTCCTCGGCAACTCCCTCGGCGGCGCTGTGAACGTCCGGGTCGCAGCCGTTCGCCCGGATCTGGTGCGCACGCTCACGCTCGTTTCGCCCGCCCTGCCCGAGTTGCGCGTCCAGCGCAGCGCCGTGCCCACGGGAATGCTGGCCCTGCCCGGCATCGCCCGGCTGTTCAGCCGGATGACCAAGGACTGGACGCCGGAGCAGCGCACCCGCGGTGTGATGGCTCTCTGTTACGGAGATCCTTCACGGGTCTCCGATGAAGCACTGGGGCATGCGGTGCAGGAGATGGAGCGTCGGGTCCAACTCCCCTATTTCTGGGATGCGATGGCCCGCACGGCACGCGGTATCGTCGATGCGTACACGCTGGGTGGCCAGCACGGACTGTGGCGACAGGCGGAGCGGGTGCTCGCGCCGACACTCCTCGTCTACGGGGGGCGCGACCAACTTGTCTCGTACCGTATGGCAGGCCGGGCCGCTGCGACCTTCCGGGACTCGCGGCTCCTGACCCTGCCGGACGCCGGGCACGTGGCGATGATGGAGTATCCGGAGACGGTTGCGCAGGCCGTCCGAGAACTGCTTGACGACACTGGTAGGAGCTGATCGGCGCCCGTGGGACGACACAGCCGCAAAGGCCCCGCACCCAAGGGGGGTTCGGGTCGAGATCCCCAGGCGGACGCATCCCCGTCCGGTGCGTCTGACTCCCCCGCGTACGGCTCGGGTTCACCCGGTTCGGCCCAACGCGCGCCTCGCATGGGGGAAGCCCAGGCCGCGATGCGTCCGGCTCCGTCCGCACCGAACGGACAACGGACCCCGCCGCCCCAGGCGAACGCGGGCGGACGGCGGCGTTCAACCCCGCCCACCGGCCCCGAGCACCTCCCTGCCGGATACGCCCCCCAGCAGGCGCGCGGCGGGCATCCCGAGCAGCACGAGGGCGGGGGAGGGTGGGGAGTCCCCCGTACCCAGCAGCTGCCGCAGGGCGCACCCGGTGGGCCAGCAGGTCGGGGCGCTGGGGGCCGTTCGGTCGGCGGTCCGCGTCAGCAGCCGTCGCCCGCGGGGGTGCCCGGGCTCCAGGGCGCCATGGCGCAGGGGACGCGTATACCCGGTCCTCGCAGGGAGTTTGTCGAGGCGTTCGACGGTGCCCGACAGGCCGCAGGCGCGGACCCGTACGCCTCCGTCACCACCTGGCCCGACTCCCCGGATGCTGCCGATGGTGCCGATGTCACCAACGGCGCCGATGAGATGGAGGGCGAGCGAGGGGCTGCGGACCCTCCGTCGGACGGGCGTTCCCCGCGACCTTCGCCCGAACCTCCCAAGCCCAGCAAGGGGCGTACGGTCACGGGCATCGCTGCGGCGGCCGTGACCACGGTCCTGGCCATCGTCGTCGCCGGTCAGGTGGCCGAGGAGACCGGTAAGAAGCCCGGCACCGCCACCACGGGGGATGAGCGGGGCAGTGTGGGTCCGGCGTCGCGTTCGGAGGGTCGCAAGGCACCCGCGGGCGGGGCACCTGCGCGTGAGGTGAAGCCCGCCGCACCGAGCTATGAGCAGTTGATGGCGTCCCCGTTCCCCATCGATCCCAAGTTGACCGCGGACGGCACCTTTGAGGCGGTTCCCGGATTTGAGAAGGCGCCGGGAAAGGGCCGTAAGATCCGCTATCGCGTGGACATCGAACAGGGATTGGGAATGGACGGTCTGCTGTTCGCGACCGCCGTGCAGAAAACCCTCAACGACAAGCGCAGTTGGGCGCACGGGGGTCTTCGGTCATTCGAGCGCATTTCCTCCGGCGAGCCTGATTTCGTCGTCACCCTCGCCAGTCCCGGAACCACGGATGTGTGGTGTGAGAAATCCGGCCTCGATACATCGATCGACAATGTGAGTTGTGATTCCGCAGCGACCGATCGAGTGATGGTGAACGCCTTTCGATGGGCGCAGGGATCGGACACCTACGGCCCTCGCGCTCTGCATGCCTATCGTCAGATGCTCATCAACCACGAGGTCGGACATCGCCTCGGCCATGATCATGTGAACTGCTCGACCGAGGGCGCACTCGCCCCCGTGATGCAGCAGCAGACGAAGTCCCTCAATATCAAGGGCATTGCCTGCCGGCCCAACCCCTGGGTGCATCCGGGCGGCTGACTTTCGGTTGGCTCTCTCGACCCGCGGGGTGTGTCCCCGTGGGTAGGGTTCCGTGCCTGCGCCGGGTGCAGCGCGCTGCTTCAGAGCTGGTCTGCGCCGGCACCAGGGCCGTTCATCGCGGGCCCGCTCATCGAGCCGCCCCCGCGTTCGGGCGGGGCTTCGGCTTGCTCGGAGGCGCACCGTCCGATCGTCGTCAACCACCCGTGAGGCCGTCCCCCACCAAGGGGCTCGCCGTGGTCTGCGGAAGGGCTGGCCTTGGCATGACACAACGTAGTGGCGATCTCTCTTAGCGCGACGAAACGTGTGCCGGGGGCGAAAGTTACGTGCATTCACCCCTTCCGGTGGCGCGACGGACAACCGTCCATCACACCACCGTCACCCCGGCTTACCGTCGTCCCGCTGTGGTCGCCGCATCGACGGCTGCCGACAACGAGGGAGATCGGGGGTGCAATCGGTGCGGAGTGCGCTGCTCACGTACGGTGTACACCTCCCTGCGGAACGTGGTGAACCAGCCCGGTGCGGTGGACTCGACGACGGGACCCAGGGGCAGGGGGGCGGCCTCAGCCCCGTGTACCTACCTCGGGTGTCCGGACCTTCGGTGTCCCTGCTTGCGGTGCTTGCGCGTCCGATCGCCGTACCCGTACCCGGATCAGCCGGGCTGGGTGAGCGCCGCGCCGAATGCCCTCAGCCGCCCGTCACGGCCCTCCACCTCGATGGCCATGACCTCACGAACGCACATCCGGGCCGCGCTGATGACCGCTGTCGGTCGACCGCCACGCATGACGGACGGCTGCCTCGATACGGGTCATTGGCTAAACGCTTCTGCGAACGACCGCCATCGGCTGGCCGCCACCCGTACCGGACGCACATGTGCACCCACCGCCGACGGGCCCACCGTACGAAGGGGCCGTGCCCAGCGCCCCTGAGGCGTCCTGCCGCGCGGATGCCGCACCCCGTCGGCACCCTCAGCACCCTCAGCAGTCGTCGGACCGGGATCCGACGAGCGCAGGGGCGACCGTACGAGGCGAACACGGCCTCACGGCGTCGGGCCACCGAACACCGGCCGTCGAACAGCGCCCGCGCCCTGACCACGGGCGGGTGGAATCGCATGGCATTTCACGGCATTTGGTGTGAGCCGCTCTGCCCCCGTGCGGATCCACGAAGCGACGGGCTTCCCCGTACGGCAGCGAGCTTCCACCCCTCCCCGCCCCACGGGTCACCCAGACCGGAAGGCAAACGACCCTCACCCGCGGCATCCGCACCATCGGCGACCGACCACACGCCAGCAGCCGCATCGACCCCGAAGGAGATCCACGACATGACCAGCCAACTCCCGGCCGCGACCCGTCGGCACGCAGGGGGCACGCGATGAGGGTGCTGCTACTCGGAGCCAATGGGTTCCTCGGCCGGTTCGTCGCCGATCGACTCCTCGCCGATCCCGCCGTACATCTGACGGCACTCGGCCGGGGCGACGACGCCGACGTCCGCTTCGACCTCGCCGGCGGCAGCCCCGGAGCACTGACCCGCTTCCTGAGCGCCGTCCATCCCGGCGTCGTCATCAACTGTGCGGGTGCGACGCGCGGCGGCGCCCGTGACCTCACCCGCCACAACACCGTCGCCGTCGCCACCGTCTGCGAAGCACTGCGCCGCAGTGGGTGCGGTGCGCGACTCGTCCAACTCGGCTGCGCCGCCGAGTACGGGCCGTCCCAACAGGGCTCGTCCACCGCGGAGGACGCCATCCCCAGACCGGGCGGCCCCTACGGCGTCAGCAAACTCGCCGCGACCGAGTTGGTGCTCGGCTCCGGCTTGGACGCCGTCGTGCTCCGAGTCTTCTCACCAGTGGGCCCGGGCACCCCGGCCGGTTCCCCATTGGGCCGTCTCGCCGAGGCGATGCGCCGTGCGATGCAGTCCGGCGACGGTGAGCTCAAGCTCAGCGGGCTCGGAGTGCAGCGCGACTTCGTCGACGTACGGGACGTGGCCCGGGCCGTCCACGCCGCGTCCCTCTCCGCCGCCCAGGGCGTGGTCAACATCGGCACGGGGCGGGCGGTGCGTCTGCGCGACGCGGCGGCCGTCCTCTCCCGGGTCGCCGGATTCGCCGGCGCCCTGCACGAGGTGGACACCCCACCGGGGCGGCCACCGGGAATGGGGATCGGTGCACCGCGCTCCGAATCCGTCCTGGAGCAACTCGGCGCCACCCCGGTGCCCTACCCCGACGGATGCGGTGGCTGGCAGCAGGCCGATGTGCGCACGGCCCGCGACCGGCTCGGGTGGCGGCCCCGCATCAACCTGGAGGAATCCCTCGCAGACATCTGGATGGAGGCGGCATGTCGCATCTGACCACCGCCGATGCCCGGCTCTCCGCGACGGGGACGGAACAGCTGGGGCTGGGCGTACCCGGCTGTGCGCACCCCCTGGTGGCCCCCACGGAGTGGGCGGAACTGTCCCGGCCCGGCACCCCCTTGCACTGGGTGGTGCTGAACGTCGCCAACGGGCCGGGGGACTGCCCCGATCCCCATGGCCTGGCAGCGGCCGGGCGGCTGACCAACGCGGGGGTGCGCGTCCTCGGCCATCTCGACCTGGCCCACGGCCGGCGTCCGCCCGGTGAGGTGATGGCCGACGCACAGCGCTATCTGGAGTGGTACCGGGTGGGCGGCTTCCTCCTCGACCGCTGCCCGACGGACCGCCAGGACCTGCCCGCGGTGCGCAGTACGACGGCGACCCTGGCCGGGCTGACCGACGGCGGCCATCTGGTCCTCGGGCACGGAACTCACCCCTATCCCGGCTTTCTGGAGGCCGCCGACCAGTTGGTCACCTTCTCGGGCCCCTGGGCCGACTACCGCTGGTCGCAGGTCGCGCAGTGGACGGCGGACCATCCACCGGAGCGTTTCGTCCACCTCGTGCACGGGGTTCCGCGCACACATCTGGAGGAGGCGACCCGCATCGCCCGCTGGCAGGGCGCGGGGACGATCTTCTTCACCGATCGCACGGACCGGCTCGATCGACTCGGTCGAGGGGTGGGCGCGGGCCGACTCGGCCCGGGCCGTTGCTGCGAGGAGACACTCCTGGAGCGGTCGACGGTGGCTCCGGAGCGCTGGGCGCGAGCCGGTGGCCCACTGCTGCGCGGAGTGCATACCGGGCAGATATCCCCGTATGACACCCTGCCCGGCTACTGGGACGAATTCGTCTCGCAGATCGGACCGGGTGTCTCGGAATGAGAAGACGCGTGGCAGTGTTACCGGAGAACAACCGTACTGACTTACCGACGCAACGGAGTCCCCGTGTCGCTGCCACCCCTGGTCGAGCCAGCTGCTGAGCTCACCGTCGACGAGGTCCGCAGGTACTCCCGCCACCTGATCATCCCCGACGTCGGGATGGACGGGCAGAAGCGGCTGAAGAACGCCAAGGTGCTCTGTGTGGGCGCCGGCGGCCTCGGGTCGCCGGCTCTGATGTACCTCGCGGCGGCCGGTGTCGGCACCCTCGGCATCGTGGAGTTCGACGAGGTCGACGAGTCGAACCTCCAGCGCCAGATCATCCACAGCCAGGCCGACATCGGCCGTTCCAAGGCCGAGTCCGCCAAGGACTCGGTCCTGGGCATCAACCCGTACGTGAACGTGGTCCTCCACAAGGATCGGCTCGAAGCCGAGAATGTGATGGACATCTTCAGCCAGTACGACCTGATCGTGGACGGCACGGACAACTTCGCCACCCGCTACCTCGTCAACGACGCGTGTGTGCTGCTGAACAAGCCGTACGTCTGGGGCTCGATCTACCGCTTCGACGGTCAGGCTTCCGTCTTCTGGTCCGAGCACGGTCCCTGCTACCGCTGCCTCTACCCCGAGCCCCCGCCGCCGGGCATGGTCCCGAGCTGCGCCGAGGGCGGTGTGCTCGGAGTGCTCTGCGCCTCCGTGGGCTCCATCCAGGTCACCGAGGCGATCAAGGTCCTGACCGGTGTTGGTGACTCCCTGGTCGGCCGTCTGATGATCTACGACGCCCTGGAGATGCAGTACCGCCAGGTCAAGGTTCGCAAGGACCCCAACTGCGCGGTCTGTGGCGAGAACCCCACCGTCACCGAACTGATCGACTACGAGGCGTTCTGCGGTGTGGTGTCCGAGGAGGCCCAGCAGGCCGCCGCGGGGTCCACGATCACCCCGAAGCAGCTCAAGGAGTGGATCGACGACGGCGAGAACATCGAGATCATCGATGTTCGCGAGGTCAACGAGTACGAGATCGTCTCCATCCCGGGTGCGAAGCTGATCCCCAAGAACGAGTTCCTGATGGGGACGGCCCTCCAGAGCCTGCCGCAGGACAAGAAGATCGTCCTGCACTGCAAGACCGGTGTCCGTAGTGCGGAGGTGCTCGCGGTCCTGAAGTCCGCTGGCTTCGCCGACGCGGTGCACGTGGGCGGTGGAGTGATCGGCTGGGTCAACCAGATCGAGCCGAGCAAGCCCATCTACTGATCCGCTACTGAACCCCGCAGAATCCGTCAGGGCTCCGACCGGTCACCGGTCCGGGGCCCTGATCGTTTCTGGGCAGGGGCAGTCGGGCAGCGCCCACCGAGGGTGGACGCCCCACTGCTCGAAGCCGCCGACTAGGAGCAGACCTTGCCGTCGGCCGGAACCTTGCCGTCCAGCAGATAGTCATCCACGGTGCGGGTTACGCAAGAGCTGGTGCCGTAGGCGCCGTGCCCTTCGCCCTTGTTGGTCACCAGCACACCCACACCGGAACCCAACTCGTCCGCCATCCGCCGTGCGCCTTCATAGGGGGTCGCGGGGTCGCCCGTGGTCCCTATCACCAGGATCGGATCTGCGCCCTTCGCCGACACCTCCGGGGTCTCCCATGCGCCGGTCACCGGCCAGTCGGCGCACCAGCCGGCGAGGTCCCAGGCCAGATAGGGACCGAAGACCGGCGAGACCTTGGTGAAGTCGGCCAGATGACGGGACCGCACCTCGTCAGCCGACACTTTCGCCTTGGTGTCGGCGCAGGATATGGCGCGCTGGGAGTGGTCGCGCGTGGTGTACTCGCCGTTCTCGTCCCGCCCGTTGTACGAGTCGGCGAGGGCCAGCAACTGGGCGCCGTCACCCTTCTCCGCCCCGGCCAATGCGTCCGTCAGGTACTGCCACTGGCTCTCCGAGTACAACGGCAGGACGATTCCGGTCAGGGCGAGCCCTTGGGTCAGCTTCCGGCCCCCGCCCGCGGGCATCGGCTCACGGTCCAGTCGGTCCAGCAGCTTCACCACCCGCGCGGTGCCGTCCTTCGCACTGATGTCGCGGCTCTTGAAGTAGTTGTCCAGGGCTCGCTGGAAGCCCAGCGTCTGATTGCGCGCATGGCCCACGTAGTCCGCGCTGGGGTCGACCACGGCGTCCAGGACGAGCCGGCCCACCTTGCCGGGGAACAGATGGGCATAGACGGCACCCAGTTCCGTGCCGTACGAGAAGCCCAGGTAGTGCAGCTTGTCGTCGCCCAGGACCTGGCGCATCAGATCCATGTCCCGTGCGGCGTTCGACGTGCCCACATGGGGGAGGATCCGGCCCGATATGCGGGCGCAACCGGCTCCGAAGGCCCGGGAGTCCTTGAGGAACGCCTGCTCCTCCGCCGGGGTGTCCGGAGTGTTGTCCAGACGGAAGCCCGCTTCTGCCTGCTTGCTGTCGCGGCAGACCACCGCGGAACTCTCGGCAACACCCCGCGGGTCAAAACTGACCAGGTCGTAACGGCTGTTGAGGGTCTTGAACTCGGCCGCGCTGTTCGGCAGCGCCGCGACGCCGGAGCCGCCCGGCCCACCGAAGTTGAACAGGAGCGATCCGATGCGGCTGCCCGGTTTCTGCGCCTTCGCCCGCACCAGGGCGATGCCGACCGTCTCCCCGGCCGGCTTGCGGTAGTCCAACGGCGCCTTGAGCGTGGCGCACTCCCACCGCTTCTCCGGCTTCTGCGCATAGCTGCCGTACGCCTTCACGGGCGCCTTGCACTTCTTCCAGACCAGCTTCTGTCCGGTCAGCGCAGCCGGCAGGGCTGCCTGTGTGGCAGGACCATCGGCGGTGGGTGCGGCGCTGTCGAGCGTGCTCGGCGCGGTGCTGCTGCCACCGGACCCGGGCGCGCCCTTCGCGGGCGGGTCATCGCTGCATCCCACGACGCCGGCCAGCAGCAGTCCCGCCGCTGCCAGTGCGCCCGCGCGCCTGCGCATGGTCCTGTACACCGAGCCCCCCATGGCCTGTGAGATGTCCCGCCATCCTAGGTGGCGGCACTGACACAACGACCGAGGCCCGCCCCTTGCGCACCGCCGCTACCGCCCGTACCGCCTGCAAGAGACGCCCATTCGCACCAACGGGCCGGATCACTTCGCATCGACGGGCCGGATCACACGGCCCGTCGGGAACGGCGATGCCCGCCCGAGGCGGAACCCGCGGGGAGACGTCGATCGTGGATGGGATCAGGTCTCCTTGCACACCGTCCCCGAGGCGGGCACCGTCCCCTGGAGGAGATAGCCGTCCACCGCACGCTGGACACAACGATTGCCGCTGTTGTAGGCGCCGTGCCCCTGGCCGTCGTAGGTCAACTCGACGCCCACGCCCTTGCCCAGCGCCTCGACCATCGCCCTCGCCCCCTCATACGGCGTCGCCGGGTCGCCGGTGTTGCCGATGACGACGATCGGCGCGGCGCCCGGCGCGGACACATCGGGCGAACTCCACTCCCCGGCCACGGGCCAGTGCGTGCACCCGAGCATGCCCCAGCCCAGGTAGTCGCCGAAGACGGGTGAGGCGGCACGGAACTCGGGCAGCTTCTCCTTCGTCTGCTCCAGTGTGTAACGCTCCTTGGAGTCAACGCAGTTGATGGCCGCATTGGCGGCACCCGTATTGCTGTAGTGGCCGTTGTCGCTGCGCCCGTTCATCGCATCGGAGAGGGCGAGCAGCAGCGCTCCGTCCCCGCCGTCGGCATCGTCGAGCCCCTGTTCCAGCAACTCCCAGTACTCGGTGGAGTACAACGCCTGGGCGATGCCGTTGGTCGCCTGGGTCTGGGTTAGCTTCCGGTCGCCGATGCCGGCGATCGGATTCTCGTCCAGCTTCCGGAGCAGCGCCACGATCCCGTCCTGGATCTCCTGTACGGAGGTGCCGGGGAGCAGGCATTCATCGCCGCGCGTGATGCAGTTCTCGGCGAAGTTGGTGAGGGCGAGTTGGAATCCTTCGGTCTGCCCCAAGGAGCTTTGCTCCGCGTTCTTCGTCGGGTCGACGACGGCGTCGAACACCGCCCTGCCGACGCTCTTCGGATAGAGATGGGCGTAGACCCCGCCCAGTTCGGTGCCGTACGAGATGCCGAAGTAGTGCAACTTTCCGTCACCGAGCACGCGTCGCATGAGGTCCATGTCGCGTGCGGCGCTGACGGTCCCCACATGGGGCAGCTCCGAACCGGAGTTCTCCTTGCAGGCGTTGGCGTACCCCTTCAGGCTGTTCGTGTACGCCTTCTCCTCCGCGGTGTCGTCGGGCGTGGCGTCCTGGGCGTAGAACACATCCAGTTGACGGTTGTCCTCGCATTCCACCGGCACGCTGCGACCCACGCCGCGGGGGTCGAAGCTCACCAGGTCGTAGCGGCTGCGCAGGGCCGCGTAGTCGGGGGCGAGGGAGGGCAGGGTGGCGACTCCGGAGCCACCGGGACCCCCGAAGTTGAAGATCAACGAGCCGATCCGTTCCTCCTGGTTGATCGCCCGCGCCCGGATGAGGGCGAGTTCGATGGTTTCGCCATCGGGTTTGTCGTAGTCAAGGGGTACGTCCATGAACGAGCACTGCCAGGTCGCACCGCCGGGCAGGGGCGAGGGCGAGGGTCCACCGCCCTCCGCCTCGGACGGAGCCGGGCAGGCCGTCCAGGTGAGCCGTTGGCTGGCGAAGTCGTCCACCGTCGATCGGTCCGACCCGCTGTCACTGTCCTTGCTGCCGCCGTCCGAGCAACCCGCGACCAGCAGCACGGTCAGAGAAGCGGCGAAGGCGACGGCACGCACGGCTACGGAAGTGGTCGGCATGACGCCATCGTGCGGTGCGGCGGGCGGCTCCGCCCCCGTTGCGGGCCATGCGGGTGGTACGGCTGAGCCCCACCATCCGAGGAAGCCCGGGAGACGACCATCCGCCGCAGACGCCGGCAGCGCTGCCGCACCGACCCGATCGGCTAGCCATGCTTATCTGGGCTTATCCATGCTCAATCGGGCTTACTCGGGCTTACTCGGGCCTACCCGGGCTTACAGCGCGCCCTTGCGCGTCAGATGGTTGAACATGAACCACCCCGGCAGCACCGGCAGCCAGAGCGTCAGCGTCCGGTACAGCAGCACCGATGGCGTTGCGACCTCCTTGGGTACCCCGGCGGCGATCAGACCCAGGATCAGCGCGCCTTCGACCGCCCCCACACCACCCGGTGTGGGCGCCGCAGACCCGATGGCATTGCCCGCCAGGAAGACCACGGCGAGGCTCGCATAGCTCAGCGGCTGGTGCCCGTCGCCGAAGGCCCTGATCGATGCGTCCAGACACATCACGAACGCACCGGTCAGCAGCAGCATCCCGCCGATGCCGGTGATGAGCTTCCCCGGCCGCTGGAGCACGTCGAGCATCCGGGGCACCACACCGGCGAACAGCGACCGCAGTCGGGTCGCGACGAACTTCCGCAGGAACGGAATCGCCGTCACCACCAGCACCAGCACCGCGACCGTCAGCAGACCGGCGATCACGGTCCTGGACGGATTGAGGGACGGTGTCTTCTCCGTCCCGGTGAGATAGCCGAAGGTGAGCAGCAGCAGGATGTGGGCGCCCAGACCGAAGAGCTGTGACGCCCCCACGCTCGCCACCGCGAGCCCTGGCCGGACCCCCGAACGTTGGAGGAACCGGGTGTTCAGGGCGACACCGCCCACCGCCGCCGGCGCGACGATCTTCACAAAGGAGCCTGCGACCTGCGCCGCCACCGTCCGGGGGAACGGCACCCGCTCGGGCACGAAGCCCAGCAGGCTCATCGCGGCGGCCATGTACGTGAGCGCAGAGAAGGCCGCAGCGGCGGCGACCCAGCCCCAGTGCGCATGGCTGAAGTCCGTACCGAAGTCATTGCCCGCGATCTGCGAGAGCAGGAAGTACGCGGCGACGGCGCCGGCGATCAGGCTCACCAACGTGCGCGGCCGGATGCGCTCCAACCGGACCGGCTCGACCGGGGCCTGCGGTCGGATCAACAGCACCTGATGGCGGATCTGGGTGAGCAGATCCTCCTCCCGCACCTCATCGAGAGCCTCGTCGATGGCCTTCTTGTCGGCCTGCTTCTCCGCACGCTCCGCTTTGCGCGCGACCTTGGCGTCCTCGTCCGCGGATCTCGCCGATGCCTCGGAGCGGGCCCGCTTGGCGGCGGCCGACGCCTCCAGCGTGGCCTCCCGCTCCCGCTCGGAGCGCTCCCGCGCCAGTTTGCGCAGCGTCGCCCGCGTCGATCGGGTGAGCGCGATCGGCTGGAGCAGCGGCAGACAGTTGGCCACCTTGTCCGGACCGAGGACCTCCAGTGCGGTGGCCACCGCACGCCCCGCCCCCACCCGCAGTCCGATGGTGGTCAGGAGTTGGGCGATGTCCATGCGGAGGACCACATCGCCCGCGGCGATCTCGCCACCGCGGAGATCGGTCAGGATCACCTTGCCGGAACGATCCACCAAGATGGCGTCACCGTTCAGCCGGCGGTGGGCGATGCGGCGCGACTGCAACGCCTTGACCTGCCGCCACGCCCCCCGCACCACGTCGTCGGTGATCTCTTCGTCCGTCATCGCGTCCAGCGAACGACCGCCGAGGTGCTCGTACACGAGCATCACCGCGTCCGGCCCCAACTCCGAGGTAGCGATCAGCTTGGGCGCATTGGCGCCGGCGGCGATCGCCGCGTACGCGAGCAGCGCCTCCTGCTCCAGCGCCTGCCGCAGCGACTGGAGCGAGCGCCGGGTGGTGATCGAACGCAGGGTCAGCCGACGCCACACCCGGTAGAAGAAGCCCTGTGCCTGCTGTTCCCGGTCGACGACCGTGACGTCGAGCGGCGGGCCGTCCTCCAGGGTGACGAGATAGCGCCGACCCCGGTCGTTCTGGTCCGTGCCGGCGCCGTCCTGACGCTGCGGCACCAATTCGGGGACGTCCTCGGCGCGCATCGCCTTGACCGGGTGGAAACCGACGTGACGCAGTCCCGCCATCAGGGTCTGGCCGGTGGGGCGCACATTGGGCGAGCCAACGGCGTACAACGTGCCGTAGGCGACCGTCCAGCCGAGCAGCACCGTCAGGATGATCGAGAACGGTGTCGTGTAGCCCGCTACGAGCATCGCGAACGCGTCCAGCAGCAGCACCACCCACAAGACCACCCGCCAACGCGGTCTTCGGGCCATGCCGACCGCGGTCATATAGGCGATGACGGGTGCCAGATAGCCATGGACCGGATCGGTGAGTCCGCCATTGGTCTGGGTCTGGGTGAGGGCGTCCTGAAGGGTCCCCGGGGCGGCCCGGGCGACCCAGAGGTCGGTGGCCAGCGTGACCCCGTGCGCGAGCACGGCGGCGAGCACGCCATCGGCGATCCGCAGCCCGTCCCGTTTGATCAGGCGTTCGATGGCGAAGGCGACGGGGACCAACAGCACGGCGATGCTGGAGACCAGACCGGCGATCTTCACCAGGAGGTCGGGAGCCTGCCCGGTGCCCTTGCTGATGTCGTGTTCCAGCCCGGACGTGGTGCCACTGGCGAAGGCGGCGATGGCGAGCACCACGGCGATGGCGAGCACGCCGATGAGCAGGCGCAGCAGGTCGGAAGGCCGGTGCACACGGGCGGCGAGCAGTGGCTCATCGCCCGAGACCCGGTCGACGCCGCCGATGTCCGGTGCGTCCCTGCACACGTCTTCCACGGCGTCGCCCTGGTCGTTCGACGGCTCGCTCGCGGTGGGCGCGCCGTCCTCGGTATCGGGCCCGGACGGTCGTTCCTGCGGCGCCGAACGGTCGCTCTCGGCGGTCGGCCGTTCCGAGTCGTCCGTCGGTGAATCGTCCGTCGGCGAGTGGACCGGCGACAGCGGACCGGGTCCCTCGTCGCCCGACGCCCTGTCGGAACCGTGCGGATCTTCCACCCTGTCGAGCCCCTTGGACGGAACGGATGCGTCCGGGTACGCCTCGGTCTCAGGGATGCCCGCCGCCCCACCTGGCTGCACGCCCTGCTCCTCGGTCGTCTCGGTCTCTTCTTGATCTCGTATCACCAGTCACCGCCCGCACGATGGTGGCACGACCTGAGGACAGAGCGGGGAATCAGGGTGTATCGCGGGGAGATGAACCGGGTGATACGGAGCACTTCATCGAATGCTGACCATTGTCCACCCCCGCCGTCCCTCCTGCGGTTTATCCACAGGCACCCCGAAGCCTGTCGGTGGGGTGCGGCAGGATGGGAGGGGTGGAAGAGCTGTCGCACCGCGAACAACCCGAACATCCCGAGTACGGCGAACACCCTGATCACCCCGAGTACCCCGAATACGCCGAGCGGGTGCTCGATGTCGTCGAGCTGATCCCGCCCGGTCGGGTGATGACCTACGGCGACATCGCGGAGTGGCTCGAAGAAGGCGGCCCGCGCCAGGTGGGTCGCGCGATGGCCCTGTACGGCGGGGCGGTGGCCTGGTGGCGCGTCGTCCGGGCGGATGGCACCTTGCTGCCCGGCCACGAGCAGGAGGCCATGGCGGCCTACCGCAGCGAGGGCACCCCCCTGCGCCAGGCCCCGGTCAGCGCGGAGGGGCATCTGCCCCGCCTCGACATGAAGCGCGCCCGATGGGACGGCAGATCCGGTGGTGACGATGCTCACGGTGAACCGCCGCTGGCCGACGGCGCGGCGGCCCCCGGCGCACCCCAGGCGGGCCCGCACGACGACACCACGGCGCCCAAGAGCAGCCGGCACCCGAGCGGGACGGGCACCGGAGCACGCACACCGGCCCGCGGCACGGACCGCCGCGGCGCGACGAGCGGAGGCCGCCACGGCAACGGCTGACCCAGTGCCACACCCCCCTACACGGTAGGCATCAGGCGGCGTAGCGTCGTCGACGCGCGGCACCGGCCGCTCCGTCATCACCAGCACACCCACCAGGACCGGCGATCCACGTGAGCTCCTCCTCCACCACCGGGAATCCCCCGTACCAGCGACAGGTACGGCGGCGGACCCCGGGCGCATACCGGCTGGTGCGGACGCAGCCGGGCACGGTGGGCCCCCCTGTGCTGGACGCCGCACAGCGCGCGGTGGTTGACCACGACTCCGGCCCACTCCTGGTCCTCGCAGGTCCGGGAACGGGTAAAACCACCACACTCGTGGAGGCCGTGGCCAAGAAGGTGGCCGAGGGCACCGACCCGGAACGCATCCTCGTCCTCACCTTCAGCCGCAAGGCCGCGGTCGAACTGCGCGACCGCATGGCACTGCGCCTCGGCGGCACCCGCGGCCCGCAGGCCACGACGTTCCACTCCTTCTGCTACGCACTGGTCCGCGCCCACCAGGACTCCGACCTCTTCGCCGAGCCCCTGCGTCTGCTGTCCGGCCCGGAGCAGGACGTGGCCGTACGAGAACTGCTCACCGGACAGCTGGACCTGGAGGCCCGCGGACTGGCCCGCCACCACTGGCCCGACGAACTACGGGCCTGCCTGACGACCCGCGGATTCGCCGACGAGGTCCGCGCGGTGCTGGCGCGCAGCCGCGAACTGGGCCTCGGCCCCACGTCCCTGGCCAGCTTCGCCGCCCGCACGGGCCGCCCTGACTGGCGGGCCGCCGCCTCCTTCCTCGCCGAGTACCTGGACGTCCTCGACATGCAGGGCGTCCTCGACTACGCCGAACTGGTCCACCGTGCCGTGCTCCTCGCCGAGCGCACCGCCTCGCCGCGCGCCTTCCCCTACGAGGCGGTGTTCGTCGACGAGTATCAGGACACGGATCCCTCGCAGGTGCGACTGCTCCGGGCGCTCGCGGGCGGGGGGCGCACCCTGGTCGCCTTCGGCGACCCCGATCAGTCGATCTACGCTTTCCGCGGCGCCGACGTCAACGGCATCCTCAACTTTCCCGATGCCTTCCCGCACCGTGACGGGACCCCGGCGAAGGTGGCGGTCCTCGGCCGGTCCCGTCGCAGCGGAGCGAAACTGCTGGCGGCGACCCGACTGCTCACCCGACGGATGCCGCTGACGCAACTGCCCGCCGACAAGGTGCGGGCCCACCGGGATCTCGAATCCACCCGTGGCGGCGGCAGTGTCGAGGCGTACACCTTCCCGACCGCCTCCACGGAACTCGACAACATCGCCGACATCCTGCGCCGGGCCCATCTGGAGGACGGGGTCCCCTGGCACGAGATGGCGGTCCTCGCCCGTGCCGGAAGCCGCACTCTCCCGTCCATCCGGCGGGCCCTGACCTCCGCGGGCGTCCCCCTCGAAGTGGACGGGGCGGATGTGCCCCTGCGCCATGAACCGGCGGTGGCGCCCCTGCTGACCGCTCTGCGTGTGGTGGCGAGCGTCGCCGGAGCCACCGCGACGGCACCGCACGAGCGGCAGGAGCCACAGGAACCATCGGCACCGCACGAGCCCACCGACCCGCACGAGCCCACCGACCCGACCGAGAGCACCGGGTCGACCGAGCCCATCGAGGAATCCGACGACCGCCCCGCCCACCCCGACGAGGCCCCCCCGCCCTGGCTAGACGTCGACACCGCACTCACCCTCCTCGCCTCCCCGCTCGCCGGCATGGACACCGCCGACCTGCGGCGCCTCGGCCGGGCCCTGCGCGACGAGGAGCGCACCGCGGGAAACCGCGTACCACCGCCGTCCGACCTCCTCCTCGCCCGTGCACTCGCCGAGCCCGAGCGACTGGTCGCGCACGACCCCTCGTACGCACGCAGGGCACAGGAACTCGGCCGACTCCTGCACCAGGCGCGGAGACTCCTCGAACGGGGAGGCACCGCGGAGGAGGCCCTGTGGGAACTGTGGAACGGCACCACCTGGCCGGCCCGGCTGGAGCGGGCCGCCCTGCGCGGCGGCGCCGCTGGCCGTCACGCGGACCGGGACCTGGACGCCGTGTGCGCCCTGTTCGACACGGCGGCCCGCGCCGAAGAACGCACCGGAGGCCGCGGCGCCCTGAACTTCATCGAGGAGATCGAGGCCCAGGACATCGCCGCCGACACCCTCACCGGCCGGGAGACCAGGCCCGACGCCGTACGACTGATGACCGCACACCGTTCCAAGGGCCTCGAATGGAGCCTCGTCGTCATCGCCGGCGTGCAGGAAGGACTCTGGCCCGACCTCCGGCGCCGCGGCTCCCTCCTGGAAGCCGACCGCATCGGCCGCGACGGACTCGCCGAACCCCTGACCCCGGGTGCACTCCTCGCCGAGGAACGCCGACTGTTCTACGTCGCCGCCACCCGCGCCCGCGACCGGTTGGTCGTCACCGCGGTCAAGGCACCCGCCGACGACGGCGACCAGCCCTCCCGCTTCCTCACCGAACTCGGCGCGGAACCGAACGACATCACCGGCCGCCCCCGACGCCCCCTCGCCGTCGCCGCGCTCGTCGCAGAACTGCGCGCCACCACCGTCGACCCCGACGCGACCTCGGCCCTCCGGGACGCCGCGGCCCGCAGGCTCGCCCGGCTCGCCGCCCTCACCGACGACGAGAGCATGCCGCTTGTCCCCTCGGCACACCCCGACCGCTGGTGGGGCCTCGACGAGCCCACCCGCAGCCAGGTCCCCCTGCGCGACCGGGACCAACCCGTCACCCTCTCCGGCAGCGCCCTGGACCAGCTCGCCAACACCTGCGCCCTCCAGTGGTTCCTGGGCCGCGAGGTGAAGGCCGACGCCCCGGCCACCGCCGCCCAGGGCTTCGGGAACGTCATCCACGTACTCGCCGACGAAGTCGCCTCCGGGCGCACCCCCGCCGATCTCGCCGTCCTCATGGAACGCCTCGACTCCGTCTGGGACGGGCTCGTCTTCGACGCGCCCTGGAAGTCGCAGCAGGAGAAGCAACACGCCCGCGACGCCCTGGAACGCTTCCTGCGCTGGCATGTGATGGACCGCGCAGGCCGCACCGCCGCCGCCACCGAACAGGACTTCTCCGTCACCTTGGAGGCGGGGGAGTACGAGGTGCGCATCCGAGGCTCCATGGACCGCGTCGAACGCGACGCCGACGGCCGGGCGTACGTCGTCGACTTCAAGACGGGCAAACAGGCACCCACCGGCGACGCCGTGGCCCGCCACCCCCAGCTCGCCGTCTACCAGCTCGCCGTACGCGAAGGCGCACTCGACGAGGTCTTCGACGGGAACCGACCCGATTCCGGTGGCGCCGAACTCGTCCACCTGCGCCAGGGCGCCCCCAAGAAGGAGGGCGGTGACGCACTGCCCAAGGTGCAGGCGCAAGAACCGCTCGCGGGGGAGTGGGTCGGCGAACTCCTCGCCAACGCCGCCGGCCGCGTACTCGACGAGCGCTTCACCCCTTCCACCGGACAGCACTGCACCAGCTGCGCCTTCCGTGCCTCGTGCAGCGCCCGCCCGGAGGGTCGACACATCATCGACTGAGCTGTGTGAGCTGTGTGAGCTGTGTGAGCTGTGTGACTGGGGCGGCCGGGGTGGCCTGTGTTGTGGCCGGGCTCCCTCTCCACCATGTCGACGTGCGCCCGCACCCACCGCACGGCAGGGGCTACCGGGACCGACTGTCACCGGCGCCCGTTAGCCTCATTCGTTGTGACCGCGCGCCTGACCGACCCCGAACAGCTCAAGGAGCTCCTCGGCATCCCCTTCACCCCGGAGCAGACGGCCTGCATCACCGCGCCGCCCGCGCCGCAGGTCATCGTGGCCGGCGCCGGCTCGGGGAAGACGACGGTCATGGCCGCCCGCGTGGTCTGGCTCGTCGGCACCGGCCAGGTCGCACCCGAACAGGTCCTCGGGCTCACCTTCACCAACAAGGCCGCCGGCGAGCTCGCCGAACGTGTCCGCAAGGCCCTCGTCCAAGCCGGCGTCACCGATCCCGACATCATCGACCCGGACCACCCCCCGGGCGAGCCCCGGATCTCCACGTACCACGCATTCGCCGGACAACTGCTCACCGACCACGGACTGCGCATCGGGCTGGAACCCACCGCCCGACTACTCGCCGACGCCACCCGCTTCCAGCTCGCCGCCCGAGTCCTGCGCGAGGCCCCCGGGCCCTACCCATCCCTGACGCGCTCCTTCCCCCTGCTGGTCAGCGATCTGCTGGCCCTCGACGCCGAACTGTCCGAGCACCTCGTCGAGCCGGAAGACCTCGCCGCGTACGACATCGAACTGCTCCGCGACCTCGACCACAGCACCCTCTCCAACGCAGACCTCCGCAAGATCCCCGAGACCGCCGCCGCCCGCCGTGAACTCCTCGAACTGACCCTTCGCTACCGCGCCGCGAAAAGCACCCGCGAACTCCTCGACTTCGGCGACCAGATCGCGCTCTCCGCCCGCCTCGCCCTCACCAGACCCGCCGTGGGGGCGACGCTCAGGAACGAGTTCCGGGTCGTTCTGCTCGACGAGTACCAAGACACCTCCGTGGCCCAAAGGCTCCTCCTCTCCGGACTCTTCGGCCAGCGCACCGGCCACGCAGTGACCGCGGTCGGCGACCCCTGCCAAGCCATCTACGGCTGGCGCGGAGCCTCCGTCGCCAACCTCGACGACTTCCCCGACCACTTCGCCGCCGCGGACGGCACCCCCGCCACCCGGTACTCCCTCAGCGAGAACCGCCGCAGCGGCGGCCGACTCCTCCACCTCGCCAACAACCTCGCCACCCCCCTCAGAGCCATGCACGAAGGCGTCGAAGCCCTACGCCCCGCGCCGGGAGCCGAGCGGGACGGATCGGTCCGCATCGCCCTGCTCCCCTCCCACGCCCAGGAGATCGACTGGCTCGCCGACTCCATCGCCCATCTCGTCCGCACCGGCAAGTCACCCGGCGAGATAGCGGTGCTGTGCCGCACGGCCGCCGACTTCCCCGAAATCCAGGGCGCCCTGGTCGCCAGGGACATTCCCGTAGAAGTCGTCGGACTGTCCGGACTGCTCCACCTCCCCGAAGTCGCCGACCTCGTCGCCGTCTGCGAAGTCCTCCAGGACCCCGGGGCGAACGCCTCGCTCGTCCGGCTGCTCACCGGCCCGCGCTGGCGCATCGGCGCCCGCGACCTCGCCCTCCTCGGACGCCGCGCCCGACTGCTCGTGCACCGCGCCACCACCGATGACCACGACCCGGACGAGCGCCTCGCCGCAGCCGTCGAAGGCACCGACCCGGCCGAGGTCACCTCCCTGGCCGACGCCCTCGACACCTTCCTCGACGCCGGCGGAGGCCATCCGGAGGACGGCCTACCGTTCTCGGCCGATGCCCGACGCCGCTTCGCCCGCCTCGCCGCCGAACTGCGCGAACTCAGACGAGCCCTCGCCGACCCCCTCATGGACGTGCTCCACCGCGTCCTCGGCACGACCGGCCTCGACGTGGAACTGTCCGCGTCCCCCCACGCACTCGCCGCCCGCCGCCGCGAGACCCTCGGCAACTTCCTCGACGTCGCGGCCGGCTTCGCAGCCCTCGACACGGACAGCACCCTCCTCGCGTTCCTCGCCTTCCTCCGCACGTCCGCGCAGTACGAGAAGGGCCTGGACAACGCACTGCCCGGAGGCGAGAACACCGTCAAAGTGCTCACCGCCCACAAGTCGAAGGGCCTGGAGTGGGACGTGGTCGCCGTGCCGGGACTCGTCGCCAAGCACTTTCCGAGCGATCAGCCGCGCGAGGCGTGGACCGCACACGCCCGGGTGCTGCCCCACGCGCTCCGCGGGGACGCGGCGACCCTCCCCGACCTCGGCTCCTGGGACGCCAGGGGGATCAAAGCCTTCAAGGACGCCATGAAGGCCCACCAGCACACCGAAGAGCTCCGCCTCGGCTATGTCACCTTCACCCGACCCCGTTCGCTGCTCCTGGCCTCGGGCCACTGGTGGGGCCCCACCCAGAAGCGCAAACGCGGACCCTCGGCCTTCCTGGAAGCCCTGTACGAACACTGCGCCCAGGGCCACGGCGAGATCGAGGCATGGGCGGACACACCGCCGGCGGACCTGGAGAACCCCTTCCTCCAGGAGTCCGGACCGGAGCGGGCCTGGCCGCTTCCCCTGGACGCGGACTCCCTGGTCCGCCGACGCCACGCCGCCGATCTCGTACGGGCCCACCTCGCTTCGGCCACGCACGATCACGGCCCAGGGGACACCAGGTCCCACCGCGACCCCGAGCCCCCGTACTCCGAACAGTCCAGGCGTACCCACGTCGACGCCCCGGCACCTGCCGGCGCCGAAGACGACCTCTTCCCCGCCGGATGGGAAGAACCCGACCCGTACGCACCCGATCCCTACGGGCCCGCCCCCGATGAGGACGAGCCGTACGACATCAGCCCGTACGCAGAGACATCTGACGACGACGTACCGCACTCCGCGGACGGCGACGGCGCCCACCTTCGCCAGCCCGGCCGGGACCGGGGCGACCTACCCCACCCCCGACGAGAAGCCGATGCCACCACCCCGGAGGAAGCCCGCACCATCGCCTCCTGGGACCGCGACCTCCAGGCCCTCACCCGTGAACTCCAACGCTCCCGCTCGACCACACGGACCGTCCCGCTCCCCGCATCGCTCACCGCCTCCCAGCTGATGCGGCTGGCCGCCGACCCCGACGGATTCGCCCAGGACCTGGCCCGGCCCATGCCCCGCCCGCCCCAGCCCGCAGCCCGACGCGGCACCAGATTCCACGCCTGGGTGGAATCCCGGTTCGAGGAACTCCCCCTGCCCATGCTCGGCCCCGAGGAACTCCCCGGAGCCGACCCCGACGACCACAGCACCGATCACTCCGAGATCACCGACGAGCACGACCTCGCCGCCCTCAAGGAAGCGTTCGAACGCACCCCCTACGCCCGCCGCACACCCCACCGCATGGAATCGCCCTTCCAGATCACCCTCGCCGGCCGGGTCATCCGGGGCCGCATCGACGCCGTCTACCGCACCACCGCCACCACTCCGGACGGGCTGACCACCCATGCGTACGAGATCGTGGACTGGAAGACCAGCCGCACCCTCACCGCCGACCCCCTCCAACTCGCCATCTACCGCCTCGCCTGGGCCGAGCAGCACGGCCTTGCCCCGGACGCCGTCGACGCGGCCTTCGTCTTCGTACGCAGCGGAGAGGTCGTACGCCCCAAGGCCCTGCCCGACCGCGCCGACCTGGAACGCATCCTGCTGGGCGAGACGGCGGAGGAAGGGCTCACCGACGCCCGTTAGGCTCACTGATATGAGCGACACCCCGGACAGCGCCGTCCGCCAGTACATCGAGCAACACCGCGTCGCCTTCCTCGACGACCTGGTGGAATGGCTGCGCATCCCCTCCGTTTCGGCCCAGCCCGAACACGCGGCGGACGTCCGGCGCAGCGCCGACTGGCTCGCGGCCAAGCTGCGCGAGACGGGATTCCCCACCGTCGAGGTGTGGACGACACCGGGTGCGCCCGCGGTGTTCGCCGAATGGCCGTCGCAGAACCCCGACGCACCCACCGTCCTCGTCTACGGCCACCACGACGTCCAGCCCGCGGCACCCGAGGACGGCTGGCACAGCGACCCCTTCGAGCCGCGCGCCGAAGCGGGCAGGCTGTACGCCCGCGGTGCCGCGGACGACAAGGGCCAGGTCTTCTTCCACACCCTCGGCGTTCGGGCGCACCTCGCCAGCACCGGCCGCAGCGCGCCCGACGTCCATCTCAAACTCCTCGTCGAAGGCGAGGAGGAGTCCGGGTCCCCGAACTTCCGCTCCCTCATTGAGAGCGCCAGGGACCACCTAGCCGCCGACACGGTGATCGTGTCGGACACCGGCATGTGGTCGCCCACCACCCCCACGGTCTGCACCGGAATGCGCGGCCTCGCCGAGTGCGAGGTGGAACTGCACGGCCCCGACCAGGACCTCCACTCGGGATCGTTCGGCGGCGCCGTACCCAACCCGGCGACCATCGCGGCCCGGATCGCGGGCTCCCTCCACGACGCCGACGAACGCGTCGCCATCCCCGGTTTCTACGACGACGTCACCCCGCTCACCGACGCCGAACGAGCGCTGTTCGCGAAGCTGCCGTTCGACGAAGCCGCCTGGCTGGCCACCGCGGGCTCGCACGCCACGCTGGGCGAGGCCGGCTACTCCACCCTGGAACGCATCTGGGCCCGCCCCACCGCAGAGGTGAACGGAATCGGCGGCGGCTACCAGGGCCCGGGCGGCAAGACGATCATCCCCGCGTCCGCCCGGCTGAAGCTCACGTTCCGTCTGGTCGCCGGGCAGGACCCCGACGCGATCGAAGTGGCGGTCAGCCGCTGGATCACCAACCTCATCCCCGACGGCATCCGCTTCGACATCGGATTCGCCCCCTCCACCCGCCCCTGCCTGACCCCGCTCGACCACCCGGCACTCCAGTCGGTCGTCCGCGCCATGAGCCGAGCCTTCGACGGGCAGCAGATCCTCTTCACCCGCGAAGGCGGCTCCGGCCCCGCGGCCGACCTCCAGGACGTCCTCGGCGCGCCCGTGCTCTTCCTGGGCATCTCCGTACCTTCCGACGGCTGGCACGCACCCAACGAAAAGGTCGAGGTGGACCTCCTGCTCAAGGGTGTCGAGACGGCCGCACACCTGTGGAGCGACCTCGCCACCCACAGCTGATCCGCGCAGAACCGAATCCCGATCCACCGGGGGAGATGGAAGTACGTGAGCACTAACGGCCATGCACCTGCGGACCGCACCGAAGAACCGGACCGCACCGATCGCGCGGACCGTGGCGAACACCAGGGCCCGACCGCGCCCGTGAGCCTCACCGCGCCCAGCGGAATCGACCGCCAGGCACACCACCGGCTCGACGAGGCATGGCTGGCGGCAGCCTGGAGCCACCCGACCACCAGAGTGTTCGTGGTCTGCGGTGGCCAGGCACTGATCGACGACACCCCCGACGGCCGCACCGAACTGGTGATGACCCCGGCCTTCGAAGCCCCCGTCACCGAAACCCACCGCTACTTCCTCGGCACCGACGAGGACGGCGTGCGCTACTTCGCCCTGCAGAAGGACGCACTCCCCGGCCGGATCGACCAGTCCGCCCGCCCGGCCGGACTGCGCGAAG
Source organism: Streptomyces sp. NBC_00690 (assembly GCF_036226685.1). NCBI lineage: Bacteria > Bacillati > Actinomycetota > Actinomycetes > Kitasatosporales > Streptomycetaceae > Streptomyces > Streptomyces sp. NBC_00690. Next base: position 5,759,803 of record NZ_CP109009.1, read on the forward strand.
CCGGACTGTTGCTCTCCTCGCGCGACACGGCGCTCCTGGTCCACGCGGTCGCCCTGGAGAACTGGCAGCGGCTGCACCGCTTCTGCTCGCGCTGCGGCGACCGGACCGTCATCGCCGCCGCGGGTCACATCCGCCGCTGCCAGGCGTGCGGCGCCGAGCACTACCCGCGTACCGACCCGGCTGTGATCATGCTCGTCACCGACGAGGACGACCGGGCACTCCTCGGACGCCAGCTGCACTGGCCCGAAGGGCGCTTCTCCACCCTCGCCGGCTTCGTGGAACCCGGCGAGGCCATCGAGCAGTCCGTACGTCGGGAAGTGTGGGAGGAGGCCGGGGTCACCGTCGGCGAGGTCGAGTACGTCGCCAGCCAGCCCTGGCCCTTCCCCTCCAGCCTGATGCTCGGCTTCACCGCCCGCGCCACCTCGTCCGACATCACCGTCGACGGCGAAGAACTGCACGAGGCCCGCTGGTTCTCCCGGGACGACCTGCGCAAGGCATTCGAGTCCGGCGAGGTGCTCCCGCCGTACGGCATCTCCATCGCGGCCCGGTTGATCGAACGGTGGTACGGCCAGCCGCTGCCCAGGCCCGGCAGCGGACTCTGACCTGGACTTTCCCGCGCAGCCAGCAGCCCGCCCGACCTGACCCACGGACGGGTGAGGGAAGCAGTATGGGTGCCTCTACGGCAGCACCTGAGGGCGGACTTCACACCCGCCCAGGTCCTGCCTGGTCTGCCCCGGTCACAACCCCCGAGCAGCGGGCAACCATCCTCACCTACGGGTCTGCCCCGATCCGTCCCGGTCTCAAAGGCGGCCGACCGTCCGGACACAGCGTCGGAGCGGAGCTCAACGACGCACGAAGCGAGGCCCGGTGAACGCCGGAGGGACCCCGCGCTCGCGGGGCCCCTCCGACATCACAGCACATGGACACACGGGCGTACGAGGGATCAGGAGGCGAGCGCCTGCTTCACCTGGGCCAGGCTCGGGTTCGTCATGACCGACTCGCTCCCGGCCGGAGAAATCACGAGGAGGGTCGGCACGGTCTGGTTGCCGCCGTTCGCCTTCTCCACGAAAGCCGCGGACTCCGGGTCCTGCTCGATGTTGATCTCGGTGTACGCGATGCCCTCGCGATCCATCTGGCCCTTCAGCCGACGGCAGTATCCGCACCACGTGGTGCTGTACATCGTCACAGTGCCCGACATCGTCCCTCGTGCTCCTTCGTCTCACGGCGACCCCACGCACCCGCTGGTGCGCACGCACCAGGTCAAACGCACGGCCTCCGGCCACCATTCCCGAATCCGACATCGCCGCAGCCCTCTGCCGATGCCCGGCAGGACGAGCCCCTTCGCCTTCGCCTTCGCCGGTGTCCGAGCCAGCGGGATCGGTCGATCGGCGGCGATTCATACGACTACTCCGGCTCCCCTGTGGACAACCGCCGCAGCCGCCTCCGCAGACCTGGCAGCATGGCAGGGTGACAGCAGCAACGCACTCCTCCCTTTTCCCGCAGGTCCCCGAGTCGGCCGACGCGGTGCTCGACGGGCTCGACCCCGAGCAGCGCGAGGTGGCGACCGCCCTGCACGGTCCCGTGTGCGTGCTGGCCGGTGCCGGCACCGGGAAGACCCGAGCGATCACCCACCGCATCGCCTTCGGCGTCCGAGCCGGCATCCTCCAGCCCTCCAGTGTGCTCGCCGTCACCTTCACCAACCGTGCTGCGGGAGAGATGCGAGGACGGCTCCGGGAACTGGGCGCGGGCGGTGTCCAAGCACGCACCTTCCACTCCGCGGCCCTGCGACAGCTCCAGTATTTTTGGCCAAAAGCCGTCGGTGGTGATCTGCCTCGACTTCTGGAGCGCAAGATCCAACTGGTGGCCGAGTCCGCTGCCCGCTGCCGGATTCGTCTTGATCGCAATGAGCTGCGCGATGTCACCAGCGAGATCGAATGGGCGAAAGTCACCCAAACCGTTCCCTCTGACTATCCTGCCGCCGTCGCCAAATCCCTTCGTGATGCCCCTCGCGATTCATCGGAAATCAGCCAAATCTACGGAATGTATGAGCAGCTGAAGCGGGATCGCGCCGTGATTGACTTCGAGGACGTCCTTCTCCTCACGGTCGGCATCCTCCAGGACCGCCACGACATCGCCGACCAGATCCGCCGCCAGTACCACCACTTCGTGGTCGACGAGTACCAGGACGTCAGCCCGCTCCAGCAGCGCCTCCTCGACCTCTGGCTCGGCGACCGCGACAACCTCTGCGTCGTCGGCGACGCCAGCCAGACGATCTACTCCTTCACCGGAGCCACCCCGGACCACCTGCTGAACTTCCGCACTCGGCACCCCTCGGCGACCGTGGTGAAACTGGTCCGCGACTACCGCTCCACCCCCCAGGTCGTCCATCTCGCCAACGGCCTGCTCAGCCAGGCCCACGGCCGAGCCGCAGAGCACCGGCTCGAACTGATCTCACAGCGCGACCCGGGGCCCGAGCCGTCCTACACGGAGTACGCGGACGAACCCGCCGAAGCCGAAGGCACCGCACGCCGCATCCGAGAACTGATCTCCGAAGGCGTCCCGGCCGGGCAGATCGCCGTGCTCTACCGCATCAACGCCCAGTCCGAGGTCTACGAGCAAGCCCTCGCCGACGCCGGAGTGCCTTACCAGTTGCGCGGAGCCGAGCGCTTCTTCGAGCGCCAGGAAGTGCGGGAAGCCGGAGTCGCCCTCCGCGGCGCTGCCCGCGCCGGCGGCAATGACTCCCTGCTCGACGACGCCGAGGACCTCCCCTCCCAGGTGCGTGCGGTCCTTTCCACCAAGGGGTGGACAACAGAGCCTCCGGCCGGCTCCGGAGCGGTGCGGGACCGCTGGGAGTCCCTGGCCGCCCTGGTGCGGCTCGCCGAGGACTTCACCCGCGCCCGACCCGGGGCCACCCTCACCGACCTCGTCGCCGAACTGGACGAGCGGGCAGCAGCCCAACACGCACCCACCGTCCAAGGCGTCACCCTCGCCTCCCTCCACTCGGCCAAGGGCCTCGAATGGGACGCGGTGTTCCTCGTCGGCCTCACCGAGGGCATGATGCCGATCACCTACGCCAAGACGGACGAGCAGGTCGAGGAAGAGCGACGCCTGCTCTATGTCGGTGTCACCCGAGCCCGGTTCCACCTCGCCCTGTCCTGGGCGCTGGCCCGCTCACCCGGTGGCCGAGCCACTCGCCGCCCCACACGCTTCCTCAACGGAATGCGACCGGGAAGCACAGCTGCTGGGGCCCGAGGCGCCGGCGGCCAAGGCGGGATCGAGCGAGGCGCCGGGGGGCGCCGAAAGCGCCGGGGCCCAGCCTTGTGCCGAGTCTGCGGAAAGACGCTCACGGACGCGGGCGAGATGAAGCTGATGCGCTGCGAGGACTGCCCTTCCAACATGGACGAAGGGCTCTACGAACGGTTGCGGGAGTGGCGCGCCGGCCAAGCCAAGCTGCTCGGGCAACCCGCCTATTGCGTGTTCACCGACAAGACGCTCATGGCGATCGCCGAAGCCGTCCCCGGGGACGAGCGCGAACTGTCCGCCATCTCCGGAGTCGGTGGCCGCAAGCTGGACCGTTTCGGAACCGACGTCCTCGCCATCTGCGCAGGCCAGGAGCTCGACGAGGGTGAAGACGAAGACTGAGCGAAACTCGTCGGAAAAATAGTTTGCGCACGCACCAGCGCTCACCATAGGTTCTTAACCACGCGAACAGCGCTTCTCCGAAGCACTGTCATCGTGGTGTACTTATCCGAATACAGCGACCGGCCCCGGCCGGTCCCCGAGACGCCGAGAGGAGGCGAGTCCAGTGATCAGCAACAACACCAGCTTCAACAACGCCGTGAAATTGACCGATCGCTCGGTCGTCGTCTCCGCCTGCTCGCTCGGCTTCTCCGCGTCGCTCCATGGCACCGGTGTGTCCAGCTTCTCCGCAGAGATGCCTCTGGCTCCCCTGGGCGGATTCCCCGTCCTGGAGCGGATCGAGCGACCGACCAAGGCACTGGAAGCAGGAGTAGCAGCGGCAGAGGCGAATGCCTATGCCTTTGCGGCAGCCAGTGCCGGCACCAAGAAGCAGACGCAGCACGACATGAAGTGGGCCTTCCGCGGGCTCGAACCCTGGAGTGATCCAGCCTGAGGTAGATCAGGCCGGCGCCTTCAGGGCCGCGGAACCCCACTCGGGTACCGCGGCCCTTCTGTTTTCCCCAAAACCAGGGAGTCAGAGCGAAGGGGCCTCGGGACAGCACCACCCGGTACCAGCCCCCCGGTTCGCCCGGGGGACCACCAACCGGCCAACCGGCCGGACCGAACAAGACGAGGAATGACACCACCGTGCAACTCGAAGCGCACGCCCCGTCCGTACCGCCTTCCGAGACCATCCCCCCGCGTGTCCGCCCGGAGGACTCCACCTTGACCCCGCTGACTGCGCTCACCGCGCTCGACGACGCCATCGAGAACCTGGGCGTACCCGTTCCTTGCCGTTCCTACGACCCCGAGGTCTTCTTCGCCGAGTCGCCCGCCGACGTGGAGTACGCCAAGGCTCTCTGCCGCACCTGCCCGCTCATGGAGGCATGCCTTGCCGGTGCCAAAGAGCGGCGTGAGCCGTGGGGTGTGTGGGGCGGAGAGCTCTTCGTTCAGGGAGTCGTCGTAGCCCGCAAGCGGCCCCGTGGGCGTCCGCGCAAGAACCCGGTCTCGGCATGAACATCATCGGGACCATCGACCGCCCCCTCACGCACGAACCCAAGAAGCAGGCCCCCATGCCCTCTTCCGCGAGTGAGCCTTCCGGCTCCGCGACCCCAGACGTCAGCACCACCGGCGCGAACGCCTCGCGCCAGAACAGGACCCGCGAAATGCAACTCATCCCAGAAGCCCTGGCTCGTGCGCATATGCACGACCGCATGCGTGAGGCGGAGAGCGAGCGCAGAGCCATTCGGCTCCTGACCGCCCGACGCATGCAGCGCCGCGCCGAGCGTGTTTCTCTGCGCGCTCGTCGTGCGCTCGCCATGGCTGTCATGAACTGACAACACGAACCTCGCAGGGGCCGGTCCGTTCGGACCGGCCCCTGCGGTGCGTTGTCTCCACTGCCCGTCGCCCCAGGGTTATCGTCACTTCGTGGACCAGCAGCCCTGCCCGGAGCCGTCGGATACCCAGCCCATCGTGTGTGCCCGCTGCGGTAGAACCGCAGAAGGCGAGGGAGCCCCGGCCACCTGGACCTACTCCATGGAGGACGGAAGCCGTCGCTACTACTGCGACGACTGCGCCCGCGCCCACATCAGATCGATCGAAAGCAGACTCGACTCCAACTGGTGGTGACACCGGCGCGAGGCCCAAAGACGCCGCCGTCACGACCAGTCGCAGACTCCGCCCGTTCTCTCACAGCCCCGCTCCACCTAGAGGCGGCCCCGCCAGCCACGCAGCGGATGGACCCCCGCGTCCCACTGCCCCGGGGACAGAACCGACAGCGCCTCGGCTTCAAACTCCGATCGGACTGCTCAAGTGGACGTGGGGGATGGGGGCGAAGCGAGGGAGAGATGAGAGCGCTCCGAAGTCTCGACGCTGACTTCACCGAGCCGGCCTTCGCCGAGCACCTGGATCCAGGCGACTGTCAGGTGTGCAGAGGGGGCGAAGGAACTGAGCTCGGCCATGGGAAGTTTCTGCTTCCTGCTGGGGCCCTCCCCCCTCCCCTCCCCCTCCCACCCCTTTGTTGTGACGCATGGCTGCTCCGCGGGCATGCCTCTGGTCGCCTTGGCTCGGACCGTCAGGGTGGGTGCGCATGCCAACCCTGCGCGCCGGCTCCTGGTGACGTCCCGTGCCCGTCCCCGACCAGGCAGTGCCCATCTGTCTAGCCTTGGTGCTTGGTGCTTGGTGCTCGGGTACTCGTCACTCCTGTGCTGGTGGCCGCTCCGCGTTCGGGGCCAGTTGTTGTGCGATGGCGCGACCTGAGAGGGCGCAGCCAACCAGCTACTGTCCGTCGGGACTCGCCGCAGTCTCGGTGGCTTCTGCGCACTCGGCACTCCCAGCGCTCTCCGTGCTCACAGCGTTCTCAGTCTGCTCAGAGCTCTGCGCTTGCCACACTGCTGTCTTCCTCCTCCGGAAGGAAGCCTGGTACCCATGCCTCCAGTTCGTCCCGGAGCCGCACGCTGGCATTGAGCTGACACAGGACGCCAATGGTGCTCAGGGTCACTCTGTGTATCAGTAGATAGGCCGGCGGCAGATTCAACTGCTTGCCCAGTTGGTGGGCGGGGGAGCGGATGTCGGCGATCCTCGCAGCCTGCGTGCGCATCCACTGCCGGGTGAAGGTGAACTCTTCCAGGTCGGCAGGCTCGATGATCGGTACGAGGTACTCCAGTACCGCTTCTGGGTCGAGGTCTATCTCGTCCTTGACGAAGCCTTCGGCACACAGCAGCTCGTACACCATGTCCGCTTCGCCCTCCAGCGCCATCCGAAGACAGTCGCCGATGGGCTGGGGAAGCCCCCCGGGCAGCCGGTCGACAGTTCCGAAGTCCAGTACGCCCAGTCGCCAACCCTCGCCGTCCTCATCGGGAAGGAGCCGGAAGTTCCCAGGATGGGGATCGGCGTGCAGCAGCCCGGTCCGGGCAGGGCCGGAGAAGAGGAAGCGTGCCAGCAACTGCCCGGCTCGGTCCCGCTGCTCCACCGTGCCGTCCGCGATCACCTCGGCCAGGGGAATGCCGTCGATCCACTCCGTCACCAGCACCTGATCGGACTGGTGGACCACTTCAGGCACCACCACATCGGGGTCGTCCGCGAACTCCTCCGCGTGTTCCCGCTGTGCTTGTGCCTCCAGGCCGTAGTCCAACTCCTCCGACACCCGGTCGCGCAGCTCGTTGATCAGTGGTTTGAGATCCATCCCGGGAATCAGCGGGCCCAGCAGTTTTGCGAAGCGGCTCAGCTGTGTCAGATCGGAGAGCAGTGCTTCGCCCGCGCCCGGATACTGCACCTTCACAGCGACCTCACGCCCGTCGTACCAGACGGCACGATGAACCTGGCCGATGGATGCGGCGGCGGACGGTTTGTCCTCGAAGTTGGAGAACAGCTCCCGCCAGTCGTCCCCCAGCTGCTCCGTCAGTACCTTGTGCACGGTCCGTGTCGGCATCGGCGGAGCCGCGTCCTGGAGCTTGGTCAGTGCGGCGCGATAGGGACCCGCGATGTCCTCGGGGAGAGCCGATTCGAAGACGGACAACGCCTGCCCGAACTTCATGGCCCCCCCTTTCAGCTCGCCGAGGACTTTGAAGAGCTGATCAGCGGTGCGCTGTTGCAGCTCCCGGGCGACGAGCTCCGCGGACTTGCCACCGATGCGCTTGCCCAGCCCCCAGGTGGCTCGGCCGGCGAAGCCCAAGGGCAGTGCGGCCAACTTGGCGGTCCGGGTGACCGCCTTCCGGGGAAGATCAGACATAAGCCCCTCCAAAACCCAGACAGTTGCGCCGCGTGCGTCCTACGGCCCTGACTCCGTTGACTGCGGATGGTCCATTGTCTCGTGACTGGACGTCGAGCCCGAGGTTTCGGCCCCCTCACTTTTGCCAGCTGCACCGCAGCCGCAAGCCTCGTGTGCCCGGAGGCGCTCCGACCGCCAGCTCAGCATCGGCTGGGCAACCTCCCAGCGTGCGCCAACGCTCAACGGTAGGCCCCCGTCGAGGAACGACAGCGTGTGCGCCGCCACCAACCCGGCCACGGTTGCGGCGAGAGAGATGTCACATGCGGGCACCGCGTTCCTTCGGCTCCCCGAGCGCCACTGAGCGAGCAGCCGTGGCCATCCCGGGTCCCTATCGGCCCTGCACCGTTCCCAGCAGCCGGCGCAGGCGGACCCACCGGGCAGCACCAGAGGGCCCACGAAGCCCGTGGCCTCCACCACCCCGGCATAGAGATGAGGCGTCCCGGTGGTGATCCAATGCTCGGCTCGTGCTGGATCGGGTGCGTACGCCGAAAGGCCGTCGCGAGGGCAGACCACGATCAATGACACCGCAGGTTCCGAGCAACTCGGCGCAGAGACTTCGCCTCCGGAGGGGGAGCGACGGTGAGGGGCGGGGTCTTCCTCCATCGCGGTGGGTCCGCGATCAGGAGTTGTGATCCGCATGGCCAAGCCATTGGTGCGCCTTCCGGCACGCGGCGTCGGGTGCGGCGCGCTGTCGCGCACCAGCCGACGGACCGCGACATCACGCCTTTCACCCACGGCTCCCGGCGACAGGCCGCCAGGTGCCGTATCCCAGGATTCGACGCACCCGCCGTCGAGGGTGTCGACGCGCCCCACACCGGCCGCGGACAGCAGTGCTGCCACGGCTGCGCCGACCCGACCTGCACCGCGGACCTGGACTCGCATCGCGTGGCGGGCCGCCAGATGTCGGATCGCGGCGCCCGGACCGGGGTGGACCACCGAGAGCGATGCCAGATCGGGGCGGAGACGGTGAAGCCGACCGGGTTTGGCGCGCAGCACATCGGCGGCAGGCCCGCCCGCGGTCGGATCGTCGAGCAGCCCGGCCGCGGTGAGGCGGCCGATCAACGCGTCGGTCTGCCCGTCGGGGAGGCCCATCGCATGGGCTTCCTTGCGTAACAGCGGCAGCCCTCGGGTTCCGTCGAATAGCTGGAGGAGGCTCCCGGTGGCCGGGTCCATCGGCCCGACCACGACCGCGTGGGCGGGTGTCACGCCGAACTGCACGGTCTGTCGCTCTCGCCATGTCCGTCGCAGCGCGGGCTTCACCATCGGATGCATAACAACTCCCCGTCGAAGATGTCGAGCACATCGAACACACACGCATGGCACACACATGGGACACGAATGTGTCTTTGGGCATGTCGGGATCGCGTGGGTCCCCGTCTGATCGCGGTGGGGGACCGGATCTCAGAATGCAGGGGTGGGGAGGGGGCGGGGAGAAAGTTATCCACAGGGCGATGTATTAGTCGTAAAAGTAGTGCGGTCATCGGGGGAGGATCGAACGGAACCGATCCGGGGGTGGGACTTACCCCGGTGCCAACGGGTACCGTCGAGGCGTGTCCGTCGATCCGTCCTCCCGCGCCACAGGGGAGACCCCAGCGTGCCCGCCGGGGGTTCAACCGCGCGAGGTGGTCGTGCGTCCGTCCCGAGGAGTGGCGACGGGAGTGACGACGAGCGCGGTCGAGGTCCGCAGGAGCGCCCGTCGCAGCAGAACCGTGTCTGCGTACCGCGAGGGTGACCGGACCGTCGTTTTGATCCCGGCCCGGATGTCGGAGGCCGAGGAACAGCGCTGGGTCAGTGTCATGCTCGACAAGCTGGCCGCCCAGGAGAGCAAGCGGATGCTCGGCGACAGTGATCTGACCGAGCGCGCGAAGCGCCTGTCCGCGCAGTACTTCGACGGACGAGCGGCCCCCACATCGGTGCGATGGGTGACCAATCAGAACACCCGCTGGGGTTCCTGTACGCCTGCGGAGGGCAGCATTCGCCTCTCGCACCGCCTCCAGGGGATGCCCGAGTACGTCATCGACTACGTCCTCGTCCATGAGTTGGCGCATCTGCTGGTGCCCGGGCACGGCGCCCGCTTCTGGCAGCTCCTTGAGGCGTACCCCCGTACCGAGCGGGCCCGAGGGTATTTGGAGGGAGTCATCGCCGCGGACCGGTTGCCCCGGCTTCCCGCCGCGGACGGAGAATGATCACCGGCGAGTGCACGGTGAATCGCTGGAAGGGCGTGAGGGGAGCGCGGCTTCCTTCCCTGAGGCTCACTGTGCATCGAATGCCATCACGGCGTGTTCTCCCTTGAACCCTGCGTACCGAATCGGTCCCAACACATGCCCGGGCTTGGCTGAATGTCACATGCGGCTTAGCCTGGCGCGACGCATTCGTATTTCTGGGATGGGGGACGGTCGTTACGCATGGCCAGGGAATTCCAACGCGGCCACAAGGCCAAGATCAGTGATCTCACGCCGGGAACGGATCTGTACGTAGGTGTGCAGATCGCGGGTCCTGGTCTGACGTTCGACATCAGTTGTTTCGGGCTGGACGCCAATGAACAGCTCTCGGACGACCGGTACTTCATCTTCTTCAACCAACCGAAATCGCCGGAGGAGTCCATTCAGCAGCTCGGTGCCCAGTCGGGTGACACCGAGGCGTTCCGCGTCACGCTGGACCGGATTCCTGCGAACATCCACAAGCTCTCCTTCACCGCCACGATCGACGGCCCAGGACAGATGTCCCAGGTCGGTCCCGGCTACATCCGCATCGTCGCCGGTGGGGAAGAGGTCGTCCGCTACCCCTTCAACGGCTCCGAATTCACCACCGAACGCGCGGTGATGCTCGGTGACTTCTATCTGAAGGACGTATGGCGCTTCGCCGCCATCGGCCAGGGCTTCGACGGCGGTCTGGACGCGCTCCTGCGCAACTTCGGCGGCGAGGTCGCCGAGGACCAGCCGGCCGCGCCGACACCTCCGGCCGCGCCCGTGTTCGCCGCACCGGCACAGCCCGCTCCGGCACCGGCGTTCGGCGCACCTGCCGCCCACCAGCCGCCACCGCCTCCACCAGCGCCTTCGTTCGGGGCTCCGCAGGCGCCCGCACCAATACCGGCTCCGGCACCTCAGCCGTACGCGGCACCTGCGCCCCAGCCGTATGCCGCGCCCGCCGCTGCGGCACCCCTGGTGCCGCCCCAGGCGTTTGCCCCCGGGCAGCCGCCCCAGCAGCCGCAGGGGCAGTTCCCCGGGCAGGCCGGTGCCCCCGTGGCGCCCTCGCCCTACGGACAGCCCGCCCCTGCGCCCTTCGGTCAGCACCAAGGCGCGCCCCAGGCGATGCCGCAGGCTGGCCCCGGTCTGCAAGCCGCACTCCAGCCGTACCGGGAGACCGCAACCGGCCTGCGCTGGACTCCGCAGAACCCGAACCTGATGCGGGTCGAACTCGCGCTGGGCGGCGGCGGCGTGCTCGCTCGGCAGGGCAGCATGGTGATGTACCAGGGCAAGGTGGACTTCAGCCATAAGGGCGCCGGATTCATCGGTCGCAAACTGGGCGATGCCACCGGCCAGGAGATGCAGCTGATGCGCTGCACGGGCCGCGGGCAGGTCTTCCTCGCCGAGGACGCCGCCCATCTGCACCCCATCGAGCTCCAGGGCGACGGCATCTGCGTCTCCGCTGAGAACGTCCTCGCCTTCGACGAGGACCTCCAGTACGAGATCCGCCGGATCGAGGGGCACGGCATCCCCGGTGGCGCCTTGTTCACGATGCACTTCAGCGGCACCGGCACCGTCGTGGTCAAGACACAGGGCATTCCGGTCGTCCTGCCGGTCACCCCGGCCACCTATGCCGACTCCAACGCCGTCGTGGCCTGGTCGTCAGCCGCTCAGGTGATCATCACCAGTCAGGTCCGGCTCCGTCGCAACGCCTACCCGGGTCACAGCGGCGAGACGGTCAACCTCCAGTTCCGGGCCGCTCCCGGCAACTTCATCGTCGTCCAGCCCTACGAGGTCTGAGGGAGCCCGAAGAATGAACCAGCAACTCGCGGGCTTTGCCCCCACCCCGGTCACCGCCCGGATGGAGAACCACGGCCGGACCATGCTCAAGGTCGCCATGGCCACCGGTCAGGACATCTTCGCCCGTACGGGCTCCATGGTGTCGTACGAGGGTTTCATCCAGTACGAGCCGAATCCGCCGGCAGCCCGCCAGGCCGCCGCGCAGTGGGCCACGGGTGAAGGCGCGCCCATCATGAAGTGCTCCGGCGACGGACTGCTCTACCTCGCCGACTACGGTGCGGACGTCCTCGTCATCAACCTCAACAACGAGTCCATCTCCATCAACGGCACCAACGTCCTCGCCTTCGACGCCCATCTCCAGTGGGGCGTCGAGAAGGTCAAGGGCCTGGCGAAACTCGCAGGCCAGGGCATGTGGAACGTGGAGATCGCGGGTACCGGCTGGGTCGCCGTCACCTCGCGCGGTGTGCCCATCGTCGTCGACTGCGGACGCGGAGACGACGAGACCTACGTCGACCCCGACGCCCTCGTCGCCTGGTCGCCCAACCTCAAGGTGAAGGGCAAGCGGAGTTTCAAGGCTTCCTCCCTCATCGGGCGAGGCAGCGGCGAAGCCTTCCAGATGGCCTTCTCCGGTCAGGGCATCGTCGTCGTACAGCCGAACGAGGACAGCACCGACCGTTTGCGCATTCGGGGCTGAGGGGGAACACACCATGCAGAGCCCACTTTTCAACTACGCAGACCAGCAGTCCCAGGAGCGCTACGCACTCCAGAATCCCCAACTGCTGCGGGTGTCCCTCACCGGACACGACGACATCCTGGCCCGCAAGGGTTCGATGGTCGCCTACCAGGGCGCCATCGACTTCGACGGCGAGTACCAGTCCACCAGCCAGCGCAACGCCAGTGCCCGTACGGGCGAGGGTCTCGACCTGATGCGCTGCTCCGGGCAGGGCACGATCTACTTCGCGAACCTCGCGCAGTACGTCCACCTCGTGGACGTCGACCACGAGGGACTCACCGTCGACAGCGCCTACGTCCTGGCGCTGGACTCCGCCTTGCACACCGAGGTCATCGCGGTGGACAGCCAGTACGGGATCTCCGGCTCGGGGAAGTACCAGCTCAACATCACCGGCCGGGGCAAGGTCGCCATGATGACCTCGGGTCAGCCGCTGATGATGCAGGTCACGCCCGAGAAGTACGTCAGTGTGGACGCCGATGCGGTGGTCGCCTGGTCGACACAGCTACGGGTCCAGATGCAGGCGCAGACCCATGCGTCGAGCATCGTCCGAAGGCGGGGCAACACCGGTGAGGGCTGGGAGCTGAGCTTCACCGGCAACGGGTTCGCCCTGGTGCAGCCCAGTGAGGTCATGCCCCCGCAGAACGCTCAGATCGGTGAAGGGCTGCGGGGCCAGTTCGGCAACAGCGGCCAGAACCAGAACAACTCCTGGAACTAGCAGGCGCTCGCTCCGCTGCTCGGACACCACGGTGTCCGAGCAGCGGAGCCATGTCCGCACTACAGGGCGGCTCGGGTCCGCTCCAACAGGCGGATGACCGATTCGTCCGCCACATCAGCCACCTCGTCATAGGCGTACCAACGCAGGTCCAGGGACTCTTCGCTGATCCGGACGGCCGACCCGGGCGGCGCCAGTGCGGCGAACTGCACATCCAGATGCCAGTTGCACGGCGAAGGGATCGGATGCCGGTCGAGACGGACCGGCTCCCCCGACCGCAGCAGCGTCAGACCGTCGATGCCCGACTCCTCGGTCGCCTCCCGCAGCGCGGCCCGCGCGAGCGTCGCGTCCCTGGGCTCGCAGTGGCCACCCATCTGGAGCCACATGCCCAGCTTCTTGTGCAAGGTGAGCAGCACCCGCTGTCGCTCCGGATCGATCACCAGAGCGCTCGCCGTCAGATGACCCGCTGAGCAGGACTTCCACATGGCGTCCGGATGCGCCGACAGATGGTCCAGATACGCCTGCCGCAGCTCGTGCTGGTCCCCGTATCCCTTCAGGACCACCACGGCGTCGTCATGCAGGCTCACCGGCCCGAGCCGCCCTGGCCGTCCGAAGGGTCATCGCCCGACTGATCGCCCTGCGTGCCTCCGGTGTCGGTGCTCTCTGGGCTGTTGGTGGTTTCGTTGGTGCCCTTGCTCTCGGCGGTGGTGCCATCGGCGCCGGAACCGCCGCGGGAGGCCGCCTCTCCGAGCATCTTGTCCAACTCGGAGAAGTCCATCTGCTCGCGGTGGACAAAACCATCGGGGTCATCGAGGTCGGTCGCGGTCGGCAGCATGTCCGGGTGCTCCCACAGCGCATCGCGCCCGTCCATCCCACGGGCGTCGGTCAGCGAGGCCCACAGCCGCGAGGCGTCCCGCAGCCGGCGGGGGCGCAACTGGAGACCGATCAACGTGGCGAAGGTCTGCTCGGCCGGACCGCCCGAGGCGCGACGCCTGCGCAATGTCTCGCGCAGAGCACCGGCCGACGTCAGCCGGGTCGCCGCCGCCTCGTGCACCACGGCGTCCACCCAGCCCTCGACCAGCGCGAGAGCCGTTTCCAGACGGGCCAGCGCCGCCTTCTGCTGCGGTGTGTCCTCCGGCTGGAACATGCCCTGCTGGAGAGCCTCCTGCAACTGCTCGGGATGCGTCGGGTCGAACTGCCCGACGACGTCCTCCAGCTTCGACGTATCGACCTTGATCCCGCGGGCATACCCCTCGACCGCGCCGAACAGGTGCGAGCGCAACCAGGGCACATGGGCGAAGAGGCGCTGGTGGGCCGCCTCGCGCAGGGCCAGATAGAGCCGCACCTCATCCTTGGGCACGCCCAGGTCCTTGCCGAGCGCCGCGATGTTCAGCGGCAGGAGAGCCGCCTTCCCCGCGGGGCCTAGCGGCAGACCGATGTCGGTCGAGCCGACCACCTCGCCCGCCAGTACGCCCACGGCCTGACCGATCTGCTGGCCGAACATGGCTCCGCCCATGGAGCGCATCATCCCCAGCAGCGGACCCGCCATGGCCTGCATCTCCTCGGGCAGCACATCGCCCATGGCCACACCGACCCGCTCGGCAACCGGGTCGACCAGCTGCTGCCAGGCAGGCAGGGTCGCCTCGACCCACTCGGCGCGACTCCACGCCACCGAGGTCGTCGCCCCGGACGGCAGCGACGTCGCACCGTCCAGCCAGACGTCCGCCAGTCGCAGCGCCTCATCGACCGCGGTGCGGTCACCGGGGCTCACGCTCTCGTCCTTGGTGCCGTCAGACGTGCCCTGGGAGACCGTCTGCCGGGCGATCTGCTTCGCCATGTCCCAGTTCACCGGGCCACCCTCGTAGCTCAGCATCTGGCCCAGCTGCTGGAAGGCCGCGCCCAGGTCATTGGGGTTGAGCGAGCCGAACATGGCGGCGAGGGGATTGTCCGCACCTCCGTCCCCGCCTCCGAAGCCGAATCCGAAAGGATTGGCAGGTGTAGGGCCACCGGCGCCGTGGCCACCGCCGGCGGGATCGCCCTTCTTGCCCTTGTCGCCGTCGTCCGGCTCCTCCGGCGGAAGGCCGAATCCGAATGGGGTGTCACTCACGGGTTTCCTCGGCTCGTAGGGCCACCGGCTCCGGGCCGGCGGCGAATGCCCAGTGTTCACCACCCAGCGTAGACATCCGGGCCCGCCAATGGGCTCGGTGCTTCACTGACTCGTGGCCTGCGGCAGGATGGACGCCACCTGTACGTACGTGTCATTCGCTTACGTACTGAAGACAACCGCTGGAGACACCTGGTGAGTTCCCCAGATCCGCAGGTTCGCGGAGCGCGAAACCGCTCAACCCCGACCCCGGGCGAGGGGCCATCGGGCCGAGGTCCCATCGTCGCGATCACCGGTGCCGCCACCGGCATCGGTGATCTTCTCGCCCGACGACTGGCCGCGTCAGAGGAGGTCAAGGAGGTCATCGCCATCGACGAGCGCCGCGGTGAGGTCGCCGAGGCGCAGTGGCACATCCTGGATGTACGAGATCCGGCCATCGCGGAGAAGCTGCGCGGGGCCGATGTCGTCGTGCACCTGGCACTCGACCTCGACCTGGAGACCGATGCGGCGGCACGTACTGCGTATAACGTACGCGGTACGCAGACCGTGCTCACGGCGGCTGCTGCTGCGGGCGTGCATCGGGTCGTCCTGTGCACATCGGCCATGGTGTACGGAGCGCTCCCGGACAATGACGTTCCGCTGTCGGAGGACGCCGAGTTGCGCGCCACCGCCGAGGCGACGGGCGTCGGTGATCTCCTGGAGATCGAACGGCTCGCCCGACGCGCGCCCCGAGCCCATCCCGGGCTCAATGTGACGGTGGTCAGGCCCACGGTGCTAGTCGGCGGCACCGACACCGCTCTCACCCGCTACTTCGAGTCCCCGCGGCTGCTCGTGGTGGCCGGATCGCGTCCCGCGTGGCAGTTCTGCCATGTCGAAGACCTGGTGAGCGCGCTGGAGTACGCGGCGCTTGAGAAGGTCGAGGGCGAGCTCGCCGTGGGATGCGACGGCTGGCTGGAGCAGGACGACGTCGAGGAGCTCAGCGGCATCCGACGGATGGAGTTGCCCTCGGCCGTCGCCCTGGGGGCGGCTGCCAGGCTGCACCGCATCGGACTGACCCCCTCACCCGCCGGTGACCTCGCCTACACGATGCATCCGTGGGTCGTCAGCGTGAGCCGTCTCCACGATGCCGGCTGGCGTCCGCAGTGGACCAACGAGGAGGTTCTCGCCGCCCTCCTCGACGAAGTGGAGGGTCGTCACACCGTCGCGGGGCGCCGTCTCGGCCGCAAGGACGCGACCGCTGCGGGAGCCGCCGGGGCAACGGTCGCCCTGCTGGGTACGGCCGCGCTCGTGCGTCGCGCCCGCAAGGCGCGCCGACGGCTGTAGCCGGGGTCCGGGCAACCCGGTACGGTTCCCGGGCCCCGGCCTCGGCGACCCGCGGTGTCCTGCGCTGTCGGTGGCGTGGGGCACGATGAGGGCATGGCCACTACGTACGACCACCCCGGTGAGCGGGCGGCGGAAGATCCCGTCCGGCTCATCGCGGTCCGTGACACCCCCCTCTCCCTGGATGAGGTCTTCGCCGCCGTCAGCGATGAGTCGGCGGGCGGCACCGCGCTGTTCGTCGGCACCGTGCGCGACCACGACGGCGGCGCGGACGTCGCGGAGCTCGGGTATTCCTCCCACCCCTCGGCGGAGGCCGAGATGAAGCGGGTCGCGGAGAAGGTGGCCGCCGAGTTCCCGGTGCGGGCGATCGCCGCCGTGCACCGGGTGGGCGATCTGCGGATCGGCGACCTCGCGGTGGTCGCCGCAGTCTCGTGCGCCCACCGGGCCGAGGCGTTCGCGGCCTGCCGCAAGCTCATCGACGACCTCAAGCGGGACGTCCCCATCTGGAAGCACCAGACCTTCACCAACGGCACCGAACAATGGGTTGGCGCGTAGCGCCGTCTAAATCGGGGTGGTGGTCGGGTGACGGGCGGGAGGTTGCCTTCTTGTACTCCTTGAGGCGTACGAGGTTGGGCCTTTCGGTGTACGCGGAGGCTTCCGCGGTTCCCGTACGGTTGAGGTGCCGGGCGTTGGAAGGCGGCGTCGTCCTGATGACGACTCCGTGGCCGAGCCCGGTCGGCAGCGGTGTGGCGAACGGCGTGTGGGGGCTTGGCCCCTCGCATCCGCGACGGCGTTTCGCGGTGGCATGGGGGAAAGATCGCAAGTGAAACCCCTACGGCACCCAAGCGCCCGATTTGCGTAACCGCCCCCCTGCCACGAGCGTTGAACGTGCAGATGGCTAATCTGCTGATCACTCGGTTGTTTGCTCATGGGGTAGGGAGGCCGCGATGGCAGCACTCGCCTGGTTGTTGATTCCGCTTTTCGCTGTTGTCGGTGCTGCGATATGGGGCGGCTGGGCCTCCCGGAACCGCACCACCGGTGATGTGGCCGAACTGGCCGGCTACGCGCGCTTCCGGGATGCGATGGAGAAGGCGGACTCCGGCGGTGGCCGCGCCTCCTAGCCGTATCTTCCCGCCGAGCTGATCCACCTCCGGTCCGTTGTGCAGGGGCTTGTCGATCGGCCCCGGTCGGACCGGCCCCGACAGTGCAGGGACGGGCCTGTCCCGTACTGTCGTTCCATGCCACGCCGCACTGCGACGATGCTCGCGTCGACCCTCCTCTTCATTGCGCTGCTGTGCGCAGGGGTGCTTCTTCCCGTGCCGTACTCGGAGATGTCGCCCGGCCCGACGGTGAACACCCTGGGGGATGCACGCGGCGAGCCCGTGCTGGACATCGAGGGGCGGCAGACCTACCCGACGACCGGTCATCTCAATATGACAACGGTCCGGGTCACGGGTGCGGACTACCGCATGAACATCGTGGAAACGGTCTACGGCTGGCTGGCTCATGACAATGTCGTCGTGCCGCACGACACCCTCTATCCGGACGGCAAGACGGAAGAGCAGTCCACCCAGGAGAACGCCGAGGAGTTCACCCAGTCGCAGGAGAGCGCCAAGGTCGCTGCGCTGAAGCAGTTGAAGATTCCGGTGGAGATGCGTGTCCTCGTGGCGTCCGTCCGCAAGGACACCCCGGCGGAGGGCCGGCTGCACGCCGGCGATCTGATCCGGGCGGTCGACGGAAAGCCCGTCAAGGAGCCCGGCGACGTCGCCAAACTGGTCACCCAGCGCAAGCCCGGTGACCGGGTCGTCTTCACCATCGTGCCCGCGAAGGACGCGGCAGCCGCGGAGAAGGCGCGCAAGGAGCCGACCACCACCCGCAAGGTCACGATCACAACGGTTCCCGCGCCCGGGCAGAACGACCGGCCGATCGTCGGCATCGAGGCGGGCACCGACCACACGTTCCCCTTCACCATCGACATCAATCTCGCCGATGTCGGAGGGCCCAGCGCAGGGTTGATGTTCGCCCTGGGCATCGTCGACAAGCTGACCCCGGAGAATCTGACCGGCGGGAAGTTCGTGGCGGGAACCGGCACGATCGACGACGACGGGAAGGTCGGCCCGATCGGCGGAATCGAAATGAAACTGGTGGGAGCGCGCCAGGCCGGGGCCCAGTTCTTCCTGACCCCGAGCGACAACTGCGCGACCGCGGTATCGGACGTTCCGGACGGGTTGACCCTGGTGAAGGTGGAGGCCATGGCCGATGCGACCAGGTCCCTGGAGAAGATCAAGTCCGGGGAGACCGCGGATCTGCCCCGCTGCTCGGTCGGCTGACCGGCGAGTTCGCCCGGCCGGGCCGCTCCCCAGCCGCCCGGCCCGACGAACTGCACACGGATGTCGGCGACCGACTGTCGACGCGCAGTGCGGCAGTGACCCACGAACCAGAGCGGTCCGACCTCCACCGGCCGGACCCGCCCCGCCCTGCTGGGCCGCGGCGAAGACCGGCCGATGACGGCCCCTGGCCCTGCGTCGAACCGCTACGCCTCGAAGGTCGCCGAGAGCGCCTCCGCCAGTCCGGGCACCAGATCCGATCCCGTCAGGACCTCTCTCGAAGAGTCCTTGTCCCGCAGACGCAGCGCCGACTCACGCGTCCCGTCGCGCAACACCGCCACTGTCATCCGTACTTCCTGGCGGTCCGGGTGGGCGGCCACCCACTGCGCCAGTGACGCATCGTCGAGTCCCTGCGGAACCGCTGCCTCGGCAGACGTCGGAAGCATCTGACGCTCCACCGTCAAGGCGCAGCCGGCGACCGCATCCGGCCATGCGATCGTGGCGAGGAACTCGTCCAGCGGCTTGCCCGCCGGGATCTCCTCCTGCTCGACCGGCGTCAGGGGTGCGGCGGCCTCGTCCCCGTCGAGCCCCAGCTGCGCCGCCAGCCCGGGTTCCTGGACGCGCAGCTTGGTCGTGTCGACGAGCGCGAACAGTCGCGCCGGCTGATCCCAGCCAAGGCCCGATGCGTATTCGTCGATCTCCAGGACGGCTCGGGTCAACGGGGTGGCCGCGATCGGCCCGGAAGGAACACCGGCGGAGCTGCCGGAATCGGCTCCACCAGGTGCGTTGGTGCTCTGAGCGGCTCCGGATGCGGACCCGGACGACGACGGGTCGGCGGGCGGATCGGAGGGGGCGGAAGAAGAAACATTGGACATGCCCAATATCCTGCCTCCTTCTGGCCCCGGGATGGGAACTAGGTAAAGCCTCAGTAAGTTGCACAAGTGGGCTCTACGATCGCGGGGCCCAGCTTGGCACGACCGCGTCCATGACCCACATGGCCGCTACCTCTACACAACCGCGAACTTCGAGGTGCGCACGTTGGCTTTCCAGATGCCGGACCGCGGCGGAGGCCCCCCGACCGGGCCACGGATCAGAGTAGGCCGGCCGTCCCGCCGCGTCCGCACCCTGCTGATGACGCTGGGTGTGCTGGCGGTCCTGGCGATGGCGTTCGTCATGTTCGCCGGCTTTTGGACCGACTGGCTGTGGTACCGATCCGTTGACTACTCATCGGTGTTCACCACCACTTTGTGGACCAAGGTCGGGCTCTTCGCCGTCTTCGGTCTGTTGATGGCGCTCGCCGTCGGGGTGAACATCTGGCTGGCGCACCGGCTGCGCCCGCCGCTGAGCGCCATGTCGTTGGAGCAGCAGAGCCTCGACCGTTACCGCATGGGCATCGCCCCGTACAAGAAGTGGGTGCTCCTCGCGATCACCGCTCTGGTCGGGTTGATCGCAGGTGCCTCCGCGACCGGTCAGTGGCGCACCTGGCTGATGTGGGTCAACGGCGTGGCCTTCGGCGAGAAGGACCCCGAGTTCGGTCTGGACGTGGCGTTCTACGCGTTCGACCTGCCGTGGTACCGGTTCCTGCTCGGCTTCGGCTTCGCGGCGGCCGTCCTCTCGCTGATCGCCGCCGCACTGACCCACTACCTCTACGGCGGGCTGCGCATCACCAGCCCCGGGGCCCGCGCGACCGCCGCTGCCACCGGACACCTCTCGGTGCTGCTCGGCCTCTTCGTCTCTTTGAAGGCCGTGGCCTACTGGCTCGACCGGTACGGGCTCGCGGTGAAGTCCAGCGACTTCAAGGCCACGGGGAACTGGACGGGTCTGCGATACGTCGACGCCAACGCCTATCTCCCGGCGAAGACGATCCTGTTCTGCATCGCCGTGATCTGCGCCCTGCTCTTCTTCGCCACGCTGTGGCGGCGCACCTGGCAGCTGCCGGTGATCGGGTTCGGGCTGATGGTCCTCTCGGCGATCCTCATCGGTGGCCTCTACCCGGCCATCGTGCAGAAGTTCCAGGTCCAGCCGAACGAGCAGGCCAAGGAAAGCCCGTACATCCAGAAGAACATCGATGCCACCCGCAAGGCGTACGGCATCGACAGCACGAAGGCCGAGGACTACAAGGGCAAGGGCGACCCGACCCGCAGGTCCCAGCAGCGGGAGGACGCCAAGTCCGCCGCGAGCTACCGCGTCGTCGACTCCAACGTCGTCTCGCCGGCCTTCCAGCAGCTCCAGCAGGAGCGGAAGTACTACCAGTTCCCGGACACGCTGGACGTCGACCGCTACCCCGGCCCGGACGGGAAGCCGCAGGACACCGTCATCGGTCTGCGGGAGCTCGACATCGAGGGCATCCCCAAGCGGAACTGGATCAACGACCACTTCACCTACACCCACGGCTACGGCGCGATCGCGGCCAAGGGCACGAGCGTGGTCAGCGACCCCAACAAGGGCACGGTCGGATCGCCTGACTTCACCGAATCCGGAATGCCCACCAAGGGGCAGCTCGGTTCGTACGAGCAGAAGATCTACTACGGCGAGAAGACCGAGCAGTACTCGATCGTCGGTGGTCCGCAGAAGGAACTGGACTACGAGGCCAGCACCGGGCCGACCAAGTACACGAGCTATCGGGGCAAGAGCGGCGTGAGCCTCTCCAGCGCCTTGAACAGGGCCGCCTACGCGGTGTCGTTCAGCGAGCCGCAGCTCTTCTACTCCGGCGCTGTCGGCGACGGGTCGAGGATCCTGTACAACCGCACCCCCAAGGAGCGCGTCGAGGCCGTCGCGCCCTGGCTGACCATCGACGGCGACGCCTATCCGGCCGTGGTCGACGGCCGCATCCAGTGGATTGTCGACGCCTACACCACGACCAACGGCTACCCCTACGCATCGCGTACGACGCTCGGGGACACCACGACCGACTCGCTGACCACCAACCAGCGCGCCGTGGTTGCCCAGCAGAACCAGGTCAACTACATCCGCAACTCGGTGAAGGCCACCGTCGACGCCTATGACGGCAAGGTCAAGCTGTACCAGTGGGACACCAAGGACCCGGTCCTCAAGACCTGGATGAAGGCGTTCCCCGGCACGGTGAAGGCGAAGAGCGAGATCTCGTCCGAGTTGAAGTCGCACCTGCGGTATCCGCAGGACATGTTCAAGGTGCAGCGCGAACTGCTCACCCGCTACCACGTCACCGAGCCCGAGCAGTTCTACAGCGGCAGTGACGCCTGGCAGGTGCCGGACGACCCGACGAACAAGGACAGCAGTGCGGTGCCCCCGTACTACCTGAGCCTGAAGATGCCGGGTGAGAAGGAGCAGAAGTTCTCGCTGACGACGACGTTCACCCCGGCCGGGCGCCCCAACCTCGGTGCGTACATGGCCGTGGACGCCGACGCCAACAGCGATAGCTACGGCTCGATGAGACTGCTCAGAGTCACGGAGACGGTCCAAGGGCCCTCTCAGGTGCAGTCCGAGTTGAACGGTGTGCCAGAGGTCGCCACGTTCGTTCGGGACCTCAGAGGCACCGACTCCGACATCGAGTACGGCAATCTGCTGACGATCCCCCTGGACGGCGGGTTCCTCTACGTTGAGCCGGTCTACGCCCGAGGTGGCAGTGCCAACTACCCGCTGTTGCGGAAGGTGGCCGTCGCCTACGGCGGAGGAAAACCCGTCTTCAAGGACAGCCTGCCGGAGGCGCTCAACGCGGTCTTCGGCGAGGAGGGCACCGAGGAGCCGACCACCCCACCGGGCGAGGACCCCACCAAGCCGACGCCCGACCCGACGGCGCCACCCGCTACGGGTGACGCGGCGCTGAAGGCGGCCATCAGCGATGTCGTCAAGGCGCAGGCGGAGATGGACGCGCTCTTGGAGAAGGATCCGAAGGACCGGGAGGGCTACGGCAGGGCCCAGGACAAGCTGGAAGCCGCCATCGAGCGTCTCGCGGCTGCCCAGGGCCGACCGAGTACGACCCCGCCGCCGAAGTCACCAGCCCCCTCGCCGTCCACGTCGACCTAGTTGCGCTGACGGCCCCCGTCCCATGGGTACACCCCGTGGGACGGGGTGGGCAGAGCCGGCGACAGCCGCTCTGATCAGGCAACATCCCGCGCCGTGATAGTGTGTGAACACAACGACGCGGGGTGGAGCAGCTCGGTAGCTCGCTGGGCTCATAACCCAGAGGTCGCAGGTTCAAATCCTGTCCCCGCTACTGAAATAAAGAGGGCCCGAATCCTTTGAGGATCCGGGCCCTCTTTATGCGTATGTGATCACGTGGGGAACTGCGCGTGGCGTGCTGCGAGTTGGCTCAGTAAGTGTTTGACTTGTCTCTCTGTGGGCATGTCGACAAAACGCTGAAGTGACCTCACTGGCTGCGGTATACCAGGTGTACGCGGGTTGCGGGTGGTGCGACGATGGAATTTATGGGGGACAGGGCGACTCTGTTGAAGACAGGGCGGTTTGTGCAGCGAAATGCCGTAAATGCAGCGGATGCAACGAGTTCCGCTGCTGACAGCATCGCCGGCACCACCGCCCACCCCGCCATGCGCCATCCCGCCTCCCTCGGCGCGGGCCCCGTCGGTCCCGTCGACCATGAAGACGCCAACGGGCCGACGGTGACTGCCGAGTCCACCGACGCGGTGGAGAGCGCCGAGACGGAGGAGCGCTACCGAAGGGCCGCCGTCGACGGCGACACGGCCGCCATGAGCCTGCTGGGCGCTGCCCTGTTGCGCCGTGGGGACCTCGACAGCGCGGAACCCCATCTGCGCGGCGCGACCGCTGACGGCGACCGTGCCGCAGCCAACAATCTGGGCGTCCTCCTCCACCAGCGGGGCTACGCGGACGAGGCGGCGGCCTGGTGGCGCGTGGCCGCCGTCGCCGGTTCCGCAGCGGCGGCCCACGCCCTGGGTCGTCACTTCCGTGAACGCGGTGACGAGCCCGCTGCCGAGTACTGGCTGCGCCAGTCCGCGGAACAGGGCCATGCCCTGGGCGCGTACGCACTCGCGGACCTGCTGGAACATCGTGGCGAGAAGGGTGCTGAGCGCTGGCTGCGCTCCGCCGCCGAACAGGGGCACCGGGAGGCGGCCTACCGGCTCGCCCGGGCTCTGGAGTCGCGCGCCGCGGAGGAGACACGGCCGGCAGGCGCAGCGGAGTTGATGCTGGGAAGTGGTCGAGCCCTTCCGGCGCGATCGGGCGAGGGCGGCGCCGGTGCAGTAGCCGTACACGACGGCGACCGATCCCCACGGGACGCCCACGGCAGCGCGTCCCGGGGCGGAGCGCGCCCCACAGGACAGAGTGCGCGCCCGGCGGACCGCGGCGATGACCCGGGCCAGGCGTCGAGCAGCGCGACGAACCTCGTGCTGACCACCCTCGACGAGGCCGCCCAGTGGTACCGCCAGGCCGCCGCACGTGGACATCGACGGGCTGCCCTGCATCTCGGGTCGATCCTGGAGCGGCGCGGTGAACTCAAGGAGGCCGGCCGCTGGTATCTGAGTGCCGCCAAGGACGGTGAGGCCAGGGCAGCCTGTGCGCTCGCCTTCCTGCTCCGGGACGCCGGGGACGAGGAGAGCGCCGCCGTCTGGTGGCTGCGGGCTGCCCAGGACGGCGACGGGAACGCGGCCAACGCACTCGGCGCCCTGCACGCGGCCCGTGGTGAGCCGCAGACCGCTGAGCGCTGGTACCGCGCCGCCCTGACCGCCGGCGATGTGAACGGCGCCTACAACCTCGGTCTGCTCTGCGCCGCGCAGGACCGCATCGCCCAGGCCGAGCAGTGGTACCGGCAGGCCGCCTACGCGGGTCACCGCGAGGCGGCGAACGCACTCGCCGTGCTGCTCCTCCAGGCGGGCGACCTGGTGGGCGCCGAGCCCTGGTTCTCGAAGGCGGCCGAGGCGGGAAGCGTCGACGCCGCCTTCAACCTGGGCATCCTCTACGTAGGCCGGGACGACGACCGTACGGCGCTGACCTGGTACGAGAGGGCCGCTGCTGCCGGGCACACGGAGGCGGCCCTCCAGGTCGGCATCGCCTTGCTGAGGGACGGCGACGAACTGGCTGCCGAGCGTCATCTGCGCTGCGCGGCCGGTGGCGGCAGCGCCGAGGCGGCCTTCCGGCTCGCCACTTTGCTGGACGCCCGACAGCCGCCTCCGGGCGCGCCGGCGCTCGGAGAGTCACTGGCGGAGAAGACCGAGTGCGAGGAGTGGTACGAGCGGGCCGCCGAACAGGGGCACCGTCGTGCGCAGGTGAGGGTCGGGATGCTCGCCGCCGCCCGGGGGGACATGACCGATGCGGCCCGCTGGTACCGAGAGGCGGCATCGGCGGGCAGCCGCAACGGCGCCTTCAATCTGGGCCTGCTGCTGGCCCGTGAGGGCAATGAGCGCGAGGCCGCCCTGTGGTGGACCCGCGCGGCGCGGGCCGGGCACGGCCGAGCGGCCCTGCGTCTCGCGCTCCTCGCGGCCCGCCGCGGAGAGCTCTCCGAGGGGCAGCGCTGGTGCGCTCGCGCGGTGGAGCTGGGGCCCGCCGAGGTCGCCGAGCGCGCCGCACGGCTGCGGGAGGCGCTCCATCAGGAGCTGACGGCGTAGCGTCCGCCACGAGATCGGAAGTGCTGGTTGGCCACCGATCCACCAGATCGGTCGCCAACCAGTAGGCGCCGTACGGAACACTGCCCGTCAGTGCCGATCCCCCGACCGCTCGGGCTGCCGGGGGCCGGTGATCAGTCCTGCGCGCAACGATCGGGAGCGCGGTCCGCCGGCGGCTCGATCGTGTGCAGCCGTGCGAACGGCACGACGGAGGCGAGCGCGAGCGCGATCACCCCCATGAGGACGAGGGCGAGCCAGGCGCCGGACCGCTCGATGGCGATTCCTGCCGCTGCGGACGCCAGCGATGCACCAAGGTTCACCGACGTGTTGATCCATGTCGACGCTTCCGTCCGGCCGGATGCCGGAACGATGGTGTCGGCGATGAGGTATCCGGTGATGAGGGACGGGGCGAGGAACAGGCCGACGAGGGCGAGGCCCGCGGCGAAGAGACCGAGTGTGTCGACCTGGGACACGAGCACCGCGGCAAGACCCATGCTCACGCATAGGACGAACAGCCTCCTGCCGACTCCCCCCTTCAGGTTCAGCTGGCCGTAGAGAAGACCTCCGAGGGCACTTCCGGCGGCGAACGCCGCCAGCAGCCAGCCCGAAGCGGCGACAGCATCATGTTGCGCGGCTACCGCGGGTGCTGCGATCTCCGCGACGCCCAGCACACCACCGACGCCCAGCAGGACGATCAGTACCCTGACGAACCCCGGTTGCCGCAGTGGCCGATCGCCGCGCGCGCCACTGTCTCCCCTTCCGCGTAGCGCCCGTGACGACGCACTGGACGTCATCGCCGCGGTGCCGCCGAGAACCGCTGCCGCGGTCACCCACAACCCGACGCCGGGAGAGCTGGCCACGATGACCGCGGTGATGATGACGGGACCACCGACGAAGAGGAGCTCTTCGCAGACCGCGTCGATGCTGAATGCCTTGGTCCGCTGATCACCCGCCGTCGTGAGCGAGGCCCAGACCATGCGCATCGCCGCACCCAGGGGTGGTGCGCTCAGTCCGACCGCCGCACTGAGGACGGGGAACCACAGGGCCGCAACCCCTTCGGCTTCCGTGAGGAGCGCGAGCGCGGCGAAGCCCGCGGCTTGGCCCGAGGCCATGGTGGTGAGCGCGGTCCGTTGACCGAACCGATCGACGGCCCGGGCACGCCAGGGGGCGGCGATGACATTGGCGATGCCGAAGGCGGCCGTGGCGAAACCGGCCTGGGCGTAGGAACCCGTACTTTCCTGGACGGCGAAGAGGAGGGCGAGAGTGCCCATGGCGAGAGCGGACCGACCGATCAGGGCGGGGAGGAAGGCGCGAAGCGCGCCAGGAAGGAGAAGCACTGCGAGCACGAAAGGGCTCCGATGATGTGCGACCGACGGTAAAGGCGAGGCCGTCGGGAATCTGACGGCCATCGAGGTCCGGAGGGCAGGACAGCGGGCACCCTCAACGGATCAGAACCTGGACGGGAGACAACCAGGACCGTCAGATGAACATCACGATGAACACCCGGGAAGGGTAGCAACCGTGGCCCCCACACCGCCCGGGCAATTCCGCCGACCCGCATCTCGGCGACGACCCCTGGAAGGGGGCGCCTTGGTCGCGGTGCGCTATGCGGCACCCGGTCCGCTCAGGTCGTTCGACCTGGTCCGAGCGGGGAGAGGGAGGCAGGAGCGGGCTCCTGTGAATGGATTTGCTCTGGCCGGCGGGGGCAGCGTAAGGTTAGGTTCATCGCCGCGGGGTGGAGCAGCTCGGTAGCTCGCTGGGCTCATAACCCAGAGGTCGCAGGTTCAAATCCTGTCCCCGCTACTGAAACGAAGGCCCGGACTCTTCTGAGTCCGGGCCTTCGTCATGCGCGGGAAGTGGTGCGTGAGGAATCACGCTCATCAAGATCAGATGCGGCGGGCCGAGGCTGGTGCCGGGAGCGGCCGATCGCGCTGTTCGTCGTGGGAGAGTGCGGCTGGGACGGGGTGGTCCCGGCTTTCGGATCAGGCGCCGGCGCATCCCGGACAGAGGCCGCGATAGGTGACCTCGACGTCCGAGATGGTGAAGCCGAAGCGCTCCGAGTCCGGGAGGTCGGCCAGCGGATTGCCCGAGGGGTGGACATCACGGATCGCTCCGCACCTGCCGCAGACCAGGTGCTGGTGCGGCCGGTGCGCATTGGGGTCGTACCGCTTGGCGCGGCGATCGGTGGCCACTTCCAGCACCTCGCCGAGGGAGACCATCTCGCCAAGGGTGTTGTAGACGGTCGCCCGGGAGATCTCCGGCAACTTGGCGACAGCCCGAGCATGCACCTCGTCGGCGGTCAGATGGACGTGATCGCCGTCGAGGACCTCTGCGACGACACGCCGCTGTGCAGTCATGCGCCAGCCGCGCCCACGAAGCCGTTCCAACAGGTCACTCATAAGGCTCAGCCTAGCAGCGGGATCCCCTGATCCCGAATGGGTGTGACTTTGGATGTTCACTTGACTTAGACAAAGTCCATCGTAGGATCGGCTTCGGTACAAGCAAGGGTCAGGAACGCAAGGACGCAGGAGGCGCACGTGACGCAGGGACCGCTCACTACGGAGGCCGGGGCGCCGGTCGCCGACAATCAGAACAGCGAGACCGCAGGCGTCGGCGGTCCTGTTCTCGTCCAGGACCAGGCGCTCCTGGAGAAGCTCGCCCACTTCAACCGCGAGCGCATCCCGGAGCGCGTGGTGCACGCCCGCGGGGCCGGTGCGTACGGCACCTTCACCCTCACCGCCGATGTCACGCAGTACACGCGCGCCGCGTTCCTCTCCGAGGTCGGCAAGGAGACCGAGACCTTCCTGCGCTTCTCGACGGTGGCTGGGAACCTCGGTTCGGCCGACGCGGTTCGCGACCCCCGGGGCTTCGCGCTGAAGTTCTACACCGAAGAGGGCAACTACGACCTCGTCGGGAACAACACCCCGGTGTTCTTCATCAAGGACGCCATCAAGTTCCCGGACTTCATCCACACCCAGAAGCGCGACCCCTACACGGGCTCCCAGGAGGCCGACAACGTATGGGACTTCTGGGGTCTGTCGCCCGAGTCGACCCACCAGGTGACCTGGCTCTTCGGCGACCGGGGCATTCCCGCCACCCTGCGCCACATGAACGGGTACGGCTCGCACACCTACCAGTGGAACAACGCCAACGGCGAGGTCTTCTGGGTGAAGTACCACTTCAAGACCAACCAGGGCATCAAGAACCTCACCCAGGCAGAGGCCAACCTCCTCGCCGGTGAGGACCCGGACAGCCACCAGCGCGATCTGCGGGAGTCCATCGAGCGGGGCGAGTTCCCCTCCTGGACCGTGCAGGTGCAGATCATGCCCGCGGCGGATGCGGCGACGTACCGCTTCAACCCGTTCGACCTCACCAAGGTGTGGCCGCACGAGGACTACCCGCCGATCGAGATCGGCAAGTTGGAGCTCAACCGCAACCCGGAGAACGTCTTCGCCGAGGTCGAGCAGTCCATCTTCTCGCCCGCCCACTTCGTGCCGGGCATCGGACCGTCCCCGGACAAGATGCTCCAGGGCCGCCTCTTCGCCTACGGCGACGCCCACCGCTACCGCGTCGGGATCAACGCCGACCACCTGCCGGTGAACCGCCCGCACGCCACCGAGGCGCGGACCAACAGCCGTGATGGATTCCTCTACGACGGCCGTCACCAGGGCGCGAAGAACTACGAGCCCAACAGCTTCGGCGGTCCGTTCCAGACCGACAAGCCGCTGTGGTCAGCCACCCCGGTCTCCGGTGCCACCGGAAACCACGAGGCACCGAGCCATGCCGAGGACAACGACTTCGTCCAGGCGGGCAATCTCTACCGGCTGATGTCCGAGGGCGAGAGGAGCCGGCTGATCGAGAACCTCTCCGGCTTCATCGCCAAGGTCTCGCGCGACGACATCGCCGAGCGTGCGATCAACAACTTCCGTCAGGCCGACGGAGACTTCGGCAAGCGGCTCGAAGCCGCCGTTCAGGCCCTGCGCGGCTGAAACGCGCTTGCCGTGTGAGCGGGAAGGCCGGACCCCTGTCCAGGGAGGTCCGGCCTTCTCTTGTGCGCGGTCGTTCCAGGGACACGTTCTCGTGGAACGACCGGGTCGGTCGCCCGGATCGTCGGACAGTACGTCAGGGCGGATCGGTCGGTACGGACGGGCGGCCTCGCTGTGCGCACAGGGAAGCCACCGGTCCGGTCACGTCGTACGGATCGGTCGGTACGGATGGGAGTCGTGGCCCTTACGCCGCGCTGCACTCATCGCGCGGTCGGGCCGTCCGGTCGAGGGTGTCGTTCGGTCGGCGCCGATGGTGATCGATGCCGTGGGGCGGTTGAAGTCCCCGGCCGTACTGTGGCCGGCCGTGGTGGGTGGTCCTGGTCGCGGTCGCTCCGTGCTCGGGTCGGCG
Source organism: Streptomyces sp. NBC_00690 (assembly GCF_036226685.1). Taxonomy (NCBI): domain Bacteria; kingdom Bacillati; phylum Actinomycetota; class Actinomycetes; order Kitasatosporales; family Streptomycetaceae; genus Streptomyces; species Streptomyces sp. NBC_00690. The sequence continues at coordinate 5,789,381 of NZ_CP109009.1, forward strand.
GGCACGGCGGTCGTACCGCGAAGGACCGGGGGCCTGGGCGATCCTCGCCACCGGCGAGTCCGCGGAAGGCCCCGCTATCCGACGAGCGCCGCCCTTTGACGGCGCACGGGAGCCCAGCAGCGGATGATGTCGCGGACGGAGACGATGCCCACCGGCCCCTCGCTGTCGAGGACGACGAGATGGCGGAAGCCGCCATGGGCCATGGCTTCCGCCGCCTCCTCCAGCGTCCACGAAGGTGCCGCGAAGACGACGTCGGTGGTGGTGTGGGCGCCGGCGGTTTCTCGATCGGGGTTCTCCCCGATCCCCACCGACTTCAGGATGTCGCGCTCGGTCAGGATGCCCACGCCCCCGGCGTCACCGTCGAGGACGACGGCTGCGCCGACTCTACGGGCAGCCATCAGGCCGGCGGCCTGACGGAGCGTGTGGGTGGGTCCGATGGTGAGGACCACCGTGCTCATGGCGTCACGGACGAGCATGGATGGAGCCACCTCCTTGAGGGATTCGGGCCTCTTGCGGCCCTCGGGTGAACCCGTGCGTGAGCCCTTAGAGAAAGAATTCACAAGTTCACAAGAGGGTCGACTTTTAGAGTCGCAGCCTTGGGGAGGGGCAGCAAGGGGGTGCGCACGACTGGTTCTGAGACCTGAGGGGGACAGTCCGGTTGGGCGATCTTCGAGATCTCGGACCTCGGGCCCGGGATGATCTCCTGCCGCCGGGGCCGGGATATGTGCGCCGAGGTGCCGCCGCGCGGGGTGCCCGGCAACGAGGGCGCCGGCGCGGCGGGGCCGGCCCGAACTCCCAAGCTCCGAACCGGCGCAGGCCGATGGCGGCGCCCGTCGAGCCCGATCACCCGACAAGCCCATCGCCCAGTGAGCCCAGACGGCCTGTCAGGCAGACGGCCTGTCAGACGGCGGGCTCGTTGGGCAACGGGGTGATCAGCTCTGTCCGTGCAGATAGCCGAGCATGTCGGCGTGGAGCAGCCCGTTGGACGCGGCGCCGTTTCCGCTGTGCGGCCCGGGGCGGCCGTCCAGCCCCGTGAAGGAGCCGCCCGCCTCCGTGACGATGATGGCGTTGGCCGCCATGTCCCAGAGCGAGAGCTCCGGCTCGGCGCAGATGTCGATCGAGCCTTCGGCCACCATCATGTACGGCCAGAAGTCGCCGTAGCCGCGGGTCCGCCAGCAGGCGCGGGTCAGATCCAGGAAGCCGTCCAGTCGGCCCTGCTCCTCCCAGCCGCTCAGCGACGAGTAGGCGAAGGAGGCGTCGCTGATGGAGCTGACCTGGGAGACCTGAAGTCTGCTCGCCGAGGTCAGGGAGCGGCCCGTATAGGCTCCGCCACCCTGGGCCGCCCACCAGCGACGCCCGAGTGCCGGTGCCGAGACGACTCCGACCACTGGCTGGAAGCCGCCCTCGCCCTGCACCATCAGTGAGATCAACGTGGCCCAGACCGGCACGCCGCGGACGTAGTTCTTGGTCCCGTCGATCGGGTCGATCACCCAGCGCCGCGGCCCCGTGCCCTCGATGCCGTACTCCTCGCCGAGGACCGCGTCGCGTGGTCTGGCCCGCTGGAGTTGCCCGCGGATCAACTCCTCCGCGGCCTTGTCCGCCTCGCTCACCGGTGTCATGTCCGGCTTGGTCTCGACCTTGAGGTCCAGGGCCTTGAACCGGTCCATCGTCGCGGCGTCGGCGGCGTCCGCGAGGACATGGGCGAGACGGAGATCGTCGTGGTAGTCGGGCATGCCCTCACCCTATCGGGGCGACCCGGGCATGATCACGGCGAGCGCCGGACGGCGTCCGCAGCGGCCGGATGGCGGCCGGCCGGGGCCGAACCGTCGCCCTTGACACCCTAGGGCCGCGCCCCAAGTCTGGGTAAAGAGCCGTACGCGGGACCGGACGCCCGATCCGGGCCCCGCAGCCGGGGAGGCGATGTGCCGTCAGCCCGAGAGTCCCTGCTCAGTGCCGCCCTCGAAGCCCTGGCCCAACGGCCTTGGTCCGCGGTGCGGATGGGGGATGTCGCAGCCGCCGCCGGGCTGTCCCGCCAGACGCTCTACAACGAATTCGGGAGCAAGGGCGGGCTGGCGCGGGCCTTGGTGCGCCGCGAAGCCGACGCCTATCTCCATGGCGTCGACCGACTTCTGGCCGCCGCCGTTCCGGGAGGCCCCCCCGACGTGGGCCATCGGCGTCGGGAGGCTCTCGCCGAGTGGACGATCCAAGAGGCGAGCGAGAACCGGCTGCTGCGTGCCCTTCTCACCGGCTGCTGGGGCGATCGGCTTCCCGAGCCGGGGATCTCGCCTGATGGCGGACCCGCCGATGCCGGCCCGCTGACACCGGGTGCGATGGTCGCCCTGGTGCGGGACCGCCTCTGCGCCACTCTGGCGGCGGACGGTTTCGACTGCGCCGTACCCCGGGAGTCGCCCGATTCCGCTCACGGCTGCGAGTTCGCGGTCCGGCTCACCCTGTCCCACGTCGTCGCCCCGGCTCCGGTGGGGGAGGCCCGTACCGCTGTGGGTCCGTTGCTGTGCCCCGTCGCCGACTGACCTCGAAGTTCCCGTATTCAGGCACTCACGCACTCAGTTGGCTCGGTGCACTCGGTGCACTCGGTGCACTCGGTGCGCTCGGTGCACTCGGTGCGCTCAGTGCGCCGAGCCCGACAGCTGGAGCCCGATGACACCGATGATCACGAAGGAGATCGAGACGATCTTGAGCGCGGAGACCACGTCGTCCAGGAACACCATGCCGTAGATCGCCGTGCCCGCCGCGCCGATCCCGGTCCACACCGCGTACGCAGGGCCCACATCGAGCTTCTTCAGCGCCAGGGTTAACAATCCGAAGCTGCCGAGGGCGAAGGCGGCGAAGGCGATGGTCGGCCAGAGGCGGGTGAACCCGTGCGAGAGCTTCAGACAGACGGCGAACCCCGTCTCCAGGATTCCGGCGACCACCACGAGCAGCCACGCCATCGCGCCTCCAACAGTCGGTGACTGCTTCGTGAGACTTCATCAGTCTTCAATAGACTTCGTCGGACTTGATGTGATTATGCCCGTATCGATATCCGAAGACCGCCAATGCACGCTTTAGTCGCCCTCGCGTCGCTCGCGGGTCGACAGCAGCCGTCGCAGCGAGTACAGCCGGGCCGGATCGGCGTGGCCCTCCGCCACCCAGGCGTCGAGGGCGCAGTCCGGCTCGTTATGGCTACAGGAGCGCGGACAGTTCGCCGTGCCCGGTTCGAGGTCGGGAAAGGCGAGGATCACCCGGGACGGATCCACATGGTGCAGCCCGAACGAGCGCACTCCGGGGGTGTCGATCACCCAGCCCCCCTTCTCGTCCGCGAGGGGGAGAGCGAGCGCCGATGTGGTGGTGTGCCGGCCCCGGCCCGTGACCGCGTTGACATGACCGGTCGAGCGCCGACGCTCTTCCGGTACCAGGGCATTGACCAGCGTCGTCTTGCCGACGCCCGAGTGCCCCACGAAGGCTGTCGTACGTCCTGACAGATGCTCACGCATCAACCCGGCCGCGACGCCGTCGCCGAACTCTTCCCAACTGGTCACCACATGGGGGACGCCCAGCGCCCCGTACATCTCCAGGAGTTCGTCCGCGGAGGCGAGGTCCGACTTGGTGAGGACGAGCAGGGGAGTGAGACCGCCGTCGTACGCGGCAACAAGACAGCGGTCGATCAGCCGGGGGCGCGGTTCGGGGTCGGCGAGGGCGGTCACGATGGCCAACTGGTCGGCATTGGCGACGACGACCCGCTCATAGGGATCGTCGTCGTCGGCGGTGCGGCGGAGCACGGAGGACCGTGCACCGATGCGGACGATACGAGCCAGGGTGTCCTTGTCCCCGGAGAGATCCCCCACGATGGAGACCCGATCGCCGACGACCGCAGCCTTGCGGCCCAGTTCACGGGCCTTCATGGCGTGGATGATTCGGTCCTCGACGAGGCAGGTCAGCCGTCCGCGGTCCACCGTGAGGACCATGCCCTCGCTGGCGTCCTCGTGCTTGGGGCGGATGTTGGTCCGCGGTCGGTTGCCCTTGCGGTTGGGGCGGACGCGTACGTCGTCCTCGTCGGGGTTCTTGCCGTAGCGCCGCATCTCAGATCCCGTTCAGTTTCCCGCTCCGAGCATGTCTGCCCACATTCGCGGGAAGTCGGGCAGGGTCTTCGCGGTGGTCGCCACGTTCTCGATCCGGACGCCGTCGACGGCGAGCCCGATCACCGAGCCCGCGGTGGCCATCCGGTGGTCGTCGTAGGTGTGGAACACACCGCCGCGCAGGGGGCGGGGCCGGATGTGGAGGCCGTCCTCGGTCTCGGTGACATCGCCGCCCAGCTCGTTGATCTCCTTGGTGAGCGCGGCCAGCCGGTCCGTCTCGTGTAGACGCAGATGCGCCACGCCCCGCAGGGTGGACGGTGAGTCGGCCAGCGCCGCGACGGCGGCGATCACCGGGGTGAGCTCACCGACCTCGCCGAGATCCACATCGATGCCGTGGATCCGGCCGGTGCCGGTGAAGGTGAGACCCGCGTCCGTCAACTCGTAGGAGCCGCCCATGTCCGTGAAGATCGTGCGCAGGGCGTCGCCGGGCTGGGTGGTGCGCTCGGGCCAGTCCGGGATGGTGACCCGGCCGCCGGTGATCAGAGCGGCGGCGAGGAACGGCTGGGCGTTGGAGAGGTCCGGTTCGATCGTGACATCGCGACCGAGGACGGCCGAGGGGGAGACCCGCCAGACGTTGGGCTCGCCGCCGGTCTCCGGCTCGTCCACCTGCGCTCCCACGGCGCGCAGCATGTCGACGGTCATACGGATGTGGGGCATGGACGGCAGGGTGGTGCCGATGTGCCGCACCTCCACGCCCTGGTTGAAACGGGGCGCCGAGAGCAGCAGTGCGGAGACGAACTGCGAGGACGACGAGGCGTCGATCTCCACCGACCCGCCGTCGAGCGCTCCACCGCCGTGGACGGTCAGCGGGAGCGCGCCGCGCCCTTCGTCGTCGATGCGGGCACCGAGGGCCCGTAGGGCGTCGATCACCCCGTGGAGGGGACGCTCGTACGACCGAGGGTCGCCGTCGAAGCGGATCGGCCCGTCGGCGAGGGTGGCGACGGGCGGGAGGAAGCGCATCACCGTGCCGGCGTTGCCGACGTCGACGGTGGCGGGGCCGTGGAGCCCGGCCGGGATGACCCGCCAGACCTCGCCCTCGCCGTCCGCGCCGACGCCCTCTTCGATGCCGACGCCGAGCGCTCGCAGCGACTGGGCCATCAGCAGGCTGTCGCGGGACCGCAGGGGGCGGCGCAGCCAGCCGGGCTCCGCGGCGAGTGCGGCGAGCACCAGGGCGCGGTTGGTGACCGATTTCGATCCGGGCACGGTCACCGTCGCCTCGACGGCTTGGGTCGCGAGCGGGGCGGGCCAGAGGGCAGGGTGCACGGAGGCTTCGGTCATGGTCTTTACTTTAGTGGCTCCGGGACGGCTGCCCGTTTGATCAAATGCTGGCGAAACCGTGCACCACTCCTACAGGTCCAGCAGCCAGCGCCCGCCGCCGATCAGCGAGCACGCCGCCACTGCGTGGAACAGGAACAGCCACAGGACGGCCGGCGCATGGGTGAGCCGGGCCAGTTGGTCGGCGTCGGAGTCGGGCGCTCCGCCGTGGCGCCGCTTGACCTGGAGTTCGAAGGACGGGCGCACGCCTCCGAGTAGGAGGAACCAGACGGCGGTGTACGCGAAGGCCGCTTGGACCTCGGAGCCGGCGAGCCAGGAGATCAGCAGGAAGGCGGCACCGGTGAGGATCACCGTCAGGGCGCCGTAGGCGTTGCGGATCATGACGAGCAGCAGCAGGAGCAGCGCCGTGGCCAGCCATAGGAGCAGGGTGATGTGTCCGGCTGCGAGCAGCCAGGCACCACCGAGGCCGAGGAGGGGCGGGGCGGTGTAGCCGGCGGCTGCGGTGAGGATCATGCCGAGGCCGGTGGGTTTGCCACGGCTGACGGTGAGCCCGCTGGTGTCCGAGTGCAGCCGGATGCCCTCCAGGCTGCGGCCGGTCAGCAGGGCGATCAGGCCGTGGCCGCCCTCGTGGGCGATGGTGATGGCGTTGCGGGACAGTCGCCACAGGGGACGCGGTGCCACGGCGGCGAGCGCGAGCACCGCGGTGGCTATGACGAGCCACTGTTCCGGGGCGGGCTGGGTGCTGATGACCCGGTCCCAGAGATCACTGAGTGATCGCCCGATGGAGTCGGCGGCCAGCACCGGGTCCGTCCGGCCCTCGGGCGCGGAGGAGGCCAGGGACTCACGGGAAGCGGAATGGATCATATCCATTTCTGGGGCGGCTCCTTGGACGGCGTTCCGAAGTGGCAGTGTTGCAGTTATGTGCGGACGGTATGCGGCGAGTCGTAAGCCCGAAGACCTGGTCGAGGTCTTCGACGTGGAGCAGTGGGAGCCGAAGGAGACCTTGGCGCCCGACTGGAACGTGGCCCCGACCAAAGAGGTCTACGCGATCCTCGAACGCCCTCTGAAAGACGCCGATGACCCGCGTCCGGTTCGCCAGCTGCGCACCTTGAAGTGGGGGCTTGTGCCGTCCTGGGCGAAGAATCCCGAGGGGGCAGCCCGGATGATCAACGCCCGGTCCGAGACCGTGCACGAAAAGCCCTCCTTCCGTCGCCCCTTCGCCTCACGCCGCTGCATCCTGCCCGCCGACGGGTACTACGAGTGGGTCACCGGCGTCGACGAACGACAGCTGGAAGAGGCGGGGAAGAAGAAGCGACCCCGCAAGCAGCCGTACTTCGTCACTCCCGCGGACGGCTCGATCTTCGCGATGGCGGGCCTGTACGAGTTCTGGCGGGACCGCACCCTCCCCGACGAGCACCCCCGGGCCTGGTGGGTCACCTGCACCGTGCTCACGACCGAGGCGGAGCAGGGGCCGCTGGGGGTGGCGCCGGCCGACGGTCCGGGCTCCCTGGCGGACATCCACCCCCGGATGCCGCTGATGCTGACCCCGGACCGCTGGGACGACTGGTTGGACCCCTCGCGCACGGACCTGGAGCAGTTGAAGTCGCTGTTGGAGCCGCCGCCCGAGGGGCTGATGCGGGCCTACGCCGTTCCCACGGCCGTCAGTAACGTCCGCAACAACGGGCCGGAACTGCTGGCGGAGCTGGCCGCACCGGAGGAGAGCACGCTGTTCTGACCCGCTCGGACCTGCGGTGTCCCCTCCCGACGCGACCAGGTCGGGGTGGTCTTGCCCGGCGTGGGCGGTGGGGCGGGGCAGGATGGGTGCGTGAATCACCGCCGCACCAGTTCCCCAGCGACCCGTACGCGTGACCACACGGGACCGGGCGCCACCGCCGTCACCGGTGCCACGAAGGACATGAACGCCGACAACGCGACAGACACCACAGCGGCGGCGAAGGCTGGCAGGCCGTGAGCATGAGCCCTGAAGCGGGTGCCCTGCCGGCCCCGAGCACCGAGCTGGTCGAGACCGATGCCGGGACCGCGCGCATCAACTGGCACCACGCCGCTCACCCCCGTCTGGTGCTCGCCCTCGGCCATGGCGCCGGTGGCGGTGTCCACGCCCGCGATCTGGCGGGCCTCGCCGCCGCGCTGCCCGCGCACGGGGTGAGCGTCGCCCTCGTGGAGCAACCCTGGCGCGTGGCGGGAAAGAAGGTCGCGCCCGCCCCCGCCACCCTCGACCGTGGTTGGCGGGGCGTGTGGCCCAGCCTGTGCGGATCCGGCCTTCCCGTCGTCGCCGCGGGACGCAGCGCGGGAGCCCGGGTGGCCTGCCGGCTGGCCACGGAGCTCGATGCCGCCGCCGTCCTCGCCCTGGCCTTTCCCCTCCATCCGCCGGGGCGTCCGGAGCGTTCCCGGGCGGTGGAACTCCTCGGCACCGAGGTCCCCACGCTCGTCGTCCAGGGCGCCCGTGACCCCTTCGGCACCCCGGAGGAGTTCCCCGAAGGCGCGTACACGCTCACTCGGATCCCCGACGCCGATCATGCCTTTGCCGTACCCAAGCGCTCCGGCCGCACCGAACAGGACACCGTGACGCTCATCACCGAAGCCGTACGGGATTGGCTGCATCCCCTGTTGGCCGAGGCGTGACGAGGACGGGAATGCCGGGTGCCCCGGGTCTGTTGCAGCGGATGTCAGGACCTGAGTCATCCGAGCTCGGAGTAGGGAGTACCTCGCATGAGTTCGACCATCTGCCCCCGCCGTACGCACAGCGCTGACCTGGAGTGGTCCGTGCTGACGGCGGCGAAGACCGCCGCTGTTCGGGCGCCGGGCGGAGCCGGTCGACAGGAGCTGGCCACCGAAGGTCGACTATTCTCCGATTCGAGCGGGTCCACTTTCGGTCCCGCCACAGCGTTGGAGGAGGTGGGTCCGGTCACTGGGACCGACGACGGCCAGGCGGCACAGGCAGACGCAGAGCCCGCGGAGACGTCACGGCCCGCGGAGACGGCTGCGGAGCGCAACGCCCGTTTCGAGCGGGACGCCCTCGGCTTCCTGGACCAGATGTACTCCGCCGCGCTGCGCATGACGCGCAATCCGGCCGATGCCGAGGATCTCGTCCAGGAGACCTACGCCAAGGCGTACGGCTCGTTCCACCAGTTCCGCGAGGGCACCAACCTCAAGGCGTGGCTGTACCGGATCCTGACGAACACGTTCATCAACTCGTACCGCAAGAAGCAGCGCGAGCCCCAGCGCAGCGCTGCCGAGGAGATCGAGGACTGGCAGCTGGCGCGCGCCGAGTCGCACATGTCGACAGGTCTGCGTTCCGCCGAGTCGCAGGCCCTCGACCATCTTCCGGATTCCGACGTGAAGGCCGCGCTCCAGGCCATTCCGGAGGAGTTCCGCATCGCGGTCTATCTTGCCGACGTAGAAGGCTTTGCGTACAAGGAGATCGCGGACATCATGGGTACACCCATCGGGACGGTGATGTCCCGCCTGCACCGGGGCCGTCGACAGCTGCGCGGCATGTTGGAGGACTACGCCCGTGAGCGCGGTCTCGTCCCGGCCGGTGCGGGGGAGTCGAACGAAGCGAAAGGCTCGGGCTCATGAGCTGCGGAGAGCCGCACGAGACGGACTGCTCAGAGGTTCTCGACCACCTCTATGAGTTCCTCGACCGTGAGATGCCCGAAGGTGACTGCACCAAGTTCGAGGTTCACTTCGAGGAGTGCTCTCCCTGCCTGGAGAAGTACGGGCTGGAACAGGCGGTGAAGAAGCTCGTCAAGCGCTGCTGCGGGCAGGACGACGTCCCCACCGACCTGCGGGCGAAGGTCATGGGCCGGATCGATCTGATCCGCTCCGGGCAGACCGTGCCCGACGAGGACGTGCAGAGCGCGTCGCGCGCCACGGTGGGCCCGGCGGAGGTCCAGGGCGAGTGAGTTGAAGGCGTCCGACAGGACGTCCGATGAGGGTGCGCCGCAGCGGATGCGGTGCACCCTTTTGCCGTACGGCCACCGCCGAGCATTCGACTAGAATGCCAGTTCGACACCTTCGTACGCGCCCGGTGTCACTCGTCTGTGCGAACGGCTCCCCGACCACCCGCCCCAGGCGCCCCAACTCGCTAGCGTGACGCGCGAGGTGAGAAGGGGGCGGGGAGTTGAGGTCCGTACCGGCCGCGGCACACGCGTACATTCTCTGCGCAGTGCTCAGCACCGTGCTGCTCGCCCTGCCCGCCCTGCGGCCGGGGGCCGGCATCAACTGGGTGGCCGTGGCACTGCTCGCAGGGCTCTACGCGGCCTGCGAACTGCCCGCCCGCTGCCGACATCTCGGCCGGTCCGTCCCCGTCAGCGCGGGATCCTTCTTCCCGGTCCTGCTGGCCGCCGCGTTCCTGCTGCCACCGTCCGCAGCCCTTCTGGTCGCCATCCCCGGAGCACTCGTGGGACGGGTCGAGCGCCGCCCGGCCGCCCTGCGCCGCATCTGGCGCGCCGCCCAACTGGCCCTCGCCATCTGGGGCGCCGCACAGACCTATGACTTGCTGGGCGGCGACCACGCGCCCGGCCCCGGGCCCAGTCCCATCGACTTCCCCCTCGTTTTGCTCCCCGGCGCGGCCGGCGCGCTCGCCTTCTGCCTGGTGCTGACCGTCCTCGAAGCGGGCATCCTGGCCACGGCCGAGCGCACCCCCCTGCGGGCCGGCTGGCACGGACCCGTCCTCGGTGCACTCCTGCCCCATCTGGTCCACGGACTGGCCGGGCTGATGATGGCGGTGCTCTGGCAGAGCCCCTACGGCTGGCCCTCAGCCCTCTTCGTCCTGCTCCCGATGTACATCTCCTGCTGGCTCTTCGCCCAGTACCACCGCGAACGCACGGCCTACCAGGCCACCATCCGCGCCCTGGTGCAGGCCGTCGACATCAAGGACCGCTACACCCGTGGCCACAGCGAGCGCGTCGGCCGCGCCTCGGTCCTCATCGCCCGCGAACTGGGCCTGGCCGAAGACCGGATCGAGGTCATCCGATTCGCCGGGATCCTGCACGACGTGGGCAAACTCGGCGTCCCCACCCGCGTGCTCCGCAAGGAGGGCCCCCTCACCCCCGAGGAGAGGCGGGTCATCGAACTGCACCCGGAGTACGGTCACGAGATCGTGCGTGGCATCGGCTTCCTCGGCGAGGCCCGGGCCGCGATCCTGCACCACCACGAGAGGGTCGACGGCACCGGCTACCCCTACGGACTGGCCGGGGACGACATCCCGGAGTGCGCCCGGGTAGTGGCCGTCGCCGACGCCTTCGACGCCATGACCTCGACCCGCTCCTACCGCCGCGCCCGACCGGTGACCACCGCCCTGACCGAACTGGAGCGCTGCGCGGGCACCCAGTTCGACCCCCGGATGGTGCACGCCCTCGTGCGCGCGCTCGACCGTCACGGCTGGGAGACCGAGGTCACCTCCGACGAGCCACTGCCCCAGGGCACGTGGGGCCGGCGTGATCGGCCCGAAACGCACGACATCCCGGCCCAACCGGTACGGGTCTTCGCCCACGGCAGCGCGGGTCGGTGGGCCGCCGCGGATGAACCGTCCGCCCACCGAGCCGGCGAACGCCCCGCGGGGGACCCCTGATGAATCCCCCACCAGCGAGCGACCCGCGCCCCTTCGGGGGCACCGCGAGCCCGATACCGGCGCCCGGGGTCACCGGCGCCACCGTGATCGCCCTGATCTACCTCGCCGCCGGTGCGCTGGTCTGCACCGCCCTCGCCGCCACCCTGTGGCACGGAGTACACCAACCGACCGTGGCACTGGCCTTCGGCGCGTTGATCGCCATCGGTGAACTGGCCCGCTGCGGCACCGTCCCCTCGGAGCGCGAGGCCGCACCGCTCGGCGCTGCCGGTGCGCTGGCCTACGCCCTGCTCGGCGAGTGCGGCGGCGGACCCACCAGCCACGGCGTCTTCCAGGTCACGACCGTCGTCTTCGCCGCCGTGCTCATCGGCATCGTCCCCCACGTGGCGCGCGGCCGAGGGCCCTCGCCCGACCACGTCGTCCGTCGGGTGCTCACCGTCGGATTCGCCGCAGTCTGCTTTCAGCCGCTCTACAACTCGGGCGAGCTGCCCCTGTGGTCCGACGAGTCCTACTACGCACTGTTCCTCCTGGTGCTGCTGCTCCTCACCGCCCTGTGCGACGCCGTGCTCGCCGCCGTGATGCTCAGGGCCCGCACCGGCTTCCCCTATCTGTCCCTGCTCCGGGACGAACTGCGCGCGCTGCTCGGCATCGGCTCCGCGGTCTGCGCCACCGGCGCCGTCATCGCCCTCGCCGTGGCCGCAGCCGGGCTCTGGGCCCTGCCCGTCTTCTGCGTACCGCTCCTGCTCACCCAGCTCTCCTTCCGGCGGTACGAGGGCGTCCGCGCCACCTATCGCCAGACCATCGTCTCCCTGGCCCGCGCCACCGAGATCGCCGGCTACACCCCGCCCGGCCACGCCCGTCGGGTCGCCGAGCTGAGCTGCGCGGTCGGCCGGGAGGTCGGGCTCGCGGGCAAGGACCTCACCGTGCTGGAGTACGCGGCCCTGATGCACGACATCGGACAGCTCTCCCTGGTGGACCCGGTACCCGACGGGGCGACGGCACTACTCCCGGTGGCCGAGCAGCGTCGGATCGCCCTGCTCAGCGGAGCCGTCGCCCGCCAGACCGGTGTGCCACCCGCCGTGGCCATCATCGTGGAACGCCAGGCCGACCCCTCGTTCGAACAGCCGCTGGCCGCTCGGATCGTCCGAACGGTCAATGCATACGACGATCTCACCGGGGCACATGGAGGGGGCGCGGGCGGGGCGCTGGCGGCCCTGGAGCGGCTGCGGCTCGCCCCCGAGGCCGACCATCAACGGGAAGTGGTCGAAGCGCTGGCCAGGGTGCTGGCGCGGGGTACACAGGCACCGGTGCGCCAGGCGTGATCCAGGAACGCTCCAGGCGGGTCTGGCACCCCTCCAGCCTGGGTAACCCATGGGTAATGAGCCAGCCGTCGACCGGGCATGGTTGGATGCGAAAGAGGACAGAGAACCTGCGTCAAGCAGACACACACAGAGCGTCCGGGGGAACTTCCCCGAGCGATCGGCAGGCGGGAATCGTGAAGATCTTCGGGAAGGTACGGCATCGGCCCTCCGCCTCGTGGCGGCAGGCCACGGACCGCGCGTTCACGCTGATCGGCGACGGCCGGTACGAAGATGCGGGCGCGCTGCTGACCAGGGCTGCCGATCTGGAGCCTTGGCTCTCGGAGTCCTGGTTCAATCTGGCTCTGCTGCACAAGTTCCGGCACGACTGGGAGCAGGCGCGCGCCGCAGGACTGCGGGCCGTGGCCCTCCTGGACAAGGAGACCGGAGCCCCCGACTGGTGGAACGTGGGCATCGCGGCCACCGCGCTGCAGGACTGGCCGCTGGCCCGCCGCGCCTGGCAGGCGTACGGACTCAAGGTGCCCGGTCTGCCCACCCGCAGCGGTGTGGGCGCCGGGCCGAGCGGCGCCGCCGTCGGCATGAACCTGGGCAGTGCGGCCGTGCGGCTCTCGCCTGAGGGCGAGGCAGAGGTCGTCTGGGGGCGGCGGCTCGACCCCGCCCGGATGGAAGTGCTCTCGATCCCCCTGCCCTCCTCCGGGCGGCGCTGGGGCGAGGTCGTCCTCCACGACGGCGTGCCCAACGGTGAGCGAACGACATCCGCCGGACCTGCCTACCCCGTCTTCGACGAGATCGAGCTGTGGGCGCCCTCGCCCGTCCCCACCTGGGTGGTCCTGCTGGAGGCCGCCACCGAGGCCGACCGGGACGCGCTGGAGCAATTGGCGTCCGACGCGGGATTCGCCGCCGAGGACTGGTCGTCATCCGTACGGCTGCTCTGTCGCGCCTGCTCCGAGAGCAGGATGCCGAGCGCCGAGGGTGAGGGGGAGCACCTCGATCCGCACGATCACAGCGAGCCGGGTCAGCCGGGACCACTCGGTCACCGTACGTCCGGCGATCTGTGGTCCCCGGAGCGGGAGTGCGGGATCGCGGCCCCCGCGGGGCTGGTGCGCGGTCTGCTGGACGGCTGGGTATCCGACAGTCCGGACACTCGGGAGTGGCGCGATCTCGAAGAGGTCTGCTGAACGCTGCCCGTAGTGTGGAGGGGCACAGCGCGACCGCACCAACCGGCTGACGCGGGCAGACATGGGCCCCACAGGGCGGGCACTGGGCATTCACTAGGTACTGAGGAAGGCGTACGGCTGACATGGCGTCGCAGCAGGAGACGGACCAGCAGGTCAATGATGGTTTCGTCGTGGACACGGAAGACTGCGAGGCACGTGAGCTCGCACATCGCGAGCGCGGCACCTCGCGCCCCATCACGGTCGTCGGCAATCCGGTGCTCCACAAGGAGTGCAAGGACGTCACGGAGTTCGACGACAAGCTTGCGGCGCTGATCGACGACATGTTCGCCAGCCAACGCACCGCCGAGGGCGTGGGGCTGGCCGCCAACCAGATCGGCGTGGACCTCAAGGTCTTCGTCTACGACTGCCCGGACGACGACGGTGTGCGTCACGTCGGGTACGTCGTCAATCCGGTGCTTGAGGAGCTTCCCCCCGAGGAGCGTCACCTCGACGACTCCAACGAGGGCTGCCTCTCCGTGCCGACGGCCTACGCCTCGCTCGCCCGCCCCGACCATGCGGTCGTGCGCGGCCAGGACCTCGAAGGCAACCCCATCAAGGTGCGCGGCCAGGGTTACTTCGCCCGCTGCCTCCAGCACGAGACCGACCACCTGTACGGGTACCTCTACATCGACCGGCTCTCCAAGCGGGACCGCAAGGACGCGCTGCAGCAGATGGCCGAGGGCACTCCGCGCTACGCGGTCGTCGCCAACGACTGACCGTGCGACGAGCGGGCCCGGGCACTCGGTGCCGGGGCCCGCTCGTGTCTGTTCGCGCCTATCCCACCGGTACCGGACCGCGGAAGGTGCGGCGGTAGGCGTTGGGCGTGGTGCCGAGCGTACGGAGGAAGTGGTGGCGCAGGGCCGCCGCATTGCCGAAGCCCGAGCGGCTCGCGATCGCGTCGACCGTTTCGTCCGTGGACTCCAGGAGTTCCTGTGACAGCAGGACCCGCTGTCGCAGCAGCCAGCGGTACGGCGTGGTTCCGGTCTCCTGCTGGAAGCGGCGGGCGAAGGTCCGGGTGGACATATGGGCGCGGGCGGCGAGTTGGTCCACGCTCATCTCCCGGTCGAGGTGGCGTTCCATCCAGCCGAGTACCTCTCCCACGGTGTCGCACCGGGTGCGCGGCAGTGGCCGTTCGATGTACTGCGCCTGGCCGCCGTCGCGGTGCGGCGGGACCACCATGCGTCGGGCGACGTGGTTGGCGATCTCCGGGCCGTGCTCCTGACGCAGCACATGGATCGAGGCGTCGATCGCCGCCGCCGTGCCCGCCGATGTGATGATCGACCCCTCGTCCACGTACAGCACGTCGGCATCGACGACGGCGTGCGGATAGCGGTTCGCGAGGGCCTCGGCATGGCGCCAGTGGGTCGTACAGCGGCGGCCGTCGAGCAGTCCGGCGGCGCCGAGGACGAAGGCACCGGTGCAGACGCTCAGCACCCGGGCGCCCCGGTCCACGGCCCGGCGCAGAGCCGCCAGGAGGTCTTCGGGATAGTCGCGCGTCGGATAGTCGCCCCCCGTGGGCACGGCGATGAGGTCCGCAGCGTCCAGTCGCTCCAGACCGTGGTGCGTGGTGATGGAGTAGCCGGCATGGGTGGCCAGGGTCCGGTGCGTGGCGGACACCACCGCGAAGTCGTAGACGGGCATGCCGTCGTCGCTGCGGTCCAGGCCGAACACTTCACCGATCACGCCGAGTTCAAAGGGATGTACGCCTTCGAGAAGCACGGTGGCGACATTCTTCAACATGGATCGAGTGTGGCAGTAATTCGATGATCCATGACAGTCCTGCCACTGACTTTTCTGCTGCGGCGGCAGGACAGTAGAGGACATGGACACATTCCTCGGTTACCTCATCGTCCTGGGACTTCTCACCCTTCTCGTACTTCCCTCGCTTGTCGGCCATGTCAGAGATCGTTCCGTCGACCGTCAACTCCGGGCGGCTGAGCGCGAAGACGCCCCCCTGATCCGGGCTGCCGAGCTCGTTCCGCCCACCGGCCCCGTCCGGCCGGATGCGGCACCGGTCGCGGTTCCGTTGCGGTTCACCCCGATCGGGACCGCCGCGAGCGACCGCGGGCCCGAAGCCGGGGCCAGCGGTGACGCTTCCCACCCCGGCGTCATCGGCGACGCGTACCCGGCCGACCCGGTCCCCAGCACGTGCGGCGTCGGCCGGTAGCGCGGTGTGCGTCCTGCCTCACACCACACCGCAGCGGGGCGTGCCTACCCAACAGACAGCGCCCCCGGCCCGGAGCCGGTAGGAGAACCGGCCCCGGACCGGGGGCGCACAACGACATGGCCGACTGCCGCAGCCTAGAAGTCCTCGTCCAGGTCGACGGACCCCTCGACGGCCACCTGGTAGGCGGACGGACGGCGCTCGAAGAAGTTGGTCAGCTCCTGGACGCCCTGCAACTCCATGAACGAGAACGGGTTCTGCGAGCCGTACACCGGGGCGAAGCCCAGCCGGGTGAGCCGCTGGTCGGCGACGCACTGGAGGTACTCCCGCATCGACTCGGTGTTCATGCCCGGCAGTCCGTCGCCGCACAGGTCCTGACCGAACTGGAGCTCCGCTTCCACGGCCTCCTTCAACATGTCCGTGACCTGCTGCTGGAGTGCGTCGTCAAAGAGTTCGGGCTCCTCCTTGCGGACCGTGTCCACGACCTCGAACGCGAAGTTCATGTGCATGGTCTCGTCGCGGAACACCCAGTTCGTCCCGGTGGCCAGACCGTGCAGCAGACCGCGGGAGCGGAACCAGTACACGTAGGCGAAGGCGCCGTAGAAGAACAGCCCCTCGATGCAGGCGGCGAAGCAGATGAGGTTGAGCAGGAACCGGCGCCGGTCGGACTGCGACTCCAACTGGTCGATCTTCTCGACCGAGTCCATCCAACGGAAGCAGAACTGCGCCTTCTCCCGGATGGACGGGATGTTCTCCACGGCCGCGAACGCCGCGGTGCGGTCCTCCGGATCGGGGAGGTAGGTGTCGAGCAGCGTCAGATAGAACTGGACGTGCACGGCCTCCTCGAAGAGCTGACGGCTGAGGTAGAGCCGTGCCTCCGGGGAGTTGATGTGCTTGTACAGCGTCAACACGAGGTTGTTGGCGACGATCGAGTCACCGGTCGCGAAGAAGGCGACCAGCCGGCCGATCAGATGCTGCTCGGCCGGGGTCATCTTGGCGAGGTCGGACACGTCCGAGTGGAGGTCGACCTCCTCGACGGTCCAGGTGTTCTTGATCGCGTCCCGGTAGCGCTCGTAGAAGTCCGGGTAGCGCATCGGGCGCAGGGTGAGCTCGAAGCCGGGGTCGAGCAGGTTCTTGACGGGCTGGGGGGTGGGCATTACTGGCACGCCTCGCAGGACTCGGGGTTCTCCAGCGAGCAGGCGACCGCATCTTCGGTGGTCTCGGGGGTCTGCTGCGCGGGGACAGGGGCAGGGGTGGGGACGGCGTTCGTGGTGCCGGAGGCCGCACGGGCGATCCGGGTGGCCGGTCGCGACCGCAGGTAGTACGTCGTCTTCAGGCCCTGCTTCCAGGCGTAGGCGTACATCGAGCTGAGCTTCCCGATGGTCGGCGTCTCCAGGAAGAGATTCAGCGACTGGGACTGGTCGAGGAACGGGGTGCGCGCGGCTGCCATGTCGATCAGGCCGCGCTGCGGGATCTCCCACGCCGTGCGGTACAACTCGCGCACCTCGGCCGGCACCCAGGTGAAGCCCTGCACCGAGCCGTTGGACTCGCGCAGCGCCTCCCTCGTGGTCGCGTCCCAGACACCGAGCCGCTTCAGCTCCTCCACCAGGTAGTTGTTGACCTGGAGGAACTCACCGGAGAGCGTCTCGCGCTTGAAGAGGTTGGAGACCTGGGGCTCGATGCACTCGTACACACCGGCGATGGAAGCGATGGTCGCGGTCGGGGCGATGGCGAGCAGCAGCGAGTTGCGCATGCCCGTCGTCGCGATCCGCTCCCGCAGGGCGGCCCAGCGCTCGGGCCAGTGCAGTTCGACGCCGTAGTGGTCCGGGTGCAGCACACCGCGGGCCGTACGGGTCTTCTCCCAGGCGGGGAAGGTGCCGTGGCGCTCGGCGAGTGCGCAGGACGCCTCATAGGCGGCGAGCATGATCCGCTCGGAGATCTGGGTGGAGAGGGCCCGGGCGGCGGGCGAGTCGAACGGCAGCTTCAGCTGGAAGAAGACGTCCTGGAGGCCCATGGCGCCGAGGCCGACCGGGCGCCAGCGCGCGTTGGAGCGGCCCGCCTGCTCGGTCGGGTAGAAGTTGATGTCCACCACGCGGTCGAGGAAGGTGACGGCGGTACGGACGGTCGAGTCCAGCCGCTCCCAGTCGACGGCGCCGTCGACGACGAAGGCACCGAGGTTGACCGAGCCCAGGTTGCACACGGCGGTCTCGCCGTCGTCGGTGACCTCAAGGATCTCCGTGCACAGGTTCGACGAGTGGACCGTGTGGCCCGGCTCGGCGGTCTGGTTGGCGGTGCGGTTGGCCGCGTCCTTGAAGGTCATCCAGCCGTTGCCGGTCTGCGCGAGGGTACGCATCATCCGCCCGTAGAGCTCTCGGGCGGGCATGGTCTTGCGGGCCAGGCCCTGGGCCTCCGCGCGCCGGTACACGGCGTCGAAGTCATCGCCCCACAGGTCGACGAGCTCGGGGACGTCGGACGGGGAAAACAGCGACCACTCACCGTCGGTGTCGACCCGCCGCATGAACTCGTCCGGCACCCAGTGGGCGAGGTTGAGGTTATGCGTGCGCCGGGCGTCCTCGCCGGTGTTGTCGCGCAGCTCCAGGAACTCCTCGATGTCCGCGTGCCAGGTCTCCAGATAGACGGCGGCAGCGCCCTTGCGTCGGCCGCCCTGGTTGACGGCGGCGACGGAGGCGTCCAACGTCTTCAGGAACGGCACGATCCCGTTGGAGTGCCCGTTGGTGCCGCGGATCAGAGAGCCGCGGGCACGGATGCGGGAGTACGAGAGCCCGATGCCGCCCGCGTGCTTGGAGAGCCGGGCGACCTGGTGGTAGCGGCCGTAGATCGAGTCCAGCTCGTCCAGGGGCGAGTCCAGCAGATAGCAGGACGACATCTGCGGGTGGCGGGTGCCCGAGTTGAACAGGGTGGGTGAGGACGGCAGGTAGTCCAGCCGGCTCATCAGCCGGTACAGCGCGGTGACCTCGTCGAGGGCGCGTACGGAGTCGTCCTCCGCCAGGCCGCAGGCGACGCGCAGCATGAAGTGCTGGGGCGTCTCGATGACCTGACGGGTGATGGGGTGCCGCAGCAGGTAGCGGCTGTAGAGGGTGCGCAGCCCGAAGTAGCCGAAGCGGTCGTCGGCCGTGGGGTCGAGGGTCGCGTCGAGGCGTTCGGCGTGGAGCGTCACGAACGCGGCGGTGCGGTTGGCGATCAGACCCTCGGTGTGGCCGACGGCGACGGACGCGGAGAAGCAGGATGCTCCCTGGCTCTCGGCCTCTTCGGCGATGGTGAGGGTCAGCAGCCGGGCGGCGAGCCGGGAGTACGCCGGGTCCTCGGAGATCAGTCCGGCGGCGGCATCGGTGGCGAGTCCACGGAGTTCGGCCGTGTCTGATCCGGCGTTCCGTCCGCGCAGCGCAGCGGCGGCGACCCGACCGGGGTCGGTGTCCGGCAGATCGGCGGTCAGATCGGTCAGGGTCCGCAGCAATGCGGTTCCCGGTCCGTCCTCGCCGTTCCGCGACGGGGGAACCTGCTGCGGCATCTGCTCGGAGATGTCGGCGGTGCCTGAAACCGGATCGGCAGGCGCGATGGTCACGTGGTGCTCTCCCTCGCTCGGCTCGCGGGCCGACGGGCGGGGAGGGCAGGGCCGCCCGAGCGCATGCCCGACTTGGGGCAGCACTGTGCGGCGTCCCCCGGCCCAACCGCGAGGCCCGGACGTCTGGGCACCCGGATCGGTTGAACCGGGCGCGCTGTCGGCAGTCGGCCGGACTCGTACAGGTACGACAAAGCGCACCACGACATACCGTTGCGGGACAGTTCCGGATTCGCACCGGATTCCTCTGCGACGACAGCGAGATGAGCATACATGTGGGGGGGCATGCTGGAAGTACCCCCCACATGTTGTGTCGTGGCGGAATGCGAGGGGGAAGCCGGGGCCCTTGCGGCGTAGGGGCTGTGGCCCTGGAAAGCCTGGGTTCGAGGGGTCGGTGACGGCCGTTCGACGGGTTCGCAGGGGCGTCGGCGGGGTTCTCAGGGACGGCCACGGGGCTTCTTGCCCACGGCATCGGGGTCACGGGCTCGGCGATGGTTCCTCGTTCCGTGGCGGTGCCCGTGCTTGGGTGCCGGGGCAGGAATCAGCGGGCACAGTGGGCACAGCGGACGCACGGACGGGTGCGTACGACCCCGTCGAATCCGGTGTGCGCGATCCGATGGGCGATCCGTGCCCACGCGTATCCGCGCGTGGGCGCAGGCCAGAAGCGCCCGGGTGCGCACGGAATGGGGACCGATCCGCGGAAGGCTGAGGGGTGGAGAAAGCCGCGCGGTGTGGAACGGCCCCGCTCAACCGACGCCATGACGCCATGACGCCATGAGAAGGCGACATGAAGGAGAGTGCGAATGGAGATACGAACGAGAGGAGCCGTCCGTCGATCACCAAGCCGGATGCCGAGCTGCCGGAGGGCGATGAAAGGCCCTGGTGGGACCGTGTCCGCAGGTGTCAGTGCTTCGACATGGACTTTCGGCACCCGGGCTTTCCCCTACATCGCGGGAATTCCCGTACGCATGGAGGGTTTCGAAGTGCCGGGCGGCAATGGGGGGCACCACGGCGGATAGCCGTTGTCGGCCACGTACCGTTCCACCGGAGAAATGCCGAAACCGCAAACCCGAAACCGCTCAACAGCGGATGGCTCGTGACCGGCGGTTCGACGCCGTTCACCAGCTGGGGACTCCCGGGCAAGGTCGCTTACCGCTGCGCCGATCGGCGATCTCGTGCGGATCGCACGAGGGGGCGGGAGGGCGCGGGGTCGTCGCGCGCTGGGAGGGCCCGGTGGGGGTGATCGGGTCGCGCGACGAGGGCGGCCGTTTCCGGCGGCCGTCCGCACGGCCGGTGCGGACCGGGCCGTCGGTGTCGTTGGTGTCGTCGTTTATTGGCAGGTTCAGCAGGTTCAGCAGGTTTGGGCGTGAGGGGTTGGTGGTGCCGTCCGGGGGAGTTCCCGGAGCCGGGGCGGTCCCGGACCGGCTGGTCTAGTTGAGCGGGCGACGTAGACGTGCCACGAACTTGTAGCGGTCGCCCCGGTAGACGGACCGGACCCATTCCACCGGTTCGTTGTTGGCGTCGACCGAGTGCCGGGAGAGCATCAGCATCGGTAGTCCCACATCGGTCCCGAGCAGCCCGGCTTCACGCGGGGTGGCCAGCGAGGTCTCGATCGTCTCCTCCGCCTCCGCGAGACGGACGTCGTAGACCTCGGCGAGTGCCGTGTACAAAGAGGTGTACTTCACCAGCGAGCGCCGCAGGGCCGGGAAGCGCTTCGCCGACAGATGCGTGGTCTCGATCGCCATCGGCTCCCCGCTCGCCAGCCGCAGTCGCTCGATGCGCAGTACCCGGCCCCCGGTGTTGATCTCCAGGAGTTCGGCCAGTCGGTCATCCGCCGTGACATAGCCGAGGTCGAGGAGTTGTGAGGTGGGTTCGAGACCCTGGGCGCGCATGTCCTCCGTGTAGGAGGTGAGCTGGAGCGCCTGGGCGACCTTGGGCTTGGCGACGAAGGTCCCCTTGCCCTGGATCCGCTCCAGTCGTCCCTCGACCACCAGCTCCTGGAGCGCCTGCCGGACGGTGGTGCGCGAGGTATCGAACTCGGTGGCCAGAGTCCGTTCGGGTGGCACCGGTGTGCCCGGGGGGAGGGTCTCCGTCATCTCCAGCAGATGACGCTTGAGGCGGTAGTACTTGGGCACGCGCGAGGTCCGTGTGACAGGGCCCGTCCTGCCCTCGGTGCCGCCCCCGTCCGAGGCCAAGCCTTGTTTGCCTGGCTGTTGTGCTGCTGCCGTCACCGATTCCTCCATCACTAGGTTTCACATCGTGGCATGGGCTGGCCTCAGGGCGTCACCCTCTCGGGTGCCCGGCCGGGCAACGGGCACGAGTGCACCTCTTATACACCGAGGGGACCACGCTTGGTCTAGTCCATCGGGCAATGTTGCTGCCAGACCGTAGTACGGAAGGCGTGGCCGGTCAGGGCACCCGGGAGGGCTTGGGGAGGGTGCCTCCGTCTCCTGTGTGCAACCTGTGGAGTCCGGTCCGCGGCCGGTTCGGCAGCGGTTGTCGATCACCGGGGGACGGCGCGTGATGGGTCGAGGCGGGAGTGCGTCGAGAATGTCGGAGGCGTCCCTGTGTGAGTGTGCCCCGTGATCGACGGCGCGTCCGCGCGGGGGCTCGAAGGGTGCGACCCGTCGAGCCCCCACGGCGACGGCGGACCCGTCGGCGGTCGACGGTGGTGGCCGACCCCGGGAGCACTGCGACCCTTCGGTCTCCGGGGGCGTCAGCGGCTCGTGTGCCGTGTGTGGCCGGCTTTCGAACGGTCGGACGAGCGGTCTTCTCGAACGGCCCCCAACGCCGCTCGCCCCAGGTAATACTGCTGTGGTCTGGGGCCTCTGTCGGAGCGGTTGAACATGGATGCCCGCTCCGTCATGGCTTCACGCTGACGGTCAGATGTCGGTCTGATAACGGACGTGTCGGGCCTTCCGGTCGAGCCTTGACAGCCATAAAGGTCTAGGCCAAGCTCCGGGTGCTGGTCTAAACCACTAAAGATCAGTTCCCAGCCCCACGAGCAGTACTAGGCATCGGCTTGGCGGTACGAGCAGTACTAGGCATCAGCTTCGCGGTGGGCAGGGGTTGCAGACATCCCTGAGGAGGGTGGCGTGAAGCGCAAGCTCATCGCGGCGATCGGCGTCGCAGGCATGATGGTCGGTCTCGTGGCATGCGGCAGCGACGACAAGGACAGCGACAAGGGCAGCGAGTCGAAGGGTCCTGATAGCTACAAGGGTCAGACGCTGACCGTCTGGGCGATGGACGGCTCCACCCCCGACCAGTGGCAGGCGGACCTTACCGCCGAGTTCGAGAAGACCACGGGCGCCAAGGTCAAGTTCGAGGTCCAGCAGTGGAACGGCATCCAGCAGAAGCTGACCACCTCCCTCTCGGAGGAGAACCCGCCGGACGTCTTCGAGATCGGTAACACCCAGACCGCGGCCTACGCCAAGACCGGTGGCCTCGCGGACCTGGGCGACCTGAAGAAGGAGATCGGCGGCGACTGGGCCGAGAACCTGAACAAGGCGTCCGTCATCGACGGCAAGCAGTACGCCACCCCGTGGTACTTCGCTAACCGCGTGGTCCTCTACAACAAGTCCGTGTTCAAGGAGGCCGGCATCGCCGCGCCGCCGAAGACCCGTGACGAGTTCTACGCGGCCCTGGACAAGATCAAGGCCAAGGGCAAGGCAGAGCCGATCTACCTGCCCGGCCAGAACTGGTACTACTTCGTCGGCCTGACCATCGGACAGGGCGCCGAGCTCGTCAAGAAGGACGGGGACAAGTGGGTCTCCAACCTCGGTGACCCGAAGGTCGCTGCGGCTGCCGAGCTCTACAAGAAGCTCCAGTCCTACTCCAAGGCCCCCAAGGACAAGGACGAGGCGACCCCCCAGCAGGCCGACATCTTCGCCAAGGGCAAGACCGGCGCCTTCATCGGCATGGGCTGGGAAGCCGGCACGGCGATCAAGGCCAACCCGGCCATCGAGAAGGAGATCGGCTACTTCACCATCCCGGGTGAGACGGCCGACAAGCCCGAGGGTGTCTTCCTCGGTGGCTCCAACCTCGCCGTCGCCGAGGGCAGCAAGAAGAAGGAGCTCGCCAAGGAGTTCCTGAAGCTCGCCCTGTCCGACAAGTACGAGGGCCAGCTCGCCAAGCTCAACGGCGTCATCCCGAACAAGGAGTCGCTGAACTCCAACCTCGCGGGCAACCCGGTCGCCGAGGCCGCGGCGCCGTCCGCCAAGTTCGGTGGCACCACCCCGCTGATCGCCGAGTGGGCCGCCGTGGAGAACGCTCCGAACCCGATCAAGACCTACCTGACCGCGGTCCTGAACGGTAAGTCCCCGGCCGACGCTGCCAAGCAGGTCGAGGGCGAGTTCAACAAGCGTCTCTCGCAGAAGCAGTAAGCACCCGCTGTAGGGGGGTGGGTTCCGGACCGGAACCCACCCCCCTACAGGCACACGTGCTGCCCCCGACTTCTGCTTCCCCCCAGTTGCCTAGGAAGAGATGGCAAGAGCATGACCGTGCAGACCGAGAGGCCGCCATCCGGCCCGATGAAGGTCCACCGGCGGACCAATGGAGGACACGGGAAACCTCCGGAGAGCAGACGAGCCGGAGCGCTTCTGCCCTATCTGCTTCTGCTCCCCGCTGTCGCGGTCACCTTGGTTTTCCTCGGTTATCCGCTGATCAACAACGGCATCCTGTCATTCCAGAACCTGAACATGAGGCAGCTGATCCAGCACCTCACGGAATGGAACGGAATTGACAACTACAAGGAAATCCTGACGGGTTCGGATTTCTGGCGGGTCACCGGCCGCTCCATCGCCTTCACCGCCGCGAACGTCGTCCTCATCATGCTGCTGGGAACGCTCGTCGGGCTGCTGCTCGCGCGTCTCGGCAAGCGGATGCGCGTGGCTCTGCTGATCGGCCTCGTCCTCGCCTGGGCCATGCCGGTCGTCGCTTCCACCACCGTCTACCAGTGGCTCTTCGCCCAGCGCTTCGGTGTCGTCAACTGGGTCCTCGTCCAGTTCGGCTTCGAGAACATGGCGGAATACAACTGGCTGGGCAGCCAGATGTCCACGTTCTTCGTGGTCACGCTGCTCATCGTGTGGCAGTCCATACCGTTCGTCGCGATCAACCTATACGCAGCGACGACCACCATTCCCAAGGAGCTCTACGAAGCCGCCTCGCTCGATGGCGCAGGCGCCTGGAAGAGCTTCACCTCGGTCACGCTCCCCTTCATGCGGCCGTTCCTGTACGCAACGACCTTCCTTGAGATCATCTGGGTTTTCAAGGCGTTTGTACAGGTCTACACGATCAATGCCGGTGGCCCGGACCGTCTCACCGAGATCCTGCCCGTGTACGCGTACATCGAGGGCATCGGTAACCAGCACTACGGCATGGGCTCGGCGATCGCCATGCTCACCATCGTGATCATGCTGGCGCTCACCGCGTACTACCTCCGGATCGTCCTGAAGCAAGAGGAGGATGCGTGATGCAGCGCTCACTGCTTGGCCGTCTTTGGCCCAACATCACTGCCGCACTGCTGATTGTCGGCTTCATCTTCCCCGTGTACTGGATGTTCGCCACGTCGTTCAAGAAGACGCCGGACATCGTCTCGGACACCCCCGTCTGGTTCCCCACGAGCCCGACGCTGCAGCACTTCGAGACCGCCCTGAACGCGGATAACTTCTGGACGCTGGTCCGCAACTCGCTGACCGTCACCGTCCTGGCCGTCGTCTTCTCGCTGATCATCTCGCTGGCGGCGTCCTTCGCCCTCGCGCGGATGCGCTTCAAGGGCCGGCGCGGCTTCATCGTCGGCTTCATGATGGCCCAGATGGCGCCGTGGGAAGTCATGGTCATCGCGATCTACTTCATCGTGCGCGACGCCGACATGCTCAACAGCCTGATCCCCCTGACCCTCTTCTACATGGTCATGGTGCTGCCCTTCACCCTCCTGACGCTCCGCGGCTTCGTCGCCGCCGTGCCGAAGGAACTGGAGGAGTCCGCGATGGTCGACGGCTGCACCCGCCGTCAGGCGTTCCTCAAGGTGATCCTGCCGCTGCTCGCGCCCGGTCTGATGTCGACGTCCATGTTCGGCTTCATCACCGCGTGGAACGAGTTCCCGATGGTGCTGGTGCTCAACAAGGACGCGGAGTACCAGACGCTTCCGCTGTGGCTGTCCAGCTTCCGCTCCACCTTCGGCGACGACTGGGGCGCCACCATGGCCGCCTCCACCATCTTCGCCATTCCGATCCTGCTCCTCTTCGTCTTCCTTCAGCGCAAGGCCGTCAGCGGCCTTACTGATGGCGCAGTGAAAGGCTGATCCCGGTGGGAATCCCGACCAGCGGACTCCGTGCGCAGGACCCTCTGTACGCGGACGCCCTGGCTGTTCTGCAGCCAGGCTTCGGAGGCACCACGGCACCCGAATGGGTCCGTCGCACCGTCGCTCAGGGCCTGCTCTCGGTGGCGCTGTACGGCCGCAACTGCAAGGACTCCGAGCAGGTTGCGGCGCTCACATCGGAGTTGCGCAAGGAGAACCCCGACATCCTCGTCGCCATCGACGAGGAGGGCGGGGACGTCACCCGGCTGGAGGTCATGGGCGGCTCGTCCTGGCCCGGCAGCCTCGCGCTCGGAGCGATCGACGACCTGGCGGTCACCCGTGACGTGGCCCGTGAACTCGGCCACTCGCTGGCCGCCTGCGGCGTCAACTTCAACTGGGCGCCATCGGCCGACGTCAACGCCAACCCCGACAACCCCGTCATCGGGGTCCGGGCCTTCGGCGCCGACACCCAGCTCTGCGCCCGGCACACGGCAGCCTGGGTCGAGGGACTCCAGTCCGTCGGCGTGGCCGCCTGTGCCAAGCACTTCCCCGGCCACGGTGACACGGCGGTCGACTCGCACCTGGGTCTGCCCAGCATCGAGGTGTCCGAGACCGTACTGAGGGAGCGGGATCTGATCCCCTTCCAGGCCGCGATCGACCAGGACGTCAAGGCCGTCATGACGGCGCACATCATGGTCAACGCGCTCGACACCGAGCACCCGGCGACCCTGAGCCGTCGGGTGTTGACCTCCCTGCTGCGCGCCCCCAAGTCCGAAGGCGGGCTCGGCTACGACGGGCTGATCGTCACGGACGGCATCGAGATGGGCGCCATCGCGCGCACCTACGGTGTCGCCAGGGGCACCGTGCTCGCCATCGCCGCGGGCGCCGACGCGATCTGCACCGGTGGTGACTCCTTCGGTGAGGACACCGTCATCGACCTCGCCGGCGCCATCGTGGACGCCGTCCACTCGGGCGAACTGCCCGAGGAGCGGCTGGTCGACGCCGCGAGCCGGGTTCGCGCGCTCTCCGCGTGGACCGCTGAGCAGGCCCACCCCGACGGCCGGCGCGCTCCGGACGCCTCCGTCGGTCTCGCCGCCGCCCGCCAGGCGCTGCGGGTGACCCGCGGTGCCCAGCACGATGCCGTCACCGGCCCCGTACAGGTGGCGACGTTCTCGCCCGAGGCCAACTGCGCCGCCGGCGCGGAGACCCCCTGGGGCGCCGCCGCAGCCATCGGTGAGCTGCTGCCCGGCTCCGGCCAGGAGACCTACAGCAGCGATCAGGCGACGGCCGACGGCACCGATGTGCTGGTCGCCAAGGTCCTGGGCGCTGCCGGTGAGCGTCGCACGGTCGCGGTGGTGCGGGATGCGCACCGGCACCCGTGGATGGCCGAGGCACTGACCGCCCTGGTGACCGCTCGCCCCGACACGATCGTGGTGGAGATGGGGGTGCCGCAGGCCGAGCCGACCGGCGCCCTGCACATCGCCACCTTCGGCGCGGCGCCCGTCTGCGGCCGGGCCGCGGCGGAGGTCATCGCCGGCAGGTGAACCAAGGAGCGGGCCTCTCGCCGCCGCACCTCCCGACTGGGAGGACCACGGCCACGAGGGGCCCGTTCGTACGAGCCCCGGGAGCACCACCGCGTTCGTTCGCGGTCGCCCCGGAGGGCCGGTGTCGGGCGCGGCACAGCAGGAGGGGACCGCGCCCGACACCGGCCCTTTTGCATGCCCCTTTCTGCCCGGCAGTGTCGCGCGCACGCGGTGCCCCGTACACCGTGAAAGCGGCTGGCACCGGCCGCCTGGGCGCCAGCCCAGAGCTCTGGCCAGGAACGTGCTGGTCAACCCGGCAGACCGTACGATCGTGGCAGTGGTTCGCGCGGTTCCCGGTCGAGGCACTCGGTCGTCCTCGTTCCCTGTGCGCAGGCGGGGAAGCGCAGCGCGCCACGGTTGCTGGAGGGGCCAGCAGTACGTCCGCCCCGGAGCACGGAACGCTCTTTGGAGGCACAGCGCATGACCGCCACGACGTCATCCGACCAGAGCGAGCGCCCGGGCCGCATCATGTCCGGTGAGATGGCGGAGCAGCCCGAGGTGCTCCAGCGGATCCTCACCCGCGGTGCGCCGAGGATTCGCCAGATCGCCGCCGAGATCGCTGCCCGAGCCCCCCGTTTCGTCCTGCTGACGGCCCGCGGTACCTCCGACAACGCCGCGCTGTACGCGAAGTACCTGCTGGAAGTGCGGCTCGGGCTGCCCTGTGGGTTGACCTCGATGTCCACCACGACGGCCTATGGCGCCCGCCCCGATCTCCGCGACGTCCTGGTGATCACGGTGAGCCAGTCGGGCGGCTCGCCCGATCTGGTCGCCTCCACCCGCGCGGCCCGGGACGCCGGTGCGATCACCCTGTCGGTCACCAACAATCCGGACTCCCCGCTGGCCGCGGTCTCCGAGTTCCACATCGACGTGCTGGCCGGCCCCGAGAAGGCACTGCCGGCCACCAAGACGTACACGGCCTCGCTGCTGTCGCTCTATCTGCTGGTGGAGGGGTTGCGCGGCGGGGACGGGGCTGCGGCGCGGGTGCTGCCGGACCTGGCGGCCGAGGTGCTCGCGCGCCAGGACGAGGTCCGTCAGTTGGCATCGCGCTACCGGTTCGCCGAACGAATGGTGATCACCTCGCGCGGCTACGGCTATCCCACTGCCAAGGAAGCCGCGCTGAAGCTGATGGAGACCAGCTATATCCCGGCCCTCTCATACTCCGGAGCCGATCTGCTGCACGGTCCGCTGGCGATGGTCGACAACATCTCCCCGGTGATCGCCGTGGTGACGGACGGCAAGGGCGGTGAGGCGCTGCAACCGGTCCTCGACCGGCTGCGCGGCCGGGGCGCCGATCTGGTGGTGGTGGGGCCCGCGCCCCAGGTGGCGGCGGCGTCGGCGGGTTTTGTCCTGCCCACGGCGGGTGTGGTGGAGGAGCTTCAGCCGGTGCTGGAGATCCTGCCGCTCCAAATGCTGGCGTACGAGGTGACCATCGCCAGGGGGCAGGACCCGGATGCGCCGAGGGCCCTGGCGAAGGTGACGGAGACCCACTGAGCGCCGAGGGGCGTCTTGGCGTCGATCGGACCGCGACGGGCCCGGAAATACCCGCGGGCCGCGGCGCCTGACGGGACCCTCAACCCGTCCGGCACCGCAGCCCGGAGTGCTCCGGCCGGGCGGGTGTGCGGGCCCGCCGGGCCGTGGGGGAGGTCTCGATGCAGTCAGGGCAGAGAGCACCGGGGCCTCGGTTCCACTCTCCTGTGCGGGGAGAGCGGAAGTTCTTGTGCTCGTTATTGTGGACTAGACCATTCGAAGATGTCCATCTATCTGGCGCTGTTTGTTCGTACTCTCATCCATCTCTCATCAAGTCTCATCAAGCCCGGCCCCGGTGAGCGCCCGCCACGCGGGTACGCTCGCACTCGTGCCCTCCATGAACGACCTCGTACGCCAGCACACCGCGCTCGGCGAGTCCGATCTCGAATGGCTGCATCTGCTGGTCTCGGAGTGGCAGCTGCTCTCCGACCTGTCCTTCGCGGACCTCGTCCTGTGGGTCCCCACCCGGGACGGCTCCCGCTATGTGTCGGTGGCCCAGATG
The DNA here is from genome assembly GCF_036226685.1 of Streptomyces sp. NBC_00690. Taxonomy (NCBI): domain Bacteria; kingdom Bacillati; phylum Actinomycetota; class Actinomycetes; order Kitasatosporales; family Streptomycetaceae; genus Streptomyces; species Streptomyces sp. NBC_00690. The sequence continues at coordinate 5,818,575 of NZ_CP109009.1, forward strand.
CGCCCGAACACGGGCCCGACCTCCTACCAGGACGACATGGTCGGCCATCTCGTCCCGCGCGGGCGCCGCCCGCTGCTCGATGCCGCGCTCGACGAGGGCCGGATCGTGCGCGAGGGCGACCCGGAGTGGCGCGAGGAGGTTCCCGTACGGGTCGAGTCGATCCCCGTGCGCCGGGACGGCCGGGTGCTGGGGGTGATCGCGCGCAACACCAATCTGCTGACCGTGCGCACGCCGTCGCGGTTGGAGCTCACCTATCTCCAGAGCGCCTCAGACCTCGCCCAGATGATCGCTGCCGGAACGTTCCCCTTCCCCGGGCAGCAGGTCGACATGGACGCCTCACCACGGGTCGGTGACGGACTGATCCGGCTCGATGCCGAGGGGATCGTGCAGTACGCGAGCCCCAATGCCCTCTCCGCTTACCACCGGCTCGGACTGGCATCGGACCTCGTCGGCCATCACCTCGGCCAAGTGACCGCCGATCTCGCCCCTTCGCGCGGCCCGGTAGACGAAGCCCTGGTCAAGCTCGCCAGTGGCTATGCGCCGCGGGAGACGGAGGTGGAGGGCAACGGTGGAGTGATCCAGTTGCGCGCTATTCCGCTGAAGCCCAAGGGCAGCCGGATCGGTTCGCTCGTCCTGCTGCGCGACGTCACGGAACTACGTCGTCGCGAGCGTGAGTTGATTACCAAGGACGCGACCATCCGGGAGATCCACCACCGGGTGAAGAACAACCTCCAGACCGTCGCCGCGCTCTTGAGGCTCCAAGCCCGGCGCATGGACTCAGCCCAGGGCCGCGAGGCGCTCAACGAGGCCGTACGGCGGGTCGGTTCCATCGCCATCGTGCATGAGACGCTCTCGCAGACCCTCGACGAGCGGGTCGAATTCGACGAGATCGCGGACCGGGTGATCGCCATGGTCGCCGAGATCTCCCCGGGAAGGGTCGTGTGCCGTCGAACGGGACGCTTCGGTGTTCTGGACGCCGAAGTCGCAACCCCGCTGTCGATGGTGTTGACCGAAGTGCTCCAAAACGCTCTGGAACACGCCTTCCCCGCGGGAGAACGGGGATTCGTGGAAGTCGCGGCGGTCCGCGGAGAACGCTCCGGCGACCCTCAGCAGAAGGGCCGGCTGCTGATCACCATTCAGGACGACGGCTGTGGATTGCCCGAGGGATTCGATGCCCAACGGGCCGGAAATCTTGGATTGCAGATCGTGCGGACCTTGGTGGAAGGCGAGTTGGGCGGCGTGTTCGACATGCTTCCTGTGACAGAACCGGGACACGGCACCCGAGTGGTGCTCGACATTCCGGTCAGCGCCCAGAAATAGCCTTACCCGATATTCCCCGCGTACTCCGTGAGGAATGGCACAGCAGCGAGCCCCGGACCTAGAGAAGATGGTCCGGGGCTCGAATGCTGTGAGTTTTACTGGCTGCGCGCTGCGACTCGTGGGCGGTGAGTGCGTACTCTCTGTACGCGCCGCCGGAGGCTCAGGCTCGGTGCGGTGGCAATCAGGCGCTGGCGTTACGCGCCCGGTTGCGAGCGGCGCGGCGCTTCATTGCGCGGCGCTCGTCCTCGCTGAGGCCACCCCAGACGCCGGAGTCCTGGCCGGACTCAAGCGCCCACTGCAGGCACTGCTCCATGACGGGGCAGCGACGGCAGACGGCCTTGGCTTCCTCGATCTGCAGCAGCGCAGGACCGGTGTTGCCGATGGGGAAGAAGAGCTCGGGGTCTTCCTCGCGGCAAACGGCGTTGTGACGCCAGTCCATGGCTGCTACCTCTCTTTGTATGACATGCAGGTTGCTTGTGAATGTGAACGCTTTCACGAATCCCCCCACAACGGAAGGGCCGAACGCCGAACACGCCGACGTGGTCCAGGGTTTAGAGGAGGGGTTCTGGCGGTCTGTGGGGCCGATTCTGCGGGCCGTCCCGATCGCCATGAAGAGACTCGCAAACCTCGGCGACGGATACAACCCCTTCCGGAAACTTTTTTTTGATTCCTCGGTGTCGACTAGGTCACAGCCGTACTTCTATGGGGTGGAGTCCAGTCCGTACGTTCGAGATAAAGGACTAGAGGCCCTTCCACTCACACAATCACACGCAGTGCACGGCGTACGCCTGTGAACGTCACGCTCGTACGGAGCCCCAGATGGTCACCGTCCATCTGAAAGGGCAGCGGAACCTTTGAATTCAAGGTGAAGTCAGTGAGGTCGTGGAGTGTCGTCGCGTGCTTGCCGTGCGGCCCTCGCTCGGGGCTCGACATCAACAGCTGTGTGGCATAGCGGGCTACGGCCGGCGTCGACAGTTTGGTCAGACCGAGAACGTCGAGACCGGTGTCGAAGGACGCCTTCGGAGAGGCGTACAGCGGCCGATTGCCCAGGAAGCTCCACGGAGACGTATTGCAGACTATGGAGAGCGCGAGATCGGTGATCGGATCGGCGCCGGGGCGCTCCAGGGAGATCACGCCCTGTCTGCGGTGGGGGTCGTCCAGGAACTGGCGCATGACCTGGCGCACGTACAGCGCATGGGTCGACCGCTTCCCCCGGGCCCGCTGCTGTTCGACGCGACCGATCACACTGGCGTCGAAGCCGACCCCGGCGCAGAAGGTGAACCAGCGGGAGGGCACGGACTCGTCCTCCGTGCCGGGCGTGCCCGACGCCAGGCCGAGGCCCACCGTCCGCTCGCTCTTCTCGCGGAGCGCGTCCAAGATCGCACCCGTGGCTTCGACGGCGTCATTGGGGATCCCGAGCGCACGGGCGAAGACATTGGTGGAACCGCCCGGCACGACCGCGAGCCGCGGCAGCCCCTCCGGCTCGGGCCCGTGGTGGAGCAGGCCGTTCACGACCTCGTTGACCGTGCCGTCCCCGCCCAGCGCGACGACCAGGTCGATCTCGCCGGATTCGGCGGCCCGGCGCGCCAGGTCACGGCCGTGGCCCCGGTACTCCGTGGTGATGGCTTCCAGCTTCATCTCGCTGGCCAGTGCATGGATCAACACATCACGGGTGCGTGCACTGGTGGTGGTAGCTGCTGGGTTGACCACGAGGAGTGCGCGCATGTGAGGCAGCGTACCCACCTGGGGGTACCTGGCCCAGTTCGGGTGCAGGCCGCGAGGGTGCCAGGTGGGACGGCGGGCCCGCTCCTGAGCACGGCGAACCCTGCTCCGGCCCGGTGGGAGTGGGGCCGGTTACCCTGCTGGGGTGAGTACTGACCCGACCCCCCGCCCCGCCCGCCTGACCGCCGCCGCGGCCGTGTCCGGCCTGGAGGGCCTGGCGCTGGTCGGCTACGGCATCTACATGCTGGTGATGGGGTTGCTCGGCAGCCCCGAGAGCCCGACCCAGGCCGAGATGGGCGGATTGACCATGATCGCGCTCGGCGCACTGCCCTTGGCCGCCGCCCGCGGTCTGCTCGGGCAGCGCAGCTGGAGCCGGGGCCCCGCGATGATCACCCATCTGATGGCGCTGATCCCCGCGTGGACGCTGCTGCGTTCATCGGGCGGACTGATTCCGCTCGGGATGCTCGTCGCCGCCGTCGCCGTGACCGGACTGGTGCTCCTCGTCAATCCGACGACGACCCAGGCCCTGGGGATCCGCGGTCCCGGCGCCCGCGACGCATAGGCACGGCGGCACACTCGACGGGCGAACCGTCACAGGCGTACGAGGGACGACAGGGCCGGTGCGGCAGGGGCCCAGAGGGCGTCCAGGGGCTCCTGAGACGGCCTTGCCGCGCCACGTGGGGCATTCCCGCCCGACCATGGCTGAGCTCGCCGCCACCGACCGCCCCGCGCTTTTTGATCGCCGAGCGTGACGGCTATGCCGGTGCAGGACCTCCGGCCCGGAACGCAGAGCGGGCCGTGACCACCAGGAGCGGTCACGGCCCGAACAGCCCCGAATAGCGAGGACAGCCCCCGCTACTCCTCCACCAGCAACTTCTCCCGCAGTTGCGCCAGGGTGCGGGCCAGCAGCCGCGATACGTGCATCTGCGAGATTCCCACCTCCTGGGCGATCTGCGACTGCGTCATGTTGCCGAAGAACCGCAGCAGTAGGATCCGCTTCTCGCGCGGCGGCAGATCCTCCAACAGCGGCTTGAGTGACTCGCGGTACTCGACACCTTCCAGCGCCTCGTCCTCGGAGCCCAGGGTGTCGGCCACCGCAGGGGACTCGTCATCCGTGTCGGGCACGTCCAGCGAGAGCGTCGAGTAGGCGTTCGCCGACTCCAAGCCCTCCAGGACCTCCTCTTCGGAGATGCCGAGCCGTTCGGCCAACTCATGCACGGTCGGCGAGCGGCCGTGCTGCTGCGACAGCTCCGCCGTCGCCGTCGTCAAGGAGAGCCGCAGCTCCTGGAGGCGACGCGGCACCCGTACCGCCCAGCCCTTGTCCCGGAAGTGGCGCTTGATCTCGCCGACCACCGTGGGCGTGGCGTAGGTGGAGAATTCGACACCGCGCTCCGGGTCGAACCGGTCCACCGACTTGATCAGCCCGATCGTCGCGACCTGGGTGAGGTCGTCGAGCGGCTCCCCGCGATTGCGGAACCGTCGGGCCAGATGCTCGACCAGAGGTAGATGCATCCGGACCAGCCGATTGCGCAGCTCCGCCTTCTCAGCAGACCCATCCGGGAGCTTTCGGAGCTCGACGAACATCGCCCGAGCCCCGCTGCGGTCACGTGGATCGTGCTGCTGATCGTCGGTCATGAAATCTGCCCTCCCCCTGACACTCGGCTGGCTGAGGTCCTCCCCGACGGAGTTGGGGGGTGCGCCCCCGACCTGTGCCGGCTCCGCCCCTGCCGGGTGGCCGTCGACTCCGTCCACCGGGTGTGGCCTTGCCTGCTGTTCCGGGAAGTCATGCACCGCGGGTGCCTCGTCGCGCACCGGACCGTCCTCGTTCCGCACTGGACCGTCCCCGTCTCTCATGCCGGCCCGGGGCCGGCGCCGCGCTGTTTGTACAGACTGATGGAGACCGTCCGGTCATCGGCGACCGACGAGTCGACCTTCCCCGCCAAGGCGGAGAGCACCGTCCACGCGAAGGTGTCGCGCTCCGGCGCCCGGCCGTCGGTCGTCGGCGCGGAGACCGTGACCTCCAGCGAGTCGTCGATGAGCCGGAACACACAGCTGAGGACCGAACCGGGAACCGCCTGCTGCAACAGGATGGCGCACGCCTCGTCGACCGCGATCCGCAGATCCTCGATTTCGTCGAGGGTGAAGTCCAATCGCGCCGCGAGACCGGCCGTGGCCGTACGCAACACCGACAGATAGGCACCCGCTGCGGGCAGCCGGACTTCCACGAAGTCCTGGGTCCCGGGCTCGCCTGCGATCTGGGACACCCTCACCTCCAAGGTGTACAAGCTCTTTCGGGGCCGCGGGAGAAAGATCCCGAAGCCGTCGCTACACAGTCCGTGCGTAGCAGTACTGGCCCGGCGACGCTATCGCGATCCATAGCGTTGTGTCGCAGGACCCCCATCCTCAGCAACTGTCACTCATGGTAGGCATATAGCCACACACAGTGGCTAGAGGTCTGCGTGACCCAATTGCGAGGATGCGGGGGAGGGTTGACGTACCCAGACTTCAGACGATCGAACCGTCGACAAAGCACCATCGCCAGCTCTCACCTGGCTCGAAGCTCCGCATCACCGGGTGGCCGGTCTCGGCGAAGTGGGCGCTCGCGTGCCTCAGCGGCGATGAATCGCAGCAGCCCACGGAACCGCAGACCAGACAGAGCCGCAGATGCACGGGCTGGACCCCCGCGGCGAGGCACGCCTGACAGGTCTCGCTCGACGGAGCCGGCTCCGGGCGAGGCAGTGCTGCTGTGTGCGGACACTCGCTCATGTTCGCCAGGTTACGGCGCGAAGGGCGGACGTTCTCGCTGGGAGCGCCGAACCGCCGGAATGGGCGTGAGACGACGGGATGCGACGGGATGTGCCGGGACGTATGGGGGCGCGACGGGGCGTTCGGGGGCGTTAGGAGGGGCTTCGCCGTCCGATCGGCCATGCTGTCGCCCGGACGAGCGGCGCCGGGTGCCCAGGCGACGGGTCGGGCAGCCGACCGAGGCCGAGCAGGGCCGGGCCGGATCCCAGGACACCGAGGGACGAGCATGAGGGACGGCGCATGGACGCATTGCCACTGGTGGCGCTGATCGCGGTCAGCGCCGTGATCGCGGGAGCCGCCCGCAGAACACCCGTACCGCCACCGCTGCTCCTGGTCACGATCGGGCTGATCGCCGCGTACGTCCCCGGGGTGCCGGACTACACGCTCGATCCGCACATCGTGCTTCCGCTGCTGCTGCCTCCCCTGCTGCACACGGCCGCGCTCGACAGCTCGTACCTCGACCTCCGCGCCAATGTGCGACCCGTCGCGCTGCTGTCTGTGGGGTACGTCCTCTTCGCCACGGTGTCGGTCGGCTATCTCGCCCACCAGTTGATCCCGGAACTGCCGTTGACGGCCGCGCTGGTGCTCGGAGCCGTGATCGCGCCGCCGGACGCGGTCGCGGCGACGGCCATCGCCCGCCGGCTGGGGTTGCCGAACCGGATCACCACGATCCTCCAGGGCGAGTCGCTGGTGAACGACGCGACGGCGATCACCGCCTACAAGGTGGCGCTCGCCGCAGCGATCGGTGAAGGGGCCAGCTGGGCCGGGGGGATCGGCGAGTTCCTGCTGGCAGCGGTCGGCGGGGTCGGGGTGGGGCTGCTGCTGATGGTGCCGATCCACTGGCTGCGCACGCATCTGAAGGAGGCGCTGCTCCAGAACACCCTGTCGTTGCTGATTCCGTTCATCGCGTACGCCGCCGCCGAGCAGGTCCATGCCTCCGGGGTGCTCGCCGTGGTGGTCGTGGCGCTCTACCTCGGACATCGTCGCTGGCAGGTGGACTTCGCCACCCGGCTCCAGGAGGAGGCGGTGTGGAAGATGGTGGGCTTCATCCTGGAGTCCACGGTCTTCGCGCTGATCGGCCTCCAGCTGCCCTATGTGCTCGAAGGGCTGGGCACCTACGGCGTCGCCGAATCCCTGGGGTACGCGATCGGGGTCTTCGTCTTCGTGGTGGCGATGCGCTACCTGTGGGTCTTTCCCGCCACCTTCTTGCCGCGCACGCTGTCGACGCGCATCAGGGAGCGGGAGCCGGGCGTCGACTGGCGGGCACCAGTGGTCGTGGGCTGGGCGGGGATGCGGGGCGTCGTCTCCCTGGCGATCGCGTTCTCCATCCCCCTGACCACGGCCGCCGACGAGCCCTTTCCGGCGCGGAACCTGGTGCTGTTCCTGACCTTCACCACCGTGATCGGCACCCTGGTGGTCCAGGGGCTGACCCTGCCGGCGCTCATCCGGCTGCTCAAACTGCCGAAGAAGGACCGCTACGCCGAGACGCTGGCCGAGGCTCAGGCGCAGAATGAGGCGTCCGAGGCGGCGGACGAACGGCTCGATGAGTTGCTGACGGACGAGCGCAATGCGCTGCCGCAAGCACTGGCGGACCGGTTGCGGACGGTGATGGAGCGACGGCGCAATGCGGTCTGGGAGCGGCTCGGCTCGGTCAACGAGCGAACGGGGGAGTCCGCCGACGACACCTATCGACGACTGGCGGGGGAGATGATCGAAGCCGAGCGCGAGGTGTTCGTACGGTTGCGGGACGCCCGCAGCATCGATGACGAGATGATGCGCACGTTGCTCAGGCGCCTCGACCTGGAGGAGGCCGCCGCCTATCGGGAGGAGGAGTCGGGCTGACCCGTGATGACGGCTGCCAGTCGGGTGCCGGGGGGGAAGACACCCTCCGTGGCGAGCACGGTCAGACCCCAGAGCATTTTGGCGACATATGTACGCTCCACGGGGAGTTCGTGACGTGCTTCGAACTCAGCTGCGAATGCGTTCAGTTCGGGTGTGGTCCGGGCGTAGCCCCCGCAGTGGAAGCGTTCGTCCAGGGACCAGGCCCCTCGGCGACCGCCGAAGGCGGAGCGTTGGATGCGGAGCGTCTCGGCGGCCAGGAAGTCGCCTTTGAGTACGGGGAACGCCAGCGCCCGCTGGTCCGGCCCGAGACCGGCGGCCAGTCCGGCGAGGGTGCCTCCGGTGCCGCAGGCGACGGCGGCCACATCCGCCCGCCCACGCAGCTCCCGGCCGAGAGAGGCGCACCCCTCGGCGGCGAGGGCGTTACTGCCGCCTTCGGGGATCACATAGGCGTCGTCCGGTGCCGAGTCGCGCAGCAGGCGCGCCAGCACCTCGGGCTCGCTCTTGCGGCGGTAGGTGGCCCTGTCGACGAAGACCAGCCGCATCCCGTGGTCGGCGCATCGGGCGAGGGAGTCGTTGAGGGGGCGGTGGGCCAACTCGTCCCCGCGGACCACGCCGATCGTGGGGCAGCCGAGCAGTCTGCCGGCCGCTGCCGTGGCCCGCAGGTGGTTGGAGTAGGCGCCGCCGAAGGTCAGCAGGGGGCGCCCGGCCGCGGCCCTGAGATTGGGCGCCAGTTTGCGCCATTTGTTGCCGGGGATGTCCGGGTGGATCAGATCGTCGCGCTTGAGCAGCAGACGGAGGCCGTGGCGGGCGAAGCGCTCATCGTCGACTGGTTGGAGCGGAGAGGGCAGCCGGGGCTCCAAGGCGGCGGTGGGGTCGGGCGCTGACATCGGCATGCACCCATTGTCACCTGCGCGGACAGGGCGATCCTCGGGTGGGCGGGGTCGGCTCGATCCGGCCGCGGAGCCGGTCAGGCGGGCCGCCCACCGGGCCGGCCCGGTGGGCCGGGCATCATTTCAGCCGCTCCTGCACGCGCTCCCGCAGCCAGGCCATGGTGAAGCCCCTGGGATCGGGCTTGCCTGGCTGCCACTCCAGATGTCCGATGACCGAACGCGCACCCCAGCCGTGCACCCGGCACACGGCGGCCGACGCCTTCTCGATCGCCGTCAGTTGGGCGGCGGGCCAGGGGTCCTTGCCGTCGCCGAGGTTGATGCACTCGAAACCGTAGAAGTACCGGTTGCCGTCCGTGTTGGCCTCGTTGTCCGGGGGCAGGGCCTTCTCGGCGATGACCGCCCGCAGGACGTCGTCGTCGCCCATGCCGGCGTGGTTGGCGCGACCGAAGCCGACGAGGTGCACGGTGCCCTCCTTGTCGATGACGCCGTGGCACAGCGGTCCCGGTAGATCGCTGCGCCCGTCGCGGCACAGGGCGACAGTTCCCGCCGTGCCCCGGGTGACGGTGTGGTGGATCATCACTCCGTGCACGGGCCCCCAGGGTCCCTTGTGGTTGCGGTTGTGGGTGCGCCAGTCACCGACTTGGACGACGGTCAGCCCCTCGTCGCGAAGCGCTTTGAGGAACGTGCTCGCGGACATGGGTGAGGCCATGGCCGACTCCCTGAGGTACAGAGGGGTACGGAATGTTCCGTACTTGGCTTGTCCAGCCTTTACCCGCTGCCCCGTCGGGAGCCATGCGTACGAGTGGTGTGCGAGCCGATTCGGTCACTCAATCAAACGGATTGTTGAATTCTGCGCAACATGCCCCGTTAGTCGGTAAGTATTCCCATCCGTTCGTGTAATGGTGCTGGCCCATCCACACTGCAAGTCTTTCCCTCGCAGGTCAGGCCGGCTGGTCGGACCTCGCAGATCAGACTGTGATCGAGAGGGAGTCCTATGTCGGTTGGTTCGGTTGGTTCTGTCGGCGACGAAGTACGTGATCAGCAGGCGCCACAGCAGCAGAGCCTCGGCACGGCAGCCGCGCGGAATCTCGCGACCACCACCAAGTCCGCACCCCAGATGCAGGAGATCACCTCACGGTGGCTGCTGCGGGCGCTGCCGTGGGTGCAGGTGCAGGGCGGCACCTATCGGGTGAACCGCCGACTGAGTTACGCGGTGGGTGACGGCCGGGTCACCTTCGTCCAGACCGGTGAGCGGGTCGCGGTGATCCCCGCCGAGTTGGGGGAGCTGCCCGCGTTGCGGCAGTACGACGACGAGGGTGTCCTCGGCGAATTGGCGAACCGTTGCGAGCAGCAGGAGTTCAGCGCAGGTCAACTGCTGGCGGAGGCGGGCTCGCCCGCAGACCGCGTCCTGCTGCTGGCCCACGGCAGGGTCGAGCAGATCGGCACCGGCCCCTACGGGGACGAAGCCGTCGTCAACGTCCTTGCCGACGGTGCCTACCTGGGCGAGCAAGCGCTGGTGGAAGCCGACGCCACCTGGCAGTACACCGCCCGTGCAGCCACCGCCTGCACCGTTCTCGTGCTCACCCGCAGCGACGTGCTCAACCTCGCGGAGCGGGCGGAGTCGCTGCGGACCCATCTGGCGGGGGTCGCGGCCCTGCCCCGCCAGCGGACCAACAAGTACGGCGAGGCGGCCATCGACCTCTCCGCCGGCCATGTCGGCGAAGCGGTGGTGCCGCACACCTTCGTCGACTACGAGGCGTCCCCCCGCGAGTACGAACTGAGCGTCGCGCAGACCGTTCTGAAGGTCCACAGCCGGGTTGCCGACCTGTACAACCAGCCGATGAACCAGACCGAGCAGCAGTTGCGGCTCACGGTCGAGGCGCTGCGCGAGCGCCAGGAGGACGAGCTCATCAACAACCGGGAGTTCGGTCTCCTGGCCAACTGCGACTACGAGCAGCGCCTCCAGCCCCACGACGGCGCGCCCAGCCCCGACGACATGGACGAACTGCTCTCCCGGCGGCGGGGATCGAAGCTCTTCCTCGCTCACCCGAGGGCCATCGCCGCCTTCGGTCGCGAGTGCAACCGGCGCGGACTGGTGCCGCAGAGCGTGGAGGTGGGTGGACACCATGTGCCGGCGTGGCGTGGTGTGCCCATCTTCCCCAGCAACAAGATCCCGATCACCCCGGCCCGGACCACGTCCATCATCTGTATGCGTACCGGTGAGGCCGAGCAGGGTGTCATCGGGCTCCAGCAGGCGGGCATTCCGGACGAGATCGAGCCGAGCCTGTCCGTGCGCTTCATGGGCATCGACGAGCAGGCGATCATCTCCTACCTCGTCACGGCGTACTACTCGGCCGCGGTCCTCGTCCCTGACGCGTTGGGCGTCCTGGAGAACGTCGAGGTGAGCCGCTGGAGCTGAGCCGTCACCGGCCGGGGCGGCCATGCTCACACCCGCCCCGGCCGCCGCTGCGCCCTGTCGCACCCGGCTGCTCCTCGCATCTTCGACTTCCAGGACCGGCCCTGCCGCCCGGCTCCCCGTGCTCCGGCCGGCGGGGCAGGGGGCGGTGTCCGGCCGTGCTTGCCGCTTTGGGGCCCCACCGCTGTGAACCGCCCCGTCCGTCCCGTGAAAGGACCAGCCGTTGACCATGTCGGAGGCCGTCGAGGGCCGTGAGGCCCTCGCCCTTCTGGAACGTACCCGCGACGCCGTCGATCCCCGACTCCGTGCAGCCGTCGAATCTCTGCCCGGTTCCCTGCGCCACGTCGCGATGTACCACTTCGGGTGGGAGCACGCGGACGGGACCTCCGCCACCAAGCCCGCCGGGAAGGCCATCAGACCCGCCTTGGTGCTGGCCACTGTCCGTGCGCTTGGCGGAGAGCCGCGACAGGCCGTGCAGGCCGCGGCTGCCGTGGAGTTGGCACACAACTTCACGCTCCTGCACGACGATGTGATCGACGAGGACTCCACGCGTAGGCACCGGCCCACCGCGTGGACGGTCTTCGGCACCGCCGACGCCATCATCGCCGGTGACGCCATGCTCGCCCTCGCCCTGCGGTTGCTGGCGGAGGACACCCATCCCGCCGCCGCGGCGGCCTCGAAGCGGGTCGCGGCCTGTGTGATCGAGCTCTGCGCAGGCCAGCAGGCGGACTGCGCCTTCGAGGAGCGTGCTCCCCACGAGGTCTCGTTGGACGAGTGCGTCCAGATGGCCACCGCGAAGACGGGGGCGCTGCTGGGGTGTGCCTGTGCGGTGGGGGCGCTGTACGCGGGAGCGGGTCCGGAGGAGACCGAGGCGATGGACGCCTTCGGCCGTGAGGCCGGGTTGGCGTTCCAGCTCATCGACGATCTGATCGGCATCTGGGGGGACCCGGGGCGGACGGGCAAACCTGCGGGTGCGGATCTCGCCGCGTACAAGAAGTCGCTGCCCGTGGTGGCGGCGCTCACCTCCGGCACACCTGCCGGGGCGGAGCTCGCGGAGCTCTACCGAGGCCCGATGACGGGCCGGACGATCGGTCTTGCCGCGGATGCGGTGGACCGGGCCGGAGGCAAGGACTGGGCACAACTCCAGGCGTCCGACCGTATGGCCAGGGCGGTCCACGAACTGTCCCGGGCGGTCCCGGACCTCGCTGCGGCGGGGGACCTTCTGGCCCTCGCGGAGTTCGTCACGCGCCGCACCCGCTGAGAGCGCCCCGGGCGACGGAACCGGTTCCGGGAGAACAGTGCTTGCCAAACCACTATGCCTGAAGCACTATGAGTGGAGTGGTTGCGTTGACGGCGACCGGGTGACTGGGTCACTCATTGTCGCGTCGCGCCGCCCGACGGCTACTCCACGACGAACGGGACCGGTTTGCGCAAGCTCAGCTACTACGTCGCCGCATCGATCGACGGCTTCATCGGCGCCCCTGGAGGGGATGCCGTGTTCTTCAACAGGTTTGTGGTCGGCGACTACCTCGACTACATGCGAACGGAGCAGGCGGACACCCTGCCGGCCATGGCCCGTCAACACTTCGGGGTCGAGGACCGGCCCCTGAGCCGCTACGACACCGTGATCCAGGGGCGCGCCAGCTATGACCTCGCACTCCAGGAGGGCATCACCCGCCCCTACGCCCATCTGCGGGAGATCGTGGTCTCCCGCACCCTCACCGAATCCCCCGACCCCCAGGTGGAGATCGTTTCGGCCGATCCCGTCGGCCGGGTCAGGGAGTTGAAGAAGGAGGAGGGGCTCTCCATCTATCTCTGCGGGGGCGCCAACCTCGCGGGGCAACTCCGTGACGAGGTGGACGAACTCGTCATCAAGACCTACCCCGTGGTGCTGGGTGAGGGAATGCGGATGTTCGACGCCGAGTTCCGTGTTGACGACTTCTCGCTGGTCTCCTCGCGAGCCTTCGACAACGGCGTGGTCGTCCGGCAGTACGAACGCTGATGACCGGGGTGCCGCCCCGGCGATCCCGTGCTTTCCCAGGTGGACGGCCAGGCCCGTTCATACCCCAATAGGCTGAACATACGGGCGGCGAACGAGGCGGAAGGGCCGCAGCCCCCAGACGGCGCGGCGACGTCGGGAGCGCGGTCGGCCCGGCCGGAGCCGCCGTCGAGCGGCGGGGAATCCCGGGGTGTTCGCCCCTCCTGGGCCTCGGCCGAAGCCACCGCCCAGGCCGCCCGTCGCGCGTGGAAACCACGGCACGGCCCCTCGGGGCGGCGATCCGACCCGGCTTTCGATGGCCGATGAACCATCCCGGCTGTTCAGGGCAGGGCCACATACCGCTACAGTCCGCGCCATGTCATCGGATTCGACTGAAGTCTGGGCGGGCTGGTACCGCGACCGACGTGGCGCGGAAGCGGTCACGATCGCGGCGCACGGACGGCAACTGCGCACGCGCATCAGGGGTGTTGAGTACGAAGGGGCGACCTTTGCCGCCCTGGAGGTCGTCGGAGCGGAGGGAGTCCTCTCCTCCTGCGTACTGGAGTGGGACATACCGCTGCCCGTCCATGTGGACGGCGGTGTCGAGCGCGCCACACTGAGCTGTCTGCTGACGCTCGGTGAACTGAGGCCCGAAGGGTCCCTCGATCGGGCGGACCTCAACCTCACCCTGCACTACGGCGGAGCCGCCTACGAGTCCGGAGTCGCAGGAGGCGACTTCGACGATGCGCTGGACCGCATCCAGAAACAACTGCCCCCCGGGGCCGAGTTGGGATCACACGTGTGCGCCGAGGTCTGATCCGACCCGAGGATCGACCGGAACGCACGAACGCCAAGGGCGCCCCCTCATCCAAGGACGAGGGGGCGCTCTCGGGGCGGTACGACATCACCCGCAGTGCGGGCACGGTGAGGAAGGAGGGGGCGCCCCGCTTCCTGGTAACGGGACGCCCCCGGCAGTGCGGGCCCTGCCCCTGCGGTCCTGGCGGTGGAGACCTCAGGGCCCGCTCATGGTCAGGAGATACGCGCAGCCGCAGCGGCCAGCCCATACGCCCAGATCGAGTTCACCCGTGACCGCTCCTGGGTGTTGGGCACCGCATTGCGGCAGGACGGCCCGGGGCCGCCACCGGACATCAACTCGCTGCACGGACCCCGGTAGTTGTCCGGCAGGCCGAGCACATGACCGGTCTCGTGCGAGGTCACCCGGTACGAGTCGTACTGCTGGTTCTGCCGGTAGTCGAGGAAGATGTAGCCGCGTCCGCGGCCGTCCGTGCTGGCGTAGGAACCGCGGGCGTCATTTCCCTCGTAGTAGCGGAAGTTCGGGTTGCTGCCCTCCTGGAGGCGCACATTGGTGACCGAGCTGTTCCATATCTGGGTGCTGCGCGCTATCTGGCTGCGGAAGGTGGGCGCGCTGGTCGCGTTGTACGTGACGGTGACGACACGGGCGCCGGGGTTGGCGGCCCGCTGCTCGGCGACCGACTTCAAAACGGCCTGGAAGAATGCCCTGGTCGCCTTGGTGTCCGCGGCGGACCCCTCGTAGGCGACGTAGGACGGGACGGCGGCCTTCGTGGGGGAGTCGGCCGGGACGGCGGCGGTGGCGGGGACGGCACCGAGTGCGGCAGCCAGGGTGAGGCCGACGGTGAGTGCGGCGGAGAACGCGGTTCTGGGATGACGCATGGGGGGCTCCTACTCGTCCGGTTGGGAATCCGGTGAATCGGATCGTGCGCACACAACCGATGAGTCCTGCTGGACCCGGGGAACGGATGCGTAACGCAGAGTCTCGGGGAGAGCGCCCACCGGCGGATGATGCCAACTGGTGATAACCCCGCTGCATCACACTGTCCCCGTCCGTCCGCTGTGCCCGAACTGTGTCTCTGGTGCGGCCGTTGGCGTCGCCCTACTCTCGGGTCATGGAGCTAGAGGTGAGGCACCTGCGCGCCTTGTGCGCCATCGCGGAGACCGGCAGTCTGCACAAGGCTGCACGCCGACTCGGCGTCAGCCAACCGTCCCTGACGACCCAGTTGCGACGGATCGAGAACTCCCTCGGCGCCGAACTGTTCTCACGCGAGCGGTCCGGCTGTCGACCGACGCCCCTGGGGCGGGCCGTACTGACCCGAGCCAGACCGTTGGTGGCCGAAATGGCAGCCCTCGTGGTGGAGGCCAAGGCCGCCGCTGCCCGAGCGCAGGGCGCCCGACTGCGCGTCGGCTCGACCGCCAGCAGCGCGCTGCCCGGCTGGCTCGGCCGACTGCGGCGCAGACTGCCCGACACCGATATCTCGCTGCATGTGGACGTCTCGGCGAACGCCCTGCTCAGGATGGTTTCGTCCGGGCAACTCGACGTGGCGTTCGTCCATGAGGTCGAGGGCTGCCCACTGCTGGTCCCCGACGGCGTCTTCCGGCGGGTGCTGATGGAGCGCGAGCCGCAATTCGTCTCCATGTCACGTGACCATCCGGCCGCCGCCGCACCCGTCGTGGAGCTGAGGGATCTGGCCGACGATCGATGGATCGTCGATCCGACCGTCGACGGCGAATGGGACGGTCTGCGCCGGGTGTTGGCCGCAGCGGGACTCAATCCACCGGTTCTGCACGGCGACTACCACACGGCCGCCTCGCTGATCGCGGTCGGCGAGGCCGTCGCCCCCTGCCAGCCGACCTCGGGCGGGCGGGAGGACATGGCCGTACGACCCCTGCTCGGCGATCCCCTCGCCGTCCGGCTGCTGTTGTGCACCCCGCCCGGCCCCCAGGAGCCGTACGACGAGGTGTACACGGACCTGGAGTCCGCCTATCGGGAGGCGGCGACCCGGGCTGCGGTCTACCGTCAGTGGCTGCGCCGCCACAAGAGCCCGCTGATCACCCCGGCCGCCTGACCGTCAGCGCCCCGAAGTGGCCTCGTCCAGCAGCAGATAGAGCAGCCCCACCAGGCTGCCGCCGCTGACCACTTCTCGGCGGTCGATCATCGCCCGGACTTGCGTCAACTCGATCCACTCGATGCGGTCCGACTCGTTCATCTCGGTCGGTGGGCCGGCGTAGTGTGCGCCGTCGGCCCGGAACACATGGTGCTCAGAATCCGTGATGCCGTTCGCGGGCTGGGCGTAGACCAGGGGTTTCATCGACCCGACCCGCCAACCGGTCTCCTCCTCGACCTCCCGTGCCGCCGTCTGCTGGGGGGTTTCGCCCGGCTCGATCAGCCCCATCGGGAGCTCCCAACCCCAGGTGTCCGTGATGAACCGGTGCCGCCACATCATCAACACCCGCGACCGCTCGTCCAGTACGGCCGCGACCGCGAGGTGCCGCATCCGCACGACGTGGTGCTCAAGACGGAGGCCGTCCGGCTGTTGGACGTCCGCGAGCCACAGATTGACCCACGGGTTCTTGTAGATCTGCCGTTCCCCATGGACGGTCCACCGCATCAGCTCAACTCCTTCGCCCCCAGCGCCCCGTACCGCACCGGGCGCTGATCTGGTCTGCCGGGCTCCTGTCTACGCCCATCAGGGGGCATTCATGGCAATCCATCACCCGTGCGGCCTACGGGCTTCGGAGGCAACCAGCCGATGACCAGGCTGACGCGCGGCGCGGAGCGTCCGGGCGTCAGCGCTTGCGCTTGCGGCGGGACTCCCAGTACGCCAGCAACTCGGCGGCCTTCTCGTCGAACCGCTTGTCCAGCATGGACATCGGGGACGGCAGGGCGAACTGGTTGCCGTTCTTCCGCACCACCACCAGACGCCGACCCCAGATCGTCCGCCCCACCTGGATCGCAGCGACGTCCCCCCACGGGATCTTCCCCCGCGGTCCGCGCGCCACGATCAGCGCGGACGCCGTGGCCTGCACTCCTCGGGGCCGCGGTATGACACAGCACGCGGCGCCCGCTATCGCGGCCATCAGCACACCGTTCCTGAGCTGACTCACGGGCATCGGGTCATCGGTGAAGAGCAGTCCCACGTACAGCAGGAGGGTCGCCAGCAGGATGCCCACCGTGGCCGGCACCGCGATCTGCACCCGGCTCGGCCGGTACGTGATGACCTCGTTGCTCGGCTTGTCGTTCCTCGCGGGACGCTTGAACTTGTTCACTGAGGCCACCATTCACGTCACCCGCCCTGAACCGGGGTACCTCTCCCCGCGGGTGAGCACGACAGTACGACAGTGGTACGGCCACTCGCCGGGAATCCGCCGTCGGTCGACAGCCCACTGGCGGCCATATCGACGCGGATCGCCCGGGCGTCGGTGCACCCGGTGCGACGAGGACCCACCGATGCCGGGGATCGGTCGTGCGGGCTCCGGCCCGACCCGGGACGGACACCGCTGCGCCGGCCCCCGGTCCGTTCTTGGTTCGTCCGCACATGCGTCAAGGGCCCCACCGCTGCGCGCGGTGGGGCCCTTTCGACCTGCAATGACGCCATAAAAGGCAGGCGCATGCGTCAGGCTTGCTTGGTCTCCCAGAAGATCTTGTCGATCTGGGCGATGTAGTCCAGCGCCTTCTGACCCGTCGCGGGGTCCGTCGACGCCTTGGCGGCCGACAGCGCCTTCAGGGTGTCGTTGATCAGCTGGTGGAGCTCGGGGTACTTCTCGAAGTGCGGGGGCTTGAAGTAGTCGCTCCAGAGCACCGAAACGTGGTGCTTGGCGAGCTCCGCGCGCTGCTCCTTGATGACCGTTGCGCGGGCCCGGAAGTGCGCGTCCTCGTTGGCCTGGAACTTCTCCTGGACTGCCTTGACCGATTCGGCCTCGATCCTGGCCTGGGCCGGGTCGTAGACACCGCAGGGCAGATCGCAGTGCGCGCTGACCTTCACCTTGGGGGCAAACAGGCGGGAGAGCATGGTGCAGTCCTTCCTCGTGATCGTCTTCTCAGGTGGGACATTACTCCGTGAGAGAGTCGATTTCGCGAGTGCCCCCTAGGGCTTAGGACGAAAGTCCGGGGTCAGTATGCGACTGGTGGCGGAACTTACCCTGGTACTCGGAGGTGGCCGGATGTCGGAGCGGGGCCGGGCGCAGAATGCGCCGTTCGGTGTGGCCGAGGTGTCGGGACCGTCCATGTATCCGACGCTCAAGCCCGGCGATCAGCTACTGGTCCACTACGGTGCGCAGGTCAGGCCCGGCGATGTCGCCGTGCTGCGCCATCCGCTCCAACAGGACCTCCTGATCGTGAAACGGCTCGCCGAGCGGCGGGCGGGCGGCTGGTGGGTGCTCGGGGACAACCCCGGTGCCGAAGGGGACAGCAGGGTGTTCGGAGCCGTCCCGCCCGAACTGCTCCTGGGGCGGGTGCGGGGTCGCTACCGGCCGCGCGCCGAGGGTCAGCGGTCGGCGCTGGGGCTGGTCTCCTGGGCGCTGACCGCCGTACGCCCCGTGCTGTGCAGCCGGTCGGTGCTCTCCAAGCGCTTGCGGGCGCGGTAGGCGGCGACGTTGGCGCGGGTGGCGCAGCGGTCCGAGCAGTAGCGGCGGGAGCGGTTGGTCGAGGTGTCCAGATAGGCGTTGCGGCACGGCGCTGCCTCGCACAGGCCGAGCCGGTCCACCCCGTACTCCGTCAGATGGACGGCGAGCCCCATGGCTGCGATCGCCGCATAGCCCGCGGTGGCGTTGGAGGGGTGCTCGGCGAGGTGCATGTGCCACTTGGGACGGCCGTCGTCGTCCCGGAAGTCGTGCCCTGAGATCTGTGGGCTGACGGGGAATTCCAGCAGCAGTGAGTTCAGCAGGTCTACGGCCTGGGTCTCATCGCCCTCGTCGGCCGCGGCGAAGACCGCTCGCAGCCGGCCGCGCACCGAGCGGAAGCGTGTCACATCGGCATCCGTCGCGCGCCGGGCGGCCTGTGCGGACGCCCCGAAGAGCTCCCGGATCACCTCGACCGAGGTGAGGGAGTCCTTGCCGCGGGCCGGCTCCTCGGTGTTGACCAGTCGCACTGCGAAGTCCGAGTAATGGGCTAGTTCCACTTGTAGTCCTTACCGGGGGCGGTCTAGAGTCGGGCTGTCGAAGTAATGGATGTTACTGGTTTCAGGGTATTACGAGTGGGAGGCTTTCATGGGAGAGGCGCAGATGCCCCGAAGCGCGGACTGGGATGCGTGGCAGCGGAGCTGGGACCGTCAACAAGAGTGGTACATGCCCGATCGCGAGGAGCGGTTCCAGGTCATGTTGGACATGGTCGAGGCGACCGTGGGGCCCGCACCGCGGGTGCTGGACCTCGCCTGTGGCACCGGCACCATCAGCGACCGCCTCCTCGCCCGCATGCCCGACGCCACCAGCACCGGTGTCGACCTCGACCCGGCGCTGCTGACGATCGGGCGGGGGCATTTCGCCGGGGACGACCGCGTCACCCTGGTCACCGCCGACCTCACCGATCCCGAGTGGCCCGCGAAGCTGCCCCACGACACGTACGACGCCGTGCTGACCGCGACAGCCCTGCACTGGCTTCGGCTGGGGCCGCTGGCCGCGCTGTACGGACAACTCGCCCAGCTCGTGCGGGACGACGGGGTCTTCCTCAACGCCGACCGCATGATCGACGGCTCCACCCCGCGGATCAACGCGGCCGAGAGTGCCCACCGGCACGCCCGGATGGACCGGGCCAAGGCTGCGGGCGCCGTCGACTGGTCCGAGTGGTGGGCGCTGGCGGGCCGGGACCCCGCGCTCTCCGGGCCGGTGGCCGAGCGCTTCGCGATCTACGGCGAGCACGCCGACGGTGAGACGCCCTCCGCCCACTGGCACGTTGAAACCCTCCGAGCGGCCGGGTTCGGCGAAGCGCGCACCGTCTGGTCGTCCCCGTCGGACTGCCTGGTTCTCGCCCTGAAGTGACGTTCCGGCATCCGCCTTCGACGGTTCCCGGCCATGTTCCGTCCAGCTCCGGCAGTAGGTGCAACCCTTCCGCGGGCCATCGCACTGAAGAGATGGACGGCCCGCGCCAGCGGGTCCGGGGGAGGGGTGGCGATGGGGCGGGCCGAAGAAGATGCCACGCTGCACGCATTCGTGGAGGGGAGGCGCTCGGCGCTCTTTCGCAGCGCCTATCTGCTCTGCGGCGACCGGGACGAGGCCGATGACCTCGTACAGACGACCCTCGTCAAGGTCGTCCTCGGAGGACGGCGGCATCTGCGTCTGGACAACATCGAGGCGTATGCGCGCAAGACCCTGATCAACACCTTCATCGCCTCCCGGCGGCGGTTTTGGCGGCGGGAATATGCGTACGCGGAGATTCCCGACCAGGCCCGGGTCCCGGAGGCCGACAGGGAGACGGGCCTACTGGTCCGAGAGGCCCTGGCGCGGCTCACACCACGGCAGCGCGCCGTGGTCGTGCTGCGCTACTGGGAGGACATGACGGTCTCGGCCACCGCGGAACTGCTCGACATGCGGGAGAACACGGTGAAGAGCCATGCGGCCCGCGGACTCGCCGCGCTGCGGGCCGAGGTGCGGGAGGAACTCGTATGAACGACATCAAGGATCTGCTGGAGCGGGCGGCGGCCGGTGCCGGACGCTGCACCGTCACCAGCGAGGACGTCCACACCGAGGCCGCCCGCATCAGGAGCCGACGCATGGCAGTGGCGAGCGGGGCGCTGGTGGCCGTTCTCGCATCAGCAGCTTTTGTGGGTGCGGCGCTCGACTCCTGGCACGACGAGCAGCGCGCGTCGGCGACCGCCGGCCATGGGCCCGTGTCCGGGGTGCTCGTGACCTCGGGCACTGAGGCGCTCCTGGAGGGGTTCATCGCGATGATGCCCCAGAGGCTGCGCGAAGGCGGGAGTTTCCATCAGGCGGAAAGCGCCCACGATCGCCGCCACGAGGCCCCCACGGACAGGGTCGGGCCCTTCGACGGGCGGATCCTGACTCCCAGCGGATACCTCTACATCGAGTACTTCGACGAGGACGATGTGATGCGGAGCGACCGTGTGCGGGAGATGCTGACCCCGGGGCAGTGCGAGGCCGACTTCAAGGCGGACTGCCGAACGGAGAAGGTGCCCGGGAGCGGACAGCTGGAGATCTGGAGTCAGAAGCAGCAGCGCATCATGCTGTGGCAGGGATTTCACGGCGGCTACTCCGGAATCCTCAGGCTGCCGGACGGTGCCGTGCTCACCATCACCGAGGCGGTCCGGGACAAGACCAAGCTCCAGTCCCTGACCCGCGTCGAGTTCCGTGAACTGATGCTCCGCGCCGAATTCCTGCCCGAGGAGAAGTAGTCCCCGTCCGGGACGGGCGAAGGGGCGGTACGGGCGAAGTTCCCCGTACCGCCCCCTGACGCACCGACCTACCGTCAGAGCACCTTCGACAGGAAGGACTTCGTCCGGTCGTGCTGCGGATTGGTCAGCACATCGCGCGGATGTCCCGACTCGACCACCACGCCGTCGTCCATGAAGACGAGTGCGTCGCCGACCTCGCGGGCGAAGCCCATCTCATGGGTGACGACGACCATCGTCATGCCGTCCTCGGCCAGACCGCGCATCACATCCAGTACGTCGCCCACGAGTTCGGGGTCAAGGGCGGACGTCGGCTCGTCGAACAGCATCAGCTTCGGCTCCATCGCCAGCGCCCGGGCGATCGCCACCCGCTGTTGCTGACCACCCGAGAGCTGCGACGGGTAGCTCATGGCCTTGTCCGCGAGGCCCACCCGGTCGAGGAGTTGCTCGGCCCGGGCGCGCGCCACGGCCCGTGCCTCGCCCTTGACCTGGACCGGGGCCTCCATGACGTTCGCGAGGGCCGTCATATGGGGGAACAGGTTGAACCGCTGGAAGACCATGCCGATGTCCCGGCGCTTGACGGCGACCTCGCTGTCCTTCAACTCGTAGAGCTTGTCGCCCTTCTGGCGGTAGCCGACCAGTTCGCCGTCGACGTAGAGCCGTCCGGCGTTGACCTTCTCCAGATGGTTGATGCAGCGCAGGAAGGTCGACTTGCCGGATCCGGACGGGCCGATCAGACAGAAGACCTCCCGGGGGGCGACCTCCAGGTCAATGCCCTTGAGGACCTCGATGGGACCGAAGGACTTGTGCACGCCCTCCGCCTTGACCATGGCGTTCGTGCTCATGCGGAGACTCCCTTCGGACGACGCACCGAGAACACGGTCGACTTGATCTTCTGGAACGGGGTGGGTGGCAGGCTGCGGCTGGAGCCGCGTGCGTAGTGCCGCTCCAGGTAGTACTGGCCCACGCTCAGGATCGACGTCATCACCAGGTACCAGGCGGCGGCCAGGAAGTACATCTCCACCGGGGCGCCGGAGGACTGGCCGATGTTCTGCGCCTGCCGGAACAACTCCGTGAACTGGACCGCGGCGACCAACGAGGTCGTCTTGAGCATGTTGATGACTTCATTGCCGGTCGGCGGCACGATGACCCGCATCGCCTGCGGTATCACGACACGGCGCAGTGTCTTGCTCTGGCTCATGCCGAGCGCGTGCGACGCCTCCGTCTGCCCCTCGTCGACCGAGAGCAGACCCGCACGGCAGATCTCCGCCATGTACGCGGCCTCGTTCAGACCGAGCCCCAGGAGCGCCGTGAGCATCGGCGTCATGAAGTCGGACCACTCGTCCTGGTAGAAGCCGAGGTTGATGGTGTCGAAGACGAGCCCCAGGTTGAACCAGACGAAGAGCTGGACCAGGACCGGGGTGCCGCGGAAGAACCAGATGTAGAACCAGGCGATGGACGAGGTCACGGGGTTCTTGGAGAGGCGCATCACCGCGAGGAGGATGCCTCCGACGATGCCGATCAGCATCGACAGGAAGGTGAGGACCAGGGTCTCCCAGACGCCGTCCAGAATGCGGTCGTCGAAGAAGTAGTCGGGGATGGCACCCCAGTTGATCTTGCCCTGGGAGAAGGCGTTGACCACCAGCGCGAAGAGCGCGATCGCGATGAACGCGGTGATGTAACGGCCGTAGTGGCGGACCGGGATGGCCTTGATGGCCTCCGGGCGGGTGGTTGGTGGCGGCGGTGTGTCGTCCGGCCCCGTCTTTTCGATGTCGACTGTCACAACGAGCCTTTCAATGCCGAGTCGGCCGGGACATGGCCTGATCGGGGGTCCTGTACTCCACCGGGGTGAAGTCCCGGGACGGTGCGCGGCGCTCGGGAGGTGTGTACCCGTTCTCACCTGCGTCGTGCTGAACCGCCCGGTGACGGGCCCGGTGGGACCCCGGCCGGGGGTCGGTCCGGCCGGGGATGCCTACCCGTTGGGCTCAGGTACCACCGTTGACCTTGGCCTCGGTCACCGCGCCCGCGGCGACGCCCCACTTGTCGACGATCTTCTGGTACTCGCCGTTCTTGATGATCGCCTCCAGAGCCTTCTGGATGGCGTCACGCAGTTGGTCGTTGCCCTTGGCGATGGCGATGCCGTACGGGGCGGCCTCCACCTGCTCGCCGACGATCTGGAAGTCGTTGCCGCCGCCCGAGGTCTTCACGGCGTAGGCGGCCACCGGGAAGTCGGAGGAGCCGGCGTCGGCGCCACCGGCGCGCAGCCGGGTCTGGGCCTCCAGGTCGTTGTCGAACGCCTCGATGGTGATCTTGCCCTTGGCGCCGCACTTGGTGCTCTCGGCCTTGGCCAGGTCCTCGGAGACCGTGCCGCGCTGGACGGCGATCTTCTTGCCGCACAGGTCGGCCCAGGACTTGATGCCCTTGTCGTCGCCCTTCTTGGTGTAGATCGAGACGCCCGCGGTGAAGTAGTCGACGAAGTCGACGCCCTCGCCGACCTTCTTCTTGGTCTCGGAGTCGACACCGTCCTGGCGGTCCTTGGTGTCGGTCATGGCCGACATGGCGATGTCGTACCGCTTGGAACGCAGGCCCGTGATCAAGGTGTCGAAGGTGCCGTTCTCGAACTCGAAGTCCACTCCGAGCTGCTTGCCGAGGGCGTCCGCGATGTCCGGGTCGATGCCCACGGTCTTGCCCGCGTCGTCCTTGAACTCGACCGGCGGGTAGGCGATGTCGGAACCGACCTTCACCTTGCCCTGGTCCTGGATCGCCTTGGGCAACAGATCGTGCAGCGGCGCTCCGCCCTGAGAGCTGGAACCGGTGCTCTCGGTGGTCTTCTTGCTGCTGCTCGTCTGGTCGCCGCACGCGGTCAGCAGCATGGAGCCGGCGACCGCGACAACGCCTACCGCGATGATCCGGGAGTTGAGGGTCTTCCGGGTCTTCGGGGCGGTCGTCTTGCGCGTGATGCTTGCGGTCATGAGCGGGGTCCTCCGGCGTGTCAGAAAGCTGCCATTTCTTGTTCGTATCCAGGTCAGGTACTCACCATCGAGTGTCCCGACCTTGTGTGTTTTCGGCATCTTGCCATTCGGACTAGCCCATTCAGGGGGCCGCGCATGTCAAAATCGCATAACGGGACACCCCCGACCTCCCGTCGATCGGCCTCTCGGGGCCGAATCATTGACGGAAGGGGCGTCTTTCAGCCGGAAGATCTGCGGCTTGCGCCCCTCCAGAGAGAGGACATACGGCACAAGATCGACGTGTCGTGATATCCGCCGATGAGTCATGCCGTCCATCGGGATATGGACTCGTCTTGGGGGGCCTCCGTCCGGTATGAAGGACGATTACACCCCTCATCCGGGGCTCAGGGCGCGTGTGCGGCGCGCCCGCGTGTGCGTATTCACCCTGCCCGGCGGGCCAACCGTCGACGTGGGGCACGGACACGGTGCCCGCCCCTCCTCAACCAGGAGTGGAAACCCTCAACTGATGAAGAAATAAGGGGTCAACCCATGGCAGCGGAGATCGTCAACCCCCATAGCGACAGTGTGACGGAGAGTGCTCCGGAGGAGCCCTTCGATCCGGCTTTCGCGCTTCACCGCGGCGGGAAGATGGCCATTGTGGCCACCGTTCCCGTGCGGGACAAGGACGACCTGTCCCTCGCATACACCCCCGGCGTCGCCAAGGTGTGCTCCGCCATCGCGGAGCACCCCGAACTGGTCCACGACTACACCTGGAAGTCACAGGTCGTCGCCGTGGTCACGGACGGGACCGCGGTGCTGGGCCTCGGTGACATCGGACCCGAGGCGTCCCTTCCGGTGATGGAGGGCAAAGCGATCCTCTTCAAGCAGTTCGGCGGCGTCGACGCCGTGCCGATCGCGCTGGCCACCAAGGACACCGACGAGATCGTCGAGACCGTGGTCCGGCTCGCACCCTCCTTCGGCGGGGTGAACCTGGAGGACATCTCGGCGCCGCGCTGCTTCGAGATCGAGCGCAGGCTCCAGGAGCGGCTGGACATCCCCGTCTTCCACGACGACCAGCACGGCACTGCGGTGGTGACCCTCGCAGCCCTGCGGAACGCGGCCAAGCTGACCGGCCGCAGTATCGGCGATCTGCGTGCGGTGATCTCCGGCGCGGGCGCGGCCGGTGTGGCCATCGCCAAGTTCCTGCTGGAAGCGGGTCTGGGCGATGTCGCCGTCGCCGACCGCAAGGGGATCGTCAGCAAGGACCGGGACGACCTCAACCCGGTGAAGCGCGAGCTCGCCGAGATCACCAACCGGGCGGGGCTCAGCGGATCGCTGGAGTCGGCCCTCGCCGGAGCCGATGTCTTCATCGGCGTCTCCGGCGGCACGATCCGCGAGGAGGCCGTGGCGTCCATGGCCCCCGGCGCGTTCGTCTTCGCCATGGCCAACCCGACCCCGGAGATCCACCCCGATGTGGCCCACCGGTACGCGGCCGTGGTGGCGACGGGACGCAGCGACTTCCCGAACCAGATCAACAACGTGCTGGCCTTCCCCGGGATCTTCGCGGGCGCGCTCCAGGTGCGGGCGTCGCGGATCACCGAAGGTATGAAGATCGCCGCGGCGACGGCGCTCGCCGACGTCGTGGGTGACCAGCTGGCCGCCGACTATGTGATCCCCTCACCGTTCGACGAGCGCGTCGCACCGGCCGTGACGGCCGCGGTCGCGGCTGCCGCCCGGGCGGAGGGCGTGGCCCGGCGTTGACGCCGGGCGGGCTGCCCCGCCCCCGGGTGGCCGGGCGCTGACCTGCGGGTCAGCGCACCCACTCACGGTCGGGAGCCTGCCGCCCTGGCGAAACGAGCCTCAGGGCCCCACCCCTTCGGGGGAGGGGCCCTGGCTGCTGTCCGGGACCATCGAGACGCGACCGCCGACAGGGGCCCATCGATGCGAACCGCCGACACGGGACCGCCGACGGGAGTCCACCCGCGCAGCGGGCCGCCTTCGCGGAGCCGCCGACCCGGGTGCGCATAGCCCGAACGGTCGCGGCCATCCGGGAAGCGGCACGGTCCACCGCCGATGAGCCCGGTACGCGGTGCACCGCCGAGTCCGGTACGCGACCCGCCCTGATCGGCACATCAACGGCTCCGAGAGCGGCGCCGCCCGTACCCGTCGTGATCGCGGGGGGCGGCGCGTGTCACACCCCTGTGTGGTTCCGCCACCCACCCTGCCGCCCTAGGGTCGAGCCATGTTCGCCGCCTACGCCGCTCGCATCGACCCCGACCATCCCCTCGACGGGCTGGAGCTCGGTGAGGTCCCCGCTCCGGAGGACCGGCCCGGCTGGACCACGATCGCCGTCAGAGCCGCCTCGCTCAACCACCACGACCTCTGGTCCCTGCGCGGCGTCGGTCTGCCCGAGGAGCGGCTGCCGATGGTCCTGGGCTGCGATGCCGCGGGGATCGACCCGGAAGGGCGCGAGGTGGTGGTCCACTCCGTCATCGGTCAGAGCGGCCACGGCGTCGGACCCGACGAGCCCCGCTCCATCCTCACCGAGCGCTATCCGGGCACGTTCGCCGAGCGGGTCTCGGTGCCCACCTGGAATGTGCTGCCCAAGCCGAAGGAGCTCTCCTTCGAAGAGGCCGCCTGTCTGCCCACGGCCTGGCTCACCGCGTACCGGATGCTGTTCACCAACGCCGGGGTGCGTCCCGGGGATTCGGTCCTCGTCCAGGGCGCCGGCGGTGGGGTCGCCACCGCGGCCATCGTCCTCGGCAAGGCGGCGGGACTGCGGATGTACGCCACCAGCCGGGACGAGGCCAAGAGGGTCCGGGCTCTTGAACTCGGCGCCGAAGAGGCGTTCGAACCGGGGGCGCGGCTACCGCACCGCGTGGATGCGGTGATCGAGACCGTTGGGGCCGCCACCTGGTCGCATTCGGTCAAGTCCCTGCGGCCCGGGGGCACCCTGGTGATCTCCGGAGCCACCAGCGGGGACCGTCCCGCGCACGCGGAGCTGACCCGCATCTTCTTCCTGGAACTGAAGGTCGTCGGCTCCACGATGGGTTCCAAGGACGAGCTCCAGGCCCTGCTCAACTTCTGTGCTGCGACGGGGGTACGGCCGGTGATCGACGACGTACTGCCGTTGGACCGGGCCCGTGAGGGCTTCGAACGGATGGCGGCGGGCGAGGTGTTCGGCAAGGTGGTGCTCAAGCCGTCCTGACCCCGGGTCCGAGAACCGTCCGTTCCGGCGCCCGGTCGGTGGCGCACCCCGAATCGCACCACCTCGGGCGCTCGTCGGACGGGCACCCGAGGCGGCACCCCGGTCCGCATGGGCCACAGCGGGCACAGAGAGCGGACCGGGGGCGGACTACTTCTTCTGGATGAGCGCGGCCACGATGTGGGCCGCCGCCGCGGACAAGTGCCGACGGGCGGTGGCCAATTGCGGCTCGGTCACGCCGTGGTCCTTGGCCGCATCGCGGATGTCGTCACGGAAGCGGTCCAACAGCCGCTCCAGGTCCCGGGCCGGGTCGCCCGTGGACGGGGTGTCCCTCAGCCACTCCTCGTCCGGAGAGCTCGGCCGAGGTGGTGCGGGCGGTGCGGGCGGTGCGGGCGGTGTGGGCGGTGGAGTGGGACTGGGAGTCGGGGGAGGCGTCGGTGGATCCTCCGGCGCGGAGGGCATCCCCGCATTCCTCGCCAACCCACTCAGCTGGGAGGTCAGTTCCGACAGGCCCTCGCGCAGGCCCGTCGGCCAGTCCCCGCGGGCGAAGTGGTCCTGCACCTGGTCCTGCACCTGCTTGGCGATGCGCTGCACATCGTCCCGCGCCTTCTCGTGGGCCTCCTTGGCCTGACGGCGGGCCCGTTGGGCGTCCTCCCGGGCGCGGCGGGCCTGCTCCTGCCACTCGTGGGTTGTCTTGGCCCACTCCTCCTTCTCCTGGGTGTGCGAGGTGCGCGCCCTGGAGGTCGCGGCCCGCACTTCGCTGCGCAGCTTGCCCGCGGCGCCGCGCACATCGTCGCGGATCTCCGCGGCGAGTTCGGACACGGACTCCCGGATCTCCAACTCCAGATCGGCCAGTTCGCCGCTGCGCCCCGCCAGTTCCGCCCGCCCCGCCTCGGTGAGCGAGTAGACCTTGCGTCCCCCTTCGGTGGCGTGGGTGACGAGCCCTTCGGCCTCCAGTTTGGCGAGCCTGGGGTAGACCGTTCCCGCGGACGGCGCGTACAGACCGTGGAAGCGCTCCTCCAGCAGGCGGATCACCTCGTACCCGTGGCGGGGCGATTCGTCCAGGAGCTTCAGCAAGTACAGGCGCAGTCGGCCGTGGGCGAATACGGGAGGCATGTCAGAACACCTTTCCGGTGTCGGTGGGGTCAGCGTCATCCGCGCTCGCGGTGGGAGGTGGGTCCGCGGGGGCTTCGGATGCCTCGGACGGCCTGCGGAGCAGGGCGATGG
This sequence comes from Streptomyces sp. NBC_00690, assembly GCF_036226685.1. Taxonomy (NCBI): domain Bacteria; kingdom Bacillati; phylum Actinomycetota; class Actinomycetes; order Kitasatosporales; family Streptomycetaceae; genus Streptomyces; species Streptomyces sp. NBC_00690. The sequence continues at coordinate 5,847,087 of NZ_CP109009.1, forward strand.
AGCCTGACATGGTGGTCGCCTTGAGCTTGCCCGTCCCCGAGCCCAAGGTGCCGGTGATCTTCTTGGCGCCCCACTGCCCGCTGACCCGGAGGTCCTCGAAGGCGTTGGAGACCGCACCGCTGGCCGTGTTGGCATCCACCTGGGCGTCAGCGGGGTGCGGCAGCCTGATCGCCACTTCCCCGGAGACCGTCGTCAGGCTGACGTCGGTCGGGACCGCCGTACCGTCGTCGTGTGCGGCGAGGTCCACCAGCATGTCCCCGCTGACCGTGTTGGCCCGTACCCGGGAGCCGGCTCCGCCTTCGATGACGGTCAGATGACCTGACACGGACTGGTAGCGCAGTCGGCCGGTGACGCCCTGGGTCTCCAGATTGCCCGATACGGTCTCGGCCACGACGTCGCCCGCGAGTCGGACGAGGGTGGCGTCCCCGTGGACGCTGCGGACGGAGGTCGCACCCTGGACACCGGAGATCACCGCTCCCGCGCCGACCACCCCGACCTCCACGGTGGCGCCGAGCGGCACCGCGAGCGAGACGACGGCGTCACGGTGCCAGCCCTTGCGGTCGAGCCACTTGAGCCAGTTGTGCCAGGGCAGGTCCTCGTAGGCGATGGTGAGGGTGGAGCCCTCCTGGGTCACCTTCAGCGCGGGTCCGTCGAGCTGGGTGACCTCCAGCCGGGCCGAGTCGCCGTCCGTCCCCACGACATTGACCGCTCCATTGACGACCCGCACTTTGAGTGCGGTCACGGGCCCGTCAAAGGCGAGCTTCTGCGGCTCCTTGACCTCCCACGTCGACACCGCCATGACGCTGACCTCCCCATCGGCCGTGACGCAACATATCGCGTCTTCCGCTAGATACGATATATCGCGAGCGGTGGGTGTCAAGGTCCGCTCCTCCGACCATTGGAGGCGCGTACCGGGTCATGAACGGACGAACTGGCCTAGCGTGAGAGGCATGAACGCGACACCCACCGGTGCACTGCTGCTGTGCCGGGCCGAACCCTTCGCCGCACGGCCCCCGGCGCAGTTGCTGCGCGAACAGCTCCTGCTGGCCCCCGCCGGCGAGGGCTGGAGCGTTCTCGTACCGGAAGGAAGGCCCTGGCGGGACAGCGGTGAGTCCGTGGAGCGGGTCCTCGCCGGCTGGGCCTCCGCGATGGCGATCGGCACCAGCGGGCCCGTGGTCGCCCTGTGGTGGGACGGCGAGCGTGCGGGAACCACCCTGGCCTCCGGATTTCGCCGTCAGGTCGGCTATGTGTGGCTGGCGGACGGCACCGCCGTCGGTGAGGACGAGGCGATGCGGACCTTCGCCTCCCGCCTCGGCCTCGATCCCGTACTGGACGTCCAGTCGCTCGAACCGCTCACCCGCCCCGACCCCGAATCCGACGCGCGCTCGCGGCTGCTCGGACTGATCGCCGTGCTCTCCCGGGCCGGACTCGAACTGCCACCCGGACTCGCCCCGGGTGAATCCGCCGGCCAGCTCCGGGCCACTGCCCAGGCGCACGGTGCCCAGACCGTCCAGTGGGCCGGCTGGCGCGGTGCGGTACGGGCCGAGATCCAGGCCGTCGAGGACGGGCTTGACCACTGGCTGGGCACCTCCCGCCAGCAGCCGTCCGCCCGGGCGTTCGCGGCCCTGCAACTGGGCGCAGGGGTGCCGCTCGCGCTGTGGGGCCTGCGTCGGCGCAGCGCCGGATGGGTGGTCGCCGGCGGGCTTCTGATCGCCTACGGGTGCGGGGGGCTGGCAAGGGGACCGGGCGGCGAGCGACACGACGACAGCACAACGGCAGACACAACGGCAGAACAGCACGACTGACGGAAAGCGCGACGCACGAACAGCACGGAACAGCACGAACAGCACGACGGCGACGCGCCCCGGTGGCCGACGCCCGGCGCACTTTCGGCCGCTACGGAGGGCCGCTAGCAGGGTGCCCAGCGCGCGGTCGTGTCCGCTGCCCGTACCGCTCTACTCGTTGTCGTTTCCAGTCGCCCCTGGTCGTCACCAGTCACGCGCTACGCCTCACCGGTCACCGGTCATTCGTCACTCGTCTTCATCGTCGTCGTCCAGCCGCGCCAGCCAGGTGGCCAGCCGTTCCACCGGCACCTCGAAGTCGGGGTTGAGGTCGACGAAGGTGCGCAACTGTTCGGCCAGCCACTCGAAGGTGACCTCTTCCTGGCCGCGCCGCTTCTCCAGCTCCTCGATGCCGCGATCGGTGAAGTACAAGACATGCTCCTGGGGCTAACGGGGGACTACCTCATCAGACTACGGCGATTGCCTACGGCCCAGGAGGCCGGACCGGCGGACCCGTGACGACCGGCCGGCCACCGAGAAGCGGGGGACCCGTGAACGGACGCATCCAACAGATCGAACTGCCCGGGGGGGCCGTCGTGCACGCCCGGCTGTCCGCTCCCGGAGGGGGGTACTGGGAGGACGAGGAGGACGTGGGCGTGGGGGAGCAGGCCGTCGCCCGGGTCCGGCAGCTGCGGGAGCTGATAGCCGGCATCGGCGACTCGGTCCTCCAGGCGGCAGCCGCCGCCGGCCCGGACGAGGCGAGCGTCACCTTCGGGATCGAGCTGACTGCCAAGTCCGGAGCGGCACTGGCCGTCCTGGCCACCGGGGAGAGCAAGGCGTCGGTCCAGGTCTCCTTGACGTGGTACCTCCACGGTCAGCAACCCGGCCACCCCCACGGGCGGTTTCCGGGGCCGGGCCACCCGGACGCACCCCCCGGCCCGTCCCCGTCCCCGTTCCCGTCTCCTTCGCCTTCGCCTTCGCCCGGCTCGGACGGGCAGGGCACACCCGTCCCGCCTCCCGCCGCACCGCCACAGCCGCCGAACGCCCCACCCCAGCGGTCCGATCCCGTACCGGCACCGCCCCGACACCCGCCCGCCCCCACCACTCCCATCAGCCCCCCATGTCCCCCCACGGTCACGTGAACGCCTCGGAGTCCGGGTCCGACCCCGTCATCGACGCCCTCGCTCGCGCCGCCACCGTCCAGTTGCGCGCCTCGGACGAGCAGGGTGGCGCATGCTGGGGCACCGGGTTCTTCGTCGCCCCCGGTCGGCTCCTCACCTGCGCCCACGTCCTCGCACCCCACCTCAGGGGCGCCATCGACCGGGTCTTCTGGGTCGCCGGCAGCGAGGTCAACGGCGGTGAGCCGCTGCCCGCCCGACTGGACGCCTGGTTACTCGACGGCCCCGCCAGACCCGAGGTGCGGGTGCCCGTCGAACAGGATCTGGCCCTCGTGCGACTGCTGGACGCGGCGGTGGAACACGAGTGCGTATGGCTGACCGACCGCACCGACTACCCCGGCGGTCGCGGCGTCGTCCAGGGCTATCACCCCGACACCGCCGACCCGGGCTCTCGGCGTGCCGTCCGCTGGAAGGCGACCGTACGGATCAACGGCTTCGACGACGACCACGGTCTGCGCTTTCGACCCGAGGCCGAGTTCCCCAAGGGCGGCTCGGGATCGCCCGTCCTCGACGCCCACACCGGAGCGGTCGTCGGCCTGTTGAAGTCGCGGCGCGTCGGCAAGGACGGCGGAACGGCCATCGCGGCCACCGCCCTGCGCCGGTTCGGCGCCCGCTACCAGCAGCTGATGGCCGACCACGACCGCTGGCACGGCCAGTCCCCGAAGATCACCGGGCACAACTGGATCGAGCGTCAACACCAACTCCCCGGCTCCGGAATCCACACCGGCGGCGACCAGTGGAGCCCCCGGGACCGGCGCGAAGCCCTCTCCCAACTCGCCGCCATGACCGCCCCCGACGGCATCAGACCGGTCGCCGCACTCGCCAGGAAGGCCCGCGGCGACATCCCCCCACCACCGGGGCAACTGCCCCCCTACACCTGGCGGGACGGGCACGGACTGCTGTACGAGGCCGGACAGCCGGTCGCCGCCATCGCAGCGCTGCACTACCTCCAACTGGTGGCCGAGTACGAGCGACTGCGCGGCGGTGACCCGACGGCCCTGGTGGGCTGGGTGGCGCAACGACTCCAGGAGGTGCCCCGCATCGTCCACACCGTCGTCACCCAGGCCACGCTGCCGCCCGCACTCCGCCATGTTCCAGCCCCCCTCGGTCAGCGGCCCGCCGTCGCCCGCTATCCCCGCGTCGGGGACGGCCGGGCCGTCGTCGTCGTCGAACTCGAACCCGTCATCGACGCCCGCGCCCCGCGCTTCTACTGGCGCATCCGCGTCGACGACGGCCACGGCGTCGATGAGCCGCTCCACGAGGAGCAACACGGCGACGGCGTACCGCCCGAGCGGTTGATCCAGCGGCTGCGCACCCCCCTCGCGGAGATCTTCGCCACCGTGGACGCGCCCGGTGCACCCGCACCCCTGGAAGTCGCCCTCCCCGCCGACCGCTTCGACACCGCCGTACACCGCTGGCAACTCACCGAAATGGCCCGCTTGCACTATCCCGCGCAGGTCGGCGTGCGGCGGACCGTGGTGCTGCGCGACATATCCCGACGGGGAGATCCCGACGAGCGATGGCGGCAGCGCTGGGAGGCACTGGAGCGCGCCGGCACACCCACGGCCCACCGCACGCCCCCGGTGCGACAGGTGCCCCGGGCCCGGCACTTCGACGCCCTGGCGCCGTCAGCGGTGCCCGTCCTGTGCAGACCCGTGGGCAGCGGCGTCGGACGACGGGCCATCGGCCTGGCGCTCACCGCCGGATACGGCATCGCCCTCTGGCACACCGACGGCCACCCCGAGTACGGCTGCACCGAGACCTGCGACCGCTTCCACGACGGCGCCGCCCTCCTGCTGGCACAGGCGGGTGACGCACATGAACTACCCGAGCGCCTACGACGCCTCAGGGACGACATCAGCGGCTCGCGGAACAGCAGGCACTGGGCCGAGGGTGCGGCCATGCTCTACGACGACCCCGGCCGTCCGCTGCCCGCCGACGAAGGCGACCCGCTGGACTCGCCCTGATCCGCGGGCGCTCGTCGCCGAATCCGCCATCACCCGCCGTCCACGACTTGTCATGGGACGGCGGGGCACTGGGTACATATTCCGCGTTGCCCGCCACGGCCCCCGGGCCGCCGCTAAGGAGCGAGCGATGGACGACTGGCTGATCTACCGGGGCACGGGAGCCCCCGACCCCGACCGCATTGCGTCGCTCCCCCCGCCCCCGCCCTGGCGCGCCTTCTGCGGCGAGCCGCTACCGGATGCCGCGCCCCCCATCGAAGCCTCCTCGCTCCGACGGCTGGGCAACCGCATCGAGACACCCCCCGCGCAGGACGCCGAAGCGCTCCAACTGATCAACGCCGCCCTCTATCTGCGCCGCCCCCTCCTAGTCACCGGCGAACCCGGCTCGGGGAAGTCCACCCTCGCCCACTCCATCGCCTACGAACTCGGCCTCGGTCGCGTCCTCCAATGGCCCATCGTCAGCCGCACCGAACTCACGGACGGCCTCTACACCTACGACGCCATCGGCCGCCTCCACGATGCCCAACTCGCCGAACGCCACGACCCCTCGCACAGCGACGACATCGGGCGGTACATCAGACTCGGGCCGCTCGGTACCGCGCTCCTGCCCGCGACCCGACCCCGCGTCCTGCTCATCGACGAACTCGACAAGAGCGACATCGACCTCCCCAACGATCTGCTCAATGTGGTGGAGGAGGGCGAGTTCGCCCTGCCCGAACTGGAACGGATCGCCGACAGGCCCGGCCACGACGAGGTCCGCGTGCTCACCGACGACGGCCGCCGCGTCCCCGTGCACGGCGGACGGGTGCGCTGCCACGCCTTTCCCCTGGTGGTGATGACGAGCAACGGCGAACGGGACTTCCCCGCCCCCTTGCTGCGCCGCTGCATCCGACTCCACCTCGACCCGCCGCGCGACGAACGACTGGCCGCCATGGTGCAGGCCCACTTCGGCTCGGGCTCGGACGAACGCAACCTCGATCTGATCGGCCACTTCACCAGCGAGGACGGCGACGGCGAACTACGCCCCACCGACCAGCTCCTGAACGCCATCTACCTCACCCAGCACACGGTGCGCACGGAGCCCGGACGCCGTGAGGAGATCGCCGACCTCCTGATGCGGCCCCTCGACACCAGGCACGGGTGACGCCATGGGCCCATCCCGAAGGTCCCGGGACCCCGCGCCGCCTCCCCACCCCCGAGGCACCCCGGCTCCGGACGCGGACCCGCCTGCGGACGGGGTGCGGTCGCCGGACACCCTGCACACCGTTCTGACCGCCCTGGCCACCAGGCTCCGCGCAGCGGACCTCGCCCCCACCGCGAAGGAACTCGCCGACGCGCTGTGGCTCGCCCGCCACACCCCCGCCATCGGGCTCCGTCCGTTCCCCGCCGTCCCTCCGCCCGACCGTCCGGACGACCGCCCCGCGGCCACCGAACCCGGGGTGCCCCCGGCGACGGACGCCCATGGCGCGGACGAAGACTGCCGTGCAGCGGGATGCACCGCCGAGCCCCAGCCCTCCCGCACCACCAGCCTCTACGGCCCCGCGCCTGTGGAGAGCACCCCGACCACCCCGGCCAGTGAGGCACGACGTCGGATATCCGTCCCCCATCCCGCGGTCCTGCCCGACCCGCTGGCCCTGGAACGCTCACTGCGCCCCCTCCAGCGCTACCGTCCGCCCACCCGCCCGGAGCGCCGTGCGCTCGACGAGACCGCCACCGCCGAGCGCGCCGCCGACACCGGGCTCGTCGTCCCCGTGTTCGCCGCCCGACGCAGGCGCGAGGCCCACCTCGCCCTCGTCATGGACGACTCCAGCTCCACGGTCGTGTGGCGCGGCGCCTTCGAGGAGCTCCGGCAGATCTGCGAACGCGCCGGCGCCTTCCGTGACATCACCGTCCACCACATCGATCCGCACGCCCCCCTGCCCGCCGATCTCTCGGACCCCTCGGGCCGCAGACTCACCCTGGTGCTCAGCGACTGCGTCGGCCCCCTGTGGCGCAGCGGGCGCATCCAACAGCTCCTCCACACCTGGGCGGCGACCGCGCCCGTCGCCGTCGTCCAACCGCTGCCCCAACGGATGTGGGCACGCACCCACCTCCCGGCCCGCCCCGGAGTGCTACGGCGGCGCGAGGGGCCCGCGGGTCGGATGGAGTTCACCGCACGGGGCGCCGCCCGCGCCCTCGTCCCTCCCGCGGGCGCCATCCCCATCCCCGTGCTCGCCCCGCGCCGCTCGTCGTTCGAGGCTTGGACCCGGCTGGTCACCGGAGCCACCGGGCAGACCCTGCCGGCCGCCGCGGCCCTGGTCCTGCGGCGCCACCCGCCCGCTCCGGAGCGCCCCCGTACCGCGGGCGACCTCGTACCCGCCGAACGCGTACGGGCCTTTCGCAAGCACGCCTCGCCGGCCGCCGCGCAACTCGCCGTCTATCTGGCCGCCGTCCCCCTGATGCTGCCGGTGATGCAACTCGTCCAGCGCGCCATGCTCGTGCGCAGCGGCCCGGACGTCCTGGCCGAAGTGCTGCTCAGCGGACTGCTGCGGCGCGATGACAGTGGCCCCACCGAAGCCGAGGGCGGCCCCGCGTACGCCTTCCTCGACGGCGTACGGGACGAACTGCTGGGCCAACTCGGCGCCAGCAGCGCAGCCCTGGTGCTCAAGCACTGCTCCGACTACATCGAGGCGCGCTACGGACGGACCGTACGCAACTTCCCGGCGCTCGCGGCGGCCTTCCTCGCCGGCGCGGTACCCGCACCCACCCCGGTCGACCCGGCGGCCCTGTCCCGGCTCGCCGACCAGGACGGCCCGGGCCTCTGGGCCTTCGCCCAGGTCTCCACGCAGGTCCTGCGCCGCCTCGGCACCCCACCGCCCTCGACGGTCCCCGACAGCCTGACCCACAACGGCCCGGCCGCCCTGGTCGCCAAGGCCCGCGCCGCCTACACCCACTTCGGCGAGCATGGCACCGTACGCGATCTGGACACCGCGATCCGACTGCTCGGCTCCGCCACCCAGGAGGAACGACGCACCACCGAACGGGCCGCGCTCTTCGAGGAACTCGGCGAGGCCCTGTTGCGGCGCTGGCTGGTCCGGCCACTGCCGGAAGACCTCATCGCCGCCCTGGACGCCGCCCAGAGCGCCATCTCCGACGGTCCCCCGAGGGCGCATCTCACCCTCGCCCGGGTGCTGCACGCCATGGCGGAGGAGGTGGCGACGGGACGCCTCGACTCCAAGCTCGTACCGGAGTGGGTCTGGGTCCAGGCCGGAGCGTCCGACGAGCCCGCCCGGCGCATGCAGTCGGTGGCCGCGGTGCTGCTCTCCGCCGCCGACAGCAGCCTGGCCGAACTGACCGTGCCCCCCGAGCGCTACGACCGCCGCTATGAGGACATCGCGGTGGCCGCGGCGACCACCCGCATCCGCGTCCTGCGCCGGCTCGCCGCCCTGGGCGCACCGCACGGCACACGACCCCCCGCGGCGCCGCAGGACCCCGCCACGACGACTGGCGGGCCGCCGTCCCGATCCCGCCGTGAGGACCTGCCCCAGACGGCCAGACAGCCGCAGGCCACCCCGGGGGAGTGGTTCACCGCCACCCTGTGGATCGCCGTCGGTGTCGTCCAACGGCTCCTCGACCGGGCCGCCGACACCCAGGAGACCTATCCCGACGGCGATACCGAACTCCCGTCGTCCGAGCGTCGCGAACCCGCACTGCTGCTGCGCGGCGGGCTCCTCCTCGACCTCGCCCGCCACCACCGCGGCGACGGCCCCGTACGACCGACGGCCGTGGACCCGGCGACCGCCCGTGAGTACGCGGAACGAGCGGGCGAGGACCTCCACGCCGGCATCGACGGCATGGACTGGGACGCCGTCGACGGGCGCGAGCTGTGCCGGGCCTGGTTGGACTACGCCGACGCCATCGAACTCGCCGCCGACCTCCTCGACGACGACGCCAGACTGCGCATCCTCCAGGCCCTCGACCAGGCCCGCCGCGCCGTCGGCCGGGACGAGCGGGCACGGGCCGGCATCCTGTTGCGCATGGCCAGGCTGTTGGAGCAGCGCTACCTCTCCACCGGCAGTTGGGCCCACCGCGACTCGGCCGTCGCTGCCTGGACCGAGGCCCTGCCCCTGCTGGCCCGGCGCGATCCGGCCCGGCCTGCCGTCCTCACCTCCCTCGGACGACAGTTGACGGAACGGGGCGTCGACAAGGACACGGCCGACGACGTCCACGCCGCGGTACGGGCCCTGCGCACCGCGATCGAGGCCACCGGACCGGCCGACCCCGAGCTACCGCGGCGGCGAGCGCTGCTGGGACAGGCGTACATCGAGCGTTTCCGCGCCGACGGGAAGCCCGCCGACCTCCAGTTGGCGGACTGGGCGCTCGGCGCAGCCGCCCGTACCGTCGACGATCCGGAACTGGCCGCGTACGCCTGGTGGTACCGGGCCCTGTGCTCCGCCTTGCTCGCCCGGCACGCCGATTCGCCCACCCGACTCCAGTCCGCGGTCGACTACTGCCATCGAGCCCAACGCGGGCCCACCGGGCTGTTGGAGACGGCCGTGATGACCCAGTGGGCCCGCGCGGGGCGACTGGAGCGCACCTCGGGCCCCGAGCGGGCGCTGAACGAGCACCGGGCGGTACTGGCGCTGTTGTCCGCCGCGGGCATCAAGACCGGTACTGGCCTGCTCCGCAGGGAAGTCGCGCGGCTGGAAGCGGCGGCGCGCTGAAATCCCGCGGCCCCGCGTTCCAGTAGCCCGGTCCCCATGGCACCCGGGCACGAGCGAGGGGCCCGCCCCGCGCCTGTGCGCGGAACGGGCCCCTCGAACATCAGCCGTCAACCATCAGCCAGGCCCCGGCGAGCCGGAGCACCGGATCAGGCGTCGAAGACCTCGTTCACCAACTGCTGCTGCTCCGCCTGGTGACGCTTGGCGGAACCCACCGCCGGCGACGAGCCGTGCGGACGCGAGATGCGCCGCAGCCGCTCGCCGTGCGGAATGTCCGCGCCGACGGCCAGATCGAGGTGGTCGATCAGGTTCAGCGCGATGAACGGCCACGCACCCTGGTTCGCCGGCTCCTCCTGCGCCCACAGGTACTTCGCGGCGTTCGGGAACTTGGCGATCTCGGCCTGGAGCTCCGCACCCGGCAGCGGGTACAGCCGCTCCAGACGGATGATCGCCGTGTCCGTGATACCGCGCTTGTTCCGCTCGGCGTCCAGGTCGTAGTAGACCTTGCCGGAGGTGAAGACCACCTTGCGCACGGCCGTCGGGTCCACCGAAGCGTCGCCGATCACCGGGCGGAAGCCGCCGGTCAGGAACTCGTCCACCTTCGAAGCCGCGGCCTTCAGGCGCAGCATCGACTTCGGCGTGAAGACGATCAGCGGCTTGTGGTGCGGGTTGTGGACCTGCCAGCGCAGCAGGTGGAAGTAGTTCGACGGGAGCGTCGGCATCGCGACCGTCATGTTGTTCTGCGCGCACATCTGGAGGAACCGCTCCGGGCGGGCGGAGCTGTGGTCCGGGCCCTGGCCCTCGTAACCGTGCGGCAGCAGCAGGGTGACGCCGGACGTCTGGCCCCACTTCTGCTCGGCCGACGAGATGAACTCGTCCACCACGGTCTGAGCGCCGTTGACGAAGTCGCCGAACTGCGCCTCCCACATCACCAGCGCGTCCGGGCGGGCCAGCGAGTAGCCGTACTCGAAGCCCATCGCCGCGTACTCGCTCAGCAGCGAGTCGTAGACGTTGTAACGGGCCTGCTCATCGGTGAGGTAGAGCAGCGGGGTGTAGTCCTCGTTGGTCACCTGGTCGACCAGCACCGCGTGCCGCTGGCCGAAGGTGCCGCGGCGCGTGTCCTGGCCGGAGAGCCGGACCGGGGTGCCCTCCATCAGCAGGGAGCCGATGGCCAGCGTCTCGCCCATGCCCCAGTCGATCGTGCCGTCCTCCACCGAGGAGGCCCGCCGCTGGAGCTGCGGCAGCAGCCGCGGGTGGACGGTGACGTTGTCGGGGATGTTCACCTGGGACTCGGCGATCCGCTTCACGACCTCCTGGGAGATCGCGGTGGTGACCGCCACGGGGAACTCGGCCTGAGCGTCCGGAACGAGCGCCGGGGCCGGGTGGCTGGTGGCCTCGCGGACCTCCGCGAACACCTTCTCCAGCTGGCCCTGGAAGTCCTGGAGCGCCTGCTCCGCCTCTTCCAGCGTGATGTCCCCGCGACCGATCAGCGACTCGGTGTAGAGCTTGCGCACCGAGCGCTTCTTGTCGATCAGCGCCACCATCTGCGGGTTGGTGAACTGCGGGTTGTCGCCCTCGTTGTGACCGCGGCGGCGGTAGCAGATGAGGTCGATCACGACGTCCTTGTTGAACGTCTGGCGGAACTCGAACGCGAGCCGCGCCACCCGGACGCACGCCTCGGGGTCGTCACCGTTCACATGGAAGATCGGCGCCTCGATCATGCGCGCCACGTCGGTGGCGTACATCGACGAACGCGACGACTCGGGAGAGGCGGTGAAGCCCACCTGGTTGTTGATCACGACGTGGACCGTGCCGCCGGTGCGGTAGCCGCGCAGCTGCGACATGTTCAGCGTCTCGGCGACCACGCCCTGGCCGGCGAAGGCCGCGTCACCGTGGAGGGCGACCGGCAGGACGGTGAAGTCCGTGCCGCCCTTGTTGATGACGTCCTGCTTGGCGCGGGCGACGCCTTCGAGCACCGGGTCGACCGCCTCCAGGTGGGAGGGGTTGGCGACCAGCGAGACCTTGATCTGCTCGCCGTCCAGACCGGTGAAGGTGCCCTCGGCGCCCAGGTGGTACTTCACGTCACCGGAGCCGTGCATCGACTTCGGGTCGAGGTTGCCCTCGAACTCGCGGAAGATCTGCGCGTAGGACTTGCCGACGATGTTCGCCAGCACGTTCAGCCGGCCGCGGTGGGCCATGCCGATGACGACCTCGTCCAGCCGTGATTCGGCGGCCGAGTCGATGACCGCGTCCAGCAGCGGAATGACGGACTCGCCGCCCTCCAGCGAGAAGCGCTTCTGACCCACGTACTTGGTCTGGAGGAACGTCTCGAACGCCTCGGCGGCGTTCAGCCGGCGCAGGATGCGCAGCTGCTCCTCGCGCTCCGGCTTGGAGTGCGGGCGCTCCACCCGGTCCTGGATCCACTTGCGCTGCTTCGGGTCCTGGATGTGCATGAACTCGATGCCGGTGGTGCGGCAGTACGAGTCGCGCAGGACGCCCAGCACCTCGCGCAGCTTCAGCAGCGACTTGCCGGCGAACCCGCCGACGGCGAACTCGCGCTCCAGGTCCCAGAGCGTGAGGCCGTGCTCCGTGATGTCCAGGTCGGGGTGCTTGCGCTGGCGGTATTCCAGCGGGTCGGTGTCGGCCATCACATGGCCGCGGACCCGGTAGGAGTGGATCAGCTCGAAGACCCGCGCGGCCTTGGTGACGTCGTCGTCGTGCGAGGCGTCGATGTCCTTGAGCCAGCGGACCGGCTCGTACGGGATGCGCAGCGCCTCGAAGACGTCGTCGTAGAAGCCGTCCTCGCCGAGGAGGTAGTTCGCGACGACCCGCAGGAACTCGCCGGAGGCCGCGCCCTGGATCACCCGGTGGTCATAGGTGGAGGTCAGGGTCATGACCTTGGAGATGCCCAGCTTGTTCAGGGTGTCCTGGGAGGTGCCCTGGAACTCGGCCGGGTAGTCCATCGAGCCGACGCCCATGATGACCGACTGGCCGGGCATCAGACGCGGCACCGAGTGGACGGTGCCGAGGCCGCCGGGGTTGGTCAGGGAGACCGTGACCCCGGTGAAGTCGTCCATCGTCAGCTTGTTGCCGCGGGCACGGCGGACGATGTCCTCGTACGCCTGCCAGAACTCGAAGAAGTTGAACGTCTCCGCCTGCTTGATGGCGGCGACGACGAGCTGGCGGTCGCCGTTCGGCTTGACCAGGTCGATGGCGAGGCCGAAGTTGACGTGCTCCGGCTTGACCAGCGTCGGCTTGCCGTCCTTCTGGGTGAAGGAGTAGTTCATCGACGGCATGGCCTTCAGGGCCCGGACCATCGCGTACCCGATGAGGTGGGTGAAGGAGACCTTCCCGCCCCGGGCGCGCTTGAGGTGGTTGTTGATCACGATCCGGTTGTCGAAGAGCAGCTTCACCGGGACGGCGCGCACGGACGTGGCCGTGGGCACCTCCAGCGAGGCGTTCATGTTCTTCGCCACCGCGGCGGAGGGGCCGCGCAGGGTCACGAACTCGGGGCCACCTCCACCTTCAGCCGGCGCGGCCGGTTCTTCCTTCTTGGGGGCAGCGGCGGCGGGCTTCGCCGGAGCTGCCTGGGGAGCGGCAGCGGGCGCGGCCGGAGCCTGCTGCGGGGGTGCGGCCTGCTGGGCCACGGGTGCGGGTGCTGCGGGGGCTGCCGGCGTCGCGGCCTGCGCGACGGGGCGACCCGGCTGCGCCGCGCCGTTGGCGGGCGCCACAGCGGCGGGTGCGGCCGGAGCCTGGGTCACCGGTGCCGCAGCGGGCTCAGCCGCGGCCTCCGGTGACGGGCTCGCGGTCGCAGCCGTGTTCTCGGCGCCTGGCTTGTAGTCGGCGAAGAAGTCCCACCAGGCACGGTCGACCGAATTCGGGTCCTGGAGGTACTGCTGGTAGATCTCGTCGACGAGCCACTCGTTGGCACCGAAAGCGGCAGCGGGATCAATTCCCTGCGCGCTTCGGTCGGTCGTGGGGGCACCGCCCGGCCGGAGGTCGGGGGAGCTGGAGTTACTGGGGGACTGAGACGACACGGCGGCAACCGCCCTCTTCCGCTTCACAAGGTGGTGGACAGCGGGAATCAAGGCTACGCCCCTGGGGGCGAGAGGTGCAGGCTGGATGGGTCATCGTCGCGCAAGTCACACCGAAAGACGGGTTTCGGGGCCGAGAATGGCGGGAAACAAGCACGTTTTGCCGTCGGTGCGGCTATCGCTCACCCTTGAGCGGCCCCCGCGGCGCACCGCGGTCTTGGAGACCGGGGTCGCCCTCTCTGACCTTGGCGTCCCCCGGGGGCGGACAGTCGTTCCGTACGGAAGAGACCCTATGTCAACACGTCAACCGCGGGGCTGCGGAATCCCGGGGAGGGTGACCAGGATTCGGCAGCCGCGGGCTGATTCGGCCACCCCGATCCGCCCGCCGTGGAGGTCCACGGCCCAGCGCGCGATGGCCAGACCGAGCCCTGTGCCGCCGTCGCTGCCCTTCCCATGCGGAGAGGACACTTTGCCCCGGTTGAACCGCTCGAAGACCCGGTGCCGCTCCTGCTCGGGGATGCCAGGACCCTCGTCCACCACTTCCAGCTCCAGGGATTCCGGTTGACCGCCTCGACGGGCCCGGACCGTCACCCGCCCGTGCGGGGGCGAGTGCTTCACGGCGTTGTCGATCAGATTGGCGACGACCTGGTGGAGCCGTTCCGCGTCCGCGTGCGCGGTCAGCTCGGGCGGCCAGACATCCAGATGCAGATGCACATCCGTTCGGGTGTGGTGTCCTGACCCCGAGGCCAGACCGCGGCGGGCCACGGCCAGATTTGCCTCCTTCAGCACCCCTGACAGATAGGGCCACACCTCGAACCTGCTGGCCCGCAGCGGAAGGACCCCGTTGTCGAGCCGGGAGAGGTCCAGCAGGGTCTCCACCAGCCGCCCGAGACGTTCCGTCTGCTTCAGCGCGGTCCGCATCGTCTCGGGGTCCGCCGCGGACACCCCGTCCACCACGTTCTCCAGGACCGCTCGCAGCGCCGCGATGGGGGTGCGCAGTTCGTGCGAGACATTGGCGACCAGTTCCTTGCGGTGCCTGTCCACGGCCTCCAGGTCATCGGCCATGCGATTGATCGTGGAGGCGAGGTCGCCGAGTTCGTCACGGCGATCGGCGCCCCGCACCCGATGGGTGAAGTCACCGTGCGATATCCCCTTGGCCACCCGGTTCATGTCGTCCAGCGGCGCGGTGAGCCCGTGCGCCACGAACTGGGTGATCAACAGGGTCGCTATCACCGAGAAGACGGTGATGAAGCGCAGTTCCGTCGAGGTGCGCAGGGCCACCAGGACCAGCCCCGTGGTGATGAAGACCGAGACGACGACCAGCATCCCCAACTTGGTCTTGATCGAGATGGAGACCGTTCGCCGCTCGGATCGCCCCGGCCGGGGGTGGCGCCTCATGGAGCGGGCGTCTCCAGGGCGTAGCCGACCCCGTGGACCGTACGGATGCGCTCGGCGCCGATCTTGCGGCGCAGCGCCTTGATGTGGCTGTCCACGGTCCGGGTGCCGGAGGCGTCGGCCCAGTCCCAGACCTCGGCGAGCAACTGCTCCCGGGACAGGACCGCGCGGGGGGTGTTCGCGAGGCAGACCAGCAGGTCGAACTCGGTGGGCGTCAGATGGACGTCGTCGCCGCGGACCCGGACCCGGCGCTGAGCGTGGTCGATCTCCAGTTCCCCGAGGCGCAGGATGCCGCTTCGGGGCGTCACCGCGGCCAGCGCCGCCCGCTCGACCCGGCGCAGCAGGACGTGCACCCGGGCGGCCAGTTCCCGCATGGAGAACGGCTTGGTCATGTAGTCGTCGGCCCCGACGCCGAGGCCGACCAGCATGTCCGTCTCATCGTCACGCGCGGTGAGCATGAGGACGGGGACGGGCCGCTGGGCTTGTACGCGCCGGCACACCTCCAGCCCGTCGAAGCCGGGCAGCATCACGTCGAGCACCATCAGATCGGGCTGCCACGCCTGGGCGGCATCGACCGCCGCCGGGCCGTCCGAGGCCGTCTGCACGAGGAATCCCTCGGCGCGGAGCCGGGCGGCGATGGCGTCCACGATCGTCGTGTCGTCCTCGACGACCAGCACCCGGCGCTGGGCCCCTGGTGTGGCGCTGGCGCCGTTGTGGGTGGTCTGCGTCTGTTCCATCGCCCGCCCCTGTGAGCGCTCTCATGAGGTTTACGCTCGTTGTAGATCCGGTGTGTAGCTCAGCAGCGTAAGGGCATACATGCGCTCTGGGCTACGCAGGGTGAATGGCGAGGTGGACCACGTCAGGCACTCCTCGGACAACGGGGATCTCCTCGGTCCGCACCCCGGTGAACCCGGCTTTCCGCAGCGCTTGTTCAAAGGCGGGCGATGGCTGGGCGGACCATACGGCGAGTACGCCCTGCGGTCGCAGCACCCGTCCGCACAGGGCGAGGCCCCGCGGCGTGTAGAGGGCCTCGTTGTCGTCCGTGACGGTCCAGTCCGGGCCGTTGTCGATATCCAGACACAGCGCGTCGTAGCGCTCGCTCGTGGTTCGAAGGTGGGCCAGGAGATCACCGCGGACGATCACGGTCCGGGGATCGGCGAGAGCGGGGGCGGAGATCCGGGCGAAGGGCCCGGACAGATGCCAGTCGACGATCGCGTCCTCGCGCTCGACGACGGCGATATGTCGCCATCGCGGGTCTCTGGCGGCCCGGGCGAGCGAGAAGCCGACCCCCAGCCCGCCGATGAGTAGCGCGGGATCGCGCCGACCTGCCAGGGCGTCGGCGGCTGCGTCGATGAGCAGCCGTTCGGAGCGCCCGTCGGAGGTGTCCATCAGGAAGCACCCGTTGGCGATGATCTCGTGGTGCTCGCCGCGCCGCCGCAGCACGATCTCGCCCCAGGGGCCGTCACGCCGGTCGAGCGTGACGGGAAGGGGTGCGACCAGCGTGGTGGATGGGTTCGCGCGTGGAAACACGGGTGACCTCCGGTCCATCGGGTGGGTGGTCATCGTGTCCGCGATGTCTGCCCCGGGCATCTGCTTTTGGCCAAGGCGGGGTGTACGGGGTCGATGGTGGGCGCGCGGTGTGCGGTGGGGTGGTACGGGGTGCTCTGGGGGCGCATGGGGCGTGCGGTGGGTATCGGTCGTCGGGGCGGGCCCGTGCGGTCCACGGCTGGTGAGGGAGCTGGCCGCGATCACGGCCATCGGCAGCTGTACGGGGATGCGTCCCGGCCCGCGGCCCAGAGGATTCTTCGGCACTTCGACGGCACTGTCGTCCGGCCCGTGCTTCACGCTCTGATCCCCCTGAGGGGCGAGTCCCTCGCGCACCCCTCGTATCGCTCCCCGGTGCACATCTATGAGAAGAACCAGGTCAGGGCCGGGTCAGAGGCTGGCGCGAGGGAGTGGCCGGGGAGATCGCCCAGAGCGAACAGGGTGCGGGGAACATCTTGGGGGCTTCCTGCATTGAGAGGTTATTGAGTCGATAGAGCTCAACTTCACTGCCTAAGGGGAGATCATGGCTGCTGAGTCCCAGACGTTCACACCGCTCACCCTGCCCGTGCTGCCGCTCGATGACGAGGTCGTGCTGCCCGGAATGGTGGTGCCGCTGGACCTGACCGACACCGAGGTGAGAGCAGCGGTGGAGGCCGCACAGGCCGCCTCCCGCTCCGAGAACAGCAAGCCCACGGTGCTCCTTGTTCCACGCGTCGACGGCAACTACGCCGGGACCGGTGTGCTCGGGACGATCGAGCAGGTCGGACGGCTCTCCGACGGTGACCCCGGAGCGCTCATCCGCGGCCGTGGCCGGGTGCGCATCGGCGCGGGCACCACCGGACCCGGGGCCGCCCTGTGGGTCGAGGGCACCCGTATCGACGAAATCGTGCCCGACCCGCTGCCCGGTCAGATCACCGAGCTGGTGAAGGAGTACAAGGCCCTCGCCACCGACTGGTTGAAGAAGCGCGGGGCCTGGCAGGTCGTGGACCGCGTGCAGCAGATCGACGATGTCTCCCAGCTCGCCGACAACAGCGGGTACTCACCCTTCCTGACCACCGCACAGAAGATCGAACTGCTGGAGACGGCCGACCCGATCGCCCGGCTGAAGCTCGCCACCGAGCAACTGCGAGAGCACCTCGCCGAGCAGGACGTCGCCGAGTCCATCGCCAAGGACGTCCAGGAAGGCGTCGACAAGCAGCAGCGCGAATTCCTGCTGCGCCGCCAGCTCGAAGCCGTCCGCAAGGAACTGCGGGAGATCAACGGCGAGGACGGCGAGGACGAGTCCGACGACTACCGGACCCGCGTCGAAGCCGCCGATCTGCCCGAGAAGGTGCGCGAGGCCGCCCTCAAGGAGGTCGAGAAGCTGGAGCGGGCCAGCGATCAGAGCCCCGAAGGCTCCTGGATCCGCACCTGGCTGGACACCGTCCTCGAACTGCCGTGGAACGAGCGCACCGACGACCAGTACGACATCGCGGGCGCCAAGGCCGTCCTCGACGCCGAGCACGCCGGCCTTCAGGACGTGAAGGAGCGGATCACCGAGTACCTGGCCGTGCGCAAGCGGCGCCTCGACCGAGGGCTCGGAGTCGTCGGCGGGCGGCGTGGCGGAGCCGTGCTCGCGCTGGTAGGACCTCCGGGTGTCGGAAAGACCTCGTTGGGAGAATCGGTCGCGCACGCCATGGGACGCAAGTTCGTCAGGGTCGCCCTCGGCGGCGTCCGTGACGAGGCCGAGATCCGTGGCCACCGGCGCACCTACGTCGGTGCGCTGCCCGGTCGTATCGTCCGGGCGGTCAAGGAGGCCGGCTCGATGAACCCGGTCGTTCTCCTCGACGAGATCGACAAGGTCGGCTCGGACTTCCGCGGCGACCCGGCCGCGGCCCTCCTCGAAGTCCTGGACCCCGCACAGAACCACACCTTCCGTGACCACTACCTGGAGGTCGAGCTCGATCTGAGCGATGTCGTCTTCCTGGCCACCGCCAATGTGCTGGAGGCCATCCCGGAGGCGCTGCTCGACCGGATGGAACTGGTCCGGCTGGACGGCTACACCGAGGACGAGAAGGTCGTCATCGCCCGGGACCACCTGCTGCCGCGCCAGCTGGAGCGGGCGGGCCTGGAGAAGGACGAGGTCGTCCTGGAGGACTCGGCGCTGCGCAAGCTCGCCGGCGAGTACACCCGTGAGGCGGGCGTGCGAAACCTGGAGCGTTCCGTCGCCAGGCTGCTGCGCAAGGTCGCGGCCCAGCACGAGCTCGGCGACCGGGAGCTGCCGTTCACCATCGGCGCGGAGCAACTGCGCCCGCTGATCGGACGGCCGCATCATGTGCCGGAGTCGGCGCAGGACCCGGCCGAACGCCGTACCGCCGTGCCCGGTGTCGCCACCGGACTCGCGGTCACCGGCGCGGGCGGCGATGTGCTCTTCGTCGAAGCGTCCCTCGCCGATCCGGAGACGGGAGCCTCCGGGCTCACCCTCACCGGCCAGCTGGGCGATGTGATGAAGGAGTCGGCACAGATCGCCCTGAGCTTCCTGCGCTCGCGCGGAGCCGAGCTGGAACTGCCCGTGGGTGACCTGAAGGACCGGGGCGTGCACATCCACTTCCCGGCCGGATCGGTGCCCAAGGACGGCCCGAGCGCCGGCATCACCATGACGACCGCGCTCGCCTCGCTGCTCTCCGGACGCCAGGTGCGCACGGACGTGGCGATGACCGGAGAGGTCTCCCTGACCGGTCGGGTCCTGCCCATCGGCGGCTTGAAGCAGAAGCTGCTGGCCGCCCACCGGGCGGGCATCACCACCGTGGTGATCCCCAAGCGGAACGAGGCGGACCTGGACGATGTGCCCCAGGAGATCCTGGACACGCTCCAGGTGCACCCGGTGACGGACGTTCGCCAGGTGCTGGAGCTGGCGCTGTCCCCGGCCGACGTACTGGTTCCGGCAGCGGCCTGAGCCGGGTCGGTCCCGGGCGGGGCAGCTGCCCCGCCCGGGACCGACCCGGCCGCCTCCCTCGGGGGAGGAGACCACCCCCGATAGAGAAGCCAGAAGGGGCCGCACTCTCCCCTGCGGCCCCTTCGCCCTGTGCCCCGCAGCCATGAGCGCGGAGTCGGCGCACAAAAGGCACCCGCTGGCACCAACAGCACCCACCCCACCCAGGGGCATCAATGAGGGCGCGTCGTCGCACAGACCGGTAGGCGCGAGCAGCCCCCGGCAGCCCGCACAATGGGGCCATGGAGTCCACTGAACCGCAGGTCGGCGCCCTCACCCTGCGGGCCGACTGCACCAACTGTTTCGGCCTGTGCTGTGTGGCCCTCCCCTTCGGACGTTCCACGGACTTCGCCGTCGACAAACCGGCCGGCACCCCCTGCGCCCGGCTGAACGACGACTTCGGCTGCTCCATCCACACCCGACTGCGCACCAGCGGATTCACCGGATGCACCGTCTACGACTGCTTCGGCGCCGGCCAGAAGGTCTCCCAGGTCACCTTCGGCGGTGAGGACTGGCGCCGAAAGCCCGGGGCGGCTCCCACCATGTTCGCGGCCTTCCCCGTCGTACGACAGCTTCATGAGCTGCTCTGGTACCTCGCCGAATCCCTCACCCTGGCCCCGGCCCGCGAGCTTCACGGCGCGCTGCGGGAACTGCTCGTTCAGACCGAGGACCTGACCCTGCTGTCCGCGGACGACCTCGCGGCCCTCGATGTTCCGGCTCATCGGCAGCGCGTCAACGTCCTGCTGCTGCGCACCAGCGAACTGGTGCGGGCCGGGGCCCGCCCGGCGGGCAAGGGGGGCAAGGGGCGCCGCCCGAAGGACCGACGCGGCGCAGACCTCATGGGCGCTCGACTGCGCGGGGCCGATCTGCGGGGCACCAGCCTGCGCGGCGCCTGTCTCATCGCCGCGGACCTGCGGGGCGCCGATCTGCGGCAGACCGACCTCATCGGCGCGGACCTGCGCGACGCCGACCTTTCGGGCGCCGATCTGACGGGTGCGATCTTTCTGACCCAGCCGCAGGTCAACGCGGCACGCGGCGACGGCGCGACCCGGCTGCCGACGGCGCTGGACCGCCCCGCGCACTGGTCCTGACCACGGGCCAGGGCCATAAGGGAAGCGCGGGACGGTCTCAGAGCAGGCGACGCCTGGCCGCGCCGGGCTGTCGGTTCAGCCGTTGGCCAGGGCCACGACCCGATCGAGTGCTCCGTTGAACTTGTTGTGATCGCCGACGATCGGCCCGGACGAGGTGTACTGCCACATGGTCTGCACCGGCCAGCCGGCCGGCAGGGTGCCCGGCGCCGTGTTGTAGCGGGCGATCCACAGCGGATTGACCGCACCGAAGCCGGCGTGGTCCCCGGTGCACTGCGTCCACCAACTCGTCGCGGTGTAGATCACGGCGTCCCGACCGGTGCGCGCCTTGTACCGGGCGAGGAAGTCCTTGATCCAGGTGACCATCCCGGACTGGGTCTTGCCGTAACAGGCGTCCCCGTACGGGTTCCACTCGATGTCGAGCGCACCCGGCAGGGTCCGACCGTCCGCGGTCCACGCCCCGCCCCGGTCGACGAAGTAGTCCGCCTGGGTGGCACCGGTCGCCGTGTCGGGGGTGGCGAAGTGATAGGTGCCGCGGATCATTCCGACGTCGTAAGAGCCGTCGTACTGCTGACTGAAGTAGGGGTTCTTGTAGTAGGTGCCTTCTGTTGCCTTCACATAGGCCCACTTCACACCGCTGGTCCACAGCGCCGGCCAGTCGACGTTGCCCTGGTGGCTTGCGACGTCGACGCCTTCGGTCTGGGCGGCCTCCGGCTCGAAACTGCGCTGCTCGGGCGGCAGCCCCCCTTCGCCGTCATGGGCGATGACGCCCATGCCCAGATGCGCCGACCCGCGGGGCGGGATGTCACCGGCCCCAGCGGCGGAGGGGAAGGTGAAGAAGAGGGAGAGGGCTACGAGGAACGCACCGGACGTCGCTATGAACGAGCGGTGCGGTCTCCCTGACGGGGGAAAAGTTCGCTTTCTTCCTGATCTGTCCACAGACACAGCGTGCCTGCGGCGCGCTCAGCGGGAGCGATCGGCGGTGATGTCCGGACATGCCTGGATGGAGCAATATGGTGTGGACACGCCATCTCTCGTGCACTGCGCGGAAGGCGGAGCGAAGGAAGGCGCGTGCGGGGGCTTGGCGGGCCGTGTCTGCGAAATACTGACCGGGCTGCGGAGACGACCACCGCCGGCGAGAACTTTCCTGAATGGAAAAGCGTACGAGGGGTGTTGACGTGCAGAGAAGTGGTACGGGGAGCGGAGCTGAGCCCCAGGGCGCAACGGAAGTGGATCGCGCATTCCTCGCCCTGGAAAAGGAATTGGCCGTCCTTCTGCGCCGCGCCCGCGCCTCCTCGGGTGAGATGGCCCGCGCGGTCCATCCCGGACTGGAGCCCGCCGCCTACGGGTTGCTCGTGCAGTTGGAGGCGACGGGGGTCCAGCGGGGCACGGACCTCGCGGTGTACTTCGGCGTCGGCAAGGCCACGATGAGCCGTCAGCTGCGTGCGCTCGAAGAAGTGGGACTGGTGTCGAGGGAGCCCGATCCCGCCGACGGCCGAGCGTCACTCGTACGGCTCACGGAAGAAGGTCTGGAGCGGTTCCGCCGAGTGAGGGACGCCCGGCGGGCGACCTACGTACGCAGGTTGGCAGCCTGGGACGGCACGGAGATCGCGGAACTGGCGAGGCTGCTGCACCAACTGAACGTCAGTGCGGAGTCCTGACCCCAAGCGCTCGCGAACGCTTCGACTAGGCGCCGCGCAACGGGAGCATCGGCACGCCGCTCCCTCCCGGTCCGCCGGGTACGGAAGGCGGGCCCGCCGTAGGGCTGCACAGGCGAGGGGTAGCCCTACAGCTCCGCGAACACCACCGCCGCGTCGTCGTGCAGCTTCCAGCGGATGACCCGTCCGCTCTCCCCGACCTCGGTCTCCACCGCCCGCACCCGGTCGATCAGTCCCTGTGCGCCCTCCTCGCGCAGCACCCCCAGGCAGCCGGTCCAGTCGCCCTGGTCGAACATCTCCACCCAGCGCGAGGCCCCGTCCGTCAGAGCGGCCAGCGCCCTGACCCGGCTCATCGGCGTGCTGCCCGTCACCGCTCGGGTCGCGACCTCCGGATCGGCGGCGGCGGTGAAGAACCCGCCCTCCGCGTTGCGCAGCCGATCGGCCGACGCATGGGTCCGCAGGGACTCCGGCGGCAGTCGGTCGATGCGATCGTCGAGGACCGCCCGCACCTCTCCCTCGGGGGACTCCAGGAGCAGGACCGAGTCCGAGAGGACGAGATGCTCCACCTCTCCCGATGGGCCGCCCCAGCGGGCCATGACGACGGTTGCCTGAGGTGTTCTCACGTGAGAAAGGTCACAGCCGATCCGATGAACATCGGCGGTGCGTCGAATTGCCGAGGCGAGAATCGCGGTCAGGGGATCATCCGGCAGAGAAACGGACAGTTCGAGCAGGGCCCCGCCCAGTCGAGCGGTAAACCAGGGGACTCCATGCTCACAGCCGTAGTCGCCGTCCGGAGGGGTCACTCCATCGAGGGCGACCAGTGCTCCACCCTGGCCCGACGCGGGCAGGGCCACGGCCGCCCAGTCCTCGTTGGGGCGTTCGGGCGAGCCGGGCGAAGTGGCGAGTTCGATGCGCATGACACTCAGTCTGCATGAGTCGTTCACGTTGCCTGCACAATCGCGCAAACGATCCGTACGTCCAGGTCAGGGGGTGTTCACCGGTCCTGAACGGTCAAGGGGCGAAGCTGCGGGCGCGCATCCTGTCAAAGCCCGGCCGGAAGATCCAGTCAGTGTCCATTCCTGACGCCCGGTCGCAACCGAGAGGAGTTGTTCGCCAACTCCCTGGTGTTGTTCACTCGTTCAGGTGGCGGAGCGGCCGATGTGCACCTCCCTCCCAAAAGCACTGGAATGGTCTTAAGTCATACCAGGGGTGGGATCAGGTGGATGACCGGTCGTCACCTCTGCTTCACGGTTCAAAGGGCGGACGAGTCAAGCAGGATTGCGAGCACCGGTGCAGAAGAAGCGGCCTCAGGCCCCCCTGGTTCCTGAGACGTTCCAGGCACAGCCCGTCCCGCCGGCCCCCGCCGCGTACGGCCGGGTCAAGCGCGTGCGCAGCAGGCTGGTCGCGGGCGTGGCGGTGGTCAGCCTCGTCGTCGTCGGCGCGGGACTGCCCGGAATCTTCGCGATCTCGGCGGAACTGACCGAGTCCCAGCGGCTGGTCACCCTCGCCGAGTTGAACCGACAGGCCGTCACCCTCGCCCACTCGCTCGCCGATGAGCGCGATGAGGTCACCGCGTACATCGCCGCGGGCCGCGAGGAGCAGGAGGCCGATGCCGGGGACAAGGACCGGCGTGAGGTCACCGCCAACCGCAGTGCCCGGGTGGACCGTCAGATAGACGAGATCACGGCGGCCATCTCCGACGAGCGCGCCGGACTCCGTCGGGAACTGGCCGCGGTGCCGTCCGTGCGCCGTGACGCGATGACCGGCAAGGGCACGGCGATGGAGGCCCACCGCGCCTACACCACCGTCATCACCGGATTGCACGCCCTCGCCGTCGAACTCGCCGACGAGACACCCTCCCGCGCTCCGGGCGCCACGGCGGCCACCCGCGCACCCGCCGCCCTCGGCCTCGCCGCCGAACAGGCGTCCGCCACCCGGGGGCTGCTGTTGGCCGCCCTCTCGGTGCCCGCGGGAGAGGTCGAGCAGGGGTTCGACGAGATCACCGGACTCCCCGTCGAGAGGGAGACCGAGGAGTCGAAGGCCGCCGCCGAGGTCCGCAACGCGCTGAGCGCCGGTGCCCAGCAGTCCCGGGTACGCGAACTCGCGGCGCTCGCCGACTTCGACCAGGCCGCGGGCAAAGACGCCCGTGAGTCGCTGGCCGCCACGGTCACCGGCGCCGAGGTGAAGACCGCAGAGAACTACCTCACCAAACTCACCGACCAGCCCCAACTGTCCGAAGGCGATCGCAAGTCCAATCGCGAGAAGTTGGAGTCCTCCCTCACCGCTCGCATCGAGTTGATGCGCGGCATCGAATCGTCCCTCGCGTCCGACCGGATCATCGGCTTCGAGCAGCTTCGTGACGACGATGTCACCGCCCTGGAGATCCGTATCGCGCTCCTCGGCGGCACCTTGTTGCTGACCATCGGCGCCCTGGCCGCCATCGCCCGCACCCTGACCCGGCCCCTCGCCGTGCTGCGCATCGGTGCGGCCCGTCTCGCGGCGTCCCCGGAGCTGGAGGAGCCGGTCCGCTTCACCGGCCGCAACGATGAGTTCGCCCAGGTCGTGCGCTCCCTCAACGCCCTGCACGGCAAGGTCGTCGAGCTCGGCGCCCGCGCCGAGCAGTTGGAGGACGAGCGGGGCGAGCTCGCCGGTTCACGGGACCTGGCGGCTGCCCAGCTCGCCGCCGCCCGTGCCGAGATGCGCCACAACACCGCCGAGCTCACGGCCGAGCTCGAACGGCTGCGGCACACCGTCGACCACACCTTTGTCAATCTCTCCCTGCGCACCCTCGGGCTCGTGGAACGCCAGTTGGGGGTGATCGAGAAGCTGGAGGAGCGTGAGCAGGACCCCGAGCGGCTCGCCACCCTCTTCAAGCTCGACCACATGGCCACGGTCATGCGCCGCCACAGCGAGAACCTCCTCGTCCTCGCGGGCGCCGAGCACGGCCACACCCACTCCGGCCCGGTGCCCCTCGTCGATGTGCTGCGCGCCGCCGTCAGCGAGATCGAGCGGTACGAGCGGGTGGTCATCCAGTCCCTGCCGCCGCACGCCCAGGTTGCGGGATTCGCCGCGGACGACCTCAGCCACCTGGTGGCCGAGCTGCTGGAGAACGCCACCTCGTTCTCGCCCCCGGACGCCCAGGTCGAGCTCTCCGGCTGGCTGTTGGAGAGCGGCGAGATCATGCTCTCGGTGCAGGACAGCGGCATCGGGATGACCGCGGGACGGCTCGCGGAGCTCAACGCCCGGCTGGCGGACCCCGAGTCGTACGAGGCGGCCCCGCCGGCAGCCTCCGGCCGGGACGCCGAGGGCCTCGGGCTGCGGGTCGCGGCGCTGTTGGCCACCCGGCACGGCGTGCGTGTTCAACTGCGCGAGCAGGCACAGGGCGGGGTCACCGCTGTGGTGGTCCTCCCGCAGGGCCTGCTGCCCAGGGAGACGCACGCCGAGCACCGCCCCGGCTCCGACACCACAGCGGTGCACCTGCCCGGGTCGGTCGCCGAGGCCAACTCCAACGCTCTGCCGAGCACTCCGCGTCAGCCGCTGCCCGGACCGGTCCCCGGTCCGTTCGTCGACCCCCTGGTCGAAGCGGCCGAAGCGGCTGTGCGTGCTGCCGAGCCCGAGGTGCACGAGAGGGCCGCGGACAGCGCACCGGAGACCCAGGCGCCCGATGAACCCACCTTCGAGATGCGGCTCCCGGAGCCGGAGCAGTATCCGGTCATGCCCGGCCAGGCGGCGCCCGTCCGGCCGGTCGAGCCGGTAGCGTCAGACCCCGCGCCGGCCGGGGACCCCACGCCGGCCGAGGCGCCCGGGCCGCTGGCCGGTCCCGCGCCCGTCTGGGACAAGGTCACCGACAAGGGCCTGCCCAAGCGCACACCCAAGGTCGTCAAGCCCGCCGCCGCACCGGGCGAGCGGACCGGCAGCGTTGACGCCGAGGCCCTGCGACGCAGGCTCGGCGGATTCCAGCGCGCTGCCGACGAGGGTCGTCGCGAAGCCGAAGCGGAGTTGGCCCAGGGCGCACGCACGGCGACAGAAGAAGCGGGGGACACAGTCGAGGAGGCACGCAGTTGACTGCGACCAGCACGTTCGGCCTGAGTAGTGAGGCCCGCAATCTGCACTGGTTGCTGAGCAATCTGGTGGAGGAGGTGCCAGGTCTACGCTCGGTGGCCGTCGTATCGTCCGACGGGCTCTTGTTGCTCTCGTCCGACCCGGCCCAGAACGCCGTTCCCCTCGGGTCGGTCCACCAGGAGGGTCCCAAGGGCTCCAGCGCCGACCTCGCCACCATCGTCTCCGGGATCGGCAGCCTGACCATCGGCGCCGCCCGGTTGATGGAGGGCGGCGGGGTCAAACAGACGATGGTCGCGATGGAGGGCGCCTGCGTGTTCATCATGTCGATCAGCGACGGTTCGCTCCTCGGCGTCAGCGCCGACGCCGACTGCGACATGTCCGTCGTCGCCTACCACATGGGTCTCTTCGTGGGCCGCGCCGGCCATGTGCTCACCCCCGAACTCCGCAGTGAACTGCGCCAGTCCCTGGAGGGGGCTCGATGACCGCCAACGGGTCGCACGCCATCGGTCCCTCGGGGCTGCCGGTCCGCGGTGAGAACCGCCGCCCCGCCCGGGTACGGCCCTACTCGCTGACCGGTGGCCGTACGCGATTCGGCCATGTGTTGCTCGTGGAGACCTTCGTGGCGGCCATCGAGGCCCCACCGGAGCGCCCCGAGCTCCTCCAGGGCAACCCCAGGGTCATGCCCGAACTCCAGGCGATCGTCGAGCTGTGCCGCCGGATGCGTACCGTCGCGGAGATCTCGGCGCTCCTCAAGATGCCGCTCGGGGTCGTCAGGGTGCTGTTGAGCGACCTGGCGGACCAGGGAAAGATTCGTGTATATGGCACCGGACAAGGTTCGGGACGCCCGGAACGCGCACTGCTGGAAAGGGTGCTGAGTGGACTCCGCCGCCTCTGAGACTCTGCCTGTCCACAATCCCCCCGAGCAGCCGCAGCACGGTCCCCCGAGCGCCCGCACGGCCGCCGACGAGGGTCTGCGGGACTGGCAACTGGACCATGCCCGCGCGCCCACCGCCGCCAAGATCGTGGTGGCGGGCGGTTTCGGCGTCGGCAAGACCACTTTCGTGGGTTCGGTCTCCGAGATCACCCCGCTCCAGACCGAAGCGCTGATGACGCAGGCGAGCGAGGAGACAGACGACCTCACGGCGACGCCGGAGAAGCTCACCACCACGGTCGCCATGGACTTCGGCCGGATCACGCTTGACGAGGACCTGGTCCTCTATGTCTTCGGGACCCCGGGACAGCAGCGGTTCTGGTTTATGTGGGACGACCTGGCGCGAGGCGCGGTCGGCGCGGTGGTGCTGGCTGACACCCGTCGGCTGTCGGACTGTTTCCCGGCCCTGGACTACTTCGAAAGCAGCGGACTGCCCTACGTCGTTGCCGTGAACCACTTTGACGGCTCGGAAATGTTTGAAGTTGAGGACGTGCGGGATGCCTTGACCATACCGGTACATGTACCGATTGTGATCATGGACGCGCGCAGGCGAACCACGGTGATCGAGGCACTCCTCGCCCTGGTGGCTCACGCGCTCGCAGCCACTCCTGAATAGTCCTTAGCTCGCTCTGCCCAGACGAAAGAGATCCCCCGGATGCGGAAGATACTCATAGTCGGAGCCGGTCAGTCCGGTCTCCAGCTCGCCCTCGGCCTCCAGTCGAAGGGTTACGAGGTCACCCTGATGTCCAACCGCACGGCCGACGAGATCCGCTCCGGCCGGGTCATGTCGACGCAGTGCATGTTCCACACCGCCCTCCAGCACGAGCGGGACCTGGGGATCAACTTCTGGGAGACCCAGGCCCCGAAGATCGAGGGCCTCGGAGTCTCCGTCGCAGGGCCCGAGTCCCAGCGGCTGATCGACTGGGTCGGCAAGCTCGACGGCTACGCCCAATCCGTCGACCAGCGCGTGAAGATGGCCGGTTGGATGGAGACCTTCGCCCAGCGTGGCGGACAACTCGTCATCCACGGTGCCGCCGTGGGCGACCTGGACTACTTCTCCCGCACCTACGACCTGGTCATGGTCTCCGCGGGCAAGGGTGAACTGGTCTCCATGTTCGGCCGGGACGCCTCCCGTTCCCCTTACGACGCCCCGCAGCGCGCCCTCGCGGTCGCCTATGTGCACGGCCTCGGCCCCCGCCCGGAGCACCCCGAGTTCGACGCGGTCCGCTGCAATCTGGTGCCCGGTGTGGGCGAGCTCTTCATCATGCCGACCTACACCGTCTCCGGCCGGGCCGACATCCTGTTCTGGGAGGGCGTACCCGGCGGTCCGCTCGATGTCTTCCAGACGATCAAGGACCCCTCCGAGCACCTCGCGCTCACCCTGGAACTGCTGGAGCGCTTCCTTCCGTGGGAGTACGCCCGTGCCACCAAGGTCGAGCTGACCGACGCGGGCGGCACTCTGGCCGGACGGTACGCGCCGACCGTGCGCAAGCCCATCGGAGAGTTGCCAGGAGGCGGCCTGGTCCTCGGAGTGGCCGATGTCGTCGTCGCCAACGACCCGATCACCGGCCAGGGCTCGAACTCGGCGTCCAAGTGCGCCACCGCATATCTCGACTCCATCGTCGAGCACGGTGACAAGCCGTTCGACGGGGACTGGATGCAAGCCACCTTCGACCGCTACTGGGAGACCGCCCAGCACGTCACCAAGTGGACGAACGCCATGCTCGCGCCCCCGCCGGAGCACATCCTGAACCTGATCGGCGCAGCCGGTCAGCTCCAGCCGATCGCCGACCGGTTCGCCAACGGCTTCAACGACCCCGCGGACTTCGAAAACTTCTTCTACGACCCTGCCCGCACCGAGGCGTACGTGGCCGAGGTCGGGGCGGCAGTCGCCCCGTAGGGCAACTGTCAGTCGGCGTCGCGGTCCGTCGTGGTCTCCTCGGGAGGCTGCGACGGACCCGCGGTGCGAGGTGCCGTGAGCCCACCGTCCTCCAGGGCCGTCAGGGCGGCCAACTGCTCGGGCGAGAGCGAGGCCAGCACCTCCTCGACCGCGGCCAACCGGTCGGCCGCCGTCCGCCGCGCCTTCTGCTGGCGCGCTGCCAGCTCCAGTTCACGGTCGTACGCCCGACGGGAAGCCGTCGCCAGCTTTGAGGCTCGTCGGGTGTCGGCCCGCAGCCGGTCCAGGGTCGCCAGTCGATCGGCGGCGACGCGCTCCCATAGATGGCGCTCGTCGAGGGCGCGCTCGGGCTCACGGGCGAGGAAGATCTGTAGGTAGCGCGACAACTCGCCCAACTCGGACCGCCCCTGGTACTGCTCACGGGCGATGCGGCCCACTTCGTCGCGGCTGTCCGCCAGAGCCTTGCGCGCGGCCCTGAGCCCCCGGGTCAACCCGATCGTCCGGGTCCGCTGGGCGACCAGCTGTCGCTTCACGGTGCGGTACTCGGCTTCGGCCGTCCCCGCCTGGTGGTAGAGCGTCTGGAGCTGGGTCAGGGCGGTGGCCACGGTCAGCGGCGCGGCCCCGGGTTTCTCGTCGGTGCCCGTGCCCGCGACTGCCCCTGGGGCGGGCTCCGGTGCGCTGGTGTCGGGGTCGGGGTCGGGGTCGGTGTTCGCGTGGGTGTCCGGGTCGGTGGCGGCGGGCCGGGTGAGCGCCGAAGCGGTGCCCCGGAGCGGACCGGGCGCCTCAGCCGACCCCACCACCGGGGCGGCTCCCACCACGATCGCCATGCACACCGCGCCCAACAACCTCGCTGACACCTCATCACCTCCGGCTGGGGCGGCCCGTCCACCCGGACCCGAGGCTGCGCCCCACGGGCTCCCCCCGCCTCCCGGATGACCGGATCGGCCCAACGAGGTCACTCCTGACGGCAGGCTCCCGCGCTCTACGGCGTGTCGGCTGGACCCTGCGGCTTCGACCAGGGCCACCGCAGCTGACGCCGCTCCTTGCCCTCGGGGGCGTACTCGTACGCCCAGCCCCGCTGGAGCCCCAACCGCTTGGTGTAGCCGCGCGGGACCCGACGGTAGGCGTACACGGTCACCGTGGAGCCGTCGTCGCCGGGGACGGGGATCTCGTACCACTTGGGCGGATGCCCGGTGTGCCCCACGAGCACGGGCAGCACCTGCCCATCGAGGGGGCCACCGACAAAGGGGGTGCTTTCGCTTCTCACCTGCACAGTCTCGCTCAACGGCGGGTGCGGTACGCCACCGGCCGCGCAAGCGCAGGGCGACCGGCGGGGTGGCTGTCGGGTGCGCGGAAGGCCGGGGCGCCTACTGCTCGGGTGTGGGGGAGGCGCCCGCCAGGAGGGGGAGCACCCGGACGGCGAGCCGGTACACCGGGCCTTCGGGTCGTTCCTGGGCGATGAGCGACCCCACCGCGGCTGCCGTCTCCCCGTCCGTGGCCGCCGACGCCGTGAGCAGCGCGATCAAGTGGTCCACCAGCCAGTCGCGCAACTCGGCCGGCGCCGGCTGCTTCCCCTCGTCCAGCCAGATCAACGAGGCCGCCTCCACCGCGGCGATCCAGGTGCGCACCAGCATCCGCAGCCGGGGGCCGGGTTCCTCGGCGCCGAGGTGCAGCAGGATCTGCTCGGCGGCTGCCCTGCGGACGCCGTCCACGATCGTGTTCGTCCGTGAGGTCTCCACCACGCTGCCGCCCCGCAGGAGGGCGCTGAAGCCGGCGTCGTGCTCATCGACGAAGGCGAGATAGCGGTCCAGGACCCGGGAGAGCCGTTCGGTGGGAGGCCCCGACCGGGGCTCGTCGAAGCACCGCTCCAGCACCTCGGCCGACGAACGCAGGGCGCTCTCGTACAACTGTGGCTTCCCACCGGGGAAGTAGCGGTAGACGAGCGGGCGTGAGACACCGGCGGCCTCGGCTACGTCGTCGAGGGACACATCGTCCGGGGCCCGGTGGGCGAACAGGCGCAGCGAGGCCGACAGCAACTGGCTGCGGCGCTCCTCGACGCTCAGCCGCCGGTAGGCGCGGGGCGCCGGGACGGGAGTGGTCATGCTCCGCAGCGTAACCGGACGGCCGGGCCGGTGGGCGATGACGGAGGAAGCTCTCATGCGAGCAGGCCGGAGCGCTGCCAGAGCTTGCGGCCGGGCCCGCGCAGCACCCCGATGTCATCGAGGAAGTCGGTCAGGCGCCTGGCCCCCGACTGCATCACCTCGCGGCGGTGGCCGCTGGCCCTCGCCTGGGCGACGGCCTCGCGACGATCGAGTCCGACGTTCGTGTACACCTGCGGGTTGACGAAGCAGACGGAGAACACCTGGGCCGCGTGCCCACAGCTGATGCGCGTGAGTTCCTGCTCCCAGCGGGGCGCGGTCACCATCTGGCGGCGCAGTTCCTCCCGTGCGTACCGCACATGGCGTGCTTCCTCCACCACATGGATGCGGGTGACACCGCGCACGAGGGTCTGGACCCGCTCGTCGGGGAAGGTGAGCCGCTGCATCCAGTCGAGGATCTCCTCGCCGAGCAGGGTGGCCGCGAACGATCCCGGGGTGGTGGAGACGGTCTTCAGGGCCCGTGCCAGATTGTGGTAGAGCCGGGGGACGGGGTACGCGGGGGCGTCGCCCTTTTGGATCATCCGCGCGAACATCATGGAGTGCCGGCACTCGTCCGCGATCTCCGTGAGGGCGTACCGCACGTGATTGCTGGTCACCGACTTGTCGTAGATGTGGCGCACCAGCAGCTGCATCAGGATGATCTCGAACCAGATGCCGAGTGAGGCCAGTGAAGCGGCTTCGTGGCGGGCGAGCTCCATCCGCTGTTCCTCGGACATCCGGCGCCACAGCGGGGTGTCGTAGAGCGAGACCAACTCCGGTGGCCAAAACCACTTCCCCTCCTCGATGGGGGAGTCCCAGTCGAGCTCGCGGTCCGGGTCGAACGAGTGCTTGGCGGAGGCTTCCAGCAGTCGGGCGGCGACCTGTTCCCGGTCGCGGAGGGGGCCGAGTGCGTCGTGGAGCGTCCGCAGTTCGGCTTCGGACACGGTCGTCATGGCGGAGAACACCTCGCGAGCGTCAAGGGTGGACCTGGCGGCTTGCCCCGGGTGCGGAGGCGATCCGCAGTACGGGTCGACTCCGAGGGCCACTCCTTATGAGACTCTCCGTCAGCAAGCCCGTCAATCCCCTGACGGCAACTTGCTGACCGACTGTCCAATAGGCGTTCCGGGGCGGGTTCCATGGGCACCACGGCCGATGAAGGGGCGTGCCGTACGGTCCTCCCGGCCGCGCTGCGGACCGGCTCGGCCGATCCGGTGGAGGAAGTCGTCGATCGACTCCGCCAGCTGCGCGGCGATATGGGATGCGGGCCGCTCGCCCGTTCCGGGACCATGGCGCCATGTCCGTTCAACAGATCCAGGTCAGCCCGGAAGCCGCCCGCCGCAGTCTGGAGGGGCTCGCCCTCGGGGACGCGTTCGGGGAGCGCTGGTTCCCCCTCTTCCGCGAGCATGCGCAGGCATTCGCCGACGTCCGCGAGCGCCGCACCCCCGATGAACCCCTCTGGCGCTGGACCGACGACACGGCCCTGGCCCTCGCGATCCACCATGTCCTCGTCCGGTTCGGCACGATCGACCAGGACCGTCTCGCCGCCCGGTTCGCGCTCGCCTTCGACGCCGACCCGGGCCGCGGCTACGGCAGGGGCATGCATGAACTCCTGCCCCTGCTGCTGGAGACACCCGAGCAGTGGCGTACGCAAGCGCAGTTGCTCTTCGACGGTGGCAGCCTCGGCAACGGCGCGGCGATGCGGGTGGCGCCGTTGGGGGCCTGGTTCGCGGCCGACCTGGTCGAGGTCGCCCGACAGGCCGAGTTGTCGGCGAGGGTGACTCACGCCCATCCGGAGGGGGTTGCGGGAGCGGTGGCGGTGGCGATCGCGGCGGCCCTCTCGGTCCGCGGTGAACTCACCGTCCAAGCGGTCGCCGACCGCACCCCCGAGAGCGCCGTACGCGCCGGACTGCTGCGGGCCGTGCGGCTCTCCTTCGAGACCGAGCCCTGGAAGGCGGCGGACGTCCTGGGCAACGGCAGCCGGATCAGGGCCGATGACACCGTGCCCTTCGCGGTGTGGACGGCCGCCCGGCACCCGGATGATCTGGAGGCGGCCCTGTGGAGCACGGCCGAGGGCTTCGGCGATGTGGACACGACCTGTGCGATCACGGGCGGGATCGTTGCCGCGCGCACGGGGGTCGACGCGGTGCCCGCCGTGTGGCTGGAGCGACGGGAGGCGTTGCCCGTGCCGGACGAGGGGTGACCGCCGAGCGGTGGCCCGGGTGACGGTCAGTCGGTCGGGTCCACCTCCGGCGGCGGGAACGACGTCCGCAGGGTGAACGCCTGCGGGGTCGGCCCCTCGGTGCGGAGCAGCACCAGACGCTCCTGTGCCTCCTTGACCGTCGGCCGGTGCCCCGCGGGCACCCACCACATCGTCGTCATGTGCTCCTGTACCCGCTCGAACCAGTCGAAGCGGCGGGCCAGCGCCTCCCGGTGCTGGCCCTGGTACATGTAGGCGGTCAGGGCATTGGGGTCGCGCCAGACCGAGAGGTTCACCAGCAGCCATGGATCGTCGAACGGTCGGATCGCCGTCGCGTTCCCGTCGCCGTCGTCGGCCAACCTCCAGACGAAGCCGTCCGCGGCGTCCGCCTCCGCGTTCACCGGGTCGAGCCAGTCGACGAAGTCCTTCAACTCCACGGAGTCAAGGGGGAACTTGAGCCGCGCCATGTTCACCTGCGCGAGTTGCTGGGAAGCCATGGCCGCACCTTAACCAGCTGCTCAGGCCGGCCGGGAGGGCGGGGAGGCGTAGACCCGGTCCAGGCGTCACTTCCGCAGTGCCGCCTCCATCACCGCGCGGGCGATGGGAGCGGCACTGCCGCCACCGCTGATGTGCCCGCGCACCGCCTCCGCGTCCTCCACCACCACGGCCACCGCCACCGCCGGTTGAAAGGCGTCCTCCCGCTGGGCCCAGGAGATGAACCAGGCGTACGGAGTCCCTGAGTTGTCCAAGCCGTGCTGGGCCGTGCCCGTCTTGCCGCCGACCAGTGCCCCCGGGATCGCGGCGTTCGCGCCGGTGCCGTCCTCCACGACCCGCACCATCAGCTCCTGGAGCCGGCGCGCGGTGGTGGGCTTCATCGCCCGTTGGTAGGGCATCGGATGGGTACGGGAGATCGCGCGGGTGCCACGGGCCACCACCCGGTCCACCAGATGGGGGCGCATCACCTCACCGCCGTGGGCGACCGCCGCCGCCACCATCGCCATCTGGAGCGGAGTGGCGGTCGTGTTGAACTGCCCGATCGAGGACAGGGCGAGTTGGTCCGGGCTCATCCGGGTGTCGAAGTTCGACGGGGTGACCGCGGACGGGATGTGCAGATCGCGGTCGTTGAAGCCGAAGGCGCGCACCGTGGCCAGTATTCCGGTCAACCCCACCCGGGCTCCGACGTCCGCCATGACGGTGTTGCACGACCACTGGAGGGCGTGGGCGAGCGAGGTGTCACCGCAGCCGCGCACCGCGTTCGGCAACCGGGTCCTGGTGCCCGGCAGCAGAAAGGGATCGGGTGTTCCCAGGGGGGCGTCCACATCGGTGACGACCCCCGCGTCCAGCGCCGCGGCAGCCGTGACGATCTTGAACGCGCTGCCCGGTGGATAGGTCTGGCGAATGGCCCGGTTCACCAGGGGGCGGGTCGCCGCGGACTGGAGGCGGTCCCAAGCCGCGGTGACGGCTGTGCCCGTCCCGGAGAGCACCCCGGGGTCGTAGGAGGGACTGCTCACCAGTGCCAGGATCCTTCCGGTGGACGGCTCAAGGGCGGCGACCGCGCCGCGCTTGCCGCCGAGGCCGGCGAACGCGGCCCGCTGCATGGACGGTTCGATCGTGGTGATGACGTCCCCGCCCGGAGGCCGGCCGCGGCTGATGTCGTGCCACAGCGGAATCGCGCGGAGCAGCGGGTCGGTGCCCGCCAGGGCGCGGTCCTGGGCGTTCTCGATGAGCGTGGTGCCGTACGTCTGCGAGGAGAACCCGGTCACGGGCGCGTACAAGGGGCCTTCCGGGTAGGTGCGTTCGAACCGCAGTTGCTGGCCGGTGTCCTTGGAGCCCGTGACGGAACGTCCGCCGACGATGATGTTCCCGCGCGGTTCGGCGTAGCGGGCGATGTCGCTCCTGCGGTTGGCGGGGCTCTTGCCCAGCGCGTCGGACTGGACGACCTGGAGCCGGGCCGCATTGACGAGCAGGGCGACGAGCAGCGCACAGCACAGCCAGGCCGCGCGTCGGATGTAGCGGATCACCGCGCCTCCGGAGGGTCGATGGGGGTGCGGGCCGAGTGGCTGACCTTGATCAGGAGGGCCACGATCAGCCAGTTGGCGACGACGGACGAGCCGCCCTGGGCGAGGAAGGGCATCGCCATCCCGGTGAGCGGGATCAACCCCGTGACGCCACCGGTGATCACGAAGACCTGGAGGGCGACGATGGAGGCGAGACCGATGGCGAGCAGTCGGCCGAAGGGGTCGCGCAGATGGAGCCCGGCGTCGAAGCCGCGCGCCACGAGCAGCCCGTACAGCAGGAGGATGCCGGTGAGGCCGACCAGCCCCAACTCTTCGCCGGCGGTGGCGAGGATGAAGTCGGACTTCACGGCGAAGCCGATCAGGGTGGAGTGCCCGAGGCCGAGGCCGGTGCCGAGGACCCCGCCGGCGCCGAAGGCGAACAGCGACTGTGCCACCTGGCCGGCGCCCCGGCCCGCTTCGATGGTGGCGAAGGGGTCGAGCCAGTCCTCCACCCGGCTGTGCACATGGGGTTCGAACACGCCGACGGCGAACGCCCCGGCGGCGGCGAGGGTCAGTCCCACCGCGATCCAGCCGGTTCGGCCCGTCGCCACGTAGAGCATGATCACGAAGAGGCCGAAGAAGAGGAGCGAGGTGCCGAGGTCCCGTTCCAGGATCAGCACCGCGACGCTGGTGAGCCAGATCGTCACGATCGGGCCGAGCACCCGCCCGGTCGGCAGTTGGAGCCGCCAGATCCGGCGTCCCGTGACCGCGAGCGCATGGTGGTTGGCCGCGAGGTAGGCGGCGAAGAACACGGCGAGGAGGATCTTGGCGAACTCGCCGGGCTGGAAGGAGAGTCCGCCGATCCGGATCCAGATCCGGGCGCCGTTCACCGCGGGGAACAGGATCGGGGCGATCATCAGGGCGAGCGCCGTGGCCACCGACACATAGGCGTACCGCTGGAGGGTCCGATGGTCGCGCAGGACCAGCACGGTCGCGGTGAACAGGGCCACGCCGAGTGCCGACCAGAGGAGTTGGGCGGGTGCGGCGGGGTGGTTCGGGGTCTCCAGGTCGAGACGGTGGATCAGGACGAGTCCGAGGCCGTTGAGGAGCACGGCGATCGGGAGGAGGAGGGGGTCGGCATAGGGGGCGCGCAGCCGTACGGCGAGGTGGGCGAGGAGGGCGACGAGCCCCAGACCGCCGCCGTAGCGCAGTGCGTCCTCGGGTACGGCGTGGTTCCGGGCGAGCCCGACCGCGGCGTACCCGTAGACGCAGATGAGAACGGCGCAGACCAGGAGGGAGAATTCGACGCCCCGACGCCGTGCCGGGTGGGGGGCGAGGGGAGGGGGGTGTGCCGGCGCCTTGGTGGTGGCGGTCATGGCAGGCAACTTAGCAAGCGGTAAGTCTTATGTCCTTTATGTCACGCATGCACGGTCCGGTCGGCGGGCGGCGTGCCGCGCCTCCTCAGAGCAGCGGTCCCCGCGGCCTGGGAACCGGACGGTGCGGAAGGACCAGACGGGCCAGCGCCCCGCCGTCGGGCGCCTGCGCGAACCGCAACCGCGCCCCGATCACCGCAGCCTGACCCACCGCGATGGTCAACCCCAGACCGTGCCCCTTGCTCCCGCCTTCCGTACGGAACCGGGCCGGGCCGTGCTCCAGCAGGTACGCCGGGTAGCCGGGCCCCCGGTCGGTGACCGTCACCGTCAGCCCGTCCACGGTCAGGACGACTGGCGCCCTGCCGTGCCGGTGCGCATTGGCGATCAGATTGCCGAGCACCCGCTCCAACCGACGCCGATCGGTCTCCACCGTCACGTCCCGCACCAGACGCACCTCGGTCTCGGTGCCCGATGCCCGCACCACCCGTTCGGCCAACCGCCCCAACTCATGGACGTCCAGATCCACCGTCTCGCTGCCCGCGTCGAGCCGGGAGATCTCCAGCAGGTCCTCCGTCAGGGAACGCATCGCCCGCACCCGGTCCCGCACCAGCTCGGCCGGCCGGCCCTCGGGCAGCAGTTCGGCAGCTGCCGTCAGGCCCGTCAGCGGGGTCCGCAGTTCATGCGCCACATCCGCCGTGAACCGCTGCTCGCTCAGCAGCTTCCCCTGGAGCGAGGACGCCATGGAGTCCAGGGCGACCGAGACCGTGGCGACCTCGTCCTGTGGGCGGGACGGGTTGCGCGTGCGCGGATCGTTGACCCGCGCATCGAGGTCGCCCGCGCTGATCCGCCGAGCCACCTGCGCCGTCAGATGCAGCCGGCGCGTCACCCGGGTCACCGCGAACGCACCCACCAGCAGCGTCGCCCCGATCGCCAACACCGACGAACCGACGATCGCCCGGTCGAGGCCCGTGATGGTCCGCGCGCTGAGCGTGTAGTCGAGGCGCACGAACAGCGCCCGACCGTCCGCAGGGCCGGCCGCCCACATCGTGGGGCGGCCGTCGTAGCTGCTCACCATGGTGCCGCGCTCGCCCTTGACCGCGAGAGCCCGCAGGGAGCCCGGTAGGGCCGCGTGGTCCACTCCGGCGTACGGCGGCAGCGGCTCACCGGCCCGATAGGCGTCGGTGACCTCCTCCAGCTTGTCCAGGGCCTTCTCCCTGGACTGCTCGACGGTCTGACTGGTGACGGCGGCATGGACCAGCGTCCCGAGCAGGGTCGCCAGCACACAGCACATGACCACGATGAAGACGGCGGCCTTCCAGGTGAGGCTGACGGCCCAGCGCGGCAGCTCCCGCCAAGGGCGCCGAGGCTTGGGGCCGGAGTGCGTCTCGCCTGCGACCGCGTGCCGGTCGCGCCCGCCCCGGCGTCCGGGCAGCAGACGCCCGGCCTTCACCGTGGCTCCGCAGCGGAGCCGGTGGCGCCGGGTGCCGGTTCGTCTCCGGTCGCCTCGACCCGCACGATCTCGTCGCGCGTCGGCAGCATCGCGCCGTTCCGCGCGTCCCAGGACCAGGCCGTGCGGTACTCGTACCCCGGGATGCCCGCCGACACCGAACGCAGCACGATGTCCCGGCCCGCCAACTGCACACGGACCAACTGGTCAGCCGTCGACATGATCCGCGTCAGGTCGTCGGAGCGCGCCTGGGGGCGATAGACCCGAACCGCCGTCAACTGCTCGGGCAACTTGATCCCCACGATCAGCTC
Source organism: Streptomyces sp. NBC_00690 (assembly GCF_036226685.1). NCBI lineage: Bacteria > Bacillati > Actinomycetota > Actinomycetes > Kitasatosporales > Streptomycetaceae > Streptomyces > Streptomyces sp. NBC_00690. Next base: position 5,885,754 of record NZ_CP109009.1, read on the forward strand.
TTCCAGCCCGTCGCCGGTCAGATCGCGGTAGTACGGCGACAGCACCGGACAGACTTCCGGCTTCTTGTCGCACTGCTTGAGCTGGGCGAGCGTGCTCCGGAACACCCCGTCGGGGCCGGTGTACAACTCCGGGTGCGCCCTTGACTCGGCCCTGATCACCGCCACCGGATCCAGATCGCGCACCCCGGACGGCGGTACGTCGATCCCCGGGATCGGAGCGGTGTTCGTCTCGCCGTAGTCGTACGGGGGAGAGGTGACGGGTGCCAGCCCCGGCCACAGCTGCACCGGGCCGGTCGCGGTCGCCGTGGGTCCCGAACTGCGCAGCTCACCGGCTCCGCCGCATCCCGCGAGCAGTACGGCGACGACCGCTGTCAGCGCGGCGGCGAACAGCGGCAGACGGAGCGGGCGCGAAGGCACGGTCCTCCGGGGTGGCTGGGAATGACGGGCCCGACCACTTTATGCGCAGCGGCCCGTGCCCCCGATGGTGGGACCGAGCGAGACCGGTCCGGTGCCGGCGGTCACGGAGAGGTCCCCGTGACCGCCCTGCTCAGCGCTGGTAGGGGTTCTGGCCCTGCTGGCCTTGCTGTCCCTGCTGGAGCCCCCCGTACGACGGGCCTCCCTGACCGCCCTGCTGCCAGCCGTCGCCCTGCGCCAACAACCGGTCGGCCTGCTCCTTGACGAGCTTCTGCTCGGCCCCGCAGAACGTGCACTGCGTGGAGTACTTCGTCGAGACCGGGAACAGCGGCACGAAGAACAGCGTGAACTTGGTGACCCGCTTGCGCAGTGCGTGCGCGGCCGGATTGCCACAGGACCCGCAGACGAGGGTCAACATCGCCAGCTGGTGGAGGTATCCCTTGGTACCGAAAATGATCATGTCGTCGGTCTCTCCCTGGTCAGCGCCCGCCGGCACAGGGCCAGCAGCTTCTCATCCCTCACGATGTCATGGCTGCCGTACCCGCCGTCGATGGCGTTGTGACGTCGGACCCGGCCCAGCTCCGCCCGCAACATCTCCACGGCCCCGTGTGCCCCGTGCGCCACCGCAGTACCACTGTCGGCCGTCGTCTCTGCCAACCGCTCGGCGATCGGAACGCGTGTGAACGGCAGCGCATCCCAGGCGCCCGCCAAGACCGGCCACGCCCGATCGGGCTCGCCCGTGATCCGCCACAGGGCGAGCGCGGCATCCACCCGCGTCCAGGGGTCCGGCGCCCGCAGCAGCGCACTGAGCTCGGGCGCCGTCTCCCGGGCAGCCCCGCCCATGGCACCGAGTACCGAGGCCGCCGAACGTCGAGCCCCCGAGTCCGTTGATGACAGCGCGGTGCGCAGGGCGGGCAGTATCACCGTCGGATCGCCCTCCACCGACCACAGCGCACCCGCCGTCTTCGCCCCGAACGCACCCGACAGCGCCTGCGAGCCCCCCGCCCGCACCAACAGCGCACGCAGGTCCGGTATCGAGGCACGGGCCGCCGGGCCGAAGGCCGTCAGCGCCCGCAGCACCAACTCGATCACCCACTCCCTGCGGTACTCCGGCGCACCCCTGAGCACCCTGAGCACCTCCGGGAGCGCCTCCACGGCCCGCAGCGCCGTCAGCCCGGACAGCACAGGCCCCGCCAGGTCATAGAGCCGGTGATCCAGTGCCATGTCGGCCAGCCGCCCGCGCAGCGCCGGTACGAGCGCGATCGCCGCACCGCCGAGCGGGTCCAGCACCTGCCCCAGGTCCTGAGGGGTCTCGGGCAGCTCCAGCAGACGCGCCAGCACCGGCACCGCCCGAGGGTCGCCCGTGCGTGCCAGAGCGGTCAGCGCACTGCCCAGCATCCGCGGGCCCGTGGCCCACTCCTGGACCCAGCGACCGGGGTCGGCCACCACGAACTCCGCCAGCGCATCAGCCGCCGGCGCCGCGAGTGAGAACAGCTCGCCCAAGGTCACCGCGGCGGCATCGGCCAGCCTGGGCTCCCGTCTCGCCAGCTGGGTGCCGATGAGACCCACCAGCTCGGCGTACTCCCCGCGCCAGGTGCGCAGCAGGGCACAGCTCATCCGTACCGCGTCCAACCGCTGCCCGCCGTCGGGGCTGCGCAGCTGGTCGGCCAGGAGCGCCGTGCGGTCGGTGACCCGGTCGCCCAGTCCGGAGTGGAGCGTACGCAGCAGATCGCCGGTCCAGGGGGTGGGGCGGCCGGTGACGAAGTGGCCCTGCTCCGGTCGCGATCCGCCCGAGGCGGACGGCATCACTCCGGGGGCCGCGGGAGCGCTGGGCTCGTCCCGCAGCTCGCGCAGGAGTCCCGTCACTCCGGTGACCACGTCCGGGGGCAGGGCGAGGGGCGCACAGCGGGCGAGTTGCGCGAGTGCGGAGAGCCGCAGGCCAGCGTCGTAGGTGCGGGACGGGCCCACGGGGTCGGCAGCGGTCGGGAGCGGAGAACCGTCCGGGCCCGGCGGTAAGGGGCCCGCGACCCCTTCGGGCAGTCCGGCCAGTTCCACCAGCCACTCCACGACCTCGGACGCCAGCCAGCCGTGTCGTAGCGCCACCCGGCCCGCCGCCTCCACACAGGCGAAGCGCACCTCCGGATCCTGCTCGATCTTCAGACGCTCCCTCAGCAGCCCCAGCACCAGTTCGGGTTCGCCGTGCAGCGTGGCGAGGGCGAGCGGGGCGGTCAGCCGTACGCCGCGGTCGTCGGAGTCGACGAGGGCGAGGAATACATCGGCGCTCGCGGTCACCGCCGATGCGGCCATGGCGTAGTTCGCCGCGTACTCGAACTCGGCGTCGTCCGGGTCGAGCTCGTCGTCGCCGTCGAGATCGATGCCGCCGATGCTGGTCAACAACTCCACGATGCCGCCGCGGTCCTGGACGGACGGGTCGCTGACGAGCTCCAGCAGGAACGGTATGCAGGCCAGCGTCGAGTCATAGACATCGCCCTGGTGGTGCACCGCCCCGTACATCCCGTCGAGTGCCGCCTCGCGCTCCTGTGGGTCCTGCGACGTCAACCCATGGAGCAATTCGGGCACATCGTCCGCCGGACCGTAGGCATGTTCCAGTGCGGCCCAGTCGACCTCGTCGATACCCCCGAACACGCCTGCCCCCTCCCACGAGCCGAGCGCCACAACTCCGCGGCAGAACTATGCGCCGGAACCCCGCGCTTGGGGAGAGTCTGCACCACACCCATGGCCCCAAGGGGTTATTGCCCCAAAGGCCCCGGGGCTGTTCCCATGGATCCCACGAGCGGTTTCCGGTCGCGGGGGTTGGAGCGGTGCCATGGCGTTGTTACGGGTCACACCAGCACTCTGGGAGGGCCGCACCCGGCTCTACGTCAGCTTGGCGAACGGCCGGCACGTCGCCTGGTACGACAGCGGGGGCGATGGGGGTGACGAAGCCCGGCCTCCCCACCCTGCCCGGTCCGGCCACCCTGCCCGGTCCGGCCACCCTGAACCCAACCACCCCGACCCTGCCGACCCTTACGATCCGCCCGATGTCCGTGAGGCCCGTGATGCCCGTGAGGTCGGCGATCCCCGTGGTGCCGAGCCCGTCGACACCCGGGAGGGCGGTCGGCCCCTGGCTCTGGACGCCCCCGGGGGCTGCGCCGGGCATATCAGTCTGGTCTTCGAGCGGTACCGCCAAGCCGTGCTGACCGTGCTCGCGCCCCATCTCACCGGTGCCTGGACCATCGGCCCGCCCCCGGTGCCGACCTCCGCTGACCTGGTCAGGCTCGCCCTCCACCCCGATGACGACCTGGCGCCCAACCGGCCGGGGGAGACGATCCACGCCGAACTGGACCTGCCGACCGGAACGGCCCGGCGCTGGGGGCGCGATCCCCGCCGTCCCGCGCGGGCCCGACTCCGCGCCCATCAGGTGCTCGGCGCGGAACTGGAGCGACTCGACGCCGCGGGCTGGCGGGTCCTGCACGCCGTCCCCCTGCCGGGCGCCGACCGCATCGACCATCTGCTGATCGGCCCCGGTGGTGTGTTCGCGGTGCACACCGTGCCCGCCCACCGGCTGCGGCTGCGGATCGCGGACCCCGAGATCCAGGCCGGTCGGCGCGCGCCGGTGCCCTTGCTGCGGCTCACCCGCGGTCGCGCCGAACGCGCCTGCTCGGCCCTGGCGACCGCGGTGCGCCCGGTTCTCGCCGTGGTGGGCGCGGCGCGACTGGAAGTGCTGGGGGCGCCGGGGGACGTACGGGTGCTCCGGGAGCGCGATGTGGCGTCGTTCGCCGACCTCGGGGCGGTGCACAAGCCCGCCGACATCGCGGCGCTCCACGCACTGGCACGCGATCGCCGCACCTGGCTGCGCAGCTGATCCGGACGGGGCTCGCCGGTCCGGCAGGGCCGGGCCGGGGAGGGGAGGGTGGCTGGCCGGCTGGCGTGGACCTCTAGCGGCCGGGGTCCGTCAGCCTTCCGAGCGCACCCGGACGAACCGGGCCGTCGGCTCCCGCCGCCCCGCCGGCTGGAGCACCTCGACGAGCAGCGGTTCGACCAGCAGACGCACCGGCCCGAGCCCAGGTCGCTCCACCAGCTCGCCGAGGCGATCGCCCACCATGGCGCCGACCTGGTGGGACTGCGCGGCCGTCAGCCGGGGAGAGGTCTGCACGATCTGTCCGTCGGGCAGTTCGACCAGCAGCGCCCGTGGGCGGTCCGGACCGCCGAAGACACCGAGGAGGCGCCCGTCGCGCGTATCGGCGTGCCGGATCTTGCGCCATGACCAGGTGGAGCCCGGTCGATAGGTGGAGTCCAGGTCCTTGGCCACGATCCCCTCGACGCCCACCTCGCGCAGATCGCGGAACCACAGGTCCGCGGTGGCCCGGTCCTCGGTGGCCAGGACGCGTTGCAGCGGTGGTGCCACGGCTGCCATCACCTCTCCCAGAAGCGGCCAGCGCTCCCGCAGCGGGCGGTTCCTCACGTCCCGCCCCGGGACGGCCAGGACGTCGAAGGCAATGTAGGACACCGGCACGGCGAGCCGTTGCCGTTCGGTGGTGGACTTCAGCAGGTCGGTGAAGCTCAGCCGGCCGTCCCGGTAGGCGCAGAGCTCACCGTCCAGGACCGTCCCCGGCGCCAACCGCCGCCCCAGTTCGGCGGCGATCTCGGGGAACTCCCGCGCCAGATCCCGACGGGAGCGCGACTGGAGGAAGACCCGACCGCCCTCCAGTACGAAGGCGATCGCGCGGAATCCGTCGAGTTTGACCGTGTACTGGAAGCCCCCGGGCGTACTGCCCTGCTCGGGGATCTCATCGACGGGACGCGGGCGCATCACCTCGACGGGCGGGCGCAGGGCGATGGTCGGGTGGCTCTCGTCCATGGCGTCAGGGTGGGCCCGCCCGATGGCCGGTGCCCGTGCGGGCTCGCCGGGCCGGGCCGGTGCATCACCGGGACGGCCCCACCGTGCACGGCTGAGGGAGGCTCCTACGGGCGACGCCTTTCGGTGCGGGGGTACCTCAGGGAAGGGGCCGCGCCCGGTCGGGGTCGGTGAGCGGGCCCATCAGATCCCCGTACCGGTCCAGTCGCGGTGCAATGTCCGCCAGCCGCAGCACCAGATTGCGGCGCGCCTCCACCTCTTCCCAGGTCAGGGGCGCCGAGACGGTCGGCTCGGCCCGCGCCCGCAGGGTGTAGGGGGCGGCGGTGGTCTTGGCCGCCGCGTTCTGGCTGTGGTCGACGAAGACCTTCCCGGGGCGCAGCTTGCGGTTCATCCGGTGCAGCACCAGATGGGGGAGGACGCTCTCCCCCTCCTGGGCGAGTTCCTTGGCGTACGCAGACACCTGGGCGGAGGGAGTGGGCACCAGCGGCACCAGGATGTGCAGGCCCTTGGACCCGGAGGTCTTGGCGTAGGCGTCCAGACCGTCCGCCGCGAGCCGCTCCCGCAGCCACAGGGCGACCTCGCAGCACTCCTCGACTGAGGCAGGGGCACCCGGGTCCAGGTCGAAGACCATGCGGTCGGCGACGGCCGGGGCGGCGACCGTCCACTGTGGTACGTGCAACTCCACCACCAGATTCGCCGCCCAGACGAGCGAGGGCAGGTCGGTGATGACGACCTGGCGGGCGCGGGGGTCCTCCGAGCGCGGTACGGGGGCGGTCGTTACCCACGATGGCGTACCGGGCGGCGGATTCTTGGTGAAGAACAGCTGCCCCTCGGGGCCGTCCGGGTAGCGCAGGAAGGAGACCGGGCGGTCGTGCACATGGGGGAGGAGCGCCTGCGCGGTGGTGGCGTAGTAGTGGAGGATCTCGCCCTTGGTGGTTCCGGTGGCCGGGTGGATGACCTTCTCCAGATTGCTGAGCGCCAGCCGCCGCCCGGCCACCTCGGTGATCGGCGTCATACGATGAGAATCGCATGAAAGCCATATATGCGTGTGAATCTCATGAAAGGGATCTAACGTGCGATCCATATGGAACGGCGCGATCTCCTTCGGCCTGGTCAGCATCCCGATCAAGCTGGTGAACGCCACCGAGAACCACTCCATCTCCTTCCGTCAGATCCACACAGCGGACGGCGGTCGCATCCGCTACCGCAAGGTCTGCGAGCTGGAGGACAAGGAGGTCACGGCGGCCGAGATCGGCAAGGGGTACGAGGACGCCGACGGCTCGATCATCCCCATCACGGACGAGGACCTCGCAGCCCTTCCCCTGCCCACGGCCAAGACGATCGAGATCGTGGCCTTCGTGCCCGCCGCCTCGATCGACCCCCTGCAGATGGACGCCGCCTACTACCTGTCCGCCAACGGGGTCCCGGCAGCCAAGCCCTACACGCTCCTGCGCGAGGCCCTCAAGCGGAGCCAGAAGGTCGCCCTGGCCAAGTTCGCGCTCCGGGGGCGGGAACGACTGGGCATGCTGCGGGTCGTCGACGATGTGATCGCCATGCACGGGTTGCTCTGGCCGGACGAGATCCGGCGCCCTGAAGGGGTGGCGCCCGAGACCGAGGTGACGGTCCGGGACGCCGAACTCGACCTCGCGGACGCCCTGATGGAGACCCTCGGCGAGGTGGACATGGACTCGCTCCAGGACGACTACCGAACCGCGGTGGAGTCGATGATCGCCGCCAAGGTCGAGGGCGGCGGGGCGCTGCCCGAAGCTGAACCCGCCGAGCGCGGCGGCAAGGTCATCGACCTGATGGCTGCTCTGGAGAGCAGTGTCAAGGCGGCGCAGGAAGCCCGCGGCGAAGGGGCGGAGGGCGAAGCGGTCGCCCGGTCCGGGAGCGGGTCGGTGGCCGAGGTGACGTCGATCAAGGGACGAAAGAAGACGGCCGCGAAGAAGACCGCCTCCTCACGGGCGCCCGCCAAGAAGACCAGCGCCAAGACCAGTACCAAGACCGGCACCAAGACCGGCACCAAGACCAGCACGGCCAAGAAAGCCGCGCCCGAGAAGGCGGCGAAGAAGACCGCGGCCAAGAAGACGACGAAGCAGACCACCCGGTCCACACCGAAGAAGCGCGCTTCCTGACCCGCTTGCCACCGCGCCTCCTCGAACGAGCACTCCCGCGGGAGGACCGGATCCGGGGACGGGGATGTCCTCCCGATCTCGTAAGCTCCGGGCCATGAGCGGCGGGGAGTCGGCAAGACGGGTCATCGACGGGCGCTTCGAGTTGGAAGCACGGCTCGGCGGTGGTGGCATGGGCACGGTGTGGCGTGCGCGCGATCTGGTACTCGATCGGGCGGTGGCGCTGAAGGAAGTGCGCCCTCCCGACCCCGGGCTCGCCGAGTACGACCCCGAGGCGGCCCTTCTGCTGCGCGCCCGGGTACTGAGGGAGGCCCGTGCGCTGGCACGCGTCGACCACCCCAATGTGGTGACCATCCACCATGTGGTCGACGGCGGCGAGAACACCTACCCCTGGCTGGTGATGGAGTTGGTGACCGGCGGCTCGCTCCAGGATCGGCTGGCCCGCGGGCCGATGGCGCCGATCGAGGCAGCCGCCCTCGGGCTGGAGATATCGGCCGCCCTGCGCGCCGCGCACGACGTCGGCATCCAGCACCGGGACGTGAAGCCCGCCAATGTGCTGCTGCGGCCGGACGGCCGTCCCGTCCTCACCGACTTCGGTATCGCCGCCATCCGTGAGTCGACCGTGCTGACCGCGACCGGGTCCCTCATCGGCACACCCGACTTCATGGCACCCGAACGGATCTCCGGACAGGACGGAGGGCCCGGTTCCGATCTCTGGTCGTTGGCGATGATGCTCTACGTCGCCGTCGAAGGCGTCCATCCGCTGCGCCGGGGGACGACCCTCGCCACGCTCGCCGCCGTCCTCAACGAGGAGTTGCCGCCCCCGCGTCAGGCGGGCCCGCTGACCGGTGTGCTCATGGCCCTCCTGGTGAGGGACCCGGACGCCCGCCCGGACGCCGACACCGTGGACCGGATGCTGGCTGCCGCCGCCCGAGGCGAGCACGGGCCGACCGCTTCCACGGTGCCGCCCGCTTCCACAGTGCCGCCCGAGACGTCGTACCGACTAGGACCCCCGAGTACGCCGTCCACCGCGCCGCTCGGTACCTTCGGCCCGCCCATCGACCCCGTGACGTCCCAGGACGCCGTCCCCCCGTACCCCACGGGCGGGCGCACCGGCCTTCGGCCGACCGTCGTGTCGCCGTCCGCCCCACCGCGGCGGTCCGTGCTCCGACGCCGCACGACCGTCGTTTCCTCGCTACTTGCCACCGCCCTGACCGCCGTCTTGGTGTGGAGCGTGCTGCCCGGGTTGCTGCCCGACGACGAGAAGAAGTCCTCGGCCACACCGGGCGGCTCCACCTCCCCGTCCGCGTCCACCGACAAAGGCGCCACTCCCTCTCCCTCGGGTCCCGGAACGCAACAGAAGGACGACACCGAGGGGCAGGAGAAGGGCGAGCCCGCCAGCCTGCTGACGCCCGACGGGCTGCGGCTCGTGGTGAAGGAACTCAAGGCGGAGATGGGCACCGACCAGGTGGGCAGGTTCGTCGTGTACCCCGAGTACGCATCCGTCAATGGCATGGTCAAGGGCAGCAAGACCCGCTTCGACAGCTATGACTACCGCGTCGGTGAGGGAGTCTCCCGCGGCATCATGAGCGGCACACTCATGGGCGGCGAACAGCCGGTGGGACTCGACACCTACGACTGGGACATCGTCCCCGCCCTGATCAAGAAGGCCGAGAAGGACCTGGGCGTCGAGGACCCGACCTCCCGCTACCTCGTGCTCGACATGCCGAACTCCCTCCACCAGTCGGAGGCGGGCATCTCCATCTATCTGTCCAACCAGTACGGCTCGGGCTATCTGTTGGCCGACCGCACGGGAAAGGTGATCAGGACGGTGCCGGCCACCAAGTGACCGCCGCCTCCCGGCCGGCACCCTTCGCGCGCCATCCCTCGGCATCGCAGGCCGCACCCGCGCCACCGACCCGTCCGAACGACACGCCTAGGGCTTGCGCGCCACTGCCCCGTACATGGCGATGTCCCGGTCGTCGACCGGTGACGGGTCGGCCGGCGGTCGCCACTTGTGCACCTGCTGGACGCCCGGCTCGACGAGCTCCAGCCCGTCGAAGAACGCCTCGGCCTGCTCCCGCGTGCGCAGGCACATCGGCATGCCCCGCCGCTCGTACTCGGAGGCCACCCGCCCCACCTCCACCGGAGCGAAGTCGGCCGTGCCGATGGACATGGCCACATAGCTCCCGGACGGTAGCGGGTCGAGCAGTCGCCGTATCAGGGCATGGTCCGCCGGCGGCAGGATGAAGTGAAGGATCCCGATGACCATCAGCCCCACCGGTTCACGCAGATCCAGTGCCTCCCGGAAGGCGGGTGAGCCGATGATGGCGTCCGGGGTGCGCATGTCCGCATCCACGTACGCGGTGTGCCCCTCGGGCGAACTGGTCAGCAGCGCCTGTGCATGGGCGAGCACGATGGGGTCGTTGTCGACGTAGACCACCGCCGCGTCCGGACGCTCCTCCTGGACCACCTCATGGAGATTGGGCGAGGTGGGCAGTCCCGTACCGATGTCCAAGAACTGGCGTATGCCCGCCTCACGCGCCAGATGGCGCGCGGCCCGGTGCATGAACGCGCGATTGGCCCGCATATGGACCGGAAGAGCCGGCCACTCCCGACACATGGCGTTGCCGGCCTCGACGTCGACCGAGTAGTGGTCCTTGCCGCCCAAAATGTAGTCATAAACCCGGGCGGAGTGCGCCTGGCCCGCATGGGCCCCGTCCGCCGCCTGCTCCTCGTGTTTCACAACGTTCCTCCATAAGTCGATGGGATGGGAGTGTAGAGCCGCGCGGCCCCGCAGCGCCCCAACGCACCTGTACTGGAGGGCCGTTGGAGCGGTGCCGCGATGCTTGCCGCAGCCCGACGGGATGCCCGGCGCGACCTGTTGCCCGACCGCCACGAGACACCCGGTACGCCCCGTGTCCAGCTGTCGCCCCACGGTCACCGGGTGGTGTCGGCAGGTCCGATGCCCCACGGATACCTGTTGGATACACGGCCTCCGCGCAACGGATGGGTCGCTGCCGCACAGTGGGTCCGGCGGGTCGAGGTGCTCGCGGCGAATCTCCTGCGCAGCACCAGGGAGGATCGTGGAGCGGTATCGACGTCGTACAGGGAAAGGCCCGCAGTGAGCGCAACATCGCAGGAGGACATCGTCCCCGGCTCCCCCCAGCCGCCCGAAGGGACTCCGGTCCTCCTTCTCGTCGAGGACGACGAGGTGATCCGTACCTCGGTCTCGATGGCCCTGGCGCGCTACGGCTTTCGGGTGCACTCGGCCGCCGACGGCCTGACCGGTCTGGAGATGTTCCGCGAGCACGCGCCCGATCTGCTGCTGCTCGATGTGATGCTGCCGGAGCTGGACGGCATCGGTCTGTGCCGCAAGGTGCGGGAGACCAGCCAGGTGCCCATCTTGATGATGTCGGCGCGCGGCGACTCCCTGGACGTGGTGTCGGGCCTGGAAGCGGGCGCCGATGACTATGTGGTGAAGCCGGTCGACACTCCCGTACTGGTGGCCCGGATCCGAGCCTTGCTGCGCCGTACGACCTTCACCCCCGACCCCTCCGAGACGGCTGGGGCGGCCTCGGCAGCGGACCGCGACACTCTTGTCTTCGGCGATCTGACCGTGGACACCCGTGGGCTCGATGTGTTCCGCGACAAAGAGCGGATCGCCCTGGCCCCCACGGAGCTCAAACTCCTGCTGGAGTTCGCCGCGCACCCCGGGATCGTCCTGGACCGGCAGACACTGCTGCGCAACGTGTGGGACTACGGCTGGGACGGCGACACCCGGGTTGTGGACCTCTGCGTCCAGCGCCTGCGCAAGAAGATCGGCGCGGACCGCATCGAAACGGTCCGCGGCTTCGGCTACAAGCTGCGGCGCTGACGGCGATGCGCACAGGAAACGGAAATGCCCTCAGGGGCTCGTGGAACTGGCGATCACTGCGCTGGAAGATCGCCGCGCTGGTGGTCCTGACGTCCTGCGCGGTGGCGGTGACGGTGGGCGCGCTCGTTCACCGGGCCACCGAGCAGCGCCAGCTGTCTGAGGGCAGGAGCAGTGCCCTCTACGAACTGGAGACCGTCATCGAGGAGTACCGGCGGGGCGAGGACGTCTTCCGGCCGGACCGGGGAGTGTTGGCGGGGGAGGAGATTCCGCCCGAACTCCTCAGCCGGGTGGAGCGCGCCCGAGGCGCATCCGCCACCTGGTACGACACCGAGAGACGGCACGGTCCCTGGATGTGGGCGGGCCAGTCCGTCGGCGGCCAGGTGCTTGCCGTGGAGATCGAGTTGAGCGCGGACCAGCGGAATCTGGCCGCCCTGGACCGCACCATCATCAAGGTCTCCGCCGCCACCCTGGGCGTGATCACCCCACTCTCACTGGTCCTCACCGAACTCCTCAGCCGCCGGCTGCGCCGGGTGGCGCGCACCGCTCGGCGCATCGCGGACGGGGAATTGGACGCCCGCACCGGATCGGGTGGACGCAAAGGCGATGAGGTCACCGAGATCGCAGGAGCGGTCGACTCGATGGCCCAGTCCCTCCAGCAGCGGCTGATCGACGAACAGCGGTTCACCGCGGATGTCGCCCATGAACTGCGCACACCGCTGATGGGACTGGTCACCTCCACCGAGTTGCTGGCCGAGGGACCGGCGACCGAACTCGTGCGGGACCGGGTGCGCGTGCTGCGCGGACTGGTCGAAGACCTGCTGGAGATCTCACGCCTCGACGCGGGCGCGGAGGCGGCCGACGAACGGATCGTGCCGGTCGGCAATGTCGTCGAGGAATCGGTGACACGGACCGGGCTGCCCACCCGTACGGTGATCGTCCACGACCAGCGCGTTCCGACCGACCCGCGTCGCCTGGACCGCATCATCACCAATCTGGTGCTCAACGCCCACCGCCACGGTCGTGAGCCCGTCGAGGTACGCGTGGACGGCACGAGCGTGACCGTACGGGACCACGGTCCGGGCTTTCCCGAATCCCTCCTGGCCAATGGGCCGCAACGATTTCGCACCGGTGTTGCGGAACGCGGCCACGGCCATGGGCTCGGACTGACCATCGCGCTCGGACAGGCCCGGGTCATCGGGGCCACACTCCACTTCTCCAATGCGGAGGACGGCGGAGCGATCGCCGCCCTGAGACTGCCCGACCAGGCCCCGCCCGCGCACTGACTCGCCCCACGATCTGATTTGGCCCGCGCTCCGGCTTGGCCCGCGCTCCGGCTTGGCCCGCGCTCCGGCTTGGCCCGCGTTCTGACAACGGCCGCGCTGACAACGGCGGTGATCTGGCCCCGGACCTGCGGTGATCCGATCCGTGCCCGGCCTGATGCGTGGCTGACACATGGCCGAGCGCTGCCCGACGGGTGATCTCAGCGGTGCGGACACACCCCTCCCACAGGCTGACCGACATGCGCAATCCCGCGTGTCCGTCCCCCGGAGGCAGCCATGCACATCCCGTCCGACCACGGTCCGATCCCCGACCGCCGGCCACCGCGACGGGCACCCGCCCCCGTGATCTGGGGCGCGGCCATGGCGCTGCTGCTGACCGCACTCGGCGGCTGGGTCATCACCAGCGGAACCGAGGAGCACCAGGAGTCGAAGCCCTCGCTCTCCACCGGCGCCCTGTCCTTGCCATGGCCACAGGACGGCCAGGCGAGTGTGACCGACACCCGCACCGGGGCCTCCGGCACCAGCGGTGAGCAGAAACCCGTACCCATCGCCAGCGTCACCAAGGTGATGACCGCGCATGTCATCCTCAGCGGCCACCCGCTGAGGCAGGGACAGTCCGGGCCGGTCATCACCGTCGACCAACAGGCGCAGGACGAATCACACTCATCGGTGGAGTCGACCGTCCGTGTCGAAGCGGGTCAGCGGCTCACCCAGCGGCAACTGCTGGAGATGCTGCTCCTCCCCTCGGGAAACAACATCGCCCGACTGCTGGCCCGTTGGGACGCCGGGAGCGAAGCCGCCTTCGTCACCAAGATGAACCGTGCCGCAGCCGCTCTCGACATGCGACGGACCACGTACACCGACGCGAGCGGACTCGGACCCACCACCATGAGCACTTCCGACGATCAGTTGCGGCTGGCCCGGAAGGTGATGCGCGACGCGACCTTCCGGGCGATCGTCGCCACCCCGGAAGTCGCCGTCGGCGGTCCCACGGGCACCCTTGCCAACACCAACAGACTGCTCGGCACCGCGGGCAACATCGGGATCAAGACCGGATCGAGCACCCCCGCCGGCGGGGCCCTGATGTGGGCCGCCACGACCGGGCGGGGATCAGACGCGGGGCTCGTCCTCGGTGTCGTACTGCACCAGAAGCCGAACACCACACCCGCCGAAGGGTTGGACGCCGCTTTCCAGGCCGCCGAACGGCTCGCCGAGGCCGCGCGCAGGGGCGGCCGGCCATGACCGTCGAAGCACCCCTCACCACCACCGAAGCCCTCCCCCGCGCCATGGACGACCGGTCACGACGAAGATTCGATCTGCGCAGCGCCAACGGCCGGTGGATCGCCGCCGCGAGCCTCCTGTACGCGATCGCCCTGCTCGCCCACCCACTGGTCCCCAACGGCGCACGCAACTCGGGCAGCCTCGTCGACACCTTCCTGCCCTGGTCATGGCTGGCGATCCCGCTGCTCCTGTTCCTCGCGCTGGTGCGCCGCGCCCCGCTCGCCCTGATCACCACACTCCTGCCCGGGCTCGCCTGGCTCGGTCTGTTCGGAGGTTCGCTCATCGACCAACGAGGGACCGGCGGGGAGCTCACCGTGGTCAGTCACAACATCGGTGCGGAGAACCCGGACCCCGCGGGCACCGCCCGCACTCTCGCCAAGACCGGTGCCCAGGTGATCGCCGTCCAAGAACTCTCCACCACCGCACGGGAGGAGTTCCAGGGGGCACTGCCCGCGCGCTATCGACACCACACGGTGCAGGGCGGTGTGGGTCTGTGGAGCACCTATGCGATGACGGCGGCCGAGCCCGTGGACATCATGCCGTGGCCACGTGCCCTGCGTGCCACCCTCGCCACGCCGAAGGGGCCCGTCACCGTGTTCGTGGCCCATCTCGCCTCGGTCCGGGTGACCTCGGAGTCCGGTTTCACCACCAACCGCAGGGACCAGGCAGCAGATCTGCTGGCCCGGGCCGTCGACCGGGACCCCGCGGCGAAGGTCCTACTCGTGGGCGACTTCAACGGCACGTCCCACGATCGTGGACTGGCCTCGCTTCTGGACGGGATGACCTCCGCACAGGAGGTCGCCGGGGACGGCTTCGGCTTCAGTTGGCCGGCCCGCTTTGCGCTGGCCCGCATCGACCACATCCTCGCCCGTGGCCTTCGGCCGACGTCGGCCGACACCCTCCCCCCGACCGGGAGCGACCACCTGCCCGTGGTCGCCTCCTTCCGCCTCTGACAGGATCACAACAGCCCTGCCAACCCGGCAGCACCAACAGCCCTAACGACCACCTGTGTACGGGCTCGGGCCGCCGCCCTCGGCAGATGACACCAGGTGCCGGCCGGTCATGGCATCCCGCTCGGATTCAGAGGCCCAGGCCGCTCAGCCGGTCCTCGTACGCGATCGTGACGTCCTCCAGATCGTCCTTCGGGTCCTCCCACAGGGCCTCCAGTTCGGCCTTCACATCGGCCGGCAGCGCTTCCCAACGCTCAGTCCAGGAGTCGGCGTTGGGAGACCAGTAGCCGACGACCTTGAAGCGGCTGGAGGGCAGGGACAGCGTCTTGCGGAAGTGTTTGCGCACGGTGCGCAGGGCCGTGGTCTCGCCCGCGGTCCACACGTAGGTGCCGGTGAGATCGCTGTCCTCGGGCAGGGCCGCGGTCACCAGATCCGCCAGCCGGCTCGGGCCGTGGCCGTTGCCGCCGTACGCCCAGGTGACCTTGGCGCGCGGGTGGGCCGGCAGGGGCTGCACCGACGCCTGGTCCGGCACTTCGACGATCACCCTGGTGGTGATGTGGTCCGGGGTGTTCTCCAACAGCCGGGCGACCGCCGGCAACCCGGTCTGGTCCGCGACCAGGATCTGACGGGTGACGTCCTCGGGCGGGTCGTAGAGCCCGGTGGGGGAGTTGAAGCCCAAGGGATCGCCCGGTTGGGCCCCCGCCGCCCAGGTCGCGGCCACACCGTGGTCGTGCAGCACGAAGTCGATGTCGATCTCGTTCACTTCCGGCCGTACCGCACGGATCGTGTACGTCCGCATGGGCGCGGTGGGACTGCCCTCCGGGGTCTCCCAACTGGTCTCCGTCGCGACCGGCAGGGACAGGTCATGACGGTCGGGGCCGTGCGGGAAGAACAGCCGCACATACTCGTCGCCCACCCCCGTCGAGGCGAACTTCGACAGGTCCCCACCAGTCAGCACCACACGGACCATGGTGGCGGTGAGGGGCTCGACCCTGGCGACGACGGCTCGGTAGATCTCCACGGTTCAGTGCTCCTTGTCGGCTTGCACACCGGCGCTGGGTGCCGGTGCGGCATTGGCTTGGATCCGGAGGGCCCCGAGTTCAGGGGTCGGCCGCTCCCTTGAAGTCTGTGGTGCGGGGCTCGTGTAGGCACGCCACAGGGCCGCGTACTCGCCCGCCGCGGCCAGGAGTGCGTCATGGGTGCCCTCCTCGGCCACCTCTCCGTCCTTGAGGAGGACGATGTGATCGCACTCCCGGGCCTGTTCGAGGCGGTGGGCGACGATCACGCTCGTCCGGTCCCGGGTGACCCGTTCGAGGGCCGCGCCGAGCACGGCACGACTGGCCGGGCCCGACTCGGCGGTCGGCTCGTCGAGGACGAGGAGCGGCGGATCGGCCAGCAGAGCCCTGGCCAACGCCAGGTGCTGGACCGAACCGTCGTCCAGGGGCGCGCCGTCCGGGCCGCCGAGGACCGCATCGAGCCCCCGGCCCGGCTCCAGCGCCCAGTCGGCACCGGTTTCCCGCAGCGCGGCCACCAGTTCCGCATCGGTCGCCGCCGGCTTGGCCAGCCGGAGGTTGTCGGCGAGCGTCCCGCCGAAGAGATGCACCTCCTGGGTCACCAGATATCCGGCGATCTGCTCCGCCCCGGTGTCGGCCGTGATCCGCCCCCGCACCGGCCGACCGACCCCCGCGACCAGACGCGCCAGGGTGCTCTTGCCCGAACCGCTGGCGCCCACCAGGGCGACGGTCCGACCACTGGGGATCGACAGGGTGACATCGCACAGGGCCTCCCGGGCTGCACCGTCGTACGCGTACGAGACATCGACCACGGAGACGGCGGGCGGTTGCGCGGGGCGCGGCGGCCGGCCGGCCGGTGCGCAGGCGGATCCGCCCGGCGGGGCCAGGTCCGTGACGCCGACCAGACGGGCCAGTCCCACCGTCGCGCGCTGGATGTCGTCCAGGCTGGTCAGCAACACACCGATCGGGTCGAACAGCCGGTGGAAGTACAGGGCAGCCGCCGTGGCCGTCCCCAGGGTGATCGCGCCCTGACCGAGCAGCACATAGCCGGTGGTCAACACGGCGGCCAGACCGATGAACTCGGCGGTGTTCAGCCAGCCGAAGAAGCTGTTGCGCAGCCGTACGCCGTCACGCTGCCGATCGACGGCGCGTTCGCTGCGCTCGGCGAGTTCGGTCAGATGCGTGTGCTGCGCCCCGTACGCCCGGATCGTCTCGGCGCCGCGTACCGCCTCGATGACGGTCTGCCCGCGCGTGGACTCCAACTGACGGATGTCCCCGTACACCTGGTGTGAGCGGGCGAGGAAGCGGCGGGTGGCGTACCAGTGCAGGGGTACGCAGACCAGCCCGGCGACCGCGAGGCGCGGGTCGAGGACGGCGAGGCCCGCCACGGTCAGGACGATGGTGAGTGCCGCACTGGTGATGTCGGGCAGCACTCCCGAGGCCGCTTCGGACACCGCTTCGACATCGCCCGTGACCCGGGAGACCACATCGGAACTGCCCGATGCCTCCAAGGTGTCGGGGGGCAGCCGCACCGCGGCGTCGAACACGTCCTCGCGCAACCCGGCCAGTACGTCCTGCACCAGGGCGACCAGCATCCGCCCACCGAGGTAGCCGAGTGCGGCGCTGACCAGCGAGGCACCGACGAGGGCCGCGCCGAGTGCGGTCAGACGACCGGTTCCCGCCCCGTCGACGACCGTGTCGACGATGGCGCCGAGCAGCGGAGGGGTGGTGAGGGCGCTTGCGGTACCGGCGAGCAGTACGCACAGGGTGGCGGCCAACCGTCGGCGGTGGTGGCCGAGTCGGCGCACCACCTCCTGTCGGGTCCGACGCGGGGTGGCAACGGGCAGCCGATGGTCAGCGTCCGACGCCGTGGCCGTGGCCGTGGCCGTGGCTTTGGCTGTGGTCGAGTCCGGGGCGGATGCGGTCGGGGTCACCGGAGTGTTCCGTTCGGTTGGTCGTCTCGTTGGCCGTCGTCGTGCGCGAGACCGCCCGCGCGTCCGTCGTCGGCCGCCTCGGTGAGGTCGACCACCCGGTCGCAGCTGGACAGCAGGATGCGGCTGGTGGTGATCAGTACGGTGGTGCCCGGGAGCCGTCCGAGCCCCTCCGCGATCCGCTGTTCGGTCACCGGATCGACCGCGGTGGCGGGCTCGTCCAGGACGACCACCTCAGTGCCCGCGTGCAGTGCCCGCGCGAGCAGGAGCCGCTGCCGCTGACCGCCCGAGAGCCTGCTGCCGTGCTCGCCGATGTCCGCGTCCGGGCCGCCGATGTGCTCCAGTACGTCGTCCAGGACGGCCGCCCGCACCACGGCGGGTACGGGGGCGACACCCGGTGGCGTCAGATTGGCCCGCAGGGTGCCGGAGAACAGGGTGCCCTGGTGGGGCGGTGCCGCGATGTGCGCGCGGACCGTCTCGGGGCCGAGGTCGACGGCGTCGGTTCCGTCGATCACGATGTCCCCTCGACCCGGTGGGACGCGGCACGCCAACCGGTCGCTGAGGTTCCGTGCGTGCGCCGGGTGCCGGGGGACCACTCCGATGAGCTCCCCGGGCACCAGCACCAGCGGTGTCCCGTGGCCTGGCGGCTGCCAGACGATGGGAACGGCCGTCGGGGAACCGGACGGGTCCGGTGGGTCGGACGGGGACCGGGCAGGCGGCACGACCCCCGTCGACGCGGCGGCGATCAGGGGCGGTTCGGCCAGCAGATCGGCGATCCGCCGCGCGGATGCCCGCTTGTGGGCCCAGTTGGAGGCGAACGTTCCGACATGGGCCAGGGAGCCCTGGAGGAACTGGGCGAGCCCGAGGACGGTCACCAACTGGCCGATGGTCAGCTCACCCCGGAGGGCGAGATAGCCGGACGCGGTGGCCAGCGCGGCCAGAAAGACACCAGACAGCAGCAGACTGAGGGCCGAGTACCCCAGAACGGCCCGCGCCGCGGCGACGGCCCCTCGCTTCGACGCATCACTCGCCTCTCGATAGCGGCTGGCGGCCTCCGTCTGGGCGTTCATTCCGGACAGCACCCGCAGTCCGGTGATCATGTCGGTGGCGACCTCTCCCGCCCGGGCGGCGGAGCCCTGTTCGGCCAGGCCCCGCGCTTCGAGGGGCATCGCGAGCCGCCGCATCAGCAGCAGGACCAGGACCGTGCTGACGATGACCCCGAGCGCGAGGGGCACGGAGATGAGCAGCAGGGCCGTCGATGCGGTGAGGATCGCGGTGATCGTGGCCGCCTGGTCGACGACGCTCCAGGAGACCCCGGCGACCCGGTAGGTGTCGGAGGAGACCAGGGACAGCGCCTCGCCCGCGCCCGGCCGCCTGCGCAGCCCGTAGGGGTCCAGGAGCCGCACCATGGTGAGCTGGCGCAACTCGTGCTCGGCATAACCGTAGACGTCGACCATCGCGGCCGACGCCCGCTGGTACGACAGGGACAGGGCGAGGAACACCCCGGCGAGGACCGCGATCCAGCGCAGCAGGGCGGCCGGATCGGCGGGCTCCAGCGCCCGGTCGATGATGACGCCGATGAGGATCGGCACCAGCGCCTCGCAGAGCTGGTGGACCATGAACGCCAGGGTGGTGAGCCCCAGTCGCAGACCGCGTCCACCGCGCAGCAGCGCGATCTTGAACAGCGCTCCGGCACCGGACGGCGGACCGGGCCGTGCACCCTGCGCCCGGCTCACGCGGCGGTTCCGTCGGGCAGTCGGTGCCGGGCCAGCGGGACGACCATCGGGGTACCGGTCTCCGGGTCGGGCACCACCCGGCACGGCAGCTCGAACACCTCGTGCACCAGATCGGCCGTCATCACCTCGGCCGGCGGGCCCTCGGCGACGACCCGTCCGTCCCGCATGGCGACCAGGTGGGAGGCGTAGCGGGCGGCGTGGTTGAGGTCGTGCAGGACCGCGACGAGCGTACGGCCGGAGCGGTGCAGATCGGTGAAGAGCTCCAGCAGGTCGATCTGGTGGGCGATGTCGAGAAAGGTGGTCGGCTCGTCCAGGAGGAGGACGGGCGTCTGCTGGGCGAGCACCATCGCGACCCACACGCGTTGACGCTGACCGCCGGAGAGTTCGTCGACGAGCCGGCCGGACAGATCGGTGACGGAGGTCGCGGTCATCGCCTCGGCGACGGCACGCTCGTCCTCGGCCGTCCACTGGCGGGTCATCTTCTGGTGCGGATAGCGGCCCCGGGCCACGAGTTCGGCGACGCTGATGCCGTCCGGCGCGAGCGAGGTCTGCGGCAGCAGCCCGAGGCGGCGCGCGACCTCCTTGGAGCGGTACTGAGCGATCGACCGGCCGTCGAGCAGCACCTGACCGGCGCTGGGGGCGAGCAGTCGGGCCACAGCGCGCAACAGGGTCGACTTGCCGCAGGCGTTGGGGCCGATGATCGCGGTGAAGGAACCTTCCGGTATTTGCAGGTTCAGATGCTCGGAGACGGGACGGCGGGCATAGCCGAAGGTTGCGTCGCGCACCTCCAGCCGGGCGGGCGCGGGCGCGACGGCCGGGGCGCCCTGGTGCCGGTCGGTCGGCTGGGCGGACAGGTCCGTGCGACCCGGCGCGGCGGTGCCGTCCGGTTCGGGGAGGTCGGTCTTCGTCTTCGGAGACATGAGGGGTCCTTGGGGTGCGGGCGGGGCGGGGCTCATCGGCGGGTCGCGTACTGGCGGGCGAGGAGCCAGGCGAGATAGACCCCGCCGACGCAGACGGTCACCACTCCCACCGGCAGGTCCACGCGGAGCGCGGCGAAGTCGGCGGCGACCAGGACCAGGGCCCCGGTGAGCGCGGCGGGCACGATCCGCAGCGTGGTGGAGCTCTTCGTCAGACGCTGGGCGATCTGCGGGGCGGCCAGGGCGATGAAGGCGATCGGGCCGACGGCGGCCGTCACCAGGGCGGTGAGCGCCACCCCGACGACGGTGCCGGCCAGTCGGGCGCGTTGGGCCCGGACCCCGAGCGCCACGGCGGTGTCGTCACCCATCTCCAACTGCACCAGGGGCCGTACGACGGCGATGGAACAGAGCACCAGGGCGACGAAGGTGACGGCCGTGGGGACCAGTTCGTCGAATCCCAGACCGCTGAGCGACCCAGCCGCCCAGGTCGCGGCCAACATCGCCTGGTGCGGGCTCACCGACAGCAACAGCATCGAGGTCAGCGAGCTGAGCCCGGCGCCGACGGCGATACCGACGATGATCAACCGGAACGGGTGCAGCCCGCCCCGGTACGCGAGCAGGTACACCACCAGCGCGGCCACGGCCCCGCCGATCAGCGAACCGGTGCCGACCGCGAGGTAGTTCGCGGTGCCGAACAGCAGCATGACGACGCTCGCCCCCGCGTAGGAGCCGGACGAGAAGCCGATGATGTCGGGGGAGCCGAGCGGGTTCTTGGTGAGGGACTGGAAGAGCGCCCCGCTGATGGCCAGTGCCGCACCGCAGACGAGTGCGAACAGCAGCCTCGGCAGTCGCCAGTCCACGACGACGAGCCGCGCCCGACGGTCCGAATCGGCGTCGAAGAGCGCGGTCACCACTTGGGCGGGGGTCAGCGAGATGGAGCCCGTGCCCAGGGTGAGCACACTGAGCACACAGATGGCGGCGGTGAGAACAAAGCAGATCAGGACGGTACGACGGTCCACGCGCAGGGCGAACCCGAACCGCCGCAGGGCCCAGGCGGGACGTCCGAAGTCGACGCCCGTGGACGGCTTGTCGACCGTCGCCACCGAGGGCACGGGCGGGTGGGTGGCGGTCACGACGGGTTCCCGTTCCTGGATGGAGTGGTCGTTCACAGTCCGCTCACATTCCGCCGCCGGACGAGGGCGACCAGGACGGGGGCGCCGACGAGTGCGGTGACGAGCCCCACCCGGAGCTCGCCCGAGGGCATGACCACCCGTCCCACCACATCGGCGGCCAGCAAGAACGCGGGCGCGACCAGAATGGTGAGGGGCAGGATCCAGCGCTGGTCGGGGCCGGTGAACCAGCGCACCACGTGCGGCACCATCAGCCCGAC
Source organism: Streptomyces sp. NBC_00690 (assembly GCF_036226685.1). NCBI lineage: Bacteria > Bacillati > Actinomycetota > Actinomycetes > Kitasatosporales > Streptomycetaceae > Streptomyces > Streptomyces sp. NBC_00690. The sequence continues at coordinate 5,907,533 of NZ_CP109009.1, forward strand.
GAAGGCGATCGGACCGGCGACGGCGACGGCCGTTCCGGCGAGCAGTGTGACCGAGAGGACGACGCCCACCCGGGTCACACCGAGCGGCACGCCCAGCGCGCGGGCGTTGTCGTCGCCGAGCGCGAGCGCATTGAGCGAACGGGCGGTGAGCAGCCCGATCAGCAGTCCGGCGCCGATGAGGGGGCCTGCGATCGAGAGGATGTCGAGATTGCGGCCCCCGATGGAGCCGACGCCCCAGAACCGCATCAGGTCGAGCGTGGCCAGGCTCTTGAGGGTGAGCGCGGAGGTCAGTCCGCTGAACACGGCGGTGAGCGCCACCCCGGCGAGGGTGAGCTTCACGGGAGTGGCCCGATCGGCGCCCAGCGAACCGAGGGTGTAGACGAGGACGGTCAGCCCGAACGCACCGGCGAGTGCGAACCACACGAACTGGGCCGGATCGGTGAGACCGAGCACCGCGACGGCGAAGGTCACGGCGAATCCGGCACCGGCGTTGACGCCCAGCACACCGGGATCGGCGAGGGGGTTGCGGGTGAACGCCTGGATGAGCGCGCCGCACAGGCCCAGCGCCGCGCCGACCACCAGCCCGATCACCGTACGGGGCACACGCAGATCGCGGACCATCACATGTTCGTCGATGGAGGGGTCGAAGCGGAACAGGGCGTCCCATACGGTCCCCGGCGCGATCCCACGGGCGCCGACCATGACGCTGAGGACGGCCATGGCGATCAGCACCGCGATGGCGGCGAGCAGCACCAGAAAGCGGTGCCGGTGGCGCGGGACCAGGCCCGTACCGGAGTACGGGCCTGGCGCGTCACGCCGTGTGGAGGGTGGTGCGGTCGTCGTCACGGGTGATCCTCGTGGGTGGGCTGTGCGGGGTACGAGGGCGATGGGGCCGGTTCAGGAGGTGGAGGCGTCCGACCTGCCCTTGCCCGCGACCGCGTCGGCGAGCAGGGGCGCGTACCGCTCCATCGCCCACGGGATGGACAGCACGGTCGGAGCGCTGACGGCCATGCCGAGTTCCGCGGTCTCGACGAACGCGTACTGCTTCTTCTCGATGGGCTCCCAGCGCTTGAAGAGGGGATCGTTCAAGGAGTACGGAACCTCCTTGGGGTCGTAGGCCCAGCCCACGAAGACGTCCGCCTTGACGGTGTCGAGCTTCTCCAGGCTCACACCGCCGTAGAAGTTGGTGCCCTTGACGCCGTCCGTGATGACCTTCATCGAGGGGGTGTTCACAAAGCCGATCTCGGTGAGCAGCCGGACCCTGGGGTCGTAGTCGACGTACAGACCGGCCTCGGTGGACCCGGGGGTGAGGGCGGTGCCGTAGGTGAAGGTCTTGCCCTTGAACTGGGGGTTCGCCTTGACGACACCGGCGAGCACGCCCTCCGTGTCGGTCACCAGCGCCTCGGCCTTCTCGTTCTCGCCGAGCGCCTTGCCGATGGTGCGGGTCATGTCCTGCCAGGTGCCCCCGTCGAAGGGCCGCTTCAGATAGGGGATGGTGGGCGCGATCTCGGTGAGCCGCTTGTAGTCGACATCGGTGATGCCGGAGTACAGGCCGATGATCAGATCGGGGTCGAGGGAGAGGATCTGCTCGAAGTCCATCTCGCCCGAGTCCCCGTAGTTCAGGGTCTCGGGGAGCTTTCCGCCCAGCTTCTCGGCCTGGGTGCGGAACCAGGGGGTGTGACCGTCCTTGTCGCCGCCCCACTGCTTGTCGACGCCGACGGGGAGAACGCCGAGCGCGGCAACGATGTCCTGGTTCATCCAGCTGACGGCGACGATGCGCTTCGGCTTCTCGGGGATCTCGGTGGTGCCGTGGGCGTGCTTGATGCTGACCGGGAACGCGGCTGAGGAGTTCTGCTTCTCCGCGGGCTTTCCCTTCCCGTCGGAGCCCGAGGCATCGGTGCCACCGCAGCCCGTCAGGACGAGGGCGGCGGCAACCGCCAGGCCGGCGACCCGGGCCCAGGTCCTTGATCGACGGGGCGCTGGGGCTGGTGTGGCCGCTGGGGCGACCGTGGGTAGGGACATGGTTCTCCTCGGCTGTGCGCACCGCGAGGGCATCGCGACGGCGGTTTTGGGGGTGAGGGCCGCCACGGCGGTACGGGAAAGGCGCATGGCCGGAGCGCAGGGGGTGGTGTCGGCCTTCCGCAGGGGAAGTTAGGTAACCCTCACTTGAACCAACGCTAGGGAACCTCGGAGCCCTCGGGCGTTGCGTCCCGGCCATGGTGCGTCGCGAATCGGCCACCCTCCGCTGGCTGCCTGGCTGCCTGGCCGATGAACCGGTCAGGGAATCACGGACACGGACCGTTCCCGGAGGTACTCGGTGGGACTCGCCCCGGTGACCCGTCGGAACGCGGCGCTGAACGCACTGGTGGTGGAGTACCCGCAGCGGTGCGCGACGAGGTTGACCGGGTGGCCCTGGGTGAGCATGGCCGTCGCTGCGGACATCCGTACGAGGGAGCGCCAGCGACTGAACGACATACCGATGTCACGACTGAACGCCCGGGTGATCGTCCGCACACTGAGCGAGTGTCGCGCCGCCCACTCCTCGACCGAACGGTCGCTGTCCGGGTCGCGCAGGACATCGTCCGCCAGCGCCCGAATGCGCCAGTCCACGGGAACCGGCACCTCCAGCACCGGAAGCGGATCCTCCTGGAGCATTTCCAGAATCACCCGCTGGGTGCGCAGCCTGAGGTCATCGGGCATGGGCGTCGCATCGAGATGCAACAACATCTCCTGGAGCGCCCGCCCCACCTTCACCATCCGCAGCGATGTCCAGCGATCCGGGATCGCGGAACGGGCCACATAGGTGTAGCAGGCGACGCCCCCGGTGTCCGCAGTGGCGGCGTGCGGCACCCCGGGCGGCACCCACACCCCCTGGCCGGGAATCAGCCGCCGTACCCCCGCACTGGTGTGCAGTGTCAGGGACCTGGTGTGCGGCCACATGAGGAGTGCGTCGGTGTGGGTGTGCGGCTCGCTGAACGCCGGACCGCCGGACTCGGTGCCGTCGAAGACGGCGGTGGTCAGCAGATAGGGCGAAGCCACCTCGGCCCCACCGGCCACCGGCGCCCCCCACCGCAAGGACACGACCGGCGCCGCCGAGGCGTGCGCATGACCCGATATATCAGCAACCGACATGAAGTTAGGTTAGCCTAAGCTCTTTCTCTCCAGTGGAACGCTCACCCCGCGGGGTAAGAAGCCGGTCCCATCGGACGCACATCCGTACGCCACGAAGCTCAGCGGTGTGTCCCGGTGCGGGGTGTCCGAGCAGGGCGACGCCACGGACCGGAGCCCGCATGCCCTCGCCGTGACGGCTGTGTTCGGGACGGCGCCCCGCGGCAGGCGCTGTGCAGCGAGCCGTCAGCGCGGGGACACCGATTGCGCCCGGGGCGGACCGAGGAACGGACTGGGGTCCCCGTGCCAGGAGATCCTGAGTGCCTCACGCGCCCTGGTGCAGGCGACGAAGAGCAGACTCAGCTCGCCCAGCAGATCCTCTCGATGCTGATGGGCGTCCACATCCTCCGCGGTGACCGCACCGCGCAGCGGAACGACTCCGTCGCTCACCCCGACAGCGGCCATGCAACGGAACTCAAGCCCCTTCATGCGGTGCATGGTCCCGATGCGAACTCCGTCGCCGATCTTGGACGACGCGCCCAGCACGGTCGCCGACAGGCCCGCTCGCTGCAACTCCCGTGCGATCTCCCTGCCCAGTTGGGTGTACCGGACGGCGACACCGATGTCCCTGGGTGAGACATCGGACTGTGTCCACTCTCCGATCTGCGCCACCAGTCCCGCGATCTCCGCGGACCTGGTGTCGGAGCCCATGAGCATCGGCGGCTCGCCGTGGAAGGCGGAGCGATAGCCGGCCAGCGAGTCGTCACCGCCGTCCATGTCGTCGATCCGCTCACCCGTCAGCAGGGCCGTGGACCACGCCAGGATCTCCCGTGTGGTCCGGTAGTTGATTCGCAGCCGGGTAGAGCGCCCGGTCACCTCGACACCGAGACTGCGCAGCGACACCTTGTTGCCGTAGATCCGTTGGTGGGTGTCGCCCGCGATGAAGAGGTCGTCCGGACCCGGCCGTGTCAGTGCCCTGAGCATCCGCCACTGCGCCGGATGGAGATCCTGAGCCTCATCGATCACGACATGACGGTAGGGACGGTCCTCCCCCCGTTCCTCCAGCAGCCTGGTCGCCTCCGCACAGATCTGGAGGAACGTCCACTCCTGCGACGCCTGCAACTCCTTGACGAAGGCGTCCACCGCACGCCAGATCTGTGCCCGCTTCAGCGGGCCGAGGGCGGTACCCCGTCCGACCCGGGAAGCCCGAAGATACGCCTCGGGGGAGCGCAGGTCCTGAGCCAGGATGACCTGACGCCACTCCTGGTCGAGGAAGACCTCGGTGTACTCGATCCCGAGGCGCCGGGCGACGTCGGCCCAGCGCGCGGTGATCTCCCGCTGCGCAGCGACGATGGACAGCGGTGCCCCGCGATCCTCGCGCACGAGTTGGTTGGCCACGGCGTCCACGTTGATCACCCTGATCTTCGCCCGCAGTTCGGGTTCGGGGATCAGCAGCTCAAGACTGTGCCGGAGATCGGTGGCGAGGTCCCGGGTGAAGGTGGTGAGCAGGATCGACTCGTCCGGCGCGTCCGCTGGAAGCCGGCGCGCCAGATGCAGAGCGCGGTGCAGGGCGACGACGGTCTTGCCCGTCCCAGGTCCTCCGCTGACCCTGGCCGGGCCCCGGTAGGAGTGGTGGTAGGCCACCTTGCGCTGACTCGGATGGAGGAAGACCCGCCAGGCGTCGAACGGCCGCGACAGGATGTCCAGCAGTTCGTCCGGGCCGGAGACCAGTGCGATCCTCCCCTGCGAACGGGCCATGGCCGCCGTCAGTTCGTCCTGGTGGGCGCAGGCCGTCGCCCCACCGCTGCCGCCCGGCTCGCCGGCCGTCCGCTCCACCTGCGCGACAACCACCTCGCGCCACACGTCCTCCGGTTCCATCCCCGCCGCCAGGCCGGCCAGCACGTCGTACTGCTGCTCCGGCATGATCTTGGCCAGGGCGTCGAGCTGGGCCTCGTCGTTCAGGTGCCGCACCAGTGGGAGCAGGTCCGCGTCAACTCCCAACCGGACCAGGTCCTTGTCCGACACCCGTGCGAAGAGCCCCCGACCGTCCGCTGACGCGGCCTCCCGCACCCCTGCGGTCGCCCGCTCCAGCGCCACGTCGTTCCGCAGCTCGATTCCGTGGGTGGCGGAGTTGACGGTCGCCCGATGCTTCACCGCCCAGGCGATGGCGTCGTCGTGGGGCATGACCTTGAGCAGCAGGAAGCTGTCACCTGACGACGGGGCCAGCACCACCCCGCGCATGAACTGGGTGATCCGGATGGTACGGATCCGCGGGTCCCTGGCCTTCTCCAACTTCTCCAGATGGAGTCCGGCGTGGCGATGCTCCCGGAACTTGTCGAAGACCTCGTGGACGCGTTTTTGGACGGGCTTCTCCAACTTGGCGAACTCCCACAGGAAGTCCTTGTGGATTCCCAACGTCGCCATGTGCAGCCCCCCGGTCGCGCTCCGTCGAATTCCCCCGGCCACCGTACCCGGATGGGGAAGAATGTCGCTTCGGTTCAGACGGTGGGGAGACAGCACGTGCAGGCTCATGAGGTCACGTTCAGCAAACTCGTCGAAGGCGAGAAGCAGTTCCAGGTACCGCTCTACCAGCGCACCTACAGCTGGGAGCAGGAACAGCTACAACAGCTCTGGGACGACGTGGGCGAGCTCGTGGACGACCGCCTGGAGGGCAGGAAGCCGAGTGCGCACTTCCTTGGTTCCGTCGTGCTGGCCCCGGACGGTGTCGTGGCCGGGGGGATACAGAGGTGGCTCGTGGTCGACGGCCAGCAGCGGCTCACCACCTTGATGCTCGCCTGCACCGCTCTGCGGGACCACTACCGCGGTCGGGACGAGGCCAAGAAGGCCGACCGCATCCACAACCTCCTCCTGGTCAACAGCTATCAGGACGGCGACGACCACTACCGGCTGCTACCGACGCAGGCGGACCGGGCCGCCTACACGGCCTGCGTCCACGCCCGCCCGCAGGCCGGCGGCGCGGGCAACATCGGTACCGCCTACCGGTACTTCCTCGGCGCCCTGGCCGCGGGGGAGGAGAGCCGCGGAGAGGCGTGGACCAACGAAGTGGGCACGGTTCTCATCAACTGCCTCTCCATCGTCTCCATCACGGCATCGGAGGGCGACAACGTCTACCGCATCTTCGAGTCCATCAACAACACTGGCGTGGGCCTGAGCCAGAGCGATCTATTGCGCAACTACCTGTTCATGTATCTGCCGACCCGTGGGGAGTCGGTGTACCGGGATCTTTGGCTGCCCATGCAGAAACTCCTCGGGCCGGCCAATCTCGAACTCCTCGTCTGGCTCGACCTGGTGGTCGCGGGCGACAGCAGGGCGAAGCAGAGCGACGTCTACCGGGACCAGAAGAGGCGACTGGAGCCGCTGACCCGGGACGAGGCAGCCCTTGAGGCTGCGATCACCACCCTTGCGGACCGGGCGGGTCGGTTGATGCGTATCCGGGAGCCCGAACGGGAGAACGACCCGGAGTTGCGCGAGGTGCTGGAGCGCCTGGCCCGCTGGGGCGGTCAGATCCACTACCCGCTGGCGCTGTGGCTGCTCGACCTCGTCGACAGCGGCCGGACCGCGGCACCCGAGGCGGCCGAGGCGCTGCGCTACGCCGAGAGTTACCTGGTGAGGCGACTGCTCGCGGGTCTGTCCACGACCGGCAACAACCGAGTCTTCATGGAGCTTCCGCGGGAAGTGGACAAGGACACGTCGCCCGCTGAGGCCGTGCGCCGGTTCCTGTCGAGGAACAAGACGGGGGCCCGCACCTGGCCGGGGGACGCCGCGGTCCGCGAGGCGGTCCGTACCCGGCCCTTCTACAAGACGGGGCGCGGTGGCCAGCGCTTCCAGGTGCTGCGGCGGCTGGAGGAGAGCCACGACGCCAGCGAACCCGTCGACTATGCCAAGGCGCGGCTCAGCGTCGAACACGTGCTGCCGCAGACCCCGGCACAGCAGTGGTTCGACCTGTTGGCGGAGGAGACCGAGGACGGCGAGAGCCCCGGCGAACTCCACGAACGGCTCGTCCACACCCTGGGCAATCTCACCCTCTCCGGTGACAATGCTCGGCTCTCCAACCATCCCTTCCACCGCAAGCAGGAAATCCTCGACTCCAGTGCCTTGCGGATGAACCAGCACATCGCCGCACAGGACCGCTGGGGGAGGGCGGAGATCCTGGCCCGCGCCGACGAACTGGCCGAGCGCGCCGTGCGCCTGTGGCCCGGTCCCATCGAGGGCCTGGTCCGTGCCGACGAATGGGCGGGCTGGCAGGAGCTGCGGGCTGCCTTGCTGGCGATGCCCGCGGGAACCTGGACGGCCTACGGCGATCTCGCGGCGCTGATCGGCACCCATGCCAACCCCGTGGGTCAGCACATCGCCGCCCACCCCGGACTGCACGGAGCACACCGGGTCCTGACGTCCGACGGCCGGATCTCCGCGGGCTTCAGCTGGGCCGACGAGCAGCGGACGGACGACCCCCGCACCCTGCTGGAGGCCGAGGGCATCCCCTTCGACCAGGCGAGCCGGGCCCACCGCTCCCACCGGCTGAGCGCGGGCGACCTGAGGACCCTGCTCGGCCGGGAGACCGAGGACGAACCCGCGCCCACTGCGAGCTCCACCGAGGAGGGCCAGCACCGCCCCGCGGACCGCTTCGAGGACCAACTCCGCGCCAACCAGCGGCCCGAGACCGCGGCGGGCGTGCTGAGCGCGCTCCGCTTCTGGGAGGAACAGGGCGGCCGACGCGCGTACGGCGCGGCGAGCGAGACGAGCTGTTTCCCCATGGTGGACGTGGGCCCTGCGGGCGGCGCACGCACCTTGTGGCCGCTCGGCATCTACCCGGTCTCGGGCACCGTCGAGGTCGTCTTCCAATACCTCAAGCGCCGCCCGCCGTTCGACGACGAGCCGCTGCGCCGGGAACTGATGGCGCGGATGAACGAGGTCGAAGGCATCGACCTCGCCGAGGCGAAGCTGGACCTGCGCCCGTCGTTCCCCCTGGAGGTGTTCGCGACCCAGAGCGAGGCCATCCGCTCGGTCCTGGAGTGGTTCATCCACACGGTCGCCCTGGCCGAGGCCCGCCGCCCGATCGACGCCGAGCCCGGTACACCGCCCCGCTTCACCGGCTGACCTCGGGCCGCCCGGCGCCGCCACCCCCAGCCGTCGTCCGTCGAGAGCGCTACTTCCGGCCGGGGGTCCATTTCATGCCGAGCCGGTACGCGCGGGAGATCACGTCCTGGACTCCGGGGCCGTCCTGCGGGGTGAACCAGCGCACCTCGCGTACGATGACGAGTTCGCCCTTTTGGCGCTTGATGAGGGCGATGGCGCAGGCGTGCGCCTGCGGCGGGCACTCGTCCAGCACCACCCGGAAGCGGTCGCCGCGGTCGGAGGTCAGGGTCACCACGGCGTCGAGGCCGCGGAAGTCGCCGGATCCTTCGTAGATGTAGACGAAGAGCAGGAGCTTTTGGAACTCGGCCTGGTGGTCCAGGTTGATGACCAGGTTCTCTCCCGTGGCGAGGGCCCCGGTCCGGTCGTCTGCGTCCAGGGCGACGTAGGGGAAGCGGTCCACCGCACCGAACGCGTTGCCCAGGGCCTGCACCACGGTCTTGGAGCCGTCGGTGCAGCGGATCATGCAGCCGAGGTCAAGATCCACCGTCCTGGCCGCGGCCGACCGCAGTGACGCCCGTATCCGGCCGAACAATCCCCGTGCCTCGCCGGCCGCCCGCTGCGCAGCGGCCTGCGGCGAGGTCCAGTTGAGGTTGACCTTGATCAGTCCCGAGGTCACGCCGTGCTTGTCCAAGGAGACGGTGGGCGCGGCTTTCGTCAGGTTTACGGTGGTGGGCTTGGTCATGCGGCACCTTTCGCGGAAGGTACGGGGAGCCGGGATGGTCGACGACAGTACAGGCGGGGTGTGAGGCACCGCAGGGAATCGGTCGCTTGGCCCACTGCCACCCGTGTACGACCGCCGGGATGGGACGGAGGACGTCCACCGGCGACGCTCCGGTCGGCGAATGGACTGACGGTTCGTGCGAGGAGGGCATGTCCGTCCAACGGTGGAGTGAGCGGGACTCAGAGGCGCACGGGTTGTCGAGGACCGCAACGACGCACGGAAGAGCGGAACCTGATGCGGCTGGTGGATGAACACGGGCTGTTGGACGAGTGGGCGGGAGAAGGTCGTGCCCCTGGGCGACTCTGGACAAGGCGGTACAGGACGGCGGAGGACCTGCATAGACTGCCTCCCGGTCCAGGCAGGTTCACCGCGCGGACGTGCGGGGTGCGGACCGCGAGGGGGGCGTGACACCGTGGAACCGCTGAGGGACGACGACCCGAAGGAGATCGGGGCTTCGCCCTCGTGTGCCGGATCGGCTCCGGCGGTATGGGACAGGTTTTCCTGGGGGAGTCCGCGGCCGGTCACCAGGCGGCGGTGAAGGTCATCAAGCCCTCTGTGCTCGACGAGGACACCCGGGCCCGCTTCCTGTCCGAAGTGGAGAGCCTGCGCACGGTCTACGGGCCTTTCATCGCTGCCTTCGTTGGTGCGGACGCGAACGCCGACCAGCCCTGGCTCGCGGTCGAGTACGTCGCGGGACCTGATCTGCGCACCCTGGTCGCCGGGCGGGGACCGCTGCCGCTCGCCGAGACCGCCAGCCTCGGAGCGCTGCTCGCCGAAGGCCTCGGCACGGTCCATGACGCGGGGTTGCTCCACCGGGATCTGAAGCCGCAGAACATCCTTCTCTCCTCTTACGGCCCCAAGGTGATCGATTTCGGTCTTGCCGTACTCGCCGAGCGCCGTACCACCTTGACGGCCACCGGCTTCGTCGTCGGCAGTGTCCTGTGCATGCCTCCGGAACAGGCCCGGGGCGAGCAACAGTTGGAACGGTCCGCCGATGTGTACGCACTGGGTGCGGTGCTGCTCTTCGCCGCGACGGGGCACTATCCCTACGAGGGGCCGACCTGGCAGGCCGTCGCCCTGAAGATCGGCGATCCGGCGACCGCACTCGATGTGACGGACGCCCCGCCGGGACTTCACCGCGCCGCCGACCTGGGCCGCCCCGATATCAGCGTCCACCTCGCCTTCGCACTGAGCCGGTAGTTCGACCGCCGCCGCCATGTCGACGACTGGGTCGACGTCAGCGCGATTGCGTTCGAACTCCTCCGCAGGTCCGACTCACCCGACGGTATGGCCGATGCCATGAACAACTTCGCAGTGGCCCTCGCCGCAGCACGGCGGTTCGACGATGCCGCCGCCGTCCACACCCGTGTCCTGGCACTGCGCCGCGGAGCGGGCAACCGCAAGGGCGTGGCGGGGTCGCTCCTTGGTCTGGGCAACGTGTACGTAAACAAACGCCAGTTCGACGAGGCGATTCACGCTTACACCCACGCGGCGGAGGCCTTCGGCGAGCTGGGTGACCGGCGCAAGCGGGCCGACGCACTCGCCAACCTCGTCGGCGTCCTGAACGACCAACGGCGATTCCATGAAGCGCTCGCACTGCTCCACGAGGTGACGGAGCTCCGGGGGTCCGCCGCTGACCTTGAGGAACAGCGCGACAGTTGGCTGCACTTCGGCGAGGCCCTGGCAGGTGTCAGGGACTTCGAGCGCGCCGTCCAAGCCTTCGTCAGCGCGGTCGACCTCTCCCGGCAGATCGCCGACCGCCACGGGGAGGCGATCTCCCTGACCAACCTCGGGAACACGCTAAGGGCGGTGCGGCGCATCAAGGAGGCGATCTCGGCCCACAGCCGGGCCGCCGAACTCCTGCACGGGATCGGTGACCGGCACGGCGAGGCACTCGCCCGGAGCAACCTCGGTCTGGGGCTGCTCGACGCCCGACGGCTGGACGAGGCCGTCGAAGCCCATGGGCAGGCCGCCAGAGCCTTCCGCGACGCGCGACCCCATGGTGAGGGCTCGCGCTGACCAACGCGGGGATGGGCCTGGTCCAGCTCGGACGCCCCGGGGAAGCCCTGAACAACCACCTCCGCGCCGTGGAAATCCTCCGGGGGACCGGCTCCCACAGCGAGGGCATCGCCCTGAACAACCTGGGCTGCGCGCGCCGGAGAGTGGGCCAGTTCGAGGAAGCGGTGGCCGCCCACCTGGCGGCCACCGCCATCTACCGGGAGATCGCTGAGCGCCCCGGCGAAGCGAGGGCGTCGGCCAACCTCGCGGGCGCACTGATCGGCATGGGGCGGTACGAGGAAGCAGTCACCGCCAGCCGCCAAGCCGTGGAGATCTTCGAGGCGGTCGGAGACCCGCACGGCGCGGCCCTCGGGTACGCGAACACCGGAACCGCCCTGATCCAGCTGAGCAGGTTCGACGAGGCCATCGACGTTTGCCAAAAGGCCCTCGACCTCTTCCGTGGAACGAACGACCCGGCAGGCGCAGACATCGCCTACCAAAACCTCTTCCACGCCATCCACAGGAGGCGGGGCAGCGTCGACTGAGCCGGTCGGGCAAAGTCGCCCGACCACACGTCAGTTGTGATGGGTACGCACAACTCCCCGACCTGTGGAAGGACGGGTCGGGGAGTTCTTCCGGAAGTGCCTCGGCAGGATTCGGCAACCGGGGGTCTAGAGCTACGGCGTCGTCACAAGTGATCGCCACTGTGGTGTCGTCAGATCTTGATCACGGTCGCCCGTCCACCGCAGAGGGCGGTGAGGTCGTCGGGGTCGGAGGTCAGGATGGTGGCCGGCCCTGGTGCGGCGAGAGCCGTGGCACTGAGCATGGCGTCGATCGCGCACTTGTGGCCGTGGAGGCCGGCGTCTGCGAGGAGGGCCGCCGCGTGGCGGGCGATGGCCTCGGTGACCGGTTCCACCACGATGCGGGAGAGAGTCCACTCCAGGGCGGGGCGGTTGATCCGGGGGTTGACGACCTCCACCAGCGTGGCCGCGGAGGTGATCACGCGGAGGTCGTCGGTCCTGGCCAGGGCGAGCCAGGTCGTGACCGTCCGGTCGCGGAGGACTGCCTTGGCCAGCCCTTCGCTATCGAGCACGAGCGTGCCGCCGGGGGCGGCAGGGGAACGGGTCACGCTGCGTTCGCTCCACCCTGCGTCTGCTGTTGGGTTCGGGCGTGGTGGAGCTGGGCACGCACCGACTGGATCTCCTCGTCGCTGATGGGGCCGTGCTCGGCCTCGGCGACCTGGATGATCTCGTTGAGGTTGTCGCGCTCGATCTGCCGGGCGACTGCGGCGGCCACATACGCGGAAAGCCCGGAGGGTCCACTGCGGGCCTTGGCGGCCTCGGCGATATCACGCGGCATGGTGATCGAATACTTGCTGGTAGGTTCACTCATGCCACCTATCCTACCTTCGATGCCCCACCCTCGTGTGTGCGGTATCTGCGGTAGCACCACACAGCGCCGGCGGGTTCACCTGGTGGGAGAGGTGGTGGCTCGTCGTGAACGCGAAGGGAAGCAATCACGTGCGCCCTCCCGCCGAACCTCCAGTGATCCATCCTCGCCGGCCGGCCGGCCGTACGACCTACGGCCCACCTGCATCACGACCTGGCTCAACGCCTGGGTCCCCGGGGCGGAGGCGGCCCGCAGAGTCGGCGCCTCGCCCGAGGTCATCCACCGCGTGCACGAGAGGTGCATCTACGGTCAGGAAGCCGCCATGAACAAGAAGATCGAGCAGGAACTCGACTGGCTCCGGAGGGAGTCGGCCCGGGGAAGCGCCTCAGAGGCGTAGCAGGCTCTACCGCAGGTCCATCGCGACCAGCGCGCAACAACGACAAAGGCCCGGACTCAGTGGGACTGAGTTCGGGCCTTCATGCTTGGCACTTCAGCTGGTCAGCGATGTGATCGCGATCTTCCGGCTGGAGTGCCCCCGGCAGGATTCGAACCTGCGCACACGGCTCCGGAGTGAATGTGTCGATCACACCTCGTATCCCGTTTGACCTGGGAGGAAAGCAGTCCGTCACGGTACGGGGACACGCACTGTGTCGGAGCTGTGCCACACGAGCCACAGGTATCCGTTTCCTGGGCGCTGCGCAAGCTGATCCCCGAGTACGGGCGAAGCCGCGTTGAGCGCTGTGGTTCAGAGACTCCCTCTTCCCGAAGTAACTCGGTGGGTGCTGCCTTGGGTTGGTCTGGCTGGCACTTGTGCTGATGGTCTGCAGGCATCCGCGCCCGTCCGCCGTTGTTCGTCGGCGTTGTCACGCAGTTAGACACTCGTCCCCTACGTAAGTAGTAGCTCGCTAGTAGTTGGGGTCGGGCGGTGTGGATGATGCGGCGGGTCAGGGGCGAGTCCTGGAGGTGAGGCTGCTGGCCTCGGAGGCTGAGCTGCCGGTCGGTGCGGTGCTCCGTGCTATCGCGGCGCTGGCCTGTGCGGATGCGAGATTGATCTACTAGTCTGGGGCAAATTAGTAGCTCGCTAGTAGTTGGGGTCGGGCGGTGTGGATGATGCGGCGGGTCAGGGGCGAGTCCTGGAGGTGAGGCTGCTGGCCTCGGAGGCTGAGCTGCCGGTCGGTGCGGTGCTCCGTGCTATCGCGGCGCTGGCCTGTGCGGATGCGAGATTGATCTACTAGTCTGGGGCAAATTAGTAGCTCGCTAGTAGTTGGGGTCGGGCGGTGTGGATGATGCGGCGGGTCAGGGGCGAGTCCTGGAGGTGAGGCTGCTGGCCTCGGAGGCTGAGCTGCCGGTCGGTGCGGTGCTCCGTGCTATCGCGGCGCTGGCCTGTGCGGATGCGAGATTGATCTACTAGTCTGGGGCAAATTAGTAGCTCGCTAGTAGTTGGGAGGCATGTACGTGAGAAGGCCGATGCCGCCTCCTCCTCCGGAGGAGACTATGCGGCTCATCGTGAAGTCTGAACAGGAAAAGCTGGAACGTATCCTTACCGCCCCTGGTGCCGGGCCCACTGATCCGTATCTTCCTTGGGACAAGCTTCGCTACAAGAACCCGCCTGACGGTCTGACGCACGAAGAGTGGTGGGCGGGCATCAAGCTTGCACGTCGGCGAGTGCAGCGCGCCCTGCCGTTGACGGATGTTAATGGGAACCCCTTCTTTTTCGCGCTTCCGGACATCGTCCTTAAATCTTTGGAGGAGGTGAGCAGAGACGCTAGCGGGAAGATCAGTATTAGCGAGCAAGTTACCAACCCTGCCACCCGGGACCGTTATCTGATCAATTCTCTGATCGAGGAGGCGATTAACTCCAGTCAGCTTGAAGGCGCTTCCACGAGTCGCAAAGTTGCCAAGGATATGATCCGCACGCAGCGTCAGCCGCGTGACCGTGATGAGCGGATGATCTATAATAACTATCAAGCTATGCGCATGGTGGGGGAAATCCGCAATCGGCGACTGACGCCAGAAATTATTTGCGAGATCCACCGAGTAGTTACGGATGGAACTCTCGACAATCCGGATGCCTCTGGTCGCTTCCAGCTGCCACACGAGGATCGTGTAGCTGTCTGGCACGGTGACATGTTGCTGCATGCCCCGCCGCCTGCTGCAACTCTGCCCGAGCGTGTGCAGAGGCTATGTGACTTCGCAAATGGCGAATTGGATGAAGTTTATATCCCGCCAGTCCTGCGTGCGATCACGGTGCACTTCATGATCGGGTATGATCACCCGTTCGAGGATGGCAATGGGCGCACGGCCAGAGTTTTGTTCTATTGGTTGATGCTGAATCAGGATTATTGGCTCACTGAATACGTGGCAATCTCGCCAATCCTCAAGAATGCGCCTTCCAAGTATGCTCACAGCTATTTGCATTCTGAAGATGACGAGAACGATCTGACATACTTCCATCTCTATCAACTGGGTGTGTTGCAGCGGTCTATTTCTCAGCTGCATGATTACCTCTTCAGGAAGGCGGAGGAAGTTCGTGAGCTGCAGCAGAGCATCTCCGGTGCGCAAAGGATCTTTAATCACCGGCAGATTGCCCTGCTGAATCACGCTCTGAAGAATCCAGGTGCCTCTGTATCGGCTCAGTCTCATATGGCAAGTCACATGATTGTCTATGAAACGGCGCGGCAGGACCTTATCGGCCTGGAAAATCATGGGCTGCTGCAAAAGAGTAAATCTGGTCGATCATACGTTTGGACGCCTGTTGAAGACCTGGCGCGGCGATTGCGCGGTATGAATGGCGAAGGTGACACCATGCCCGACCCGGACTGATGTTGCTGAGACCGGCCTATTCGGAAGCCGCCTCCGGCTCCTGCGGCCGATTGAGAGGTCGGCTTCGCCGATGGGCTGCAACACTCGAAGGTGCTACAGCCCTCTGTGACCGACAGCCCTGACATCAGAACCGTGGGTTGTCTGGTTCGTTTGTACAGGTCAGTGTGCTGCTCGGACAGCCTGGAAGCCTCTCTTGCGCCCTGTGTTGGCTAAGGCGTCGTTGACGTGCACCCTCTGTGACCGGACAGACCAGACAGATGCACTCTGGGCTGTCCGGCTCGTTTGTGCAGGTCAGCCCTTCAAGCGGACAGGCGGACAGCCCGGACACACCCTGGACCCTGCTTCGGCTCACTTCTTCTTGCGCTTGCGCCCCTTCGCCTTGCGCTTCTCGATCGTGTACGGCGACCACTCGCCACGGTGCAGATTGCAGCGTGAGGCACCGATCATCGCCAGCCTCTGGCACCGCTTGCCGCTTGCGGTCGGCGCATTGCACTTGGACTGTGAAACGAGAACCACCCCCTGGGCACATCGATGTTGCCAACCCCACCAGGCTTCGCGGTGCTCCGCGTTGGCGACAGGGCGCACGGCTGGGGCATCGGGGGCGGTTCCGGGGCACACGCCCCGGGGCGGGTCTCGGCAGTGGCTTGTCATAGCGCGACCTGCGCGTATGTTGTGCCGACGCTATGATCCCCGCTGAGCTGACGCTTGGTTGGGGGACCTTTGGACATCGCCGGACAGCTGATCACCATTGCCGCAGTGCTTCTCGGAGGCTTGGCAACGCACTTCACCAACCATCGGATGGAGCGTCAGCGGAACAGGTACACCCTGCTGACCCGGTGGGATGAGCGGAAGCTTGACGCGTACGCCGACTACGTCGACTGTGTCCGGACGTGCATCTATTCATCAGTCCTGCTCTACGAAGTCCGGCAAACCATGAGGAACATCGAGCGGAGTGAGACAGAGCTGACTCTTGAGCTGGCCGACCTTGAGGGCGGGCGTAGCCGTGCCTTCGAGCGGGTCATGCTTCTGGCTGAGGACGACGTCGTTGAGGCCGCGCACCGCCTCAACGCCGCAGCCCATGCGGTCGCCTGGAGGGCAAGGGGCGAGACGGAAGGATCACTGGAGGACTGGCGCGAGCTGAACAAGGCCGTCTTCCGGGCAATCAACAACTTCCACCAGGAGGCGCGGGACGACCTCGGCGTGAGCGGCAACTTCCGGGGAGACGAGCACGGCGCGCGGGAGCTGGTGCTCCCGCAGACGCGCGAGGAATCTGGGTCCTGATTACACGTCTCCGAAGCGCCACGCTTCGAAGCCGGAAAGGACCCTGGCCCGTGCCTCTACCACTGCCATGCGTGCCGCACGCTCGTTCTCTTGCGTGTGGGACGCATGGCTGGTGACCTGCCCTGGCCACTTGCGGTAGAGGAGTCCGGTCTCCGCGGTGAACCAGCCGCGCGATACGGCGTTCAGCGCGAGCAGTAGCCCGGTGTCCTCGGAGGCCGGCAGAGCCATCCAGCCTCCGAGAGCCAAGACCAAATCCCGATCGGCGCAGAGCGTCGCAGGGTGCACCTGGGCCCTGAAGTCGTGCGCCTTCCAGTGGTCCAGGACTTCGCCGCGCTCGATCGGGCCTTCCTCGGGGTCGTGATCGAACCCGAAGGTGGAACCGTCGGGCAGGAGGTCCAGGACTCGCGATGTCGTCCATGCGACACCGGGTTCGCTGCTGAGCGCGGCAAGATCCCTTTGCAGGGCACCGGGCGTGAGCATGTCGTCGGCGTCGAGAACCTTGACGTACCGCCCTTCCGCACGCGAAAGCGCCATGGTTCGAGTGACACCGGCCCGTCCTGGCCTTCCCTGGCCGAAGCTGATGCGCGGGTCGTCCGGCACATGGGGTGTTACGGCGTCGGTCTCGCCGTCTTCCTGAATTACCCACTGCCATTCCCAACCGTCCGGCAACTGCTGCTCGCACAGCGACTTGTAGGCGTCGCCGAGGTAGTGAGCCGCAGGCGCGTGGACTGCGGTGATGACGGAGATGAGAGCCGTCATGGTCACCACCTCTCCAAAGGTGTCGTGAAGACGAGTTCGGTTCGATCGCCCGGCAGTGTCACGTCAGCTACCTCGACCACTCGACCACTTGTGTCGATGCATGTCTTGCGAAGCGCCATGACGGAGATGCCGCCTTGCAGCCCGAGTTCTTCGATCTCCTCAACCGTGGGTGGGCGGGCCGTGATGCGTTCAACGATGTGGTCCAGCTCGATGCCAACGGTGTAGAGCTGATTTTGTGTCCCACCGGGCCAGGGTTCCTTGCCTGCGTCGAGCAGGTCTGGATTGCCCGCGATCGTCTCGTGGACCAGGTAGGAACGTGCCAGGTTGAAGGGGGTGTCCTCACCCCGACCGGAAGTCCGGTAGGTCCGTTTGAGCAGGGTCGTGCCAACCGGCACATCGAACTGCTCCGCAAGGTCCTCGTCGGCCGGCACCTCGCGGTACGTCGCCTCGAACACGAGATCAGAAACGGTCAGGCCGGTGTCGTGCTCCGTCGCGCCGGTCGTCAGTCGTTCCGCTTCGGAGACGCGGGCGCGGTTCTTCTCCCACTGGTGGCGCCTGTTGTCCCTGCGTGCGAGCTGCCGCGGTTTCCTCACGAAGTTGCCGATGCCGTGCTTCTTGTCGATCAACCCCTCGGAGAGCAGCAAGGCCAGAGCGTCCCGCATCGTCGGCAGGCTGGACTTGTACTCCTGCGCGAGCGCCGTCTCAGCCGGAAGTCGCTGACCAGCCTCCAGCTCGCCGGCGCGGATGCGCTGGCGCAGTTGCTCGGCGATCCGTTCGTACCGCTTGGCCATCGTGGGCTCACCATCCCTGATCGTGGATGACCTCAGGATAAGTCCTCAAGAGGAGTTGACGACTGCCGCAGGGTCCGCCATAGTCATCTCTACTCCTAAAGAGGAGTAGAGGACAAGATCTCTTATGGAGATCGGAACTCGCCTGCTCGCCCGCTTGACCCGCGGAGCTGAGCTACCAGCGCACCGAATGTCCCGAGGGCCCTCGCGGGCTCGAAGGAAACGCAGGTTCCTTGACAACTGAATGAGGATCACGCCGCCTCTCCTCGGCCAAGTAGGCGGCCACGCGTTTCGCGTGAAGTACAGCGCAACCCAACCCAACCGCGGGGTCCGCACCCTGCGGCCGGTTGCCTCCTCCAGCCGTCCGGCTCACCGGCCGTACGGATGGAGCTGAGGGGAGCCGGAACGGTTTCAGCTCCAAAGAAGAACGGCCCCGGCTCGGTGCTCTAACACCGGCCGGGGCCTTGACCACCTACTACCTGCTGATACCAGGGAGGCGATCCGTATGGATCGTATCGGCACGCCATACGGCGTGGTGAGTGAGTACATGGCCCGGCCTTGTACCGCATGTGGCGGTAAGGGCGGGTCGACAGTGACCGAGGTCGATTCCGCCGGCACTCTGCGGCAGTCGTGGAAGCCCTGTAGGGCGTGCTCCGGTGCGGGAGTGCGCTGATGAACGAGGCGCAGCGTGCCGAACTGGCACGAAAGCTGGCGGAGGCGAACCGGCGGAGCCGGGACGCGGCGAAGGCCAAGGGCGGCCGGTGATGGCGTTCGAGACAACGGACCGAGACCTGAGCCGCTGGCAGCGAGCGGCGGTGGATGCTCTGGCAGCGATGCTGGCCCACGGCCAGCGGGATGGACTGCCCGTTCTGCACTGGGGCATCTCGAAGACCGGGGCTCTGGCGGGCGACGTGCACGGTCTGACGTCGACACCGGCGGAGCAGCGGGCCGCCTTCGATGCTTGGGCGGACTACCTCGGGGCGAAGCGCTGGCCCGAGCGGACCGACGCTGACGGAACCGTCCGTCTGCACGCCCAGTTCAGCCGGTCCAGGGACCGGCAGGCCAAGAGTGTCGCGGGTGCTCTCCGGGCGGTTCTGTTGCCCGAGTACGAACCCGACACAGCCTGATGCACGACTCAGCCCCGGAGTTCGGCGTGAGGCTGCCGGATCGAATCCGGCCCGGGGCGCTCCCTCGCACCGCGTCAGCGGTGCGGGTTCCAGCCGGAGCGGTCGCGGTCTTTGCCGAGAGAGCGACCGCCCCGGCCTTTTCCGTCCCTTCGACTCGGGAGATTCGCAATGCGTGCGTAT
The DNA here is from genome assembly GCF_036226685.1 of Streptomyces sp. NBC_00690. Taxonomy (NCBI): domain Bacteria; kingdom Bacillati; phylum Actinomycetota; class Actinomycetes; order Kitasatosporales; family Streptomycetaceae; genus Streptomyces; species Streptomyces sp. NBC_00690. The sequence goes on from NZ_CP109009.1 coordinate 5,926,864, forward strand.
ATCGGCGGTCATACGGCCGTCTCGGTGGACGACTTCATGGAAATGGCCCTTGGCACACCGCCGGAGCTGTGGCTCGGTGTGGAGGGCGAAAGTGAGATGGAGCGGGCAGCCCGGTTGGACGCGGCGCGGGACATCCTCGCTGAGAACCCGCAGTTGCCGGACGACGTGACCCGGCTCGCCGCAGAGGTCATCGAGACCTACGCGCCGGAGCTGTTCGGTGCGCTTCCGCTGACCCGCCCGACCGGGTCCAGGCGCTCCGCCCGGAAGGGAGCGGCGGCATGAGCACCCCGGAGACGAAGCTGTCGGCCGCGCACGCCGAGGTGAAGGCGGAGATCGCCCACACGGACACGAAGACAGGTCTGTTGCTGGCGTTCATCGGCGCTGTGCTGGCCGGGACCTGGACGGTCGCCAAGGACACGCCGCTGAGCACCGCTTCTCTCGCGGTAGGTGGCGCGGGCATGGCGCTGTTGGTTACGGCAGCCGCACTGCTGCTGCGGTCGGTACGTCCCAACATCAAGGGGCGGCACGGCTTCCCGCTGTGGGCCACGCTCACCGCGGAGGAGATCACCGCCCATCTGAGCGAGGACCGCCTCAGCACGGACATCGCGGGTCTGTCCCGTCTCGCGGTGGCCAAGTTCACCGGTCTGTGCCGTGCGGTTGACCTCACCTGCGCAGGCGGTTCGCTGCTTGTCGTCGCGATCCTGATCGTCGCTGGGGGTGCGGCATGACGACGGCGCAGAGCGTCGAGCGTCCGGCGGTACCACCCCTGACCCGCCCGGAGATGGGCCTTGCCGGACTGGCCGCGCTCGCCGCGGCAGGAGTCGGCGCACTGGGGCTGGCTTCGTCCTTTGACGCGGTCTCGGAGGCTGCCAGTCGTTGGGGATTCGGGTCCCCGTGGATGCTGCCGGTCGGCATCGACCTGGCGATTCCGGTCTTCACGGTGGCCAATCTGCTGTTGGTCCGGATGGACATGGCAGTCGCGTGGGTGCGGTTCGTGCCCTGGTTGCTCACCGGGGTGACCTGCGGGCTGAACGTCGCTGCGGGACACGGGATGTGGGCGAAGGTCGCGCACGGCACGATGCCGCTGCTGTGGGTGGTGTTCTCCGAGATCGGCGCTCACATCTACGCCGTTCGGATCGGAGCAGCGACCGGACGCCGGATGGAGAAGATCCGGGTTTCCCGCTGGCTGCTCGCCCCTCTGTCGACCTTCGGGCTGTGGCGGCGCATGACGTTGTGGGAGATCACCTCGTACGCGGACGCGCTCGCCCGGGAGAGGGAACGGCAGCTCGCCCGCGCCGCGCTGCGGGAGCGGCACGGGCGCCGCTGGCGCTCCCGTACCCCGCGCCAGGAACGCGTACTGCTGAAGCTGGGGGAACTCTCCCCTGCCGAAGACAGTCCCGTTGCCGAACCCGATGCCTCCCCGGAGCCGTCCGGCTCGGAGACAGCGGAACTGCCCAAGGTGCCTCGCAAGCGCACCACCAAAGCGACGACGGGCAGCAAGACCGCGAAGCGCCGGTCTCTGGCGGAACTGCTCATCGACGCCCGCGAGATCACGTCCGGCTGGGCCGATGACGGCATCCACGCGGAATCGATCCGGACCGCACTGCGCTGCTCGGCAGCGAACTCCCGAAAGGTACGGGACGCGCTGCTGAGCGAGCGGTCCGACAGTCGGCGCCTGCACCCCGTCGAGAACGGCGGAGCCGAGGGGGCGGCCGCATGAACACCGTATTCGCCGCCGTCACCGCGGCCGGACCGATCGCGGCCGGATGGACCGCACACACCTGGTGGCTCCGCCGGCGTCTGGACAGGGCCCGGCGCGACCCGCTCACCGGACTGTGGACCCGCGACGGGTTCACCACCCGTGCGACCGCACTGCTGAAGGACCCTCGGGCCGTGGTCGTGCTGGCAGATGTCGACCGCTTCAAGGACATCAACGACACCCACGGTCATGCCGCCGGAGACGCACTCCTCAAGGCGACAGCGGACCGGCTCGCCCACTACATCGGCCCGTCCGGTGTGGCGGGGCGCCTGGGGGGTGATGAGTTCGCCGCCGTCATCGTCGACCAGCACGGGACCGTGGCCGATCTGCTCGCCGTTCTGCACGGTGTCCTTGCCCGTCCGGTCGACGGGCAGGCGCCCGCCGTGCGCACCACGGTGTCACTGGGGTGGGTCCGCTCCGCCGACCATCGGGGCGAGGACCTGTCGGGTCTGTTACGGCGCGCGGATGAGGCCATGTACGCGGCCAAGCAGGCGCGGGCAGGGACACGCCGGGCCGGACTCGGCACCCTGCTCGGGCCGCTGACCGGACGCCGTTCCGGCCGGCGCGGAAGTCGGCGTACCAACGGCAAGGATGCTCGGGCGGCTGGGTGATGTCCCCGACGTTCGGCAAGTGCTACGACCCGACCGGCGTCCGCTACGGCATCCCCACCTACCCGTGGAAGCTCGCCCCCGACGGCTACGCCACCCGGCGGCAACTGCGGGCCCTCGGGCTCCGGCCCGGCGGACAGCCCGTAGCCGCGCAGATCATGCGCCGCTCGCGCCGACGCAAGGCGGGTGTGGCGGTCGCCTTCCTCTACCGCGTCGACCTCGCCCGACCGGTCCGGCCGATGACTCCGGCCAAGCGGACCGCGCTCGCCAAAGCGACGCTCGCCCGCCGTACCTGCCCCGCCTGCCGGGCGGACCGGGGGTACGTCATCCCGATCTCGCTCGGCATCTGCGTTCCCTGCGCCTACCCCGAGGAACAGCGCGCCGCCTGAACAAGGCACGCACTTTGCGTGCCTACCTTCGCCCCTCTGGGGCTGACCATCACCTGTACGGGCCCGGCCGCTCACCTCCTACAGCGTCGGCCGGGCCCGCCTTTCCCTCCCGAGAGAAGGAAGCTTCAGTGAAGCACCCCGATGACGAGAACGAACTCTTCAACCGACTCGAAGCCGAGATGGACGCCGACTCCAACGGCGATGTGGTCGACCTCGGCAAGGCGCGGTCGGCCCGTACCGAGTCGGCCGACGCGACTGTCCGCCCGGCGGTCGACGGGGCGCCCGACTCTCTGCCGTGCGGATCGGGCGAAGCACTGCCCGATCGGTCGCCCGACCCGTCCGGCACGGGGTCGCCGACGGTCATGGTCGACAGTCCCGCCCCGACCGGTCCCGGTGTGATGGATCGGGTACGGGATGGGTCGCGGCGTGCCGTGGTTCCCGGGTGGGCGCGCTCGAAGCCGGAGTTCGTGAACGCGCTCGGTTGGCTGGGCGGGTACGCCTGGCACACCACCGCGTTCCACGCGGTCCGGCTGCCCTGGTACGGGCTCCGCCTCACCGTCCAAGCCCCGGCCGGTGCCGCGAAGTTCGTGGGCGGTGCGATGCGCTGGGTCGCCGACACCGAGGGCGAGCCGCTGCGGCAGGTTGCCGCCCGGCGTGAGGACGTGGAGCAGTACCTCAAGCTCTCCCGCCAGCGCGACAACCGGGTCAAGCTCCGCAGCATCCTCGCCGTGCTGGCGCTTGTCGTCGGTCCGGTGCTCGCCCTGGTCCTGTACGCGCTCGCCCCCACCTGGGTGACGGTCGTCGCGCTGGCTGTGCTGACGGTCGGGCTCGGGTTCCTCGGGGCGCCCGCGGACAAGCCCGTCATCTCCCGTGCAGTCGTGACGACCGAGGTGGAGCGGCTGACGTCCAACATCGTGGAGCGCGCCCTCGGAGCCCTCGGCATCGCTGAGATCAACAAGGCGCTCGGCAAGGGCGGGGAGGGCATCAAGTTCCCCGCGCCGATCACGCGGGACGGACCCGGCTGGCGTGCGGATGTCGACCTTCCGTACGGGGTGACCGTGCCGGACATCCTCGACCGGCGGGAGAAGCTCGCGTCCGGTCTGCGGCGCCCGCTGGGGTGTGTCTGGCCGGAGCCGGTCGCCGATGAGCACGCCGGGCGGATGATGCTGTGGGTCGGGGACAAGGCCCTGAACAAGGTCACCCCGCCCGCCTGGCCGCTCACCAGGTCCGGTGCCGCGTCGCTGTTCAAGCCGGTGCCGTTCGGTACCGATCAGCGCGGTCGGAACGTCGACATCACGCTGATGTACGACAACGTCCTCATCGGCGCCATGCCCGGCATGGGCAAGACGTTCTCCCTGCGCACCCCGCTGCTTGCCGCCGCCCTCGATCCGCTCGCGGAACTTCTGATCTGGGAGCTGAAGGGCACCGGCGACCTGGACGCCATCGGGAAGAAGGTGGCAGCCGACTACGGCTCCGGTCCGGACGACGACACATGCGCCGCCGCGCTGGATTCGATCCGGTACGTCCACAAGGACCTGGAACGCCGCGCCAAGGTCATCAGCGGGCTGCCCAAGGACAAGTGCCCGGAGAACAAGGTCACTCCCGCGCTCGCTGCCAACCGGTCCCTCGGGCTTCACCCGCTGGTGCTGTCGATCGACGAGTGCCAGGAACTCTTCTCGCACGAGAAGTACGGCAAGGAAGCCGGGGTCCTGTGCACGGCGATCATCAAGCGCGGCCGGGCGCTCGGGGTGATCCTGCTGCTGGCGACCCAGCGGCCGGACAAGGACTCGCTGCCGACCGCGATCAGCGCGAACGTGGGCACGCGGTTCTGCCTGCGGGTCATGGGCCAGATCGAAAACGACATGATCCTCGGCACGTCCACGTACAAGAACGGCATCCGCGCAACGTCGTTCACCAAGTCGGACAAGGGCATCGGCTACCTCGTGGGTGCCGCGGACGATCCGCAGATCGTCCGCACCTACTACATCGACGGGCCGACCGCGGACCGGATCTGTGACCGGGCCCGCAAGGCCCGGATCGAGGCGGGCACCCTGTCGGGTCTGGCCGCGGGCGTGGAGCCGGAGCGGCGCACGACGGCGGACACGCTGCTGGAGGACATCCTCGCCGTGACGTCGGCCGATGAGGCCAAGCCCTGGAACGACATCACCGTGGACCGGCTCGCCGAACTCCGCCCCGAGCGGTACGGGCCGTGGTCGGAGATGGAGCCCGCCGAGAAGGCACGGCAGCTCACGGCCGCGCTCAAGCCGTACGGGGTGACCACCGGGCAGGTGGCGCGCCGGATCAACGGCAAGACCGTCAACCGCACCGGCTTCGAGCGCGCCCGCGTCCCAGATGCGATTGCGGAGCGTGACCGTAGGTAGGACGCGAGCTGACCGCCAGGGGCCTCTAGCGCTAGACCGCCGACCCTCTAGCGCTAGAGGTCCCGCTAGCGGCACGCATAGCACTTGATCAGCAGGCTAGCCGCTAGACGCTCACCTGCGAGAACATCGGAAACCGCCCTGGAAGGGGCTCTCATGACCCCGATCGCGCTCACTGTCGCCTGCCTGGCGATGATTACATTCTGTTATGCATCTCTGTGTGCGGCTTCGCCATTCGGCACCTGCCGCAGGTGCAACGGGCTCGGTTTCGCCCTGACCGCCAACCGCAAGGGCAAGCCCAAGCGCGGCAAGACCTGCCGCCGCTGCAAGGGCCATGGCAAGCGGATACGCGCTGGCCGCTGGCTCTACAACCGAGCCACCCGCACCTACCGTGCCGGCACCCGCTGACCCCGGACATGAAACGGCCGACGGTGCCCGTCATAAGACGTACCCCGCTCTGTGCAGGAGCTAGGTGGGCGCAACCGTCGGCCAGACCTCCGGGCTTGCCAGCACCCGGAGTTCGCGCAGCGTACCCAGCCTTCCCCGTCCACTGTCAAAGGAGTTTCCCGTCGTGGCCGTGACCGTCTCTCTCGTCTTCCTCTTCGGACTGGTCCTGTTCTTCCTGCTCCGCTCCAACTCCCTCGGCTACGGCGCCGCGTTCACCGCCGCCGGGTTCGGGTTCTTCCTCGCCTCCACCGGCGCGGCCGGGCCCATCAACGAACTCACCACCGCCGCCATCAACGCCCTCGGCAACCTGTGAAGGAGCGCCATCCCATGAACGAACAGATCACCGCGCGCCACTGGCTCGCCGCCGCTCTCCCCAAAGCCGCCCCGGCACTGGCCACATCGACCGTGCTGTTCCTCGCCCGGATTTGGAACGCCAACGGCGCTGAGCACTCGACCGGCAACGCCGTGCTGATGACCGCGCTCGCCCTCGGAGCAGCGGGGGCCGGTGTCTGCGCGTCCGTCGGTCGTGCGGGGAACGGCGTCCTCGCCGGAACCGCTTTCGCCGCTTCCGGCGGGCTCGCCCTCGCCGGAGTCGCCGGATACGCCGACGGCATCTCGCTGCCCCTGCTGCTGTGGGCACTGGCCACGACGGTGGCTTACGGGCTCGCCGCCCGCCACTGGCGCACCGACCGCCGAGCCACCGTCGCCCACGAGCGGCACGTGAGCGAACGGCGCGAGACGCACGCGCACGTGGAACGCGTCGAATCCCTGCGGGCCGGAGCCCAGATCGAAACCGCGCGCGTGGGAGCCGCGTACGCCGAACAGCTCGCCGCCGCGCTCGTCACCCGCGCCGCGCTGCCCGGCTTCAACCCGGCCGTGCTCAACGAGGCGGGCCTGCCCGAACTGCCCGCCGTCACCACCCAGGAGCGCTGAACCCGATGGAGACAACCGTCATGAACGCCGACGCCTGGTTCGTCACGATGCACACCCATGTGGACGGTCGCCGGTACCGCCCGGAGCCGATCAGCCTGGACGCGGCGCTGGCAGGCATCCGGAAGGCCCGGCGGAGCCCCAAGGCAGTGGACACCGTGAACGTCTACGCCTTCACCGGCCGGGACGGCACCGCCCTGCACGTGGCCTACGTCCACTTCATCCCGGGGCGCTGGTCGGGCGTCAACGACGTGATCGACATTTACGAGATCCCCACGGACGCCTCCACCGACCTGTAGCTACGCCCGGAGCGGTCGCGGTCTTTTGCCGAGAGAGCGACCGCTCCGGCTCTCCGTCCCTTCGCAGAAACAGGAGAACCCCCAGCATGACACCGACCCCTACTCCAGCGCTGCTCGCTGCCGCACTCACCGCCGCCGGGCGCGGCTGGCCCGTCTTTCCGCTCCGCCCCGGAGACAAGCGGCCTGCCGGACACGCGGAAGCCCGCTGTCCCGGCACCGGCCGCTGCACCGACGGGCACCGCACGCCCGAGCAGCGCGCGACGCTCGACCCGGATGTGCTCGCTGCCGCATGGGGTACGGCGCCGTACAACATCGGCATCGCCACCGGTCCGGCCGGTCTGCTCGTGGTGGACCTGGACGTACCCAAGGACGACAACGACACCTCGCCTGAGGAGTGGGCGGGGGTGACCGACGGCATGGACGTGTTCGCCGTGCTCTGCGAACAGGCCGGTGAGCGGCTGCCGACCGAGACGTACACGGTGCGCACCCGCCGCGGTGGACTGCACCTGTACTTCACCGCCCCTGAGGGAAAGACGCTACGCAGCGGGGCGGGGGCGCTGGGCTGGAAGGTCGACACCCGCGCGTGGGGCGGATACGTGCTCGCGGCCGGAAGCACGATGAACGGGCGCACGTACGAGATCGTTCACGACGCGCCGCCGCTCCCCCTCCCTGCGTGGCTCAGTGACGCGCTCACCCCACTGCCCGCGTCTGCTCCGATGCCGATCGAGACGCTGTCGGCCCACATGCGGCACGCCTCCGCCTACGTCGCCACAGCAGTGCGGGGAGAGCTGGAAAAGGTGCAGTCCGCCCGCCAGGGCGGTCGTAATCGTGCCCTGTACTTCGCCGCCTACGCACTCGCCCGCTTCATCCGCCGGGGCGACCTGAACGAGTCCGCCGCCGATGCCGAACTGACCGCGGCCGGGCTCACCGCCGGCCTTTCCCCGGGGGAGTGCCGTACCGCGATCGCTTCCGGCTTCCGCCGCGGCGGCGCCAGCGAAGGAGCGAACGCCGCGTGAGCACCAGCGCCATCCCGCCCCTGCACCTGTACTCCGTCCCCAGCGAGCAGCAGACCACCCGGGAGGCACCGCCGAAGCGGGAGCGCCCCCGGACCGCGTGGACCGCCGATCAGTTGATGGCGGCGGAGTTCCCCGAGCCGAAGTGGGCCGTGCCCGGCATCCTCGCCGAGGGTGTGAGCCTGCTCGCCGGACCGCCCAAGGTCGGCAAGTCCTGGCTCTCCCTCGGGCTCGCGCTCTCCGTCGCGGCCGGAGGCAACGCGTTCGACTCCGTCCCCGTTCAGGGCGGACCCGTGCTCTACCTCGCCCTGGAAGACACCCCGCGCCGTCTCCAGACCCGCATGGGCAAGCTCCTCGGCGGACAGCCAGCACCAGCCGGGCTCACTCTCGTGACCGAATGCCCGCCCTTCCCTCAAGGAGGAGTCGAAGCGATCGCCCAGTGGCTGGAGCGCAATCCGGACGCGCGGATGGTCGTCATCGACGTGTTTGCCAAGATGCGCGGACAGGCCCCGGCCGGAGTCTCGGCCTACGACGCCGACTATGTCTCCGTCGGCTACGCCAAGCGGCTCGCGGACCACTATGGCATCGCCGTCGTCCTGGTCCACCACGTCCGCAAAGCCGCTTCCGAGGACTTCCTCACCGAGGTATCCGGCACCAACGGCATCGCCGGAGCAGCAGACGCCACCCTCGTACTCAAACGCGCCCGCGGGCAGGCAGACGGCATCCTCCACGTAACCGGACGCGACGTGAACGAAGCCGAGTACGCCCTCCAGTTCCAGGAAGCCTCCGGAGCCTGGCACCTGCTCGACGGACCCGCCTCCGACCACACCATCGGCGACACCCGCGCCGCCATCCTCCGGCACGTCCGTGCCCACCCCGGAGCCAAGCCCAAAGACATGGCGAGCGCACTCCCGCACGTCGACATCGACACGATCCGCCGTACCTGCTCCCGCATGGCCGGAGACGGACAACTCACCAAGGACCCCGGCGGCCGGTACTACCCGGACACCGAGACCCGGACACGGACCGGCCCGGAGGTGTCCGGGCTGTCCGACTGTCTGGTTGACCCGACTGACCAGCGCGAACATCCCGGACAGCCGGAGTTGGAGCTGTCCGGGCTGTCCGATTCCGAAGCCGAGGGGAAGGCGACATGAGCGCCCGCACGCGGGACGAGAAGCTGACCGTCAAAGAGGTCATCGCGGATTTGAAGGTCGCCCCGTCGACCTTCTACCGGTGGCGCCAGTTGGGGAAGGGGCCACGCTCGATCAAGCTCCCGAACGGCGACGTACGGATTCGGCGCTCGGAGTACGAGCGCTGGCTCGCGGAGCGGGAGGACGCTGCGTGAGTACGGAGAACGACACTCCGGCAGGGCGCTCTCGCGGGTCTGCCCGGCCGGGCTACTCCTTCGACGTCAAACTGTGGAAGGTCACCAAGACCGGCCGCAAGTCCCGCCCGTGGCGCCTCCGGTGGGTGGTTGCCGGGCAGGTGCACGGCGACACGTTCACCACGTCGGCTCTCGCGGAGAGCCGACGGTCCGAGCTTTGGCAGGCCATGAACCGGAGGGGCGAAGCGTTCGAGCTCGAATCGGGACTGCCTGAGTCCGAGGTGCGCGCGGCGGCCGAAGCCATTGAGGCAGCGGACGCCGAACCGCCCGTGCGGTGGTTCGAGTTCTGCCGGAAGTACATGGCCGGACGTTGGCGTACGAGCGCAGCCAAGACCCGTGAGGGCATGGCGGACGGTCTTGCGGCTGTGACGCTCGCCATGGTCAAGCGTGGTGACGGCACCCCCGCCGATGAGATCCTTCGGCTGGCCTTTCGCTGGGGGATTGTGCCCGCGAACGCCAAGGAGGATCCGCCAGCCGAACTCGCGGCTGCGTACGACTGGATCACGACCACCGACCGGCCCCTGGGCGACCTTGCCCAAACGGATGTGCTCGAAGATGTGCTGTACCGCGTCAGCTACAAGCTGGATGGCACTCCGGCGGCAGGCGACACCTACAAGCGGCGCCGCCGGGCCCTGAACGCTGCTCTCGAACACGCCGTTGCCACCGGAACGCTTCAGGAGAACCCCCTTCAACGAAGCCGCCGAAAGCGCGTTGGCTCCAACAACGTGGTGGACCCGCGCGTTCTGGTGAATGCCCTCCAGGCCCGGCAGTTACTCGCCGCCGTTTCGTACGTGGGTTCCTGGGACCGCTGCCGGGGGCGGCGTCTGGTCGCCTTCTACGCGGCTCTGTACTACGCGGGGCTACGGCCGGCGGAAGCGGTCGGGCTACGGCTGTCGGACTGCCACCTCCCAGAGCAGGGCTGGGGCACGCTGACACTGCGGGAGACCCGCCCTGTTTCCGGGAAACAGTGGACCGACTCCGGCGAGCGCCACGACCGCCGCGGCCTGAAGGCCCGCGAAGCGACTACCGACCGACCGGTCCCCATCCCGCCCGTCCTGGTCGCCATCCTCCGGGCGCACCTGAAGGAGTTCGGAACCGCCGAAGAGGGGCGCGTGTTCGGGAACGAGCGCGGGGGAGTGGTCGGCTCATCCACCTACTGGCGAGTGTGGGAGGAAGCGCGGGAGTACGCCCTACCGCCGGAGCGCATCGACTCACCATTGGCCGGGCGCCCGTACGACCTGCGGCACGCGTGCATTACGCGCTGGCTGAACGCGGGGGTGCCGATCGCTGAGGTGGCCCGGCGGGTCGGCAACTCGCCGGAGGTGATCCACCGGCGGTACCACGGCTGCATCGACGGTCATGAGGAAGCTGCCAACGCCAAGATCTCGCAGGTTCTTGAGGCAGACGGTGACGCCGCCTAGTCGCGCATAGTGGAGGCGTGACTTATTCGATTGCGTGGATGCACGGAATCGTTGACGTGTCCACACATCTATGATGTTTGCTGCAGTTCTTCGAGGCGCCATTGGGCCTAGGGCTAGAACATAATTCAGCTGTTCTCTGCCTCGCCGATGTGGCGTAGTCGCAACCGCCCTCGACTCCGAGAGCCGTCACGACGTCTCGGCCACGGCACGATCTCCAAATTCACAATGCTTTCACTCGGGGGCGGCGGCCGGTCGAGAATCCGGCACAGGGTTCCGGAAGACCACGGCCGGCCGCTGCGAGTTTTGTGTCCCTCGCCATCAAGCATCGAGCAGATAGTGCGCAACGGTACGCCTTGGTCGCGCAACTGCGCAGCTCGGGTCTTGGCTTCCTGCTCCCTCGGATCCGGGGCGAGGCCGCCTTGGACGGCAACCCACCCGTAAGGTGGCGCCCCGTACGCGTAGCCGCCCTGCGCGTGCTTGCGGCGTCGACCTTCCTGCATGAGCTCGGTTTGAGGGCGTCGGTTGCGATCTTCTTCGTCGGCTTCCCACAGCAACTTCCGCATTACGCTCATCATTTGCGACAAGGGTGCGAGAGTGCCCGTGTCGGCGGCAAGGACCTTGCCTGCATGATTTGGCAGGCATAGATCGTAGGGGAACAACTGCGGGACCTGCGCGAAACGTTGCCTCGGGAGAACGAAAGAGGGTCCTCGTTCTTCAGTGAGGAGGCCACCCAGGCGCCACGTGCTTAGTGATCCGACGTCGTAAATTGCGATTATCTCGTGGCTGTTGCGCCGAGCCCAGTTACGCAATTCTCGCTCTTGCTGGTCGGCCGGATAGGCAAAGCCCATGAGCCTGTCGATAACGGGACCCGCGAGGATCAAGCCCATGACACGCACGATCCCCCCAAGATCATTTGCTGCAGTTATAGACCGTCGTGGCGCGCAAACGGGACCACAGATCAGCATTGCGGATGACCGAAGCCCCCGCGCTACGTCCCGTCAAGAACCGGCGCGGGGGCTTGATCCAACGTGCCTAGGAGGCCCGTCATGCTTCACCGTACGCAGAAGAGTTCCCTGTCGCCACCACGTCGCACGCCCCTTGCTCGCCGGCGAGCGAGATTGTGGAAGTCGCTCGCCCGCACAGCTCTCCATGGTCTCGTTCGGGGATTGACAGGAGCGGCAGGAGCAGCAGCCTTCGGCTTGATCGTCTGGTGGCTCCAGGCGTGATCGCATGGGTTGTGCCGCCTCTGCTGCACCATCCGCCGATTGATATGTGCAGCGGTTTCCTGGCTGCGGTCGCCTTGAACCGTGTGTCGGAGGTGTGTCGCGACCACTGAGAGACAACGAGAAAGAGCGGGAGTCAGTAAGACTGACTCCCGCTCTTTCATGTCGGCATCCGCACTGGTCAGAGCGTGGTTTCCACTGGCTGACCGGCGAGTGCCCCCGGCAGGATTCGAACCTGCGCACACGGCTCCGGAGGCCGTTGCTCTATCCCCTGAGCTACGGGGGCGTACCACCCCGCCCGGCAGTGCCGTTCGGCGGTGACGGGTAGAACACTACCAGCTTCCACAGGCTCCCCATGAACAGGTATTTCCGTCGTCCCACGCGCCCCTCGCGGCCGTCCCGCACCCCCTTCCACCTCGGACGAACCCATGCGGGCGGGCGTCCGCGTGGACGGGGCGGCGTCGCTCGCACGAGGCGGAAGTGGGGAAAAGCCGGACGGGAGCCTGGCCGGCGACCTACCCTCAAGTTGTGTCAGGCGCGTCCGGCCGTGTGCTCGTTGTCGACGACAACCGGGTCATCCGGCAGTTGATCAGGGTCAACCTTGAGCTGGAGGGCTTCGAGGTCGTGACCGCGGCTGATGGTGCCGAGTGTCTGGAAGTCGTCCAACAGGTGCGGCCCGATGTCGTCACGCTCGACGTCGTCATGCCCAGGCTCGACGGGCTGCGCACCGCCGCTCGGCTGCGGGCCGATGCCGCGACCAGTCATCTGCCGGTGGCGATCATCAGCGCATGCACCCAGTACGAGGTCGAGAGCGGTATCGCCGCCGGTGTCGACGCCTTCCTCGCCAAGCCCTTCGAGCCCACCGAGTTGATCCGTCTCGTGGCGCAGTTGATGCGGCGGGACCCACCGCCGGCCGTTGACGGGCGGCGCGGGGCCGGGCACGCGGGGAGTGCCTGTGGCTGACCGCATGGCGAAACACGTTCGCTAAGCGCCCCCCTTCCTCGCCTACGCTTGTCCCGTGACCCCCGCTGATCTCTCGCGAACCGTGCTGCACGCTGTGCACCGCGCGGTGCAGGACGGTGTGCTGAGTGCACCCGTTCCCGAGCGGGTCAGTGTGGAGCGGCCCCGTCCAGGGGGGCGCGGTGACTACGCCACCAACGTCGCACTCCGGCTCGCAGGCCCCGCCGGACAGCCCCCTCGTGCCGTCGCCGAGACCCTCCGGGCGCGGATCGTCGACGACTCCCGGATCGCCTCCGTCGAGATCACCGGGCCGGGCTTCCTCAACATCACCCTGCGGGCGGGTGCGCAGCAGGCTCTGGTGCGACGGGTGCTGGAGCAGGGAATCCGCTACGGACACCGGGACGGGCAGGACGACCAACGGGACCCACGGCCCCTGCTCGATGTTCCCCGCGTCCAGGGGGAAGGCGACCTTCGGATCCGGCTCTGGGCCCAGAGCGTTCAGCGGCTGCGGGCGGCCCAGGGGTTCGGGCAGGAGTTCGTCGCGGAGACGGGTTCCCTCGACGCCTCGGGACCGGACGTACCGTACGACGACGAGACCCGCTGGGCCATGCTCTCCGTCGCGGCCCATGACCACCCCCGGCCTCCGGCGCACTTCCTGCCCCAGCGCGAGGACAACCCCCTCTTCCAGGTCCGCTACGCACACTCCCGTGCCCGTGCCCTCACCCGCAACGCCGCCGCGTTGGGTTTTGTCGGTGTGCCCGATGAGCAGGTGGACACACCGCTCGCCCAACTCGTCGAGGACCACCCCGCGGTCCTGGCGTCCGCCGCCCGACTGGGCGCGCCCGATCGGCTCGCCCGGCACCTTGAGGCGACCGCCGACGCCCTGCTCGACTTCCAGCACTGCGTACTCCCCCTCGGTGACGAGAAACCCATGGCCGCCCACCGCTCCCGGCTCGCTCTCGCCGAAGCCGCCGGGACGGTGTTGGCCGGTGGCCTGTCCCTGCTCGGCATCAGCGCACCCGTACATCTGTGAGAGAGACACCATGAGCCGTTCCGCACACCCCGCCGGGCCCCGTCACGCCGATGTGCTCCCCGAGGGGCACTACTCCGCGCCCCCGGCGGACCTGAACGCCCTCGACGAGAAGGTCTGGGCCCGTACCGTCCGACGTGAAGCGGACGGTGTGGTCACTGTCGGCGGCATCGAAGTCACCAAGTTGGCCGAGGAGTTCGGCACCCCCGCCTACATCCTCGACGAGACGGACTTCCGGGCCCGCTGCCGTGCGTGGGCCGATGCCTTCGGGGAGAGCGCAGACGTCTTCTATGCCGGCAAGGCGTTCCTGAGCCGGGCCGTGGTGCGCTGGCTGCACGAGGAGGGGCTTAACCTCGACGTGTGTTCCGGCGGCGAGTTGAACACCGCCCTCGACGCGGGAATGCCCGCCGACCGCATCGCTTACCACGGAAACAACAAGTCGCCCGAGGAGATCGAGCGCGCCATCCGGGCCGGAGTGGGGCGGATCGTCCTCGACTCCTTCCAGGAGATCGTGCGCGTCGCCCACATCGCCGGCGGTCTCGGCGTGCGCCAGCGGGTGCAGATCCGGGTCACCGTCGGCGTGGAAGCACACACGCACGAGTTCATCGCCACCGCGCACGAGGACCAGAAGTTCGGCATTCCGCTGGCCGGGGGCCAGGCGGCCGAAGCCGTGCGCAGGGTCCTCACGCTGGACGCCCTCGAACTGATCGGCATCCACTCCCACATCGGCTCGCAGATCTTCGACACCTCCGGCTTCGAGGTGGCGGCCCACCGGGTCATCGGTCTGCTGCGCCAGGTCCGCGACGAACACGGAGTCGAACTGCCCGAGATCGACCTCGGCGGCGGCCTCGGAATCGCGTACACGCCCGCCGACGACCCCCGCGAGCCGCACCACATCGCGAAGGCGCTGCACGAGATCGTCACCAGGGAGTGTGAGGCCGCAGGGCTGCGCACCCCCCGCATCTCCGTGGAGCCGGGGCGGGCCATCGTCGGTCCGACCGCGTTCACGTTGTACGAGGTGGGGACGATCAAGCCGCTGGAGGGCTTGCGGACCTATGTCAGCGTGGACGGCGGGATGTCGGACAATATCCGTACCGCGCTGTACGACGCCGAGTACAGCGTGGCCCTGGTTTCTCGTACATCCGATGCCGCACCGATGCTCTCGCGCGTCGTCGGGAAGCACTGCGAGAGCGGGGACATCGTGGTCAAGGACGCGTTCCTGCCCGCCGATGTCGCACCCGGGGACCTGCTCGCCGTACCCGCGACCGGTGCCTACTGCCGGTCGATGGCGAGCAACTACAACCATGCCCTCAGGCCCCCGGTCGTGGCGGTCAACGACGGTGCGGCGCGAGTGATCGTCCGGCGTGAGACGGAGGAAGATCTCCTGCGTCTGGACGTCGGTTGAGTGAGATAGATGTCTCGCATACCGGACGGGGGATAGAAATCACCGTCCGGTGAGTGAGACTGGTCCAACCCTGAGAAGTGATTGAGAAGCGAGGTCGGATGATGCGTACGCGTCCGCTGAAGGTGGCGCTGCTGGGCTGTGGAGTGGTCGGCTCAGAGGTGGCGCGCATCATGACGACGCACGCCGACGACCTCGCGGCCAGGGTGGGTGCCCCGGTGGAACTCGCGGGCGTGGCCGTCCGCCGCCCCGACCGGGTGCGCGAGGGCATCGACCCCGCACTCATCACCACTGATGCCACAGCCCTGGTCAAACGGGGCGACATCGACGTCGTCATCGAGGTCATCGGCGGCATCGAGCCCGCCCGCACCCTGATCACCACCGCCTTCGAACACGGCGCTTCGGTGGTCTCCGCGAACAAGGCCCTCCTCGCGGAGGACGGTGCCACGCTGTATGCCGCCGCCGAGCAGCACGGCCGTGACCTCTACTTCGAGGCTGCCGTCGCCGGCGCCATCCCGTTGATCCGGCCGCTGCGTGAATCGCTCGCCGGCGACACGGTCAACCGGGTCCTCGGCATCGTCAACGGCACCACCAACTTCATCCTCGACAAGATGGACAACTCCGGCGCCGGCTACTCCGAGGCGCTCGACGAGGCCACGGCGCTCGGCTACGCCGAAGCCGATCCGACCGCCGACGTCGAGGGCTTCGACGCCGCGGCGAAGGCCGCGATCCTCGCCGGGATCGCCTTCCACACCCGGGTGCGCCTCGACGACGTGTACCGCGAGGGCCTCACCGAGGTCACCGCGGCGGACATGGCCTCCGCACGGCGGATGGGCTGCACCGTGAAGCTGCTCGCGATCTGCGAGCGCGCCGCCGACGGCCGGTCGGTCACGGCCCGCGTGCACCCGGCGATGATTCCGCTCAGCCATCCGCTCGCCTCCGTCCGCGAGGCGTACAACGCCGTCTTCGTCGAGGCGGAGGCCGCCGGACAGTTGATGTTCTACGGTCCGGGAGCCGGCGGTGCGCCGACCGCGTCCGCCGTCCTCGGCGACCTGGTGGCCGTCTGTCGCAACAAGCTCGCCGGCGCCACGGGTCCGGGGGAGTCCGCGTACACCCAGTTGCCCGTGAGTCCCATGGGCGATGTGGTCACGCGGTACCACATCAGTCTCGACGTCGCCGACAAGCCGGGCGTGCTCGCCCAGGTGGCCACGGTCTTCGCCGAGCACGGGGTGTCGATCGACACCGTTCGTCAGCAAGGACGTCCGGACGGCGGCGGCGAGGCTTCGCTGGTCGTCGTCACCCACCGTGCGCTGGACGCCGCCCTCTCGGGGACGGTCGAAGCGTTGCGGAGGCTCGACACCGTTCGCGGTGTCGCCAGCATCATGCGTGTTGAAGGGGAGTAAGGGACCCATGACGACCAACAGCCCCCGGCGGGGAACCCATCAGTGGCGCGGCATCATCGAGGAGTACCGGGACCGGCTTCCGGTCACGGACACGACGCCGGTCGTCACGCTCCGCGAGGGCGGTACGCCGCTCGTTCCGGCTCAGGTCCTTTCCGAGCGCACCGGCTGCGAGGTCCACCTCAAGGTCGAGGGCGCCAACCCCACGGGGTCGTTCAAGGACCGCGGGATGACCATGGCGATCACCCGGGCCAAGGAAGAGGGCGCCCAGGCCGTCATCTGCGCCTCCACGGGCAACACCTCCGCGTCCGCCGCCGCCTACGCGGTACGGGCGGGGATGGTCTGTGCGGTGCTGGTGCCGCAGGGCAAGATCGCGCTGGGGAAGATGGGTCAGGCCCTCGTCTACGGCTCGAAGATCCTCCAGGTCGACGGCAACTTCGACGACTGCCTGAATCTGGCCAGAAGTCTGTCCGAGAACTATCCGGTCGCCCTGGTGAATTCGGTGAACCCCTACCGGATCGAGGGTCAGAAGACCGCGTCGTTCGAAATCGTCGACGCCCTCGGGGATGCACCCGACATCCATGTACTGCCCGTCGGCAACGCCGGAAACATCACGGCGTACTGGAGGGGATACAAGGAGTACGCGGCGGACGGCCTGTCCACCCGGACCCCGCGGATGTGGGGCTTCCAGGCGTCCGGCTCGGCGCCGATCGTCCGCGGTGAGATCGTCAAGGACCCCTCGACCATCGCCACCGCGATCCGCATCGGCAACCCCGCTTCCTGGCAGCAGGCGATCGCGGCCCGTGATGAGTCGGGTGGCTTCATCGACGAAGTGACGGACCGTGAAATCCTGCGCGCCTACCGGCTGTTGGCCTCGCAGGAGGGCGTCTTCGTCGAGCCGGCCTCGGCGGCTTCCGTGGCCGGTCTGCTGAAGGCGGCGGAGGCGGGCAAGGTCGATCCCGGCCAGCGGATCGTCTGCACGGTCACCGGAAACGGACTCAAGGACCCGGACTGGGCGGTGGCGGGTGCGCCGCAGCCCGTGACGGTCCCCGTCGACGCGGTGACTGCGGCAGAGCGGCTCGGACTCGTCTGAGCCCGGATCGTGCGGGTGGGCCCTTCTCCGGGAGGGCCCCCCGAAGCGCGCGAAGCGGTCACCGTCGGACGACCTCCGACGGGATCGGATGGCGCGAGGCTTGGGCGCCACGCCGGAATGCGAAGTGCCCGGCTTTTGAGAAATCGTATTCCGGGCTCTTTTCCTCAGGTTGCCGAACCGGTGAACGCGCCGGCCCGCTGCGGCGTATTTCCGACCGAAGGAAAGATCTACCCCGGCGAAAGTTCTGCAAAGCAGGGCATCGGCGAACGTAGAGGCACAGCAGGCATGCGACACGCATCGTGCGCCTCCTGTGCGCCCTATGTCGCCACAGAACCTTCCTTCGATAGGCTGTACTGAACCCGCCCCGCCGCGTGTGCCGCGGTGTTGTTGCCGTTACGGCCCTCGGGTGTCCGGTTGTTCGTAGTTTCGTCGTTGCATCGTTGTGAATCTCCCGAAATCACGCAGTCAGAACCAAGGAGTGTCATCGAGCGATGGCCGGTCCAGCGTTCCGCGCCGCCGCCGTCCGAGTGCGCGTACCCGCCACCAGCGCCAATCTCGGCCCGGGCTTTGATGCCCTCGGCCTGTCTTTGGGGCTGTACGACGATGTCGTCGTCAGGGTCGCGGACTCCGGTCTGCATATCGACATCGCAGGTGAGGGCGCTTCCACGCTGCCCCGCGATGAGAGTCATCTGCTCGTACGGTCACTTCGTACGGCCTTCGGGCTGCTCGGCGGTCAGCCGCGCGGACTGGAAGTCGTCTGTGCCAACCGCATTCCGCACGGGCGTGGTCTCGGATCCTCGTCCGCGGCCATCTGCGCCGGGATCGTCGCCGCTCGCGCGGTGACGATAGGTGGCGACGTCAGGCTCGACGACACCGCGTTGCTTGAACTGGCGACCGAGATCGAGGGTCACCCCGACAATGTCGCCGCCTGTCTCCTCGGCGGCTTCACCCTCGCCTGGACGGACGGGGGAGCGGCCCGTGCCATCAGGATGGAACCGGCCGATTCCGTGGTTCCCGTGGTCTTCGTCCCCGAGAATCCGGTGCTCACCGAGACGGCTCGGGGCCTGCTGCCGCGAACCGTCCCCCATGTGGACGCAGCGGCCAACGCGGGCCGCTCCGCCCTGCTCGTCGAGGCTCTGACCAGGCGTCCCGAGTTGTTGCTGCCCGCCACGGAGGACCGCCTCCACCAGGAGTACCGCGCCCCGGCGATGCCGCAGAGCGTCGATCTGGTCAACCGTTTGCGCGCGGACGGCGTCCCCGCAGTCATCTCCGGTGCCGGCCCCACGGTGCTGGCGCTGGCCGATGAGGGCACGGCCGACAAAATCGCCCTACTGGCGGGTAGCGGCTGGGCCGCCAACCGGCTCGCCATCGACACTTCGGGCGCGAGCGTGCTGCCGCTCGCTCCGGCGGGTGCGACCTCGTCCGGTGACGATTCGCATCCGCAGTGACCTCGCAGTGACACGGGATTGCCGGTGATGGAGAGGGGGAATGTTTGTTGGAGCCGGTAGTGTTAACCTCAAGTCTGCAACCGATGCCATTGCGGCTCGGAGCTTCGTGTCCCATTCGGGACCGCGCATTCTTCCGGGAGCCTCCCCCAACTGCCTGAGCAGCCTGCCTGAGCAGTTTTGAGCACGCTCCGGAACCGGCACGACACCTCCCGTTCCGCCAGGAGTGGGCCGAGCAGGGGGAATCTCGGGCCGGACCTGCATGTATCTGACTCTCCGCCGCACCACATTCGGCGGGGACCACCGCCCCGGCACGGTCCGTTCATCCGGACCGCCGGACAGCACAACCGGTCGCCGAGCCAGAAGGCCGACGTCCGCTCCAGGGAAGGACCCTTCGTGAGCGACACCACCGATCTGATGGGCGTGAGTGCCGACAACAATGTCGACACCTCCGCGCCCGCCGAAGGTGCTGCCTCCGGCACCACCTCACGGCGCCGCCGTTCCGGCACCGGCCTAGAGGGCATGGTCCTGGCCGAGCTGCAGCAGGTCGCGTCCGGCCTCGGCATCAGGGGCACTGCGCGCATGCGCAAGAGCCAGCTGATCGAGGTCATCAAGGAGGCGCAGGCCGGCGGCGGAGCGTCCACGGCCAAGCCGTCGACAGCGCCCGCCTCGAAGTCTGCCGACGAGGCCGAGGCCAAGCCGAAGCGCCGCGCCACCTCAAGGGCGCGTACGGCGGAAGCACCTGCCGCCGACGCAGCTCCCGCGGCCGAGAAGGCCGCCACCCAGCAGCAGATCGACATCCCGGGTCAGCCGGCAAGCGACGACCAGCCGGTCGCCGAGCGCCGTCGTCGGCGTGCCACCGCGCAGGCGGGCAGCCCTGATGTCCAGAGCGACTCGCGTGCCGAGACGTCCGCCGAAGCGAAGGACGTCAAGGCCGAGCCGCAGGGCGACGCCAAGGCGGAGTCCGCGGTCGGCGCGTCCGCGCAGGACGGCGAGGGCCGGCGTGAGCGCGGTCAGCGTGGCGAACGCGGCGATCGCAGTGAGCGCGGCGAGCGTGGCGAACGCCGTGACCGTCAGCGCGACCGCCGCGGCAAGAGCGACGACCAGCAGCAGGGCGGTCAGCGCCAGCAGCAGCAGAGCCAGCAGCGCCAGGGCCCCAGCAGCCAGCCGCCGCAGGACGACTTCGACGAGGACGGCGGCGGTCGCCGCGGTCGTCGGGGTCGTTACCGCGACCGTCGTGGCCGTCGTGGTCGCGAGGAGTTCGTGACCAACGAGCCGCAGGTCGCCGACGACGACGTGCTGATCCCCGTCGCGGGCATCCTGGACATCCTCGACAACTACGCCTTCATCCGTACGTCGGGATATCTGCCGGGCCCCAACGACGTGTACGTCTCCCTCGCCCAGGTCCGTAAGAACGGCCTGCGCAAGGGCGACCACGTCACCGGCGCGGTCCGTCAGCCCAAGGATGGCGAGCGCCGCGAGAAGTTCAACGCGCTTGTCAGACTCGACTCCGTCAACGGCATGGCCCCCGAATCGGGCCGTGGCCGACCGGAGTTCAACAAGCTGACCCCGCTCTACCCGCAGGACCGGCTCCGTCTGGAGACCGACCCGGGCGTGCTGACCACGCGGATCATCGACCTCGTGTCGCCGATCGGCAAGGGCCAGCGCGGACTGATCGTGGCCCCGCCGAAGACCGGTAAGACCATGATCCTCCAGGCCATCGCCAACGCGATCACGGTCAACAGCCCCGAGTGCCATCTGATGGTCGTGCTCGTCGACGAGCGCCCTGAAGAAGTCACCGACATGCAGCGGTCGGTCAAGGGCGAGGTCATCTCCTCGACCTTCGACCGTCCGGCCGAGGACCACACCACCGTCGCCGAGTTGGCCATCGAGCGCGCCAAGCGTCTCGTCGAACTCGGTCACGACGTGGTCGTCCTGCTGGACTCGATCACCCGTCTGGGTCGTGCGTACAACCTCGCCGCCCCGGCCTCCGGACGCATCTTGTCCGGTGGTGTCGACTCCACCGCGCTCTACCCGCCGAAGCGGTTCTTCGGTGCGGCGCGCAACATCGAGGACGGCGGCTCGCTGACCATCCTGGCCACTGCGCTGGTCGACACCGGCTCGCGCATGGACGAGGTGATCTTCGAGGAGTTCAAGGGCACCGGCAACATGGAGCTCAAGCTCGACCGGAAGCTCTCCGACAAGCGCATCTTCCCGGCGGTGGACGTGGACGCGTCCAGCACCCGTAAGGAAGAGATCCTGCTCGGCAGCGACGAGTTGGCCGTTGTCTGGAAGCTGCGCCGGGTGCTGCACGCCCTCGACCAGCAGCAGGCGATCGAGCTGCTGCTGGACAAGATGAAGCAGACGAAGTCGAACGGTGAGTTCCTGCTCCAGATCCAGAAGACCACCCCGTCGGCCGGCAACAACGACTGACGTACGGTCAGCACGACCACCGCGGAACCGCCCCGTCACCCTTGAGGTGACGGGGCGGTCTCATTTCTGTGCGATAGCTGTACGGCGCTGGTCAATCAATACTCCCGACACATACGATCATCAGCCCAGGTGGGGGTTTCCAGGGGGGATTTCCTGGGGGAGTTCGCAGTGTCAGGAGAGGCCGGGGGGCCTCGACAACCAGACCTGCTTCGTACATTCTTCGACGCCCCACCACCTCGTGTTCACCGGCGGGCGCACGTGCGCCTCGCCCCATACAGACCCAAGGTGGTTAACCGAGTGCAGAAACGCACCCGTGGTGGTCGGCCGCAGCGCCGCATGAGACGTGAGATCCCGGCCTTGGCGACCGTTCTCGCCCTGGCCGGTACCGGCCTGTTGGCGACCAATGCGCAGGCAGTGGACAACAACCCGCCCACCAGCCCGGCGCCCCGCAGCGCCCTGCAGGCACCCGAGCCCTCCCAGAGTGAACTGCGCAAGCGCGTGGCCGCCGCACTGAAGGCCGACAAGGACGCCAAGACCCCCCGTACGGGGAAGAAGTCGGCCCCGAGCGCCCGCATCATCGGCGGCGGTACGACCACGATCGCCACCGCACCCTGGATGGCTCAGCTCTACTTCCAGGACCGCGCGGGCGACAACTACTTCTGCGGTGGTGTCGTGGTCTCCCCGTCGAAGATCGC
This sequence comes from Streptomyces sp. NBC_00690, assembly GCF_036226685.1. Classification (NCBI taxonomy): domain Bacteria; kingdom Bacillati; phylum Actinomycetota; class Actinomycetes; order Kitasatosporales; family Streptomycetaceae; genus Streptomyces; species Streptomyces sp. NBC_00690. Next base: position 5,949,173 of record NZ_CP109009.1, read on the forward strand.
CACCGCCGCACACTGCGTCGAAGGCATCGACTACGAGGCCACCGGAGCCGTCGTCACCGGCACCAACCACGTGCCCACCACCACCTCGTCCGGAGCGCTCAACCTCCATGGCGGCCAGCTGACCGGTGTGTACCGGCAGTGGCACCACGAGAAGTACAACGGCGGCACGTTGAACAACGACGTCGCCGTTTTGACCCTGAACAAGCCGGTCAAGGCCAAGCCGCTGCCGCTGGTCAGGCCGACGGACACCGCGCTCTACCAGGCGGGCACCGACGGCAAGGTCTACGGCTGGGGCCGCACCAGTTCCACCAACCCCAACAGCATGTCCGACGTGCTGAAGCGGGCGGACGCCGACATCGTCTCCGACACCGCCTGCCGCGCCGCCTACGGTCCCGAGTACGGCACCGGCTTCATCGCCGGCACCATGCTCTGCGCGGGCAAGGCGCCGACCGGAAGCAACAGCACCTCCGAGACCACCTGCAACGGTGACTCCGGTGGCCCGCTGGTGGTCGGCGGCCGACTCGCCGGCATCGTCTCCTGGGGTGACACCAACTGCGCCAAGCGGGGCAAGTACGGGGTCTACGCCAAGGTCAGCGCCTTCCAGGGCGTCCTGCGCAACCGGATCAACGACACCAACTGGTCCGGCTTCGACCGCCGCGCCGACCTGTTCGGCCGCGCCGGCAAGACGCTGTACGCGTGGGAGTCCCGGGGCACGAGCATCACTCGCTCGGCCAACTACGGGGACTTCTCCGGAGTGAACCTGCTGCTGCAGGCGGACCTCAACCGCGACGACCGCCAGGACCTGCTCTACCGCCTGCCCAACGGCGATCTGTACTGGTCTTACAGCAACACCCTGGCCGACAAGAAGATCGCCTCCGGTTCGACCTGGAAGGGGTACAAGCAGATCCTCGTCCCCGGCGACCTGACCGGTGATGAACTGCCCGACCTGATGGCGGTCGACAGCGCCGGCAAGGCATACCTCCACGCGGGCAACGGCGCCGGCTCCTTCGGTACCCGTACGCTCATCGGCAGCGGCTGGAGCCAGTTCAGCATGGTCCGCGGCCACGGCGACTTCAACGGCGACGGACGCCCGGACGTCGTGACGCGTGCCGCGGGCGGCAAGATCTACCTGTACAAGGGCACCGGCAAGACGTCGGCACCGCTCAGCGCCCGCACCCTGCTGACGACGAACAGCAGCTTGAACGCCCTCGCGGTCACGGGTGATGTCAACGGTGACAGCCACGCCGACCTGTGGGCCCGCGACACGGCCGGGAAGCTCTGGCTCTACCCGGGCTCCGGCAAGTCCACGGGGGCCTTGGCCACCCGCAAGCAGTTCGGTGCCGGCTGGGGTTCGTACAACCTCTTCGGCTGACCGTCGTCAGCCCACCGGCAGTTCCCTGTGCCCACCGTGCCGCGCACGGTGGGCACAGCCCCTTTCTCAGGGAGTTCTCAGCCACTCGTGCAACCCTTGCGGTGCCCAGAGTGTCTCCCCAATGGCGGAGCAAAACTTGACAGGTCGGGCACGCTCGTCGTCGACAAGGGGGACGAGGGGCTAGTACGCAGCGGATGGGGAACCGGGGAAACATGGGAGACCAGAGCACAGGCCGAATATCGGGCGCGGGTGGTCGGCGGGACAGACCGCCGACCAAGGGGCGCAGACCCCTACGCATCGCGGCCTGGTCCATAGCCGCCGCCCTGCTCGTCGGCGGGATCACCAGCGGCTATGTGTACTTCAAGATCGACGGAAATCTCGAAGGCGTCGACATCAACGCCAAGCTCGGTGAGAACCGGCCCGAGAACATCGACAACGGCTCCATGGACATCCTCGTCCTCGGCTCCGACTCCCGCTCGGGGGACAACGCCAAGTACGGAGGCGCCGAAGGCGGCGCCCGCTCCGATACGGCCATGATCGTCCATCTGTACGAGGGCCATCAGAAGGCCAGTGTTGTCTCCATCCCGCGCGACACCCTCGTGGAACGCCCGGAGTGCACCGACAGTGACGGCAAGACCCTCCGCGGTCAGCAGCGCGCCATGTTCAACACCGCGTACGAGACCGGTGGACCCGCCTGTGCCGTCAAGACGGTCGAGCTGTTCTCCGGCATCCGCATGGACCACTACCTCGAAGTCGACTTCACCGGCTTCAAGAAGCTCATCGACGAACTCGGCGGGGTGAAGATCACCACCACCAAGCCGATCAAGGACGACGACAGCCATCTGGACCTGGAACCGGGCACCCACGTCCTCGACGGCGAGCAGTCGCTGGGCCTCGTACGGACCCGCAAGAGCGTCGGCGACGGCAGTGACCTCGGTCGCATCCAGCTCCAGCAGGCGTTTATGAAGGCATTCATCCAGCAGGCCAAGGACGTCGGAGTCCTGAGCAACCCCAAGAAGCTGCTCGACATCGCCGACACCGCCACCAAGGCGATCACCCCCGACTCCGAGCTGGACTCCGTCACCGAGCTCATGAGCTTCGCCCGCAGCCTCGGCGGGCTCGGCGCCGAGGACGTCCAGATGGTCACCATGCCGGTGGAATACGACCCGGTCGACCCCAACCGGGTGATACCGCTGAAGGCCGCCTCCCAGCAGGTCTGGAACGCCCTACGGCTGGACCAGCCGATCCCCGCCGCCGCCCTCAAGGAGTCCGCGGGCGACAAGAGCGACGCCGCCGACGTGGTCAGCGACACCGTCCCCGTACCGACCGATACGGCACCCAAACAGCACGGATGACCGCCCGGAGCGGTTGATTCCGTGACGGGGGAATACTTCCGCGACCACCCCGGTTTTGGGAGATACGGCCAGTCCTGGCAGACTGGTCTGTCGGCCCCGGTTCACGCATCGACAATCCGTCCCTGCGACCCGGAGCCCTCCCGAAACTAGGAGACACCTTGAAGCGCGACATCCACCCCGAGTACGTCGAGACCCAGGTCAGCTGTACCTGTGGCGCCTCGTTCACCACTCGTAGCACCATCGACAGCGGCACCATCCGTGCCGAGGTCTGCTCCGAGTGCCACCCGTTCTACACGGGCAAGCAGAAGATCCTCGACACTGGTGGCCGCGTGGCCCGCTTCGAGGCCCGCTTCGGCAAGGCTGCCGCAGCCGCCAAGAAGTAGCGAGTCACTTGCGCCGGTCCCCGGCCGCCCCCACTGCGCGGGCGGCTGGGACCGGCGCTTTGGCGTCCCTCAGGTATTCGTTTAGCAACCAGGAGCCCCCGATGTTCGAGGCGGTCGAGGAATTGATCGGCGAGCACGCCGATCTGGAGAAGAAGCTCGCCGACCCCGCGGTCCACGCCGACCAGGCGAACGCCCGCAAGCTCAACAAGCGCTACGCCGAGCTGACCCCGATCGTCGGCACCTACCGCTCCTGGAAGCAGACGGGGGAAGACATCGAGACGGCGCGCGAGTTCGCCGCGTCGGACCCCGACTTCGTCGCTGAGGTCAAGGAGCTGGAGAAGCAGCGCGACGAGCTGACCGAGAAGCTGCGGTTGCTGCTCGTACCGCGCGATCCCAGCGACGACAAGGACGTCATCCTGGAGGTCAAGGCCGGGGCGGGCGGCGATGAGTCTGCCCTCTTCGCCGGTGACCTGCTGCGGATGTACCTGCGCTACGCCGAGCGCGTGGGCTGGAAGACCGAGATCATCGACGCCACCGAATCCGAGCTCGGCGGCTACAAGGACGTCCAGGTCGCGGTGAAGACCAAGGGCGGCCAGGGTGCCACCGAACCCGGCCAGGGCGTCTGGGCACGGCTGAAGTACGAGGGCGGGGTGCACCGCGTGCAGCGGGTGCCGGCCACCGAGTCGCAGGGCCGCATCCACACCTCCGCGGCCGGCGTGCTCGTCACCCCCGAGGCCGAGGAGATCGAGGTGGAGATCAACCCCAACGATCTGCGCATCGATGTGTACCGCTCCTCAGGACCCGGCGGTCAGTCCGTCAACACCACCGACTCGGCCGTCCGCATCACGCACGTCCCCACCGGAGTCGTCGCTTCCTGCCAGAACGAGAAGAGTCAGCTCCAGAACAAGGAGCAGGCCCTGCGTATCCTGCGTTCCAGGCTGCTCGCCGCGGCGCAGGAGGAAGCGGAGAAGAACGCGGCGGACGCCCGTCGCAGCCAGGTCCGCACCGTGGACCGCTCCGAGAAGATCCGTACCTACAACTTCCCGGAGAACCGGATCTCGGACCACCGCGTCGGCTTCAAGTCGTACAACCTGGACCAGGTGCTCGACGGTGAACTCGACGCCGTGATCCAGGCGTGCGTCGACGCCGACTCCGCCGCAAAACTCGCCGCCGCCCAGTAATCCGCAGTAGACCCCGTACGAATCGGGTGGAGGACCAGTGAACCTGCTGCTTGCCGAGGTGGCCCAGGCCACCCAGCGGCTGGCCGACGCCGGCGTGCCGTCACCGCGCTTCGACGCGGAGGAGCTGGCCGCGTTCGTGCACGGCGTGAAGCGGGGAGAGCTGCACAGCGTCCAGGACTCCGACTTCGACGCCCGCTACTGGGAGGCGGTCGCGCGCCGTGAGGCCCGCGAACCGCTCCAGCACATCACCGGCCGCGCCTTCTTCCGCTATCTGGAACTCCAGGTCGGACCCGGTGTGTTCGTGCCCCGGCCGGAGACTGAATCCGTCGTCGGCTGGGCCATAGACGCCGTCCGGGCCATGGACGTCGTCGAACCGCTGATCGTGGACCTGTGCACGGGGTCGGGTGCCATCGCCCTCGCCATGGCCCAGGAGGTTCCGCGCTCCCGCGTCCACGCCGTGGAACTCTCCGACGATGCCCTCGGCTGGGCCCGCAAGAACGCCGACGGCTCCCGGGTCACCATCCATCAGGGCAATGCCCTCACCGCACTGCCCGAGCTCAACGGGCAGGTCGACCTCGTCATCTCCAACCCGCCGTACATTCCGCTCACCGAGTGGGAGTACGTGGCGCCCGAAGCCCGTGACCACGACCCCGAGATGGCGCTCTTCTCCGGTGAGGACGGGCTGGACACCATCCGAGGCATCGAGCGCACCGCGCACCGGCTGCTACGACCGGGCGGGCTCGTCGTGATCGAGCATGCGGACACCCAGGGCGGCCAGGTGCCCTGGATCTTCAACGAGGAGTCCGGCTGGGCGGACGCGGCCGACCACCCCGATCTCAACAACCGTCCGCGTTTCGCCACCGCCCGCAAGGCGACACCGTGACGACGACCGTGTACGTGTACGAGGAGGCCCCCTGATGGCTCGGCGATACGACTGCAACGAAGCCGACGAGCGTACGACCGGCCTGCGCGAGGCCGCGTCCGCCGTCCGCCGGGGCGAACTGGTCGTGCTGCCCACCGACACCGTCTACGGGCTCGGTGCCGACGCCTTCAGCTCCGAAGCCGTCGCCGAACTCCTGGATGCCAAGGGCCGGGGGCGCAACATGCCCACGCCCGTCCTCATCGGCTCACCGAACACCCTCCACGGCCTGGTCACCGACTTCTCCGAGGACGCCTGGGAGCTGGTCGACGCCTTCTGGCCGGGAGCCCTCACCCTGGTCGCGCGCCACCAGCCCTCCCTCCAGTGGGACCTGGGGGACACCCGGGGGACGGTCGCCATCCGGATGCCCCTGCACCCCGTCGCCATCGAGCTGCTCACCGAGGTCGGGCCCATGGCGGTGTCATCCGCCAACCTCACCGGTCACCCGGCGCCCGAGGACTGCGACGCAGCCCAGGGAATGCTCGGTGACTCCGTCTCCGTCTACCTCGACGGCGGCCCGACCCCCGGGATCGTGCCGTCCTCGATCGTCGACGTCACCGGCGACGTACCGGTTCTCCTCCGCGTCGGCGCACTCGACGCCGACGAGCTCCGGAAGGTCGTACCCGACCTTGAGGTGGCCCCTTGATCACCCCTGAGGGGCGTGGCATAGGTGCGAACGCCATCGGCGACACCTTCAGGATCCTCCACGTCAGCACGGGCAACGTCTGTCGCTCACCGATCACCGAGCGGCTCACCCGGCATGCCCTCAGCGACCGCCTCGGCGACCGTGTCCACATCCCCGCCACCGGCGCGCCCATCGGCGGCCTGATCGTCGAGAGCGCAGGCACCTGGGGACACGAAGGCGCCCCGATGGAGGCCAACGCCGAAGTGGTCCTCGCGGATTTCGGGGCGGACTCGACGGGCTTCACCGGCCGTGAACTGCTCGACGAACACGTGATCCGTGCTGACCTGGTGCTCACCGCGACCCGCGACCACCGGGCCCAGGTCATCTCGATGGGTCACTCGGCCGGATTGCGGACCTTCACCCTGAAGGAATTCACCCGTCTGGTGCGTGCGATCGACCCGACGACCCTGCCGGACCCCAAGGACGAAGGCGTCGTCGAACGTGCGCGGGCCCTGGTGCGCGCCGCCGCCGCGCTCCGTGGGTGGCTGCTGGCGCCGACCCCCGACGCGGACGAGGTGTACGACCCCTACGGTGCGCCGATCACGTTCTTCCGTTCGATCGGTGATGAGATCAACCAGGCGCTGGACCCGGTCCTGACCGCGCTCACCGGGATTCCGCCGCGCTGACCGGAGCAGGTGCGGATCTGCCACCCCGCACCCCGGCACCCCGCGGTCTACATTGGAGGGACACCCTCAGCGCGAAAAGCCAGGTCCGGAGCCCACGATGGCCGTCATCGCCGCACCCACCGCCACCCCCGCGGACTTCGACTCCCTCCTGCGCCAGGACCCTGAGGTCGCCGAGATCGTGCTGGGGGAGTCGGCCCGTCAGGGAGAGGGTCTCCAGCTGATCGCCGCAGAGAACTTCGTATCCCCCGCGGTGCTGGCCGCTCTCGGCTCCCCGCTGGTCAACAAGTACGCGGAGGGTTACCCGGGGGCCAGGCACCACGGCGGCTGTGAGTGGGTGGACGAGGCCGAGCGGTTGGCCGTGAGGCGCGCCGCCGCACTCTTCGGCGCCGAGCACGCGAACGTACAGCCGCACTCCGGTTCGTCCGCGGTGCTGGCCGCCTACGCCGCCCTGCTCGAACCGGGCGACACGGTCCTCGCGATGGGGCTGTCCGCAGGTGGGCATCTGACCCACGGCTCACCGGCGAACCTCTCCGGGCGTTGGTTCGACTTCGTCGGCTACGGCGTCGACGGGCAGACGGGTCTGATCGACTACGACCGGGTCCGTGCGCTGGCGCGCGAGCACCGCCCGCGGGCCGTCGTGTGCGGCTCGATCTCGTATCCCCGGCACCCGGACTACGCCCTGTTCCGGGAGATCGCCGACGAGGTCGACGCCTATCTGATCGTGGATGCCTCCCACCCCATGGGGTTGATCGCGGGCGGGGCGGCGCCGAATCCCGTTCCGTACGCGGACGTCGTCTGTGCGACCACCCACAAGGTGCTCCGCGGGCCGCGCGGCGGAATGATCCTGTGCCACAGTGCGCTGGCCGAGCGGGTTGACCGTGCAGTGTTCCCCTTCACCCAGGGCGGGGCTCAGATGCACACCATCGCCGCGAAGGCGGTGGCGTTCGGAGAGGCCGCGACTCCGGCGTTCACCACCTACGCGCATCAGGTGGTGGCCAATGCCCGGGTGCTGGCCGCCGGTTTGGAGGCGGAGGGGTTCGGGGTGCTCACCGGCGGTACGGACACCCATCTGATCGGCGCCGACCCCACCCCGCTCGGTCGGGACGGGAGGGCGGCACGGGCGCACCTGGCGGCTGCCGGGCTGGTCCTGGACACCTGCGCACTGCCCCACGGCGGAGCTCGGGGCATCCGATTGGGCACCGCTGCGGTCACCACACAGGGCATGGGCGAGCAGGAGATGGCACGAATCGCCGCCCTGTTTGCGTTGGCTCTACGTGATGAAGGGGAGCAGTCGCGGAGAGTACGTACAGAAGTACGCGAGCTTGCGGGTAGATTTCCGCCTTATCGGGGGTAGCCGGAATCGAGTGCAACCATTGCCGGCCCCCCTGGTGTCCTCAAACAAGTGGCCACCACAGCTAGGGTGTGGGGCTGAGATGGCCAGCGATTCCTGTGGGGCAGCCCGTGCGTGATTATCTGCTGACGCTCTGTGTCACAGCCGCCGTGACGTATTTGCTCACCGGTCCGGTGCGCAAGTTCGCCATCGCGACCGGGGCGATGCCGGAGATCCGAGCACGTGACGTACACCGAGAACCGACACCGCGGCTCGGCGGCATCGCCATGTTCTTCGGCCTGTGCGCGGGCCTGTTGGTCGCCGACCACCTACAGAACCTGAACAGTGTCTTCGAGCTGTCGAACGAACCGCGGGCGTTGCTGTCCGGGGCCGCACTGATCTGGATCATCGGAGTCCTCGACGACAAGTTCGAGATCGACGCCCTGATCAAGTTGGGCGGTCAGATGATCGCCGCCGGTGTGATGGTCGTGCAGGGTCTGACGATCCTGTGGATTCCGGTACCCGGTGTGGGCACGGTCTCGCTGACGTCGTGGCAGGGCACCTTGCTGACGGTCGCGCTCGTCGTGATCAGTATCAATGCGGTGAACTTCGTCGACGGTCTCGACGGTCTGGCCGCCGGAATGGTGTGCCTGGCCGCGGCGGCCTTCTTCCTCTACGCGTACCGGATCTGGTTCAGCTACGGGATCGAGGCGGCGGCGCCGGCGACCCTCTTCACGGCGATCCTGATGGGCATGTGCCTGGGCTTCCTGCCCCACAACATGCACCCGGCGCGGATCTTCATGGGCGACTCGGGGTCGATGCTGATCGGTCTTGTGCTGTCGGCGGCGGCGATCTCGGTGACCGGCCAGGTGGACCCGGACGCCCTGAAGATCTTCTTCGAGGGCAGTACGCGCCAGGCCACACATGCGGCCCTGCCGGTCTTCATCCCCCTGCTGCTCCCGTTGACGATCATTGCCATTCCGGTCGCCGACCTGGTGCTCGCCATCGTGCGGCGCACCTGGAACGGGCAGTCGCCGTTCGCCGCCGACCGTGGGCACCTGCACCACCGGTTGCTCCAGATCGGGCACTCCCACAGCCGTGCGGTGCTCATCATGTACTTCTGGTCGGCTCTGATCGCCTTCGGTGTGGTCGGCTACTCGGTCAACTCGGCGTCGATGTGGATCGTGATGGTCATCGTCGCTCTGAGCACGCTCGGTCTGGTGCTGTTGTTGCTGCCGAGGTTCACTCCGCGTGCACCGCGATGGGCGGAGGCATTTGTTCCGCCCCGCTATCGGCGACGCAAGAAGGTGGCACAACCGCTTTCTCCTCGCCCCAACGGGACTTCGGGCCCCGATGCCCTTGACACAGATGAGACTCCTGTGACTGGAGAGGCCCCGGAAGAGTCTGCTCCGCTTCCTGTTGGCGTCAACGGGGCGACCGCCATGGGTGCCCGTTCGCGCATTTCCGACCATCGGAAGGCCGTGAGCCGCCGTTAGCAAAGCGCTCACTATCGCCCATTACCAGACGAACCAAAGGGCGGTCTATGCACACACGCGCAGGTTCGCTCTCATGTGTGATAGTTGGCACACGGTCGGGTAAAGACCTCTTCAAATAGTTTGTGATACGGTTCACGAGAACCGGCGACAGAGCCAAGGGACCGTAGTGCGACGGTCTGTTGGCCCCGAGGACCTGACTCGGACCCGGATTAGGCTCGTCCATGACGACACCACTGCCCCCACCAAGCAAGCGGAGCTGCCGCCATGCCGTCAAATGACGCACGCACCCTGATTCACACCGCCGTACCCACGGCTGCCGCGGGCGTTGTTGCCGTCGCGGTGAGCGCGGGCATCGCCGGTGGAAAGGGGGCGATCGGTGCGGCCATTGGCACCTTGGTGGTCATGCTCTTCATGGGCATGGGGCTCGTGGTGCTCCAGCGGACGGCGAGGTCCCTGCCGCACCTGTTCCAGGCCATGGGTCTGATGCTCTACACGGCACAGTTGTTGTTGCTCTTCATCTTCATGGCGGCGTTCAAGGACACCACGGCCTTCAACGCCAGGGCCATGGCCTTCACGCTGCTCGGAACGACCCTCGTCTGGGTCGCCGCACAGGCCCGTGCTTACATGAAGGCCAAGATCCTTTACGTGGAACCCGAGGGCACCAAGGCGCAGAAGCCCGAGAACGCAGGGTCGCCGACGTGAGAGGTAGGGGCGGTATAAAGACCGGTCCTGGTTCCTGCTATCGTCCGGTGCCAACTGCGGCTCTGCGGGCGCGGGCATCTGAGCTGACGCCTGCTCATTCGCGAGGCTCCTTGCCCGCCAGCCGCCCTCACATCCGTAACACCAGTCCAGTGCCGAACCGCGGCTGCGCGCCGCGCCGACACAACGAGGTTGCCGTACCTATGCGCCACGCTGAAGGAGCCCGCGGTGAGTGCTGACCCCCAGATGCTCGCCTTCGACCCCGATTGCCAGCTCTTTTCTGGGTGCGGGTTCCCAGCTCCGGGCCTGCACACCTTCCTCTACGAGCCGATCTTCACGGTGAGCGGCTTCGAGTTCACCAAGCCGATGTTGCTGGCCTTCATTAGCTCGTTCCTGGTCGTTGCCTTCTTCTGGGCCGCTTTCAGTAAGCCGAAGCTGGTTCCGGGCAAGCTCCAGATGATCGGTGAGGCGGGGTACGACTTCGTTCGCCGCGGCATCGTTTACGAGATCATCGGCAAGAAGGACGGCGAGAAGTACGTCCCGCTGATGGTGTCGCTGTTCTTCTTCATCTGGTTGATGAACCTCTGGTCGATCATTCCGCTCGCCCAGTTCCCGGTGACGTCGCTCATTGCTTTCCCGGCGGGTCTCGCCCTGATCGTGTACGTCCTGTGGGTCGGTCTGACCTTCAAGACCCACGGATTCGTCGGCGGCTGGAAGAACATCACCGGCTACGACAAGTCGCTCGGCCCGATCCTCCCGCTCGTCGTGGTCCTGGAGTTCTTCTCCAACCTGCTCATCCGCCCGTTCACGCATGCGGTCCGACTGTTCGCGAACATGTTCGCCGGCCACCTGCTGATCGTGATGTTCAGTCTCGCCACCTACTACCTGATGAGCGGCATCGGCTTTGCCTACGCCGGCACGTCCTTCGTGCTGGTCATGGTGATGATCGTCTTCGAGCTCTTCATCCAGGCAGTTCAGGCATACGTCTTCGTCCTGCTGGCCTCCAGCTACATCCAGGGCGCGCTCGCCAAGCACCACTGAGCCCACCTCGCCCGTCACTCCACCCCAGACGTCCGGTGGCCAACCCCCACCGGGTCCTTGAAAGAGAAGGAAGAACCGGCATGTCCGCTCTCCAGACCCTTGCCGCCGTCGAAGGAAACGTCGCCTCGATCGGCTACGGTCTCGCCGCCATCGGCCCCGGCGTCGGCGTCGGCATCATCTTCGGTAACGGTACCCAGGCCCTCGCCCGTCAGCCCGAAGCTGCCGGCCTGATCCGTACCAACCAGATCATGGGTTTCGCCTTCTGTGAGGCGCTCGCCCTCATTGGCATCGTCATGGGCTTCGTCTACTAGGACGCGGACCTGACAGCCAATATTTCACGGAAGGCACTGATGTGACTCAGTTCAATCTTGCGGCAGCGGGGGCGGAGCAGCCGCCGCTCATCCCGCACGCCGACGAGCTCATCATCGGCCTGATCGCGTTCGCCATCGTCTTCTTCTTCCTCGCCAAGAAGCTCCTCCCGAACATCAACAAGGTTCTGGAGCAGCGTCGGGAAGCCATCGAAGGCGGCATCGAGAAGGCTGACGCGGCGAAGACCGAGGCCGAGAGCGTACTTGAGCAGTACAAGGCCCAGCTCGCCGAGGCCCGCCACGAAGCCGCTCGGCTGCGCCAGGAGGCCACCGAGCAGGGCACCGCGATCATCCAGGAGATGAGGGCGGAAGGCCAGCGGCAGCGTGAGGACATCATCGCCGCAGGTCACGCCCAGATCGAGGCCGACCGCAAGGCCGCAGCCGCCGCGCTCCGTCAGGACGTCGGCAAGCTTGCGACCGATCTGGCCGGCAAGCTCGTCGGTGAGTCCCTTGAGGACAACGCCCGACAGAGCCGGACGATCGACCGCTTCCTCGACGAGCTGGAAGACGGCGCTGTGAAGGCAGAGGCCACCCGGTGAAGCCCCTGAACGGAGCGAGCCGTGAGGCCCTCGCCACTGCGCGTGAGTCGCTCGACGCACTGACGGACTCCACGTCCGTCGATGCCTCGACGCTCGCCGAGGGGCTGGCCTCCGTCACCGCGCTGCTCAACCGCGAGGTGTCGCTGCGTCGGGTCCTGACCGACCCGGCGCAGGCCGGCGAGGCCAAGGCCCAGCTGGTATCGCGCCTGCTCAGCGGGCAGGTCAGCGGTGAGACCGTTGATCTGGTCTCCGGTATGGTCCGCTCCCGCTGGTCCAGGTCACGCGACCTGGTCGACGCACTGGAAGAGCTGACGGCCACCGCCGATCTCAGCTCGGCCCAGCGCGCCGGGGTCCTGGACGACGTCGAGGACGAGCTGTTCCGCTTCGGCCGGATCGCGTACTCCAGCCCGAATCTGCGCGCCGCGCTGAGCGACAAGGCCGCCACCGCCACCGCCAAGGCCGGACTGCTGCGCAGTCTGCTGGGCGGCAAGGTGAACCCGGTCACCGAGCGACTGATCATCCGTCTGGTCACCGCACCGCGTGGACGTAGCCTGGAACAGGGACTCGACTCCCTGTCCAAGCTCGCTGCGTCGCGCAGGGAGCGGATGGTGGCGGTCATCACCTCGGCCGTACCGCTCACCGACGTCCAGAAGCAGCGCCTCGGCGGTGTTCTGGCCAGGGTCTACGGGCGCGAGATGCACCTGAACCTCGATGTGGACCCCGAGGTCCTCGGCGGGATCTCGGTGCGGGTCGGCGACGAGGTGATCGACGGGACCGTCGCGAGCCGTCTGGACGAGGCAACCCGTCGGATGGCCGGCTGACAGCCGTCACCAACTGAACAAGGCAGTAAGCGGCCCGGTTGGGCCGTGCAGAGATTGCAGAAGATTCCTGGGGGTCGCCCCCAGACCCCCTTAAGAAACTTCGGGCCCAACAAGGAGAGCAGGGAACCCAGATGGCGGAGCTCACGATCCGGCCGGAGGAGATCCGGGACGCGCTGGAGAACTTTGTCCAGGCGTACAAGCCGGACGCGGCCTCGCGCGAGGAGGTCGGTACGGTCAGCGTGGCCGGCGACGGTATCGCGAAGGTCGAGGGTCTCCCCTCGGCCATGGCGAACGAGCTGCTGAAGTTTGAGGACGGAACCCTCGGTCTCGCCCTCAACCTTGAGGAGCGCGAGATCGGTGCGATCGTCCTCGGCGAGTTCAGCGGAATCGAAGAGGGCCAGTCGGTCACCCGTACCGGCGAGGTTCTGTCCGTCGCCGTCGGCGAGGGCTACCTGGGCCGGGTCGTCGACCCGCTCGGCAACCCGATCGACGGTCTCGGCGAGATCGACACCGAGGGCCGCCGCGCCCTCGAACTTCAGGCACCCGGCGTCATGGTGCGTAAGTCGGTGCACGAGCCGATGCAGACCGGCTACAAGGCCGTCGACGCCATGGTGCCGATCGGCCGTGGTCAGCGTCAGCTGATCATCGGCGACCGCCAGACGGGCAAGACCGCCCTGGCTGTCGACACGATCATCAACCAGCGTGACAACTGGCGCACGGGCGACGTCAACAAGCAGGTGCGCTGCATCTACGTCGCCATCGGCCAGAAGGGCTCCACCATCGCGTCCGTGCGCGGCGCGCTGGAGGAGGCCGGCGCCCTGGAGTACACGACCATCGTCGCCGCCCCGGCGTCCGACCCGGCCGGCTTCAAGTACCTGGCGCCGTACACCGGTTCGGCCATCGGCCAGCACTGGATGTACCAGGGCAAGCACGTCCTGATCATCTTCGATGACCTGTCCAAGCAGGCCGACGCCTACCGCGCCGTGTCGCTGCTGCTGCGCCGCCCGCCGGGCCGTGAGGCGTACCCCGGTGACGTCTTCTACTTGCACTCGCGTCTGCTGGAGCGCTGCGCCAAGCTCTCCGACGCCATGGGTGCCGGTTCGATGACCGGTCTGCCGATCGTCGAGACCAAGGCCAACGACGTCTCGGCGTTCATCCCGACCAACGTCATCTCCATCACCGACGGCCAGTGCTTCCTGGAGTCCGACCTGTTCAACGCCGGCCAGCGTCCGGCTCTGAACGTCGGTATCTCGGTTTCCCGAGTCGGTGGCTCCGCCCAGCACAAGGCGATGCGACAGGTCTCCGGCCGACTGCGCGTCGACCTGGCCCAGTTCCGTGAGCTGGAGGCGTTCGCCGCCTTCGGTTCCGACCTGGACGCCGCGTCGAAGGCGCAGATGGAGCGCGGCAAGCGCATGGTCGAGCTGCTCAAGCAGGCTCAGTACCAGCCGATGCCCGTCGAGGAGCAGGTCGTCTCCGTCTGGGCCGGTACCACCGGCAAGATGGACGACGTCCCGGTCGAGGACATCCGTCGCTTCGAGAGCGAGCTGCTGGAGCACCTGCGCCGCGAGCACAAGGGGCTGCTGACCAGCATCGCCGAGGGCGCGAAGATGTCGGATGACACCATCCAGGCCATCGGCGATGCGATCGCCGCCTTCAAGCGCCAGTTCGAGACCTCGGACGGCAAGCTTCTGGGCGAAGACGCTCCGGTCAGCACCAGCAAGTGACGACGGAAGGGACCTGACTCATGGGAGCCCAGCTCCGGGTCTACAAGCGTCGCATCAAATCCGTCACCGCGACCAAGAAGATCACCAAGGCGATGGAGATGATCGCCGCCTCGCGCATCGTCAAGGCGCAGCGCCAGGTGACGGCCTCCACTCCGTACGCGACCGAGCTCACCCGCGCGGTGACTGCGGTGGCGACCGGGTCGAACACGAAGCACCCCCTCACCACCGAGGCCGAGAACCCGGTGCGGGCCGCTGTTCTGCTCATCACGAGCGACCGCGGCCTGGCCGGTGGCTACTCCGCCAACGCCATCAAGGCGGCGGAGCAGCTCACCACGCGCCTTCGGTCCGAGGGCAAGGAGGTCGACAGCTACATCGTCGGCCGCAAGGGTGTCTCGTACTACGGCTTCCGTGAGCGCAAGGTCGCGGAGTCGTGGACCGGTTTCACCGACAACCCGACCTACGCGGATGCCAAGAAGGTCGCGGGCCCGCTGATCGCGGCGGTCCAGAAGGACACGGCGGACGGTGGTGTGGACGAGCTCCACATCGTCTTCACCGAGTTCATCTCGATGTTGACGCAGACGCCGGTGCAGAACCGGCTGCTGCCGCTCAGCCTTGAGAAGGCCGTGGAGGAGAGCGGGACCAAGGGCGAGATCCTGCCCCTGTTCGACTTCGAGCCGTCGGCGGAGGACGTCCTTGACGCCCTGCTGCCGCGCTATGTCGAAAGCCGGATCTTCAATGCGCTGCTTCAGGCCGCTGCTTCCAAGCACGCTGCCACCCGCCGCGCGATGAAGTCGGCGACCGACAACGCCGGAGAGCTGATCAAGAGCCTCTCCCGGCTTGCCAACGCGGCCCGCCAGGCCGAAATCACCCAGGAAATCAGCGAGATCGTCGGTGGAGCCAGTGCCCTGGCCGACGCGACCGCGGGGAGTGACAAGTAATGACGACGACAGTTGAGACGGCCGTTGCCACGGGCCGCGTCGCCCGGGTCATCGGCCCGGTCGTCGACGTGGAATTCCCCGTCGACGCGATGCCGGAGATCTACAACGCGCTGACCGTCGAGGTGGCCGACCCGGCCGAGGACGGCAAGCTCAAGACCCTGACCCTTGAGGTCGCCCAGCACCTCGGTGAGGGCGTGGTCCGTGCGATCTCCATGCAGCCCACCGACGGTCTGGTCCGCCAGGCTGCGGTGACCAACTCGGGTGCGGGTATCACCGTTCCCGTCGGTGACTTCACCAAGGGCAAGGTGTTCAACACCCTCGGTGAGGTGCTGAACGTCCCGGAGGCGAACAGCGAGGTCACCGAGCGCTGGCCCATCCACCGCAAGGCCCCCAGCTTCGACCAGCTGGAGTCCAAGACGGAGATGTTCGAGACTGGTATCAAGGTCATCGACCTCCTCACCCCGTACGTCAAGGGTGGAAAGATCGGTCTGTTCGGTGGTGCCGGTGTCGGCAAGACCGTGCTGATCCAGGAAATGATCTACCGCGTCGCCAACAACCACGACGGTGTGTCGGTGTTCGCGGGCGTCGGTGAGCGCACCCGTGAGGGCAATGACCTCATCGACGAGATGAGCGAGTCGGGCGTCATCGACAAGACCGCCCTGGTCTTCGGTCAGATGGACGAGCCCCCGGGCACCCGTCTGCGCGTCGCCCTCGCGGGTCTGACCATGGCGGAGTACTTCCGCGATGTGCAGAAGCAGGACGTGCTCTTCTTCATCGACAACATCTTCCGGTACACCCAGGCCGGTTCCGAGGTGTCCACCCTGCTCGGCCGTATGCCGTCCGCGGTGGGTTACCAGCCGAACCTGGCGGACGAGATGGGCCTCCTCCAGGAGCGCATCACCTCGACCCGTGGTCACTCGATCACCTCGATGCAGGCGATCTACGTCCCCGCGGACGACCTGACCGACCCGGCGCCGGCCACCACCTTCGCCCACCTCGACGCGACGACGGTTCTCTCCCGTCCGATCTCCGAGAAGGGCATCTACCCGGCCGTGGACCCGCTGGACTCCACGTCCCGCATCCTGGACCCGCGCTACATCGCGCAGGAGCACTACGACGCCGCCACGCGGGTCAAGGGAATCCTGCAGAAGTACAAGGACCTCCAGGACATCATCGCGATCCTCGGTATCGACGAGCTGGGCGAGGAGGACAAGATCGCCGTCCACCGTGCCCGTCGGGTGGAGCGCTTCCTGTCCCAGAACACCCACGTCGCCAAGCAGTTCACCGGCGTCGATGGTTCGGACGTGCCGCTCGACGAGTCGATCGCCGCGTTCAACTCGATCTGTGACGGCGAGTACGACCACTTCCCCGAGCAGGCGTTCTTCATGTGCGGTGGCATTGAGGACCTCAAGGCCAACGCCAAGGAGCTGGGCGTCTCCTGAGTCTTTGACTCATGAAGGGGGGCGGGTCCGTCCCGTCCCCCTTCGCAAGCCCCATTAGACTTTGACCCAACACCCGGCATCTTCGCCGGGTGGTGACCCGAGGAGCCACCCTTGGCTGCTGAGCTGCATGTCGAGCTGGTCGCCGCCGACCGAAAGGTCTGGTCCGGCGAGGCCACCCTGGTCGTCGCGCGCACCACGTCCGGCGACATCGGCGTCATGCCCGGTCACCAGCCGCTGCTCGGTGTGCTGGAGTCGGGCCCGGTGACGATCCGTACCACCTCCGAGGAGGGGGGCGGGACCGTCGTCGCCGCTGTGCACGGCGGTTTCATCTCCTTCGCCGACAACAAGCTGTCGCTGCTGGCGGAGATCGCCGAGCTGGCTGACGAGATCGATGCCCAGCGCGCCGAGCGTGCGCTGGAGCGTGCCAAGTCGGAGGAGGACGCCGCCGCCGAGCGTCGTGCCGACATCCGACTGCGTGCGGTGGCGGTGCGCTGAGCACCCCGCCAACAGTCAAACCCTCAGCCGCGGCCCGGTCTGGACTCATCCAGACCGTGTCGCGGCTGAGGCGATGCAGGTGCATAGAGCAGTGCGTTTGGTTACGAGGACGAGCACGATGCGAGGAGGTGGGTGGAGATGTTCCTCGCAGTGCTGGTGAGCGTCCTGGCCGTCGTCACACTGGTGGGGATCGGCCTTTTCGTCTTCGGTCTGCGCCGACGACTGATCCAGCGTTCCGGCGGCACTTTCGACTGCAGCCTCCGGTGGAACCTCCCGGAGGAGCCCGATCTCTCGGGCAAGGGATGGGTGTACGGAGTCGCCCGCTACAGCGGGGACCGGATCATGTGGTTCCGGGTCTTCTCCTACGCCCCGCGTCCCCGTCGCACCCTGGAGCGTTCGGCGATCGAGGTCGTCGCCCGTCGCACTCCGGAGGGCGAGGAGGAGTTGGCGCTGCTCTCCGATGCGGTGGTGCTGGGGTGTCTGCATCGCGGAACCCGGCTGGAACTGGCGATGAGCGAGGACGCCCTGACCGGCTTTCTGGCCTGGTTGGAGGCGGCACCTCCCGGCCAGCGGGTGAACGTGGCCTGAGCCGTGTCCGGCACATTCCGCCCGACCTTCGGGAGGATGCCGCTCTCGTCAGACACCATCGAGGAGCTCTCGCGGTCTCGTCCGAGTGATGGGTGAATGCTGGAGAAGGGCGCTGTCCATGGGGCAGCGCCTTTGTTGTGCCCGGATTCCCCGGGCCAGGGGTGATGGTCGCCGGTCGTATCGCGGTGGGGAGCACTTCAGCGGGGTGGCCGGGAGGGCGACAGGAGAGCGGGTCCGTACCGGTGGTTGTATGCCGTACCGCTGGCGGGGCGTTTCCCCGGGGCCGCGGCGGGCTCGATGACAGGTCCATGCGGCGGCGCGGGGGAAGCGGGCAGCCGCATGCGCAGGTCCACAGCGGTGTTCGCGTTCGCCAGTGCTGCTCTGCGGGTGCTGCTCTGCGGTGATGTTCAGTGGTGCTGTTCAGTAGGCGGCACGGTCACCCCCCTGTCCGAGGGGCGCGGCACCGCTGGCTGTGCGGGCAGTGGGCGGGCGGGCATGCGGAAGGGGCCGGGGAGATGGTTCTCCCCGGCCCCTCCTGTGCGCTGAGTGCAGTGCTGGTTACCTACTGGGTCTTACTGGAGGCCGTTGTGCACGGCGGACGCGAGTTCACCGTTGGTGGTGTCTCCGCTGAACTCCCAGTAGAAGGCGCCACCCAGGTTCTGCTGCTTGGCCCACGCCATCTTGGAGCCGATGGTCGCCGGGGTGTCGTAGCTCCACCAGTTGGTGCCACAGTGGGCGTAGGCGGTGCCGCCGACGGTCCCGGTGGACGGGCAGGTGTTCTTGAGGACCTTGTAGTCCTCGTTGCCGGGCTCGTAGGTACCGGCAGCAGCGCCGGTGGCGGTGCCACCCGGTGCCGCCTGGGTCACTCCGGTCCAGCCGCGGCCGTAGAAGCCGACACCGAGCAGGATCTTGCTCGCCGGCACGCCCTTCGCCTTGAACTTGGCGATGGCCTCAGCCGAGGTGAACTTCGGCTTCGGGATGCCCGTGTACGCGGTCAGCGGGGAGTGCGGAGCCGTCGGGCCCTTTGCGTCCCAGGCGCCGAAGAAGTCGTACGTCATCACGTTGTACCAGTCGAGGTACTGAGCGGCGCCGCCGTAGTCGGCCGCGTCGATCTTGCCACCGTCAGACGCGTCGGCCGTGGTGGCCGCGGTGATCAGGTAGTTCGGGCCGAACTTCGCCCGCATGGCCTTCATCATGTTGGTGATCGATGCAGGGCCACTGGTGTCACAGGTCAGACCACAGGCGTTGGGGTACTCCCAGTCCAGGTCGATGCCGTCGAAGACACCGGCCCAGCGCGGGTCCTCAACGAGGTCGTAGCAGGACTGCGCGAACGCGGTCGGGTTGGCAACGGCCTGGCCGAAGCCGCCGGACCAGGTCCAACCACCGAACGAGTACAGAACCTTGATGTGCGGGTACTTCTTCTTCAGCTTGAGCAGCTGGTTGAAGCTACCGCGCAGGGGCTGGTCCCAGGTGTCAGCGACACCGTCGACCGACTTGTCCGCACCGTACGCCATGTCGTAGTCCGAGTAGGCGTCACCGATGGTGCAGCGACCGTTCTGGACGTTACCGAAGGCGTAGTTGATGTGGGTGATCTTCGACGCCGTGCCGGAGGTGTCCAGGTTCTTCACGAAGTAGTTGCGTCCGTAGACGCCCCAGTTGGTGAAGTAGCCCATCTTCTTCTTGGCGCCCGGGTCGATGACCCCGCCCTTGGTCGTCACCGAGAGGGCTCCGGACAGCGGACCGAGCTGGTCGATGCTGTCACGGGCCTGCACGGTGTACGAGTAGGTGGTGCCCTTGGTCAGACCCGTGTCCGTGTGGGTGAGGGAGGTCGTGGTGGCGACCTTGGCCCCGTCCCGGAAGACGTCGTAGTTCTTGACCTGCTTGTCGTCCGTGGCGGCGCCCCAGCTGATCTTCGCCTGGGTCTCCGTCACATCGGCGTCGCCAGCGGTGACGGTGCCGGGAGCGCTCGGGGGAGCGTCGCCGGGCGGGGTGCCGTCACAGGAAGCGCCGTTGATCTTACAGCCGGTCGGGGCACCGGTGCCCTGGCCGTTGAAGCCGAAGGTCACGGAAGCACCGGGGGCCAGGTTGTTGGCCCAGGGCTTGTTCTTCGCCGTCCAGTGGTTGCCGGCGCTTGTCACGTCGGCGTCCCAGGACGAGAGGACCTTGGTTCCGGTGGGGAAGTCCCACTCAAGGGTCCATCCATTGATGGCCGTGGTGCCGGTGTTCTTCACCGTCCACTTGCCCTCGAAGCCGCTGCCCCAGTCAGATCCCTTGACATAGCTCGCGGAGGCCGAGGTGGCGGCCTGTGCGGGGGATGCCATGGCGACCATTGCGGCCAGGGGCAGGGCGAGCGCGGTCAGACCCGCGACTATTCGTGATCTTTTAGACATACGTTTTCTCAAGCCGTTGAGTGGTGGGGGTTGAGTGCTCAAGGGTGCTCCTTGGGGAGGTCCGGATAGTGGGGTAGGACCGTGCACTGCGCACTCTGCGTGGCTCACTGCAGCGTGTGTTGCGGTGAGAGTAAGGAGGTCTGGACCAATCGTCAATAGGTCCAGACCAAAGCTAGCCGGTGGCGTGAAGAGATGGGGTCAGATTCCCAACTCCTGCGCAAGAACGGCCGCCTGGACCCGGCTACGGAGGTCCAGCTTTCCCAGCAGTCGGCTCACATGCGTTTTCACAGTAGCCTCAGCCATGCACAGCCGTACCGCGATTTCGGCATTCGACAGTCCTTGGCCGAGACACACGAGGACCTCTCGCTCGCGCCGGGTGAGGACGTCCAGTACGGCGGGGTCTGGGGCGTCAGGGGAGCGAACGGGGCTGGGAGCTGCGAATTCCGCGATCAGACGCCGGGTCACGGCCGGGGCGATCAGGCCCTCTCCGTGGGCGACCGTGCGAACGGCGTCCAGCAGACCCTGCGCCTCGGTGTTCTTCAGCAGGAATCCGGAGGCGCCAGCTCTTAGCGCGCCGAAGATGTACTCGTCAAGATCAAACGTAGTAAGGATCAAGACATCTGCGAGACGGTCCTCAACGATCTGTCGGGTGGCTGAAACCCCATCGAGACGGGGCATTTGAATATCCATCAACACCAGATCCGGACGGAGGCTCCGGGTCAACTCCACCGCCTCTTCGCCGTCCGCGGCCTCCGCGACGACCTCGATGTCCGCAGCGCTCCTGAGGATGAGCACCAGTCCCGCGCGCACCGCGCTCTGGTCCTCCGCCACCAGTACCCGGATCCGCCCGGTCCGCCGACCGCTTCTTTCGTCGGGTTCGTCCGTCATGTCGATGGCTCCTTGTCGTCGTCCCGTACGGGGAGCACTGCCCGTACGCACCAGATCTTGGCCGGGCCGCCCGGTGGCCCCTCGACCGGACCCGCCGTCAACTCGCCCTTCAACAGGGCGACCCGCTCCCGCATCCCGACTAGCCCAGCCCCTGAGCCCGGTGCCCGCGGGCCCGGTCTCCTCCCGAACGGGCTGTTCACCTCCACGGTCAGGGCGTGCCCCCGCTCATGGGAGAGATGGATCTCCACCTGGCCCGACTCCGCGTGCTTGAGGGCGTTCGTCACCGACTCCTGGACGATGCGGTACGCCGCCAACTCCACCGGCGCGGGCAGCGAGTTCGCTGCCTCCCGCCGGTCGTTCAGGCTGAAGGTGAGCCCGCTGGCAGCCCCGTTGGTACCTGCCTGGGCGATCAGGGCATCGAGGCCGGCGAGGGTGGGGGCAGCCGCCGGTTCGTTGTCATCGCTGCTCTGTCTGAGCAACCCGATCAGCCGCCGCATCTCGGACAGCCCGGCGACGCTGTTCTCCCGGATGACCCCGAGCGCCTCCTCGGTTGTGCGCGGGTCGTTGAGGGAGAGCGCGGCCGTGGAGTGGATGGCGATGGCCGAGAGATGGTTGGCCACCATGTCGTGCAGTTCGCGCGCCATCCTGCTGCGTTCGGCCGTCACCGCCTGCACCCGGTCCATCTCGGCGAGCAGCGCTGTCTGCTCGGCTCGCAGCCGGGCCGCGTCGGCCGCCTCCCGGTGGTTGCGGATGATGCTCCCGGTGACGGCGGGGGCGAGAGTGATCAGTCCGATGATGACCCCGATCAGCAGTCCGACCGGTTCCTGGAACACGGCGAGCAGGGTGATCGTCGACGCCACGGTGATCAGTCCGGACACCACGGGGACCCGACGGGCCGCGGTGGGGGAGCTGTAGACGACCGCCGCGTACACCGCATCCGTGAAGACCACGACCGTCACCAGGCTGCCGACCGTGAACTGATCGGCGATCAGCGCGGCCGTGGCGATCGCCAGCATCGCGAGCGGCAGTATCCGGCGCAGCAGCGACTGGGCGGACATCACGGCCAGCGGCACCAGGGCCGCCCAGGGGGGCAGCGCGTTGCGGGAGGACTGGGTGTACAGCCCCAGCGACCAGAGCAGCACACCGCCGAGGAACGCGGTGACGGCGAGGATCACATCGTCACGGTGAGGGCGGGGAAACGTCACCTGCCCATCCAACACGGCGGGACGGGTGCAGGGCGTCCGCAGCCCGGGTGAGCTGCGAGTACATCGAAAGATGCAGCACGACTTCGTCACTGGCGACGACGATCGGCGGCTCTTTCAGCGAGACGCTGGAGTCGGTGAAAGGAGTTGTGCCGTGATCGTCACGCTGATCATCATCTGCGAGGTCGGATTCTGGGTGCTGCTGGCGGCAGGGCTCGCCACGCGCTACATCCTGAAGAAGCCGAAGACGGGCATGGCCTTGCTGCTCTGCGAGCCCCTGTTGGAGGTCGTGCTGCTGGTCGTCACCGCGATCGACCTCAAGAACGGCGCGGACCCCAGTTGGAAGCACGGTCTGGCGGCCCTCTACATCGGCTACACCGTCGGGCACGGGCACCGCACGGTCACTTGGCTCGACGGCCATGCGGCCCATCGGTTCGGTGGCGCGCCGCCGCCTGTGAAGCCGCCGCGCTA
Source organism: Streptomyces sp. NBC_00690 (assembly GCF_036226685.1). Classification (NCBI taxonomy): domain Bacteria; kingdom Bacillati; phylum Actinomycetota; class Actinomycetes; order Kitasatosporales; family Streptomycetaceae; genus Streptomyces; species Streptomyces sp. NBC_00690. The sequence goes on from NZ_CP109009.1 coordinate 5,972,126, forward strand.
CGGAAAGGGACGGGCCGTTCACGAGGCGAAGATCTGGTTCGGGACGGTGGTGGGCGCCGCGGTTGCGAGCGGACTGCTGCTCCTGGCGATCTGGTACGTCGGGGACCCGAGCCGCTCCGCCTCGCTGGAGGGCTGGATCTACCAGGCGTGGAAGATCACCGCCATTCACGGTGTGATCGCGCTGTCGTACGCGCTCTGGCCCCACAAGGGCCCCGGCGGCCAGAAGCCGGGCCGGAAGGCGGACGAGCAGAGCGACCAGAAGCCGGATCGTGAGCCGGTCCGGGTGCGCCGCCCGTAGGGCCCGGCCCGAGCGGGCTGCGAAGGCCCGTGCGGGCTGCGAAGGCCCGTGCGGTGTTCTGCGAGTTTCTGGAGTTCTCGGCGCTTCGGCCCCGTCCACCTGGTCATCCAGGTCGACGGGGCCGAAGCGGTACACCGAGGGTTCAGCGATCTCCGCCGGGTACCCACAGCACGTCACCGGTCTCCTTGTTCGCCAGCCGAGCCATGATGAACAGCAGGTCGGAGAGGCGGTTGAGATAGGTGGCCGCCAGCGGGTTCATGCTCTCGCCGTGGACCTCCCAGGCAGCCCAGGTCGAACGCTCCGCCCTGCGCACGACGGTGCACGCCTGATGGAGGAGGGCGGCGCCCGGGGTGCCGCCGGGCAGGATGAAGCTGCGCAGCTTCTCCAACTCCTCAAGGAAGCGGTCGCAGTCCGCCTCCAGCCGGTCGATGTAGAACTGTTCGACGCGCAGGGGCGGGTACTTCGGCTCCGCCACCACCGGCGTGGAGAGGTCCGCCCCCACGTCGAAGAGGTCGTTCTGGACGCGGACGAGCACGCCGACGACGTCCTCCCGCAGCTGCCCCAGGGCGATCGCCGTGCCGAGTGCGGCGTTGGCCTCGTTGGCGTCGGCGTACGCGGAGATCCGCAGGTCCGTCTTGGGGACGCGGCTCATGTCGCCCAGGGCCGTCGTGCCCTGGTCGCCGGTACGGGTGTAGATGCGTGTCAGGTTGACCATGGGCCCAGCGTAGTTATGCGCTGGCCGTACGGACGACCCGTGTGCCCACCGTCACGCCCAGCGCGGCGAACGCGACCGCCACGATCCCGCCGTACAGCATGGAGGCGCTCGTGTACTCGCCCACGTAGGCGTCCCGGACGGCGTCGACCAGATGGCGGAACGGCACGGCGTGCGACAGCCCGTCCAGCCAGTCGGGCCCCAGGGTCATCGGCAGCATCAGGCCCGACAGCAGCATGGACGGCATCACGAAGGCATTGACGGCGGGGCCGAACTCGTGGGGGGTGCTGACCTTGAGCGCCAGTGCGTACGACAACGAGGCCAGCGAGACGACCAGCAGGGCCACGAACACCAGACCGATGAGGACTCCGGCGAGCGGTGCGCGCAGGCCCATCGCCAGCGCGACGAGCACCAGCAGCACGGCCTGGAAGACGGCGAGTGCGGTGTCCCGCAGGACCCGGCCCAGCAGCAGCGCGAGACGGCTCACGGGGGTGACCCGCATCCGCTCCACCACGCCCTGTCCCTGCTCGACGATGGCGCCGAAGCCGGCGAAGGACGCCCCGAAGAGGGAGAGTTGGAGCAGTAGCCCCGGGACCAGGACCTGCCACGAGTCGCCCCGGGAACCCAGGGGTAAGCCGGTGAGCAGCGGCCCGAAGAACAGCAGGTAGAGCAGCGGCGTCAGGATGCCGATGAGGATGTGGAACCGGGAGCGCAGGGTCTGCCGGGCATAGCGCCCGAAGATCAGTGCGGTGTCGTGGAGCAGCATCGGAACTCCTCAGACGGTGAGTGGGGTGGCGTCGGCGGGGGCCGGAGCGCGGCCGGTGACGGCGAGGAAGGCGTCCTGGAGGGTGGCGTGTTGCGAGCCGCCGTACTGGATCTTGAGGGCGGTGGGGGTGCCTTCGGTGACGACCACGCCCTGGTCGACGATGATCAGCCGGTCCGCGAGTGCGTCCGCCTCGTCCAGGTAGTGCGTGGTCAGGAAGACGGTCGTGCCGTGGTCGTCGCGCAGCCTGCGCACGAGCTCCCAGAGGTCGGCCCGGCTGCCGGGGTCGAGCCCGGTGGTGGGCTCGTCCAGGAAGAGCACGTCGGGCCTGTGCATCAGGCCCATGGCGATGTCGAGCCGCCGCCGCTGGCCACCGGAGAGGGCCGCGGTCGGACGGTCCATCAACTCCGCGAAGCCGAAGTCCTCGGCGAGTTCTGCCGCCCGTGCCACGGCCTTGGCCTTGGGCATGCGGTAGAGCCTGCCCTGGGTGGTGAGTTCCTCCCGGACGCTGACGTAGGGGTCGAGCCCGCCGGACTGGGCGATGTAGCCGCTCCGGCGACGTACGCCCGCGGGATCGCGCACCAGATCGCAGCCGGCGACGGTGGCGTGGCCGCCCGTGGGTGCCAACAGGGTGGTGAGCATGCGCAGGGTGGTCGTCTTGCCGGCGCCGTTGGGGCCGAGGAAGCCGATGATCTCGCCGCCTTCGACCGTGAGGTCGATCCCGCGCACGGCCTCTACAGGTCCGTTCTTGCTGGGGAAGGTCCGGGCGAGCCCGGTTGCACTGATGACTGCCATGGCCCCAGAAAAGCAGAGTCGCTGAAACTTTGCAATGACTCTAAAATTTAAGCGGGGGAGTAAAAAGCTACGATGCCCGGCATGGCCGAGGGACTCAGAGAGCGCAAGAAGCGCCAGACCAGACAGCACATCTCCGACACCGCCACCGGCCTCTTCCTGGAGCGGGGTTTTGACGCGGTGACCATCGCGGAGATCGCCGAGGCGGCCGATGTCTCCGTCAACACCGTCTACAACTACTTCGCCACCAAGGAGGACCTCTTCCTCGACCGCAGCAGGGAGGTGACCACGCGCCTCGCCCGCTGGGTGCGTGGGCGGCCGGCGGGGGAGTCGGCCGCCGCCGCCGTCCTGCGCGAGTTGCGCGCGGAGGTCGAAGCAGTCTCCCCGCGGGTGGGACTGGTCGCCGGATGGGAGCGATTCCTGCTGGTCGTCCATGCCGCGCCCACGCTGCGCTCCAGTCTCTGGGGGATGCAGCAAGAAGTGCGGGAGAACCTGGAGGCGGAGCTTCGCGCCGAACTGGCGACGGGTCCCGTGGACCCGCTGCCCCAGTTGATCGCCGGTCAGATCACCTGGGCGCACGAGGCCATCATGAGCTTCATCGGGACCGAGATGATGGCCGGCCGCCCTCCGGAGGAGGTCTCCCGGGAAGCCCTCGCCGTCCTGGACGAGATCGAGGACCTGCTGAGCGCCAAGGTCCATGACTACGCCGTGCGGACGCCTCACTGACCGACCCCGGTGTGATGTCCGTCATTTGAGACGTGACGCGCATCTCTTCACCGCCACACGGCCGCCGCGGAGCGCTAACCTCCGCCCGAGAGGCGAAATGTAAACGTGTGTTAAGGGGTGTCGCAGTGGCCAGGAAGCTTGCCGTCATCGGGGCCGGACTCATGGGTGCCGGGATCGCACAGGTCTCCGCCCAGGCGGGCTGGGACGTGGTCCTGCGCGATGTCACCGACGAGGCGCTGACCCGCGGCACCGATGGCATCCGGGCCTCGTACGCCAAGTTCGTGGCCAAGGGCAAGCTCGAAGCGGACGCGGCCGAAGCGGCGTTGGCCCGCATCACCACCACGACCGACCTCGACGCCGTCGCCGATGCGGACATCGTCGTCGAGGCGGTCTTCGAGAAGCTGGACGTCAAGCACGACATCTTCCGCGCTCTCGACCGGCTTGTGCGCGACGACGCCGTACTCGCCTCCAACACGTCCGCCATCCCCATCACCAAGATTGCGGCGGTCACCGAACATCCGGAGCGGGTCGTCGGCGCACACTTCTTCTCGCCCGTGCCGATGATGCAGCTGTGCGAGTTGGTGCGGGGCTACAAGACCAGCGACGAAACCCTCGCCACCACGCGGGAGTTCGCCGAGTCGGTCGGCAAGACCTGCATCGTCGTCAACCGCGACGTGGCGGGCTTCGTCACCACCCGACTGATCTCCGCGCTGGTCGTCGAGGCGGCCAAGCTCTACGAGTCGGGAGTGGCATCGGCCGAGGACATCGACCTCGCCTGCAAGCTGGGCTTCGGTCATGCGATGGGCCCGCTCGCCACGGCCGACCTCACCGGCGTGGACATCCTCCTCCACGCCACGAGCAACATCTACACCGAGTCCCAGGACGAGAAGTTCGCCCCGCCGGAGCTGATGCGCCGGATGGTGGACGCCGGGGACATCGGACGCAAGAGCGGCCAGGGCTTCTACACCCACGAAACCCGCTGACAGGCCATCGAACATCACCCTCAGGGGTGAATTCGGTATCGGTTCGCTTACAACCAGCAACTGGAGTGCCCTTCGGGCAGTCAGTTGGTGAAAGACAAGTACGTCCAAGAACTGCGAACGAGCGACAAGCACACCGAACGAGCACAGTCAGAGCAGCCAGCGTGAGTGACGCCAGGGCGGCCGGCGGCATTCGCACAGGGCACTGAGGCACTTCCCGGGGAGCGCATATGCACATCAGGGGCGACCACACCGAGCTGGTCGTCGGGGGCCGCCTCGACGTGCGCAGCGCGGCGGACGCCCGCACGGTCCTGCACTCGGCGGTCGACGACGGTCACGGCGACCTCGTACTCGACCTGACCGACCTCGACTCGTGGGACGCGACGGGGCTCGGAGTCATCATGGGCGCCCACCGCCGGGCCGGCCGCTGCGGCCGACGCCTTGTGCTGCGTGGCGTACCGCCGCAGATGCAGCGCCTGCTGGTGGCAACCCGGCTGCACCGCATCCTCGCGATCGAAGGCGGCCTGGCCGCTGAATCGCTTCCTCGGGTCTGATCCACACCCCGTGTCACCTCCCGGGATCTCCGGGATGCTCCGGATTCCGTGGGATGACCGTGATGTGAAAAAGGCGCGTGCCAGCGGTGACGCTCCTGCGACCGCGCGGTAACAGCTGTACAACACCTGCGGCGACAGAGCCCGGTAGTCGGCTTTGAGCTGACCCCTGCGGCGATTCTCATGAGACTGTGACGTCGCGGACGGGGCAGCACCCCACCGCAGGTGGATACCCTGCGGGGGTCTTGGGCCCACTCATCCGCCGTGCCAGCGCCGCAACGGGGCTCGTACGGCTGGCGGGGGGCAAAGCGACGGCCGGGCGTACGAAGTGGACCGGGAGGGGCTCCTTCGTACCTGCCTCCGTCGCGGGCTCCGCGAAGACCGCGGCGGCGGACGAACCTATGCACAGTGCATTTGGGGGCTTGGACGATGGACAACGAGAGCTTCGGCGAACAAGAAGGCACGGTACGCCCGTCCCGGGACGCCGCGGCACCGGGCTTCGGACAGACCGGGCAGGCACCGGCCCGCATGGTCCGACTGATCTCCGGCGACTTTCTGCTGACCGTCAATCCCGTGGACGGGAGCGAAGTCGAGCTCTGCCCACCGGGAGGCACCCCTGACGGCCTGAGCCGGCTCACCACCGCCGTACGCCGCAGTACCACGGAACGGATCGAACACGAGCGCATCGGCAGGCCGCCTGCGCTCGCCGGGCCCGCCACCCCCCGACTGCCGCTCCTGGAGCGGGACGAGGAGCGCGAGCGCCTGATACGCATGCTCGCCCGGGGCCGCTCGATACGCGTCACCGGGGCCGCGGGCTCCGGACGCACCACCCTGCTGAACGCCGTGGCCGCGGAGTGCACCGACCTCGCACCCGACGGAGTCGTTCGCCTCAACGGCCGCCAACGCACTCCGAGCGATCTGCTGAACGACCTCTTCAACGCGATCCACACCACCCCCCAGCAGCGTCCCGACCGAGACCAACTCCTCTCCCACATCGGGGAGATCGGTGCGATCGTCGTCCTCGACGACCTCGACTTCGGCGGCGCGGCCCTCGATGAACTCCTCAACGCGGCACCCGAGTGCGCCTTCTTGACGGCGACCACCCCTGAGGTGCCCGGCCCCACCGATGCCTCACGGCTCGAAGAGGTCACCCTGGTCGGACTCGGCCGCCCCGCATCCCTGGAACTCCTCAAGCGCGCCGTGGACCGGCCCCTCACCGAGGACGAGCAGAACTGGGCCGGCGACCTCTGGTTCGAATCCGAGGGACTGCCCCTGCGCTTCGTCCAGGCCGGCGCGCTCCTGCGGCAGTGCGATGCGCTCCGTCAGGAGATCCAGGAACTCCAAGAGGACCCCGACGCCTTCGAAGCCTTCGCCCGCATGGACGCCACGGGCGGCGAGGTCCCCCTGCCGACGCTCGGCCAGGGTGCGGCGCCCGCGGCCCTGCTCGCCTCGCGGCTCAGCGAGTCCGCCCGCAACACCCTGCGCTTCGCGGTCGCCCTCGGCGGGGAGGTCCCGCACCAGGCCCATCTGCCTGCGCTCATCGGCGACACCCACGCGGACACCGCCATCGGCGAACTGATGCGCTGCGGACTGCTCTCACCTGTCGGCGGGCGATACCGGCTCGCCGCGGGCGTGCTGGTCCAACTCACCGAGCGCGGGTACGCCGACGAGGCCGCGGCCCACGCCCGTACCACTGCACAGCACTACGCCTGGTGGACTGCGCACCCCTCCGTCACCCCTGAGCGGGCCGTCGCCGAGGCGGACGCCATCGTGGCCGCGCTCACCGCTCTGGTGCCCGGCACGGAAGCCGCCGACGCGAGCGCGGCCGTCCTCCTCGCCCGCAGTGCTGCGCCCGCTTTCGCCGCGGGGTTGTACTGGGGTGCCTGGGAGCGCGTCCTCCGCGTCGGTTCGGAGGCCGCCCGCATCGCGGGAGAGGTGGCCGAAGAGGCGTACTTCCACCATGAACTCGGCGTTCTGGCCCTCTGCACGGACAGCCTGGACCGGGCCCGGGCGGAGCTGGAAGCCTCCATCGCCATGCGCGGAGCACTCGCCGACAAGCGGGGCACCGTCGCAGGGCGCCGCGCACTGGCACTGGTCGCCGACCGTGAGAACGGTCTGGTGCCCAGTGCGGTCCCGGCCCCCGTGCCGCCGCCGGTGCCCGCCCCGGAGCTGGAACTGCCACCGGGTCGGACCGCCCTCGCCCTGCCGGCCGGTCTAGCCGTCGTCCCGCCCGAACTCGCCCATGAAAGCGACCCGGGCGACACCCGCAGTGAGCGCGATGAACGCGACGAGCAACCGGAGCCCCGTACCCAGGAGACCGCGGTCATCCCGGAGACCCTGGTGGCCTCGCAGGCGCCGCCGCTCTACTCCTTCGACCGCAAGGAGCCGCGCTCGGCGCCCGGCAAGCGGTTCGCCGTTCTGCGCGGCGCCCGACGCAATCTGGTCGCCGCGGGTGCGGGCGCCGTGATCGTCGCCCTCCTTGGCACGGTGCTCGCCCTGGGCATGGCCGGGGACGGTGAGGAGCCGCCCAGCGTGAACGTCCGCAACGGGCAGTCCGCGAACGTGGACGACGAACAGGACGGTCTCCAGGCCGACGAGCCGGATACCGAGTCCGCCGACGACCCCGCTGACCCGGACGCCTCCACGAGCCCGCTCCCGGACAGCTCCGATGAGGTGGACCCGGGCCCCACGTCCTCCAGGACGTTCGAATCCTCACGGCCAAGCGAATCCAGTGGTTCCACCGGCTCCCCCGGGTCCAGCGAGGGCCCGTCGTCGAGCGGCTCACAGGAGCCGGGGGAGAGTCCGTCGTCCTCGCAGTCGACCCGGCCCACTTCACCGCCGTCGTCCGCACCGCCGACGAGCAGGCCGCCCACCGGACCCTCCAACCCGGGCGAGCCCTCCTCGTCCCAGTCGTCGACCGGTTCGAGCACTCCCCGACCCTCCACGTCCGGTGGCGGGATCACCGCGAGCGCACCGATCAGCAGCGCGCCCGTGAGCGGATCGCCGTCGTCGGCGTCCGCGCCGGCGGGGCCCGGTGGAGCCTCACCGTCCCTGGTCTGAACGCCCCCAACGCATGGTGCGGCCCAGGAAGCCAGGCTTCCTGGGCCGCACCGCGTCTGTTCGAGAGGGCTCAGAAGAGTCTGAGCTTGTCGTCCTCGATGCCCCGCAGGGCGTTGTAGTCGAGGACGACGCAGCCGATGCCCCGGTCCGTCGCCAGCACCCGCGCCTGGGGCTTGATCTCCTGAGCCGCGAACAGCCCCTTGACCGGCGCCAGGTGCGGATCGCGATTCAGCAACTCCAGATAGCGGGTCAGCTGCTCCACCCCGTCGATCTCACCGCGCCGCTTGATCTCCACGGCGACGGTCGCACCATCGGCATCGCGACAGAGGATGTCCACCGGACCGATGGCCGTGGGGTACTCACGCCGAATCAGGCTGTATCCGCTGCCCAGCGTCTCAATACGGTCGGCGAGCAACTCTTGGAGGTGCGCCTCCACGCCATCCTTGATCAGACCCGGATCCACTCCCAGTTCGTGCGAGGAGTCATGGAGGACCTCCTCCATGGTGATGATCAGCTTCTCGCCCGCCTTGTTGGTGACCGTCCACACATCGCCGTCACCCTCCTTGAGCGAGCACGGAGGGGACATCCAGTTCAGTGGCTTGTAGGCGCGGTCGTCCGCGTGGATGGAGACGCTGCCGTCCGCTTTGATCAGGATCAGACGGGGAGCTGAGGGCAGATGGGCGGTGAGCCGGCCCGCGTAGTCCACGGAGCAGCGGGCGATGACAAGGCGCATGAGGGGCAACGCTACTCGACCTGCCCCACCCGGCGCGATTCCTCCTACGCTCCCCTGCTGCGAGGCCCCACTGCGGTTGGCTGAGGCAGTTCGGGTCGCCCCACTTGTCCCCGTTCGTCGTTGGCCGGTTGTCCTCCCAATCTCCTGGTGCGCTCTGGACGGCGCACTTACCGTGGATGCAGCAGGTCGCCGGGTGCGCACTCTGTGTCGCCGTACGACATACCGTACGGCGGTGTCTCCGGCGCCTACTTCCCTGCCCGTATGACCCCGTGACCCGGGGTCGCGAGAGGAGAACCCATGTCGCTCGACGTCTCACCGGCGCTGTTGGAACAGGCCGAGCGAGGCGAAGTCGATGAAGCCGCTTTCGTCGACTGCGTCCGGACCTCCCTGCCATACGCATGGGAGATGATCACTACGTTGGTGGCACAGCTGAAGGTCGACGGCGGCGAGTTTGCCGACAACCAGACGCCCCCGCCGGATGAGCAGGCACGTGGTCAACTGCTGCGCGCTCTCGCCAGCGATGCGATCCGAGGTGCGCTCCAACGGCACTTCGGCGTGCGTCTGGCGTTCCAGAACTGCCATCGCGTCGCGGTCTTCCCGCTGGACCCGTCGGTGGACGAGCGGCTGGCCCGCTTCACTTCCATCAGGGGCCAGTTGCTGAACCAGTCGCCGGAGATGCGCGACTGCTGATGTCTTTTGCTGCCGCTCCGCATCACGAGAGTCGTGACGGGTGATGTCGGAGCGGCAGCATGGGTCTTGAGCGGGGAGCGTGATCGCGGCGCCCTCCTGCGGGCACCGATCGAATGGCTCCGGGGCGGCTCAAGCCAGCAGGGGCAGAACCTCGGTCCCGAGGCTGCGCACATTGGCCTCCGTGGTCGCAAGGTCCCCCGAACCCTCGGTCAGCAGGGCGAAGCGCGTGATGCCCGTGCGTTCGGCGGTCGCAGCCAGGCGATCGGCGGCGAGAGCGGGCGGGCCCACGGGATGCAGTGCGCAGAGCAGCTCGGTGTAGGCGACGGGGTCGCGCATCACCCGGCGTCGGCCGTCGACGGTGACATGGGCGTCCAACCCCTGTTTGAGCCAGCCGGGCATGGCCTTCAGCAGCGTCTCCATCGCCTCGGCCGCGGTGTCCGCGATCTGAGCCACTCCTGCCGACACATGGGCGACCTCCGCGACCTCATCGGGGGATCTGCCGACCGCCAGGGCGTGGCTGCGCCAGAGCCCGACCATCTCCGCCTTCTCGGCATCACTGCTGTGCATGCCCAGCAGCATGGGCAGTCCGCGCTCGGCGGCGAGCCGGACGCTCTTCGGCGAGGTGCAGGCGACGATGACCTCGGGGCCCGCACTACCGTCGAGCAGCTCTCCAGCGCGGGGCACCACCTCGACCTCGCGGAAGGAGAACCGGGGGCCGTGCGCACTCACGCGGGGCTCACGGAGCCAGCGCAGCAGTAGATCCAGGGACTCGGGGAACTCCGACTCGTACGCGCGCAGACCACCGCCGAAGACTTCCAGGTCGATCCAGGGCCCTCCTCGGCCCACCCCCAGCGAGAACCTGCCACCACTGGTCAGATGGAGCAGCGCGGCCTGCTCGCCCAGGGTCACCGGATGGGCGCTCGGGAGCACGCTCACGGCCGTGCCCACCCGGATGCGCCGGGTGCGGCCGAGGAGGAGCGCGGCCAGCGTCACGGCGGACGGGCAGACGCCGTACGGCACGAAGTGATGCTCCGCCAGCCACACCGTGTCCAAGCCGGCTTCCTCCGCCACCTCCGCGGATCGCACCGCTCGGTGGAGCGCCTCCCCCTGGCCCTGGCCCGGGAACTGGGCTGCCAGTACGAACGTACCCACGCGCATCGCCTTGTGCCTCCTTGCGGCCGACGCGTCACTCCCCTTGACGGCAATAACGTCTGACACGTGCCAAAGGCACGGCACGAAGTGAAGTTCTTGCGATTTTCCGGTAACTGCTCCTGAGGAGTGGCCAGCTCTCACGCTGAGTAGTACGTGTACCCCCGACCCTGGACCGTAGGCTTGGACTCGACAGGAAACGTCCGTACTTGCCCCGTGAGGTATCACGTGTCCCCGCGCCGTAACCGCCCCAAGGGCGGCGACAATCCCTCCGAGCCCTCCGGTGACCCCGGGGACAGGTACGGCGGCTTCGGTCGTACCGAGTCCTGGCAGGGCGAGGGTTGGTCCGTGCGCCACGTCGCCGGAGCAAGTGCCGCCGGCAAGCGGTACCGCTGCCCCGGGTGCGACCAGGAGATCCCGTCGGGGATGCCGCACGTCGTGGCCTGGCCCCAGCACGGCGGCGTCGAGGACCGGCGCCACTGGCACAAGGCGTGCTGGAACGCCAAGGACCGCCGCACCTCACGGGTGCAGCGGTCCCGGAATGCTCCCAAGCACTGAGCTTGCGCCCGGTGCCGGCTGAACGTCGTTAGACGTCCCGCGCGTTCATCGTCGCGTACGCGGACCCCAGGGCGACGGCCGCGACCCCGAGCATGATCCACAAGGGCTCCCAACCCGTGGGGCCCGAGTCGGTCACGGAGTTGTCGTAGAGAACGCCGAGCTGGCTGGGGATCGAGTATTCGAGCAGTGCGTCCTGGAGCCACGACAGGGACTCGGTGAACATGAACATGGCCATCACCAGCGGCAGCAGCACCAACCCGATCATGATCGTGATCGCACCCGCGGAGTGCCGGATCAGCGAGCCCACGGCCAGGGAGAGCAGACCGAGCAGGGCCAGATAGAGACTGACGCCGAGCGTGGAGCGCAGCCACTCCTCGGAGCTGGGCGAACCCTGGTCGATGATCGCCACCTGGGCCGCACCCACGAGCAGGGTGAAGGCCAGGGTGACCGTGAACACCAGCGCGAAGAAGACGATCGCCTTGGCCGTGAGCACCCTCCCGCGGGAGGGACAGGCCGTCAGCGTGGTCCGGATCATCCCGGTGCCGTACTCCGAAGCGATCGTCAGCACGCCGAGCGTCATCACACAGATGCTGCTGAGCAGCACGCCGAAGAACCCGAGCGACAGGATCGGCTGCCCGTCCACATCGGTGTCACTGCCGGAGATCGCCGCCGCGATGGCCAGACCGATGCCGATGAGGAGCAGCGCCATCACGCCGAGCGTCCAGATCGTCGACCGTACGGAACGGATCTTGGTCCATTCCGATGCGATGGCGTCACCGAGGTGGGCACGGCGGATCGGGATCGGCGAGGTGTAACCGACTCCGGGCGCGTGCTGCTGCTGGTAGGGGGTGGTCATCGCGGGTCCTCGGACTTGGTCAGATCGGCAGGGGTGGACGCGGGCGCGGCCGGGGCCGTGGGCGTCGAGGCGGCCGGCAGCCGCGGATCCGCGGTCGGAACGGCAGCCGCGGTCGGAGCCGGGCCCTGGCCGCCGGGGGCCGGCGGCTGCTGGCCGTGTTGCGGCGGCGGTGGCGCGTACCAGCTCTGCTGCGGCACCTCGGGGGCCTGCGGCGGCGGACCGAATCCCGGCTGGGGCTGCTGCATCAGCCCGGCCTTCTGGTCCGTCGAGGAGCGGTAGTCGACCGCTCCCTGCGTCATCCGCATGTACGCCTCCTCCAGCGATGCCTGGTGCGGAGACAGCTCCCACAGTCGGACGTCCGCCCCGTGCGCCAGATCACTGATCCGCGGCAGCGGCAGCCCCATCACCCGCAGTCCGCCGTCCGGCTCCGGCACCACGTGCCCGCCGGCCTCGCTCAATGCGGCGGACAGCTTCTCCCGCAGCTGGGGATCACTGTCCGGAGTCCGCACCCGGGCGAAGTCGGCCGAGTTGGCGGAGATGAAGTCCTTCACGCTCATGTCCGAGAGCAACTGCCCACGGCCGATGACGATCAGATGGTCCGCGGTCAGGGCCATCTCGCTCATCAGGTGCGAGGAGACGAAGACCGTACGCCCCTCGGATGCGAGCTGCTTCATCAGATTGCGGACCCACAGGATGCCCTCCGGGTCCAGCCCGTTCACCGGCTCGTCGAACAGCAGCACCTGGGGGTCGCCGAGCAGGGCCGCCGCGATCCCCAACCGCTGGCCCATGCCGAGCGAGAAGCCCTTGGAGCGCTTCCGGGCGACTTCCTGGAGCCCCACCACGCCGAGGACCTCGTCCACCCGGCGGGCCGGAATGCCCGAGAGCTGCGCCAACGACAGCAGGTGGTTACGGGCACTCCGCCCGCCGTGCACCGCTTTGGCGTCCAGGAGCGCGCCCACCTGCCGGGGTGCGTTCGTCGTCTGCCGGAACGGCTGACCCCCCACGGTCACCTTGCCCTCGGTCGGGTTGTCGAGCCCGAGGATCATCCGCATGGTGGTGGACTTGCCAGCACCGTTGGGACCGAGGAACCCGGTGACGGCACCCGGCCTCACCTGAAAAGAAAGGTTGTACACGGCCGTCTTCGCGCCGTAGCGCTTCGTCAGGCCGACTGCCTCGATCATTCTCCAGCCCCATCGACTTCTGGTCATCGGGGCCCAGGCTGGTCAGCCGCACGCCCCCCGTAAGAACTAGGAGGATAACTTTTTCTCCCCAGTTCGTCCTAGGCGGTAACACATGGTCCGCCTGCGGGTCCCGGCCGTGGACCTTTCGTCGTCGCAGAGCGTGCCCGACCGACCGCGGGACGTCGTTTCCGGGGCATCGGCGACCTCCCACCGGGGTTTTTGACTGTCGGTCGCATCGCCGGCAGCGCCACCGGACACGCAGAAGCCCGGGCCGCCTTCCGGCGACCCGGGCCCACCGATGTCCGTGCGCGGAGGTCAGGCGTCGCGCTTCTTCAACAGGAGGTAGGCGCCGGCGAGCGCCACCACGACCCAGATCAGCATGATGCCCAGCCCGCCCCAGGGCCCGTACGGCGTTTCCTCGCTGCCCAGCGCGTCCGGGACCACCTGCATGATCCTGGCGCCGGCCTGGTCGGGGAAGTAGAGCGCCACCTCCTTGGCCTTCGGAACCGAGGCGAGGATCTGCGAGACGAGGAAGAAGAACGGCATCAGGATGCCCAGCGCCAGGATGGAGCTGCGCAGCATCGTGGCCACCGCCATCGAGAACAGCGCGATCAGGCCCATGTAGAGCCCGCCACCGATGACCGCGCGCAGGACGTTCTCCGCGCCGATCGTCGTCCGGTGCTCGCCGAGGAGTGCCTGACCGATGAAGAAGGACGCGAAACTTGTCGCCAGTCCGACGCCCAGGGCCAGTGCCGTGGCCACGGTGATCTTGCTGAAGAGGAAGGTCGCCCGCTGCGGTACGGCGGCCAGCGACGTGCGGATCATCCCGGAGCTGTACTCCGTGCCCACCACCAGCACACCGAACACCACCATCGCCAACTGGCCGAGGATCATCCCCGACGAGCTCATGAGGGTCGGGTCGAAGGTGAACTGCTCCTCGCGGCTGAGGTCGTCGAAGGTCGCCTTCGTCAGGGCGCACAGGGCCGCGCTCAGTCCGACGGTCACCAAGAACGCGCACACCAGCGTCCAGGTGGTCGAGGAGACCGTACGGATCTTGGTCCACTCGGACTGGAGGACCGCGGGTACCGAGGCCATGGGTCAGGCTCCCTTGCTGCTCTGGTAGCTCTGGCCCCACTGGGGCCCCGGCTGCTGATCGGACGGCGGGCCTGCATGGCTCGTCCCGTGGGCGTGGTACTCCACCGCGCCTGCGGTCATCTGCATGAACGCTTCTTCCAGCGAGGCCCGCTGGGAACTCAGCTCATGCAGGGTGATCTGGTGACGGGCCGCCAACTCGCCCAGCTCCTCCGAAGTCGCGCCGTCGATCTCCAGGACCCCCGAGCCCGCCTCGATCGCGGTGAAGCCCCCTTCCCGGAGCACGTCCCGCAACCGCTCCTGATCGGGCGAGCGCAGTCGGACGAAACTACGGGAGTTCTCCTGGATGAAGTCCGCCATCGAGGTGTCAGCCAGCAGTCGCCCCTGCCCGATGACGATGAGGTGATCGGCCGTCAGGGCCATCTCACTCATCAGGTGCGAGGAGACGAAAATCGTCCGCCCCTCGGACGCCAGAGCCTTCATCAGATTGCGGATCCAATGGATGCCCTCCGGGTCGAGCCCGTTCACCGGCTCGTCGAACATCAGGATCTCGGGATCACCGAGCAACGCGGACGCGATACCCAGGCGCTGACCCATGCCGAGGGAGAACCCCTTCGACTTCTTCTTGGCCACCGCGGTCAATCCCACGATGTCCAGAACCTGATCCACCCTGGACGCCGGAATGCGGTTCGCCTGCGCCAGACAGAGGAGGTTGTTGTAGGCACTTCGCCCACCGTGCATGGCCTTGGCGTCCAGCAGCGCGCCAATGTACTTCAGCGGCTCTTCCAGTTCCCGATAGTGCTTGCCATCGATCCGGACATCGCCGCTGGTCGGGTTGTCCAGATCGAGCATCATGCGCATCGTCGTCGACTTGCCCGCGCCGTTCGGACCGAGGAATCCGGTCACGACCCCTGGTCTGACCTGGAATGACAGATGGTCGACGGCGACTTTGCTCCCGAAGTGTTTGGTGAGGCCATCCAGCTCGATCATGCGGACACCGTACGGCGTGCGCAAAGCCCCCCGCCACTTTTGAGCGGCGGGGGGCTTTCGACATGCGCGGCCCCGAGCGGGGCGGGGATCAGCGGGACTGCTGGGCCGGGACGCCCCGGGAGATGGGCTCGTCGTCGACGGGGTTGCCCGCCGCGGCCACCGCGGCACCGGTCAACGTGGCCAGCATCTCGCGGACGTTGGTCAGCTGCGCGTTGATCGAGTCGCGGCGGTTGGTGAGCGCCGCCAGCTCGCGCTCCGATTCGCTGCGGATCCGGTCGGCCTTGGCGTTGGCGTCGGCCACGATGTCCTCGGACTGACGCTGCGCGGTCTCCACCGTCTGGCGGGCCCGACGCTCGGCGTCCGTACGCAGCTTCTCGGCCTCCAGGCGCAGCTGCTCCGCGCGGTGCTCGATCTCCGCGAGGCGCTTCTCGGCCTTGGCCTGACGCGATGCCAGGTCCCGCTCGGACTGCTCGCGGCGCTTGGCCAGGTTGGTCTCGAAGTCGGCGGCAGCCTGGGCGGCCTTCGCACGGGTCTCCTCGAAGAGGGCGTCCGCCTCCTCCCGCTTGGACTGCGCGTCCTTCTGCGCTTCGGTACGCAGCTGAGTGGCGTCGCCCTTCGCCTTCTCGACGATCCGGACGCCCTCGTCCTCCGCCTTCGCCTTCCGCTCGGCGGCGAACGACTCGGCGTCGTTGCGGACCTGCTGGGCGGCGGACTCGGCGAGCTCACGGTGCTGCTCGGCGGCCCGACGGGCCTCCTCACGCAGGTCCTTGGCCTCCTCCTCGGCAAGACGGAGGATCTTTTCGACGCGCGCTCCGAGTCCGGCGTACGACGGCTCCGCGTCGGTGACCTGGGCCTGGGCGTTCTGCGTCTCAAGGTGGAGTTCCTCGATGCGCTTTTCCAGCGAGGTGATGCGCGCCAGCGCACTATCACGGTCGGCGACGAGCTTGGTAATGCGGTCGTCCACCTGGCCGCGGTCGTAGCCACGCCGCACGAGCTCGAAGCCGAATGGGGAGGATGTGTCGCTCATGGGGTTCCTGTCGAATGAGACCGGTGAGGTGATAGAGGGAATCCTAGGGGCCTAAGCGGCGTGTCATCGAGTGGATACAGGTTTGATCTGGAGAATGTCCAGCCTTTTGAGTGGCTAGCCGTCAGACGTCTTGCCACTCGAACGGGTGGCGCCCGCTGTCGCGCCCGCCCTGACACCACCTGAGGAACCGCTCGAACCCTTGGTGTTGGTGGTCGGCGCCTCGAAGGATTCCAACGCCTCCAAAACGTCCTGGACACGGGAAATCTCGGTCTGGATGTCCTCGCGACGGCGCACCAGGACGTCCAACTCCCGCTTGCCGTCGCCGACGAGCCGCTTGGCCTCGACCTCCGCATCGGCCTTGATCTGCTGTCCCTCGCGTACGAGTTCGGCCTTCTTCTGCTCGGCCTCCTTGAGCAGGCCCTCCGCCTTCCTGACCGCGGAGATACGGACCGAACTGGCCTCCGAATTCGCCTCGGCCAGCAGCTCCTTGGACTTGGTGTCCGCCTCCGCACGCTGATCGCGCGCCGCCGTCATCAACTGGTCGACCCGCTCGCCGGTGGTCTTCATCTGCTCGGAGGTCTCCCGGCGGGCCCGCTCGTGCAGCTCCTCGACCTCGCTCTCGATCCGCGTGCGCAACTCCTCCGCACGCTCTCTGATCGCGGTCGAGTCCCGACGGGCACCCACCAGCAACTCGTCCGCGTCCGTACGGGACTTCTCCACCAGGGTGTTGCCCTCGATGGTCGCCTCGGCGAGCAGCCGTTCGGCCTCCTTGCGGGCGGCCCCCACCATGGTGTCGGCCATCTCCTCCGCCTCCAGCGCAGCGCGGAGCGCCTCCTCCTGAGCCCGGTTGATGAGCTGGTCGGCCTGCTCGGCGGCATCCCGACGGCGCTTGGCGGAAGCCTCGCGCGCCTCGTCCACCGTGCGGTCCGCCGCGGCCCGCGCATCGGCGCGCATCCGCTCGGCCACGGCCTCCGCATCCGCCACGACCTTGCGGGCGTCGGCCCGCATCCGCTCCGCCGCCTGCTGGGCGGAGCCCACGGTGTCCGCGGCTTCGGCGCGCAGCCGCTCCGCCTCCGTGCCTGCCTCCGCCATCAACTGATCGGCCTGCTCCGCCGCATCCGTACGGCGCTTGTCGGCCGATTGGCGTGCTTCATCGAGGAGTCGTTCGGCTTCGGTCCTGATCCGCTCGCCCTCGGCGGTCGCCTCACGCACGAGCCGATCGGACACGGTCGCGGCCTCGGAACGGCGCTTGTCGGCCGATTGGCGTGCCTCGTCGAGCAGTCGTTCGGCTTCGGTCCTGATCCGCTCGCCCTCGGCACTCGCCTCGCCCACGAGCCGATCCGACAGGGTCGCGGCCTCGGAACGGATCCGGTTGGCGTCGTCCCGGGCGTCCGCACGGGTACGGGAAGCGTCCTGCTCGGCCGTCGCCAGCGCGTTCGACGCATCCGTACGCATCCGTTGGGCGTACTCCGCGGTGTCCGTGCGCAGCCGCTCGGACTCCTCGATCGCATCGGTGACGGTCCGTTCGGCCAGCGCGTTCGCTGCCTCGGTCTCCTCCTGCGCCCGCGTCCGCAACCGGGACACGTCCTCCGCCGCGCGATCCCGCTCGGCGTGGGCGTCGGAGCGAATCCGGTCCGCCTCGTCCTGTGCCTCGGTACGGGTCCGCTCGGCCGAGTGCTCGGCCGCCGAACGCAGCCCGGCGATCTCCTGTTCGGCCTGCTCGTGCAGGCCGGCGACGGCATCCCGCACCTGCTTCGCGGTCTGCTCGGCCGCGGCGACCAGATCCGTGGCCCGCTGGTCCGCCTCTTCGACCAGCCGGTGGGCCTCGGCCTGGGCGTCCTCGACCCGCTTGCGGGCGGAGGCGAGGAGCCCCTCGCTCTGCTCGCGGGCCCGCTCGCGCTCCTGGTCGGCTTCGGCGCGCGCCGAATCCACCATGCCCTCGGCCTCGCGGCGGCGGCGCAACGCCTCTTCCTGAGCTGCTGCCAGCGCTTCCGCGGCCTCGGCACCCACCCGCTCGGAAGCCGCTGCTGCCTCCGCGCGCAACCGGTCGGCGGTGTCCTTCGCCTCGCTCTTGAGCCGCTCCGCCTCGGCCGCGGCCTCGGAGCGCAGCCGTACCGCTGCGTTCTCCGCTTCGGCGCGGGTGCCCGCTGCGTCCGCTGCGGCCTCGGTCCGCAGCCGCTCGGCTTCCTGCTCGGTCTGGGCCTGAAGCGCACGCAGCCGCTCGCCGGCCTCCCGGCGCAACCGCTCGATCTCGTCGCCGGTGTCCCGGCGCAGCTGCTCGGCGTCCGCACGGGCCTCGGTCAGCGCCTCATCGGCGGCCTGACGCCGGGACTGGGCCTCGGCATGGAGACGGCCCAGCTCCTCGGCGGCTTCCTCCTGCCGGGCGGCCATCGCCCGCTCGGCGTCCTCGCGCAACTCCGCCGCTGCCCGTTCGGCCGCCGCCCGCACACCCTCCGCGAGCTCCTCGGCCTCGGCGCGCAGCCGCTCGGCCTCGGTGCGCGCTGAGGCAAGGCCCTGCTCGGCCTGTCGGCGCAGCGCCGTCGCACGCTCGATCGCCTCCGTGCGCACCCGCTCGCTGTCGCCGCTGGCCGTGGAGCGCAGCTCATCGGCATCGGTGCGCGCCTTGGTGAGCAGCCCCTCCGCGGTGCTGGCCGCCTCCTCGATCTGCTGGACGGCCTCCCGCCTGGCCTCGCCACGGATGCGCTCGCCTTCCGCGACCGCCTCCGACCGGAGCTGTTCGGCCTCGCCGCGCAGCCGGCGCGCCTCCTCCTGGAGCTCGACGGTCTTGGCCCGGTACTCCTTGGTGTCGTCCTTGGCCGCGCCCTTGAGCTGGTCGGCCTGCTCCGCGGCCTCGCCGCGCAGCCGGTCCGCCTCGGCCTCGGCCTCGCGGCGGATGCGTTCGGCTTCCGCGCTCGCCTTCCGGGTGGTCTCCTGGGCGTCTTCGGACGCCTTCGTCAAGACCTCCTCGGCCGCTCGGGCGGCCTTGGCGAGCGCTGCTGCGGAGTCCTCGGCGGCAGCCGTCCGAGCCTTCTCGGTGGCGGTCGCCAACTGCTTGTCGGCCTCGGCGCGGGCATCGGCGAGGATCTGCTCGGCCTCGGCCTTCAGCGCCTCGGCATCGGTGGTCGCCTCGCCGACCAGTCGGGCGATCTCCGCCTTCGCGGTCCTGGCGCGCTGCTCGTTGTCCGACTCCGCGGACGTCAACTGCTTGGCGGCGGCTTCCTTGGCCTCGGTCAGGACCCGTTCCGACTCGGTACGGGCCTCGCGAAGCTTCTCCTCCGCCTCCTGTATCCGCTGCTCGGCGACGCGGCTCAGTTCGGCGGCCTGCTGCCTCGCCTGGTCGGACTCCGCGGTGGTGGACGAACGCAGCCGTTCGGCGTGGCTGGTGGCCTCCTGCGCCTGGGTGGATGCGGCGTTCATCAGCCGTTCGGCGTCCCGGCGGGCACGCAGCAGGATCGACTCGGCCTCGGACCGGGCGCTCTCCGTCTCCGAGCTGACCCGCTGGCGGGCCTCGTCGGCGAGCCGTTTGGCCTCGGTGCGCGCCGCGGCGAGGCCCTGCTCGGCCTCGGCGCGCGACTCGTCGAGCAGCCTGCGGGCCTGGGACTCGGTACGGGCGCGCAGTTGCTCGGCCCAGGCGACGTTCTCGTTGACGTGGGCTTCGACGGTCTGGCGGCGCTCGGCCAACTCCTGGTCGAGTCGCTGGCGGCGCTGGTTGGCCTCGGTGTGCAGTTCGGCCTGGAGTCGGGCCTGGTGTTCGGCGTGCTCCTGGAGGATGCGCTGGGTCTGGGCACGGGCCTCGCGCAGTTCGCGCTCGGCGTCCCCCCGCATCTGATCGGCCTGGACCTGGGCGTTGCGGAGCATCTGCTCGGCCTGGTAGCCGAGGTCGCCGTTGTCGTAGGCGGGGCGTGATGCGAGGCTGCGGCGCGCCTCATGGAGCTTCGCGCGCAATACCTCGACCTGGTAGCCGAGGTCCTCGGCGTGCTGGACGGCCTTCTCCCGCTCGGTCTTCAGCCGTTCCATCTCGGCTTCGAACCGCGAAAGGTGGTCGTCGTCAGCTCGGTGGCTCTCCTGGCGTTCGTAGCCCCGCACTGCGCGGTCCCATCCGTCCCCTGGTCGCAACTGGCTTCACACTCTCACCGCTCGCCGGGCGAACGGGCTCCCCGGGGAAATGGTGACAGATCAACATGAGAGGACGCGTCGCGGCCCCGACCCGGCCCCGGCCCGGAATTGCCCACTCTACCGGGCCAGGAATCCGGAGGTCAGTGCTCCGTTGCAGAGGTGACAAGTTCGGTCAGAACACCATGGCAGTCCTTGGGGTGGAGGAAGGTGATCCGCGACCCCATGGAGCCGATGCGCGGCTGGTCGTACAGCACGCGCACGCCCTTCTCGCGGATGGCCGCCGCTTCACCGTCCACATCGGCGGTGCCGAACGCGATGTGATGAACTCCCTCCCCGTTCTTGGCCAGCCATTTCCCCACCGGGGAGTCCTCCCGGATCGGCTGGAGCAGCTGGAGGTAGGAAGCGCCTCCGTCGGAGGTGCCGTTGATCCGGAGCATGGCCTCCCGTACGCCCTGCTCCTCGTTCACCTCGGAGTGGTGGACCTCGAAACCGTACGTGGAACGGTAGAACTCGACCGTCGCGTCGAGGTCGTGGCAGGCAATTCCGATGTGGTCGATTCGCGTCAGCATCCCCCCAGTGCAGCGCCGTACCGGCGGTTACGCAACGTGCGCGCGATCACACCGACCGCCCGGTGACCTCGTGGTGGACCCCTCAGTACATTTGAGGTAAACCCTCGTTCACTCCTCAGCCTCCGTGCTGAAAGGGGATCTTGTCTCATGTCAGGAACGACCGGTAACACCTCAGTGATCGTCGCGGGCGCCAGGACGCCCATGGGACGGCTCCTTGGCTCCCTGAAGTCCTTCTCGGGCGCGGATCTCGGCGGCTTCGCCATCAAGGCGGCGCTGGAGCGCGCGGGCGTCGCCCCCGAGCAGGTGGAGTACGTGATCATGGGGCAGGTGCTTCAGGCCGGTGCCGGGCAGATCCCGGCACGCCAGGCCGCGGTCAAGGCCGGCATCCCCATGAACGTGCCCGCCCTGACCGTCAACAAGGTCTGTCTGTCCGGCCTCGACGCCATCGCACTGGCCGACCAATTGATCCGCGCGGGTGAATTCGAGATCGTCGTGGCCGGTGGCCAGGAGTCGATGACCAATGCGCCACATCTGCTGCCGAAGTCGCGCGAGGGCTTCAAGTACGGGGCCGTGGGAATGCTCGACGCCATGGCGCACGACGGGCTCACCGACCCCTTCGAGAACATCGCGATGGGCGAGTCGACCGAGCGGCACAACGCCCTGCTGAAGATCGTCCGTACCGATCAGGACAAGATCGCGGCCCTCTCCCACCAGCGCGCCGCCGCCGCGCAGAAGAACGGGGTCTTCGACGCCGAGATCACGCCCATCGAGATTCCGCAGCGCAAGGGCGAGCCGGTCGTCGTCACCAAGGACGAGGGCATCCGGCCCGAGACCACCGTGGAGTCGCTGGGCCGGCTCCGTCCGGCGTTCGCCGCCGAGGGCACGATCACGGCGGGCACCGCGTCGCAGATCTCCGACGGTGCGGCTGCGGTCGTGGTCATGAGCCGGGCCAAGGCCGAGGAGCTGGGGTTGGAGTGGATCGCCGAGATCGGTGCCCACGGCAATGTCGCAGGCCCCGACAACTCCCTCCACTCGCAGCCCTCGAACGCGATCGCGCACGCCCTGCGCAAGGAAGGGCTTGAAGTCGCCGATCTCGATCTGATCGAGATCAACGAAGCGTTCGCCGCGGTCGCCGTGCAGTCAATGCGGGACCTCGGGGTGTCCCCGGAAAAGGTGAACGTCAACGGTGGTGCGATCGCGCTCGGCCACCCCATCGGTATGTCGGGCGCCCGATTGGTGCTGCATCTGGCGCTGGAGCTCCAGCGCCGGGGCGGTGGCGTCGGGGCCGCAGCGCTCTGCGGTGGCGGTGGACAGGGCGACGCCCTGATCGTCCGCGTACCGGCGAGCTGATCCCTTCAGGCACATGCCGTTCGGGCCGGTCGAACCACAGAGGAGCCGAGTGATGGTGGACGTCCCCCAACTGGTCGCTGATGCGAGGGAGGGCAGGCCACGGGCCGTGGCCCGGCTGATCTCCCTGGTGGAGGGGGCGTCCCCGCAGCTGCGCGAGGTGATGGCGGCACTGGCCCCGCTGACCGGGGGCGCGTACGTCGTCGGCCTCACCGGTTCGCCCGGTGTCGGCAAGTCGACGTCGACATCGGTCCTGGTGAGCGCCTACCGCAAGGCGGGAAAACGGGTGGGGGTGCTCGCCGTGGACCCGTCCTCGCCGTTCTCGGGCGGCGCCCTGCTCGGAGACCGGGTCCGGATGTCGGAACACGCGTCCGACCCGGGCGTCTACATCCGGTCCATGGCCACGCGAGGCCATCTCGGCGGTCTGGCATGGGCGGCCCCGCAGGCGATCCGTGTCCTGGACGCCGCGGGCTGCGATGTGATCCTGGTGGAGACCGTGGGCGTGGGTCAGTCGGAGGTGGAGATCGCGGCTGCTGCCGACACCTCCGTGGTGTTGCTCGCCCCCGGTATGGGGGACGGGATCCAGGCCGCGAAGGCCGGCATCCTGGAGATCGGGGACGTCTACGTCGTCAACAAGGCGGACCGTGACGGCGCGGACGCCACCGCCCGGGAGTTGAACCACATGCTCGGGTTGGGCGAGGCCCGCTCGCCCGGTGACTGGCGTCCCCCCATCGTCAAGACGGTGGCGGCCCGGGGCGAGGGCACGGACGAGGTCCTGGCCGCCCTGGACAAGCACCGCGCCTGGATGGAGGAGCACGGGGTCCTCGCACAGCGCCGGGTACGACGGGCCGCCGTCGAGGTGGAGACGATCGCGGTCACCGCCCTGCGCGAGCGGATCGGTGATCTCCACGGGGACCGTCGGCTCGGGGCGCTCGCCGAGCGGATCGTGGCGGGGGAGACGGACCCCTACTCGGCGGCCGACGAACTGGTGGCGGGACTGACGCAGACGTAGCGCATCCGACGGCCCCTGGGCCGGGACGCCCCTGGGCCGGGACGCCCCGGGGCCGGGCGGGCAAAGGCCCGACCCGGCCTGGACGCGGGGGGATTGGTCCAAGGCCGGGCCGGGGTTCAGGGGCGGGGCGCTGCGGGGCGCCCCGGGGGCATGCCCCTGGCTGTGGGGGCGGCGATGCCCATGGTCTGGGCCCACGTTCAGCCCACGTTCAGTCCACGACTAGGGGGAGCGCCGCCCGGTAGGGGGGATCAGTCGTCGTCGCGGTCGTTCTTGTCGTCCCTGTCATCACGGTCGTCGGTGCCATCACGGTCATCGGCGTCGTTGGTGTCGTCGCTGTCATCGGCGTCATCGCCGTTGTTGGATTCTGCCGAGACCGATGCCTTGCCGGTCGTGGCGTCCACCCGCACCTCGTGCTCGCGACCGTCCTTGTCCCGGACCTCGACCTCCCAGTGGCCGTTGTCGAAGTCGACCTCGGTGACGGAGCCCGCACGGAACTTCAGGGCGGCGGATGCCGCCTGCTCGGCGTTCACCTTCGCGGCGTTCAGGGCCTCGCGCTCGGCCTTGTCGTCAGCGGAGTCGCGGTCGTCACCGTCGTCGCGGTCATCGTCGTCCGAGAACAGGGACGCCTTGCCCTTCGCGTCCACCCGGACGTCCTGGTCGTCGCCGTTCTTGCTGACGACCTCCACCTCCCACTGGCCCTTCGCGTCGTCGTCCAGGCCGATGGACTCGATCGACCCCGGGCTCTTCTTCAGTGCCGCACCGGCGGCCTCGGACGCCGAAATGCTCGACGAGGGAGCGGGGTCGCCGGACGCGGCGACCGCAGTGTAGGTACCGCCGCCCACCAGGGCGATCACGGCGACGGCGACGGCAATCTTGCGCTTCATGAGGGTTCCTCCCCGTACCTGCTGGCTTCGTGGACACCAATCTGCCGGGGAGATGCTGAACCCAACCTGAAGCCACCTGAAGGGATCTTCAGCTTCGATTTGCGACCCTGAGCGCATGCGTTTGTTGATCGTGGAGGACGAGAAGAGGCTGGCGCTCTCCCTTGCCAGGGGATTGACGGCCGAAGGCTATGCGGTGGACGTGGTCCACGACGGCCTCGAAGGGCTGCACCAGGCGTCCGAGGGCTCGTACGACCTCGTCATCCTCGACATCATGCTGCCCGGGATGAACGGCTATCGCGTCTGCGCGTCGCTCCGGGCCGCGGGTGACGAGGTGCCGATCCTGATGCTCACCGCCAAGGACGGTGAGTACGACGAGGCGGAGGGTCTCGACACCGGCGCCGACGACTACCTGACCAAGCCGTTCTCGTACGTGGTCCTCGTCGCGAGGGTGAAGGCGCTGCTGCGCCGCCGCGGTCGCTCCGGCGGCTCGCCCCGGCTCACCGTGGGTGACCTACGGGTGGAGACCGCGGCCCGTCGGGTCTTCCGCGGGGACGAGGAGGTGACGCTCACCGCCAAGGAGTTCGCCGTGCTGGAGCAACTCGCCGTGCGCGCCGGTGACGTGGTCAGCAAGGCGGAGATCCTCGAACACGTCTGGGACTTCGCCTACGACGGCGACCCCAACATCATCGAGGTCTACATCAGCGCCCTGCGTCGAAAGCTGGGCGCCCCCCGCATCCAGACCGTGCGCGGTGCGGGATACCGACTGGTGGCCGCGCCATGAGATCCGTACGGGCCAAGGCGGCCATCGGCGCCACCCTCGTCGTGGCGATCGCGCTGATCACGGCGGGGCTCGGGGTGCTCCTCGTGCTCCGCCAGAACCTGGAGGGCAAGATCAACCTCCAGGCGGAGATCGCTGCCCGCGAGGTCGCTTCCCAATTCGCCCTCGACACCCCGGCCGACAAGCTCGTCCTACCGAGCCCCGAGGACCGTCCCGTCCAGGTGGTGGGTGAGAACAGGCAGGTCATCGCCGTCTCACCGGATCTCCAGAGCGTCGAGGGCACGAGCAGCCAAAGCGTGCGGCCCGTACCGCTGCCCTCGCTGAGCACCGAGCAGGACGACGAGCCCGAACGGCAGGGCGACGAGTCCGAGCGCGACCCGTCCGGTGCCGCGTCCAGCGATCCGTCCGAAGGCCCGGAAAACAGCCCGGAGAACGGCCCGGACCAGGACACGGACTCAGCCACCGACACCGACACGGATGCCGACAACGACAACGACACCGACTCCGATGCCGATTCCGACCCGGATTCCGACGCTGACGCTGACTCCGACGACCCTGCCCGCGGCCAGGTCTCGGGCAGCGAGAAGTTCAGCGACGGCAGCGCCACCGTCGACGGCGACAGCGCCCCCTACCGCTTCGCCGCCGTCGAGGCGACCAACAGCAGCGGGACCACCGTCACCGTGTTCGGGGGTGCACCGCGCGCCACCGAACAGGAGGCGGTCGAGAGCGTTCGGGACGCCATGCTGATCGGCCTGCCCGCCCTGCTGGTCGTCGTGGGCGCGGTGACCTGGCTGGTGACCCGAAGGGCGCTACGGCCCGTGGAGGACATCCGCGCGGAGATGGCGGCCATCACCGCATCGGAGGACCTCTCCCGGCGCGTTCCGGAGCCCGACTCGCACGACGAGATCGCCCGGCTCGCCCGCACCACCAACGAGACGCTCGCCGCGCTCGAAGCCTCGGTCGAACGCCAGCGCAGATTCGTCGCCGACGCCTCCCACGAACTGCGCAGCCCCATCGCATCGCTGCGCACCCAACTCGAAGTGGGCGAGGCACACCCGGATCTGCTGGACGTTTCGGGTGCGGTGGCCGACACCGTACGCCTTCAGCAACTCGCGGCCGACCTGTTGTTGCTGGCCCGGTTGGACGCGGGGGAGCGGCCGGGTCGGGCCCGGCTGGATCTCGGGGCGATGGTGCGGGAGGAGGCTTCCCAGCGGACGCACGACCGCATCGCGGTCACGGTGGACGTCGTCGACGGGCTGGACGTGGTGGGCTCGCGCTCCCAGCTGGCCCGGGTGCTCGGCAATCTCCTCGACAACGCCCAGCGTCACGCGGACGAGTCGGTCACGGCGGCGGTGCGCGCGGAAGGGGACCGGATCGTGCTCACGGTCGCCGACGACGGTGAGGGGATCCCGGAGCTCGAACGGGAGCGGATCTTCGAGCGTTTCGTGCGGCTCGACGACGCCCGCACCAGGGACGACGGGGGTGCGGGGCTCGGGCTGGCCATCGCCCGCGATGTGGCCGAGCGTCACGGTGGGACGCTCACGGTGCGGCAGGGACCCCAGGGCGGTGCGCTCTTCGAGGTGAGTCTGCCGGGGGCGCCCGGGGCCGGCGGGGAGGATCAGGAGCCCCAGTGAGCGGTGTGTTCGCCGGGCCGTTCGGGCCGTCGGCCCGGCTGGGTGGTAGGTCTGACCCTCAGCTGCGGAAGGGCGGCGGGTCCCGCTCGCGTACGGATGCCCACCGGCCGCTCGTGGCAGCGGGCGGGCAGATGCCGAACCGGGTACGGGAGGATCATCCGGCGAGATCCGAAAGAGAGCCCCCCAAGGCCCGCCTTCCGGATCTTCCTGGTGTTCCTCGCTCAGCCCTTGCCGCGTCGGCCGCGGAGATGATCGGCGACCGGTGCGAGGGACGCCCGCAGATCGGCCAGTGCCTCGGGCGTCATCAGATCGATGAAGTGCTGGCGCACGGAGGCCACGTGGTGCGGTGCGACCCGCTGCATGGTCTCCGTACCCTGCTCGGTGAGCACCGCGTACAGCCCGCGTCGGTCGGATTCGCAGTTCTCCCGTCGGACCAGTCCCGCGGTTTCCATGCGGGTGATCTGGTGGGAGAGGCGGCTCTTGGACTGGAGCGTGGCAGCGGCGAGGTCGCTCATCCGCATCCGTTGGTCCGCGGACTCGGAGAGGTTGACCAGGATCTCGTAGTCGTTGTTGGTCAGGCCAAACGGCTGGAGGTCCTTTTCGAGTTGGTGCATCAGCAGCCGGCTGACGTCCAGGTGAGTGCGCCAGGTGCGCTGCTCGTCATCGGTCAGCCAGCGAGTGGCCGTCTCGGTCTCCATATATGGATTCTACCTAAGAAGTTGAAAGACGGACGAAGTCATGGTGTGACGCCCGGCACTGGCCAGGGAGTCAGCACGGAGCCCGCAGCGTACTGGGGGTGCAGACGTTCGACGTCACACTCCGCAGACTACCGCTCACAGGCCGAAGCGGCGGGTGAGATCACCCAGCTGACCTGGGAGACGCGGAGCGGAGCCGTGTTGACCTTGCTGGCCCGGTGCGGGGGAGCCGTGCCCCCCGGGCACTCCCGCCTGGTGCGGCGTCGCCCCCGTGGCCGTCTCCGGCATCAGCGTCTCGGTCGACTGGAGCAGTACGGTTCCCGCCCCGACGAACTCGAATTGATGCTCTTCCCCAGAGGCCCCACCGATCCCCGTCAGGGCACGCAGCCCGCCCATCACCCCGGTCATATAGCCGTGGTCGTAGTGGTGGCACGGTGACGGACAGTCCGCCCAGCCCACCAGTGCCTGCGGATCCACCCGGATGGGGGGTTCCATGAACACCACCGGGCCGTTGGAGGCCGCCACGAACTTCCCCGTACCGATCAGGGTGAGGAAGCCCGGCACGATTGACTGCTTCAGCGCCAGCGACGGCTGGTACGCCAGCAGGTTCCCGGACCGGATCGTCAAATTCCCCTGGTCCAGGTCGTACGAGTTCACATCGAAGGCCCGGTCCGCGAGCAGCATCTTGCCGCTGCCCTCGGCCACCACCCAGTCGCTCGCGTGCAGCGGCGAATGGAACGAGGTCCGCAGCAGTCGGTCCAGCCGGCCGTGGCCGATGCCGTTGAAGTCGATCCGGCCGTAGTAGGCGATCATCTTCCCCTTTTGGAGGAACCACTGACCGCCCTTCAACTCCACACAGAAGGTGTACGGGTTGACGTTGTCGTCGCTGGGCAGGGTGGTCGGGTCCCAGATGTAGCTCTGCGCGGGGGTGGTCACAGCTTCTCCTCCGATGCCTGGACGTAGACCGCACCGCTGCCGCTCAGCTCCAACTGGAACCCCTCGCCCGAGCCGCGTCCCACCATGTCGCGCCAGCCGAGCGCCGTGGTGAGCTTGTTCTGTACGTCACCGCGATGCGCCACGTACGCCTGGGGGTCCACATGGATCGAGCGCCCCGGCGTGATCGGCAGTTCGACCACACCGCCGTGGGCCATGACCGCGACCGCTCCGCTGCCGCGCAGGGTGGTGGTGAACAGCCCCTGCCCGGTGACCTGGCCGCGCACCATGCCCATCACCCCGCCCTGCGAGCCGAGGAACATCGTCCCCTGCTCCAGGGTGCCGTCGAAGGCGAGGAGTCGATCGGCCTCCACATAGAGGGTGTCGCCGCTGAGGTGTACGAGGTGGACGTGGTGGCCGCCGTGACCGAACATCACCGTGCCACTGCCTTCGACCGTCATCAGCGGGGTCGCCTCGCCGGCCACCCGGCGCCCGATCATCGATGCCAACCCGCCCTGACCGCCCTGGGTGTTCGGGGTGAAGGACACCTCGCCCTTGTACGCGAGCATCGCGCCGCGCTGGCTGAAGATCCGCTGGCCGGGGAAGACGGCCGCCTCGACCATCCTGGAGTTGATCTCTCGGAACGGCATGGCTACGCATCCCCTCCGATGGTGTTGCGCTCACTGGGCTGGACGTAGACGACACCGTCACCCTCGAACCGGATCTGGAACGCCTCCCCACCGCCCTCGCCGAGGAAGGTGCGGAACGTCACACCGGACTGGAAGTTCTGTTGGAGGTTCCCCTGATGGGCGATGTACGCGCCGGGGTCCACCGCCAGGGGGTACTGCGGGGTCACGCGCAGGACCACCGCGGGTCCGTCGGACATGATGGCCGCCTGGCCGGTGCCCTCGACGGTGGTGGTGAACAGGCCGTTGCCCGTCGCCCCGCCGCGCAGCCCGGTGAAGCTGGTGCCGGTCCGCAGCCCGGCGTCCGCGCAGAGGAGATTGCTCGACTCCACGTACAGCTTGTCCCCGTGCAGGCCCACCAAGTTGATCTCGGACGCCCGATCGGCGAAGTAGCAGGTGCCCTGCCCCTTCACCTCCATCATGACCATCTGCTCACCGGTCAGCCGGCGGGTCACCATGCCGCGGATGCCCTCACCGCCGCCGGACAGCTTCTTGAAGGCCATCTGGCCGTCGTACGCGACCATTGACCCGTTCTTTGCCTTCACGGCGTCGCCGGTCATGTCAACCGCGAGCACCTTGCTCCCCTGGAGCCGGAACGTTGCCACATAGCGACGGTAGCCGCCCGATGGGGGACTAGGACAGCCATCCGGGAGTAACCCGTGCGGCTCGGACCCACCCCGGACAAAGGGATGGCAAAGGAAGCTGACACAATGGGCCCGCGCTTGTGAGCGCATTCACAAGATCGTCTCCCACTGAAGGTGCCTCCGTGGACATCAAGACCGCCTCCTCCCTCCACCGTCTCCGCCTGGTCTCCGCACCGGAGGCCGTCTCCTTCATCCTGTTGCTCGTGGCCTCCGTGCTGAAGCGGACCACCGACTTCAACGCGGTGCCGGCCCTGGGCATGATCCACGGAGTCCTGTTCATCCTGTACGTGCTGTTCTGGCTGGACGCCTGGAACCGCACCAAGTGGGACCTGAAGACCGCCGCGCTCTACTTCGTCCTCTCGGTCCTGCCGCTGGGTGGTTTCTACGCCGAGCGCAAGCTGAAGCGTGCCGCGGACGACGAGGTCATCGCCTCCCGCGCTCGCCGCGAGGGTGTCGTCGAGGCATAGGCACTTCCCTCGGGGCGGGTCGATCACTCGACCCGCCCCGAGGTGTTTTCCGCCTTGTCGGCGCTGGATCGGCCGAGTTCATACGGTGATCGGACCGAGGGGCGAGACGGGGCTGACCTGCCCGCGGTCCATGGATAGGGTCGGAGCCGTGCCGAAGCCGCTCAGCCTCCCCTTCGATCCCATCGCACGCGCCGACGAACTCTGGCGGCAGCGCTGGGGGCCCGTACCCTCCATGGCGGCGATCACCTCGATCATGCGCGCGCAGCAGATCCTGCTCGCCGAGGTCGACGCGGTCGTCAAGCCCTATGAGCTGACCTTCGCCCGGTACGAGGCCCTGGTGCTGCTCACCTTCTCCAAGGCCGGTGAGCTGCCGATGTCGAAGATCGGTGAGCGGTTGATGGTGCATCCGACCTCCGTCACCAACACCGTGGACCGACTGGTGCGGTCCGGTCTCGTGGACAAGAGGCCCAATCCGAACGATGGGCGCGGCACCCTCGCGTCGATCACCGACAAGGGGCGGAGCGTCGTCGAAGAGGCCACCCGCGACCTGATGGAGATGGACTTCGGGCTCGGCGCGTACGACTCCGAGGAGTGTGCGGAGATCTTCGCGATGTTGCGGCCGTTGCGGGTCTCGGCAGCCGATTTCGACGAACGCTAAACCGGCGCCGACGCTCCTTCGCAGGGGCTCGTCGGGTTCGTCCCCGCATCCCCGTCATCAGCGGCTGCGGGGCCGGTGGGAACGGGTCAGACCCGCTGGCACAGGGCATCGACTGCCCGGATACGCTCGACCCCATGAAACAAACCGTGCTGACCCGCTACCGGGTGATGGCGTACATCACTGCCGTCTGGCTGCTCGTCTTCACCGGCGCCATCATCTTGAAGTACGGCTTCGAGACCGGCGACACCATGGTGATCTCGCAGATCCACGGTGTTCTCTTCATCGTCTATGTGATCTTCGCGTTCGATCTGGGCTCCAAGGCGAAGTGGCCCTTCGGCAAGCTGCTCTGGGTGCTCGCGGCCGGCTGCATCCCTGTGGCCTCCTTCTTTGTCGAGCCGAAGATCAGCCGTGAGGCCCGCGCCCTGATCACCGACGGCAACAAGGTTCCGGCCGGAGCCTGACCCCCACCGCCGCGTGCGTATGGCTCGCGGCGGTCTCCCATCGACATTTACTAGGACGTCCTAGTAAATTGACTGTATGGACGCTGACGCCATCGAGCAAGGCCGCCGACGCTGGCAGGCCCGCTACGACCAGGCCCGGAAGCGGGACGCCGACTTCAGCACGCTCTCCGGAGACCCCGTCGAGCCTGTTTACGGACCCCGCCCCGGAGACACTTACGAGGGATTCGACCGGATCGGCTGGCCCGGCGAGTACCCCTTCACCCGAGGACTGCACCCGACCGGCTACCGCGGCCGAACGTGGACGATCCGCCAGTTCGCCGGCTTCGGCAACGCCGAGCAGACCAACGAGCGGTACAAGATGATCCTCGCCGCGGGCGGCGGCGGGCTCTCCGTCGCCTTCGACATGCCCACCCTCATGGGACGGGACTCGGACGACCCCCGCGCACTCGGCGAGGTCGGCCACTGCGGGGTCGCCATCGACTCCGCGGCCGACATGGAGGTCCTCTTCGGGGACATCCCCCTCGGCGATGTCACCACGTCCATGACCATCAGCGGCCCGGCCGTACCGGTCTTCTGCATGTACCTGGTCGCCGCCGAACGGCAGGGCGTCGATCCGGCCGTGTTGAACGGCACGCTCCAGACCGACATCTTCAAGGAGTACATCGCCCAGAAGGAATGGCTCTTCCAGCCCGAGCCCCATCTTCGGCTCATCGGCGACCTGATGGAGCACTGCGCCCGGGACATCCCGGCGTACAAGCCGCTCTCCGTCTCCGGCTACCACATCCGCGAAGCCGGGGCGACGGCCGCGCAGGAGTTGGCGTACACGCTCGCCGACGGCTTCGGCTATGTGGAACTCGGGCTCAGCCGTGGTCTGGACGTGGACACCTTCGCCCCCGGGCTCTCCTTCTTCTTCGACGCCCACCTCGACTTCTTCGAGGAGATCGCGAAGTTCCGTGCCGCCCGGCGGATCTGGGCCCGCTGGATGCGCGAGGTGTACGGAGCACGGACGGACAAGGCCCAGTGGCTGCGCTTCCACACCCAGACCGCGGGTGTCTCCCTCACCGCACAGCAGCCGTACAACAACGTCGTGCGCACCGCGGTGGAGGCACTTTCCGCCGTGCTCGGCGGCACCAACTCGCTGCACACCAACGCCCTGGACGAGACGCTCGCCCTGCCCAGCGCCCAGGCCGCCGAGATCGCCCTGCGCACCCAGCAGGTGCTGATGGAAGAGACCGGGGTCGCCAATGTGGCCGACCCGCTCGGCGGCTCCTGGTACGTGGAGCAACTGACCGATCGGATCGAGGCCGAGGCCGAGAAGGTCTTCGAACGGATCAAGGACCGCGGCCGGCTCGCCCACCCCGACGGGCAGCACCCCATCGGCCCCATGACCTCCGGCATCCTGCGCGGCATTGAGGACGGTTGGTTCACCGGCGAGATCGCCGAGTCTGCCTTCCGCTACCAGCGGTCACTGGAGAAGGGCGAGAAGCGGGTCGTGGGCGTCAATGTCCACCATGGCTCGGTCACCGGTGATCTGGAGATCCTTCGGGTCAGCCACGAGGTGGAGCGCGACCAGGTGCAGACGCTCGCCGAACGCCGGGCGCGCCGGGATGACGCCGCCGTCCGTGCCTGTCTGGAGGCGATGCTCGCGGCGGCCCGGGACGGTTCGAACATGATCGGCCCGATGCTGGACGCCGTACGGGCCGAGGCCACCTTGGGCGAGATCTGCGATGTGCTCCGGGACGAGTGGGGGACCTACACCGAGCCGCCCGGGTTCTGATCGTCCGTCGCGGTGCGCACGGTGATCGGGTGGTTTTTCTGCCCGTCGCCGTGCGTGCCGTATCGGCGTGCGTCGGTGCCGATGCCGTGGACCGGTACTGATCAGGTGAAAGCCGGTCCGGGGCGGTGTCAGCCCTTCTTCAGGGAGGTCAGTCCCGAGAGCAGCAGGGTGGTGAAGCTGTGGGCCCATGCCTCGTCGACCGGCTCCGCGCTGACCAGGGTCCGGTGGACCACTGCCCCGGCGATCACGTCGAAGATCAGATCGGCGTTGCGTGCGGCGGACTCTGCGTCGTCCTCGTAGGGCAGTTCGCCACGCGCCTGGGCGCGGGCCCTGCCCTCCAGTACCAAGCACTTCTGCCGGTCCACGATGGCGGAGCGGATACGACCCCGCAGCGCCTCGTCCCGCGTGGACTCCGCCACCACGGCCATCAGTGCGGTCCTGGTCTCCGGTCGTTCCAGCAGTTTCGCGAACTGCAACACCACGCCCTCCACATCGGCCATCAGGCTGCCGCGGTCGGGTAGTTCGAGTTCGTCGAAGAGCACGGCCACGGCGTCGATCACCAGTTCGCTCTTGCCCGCCCAGCGGCGGTAGAGCGTGGTTTTGGCGACCTTGGCCCGGGCCGCCACATCGCCCATGGTCAGTTTTGACCAACCGAGATCGACGAGTGCCGCCCGGGTGGCTTCGAGGATGGCGATGTCGGCCTCGGTGCTGCGAGGGCGTCCCGTACGACCGGTACGTACTGATGTGGGGTGGGGACGGCTGCACATGACGGCGACCATACCGGCGGGTAGGCGCTTTGGTGTGAGCCAGTTCACCGGAGGAATCTCACACGTGGGAGGCGACGGAACGGAAGTCGAACAGATACGCTACGAGTCGTAGCGAAAGCGCTGAGGCGCTCCGCGACAACCACTGGCGCATCGGGTGGGGACCCCGCGCCGAACAGTTTGAGCCATGTGCAGTACCTGCGTCCATGGGTTCGTACGGTCTAAAGGTCCGTACTTTTCGTTTGCGCGCGCGGAAGGGGGAGGATGTACTCATGCAGCCTAGGAACATGTCCATGAGCGGCGTCGTCGACCTCGCCGCGGTGAAGGCGGCCAACGAGGCCAAGGCCAAGGCGGAGCAGGCCCGTGCTGAGGCCGCCCGCCACGGCGGCGGGGGTGCCGTGTCCCCGTCCAGTCTGGTGATCGACGTCGACGAGGCGGGCTTCGAGCGCGATGTGCTCCAGCAGTCCGCCGAGGTCCCGGTCGTCCTTGACTTCTGGGCCGAGTGGTGCCAGCCGTGCAAGCAGCTCAGCCCCCTGCTGGAGCGTCTTGCGCTGGAGTACAACGGCCGGTTCGTCCTGGCCAAGGTGGACGTTGACGCCAACCAGATGTTGATGCAGCAGTTCGGTATCCAGGGCATTCCAGCCGTTTTTGCGGTGGTCGCCGGGCAGGCGCTGCCGCTCTTCCAGGGAGCCGCACCCGAGGAGCAGATCCGTCAGACACTGGATCAGTTGATCCAGGTCGGCGAGGAGCGCTTCGGGCTGACCGGGATCGTGGTCGACTCCGATGCGACGCCCGCTGCGGAGGCCGGCCCCGCCCCGGTGCCCGTCGGCCCCTATGACGCCCTGCTGGAAGCCGCCGTACAGGCGCTGGACGCGGGAGACTTCGGCGGCGCCGTGCAGGCGTACCGCAATGTGCTCGCCGACGACCCCGGCAACTCGGAGGCCAAGCTCGGCCTGGCGCAGGCCGAACTGCTGGGCAGGGTCGCCGGCATGGATCCGCAGAAGGTGCGCGACAAGGCGGCGAGTGACCCCGCCGATGCCGACGCGCAGATCGATGCGGCCGATCTCGACCTGGTCGGCGGACATGTCGAGGACGCCTTCGGGCGCCTGGTGGAGGCCGTTCGGCGCACGGCGGGCGAGGACCGCGATGCCGTACGGGTGCGATTGCTGAAGCTCTTCGAGGTGATCGGGCCGGATGACCCCCGGGTGACGGCGGCCCGCTCGGCCCTGGCCCGGGTCCTCTTCTGATTCCGACCTTGTTGACCCGCGCACGCGGGGGCCCTTGCGGCCCCGGCGGGCGATGAAGTCGATGGCGGTGGCGTTCCGGGAACGCCACCGCCGCTTTTGTTGACGCGATGCCTACTAGTGGCGGCCCTTTACCAAAACTTGGTAATTCGGCGAGCTGTTACTCGTAGTAAAGCAAAAGCACTCTCCTGTCCCCCTATGGTCACCGATTTCCGCATCTGGTGGGGCGATGTGCGGCACCCTGTGTGGCCGCGCGAAAGCGGTCGGCCATACCGCCGGCACCGACCCGTTACTAGCCAGTAACGAACCCCCTTGTGTCCGGGCGTGGAATGCACCACGATCGGCGACGCTCGGTCCAAACACCGCAACGCCCGGTCTCCAGCCGTGTGACGCGCCTTGGGTCCCCACCGGGCCGGCCGGCCTCAACTCCGGTCGCGGACAGGGGGGTTCCCACCGTCGGTGGGGCCTGTCTGAATCAGGTTGTGCGTGAGGCATCAGGCGCGACCAGTGGTTGTCGCTCGGGGGTGATCGCCGGTGCTTCGGACGCGCTATGCGCCGGACGGTACGGCGCTCTCCTTCCCGAGGACGTAAGCACTTCTCCCATTTCAGGACGGACCTGGCGGTCCGATCCGGAGATGTACGTCCGAGAAGGAGGAAATCATGGAGTCTTTGGCTCGTGGCGGAACCAGATGGAAGCGGTTCGCCCTTGTCATGGTGCCGAGCATGGCCGCAACGGCCGCGATCGGCATCGGTCTGGCCCAAGGAGCACTCGCCGCGTCATTCAGCATCTCCGGCCAGGAGTTCAAGGTCACTGCCGACTCACTCGTCGGTCATGACTTCGTTCAGTACGGCAGTGTCGCATCGGGCAAGGACCTCGAAGGGAACCCGTTCGCGGAGCCCGTCGCCGTGTCGGGCTTCAGCACTGCCACCATCACCAACATGTGTCAGTCGGTGGTCACGCCGAAGGTGCCGTTCGTCGGCAACGTCAGCCTTGAGTTGACTGCGGGCACCGATCCCGACAATCCGGTGACCGCCAAGGACCTCTACCTCGACGTCTCCTACCTGGAGGCGGACGCCGAGTTCCGCAATATCGACATCGGAGTGGCGGCCGGTTCCGTCGGCGCCCCGGGCATCCAGCCGGGCACCGAGGGGAAGGTGAACGCGAACGGCTTCGCTCAGCGCGCCGACCTGGCGACGCTGACCGACGTTAAGCAGAAGGCGTGGGCCACCACCGCAGGCACCTTCAAGCTCAGCGGGCTCAAGTTGAAGCTGCACAAGGGCGTCAAGGAGTGCTTCCCCGGCTAGCGGGATCCGGCACATCTGGACGGGCGGGAGCGTCGGCTCTCGCGGTCGCTCCCGCCCGTCCTCCCCTCTCACCGCACGACCGCTAGCAGGGAGCTGTTTTCCATGAGCGCCGAGTCCATGGCCACCGGACACGATGAGCACTTCCTCCGCGGCCTTCGGCGGCGGTTCAGCACCTGGCGGGGACAACGGCCCTTCTGGGCAGGGCTGTTCACCATGCTCGGTGGCGTTCCGATCGCCTACTTCCCTTACGCCGACGTTCGGCTCGGCAATCTGACCATCGCCATGGCCACCACGGCCGGCGCCGGCTCGTTGATCATCGGTGTACTGCTGGTCACCCTCGGTCTGACGATGTGGTTCCACGCACTCGTCCGGGTCTTCGCGGGCGTCGCGGCGATCATCCTGGCACTGGTCTCCCTACCGGTGGCCAACATCGGCGGCTTCGTATTCGGATTCCTCTTCGCCATGATCGGCGGTGCGCTCTCCATTGCGTGGATGCCGGGCGAGCCACTGCCGCCGACCGCTGAGGGCACCCCCGCCGAAGACCGTGCCGTGCCCGAGGCTGCCGCTCTCCCAGCGGAGTCCTCCATCGAGCCGGGGGAGTGGGGTGCCCCGGTCCCGGCCACTTCGGACACACCCGAGACCACCACCGAAACCAACGGCGGGAGGAAGAGTGCAGGGTGACATCTCGCCGCTGACACCCCCCGAGGGGGACGGCGGGCGGGCCAGGAAGGGCCCCCGCCATGCGGCTCCGCGCAAGTCCCTGCTGACCAGGCTCCAACTGCCCGCGGGCAAGGCGATGGCCCTGGCTGCGATGCCGACCGCGGTCCTGGTCGGCATGGGGCTCACTCCTCGCATGGCCCTGGCCGACGAGAAGGAGATCCCCTTCGCACCCGGGCCGTGCGTCACCCGCTCGGACGAACCGGTGGAGCCCACGAAATCGCCTCCCGAACCCAGCCCGTCCACCTCCGTATCGCCGGTGCCTTCGCCATCGCCGTCACGGCCGACCGCTGAACCGGACGGGCCGGATGGTTCCGAGGAACCGGGCGACGATGGCGACGACGGCCGCGAAGAAGAGGATGCCCGGCCCGGTGCGTCCCCCTCGGCCCAGGACCTGCCGGGGGGCGCACAGTCGGCGTCGGGATCCGGGCCGACTTCGTCTCCGAAGCCGTCTCCGTCCGCCTCCAAGACCAGGAACCCGCTGGATCCGTTGGGAGTGGGCGACGCGGTCAAGGACCTCATCGAGGGGTTGGTGAACCCTCCGGCGAGGAAGTCCACCGGGGATGACGAGAAGAAACCTTCCGACCGGCCGACGGCCACCGGTTCGGCCGGGAAGCCCGCCGGCAAGCCAGAGGCAAAACCCGCAGGGAAGTCGCACGGGAAGTCGGACGGGAAACCGCCCCAGAAGTCCGACGAGTCCGGTGCAGAGTCCGGTGCGGTGCAGGGCGAAGAGTCCCGGGAAGATCCCGATGATGAAGCCCCCGACGGGCCGGACGACGCTTCGACGGGTGCGTCGGAAGGCACCGATCGCCCGACGGCGGACCCGGAGCCCTCTGCGGACTCAGAGGCGAGGCCATCCGCCGACCCGACGAAGGAAGCCATCAAGGAGGCCGCCGAGCAAGTCGGCGCCACCGTCAAGGAGTTGGACGAGGAGGCGAAGGGGCTCGAACCGAAGAAGGACGAGGACGTCCCGGACGGAGCGAAGCCGCGCTTCCCCTGCCCCACCGCCGATCCCGAAGCCCTGGCCGCCGCCGAGTTGGAGCCGGGCATCCCGCTGCTGCCCGAACACCCCTGGGTGCTGCGGAGTTCCGTGCTGACCCTCCGGGGTCTGAACTACCACGGCATCGTCGAGGTGCGGACCGGCGCGGGCACCGTCAAGAAGGCACTGAAGTTCACGGCGTCGAGCGTGGACATCAAGGACCTCCACCAGACGGCCCGGTACCCGGGAGGCAGCACGATGCACGTGAAGGCCAGGGAGGATTCCACGTCGACCATCCGGCAAGGCACGGTGACGATGTACACGGAGTCCCTGAAGGGGAATCTGTTCGGCATCATCCCGGTCACCTTCAGTCCACAGACCCCACCTCCGCTCGACGTTCCGTTCGCCGTGTTCACCGATGTCACGGTGCGGCAGGCGGGCCAGTTCGGCGGCACGCTGACCGTGCCGGGACTGCGCAACTACGTGGAAACGGGCGAGGACGACGACTGACGCAGATGACTCCCGCTGTCGCATCGAGTGGCGGGGGATCCGCGAGATCTGCGGGTCCAGGGCGGACATGCCAAGGGCCGCGCTCCTCCGACGATGGCGGGAGGAGCGCGGCCCTGTGAGATGACCGGCAGGCGTCAGCTCTGGCCGCCCAGGTGATGGACGCGCACCATGTTGGTCGTGCCGGGCACTCCGGGGGGCGAGCCGGCAGTGATGATCATGGTGTCGCCCTCGTTGTGTCGCTGGAGCTTCAGCAGCTCCGCGTCCACCAGCTCCACCATGGCGTCGGTGTTGTGCACGTGCGGCACCACGAAAGCCTCCACGCCCCAGCTCAGCGCCAGCTGGTTGCGCGTGGCGACCTCGGTGGTGAAGGCGAGGATGGGCTGACACGCGCGATAGCGGGAGAGCCTGCGGGCGGTGTCACCGGACTTGGTGAAGGCGATGAGCGCCTTGCCGTCCAGGAAGTCCGCGATCTCGCACGCGGCCCGGGCCACGGAACCGCCCTGCGTACGGGGCTTCTTGCCCGGGACCAGTGGCTGGAGGCCCTTGGACATCAACTCTTCCTCGGCCGCGGTCACGATCTTCGACATCGTCTTGACCGTCTCGATCGGGTAGGCGCCCACGGAGGACTCCGCGGAGAGCATCACCGCGTCCGCTCCGTCCAGGATCGCGTTGGCGACGTCGGACGCCTCGGCGCGCGTGGGACGGGAGTTGGTGATCATCGACTCCATCATCTGGGTCGCCACGATCACCGGCTTGGCGTTGCGGCGGCACAGCTCGATCAGCCGCTTCTGCACCATCGGGACCTTCTCCAGCGGGTACTCCACCGCCAGGTCTCCGCGGGCGACCATCACCCCGTCGAACGCCATGACGACGTCCTCCATGTTGGCGACCGCCTGCGGCTTCTCCACCTTGGCGATGACCGGCACCCGACGGCCGACCTCGTCCATGACCTTGTGGACGTCCTTGACGTCGTGGGCGTCACGGACGAAGGAGAGGGCCACCAGGTCGCAGCCCATCCGCAGGGCGAACTTCAGGTCGTCGATGTCCTTCTCGGACAGCGCGGGGACGTTGACGGCGGCGCCGGGCAGGTTGATGCCCTTGTGGTCGGAGATCACACCGCCCTCGACGACGATCGTCTTCACCCGGGGGCCCTCGATCTCGACGACCCGCAGTTCGACGTTGCCGTCGTTGATCAGGATCTGGTCGCCGTTGGAGACATCGCCCGGCAGGCCCTTGTACGTGGTGCCGCAGATGGACTTGTCGCCGTCCACGTCCTCGGTGGTGATGGTGAACTCATCGCCCCGGACCAACTCCACCGGACCCTCGGCGAAGGTTTCCAGACGGATCTTCGGGCCCTGGAGGTCGGCGAGCACTCCCAGCGCGCGGCCGGTGTCCTCGGCGGCCTTGCGGACGCGGTGGTACCGCTCCTCGTGCTCGGCGTGTGATCCGTGGCTCATGTTGAAACGGGCCACGTTCATACCGGCCTCGATGAGAGCTTTCAGCTGCTCGTACGAGTCGACGGCGGGGCCCAGTGTGCAGACGATTTTGGAACGGCGCATAAGGCGATCCTATCGGTTTGTTTCGACTCGGAATATTTCGGCTGGTGAAAAGAACACATGGGCGCGATGGTGCTCACTCGGGCGGATTTCCACCCACCAATGCGAAGGTCTGACGGGCGATTTCCAACTCTTCGTCCGTGGGCACCACGGCCACCGTCACCCGGGCGTACGGTGCCGAGATGACACGGGCCTCGCCCGACCGCTCCTCGTTGCGCCCCGCGTCCAGGGCGAGACCGAGTTCCTCCAGGCCAGCCACTGCCGCGGCCCTCACCGGCGCAGCGTTCTCGCCCACGCCGGCGGTGAACACCACCGCGTCGACCCGGCCGAGTACCGCGTAGTACGCACCGATGTACTTCTTCAACCGGTGGATGTAGATCTCGAATGCGAGCAGCGCGCGTCGATCTCCCGCGTCGATCCTTCGTCGGATCTCCCGCATGTCGTTGTCGCCGCACAGTCCCATCAGCCCGCTCTTCTTGTTGAGCAGTACATCGATCTCATCTATGGACATTCCCGCGACCCGCTTGAGGTGGAATGTCACGGCCGGGTCGATATCGCCCGAACGCGTCCCCATCACCAGGCCCTCCAATGGGGTCAGCCCCATGGAGGTCTCCACGCACCGGCCACCCGCGACCGCCGAGGCGGACGCGCCGTTGCCGAGGTGCAGCACGATCACATTGATGTCCTCGGGAGCCTTGCCCAGCAGCTTCGCCGTCTCCCGGGAGACGTAGGCGTGCGAGGTCCCGTGGAAACCGTACCGGCGGATGCGGTGCTCGTCGGCCGTCTCCACATCAATGGCGTATCGGGCGGCCGATTCCGGCATGGTCGTGTGGAATGCGGTGTCGAAGACCGCCACCTGGGGCAGGTCCGGGCGCAGTTCCCGAGCCGTGCGGATGCCCGTGACGTTCGCCGGGTTGTGGAGGGGAGCCACCGGGATCAGCCGCTCGATCTCCGCGAGCACCTCATCGTCGACGACGGTCGGCTCGCTGAACTTCAACCCGCCGTGCACCACCCGGTGGCCGATCGCCGCGAGTTCGGGGGAGTCGAGTCCAAGACCGTCGGACGACAGTTCCTCGGCCACGGCACGCAGCGCCGCCGCATGGTCGGCGACGGGTCCGGTGCGCTCGCGTGGCTCGCCGCCCGTGCCCAGCGGTGTGTGCACCAGTCGGGACGTCTGCTCGCCGATGCGCTCCACGAGCCCGACCGCGAGCCGGGCGCCGTCGCTCATGTCGAGCAGTTGATACTTCACCGACGACGAGCCGGAGTTGAGGACGAGTACGCGGGTGGCGGTCATGGGGCTCTCTTCGCGGCGGGAGGCTGTGGTGGACGGGTTCATCGGGACGCGGACGCTGCCGGGCCGCCCGCTGACGTCGCCGGGCGGGTCGTCGACGCGGCCGGGCCGCTCGCGGCGGGGTCCGGCTGGGCCTGGATGGCGGTGATGGCGACGGTGTTCACGATGTCGCTGACCAACGCGCCGCGGGAGAGGTCGTTCACCGGCTTGCGCAGGCCCTGGAGCACCGGACCGACGGCCACCGCACCCGCGGAGCGCTGGACGGCCTTGTAGGTGTTGTTGCCGGTGTTGAGGTCGGGGAAGATCAGCACGGTCGCCCGGCCGGCCACCTCGGATTCGGGCAGTTTGGTGGCGGCGACGCTCGGTTCGACGGCCGCGTCGTACTGGATCGGGCCCTCGATCCTCAGCTCGGGGTGCGAGCCGCGGACCCGCTCGGTGGCCTCCCGTACCTTGTCGACGTCGGCGCCGGAGCCCGAGGTGCCGGTGGAGTACGAGAGCATCGCGATCCTCGGGTCCACGCCGAAGCGGGCCGCGGTGGCCGCCGACTGGACGGCGATGTCCGCGAGCTGCGCCGCGTCGGGGTCGGGGTTGACCGCGCAGTCGCCGTACACGAGGACCTTGTCGGCCAGGCACATGAAGAAGACTGAGGAGACGATCGAGGCATCGGGCTTGGTCTTGATGATCTCGAACGCGGGGCGGATGGTGGCGGCGGTGGAGTGCACCGAGCCCGAGACCATCCCATCGGCGAAACCTTCCTGCACCATCAGGGTGCCGAAGTAGTTCACATCCGCCACGACGTCGTAGGCCAACTCCACCGATACGCCCTTGTGGGCCCGCAGCTCCGCATAGCGCTCGGCGAAGGGCTGGCGCAGTTCAGAGGTGTTGGGGTCGATCAGCTGGACGTCGCTGAGGTCGATCCCGAGATCGGCGGCCTTCTTCCGGATGACTTCCAGGTCGCCGAGGAGGGTCAGATCACAGACGTCGCGGCGCATCAGCACATCGGCCGCGCGCAGCACCCGCTCTTCGCTGCCCTCGGGCAGCACCACCCGGCGCCGGTCGGAACGGGCCTGCTCCAACAGTTCGTGCTCGAACATCATGGGCGTGACATGGCCGCTGCGGGCGACCGCGAGTCGGTCGAGCAGTTCGCTGGTGTTCACATGGCGTTCGAACAGGCCGAGCGCCGTCTCCGCCTTGCGGGGCGTGGTGGCGTTGAGCTTGCCTTCGAGGCCGAGGAGCTCCGCGGCGGTGGGCCAACTGGTGCCGGGAACCGAGATCACCGGGGTCCCCGGTGCGAGCCGCGAGGCCAGGGTGAGGATTCCCTCGCTGGGCCGTTCGTTCAGGGTGAGCAGCACACCGGCGATCGGCGGGGTCCCCGCGGAGTGCGCGGCGAGCGCACCGACGACCAGATCGGCGCGGTCGCCCGGGGTCACCACCATGCACCCGGGGGTGAGGGCCTTGAGGAAGTTCGGCAGCATGGCCCCGCCGAAGACAAAGCCGAGGGCGTCCCTGGCGAGTCCTGAATCGTCGCCGAGCAGCACCGTGCCGCCCAGGGTGTGGGTGATCTGGGCGACGGTGGGGGCGGCGAGCGCGGGCTCGTCCGGCAGGACGTAACAGGGCACCGGCAGCCGGGCGGCCAGCCGCTCGGCTATGACCGCGCGGTCCTCGGGTGCGACCCGGTTGACGACCATGGCGAGCACTTCGGCGCCGAGGGCCTCGTACGCGCGATGCGCGTTGCGGGCCTCGGCGCGCACGGACTCGGCGGTCTGGCCCCGGCCGCCCACCACGGGGATCACGGAGGCGCCGAACTCATTGGCGAGCCGGGCGTTGATCGCGAGTTCATCGGGGAACTGGGTGTCGGCGAAGTCGGTGCCGAGCACGAGTACCACCTCGTACTCGCGGGCGACCTGGTGGAACCGTTCGACCAACTGGGAGACCAGCTCATCGGTGCCCTGTTCGGCCTGGAGGGCCGATGCCTCGTGGTAGTCCATGCCGTAGACGGTCGCCGGGTCCTGGGCCAGTCGATAGCGCGCCCGCAACAGCTCGAACAGTCGATCGGGGCCGTCGTGCACCAGGGGGCGGAAGACGCCGACTCGGTCCACCTGCCGGGTGAGGAGCTCCATGACCCCCAGTTCGACCACCTGGCGGCCGTCGCCGCGATCGATTCCGGTCACATACACGCTGCGCGTCACGCGTAGCTCTCCCGTCCTGCTCGCCCATGTCCGTACCGGCCCGTGCCCTCCGCCGGCCCTCGTACGGCTGCCCCGGTGTCGGCTCGTACAAAAGCTCGTACAAAAAAACCGCTGGAGGGCGGCTTTTCCCTCTTGACAATACCTCCGAGGGTAGCTAGAGCGCCTGCCGGGTCGGGTGGGTGGGAAGCGCGGTGCGGAAGCGTCGGAAGAGGCCCTCGCCGGGCCCTGTACGGGTGCGCGGGGACCGGTGTCGACGTTCTTGCCGGTAGGACAGGGGGTAGTCGGAGAAAAGGTCAATGGAAGGCGTAGCCGCCGGGCGCGTGAAACAATTCATTCCTGGATCACCTGTCACCCTGGCAACACCGACGAGCAGGAGACACCGCACGATGCGCATCGGAGTTCTCACCGCAGGGGGCGACTGCCCCGGACTGAACGCTGTGATCCGGTCAGTCGTGCACCGGGCCTTGACGGGGCACGGCGACGAGGTCATCGGTTTTGAAGACGGCTTCAAGGGACTGCTGGACGGCCATTACCGCCCCCTCGACCTCAACGCCGTCAGCGGCATCCTGGCGCGCGGGGGGACCATCCTCGGCTCGGCCCGGCTGGAGCGCTCCCGACTGCGCGAAGCCGCCGAGAACTGCGGGGAGTTGCAGCGGCGGTACGGCATAGACGTACTGATTCCGATCGGTGGCGAGGGCACTCTCACCGCGTCGAGGATGCTCGCCGAGGCCGGGATGCCCGTCGTGGGCGTGCCGAAGACCATCGACAACGATATCTCCGCCACCGATCGCACCTTCGGCTTCGACACCGCCGTCACGGTCGCCACCGAGGCCATCGACCGGTTGAAGACCACCGCCGAATCCCATCAGCGTGTGATGGTCGTCGAGGTGATGGGCCGCCACGCGGGCTGGATCGCCCTGGAGTCCGGCATGGCCGGCGGCGCACACGGCATCTGTCTGCCGGAGCGGCCCTTCGAGGTCGCCGACCTGGTGAAGATGGTCGAGGAGCGCTTTGCGCGCGGCAAGAAGTTCGCCGTCATCTGCGTCGCCGAGGGCGCCCACCCCGCCGAAGGGTCGATGGACTACGGCAAGGGCGAGATCGACCAGTACGGCCACGAGCGCTTCCAGGGCATCGGCAACCGGCTCGCGGCCGAGTTGGAGTACCGACTGGGCAAGGAGGCCAAGCCGGTCATCCTGGGCCATGTGCAGCGCGGTGGAGTGCCGACGGCCTACGACCGGGTCCTCGCGACCCGCTTCGGCTGGCACGCGGTGGAGGCCGCGCACCGGGGCGAGTTCGGCCGAATGACCTCGCTGCGCGGCACGGACGTGGTGATGGCCCCGCTGGCTGACGCGGTGACGCAACTCAAGACGGTCCCGCTGGACCGGATGTACGAGGCCGAGTCGGTGTTCTGAGCCCGGAACCCATGGGTGCTCAGCGCTGGGTGCGCAGCCAGCGGTACTGGAGTTCCGGGCGGCCGATCTGCCCGTACTGCGGACTCCGCGCCGCCCGCTCGCCCTTGACC
The DNA here is from genome assembly GCF_036226685.1 of Streptomyces sp. NBC_00690. Classification (NCBI taxonomy): domain Bacteria; kingdom Bacillati; phylum Actinomycetota; class Actinomycetes; order Kitasatosporales; family Streptomycetaceae; genus Streptomyces; species Streptomyces sp. NBC_00690. The sequence goes on from NZ_CP109009.1 coordinate 6,017,022, forward strand.
AGGTGCTCCAGATAGCGGCGGGCGGTGATCCGCGAGATGCCCACCGCACTGCCCACCTCGGACGCGGTCATCCCCACGGTGGAGTCCCGCAGTGCGCGGGTGACGGCATCGAGGGTCGGTCCGCTCAATCCCTTCGGCAGGTCCCCGCGCTGAGGGGCCCTGAGCGGGGCGAGCGCCCGGTCCACCTCGTCCTGGCTGCTCGCCTCTCCGGCCGCCGCCCGGAACTCCGCGTACCGACCGAGCCGATCGCGCAGTGTCGCAAAGGTGAATGGTTTCAGCACGTACTGGACCACCCCCAGCGAAACGCCCTCGCGCACCACGGCCAGATCACGTGCCGAGGTGACCGCGATGACGTCGACCGCGTGCCCCGCGGCGCGCAGCGACCGCACCAGGTGCAGCCCATGGCCGTCCGGGAGGTAGAGGTCCAGCAGCAGCAGATCGACAGGGGTCCGCTCCAGGGCGCGGACGGCCGCCGTCCGGGAGTGGACCACCCCGACCACCGTGAAGCCGGAGACCCGTTCGACGTACAGGGCGTGGGCATCGGCTGCCACCGGGTCGTCCTCGACCACCAACACCCGGATGGGGCGCACCGGTTCGCTCATCACGACACCTCCTGTCGAAGCGGCAGCCGTACGGTGAACTGGGCGCCGCCGTCCGGACCTGGCATAAGGTCCACCGTGCCCCCACTGCGATCCACGACCTGTCGGACGAGCGCGAGACCGAGCCCCCGACCGGAGCCATGGGTGGACCAGCCGCGGCGGAACACATCGTCCGTGCGTTCCGGGGAGATGCCCGCTCCGGTGTCGTATACCTGGATCAGCAGTTCGCCCTCCCCGGCGAGGGCCGTCACGGTGACGCGCGCCCGCTCCGGGGAAGGGTCCGTACCGAGGCGCGTGTCGAGGTGCGCGTCGAATTCTGGGGCGAGGTTGTGCGCGCCCCGGACCTCGGGCGCGCGGGCCGGCGGGACCAGCGCCGCACCACCCCCCTCGCACTGCTGGAGCTGCTCGCCCTCGATGGCACTTCCTCCCTCGCGCTGACTCACTGTGTCTTCGCCGTCTGTATCGTCCGTGTGGCCTTCGCCGCCTTCGGCGGGCCGCTCCCACAGCGCCGCTCGGCTCCGTGCGGCGGCTGCGTCGGACGCCGCGTCCACCGCGTTGTCGATGAGATTGCCGAGGATCGTCACCAGATCACGGGCCGCCAACGACGGCGGCAGCACCCCGTCGTCGATACGGCTGTCCGGCGCCAACACCAACTCCACCCCCCGCTCGTTCGCCTGCGCCGCCTTCCCCAGCAACAGGGCCGCCAGCACTGGTTCACCGACCGCGCCCACCACCCGATCGGTGAGCACCTGGGCCAACTCCAACTCCGCCGTGGCGAAGGCCAGTGCCTGCTCGGTCCGCCCCAGTTCGATGAGCGACACGACGGTGTGCAGGCGGTTGGCGGCCTCATGGGCCTGGGAACGCAGCGCCTGACTGAAGCCGCGCTCGGAGTCCAACTCGCCTGACAGGGACTGGAGTTCGGTGTGGTCGCGCAAGGTGATCACGGTGCCGCGCTGCTCGCCCCCCACCACGGGGCTGGTGTTCACCACGATGATCCGTTCGTCGGTGAGATGGACTTCGTCGACCCTGGGCTCGGAGGCCAACAGGGCGCCGGTCAGCGCCACCGGCAGGCCCAGCTCCGCGATCGACCTCCCCACCGCATCCGCCGGCAGTCCCAACAGCTCCCGCGCGCCGTCGTTGACGAGGGCCACCCGGCGCCGACCATCCAGCATCAGCAGCCCCTCTCGTACCGCGTGCAGGGTGGCCTGGTGGTAGTCGTGCAGCCGGCTGAGTTCGGCGGCGTTCATCCCATGGGTGTGGCGCCGCAACCGGGCGTTGATGACGTACGTTCCCACCCCGCCGAGCGCCAACGCCCCGCCCGCCACCGCCAGCAGCCCGGTCACCTGATCGCGCACCTGCTCGCTGATCCGGTGGATGGTGATTCCAGCGCTGACAAGCCCGGTGATCCTGCCCTGGTCATAGACGGGGACGACGGTGCGTACGGAGGGGCCGAGCACGCCGAGGTGCTTCTCGCTGAAGATCTCGCCCTGGAGCGAGCGATCGATGTGGCCCAGATACTTCCGTCCGATCTGATCGGATTCCGGGTGGGTCCAACGGGTGCCGTCGGGGGCCATGATGACGACGAAGTTGACCCCGGCGATCCGACGCAGTTCCTCCGTGTACGGCTGGAGCGTCGCCGTCGGATCGTCCGTGCGGGTCGCCGCGATCACCCAGGGGGAGCGGGCCACGGCCGTCGCCGTCGCCTTGGACTGGAGCCGGGCCGTCTCCTCCGCCTGCCGCAGATCGGTGATGTAGGCGAACAGGGCGCACCCCGCCACGATGGCGGCGACCAGGACGACCTGCATCGCGAAGAGCTGTCCCGCGAGACTGCGGGGGCGGGGTAGACGCATGGGGTCAGTCTGCCCGGCGGCGCAACGGCGACGGCACGCCGCAGGTGCGCATCGACGTACGGACCGGACCTTCGGGCTGGGGGCGGGCGAACACGCCCCGGTGCGGTGGGTGGTCAACAGCGCGCGCCCAGCGGGTGGATGGTGCACAGGGGGTCGACTTCCCATGAGGGCGGGCGCGGGGGCCTGTGTGAACGAAAAGCACGCAACGGTGACCCGGGTCACAGTCTGTTGGATAGTCGCGGAGATCCGTGCGGGGCGCACGGGCGCCCACGGCTCGAAGGAGGCACCCTTGACACCAGCACCAGCACCAGCACCAGCAGCAGCAGCGGCGGCCGGCAGGCGGGACCGAACGCACTATCTCTACATCGCCGTCATCGCAGCGGTCGTCCTCGGTGTGACCTTGGGCTTCGTGGCCCCCGGCGTCGCGGTGGAGCTGAAGCCGATCGGTACGGGGTTTGTGAACCTCATCAAGATGATGATCTCCCCGGTCATCTTCTGCACGATCGTCCTGGGCATCGGCTCGGTGCGCAAGGCGGCCAAGGTGGGTGCGGTCGGCGGGTTGGCGCTCGGCTACTTCATCGTTATGTCGACCGTGGCGCTCGCCATCGGTCTGCTCGTCGGCAATGTGCTGGAGCCCGGGTCGGGACTCCAGTTGACCGAGGCAACGCGGGCGGCGGGGGAGAAGCAGGCGGAGGGCGCCGGGGGCGAGTCCACCGCGGACTTCCTCCTCGGCATCATCCCGACCACCCTGGTCTCCGCCTTCACCGAGGGCGAGGTGCTCCAGACACTCCTGGTGGCACTCCTCGCCGGCTTTGCGCTCCAGGCGATGGGCGCCGCGGGCGAGCCGGTGCTGCGCGGCATCGGACACATCCAGCGGCTCGTGTTCCGCATCCTCGCCATGATCATGTGGGCCGCTCCGGTGGGTGCGTTCGGCGCGATCGCCGCCGTGGTCGGTGAGACCGGCTTGGACGCGCTGAAGTCACTCGCCGTGATCATGATCGGTTTCTACATCACCTGTGCGCTGTTCGTCTTCGTCGTCCTGGGCGGCCTGCTGAAACTGGTCTCGGGCGTCAATCTGCTCTCCTTGCTGAAGTACCTCGGCCGTGAGTTCCTGCTGATCCTCTCCACCTCGTCGTCGGAGTCGGCGCTGCCGCGGCTGATCGCCAAGATGGAGCACATGGGCGTCAGCAAGCCCGTGGTCGGCATCACCGTCCCCACGGGCTACTCCTTCAACCTCGACGGCACGGCGATCTATCTGACGATGGCCTCCCTCTTCATCGCCCACGCGATGGGTGATCCGCTGAGCGCCTCCGAGCAGATCTCCCTGTTGATCTTCATGATCATCGCGTCGAAGGGAGCGGCGGGAGTCACGGGCGCCGGCCTGGCGACGCTGGCCGGCGGCCTTCAGTCGCACCGGCCCGAACTGGTCGACGGAGTCGGCCTGATCGTGGGGATCGACCGCTTCATGAGCGAAGCCCGTGCGTTGACCAACTTCGCGGGCAATGCGGTGGCGACCGTCCTGGTCGGCACCTGGACCAAGGAGATCGACCGGGAACGGGTGGACGCCGTACTGGCCGGACGCATTCCCTTCGACGAGAAGACCCTGCTCGACGAAGGCCACGGCGATCCCGTCGCGGCACCCGCGGTGGATCTGGGCAAGGATTCCGACCTGCCCCGCTCCCGGGCGGAACAGGACACGGCCGCCAAGGTGTGAAGCACGCTTCCCAGCGGTCCGATCCGTCCCAAGTCCCCTCAGGGCACGGCTGATTGAACCGCGGTCCCGGGGGCACATGCGTACCGATCCCCCCGCTCGGCCCGTCCTTCGCTTCCCCCACGGCGAAGGGCGGGCCGTGGTCCATTTCTCAGACGACTACGAGTGCGCGCCTAGCAGCGGTGGGTGCGCCCGGCGCCGCGATGAACACCGCACGGGGTGCCGCCTCCCCGTCCCCCCACGCGGGCGCAGCAGGGAAGGGCCCGCTGCCGTCCGGGGTTCCGGACGGCAGCGGGCCGTTCACCACACTCGGGTGCCGGACCTCACTCGGGCCCGCTGATCGTGCACTCCCCTTGGGTGAGCGGCGTCGCATCACCGGCGACCCGGCTGCACAGCACCTTCAGCTGCGGTGTCCCGTCGGCCGAGCTCCGCACTTCCTTCAGTGCGACGCTGTGCCCGCTGCGGTCCCCGTACAGGGGAGCGCCGGTGAAGTCGATCGTGCCGGTGGCCATCCCGCTGAGCTTGACCGTGCGGAGGTTCACCCAGGTCGCGGCGCGGTTGGGGTCTCCGTCACGGGTGGCCGCCCAGTACAGGGCCCGGGTCGCGTCATGGGCCAGCGCGGTCTGTCCGCTGGACAGGGCCGCGGTCTTGTAGGACGGCTTGCTGCCCAGCCCCGGCAGATACCTTCCCGCGTCCTTGTAGAAGGACGTCATCGATGCCGCCTTCTCCAACTCGGCCAGGGCGGCGTGGTAGAGCGTCACCTTGGGGGCCACCCCGTCCGTGCCCTGGGTGAACTTGGCCTTCGACAGGTCATCACCGGTGAGGATGGAGATGTTGCGCTGGGCACAGATCGGCGAGGTCCCCAGCAGGTCCATCATGGGCCCGATGTCCTCCACCCGGCCGGCGAAGTAGATCACCGAAGGCACATCGGGACCCTTGCAGAACGCGTCCACGGGCCCCCGCATCACCGGCTTGCCCTGGTCCAACTCGTACCGCAACTCCGGGAGCATGGTGAAGCCCTTCTGGCGCAGCATCTGCGCCCCGTACTTCGCCTGCTCATCGGTGTAGAGGTCATCCGAGTCGCTGGTGTCCCGGGCCAGCACCAGTGCATGCTGGATCTGGCTCGGGTCACGCAACTGTGCAGCCACCAGGCCCAGTTGCTGCACCTGCCACTCGTCGGTCGCGGCCAGACTGAACCAGTTGGCGAACTGCTGCGGCAGATAGGTCGCCGAGTTGGTGCCCGACACCACGGGCAGCCCCGCGTCCCGCAGCGTCTTGTTGGTCTCCGTACTGGTCTTCAGATCACGCCCGGTGCCGATCACCCCGACCACGGACGGGTCCTCGGCGGCATAGGCGGCGATGGTCTTGGCCATGTCCTTCTGATGGCGCAGATCCACCCCGCCGTTGGCGATCAGGACCCGTAGCTTCACGGGGTACGTGTCATTGATGACCTGCTGCGCCAGATGGACGCCCGCCAGTTCCTCGATGCCCTTCACCGGTGACGAGCCACCGTCCTCGTCATAGCTGAGAGGGCCTGCGTAGATGACGGTGAGGTAGTCCTTGCCGTGCTTGTCGAGGACCTTGCGGTTCTGCTCGGCGATGCGACTCTCCAGCCACGGCAAGGTCCAGGGCGCACTGGCCTTGTGTTCGGACGCCTTCCCGTCCGGCAGCCAGTCGGTGAACCGCACATCGCCGGTCGCGACTCCTATGCACTCCGTCGGATCATCGTCCACCTTCTTGCGTTCGGTGTCCCGGTTGGCGGTCAGCACCGAGGCCGAGCAGTACCGGTCCTGGAGGTCGTCCGCCCGGGCCCACAGCCCTGCCGCGACCAGCATGAGCACCAGGACGAGCGCGTGCAGCGACCACACGACCCGGGCGGCCGTGGGCCGGGTGTCCGCCCGTACGCACGGAAGTCGACCATCGGCGAGCGGTCCGAGTCGCACCCCGGGCAGGGGCACCTTCAACACCCAGGGCAGTTCGGCCAGTTCCCGGCTGGGGGACTGCCCGGCGCGGAGGTTGCGCGTCCACTCCTGGTACCAGATCCACAGCGTCCCACCGGGCTGGGTGATCACACTGCGTTGGAGGCGGGACACCTCGACTCCCCGCACAGCGGCGACGATCAGCAGGGGGTCGAGCTCGCTGCGTCGGCTGCGGACATCGCTCACCGCCTTGATGAGCTCGATGCCGCCGTTGTCCGCGCTGGCCTCGGGCAGGAACAGCATGGGCGGTCGATGCCGTTTGAGACCGCGCAGATCCCAACTCCAGCGGCGGTGGTTGTCGCGCAGATCCTCGAACAGGGCCAGCACATAGAGCTGGAGTTGGAAGTCGTCCCCGTCCTGGAGCGCCTCGGCCACGTCCTGGGCGCGGGCGGCGATCGCCTTCCAGGACTGGACCGGTCGTAGGAGCGAGACATCGGTGGGTCGACCGCGGGATGCCGCCCGCAGGAAGGTCGTGGTCATGAACCATCGGCTCTCCCTGCGCAGCCACAGGAAGATGGGCGCACGGCCGGGAAGCACATTGTCGAGCAGCACCAATAAGACGAGGAAGCCGATTCCGGATGCCAGCGCCACGGACCAGTGGCTGCGGGCGAGCAGTGCCGCCAGGCCCGCGACCAGGCTCGCCGGCAGGATGTGGGCCATGTCGAGTTGGGCGGGCCCGGGGTTCCACCGCCGGGAGCTCTTGGGCCGCCAGCGCTGTTTGGCGAGTTGGTCGAGTAGTCGCTGCGCCGGGTTGGGCCGGCCGAGGCCCGTCCCCGTGGCCGTCTGCCAGCCGGGACCTAGCTCTCCCACCGCGTCCTCGATGGCGCGGACCAACCGCAGCCGTGGGAAGGCGTAGCGTCGATAGACCGAGCGCTGCCCGTCCCATCGCTTGGGGTCGGCGAGGTCCCGGACTAGGGCCGCGGCCTTGCGTACCTCGGTCGGTCCCTCCTGGGTGGTGGGGACGACGGCGCACCGGGTGCCGTGGGCGTCCTGCCCCCGGTGCAACTCCTCGACCAGATTGACTACTTGATCGTCGTCGGTGCTGTCCTCCGCGTGCAGCACGACGACGGGCATGGGTGGATCACTGGTGCGGAAGTCCTGGATCAGGACCTCCAGTCTCTTCTGCACCTCGACGCCGGCACCGGTCGACATGCCGAGGTGCCCGCCAGGGCACTTCGGCGGTGGTTCACGATCTCCTTGCGGCACGGCCTACCCCCGTTCGTATGGGCCGAATATGAAGCTAGCGGGCTGTTTCCCGCAGAGCAGGGTTTATCGACCTCCAATCCGCTATGCGTCGGGCGGGCACCAGCCGTATCGGCGTATGGCCGCCCCTCTTTCGCGGGCCATCGTCGGATCGTGAGAAACACCGACAAAAGGAAATGCCGATCATCGGTCGAATTCCCTGTCCCCGAGGCCGGCTGCCAGTTGCGGAGCGTTGGAGTCCGCCAGGCGATTCCGGGCTCAGTGGACCCCGTTGACCTGGATGTTTACCTTCTGGTGAGTATCTGACTTTGTAGTCCGTACTTGTCGGTAGGACATCGCCGACCAAGGATGGGGACATGCCTTCCCAAGCCTCCATCCCCACTGCTGCCCCTTCTACTCCCGTCTCCGTCATCGGACTCGGCGCCATGGGTCGGGCCCTCGCCGGCGCCCTGGTCAAGGCCGGTCATCCGACCACCGTGTGGAACCGTTCGCCGGGCAAGTCGGATGAGCTGATCGCGCAGGGCGCGGTCCTCGCCGCCACGGCACGGGAAGCGGTCCTCGCCGGCGAGTTGGTCATCGTCTGCGTCGTGGACTACGACGCGGCGGAGGCCATCCTTGACCCATTGGGCGACGTCCTCAAGGGGCGGACGCTGGTCAATCTCACCTCGGATCTGCCGGCGCGCTCCCGGGCCGCGGCGCGCTGGGCGCAGGAGCACTCCGTCGACTATCTGGACGGTTCGGTCTTGGTGCCGACTTCCCTCGTCGGCACGCCCGAGGCACTGTTGTTCTACGCGGGGTCGCGGGAGTCCTTCGATCGCCATGAGTCCGTGCTGAAGTCGCTGGGCGAGCGGGCCGCGTTCGTCGGTACCGACCCCGGGCTCGCAGCCGTCTACGACCTGTCCCTGCTGGACTTCTTCTACGGCAGCATCACGGGTCTTGTGCATGCGTTCGCACTGGCCAAGTCCGAGGGTGTACGGGCCGCTGACCTGGCCCCCTACCTCAACACCATCACCCACATCCTGCCGTTGATGGCGGAGGGTTCGGCCGCCGAGATCGATGCGGGGAGCTACCCGGGCAAGGAGGCCAATCTGGCGATGATGGCCGTGTCGGTCGACCACATCCTGCATGCGGCCCAGGCCCGGGGACTGGACGTCTCGCACCTGGAGGCGATCAAGGCGGTGGCGGACCGCGCGGTCGAACGCGGACACGGGGCGGATGACTGGACGAGCACCATCGAGGCCGTGCTCAACCCCTGAGTGGTGGAAACCGGCTCCCCGTGCCGGCCGGCGCTTGCCTTGACCTCGACGTCAAGGCATACGGTCGATGCATGCGAATCGGCGAGCTGGCGGAACGCGCCGGGACCACCACCCGTACTCTGCGCTACTACGAATCGCGCGGGCTGCTGCCCGCACGACGTACGGAGAACGGCTACCGCACGTACGACGAGGACGACCTGCGCCTCCTTCGACAGATCCGAACCCTCCAGGACTTCGGATTCGATCTGGAGGAGACACGGCCGTTCGTCGAGTGCCTGCGGGCCGGTCATCCGGCCGGGGACTCCTGCCCCGCCTCGCTCGCCGTCTACCGCGCCAAGCTCAGTGAGCTGGACACCCTCATCGAGGAACTCCGCTTCATCCGCGCCCAGGTGGGTGCGCAGCTCGCTGGGGCCGAGGCGCAACTGATGACCGAAACGCAACCACGGTGTGAATTCGGAGGATGACGATGATTCGAGCAGCGGGAACCGATGTGGTGACGGATGCGGACTTTGACACCAGGGTGTTGGGAGCCGATCTCCCGGTCCTGGTGGAGTTCACCGCCGACTGGTGCGGCCCGTGCCACCAATTGGCGCCGGTCCTTAGCGCGGTCGCGAAGGAGGAGACCGAGCGGCTCACGGTGGCGCAGATCGATGTGGACACCAATCCGGAGACCGCCGTTCGCTACAACGTGCTGTCCATGCCGACCCTGATGCTGTTCCACCGGGGCCAGGTGATCACTTCCCTGGTGGGTGCGCGGTCGGGGCGGCAGCTACGCCGTGAGCTCGCCGATGCGCTGACGGGCGAACGGGGGTAGCCGTCGAACGGCGGGTGCGCGACATCCGCCCGGAAGCGGTGACAAAAGGTGCCGCCGGGGCCGAGAAACCGACACATCCGGCGCATAAAAAAGCCCCGACCGTTGATATTGGCGGACGGGGTAATTCTCGACGTATATTGAGTGGTTCCTTGCCCATGGTAAACGCGGGGAAGGTGAATCAATGACCACAGCATATCGCGTCGGGAGCTGAATTGTCAACCGAGGAATTGCAGCGCGAACAGCAATTCATCGATCTCTTGCAGGAGCGCGTCACCGCGCTCCGGCAGGAGGCCGAAGCCATGCTGCGAGCCACGATCGGGCAGCTCAGCACCCATGTGCAGACCAGAGTCGAACGCGAGGCGAGCATCGCCGAGCAATCGGCGGACCTCGCCGCACTCAATGCGGTGGAATCCGGTCTCTGTTTCGGTCGCATCGATCTTCGCGACGGCTCCAGCCATCACATCGGCCGCATCGGAATCCGCCGCGACGACCATGAACGCACTCCGCTCCTCATCGACTGGCGCGCCCCCGTGGCCCGCCCCTTCTACCTCGCCACCGGATATGAGCCCATGGGCCTGCGTCGGCGACGCCACATCACCACCATGGGAAGCACCGTCACCGCGCTCCACGACGAGATCCTCGACCTCGCCGACACCACCCGCAGTGGGTACGAGGACCACGACGGCGACTCCGTACTCCTGGCGGCGCTCGGGGCGGCGCGCACCGGACGGATGGCGGACATCGTCCAGACCATCCAGGCCGAACAGGACCGGATCATCCGCGCGCCCCGGCAACAGATCCTCGTCGTCGAAGGCGGCCCCGGCACCGGGAAGACCGCGGTCGCACTCCATCGCGCCGCCTATCTCCTGTACGCCCACCGCGAGCAACTCGCCCGCCGTGCCGTCCTGATCGTCGGACCGAACCCCGCCTTCCTCGGGTACATCGGCGAAGTGCTGCCCTCGCTCGGCGAGACGGGCGTCCTGTTGGCCACTCCGGGAGAGCTGTTCCCCGGCGTCCGCGCCTCCGGTACGGATACGCCCGCAGCCGCCGAGGTCAAGGGGCGGATCGCCATGGCGGAGGTGCTCGCACAGGTGCTGCGCGAGCGGCAGGCGCTCCCCGAGACCCTGCCGGGTGTCGACTTCGAGGCCGAGGGACGGGTGCCGGAACCGGCCCTGGAGATCGACCACAGCGAGTACGGAATCCTGCTGCTGGGCCGGGAGATGGCGTACGAGGCCCGGGACCGGGCCCGGGCCACCGGACTGCCGCACAATCTGGCCCGCCCCCACTTCGCCTTCCGCATCATCGACGCCCTGACCGAACAACTCGCCGACCGGCTCGGCGCCGACCCCTACGGAGGGCCCAATCTGCTCGGGCCCGACGACCTTGCCCAACTCGGCAAGGAGATCGCCACCAGCGCCGAGGTGCACCGGGCCATCGACCTGCTGTGGCCGGCACTGAGTCCGTATGAGTTGGTCGCCGACTTCCTTGCCGAGCCTGAGGGTCATCTACCGGCCGAGGAAGCCGAGTTGATTCGGCGTACGGGCGGGGAGTGGACCACAGCCGATGTGCCGCTGCTCGACGAGGCCGCCGAACTGCTCGGCGTCGATGACAGCGCCGAGCGGGCCACTGCGGAGGCGGAGCGGCTGGAGCGGATCGCCTATGCGCAGGGCGTGCTCGACCTCTCCGCGGGTTCCAAGACGTACGAGTTCGAGGACGAGGAGTCCGAGATCCTCGCCGCCCACGACATCATCGACGCCGAACGGATGGCCGAGCGCCATGAGGAGGAGGACCACCGCAGCGCCGCGGAACGGGCCGCCGCCGATCGCACCTGGGCGTTCGGGCACATCATCGTCGACGAGGCGCAGGAGCTGTCCGCGATGGCCTGGCGACTGCTGATGCGTCGCTGCCCCGCCCGCTCGATGACACTCGTGGGCGATCCGGCCCAGACCGGCGACATCGCGGGAGTGGGTTCGTGGCGCGCCATCCTGGAGCCGTACGTGGGCGACCGCTGGCAGCACGCCCGGCTGGGCGTCAACTACCGTACGCCCGCCGAGATCATGGAGCTGGCCGCAAGGGTCCGCCGCGCCTCCTACCCCGAGTTCGAGCCGCCCCGCTCGGTCCGCTCCACGGGAGTGCCGCCGTGGATCCGCCGGGTCTCGGACGGGGAACTGTCCGCTGCCGTCCTGGCGGCCGTGGCCCGGGAGCGACCTGAGGAGGGTCGCCTCGCGGTGATCGCCCCGCGCCAGCTCCACGGCCGATGGGAGTCCATCGGCGGTCCGGTGGACCTCACCCGCTCGGTCGTCCTGCTGGACCCACGGCAGGCGAAGGGGCTGGAGTTCGACACCGTGATCGTCGTCGAGCCGGCGCTGTTCACCGACAGCGACCTGTATGTGGCCCTCACCCGGGCGACCCAGCGCCTGGGCGTGCTCCACAGTCGCGACCTCCCGGAGGGTCTGGTTTAAGGAGGCCGCCAGCCGGTCCACGGCCCCGGAATCCGGGGCCGTGGGAGCACTCGGGGCACGGAGGTCACTCGGGGCGCAACCACACCGTCGCCAGCGGTGGCAGGGTCACTTCGAGGCTCATCGGACGGCCATGGGCGCCGATCGGCTGGGCCTTGCGGGGGTCCGGGCTCACCACCCCGCCACCGCCGTAGAGAGCCGCGTCCGTGTTCAGCACCTCCACCCAGGCGGCGAACTCCTCCGGCACCCCGAGCCGGTAGTCGTGCCGCACCACGGGGGAGAAGTTGCTGACCGCGAGCAGGGGTTCGCCCGCGGTGTCATAGCGGAGGAACGCGAACACGTTGTCGTCGGCCGCATTGCCCTCCACCCAGGCGAAGCCGCCGGGGTCGGTGTCCCGCGCCCACAGCGCGGGAAGCGCCGCGTACACGGCGTTCAGATCGCGCACCAGCAGCCGCACCCCGCGGTGGTCGGCCTCGGCCGCGTAGGAGGGGTCCAGCAGCCACCAGTCCGGTCCGTGCCCCTCGGACCACTCCGCACCCTGTGCGAACTCCTGCCCCATGAAGAGCAGTTGCTTGCCGGGATGGGCCCACATGAAGCCGAGGTAGGCCCGGTGGTTGGCGCGCTGCTGCCACCAGTCGCCCGGCATCTTGCTCACCAGCGACCGCTTGCCGTGCACGACCTCGTCGTGCGAGATCGGCAGGACGTAGTTCTCGCTGTATGCGTACACCATCGAGAACGTCATCTCATGGTGGTGGAACTTGCGGTGCACCGGCTCGTGCCCCACGTAGCCCAGCGAATCGTGCATCCACCCCATGTTCCACTTCAGTCCGAAGCCGAGCCCGCCGAAGCCGCCCGGCCCCACATGGTGGGTCGCCCGGGTCACCCCGTCCCAGGCGGTGGACTCCTCCGCGATCGTCACCACGCCCGGGCAGCGCCGGTAGACGGTGGCGTTCATCTCCTGGAGGAAGGCGACGGCGTCGAGGTTCTCCCGCCCGCCGTGCTCGTTGGGTGACCACTGGCCAGGACCGCGCGAGTAGTCGAGGTAGAGCATCGAGGCGACGGCGTCCACCCGGATGCCGTCGATGTGGAACTGTTCGCACCAGTAGACGGCATTGGCGACCAGGAAGTTGCGGACCTCCTTGCGCCCGTAGTCGAACTCCAGCGTGCCCCAGTCGGGGTGGGCGGCCCGGGCCGGGTCGGGATGCTCGTAGAGCGGTCGGCCGTCGAAATCGGCCAACGCCCAGTCGTCCCGGGGGAAGTGCGCGGGCACCCAGTCCATGATCACGCCGATGCCGGCGCGATGCAGTGCGTCGACGAGGTGCCGGAAGTCGTCGGGGGAGCCCATGCGGGAGGTGGGCGCGTAGAAGCCGGTGACCTGATAGCCCCACGATCCGCCGAAGGGGTGCTCGGACACCGGCATGAACTCCACGTGCGTGAAGCCGAGGTCCTTCACATAGCGCGGTAGCTGATCGGCCAGCTGACGATAGGTCAGCCCCGGACGCCAGGAGGGCAGATGGAGCTCGTAGACCGACAGCGGGGACTCGTGCACGGGGCGATCGCCCCGGTGGGCCATCCACTCCTCGTCCCGCCACACGTGGTGGGATTCGGTGATCACGGACGCGGTGGCCGGTGGGACCTCAGCCTGTCGGGCCATCGGGTCGGCCCGTACGGTCGAGGAGCCGTCGGGGCGCATGATCCGGAACTTGTACAGCGCGCCCGCGCCGACCCCTGGTACGAAGAGCTCCCACACTCCCGTCGCACCGAGCGATCGCATGGGGTGCCCGGTGCCGTCCCAGTAGGAGAAGTCGCCGAGGACCTGCACCCCGCGGGCATTGGGGGCCCAGACGGTGAACCGGGTGCCGCTGACCCCCTCGTGGACCATCGGATGGGCGCCCAGGGCCCGCCACAACTCCTCGTGCCTGCCCTCCCCGATGAGATGGAGGTCGAGATCTCCGAGCGCGGGCAGGAACCGGTACGGGTCGTGGACCTCGACCTCTTGCTCCCCGCCCTCGGCGGCGTAGGTGACGAGCAGTCGGTAGTCGGGGGCCGTCCGCATGGGGAGCACCCCCGAGAAGAGTCCGTCCCCGTCCGCGGACAGCTTCGCCCGCAGCCCCTTGGCGATCACGGTCACCGTCTTCGCGTACGGCCGCAGCACCCGCAACTCGACGCCTGAGCGTCCGATCCGCGCCCCGAGGAGTGCGTGCGGGTCGTGGTGGCCGCCGCTCAGGAGCCGTTCCCGGTCTTCGGGGGCGAGTTCTCTGGCCGCCCCGACACCGCGGCTGGCACCTGATGACCGTGCCCCCGGAGCCGCGTTCCCCTTCCTGGCCTTGGTCTTCGCCTCCCGGGCCGATCTGGCGGTGGCTGCGGCGGTCGGCTCGGTCGGGGACGGGGACTTGCGCGACGGGGGGCGGGCGGTCACGGGGATGGGCCTCCTTGGCCGGATGGAGAGGGAGATCTGTGTGCGGATGGGGGGAGGGCGGGAGGGGGTCAGGCGAGGGCGGCGAGGCGTTCGATCGCGGCCATCGGCACCGGCAGCCAGCCCGGTCGGTGTCGGGCCTCGTAGACCACCTCGTACACCGCCTTGTCCGTTTCATAGGCGCGCAGCAGTTCAGGCTCGGCCCGTGGGTCGTCGCCCGAGCCCGCGGCGTACCCCTCGCAGTAGGCGTCCCTGCACTGCTCGGCCCAGGCGGGGTTCCAGGGGTTGTGGGAGCGGGCCGCGTAGTCGAAGGAACGCAGCATTCCGGCGATGTCCCGGACCGGGGGCTGGGGGCTGCGGCGTTCGCCGAGCGGGCGGGCGGGCTCCCCTTCGAAGTCGATCACCGACCAGTGGCCGGCCGCGGCGGCACCGGTCTGCGGGTGGGCCAACTGCCCGGTGGAGGCCAGCGGTGCACTCGGGGGCGCGCCCGCCAGGGCGGGTGAGGCCCGGCCGCCGCGCTCCGCGCTCTGGTAGAGGGCCTGGCCCAGATGGAGGTCGCCGTGCACCCGTTGCGCCCGCCAGGTGCGACCGCCCCTGCCGAGTGCCGCGACCGCGTCGAAGGCCGTGCCGAGGCGGGGTGCGTAGGGCAGCAGGGCGGGGACCGCCCGGGCCGCCTCGTTCAGACGTCGGCGCATCGCCCTGGCCAGGTGCTCGGTGTGTTCGTGGCGCAGCAGCACGGTCGGCAGGGCTTCGGCGAGCGCGGTGTGCACCTCGGCGGTCACCAGACCGAGCGCCCGGGCCTCGTCGGTGAACGGTCGTCCCGCGGCCAGCGCGTCGAGCGCGAGTCGCCAGCCGTCGTGGGAGCCGCGCAGATAGGGCTGGAGCACCCCGAGGGTGTGGGGTTGCGCCGCGGTGGACTCGTACCAGGCCACCGGTACGGGGACCCGTCCACAGCCCGCCCTGGCCAGGGCGAGGGGCAGCTCCAGATCGGGGTTGGGGCCGGTCTGGACGCGTCGGAACACCTTGAGGATGTAGTCGTCCCCGTAGATCAGCGAGGAGTTGGACTGCTCGGCGTCCAGCGGCCGTGCGGTGAGGCCACCGGGGACGGCGGGGGCCCGGTCGAATCGGGAGAACCGCAGGGTGCCGAGGGTGCCGGGGGTGCGCAGCCGCTCCAGGACCAGTTCGGCGAGTCGGGGGTCGTGCAGCCCCTCGTAGACCGTCCGTCCGGCCAGCGGACCATCCGTCGGGCGGCCGATCAGGGCGGGGGCGAGACGCGGCGGCAGTACGTCCCGCACACCGAGCAGCAGTTGGTAGCAGTCCTTGGCGCCGCCGGCCGGCAGCCCCGGCTGTTCGACCTCCACGAGCAGGTGCACGAGTCCCGCGCCGGGCCCGGTCAGCGGAAGCAGCTCGGTCGCGCAGACGAGTGAGACACCGGTGACGGGATGGCCCTTTCCGGCGAACCAGCGCTGGCGCGGCAGCCAGTCGAGCAGGAGCGGCACGAGCGAGGGGAGGAGCGCCACAGGAGTACGAGTGGATGCAGCCTCCGCCATGGAATCGCGTCCTTTCCCCGATTTGTGCGGTCCGCACCCTTTTCGCACTTAATGAGGAAAGTGTCCAGGATCATGGCGTTGACTGTCCGGCGGCACGCGGGGGTGAGCGGCAGAGTGCCCGACCAAGGGCCGGGGAATCCGCTCGGCAGGCGGTACGGGATGAGAGCCGGCCCGGCAGCCGATGCGCTGCGCAATGCTGCGTGGCGTGGCGAGGAGGCGCGGGCGCCGCGGACCCCGGGCGCGATGGACCGGTGGTGCGACGGCTGACGTCGCCTCGGACACCGGGGGGTGTCGGCGCAGGCCCGACGGCGTACGGCTGCTTGCAGCGGCTCGAACCTGGTCGGACACGCGGTCGTACGGCCGAACGCCGGAGCCGAGGGCCCGGGGGCACAAAGATCGTCCGAGCTCGGGGCAGGAAAGTCCAGGGACGGTAGGTCGGCCAGGCCCGTGGGCGTTCGGCCGTGGGGGACCCACCGTCCCCTCGGGTCAGACGGCCGCCGGGGCCGCCGTCACCGTCCGTTCTGCGGTGACCGTGTCCTTTCTGAGCCGGAACCAGTAGAACCCGTGCCCGCCCAAGGTCAGCAGATAGGGCCACTGGCCGACTGAGGGGAAGCGCACCCCGCCGATCAGCTCGACCGGATGCCGTCCCTCGAACTCCCGCAGATCCAGCTCCGTCGGCTGGGCGAACCGCGAGAAGTTGTGCACGCACATCACCAGGTCGTCCTGGTACTCCCGGGTGAAGGCCAGTACCGCCGGATTGGACGAGGGCAGTTCGGTGTAGGAGCCGAGACCGAAGGCCGGGTTCTGCTTGCGGATCTCGATCATCCGTCGGGTCCAGTGCAGCAGCGACGACGGGCTGCTCATCGACGCCTCGACATTGGTGACCTGGTAGCCGTAGACCGGGTCCATGATGGTGGGCAGGTACAGACGTCCCGGGTCGCAGGACGAGAAGCCGGCGTTCCGGTCGGGTGTCCACTGCATGGGGGTGCGTACCGCATCCCGGTCGCCGAGCCAGATGTTGTCGCCCATGCCGATCTCGTCGCCGTAGTAGAGGATCGGCGATCCGGGCAGGGAGAGCAGCAGGGCGGTGAACAGTTCGATCTGGTTGCGGTCGTTGTCCAGCAGCGGGGCGAGCCGACGGCGGATGCCGATGTTGGCCCGCATCCGCGGGTCCTTCGCGTACTCGGCGTACATGTAGTCGCGCTCTTCGTCCGACACCATTTCGAGGGTGAGCTCGTCGTGGTTGCGCAGGAAGATCCCCCACTGACAGGTGGCCGGGATGGCCGGGGTCTTGGCGAGGATCTCCGAGACCGGGTAGCGGGACTCGCGACGCACGGCCATGAAGATCCTCGGCATCACCGGGAAGTGGAAGGCCATGTGGCACTCGTCGCCGCCCTTGGCGTAGTCGCCGAAGTAGTCGACGACGTCCTCCGGCCACTGGTTGGCCTCGGCGAGCAGGACCGTGTCGGGGTAGTAGGCGTCGATCTCCTCGCGCACCCGCTTGAGGAAGGTGTGGGTGGCCGGGAGGTTCTCGCAGTTGGTGCCCTCCTCCTGGTACAGGTAGGGCACCGCGTCCAGTCGGAAGCCGTCGATGCCCAGGTCCAGCCAGAACCGCAGGGCCGACACGATCTCCTCCTGGACCGCCGGGTTCTCGTAGTTGAGATCCGGCTGGTGGGAGAAGAAGCGGTGCCAGTAGTACTGCTTGCGCACCGGGTCGAAGGTCCAGTTCGACGATTCGGTGTCGACGAAGATGATCCGGGCGTCCTCGAACTGCTTGTCGTCGTCGGCCCACACGTAGTAGTCGCCGTATGGTCCGTCCGGTTCCGCGCGGGACTGGAGGAACCACTCGTGCTGGTCGCTCGTGTGGTTCATCACGAAGTCGATGATCACGCGCATGCCGCGTTGGTGCGCCGCATCCACGAACTCCACGAAGTCGGCGAGATCACCGAACTCCGGCAGTACGGAGGTGTAGTCGGCCACGTCGTAACCGCCGTCCCGCAGCGGTGACTTGAAGAACGGCGGCAGCCAGAGGCAGTCGACCCCCAGCCACTGGAGGTAGTCGAGTTTGGCGGTGAGGCCCTTGAGGTCGCCCACTCCGTCCCCGTTGCTGTCCTGGAAGGAACGCACGAGGACTTCGTAGAAGACCGCCCGCTTGAACCAGTCGGGATCGCGGTCCTTGGCGGGGGTGTCCTCGAACAGGTCGTGGACGGGTTCGTTGACGATCATGATGTGGGTGACCCTCCGATCGGCGGGGACGGTCGCAGAACAGCGAGGTGCGCGGGCCTGCGGCCCGGCTCTAGGCGCACGTACGAGGCTCTGCCCCAGTGATAGGTCTCGCCGGTGAGCTCGTCGCGCACCGGGGCGGTCTCGTGCCATGCGAGGCCGAGTCGCGGCATGTCCAACGAGACCGTGGCCTCCTGGGTGTGGTGGGGGTCGAGGTTGACCATCACGATCACCGTGTTCGAGCCGGAACGTTTCGAGTAGGCGATCACCGCGTCGTTGTCGGTGTGATGGAAGTGAATGTTCCGCAATTGTTGGAGTGCGGGATTGCGCCGTCTGATCCGGTTGAGCGCGGTGATCAAGGGGGTGATGGTCAGGCCCTCCCGTTCCGCGGTCTCCCAGTCGCGCGGGCGCAACTGGTACTTCTCCGAGTTCAGATACTCCTCGCTCCCCTCTCGCACCGGAGCGCTCTCGCAGAGTTCGTAGCCCGCGTACATCCCCCACGACGGGGACAGGGTCGCCGCCAGCACCGCCCGCGCCTCGAACGCCGGCCGGCCGCCGTGCTGGAGGTGGGCCGGGAGGATGTCCGGGGTGTTGACGAAGAAGTTCGGGCGCATGACCGAAGCGGAATCGCCGGCCAACTCGGTGACGTACTCGGTCAACTCATGCTTGGACGTGCGCCAGGTGAAGTACGTGTACGACTGCTGGAAGCCCACGGACGCCAGGGCCCGCATCATCGCCGGACGGGTGAACGCCTCGGCGAGGAAGATCACGTCCGGGTCGGTGCCGTTGATGTCCGCGATCACCTGTTCCCAGAAGACGACCGGTTTGGTGTGGGGGTTGTCCACCCGGAAGATGCGCACCCCGCGGTCCATCCAGAAACGCAGCACCCGGACCGACTCGGCCACCAGACCGGGCATGTCCGCGTCGAAGGAGATGGGATAGATGTCCTGGTACTTCTTCGGCGGGTTCTCCGCGTAGGCGATCGAGCCGTCGGCGCGGTGGCGGAACCACTCGGGGTGCTCGCGCACCCAGGGGTGGTCGGGCGAGCACTGGAGGGCGAAGTCCAGGGCCACTTCGAGGCGTAGTGCCCGGGCCGCGACCATGAAGTGGTCGAAGTCGGGGAGGGTGCCGAGATCGGGGTGGACGGCGTCGTGACCGCCGTCGGGGGAGCCGATCGCCCAGGGGACGCCCACATCATGGGTGCTGGGGGAGAGGCTGTTGTTGCGGCCCTTGCGGAAGGTCGTGCCGATGGGGTGGATGGGCGATAGGTAGACCACGTCGAAGCCCATGGCCGCGATGGCGGGCAGCCGTTCGGCCGCAGTCCTGAAGGTGCCGGACCTGGGTGCTCTGCCCCGGGTGACCTTGGCGCCCTCGGAGCGGGGGAACATCTCGTACCAGGAGCCGTACAGCGCCCTGCGCCGCTCGACGACCAGGGGCAGCGGCTCGGACGTGCTGACCAACTCCCGCAACGGATGGCGGGCGAGGGCGGCGACGGCGTCCGGGGCGAGCGCCGCGGCGAGTCGGGCGGCTGCGGAGCGCCGGCCGTCGCGCAGTCCGTCCACCGCGGTGAGCACCGCTTCCCTGCCGTCCTTCTTGGGCACTCCACCGGCGGCCCGCTCGTACAGCTGTGCGCCTTCGGCGAGTACGAGGGCGGTGTCGATGCCCGCCGGAATCTTGATCCGGGCCTCCCGCAGCCAACTGGCGACCGGATCGCTCCACGCCTCGACGTAGAAGCTCCAACGGCCTTCGGCCCGCGGGGTGACGTCGGCGCCCCAACGATCGGTGCCGGGGGCCAACTCCCGCAGCGGGGTCCACGGCCCGGGACGGCCGCCGGGGTCGCGCAGCACGACATTGGCGGCGACTGCCTCGTGCCCTTCGCGGAACACGGTGGCGCTGACCTGGAAGGTCTCGCCGACGACGGCCTTCGCGGGCCTTCTGCCGCCATCGACTTGGGGACTCACGTCCAGGACGGGGATACGACCGATCATGGGCTCACCTGAGGGCTGTGCGGGCTGGACAGGATGAGAGCTCGGGACATTGCGCTGAATCTATGTAGTTCACCAGATTTGCGACTTTGCATGAACTTTCTCGCTATTTGTAGTCCTGGAGCGATCGTCGGCGAGCCGTGGGCCCGGTCGCCCCCGTCCGCGTTCACCCGGTGGGCGGAAGAACCCGGTGCCACCGGCAGGGTGTGGGCATCCCCTCCCTCAGCCTTCGGCCGGCTCTCGACGGACGGCCACCCGTGCACCCCCTCCTCGGGCTCCGGTCGGGAACCGAATGGGACGACGACCCGCGTGCGTCACGCGCACACGCCCTTCTGGTAGCCGGATGCCGGCACGGGCACAGAGGGTGAGCCTTTCCGGGTTCGGAGCGGGCAACCGGTCATTTCCCGTCGACCGGGAGCACCGCGGCGCACGCCCGGAGCGACGCTCCAGCAGGACCGCCCGCCCCACGGCGAACGGTCCCCCTACCGTCGTTCGGTGACGGACCGACGGCCACACCGTCGTGCGTCCCCTGGGATGCCCACCTCCCCTGCGAAGGTGGGACCCGTGAAGGCCATTCGTCGATTCACCGTCCGCCCAGTCCTCCCCGAGCCCCTCCGCCCCCTCAGCGACCTCGCACGCAATCTGCGCTGGTCCTGGCACACCGAGACCCGTGACCTCTTCCAGGCAGTCGACCCCGAGGGCTGGCAGGCAGCCGGGGGCGACCCCGTGCGGCTCCTCGGCTCCGTGTCCGCAGCCAGACTCGCCGAGCTCGCCGGGGACCGGAGGTTCCTGCGCCGGCTGACCGCCACCGCCGACGACCTGGACGACTATCTGCACGGCCGCAGGTGGTACCAGACCCAGAGCCCCGAAGACCCCTACCGCGGCGGCCTCGACCCGGTCACCGGTCGCACCGAGACCCCGTTCCCCCAAGCCGTCGCCTACTTCTCCCCCGAGTTCGGCGTCACCGCGGCCCTTCCCCAGTACTCAGGCGGCCTCGGCATCCTCGCCGGGGACCACCTCAAGGCCGCCAGCGACCTCGGCGTACCGCTCATCGGCGTGGGGCTGCTCTACCGCCACGGGTACTTCCGCCAGTCCCTGTCACGGGACGGCTGGCAGTTGGAGCACTATCCCGTGCTCGACCCCAATGAACTCCCCGTCACCCTGCTGCGCGAACCCGACGGCGATCCCGCTCACATCTGCCTCGCCCTGCCCGGCGGACGCGCCCTGCGCGCCCACATCTGGGTCGCCCAGGTCGGCCGCGTACCCCTGCTGATGCTCGACTCGGACGTGGAGGAGAACGCACCGGGCGAACGGGATGTCACCGACCGCCTCTACGGCGGAGGCGGGGAACACCGCCTGTTGCAGGAGATGCTGTTGGGGATCGGTGGTGTACGGGCCCTCCGCCTGTACTGCCGTCTCACCGGACACCCCGCGCCCGAGGTCTTCCACACCAACGAGGGGCACGCCGGGTTCCTCGGCCTCGAACGCATCCGCGAACTCGGCCAGGCCGCCGAAAAGGCCGGCCAGGGACTGGACTTCGACGCAGCCCTGGAAGCCGTACGCGCCGGAACCGTCTTCACCACCCACACCCCCGTCCCCGCCGGAATCGACCGCTTCGACACCGAACTCATCGCCCGACACTTCGGCGAGCGCGCCGAACTGCCCACCGTGCCCCTGGACCGCATCCTCGAACTCGGCCAGGAGAGCTACCCCGGCGGCGAGCCGCGCCTGTTCAACATGGCCGTCATGGGCCTGCGCCTCGCCCAGCGCGCCAACGGGGTCTCCACACTGCACGGAGCCGTCAGCCGTCAGATGTTCGCCGGACTGTGGCCCGGCTTCGACGACGACGAAGTCCCCATCACCTCCATCACCAACGGGGTCCACGCACCCACCTGGATCGCCCCCCAGGTGCTAAGGCTCGCAGTCCGCCGCATCGGCACCGGCCGAGCGGAGGATGCGCTCTCCTCGGGCGCATCCGAACGATGGGACTCCGTCGCCGGCATCCCCGACGCCGATGTGTGGGAACTCCGCCGTGAACTGCGCGAACAACTCGTCGGCGAGGTCCGGGCACGACTGCGCGCCTCCTGGCGGCAACGCGGCGCCGGCGCGGCCGAACTGGGCTGGGTGGACTCCGTGCTCGACCCCGAGGTGCTGACCATCGGCTTCGCCCGGCGCGTCCCCTCGTACAAGAGACTCACCCTCATGCTGCGCGACCGCGAGAGGCTGCGCGAACTCCTGCTGCACCCCACCCGACCGGTGCAGATCGTCGTCGCGGGCAAGGCCCACCCGGCCGACGACGGCGGCAAGCGCCTGGTCCAGGAACTCGTACGGTTCGCCGACGACCCACGGGTGCGGCACCGCATCGTCTTCCTGCCGGACTACGGCATGGGCATGGCGCAGAAGCTCTACCCGGGCTGCGACGTCTGGCTCAACAACCCGCTGCGCCCCCTGGAAGCCTGCGGCACCAGCGGAATGAAGGCCGCGCTCAACGGCGGACTCAACCTGTCCGTCCTCGACGGCTGGTGGGACGAGTGGTACGACTCCGACTTCGGCTGGGCGATCCCCACCGCCGACGGCTCCGCCACCGGCGAGGAGCGCCGCGACGACCTGGAGTCCGCAGCGCTCTACGAACTCATCGAGAACCGTGTGGCACCGCTGTTCTACGACCGGAGTCCGGAGGGAGTACCGCGGCGCTGGACCGAAATGGTCCGCCGCACCCTGGCCGTCCTCGGCCCCAAGGTCCTCGCGGGCCGCATGGTCCGCGAGTACGTGGAACGGCTCTACGTGCCCGCCGCCCGCGCCCACCGACTGCTCGACACCGACACCGCCCGCGAACTCGCCGACTGGAAGCACCGCATCCGGGGCGCGTGGTCACGCGTCGCGGTCGACCATGTGGAGACGCTGGAGCAGGGCGGCGACGATCGGGACGTGGAACTGGGTGCCACCCTGGTGCTGCGCGCCCGGGTGGCACTGGGCGAACTGCACCCCGAGGACGTGGAGGTCCAGGCGGTGGCCGGCCGGGTCGATGCGGACGACACCATCGGAGAGTCCCGCACCTCGCCCCTCAAACCGGTCGGAGGCGGCCCCGACCTGGAGGGCCGCTGGATCTACGAAGGCCCTCTGACCCTGGCCCACACGGGCTCCTTCGGCTACACCGTCCGCGTACTGCCGGCCCACCGCCTCCTGGCGTCCAGCGCGGACCTGGGGCTGGTGGCGTTGCCGATGGAGACGGTGGGGGAGGCGGGAGTACTCCTGCGCTGACACCGCCCGCTCCGGTTCGGCCCGCTCCACTCCGGTGCGACGACCGAGCCCGAAGGAGCAGCCGTGACGGCTGGGGTACGGATGCGTGCCCTGGCCGTCGGGGGGTCTCCGCGCCGCCCTGACTCTTTTCGCACGGGTTGGAGTGCGTTCGCACTGTCCGGTACGCCCGTGGTCACCACGATTCGTAGTCCTCGATCAGTCGGCTGATGACCCGGTGCAGGATGTCCGCGCGTCCCCGGTCGTCACGCTGCTCTCTCAAGGCGCCTTCCGTCGCCCTGAGTCGGAGCCAGGCGTCCGGCTCCTTGTCCATGACTTCTTCGACACGTGGCAGGGAGACCAGTTCGAGGCACTCGGCCAGCCGTTGCCGCGTGACGGGGAAAGCCGGCCCTTTCTCAGGCTCGGCAAAGCCGTCCGTCAGATATCGAGCGGGGTCGGCGAGGCTCCACCCGGCGACTGTGTTCTTCTGAACGAGAAGATCCACATCAGGGGCGATGCCGATCCTTGCGTCCGTTGGTTCGCTGAAAGCACCGACGTCCCGAAGGCACCGCAGTTCATCGGTGTCGGGCGCGTAGCAGAAGACCGCGGCTTGGGGCAGGTCGAAGTCCTCGGCAGGAGTCGCGCGCAGTCCGCTCCGTAGTGGCGCTGGCTGGTGGGGAACGTGACGACAGACCTTGGAAGCAGCGGATGCCGGGGGGACGAAGAACGTGGCGCTACAGAGCTCCTGGCTCTTCTGGTCGAACCGGAAATGTTCGTTCTCCGACCCCAGCCACTGCATGCTTCCGAAGGTCCGCGCCAACTGCCGCTCGCGTTCGACCGGACTTGCATAGTCCGCGACGATCACCTGAAGGCTTGAGAAGTCGAAACGAGGAGGGAAGGTCAGTGGGTCTCCCGCTGTTTCGATGTTCGCGGTCTTGTTGACTGAGAACCGCACCATGGACGCCTCTTATCGAATCTGCTGGGCGGGTGGCATGGTGCCACCTCTGCTGCTCGGGATC
Source organism: Streptomyces sp. NBC_00690 (assembly GCF_036226685.1). Taxonomy (NCBI): domain Bacteria; kingdom Bacillati; phylum Actinomycetota; class Actinomycetes; order Kitasatosporales; family Streptomycetaceae; genus Streptomyces; species Streptomyces sp. NBC_00690. The sequence goes on from NZ_CP109009.1 coordinate 6,041,323, forward strand.
TCTCCCTTGACGATGGCGTCGTGGGTCACCGGCGCACCGGGCTCGTCGGGCGATCCGCTCGTCCAGCCTCCACACAACGGCGGCGCTGAACGGAACGTATGGCGGTTTGGGACGTAAGGGCTTCTGGGGGCTGGTCTGCCATGGGATCGGCGCCTGCTAGCCGGGGAGCTCCTGCTACCAACTCCGCATGGCTGCCAGTGCTGCTGCCTCCGGATCCCGATTCTCCTGTGCAGCACTCACTACGCTTCGAAGCAGTTGGCCCACAGTGGTAAACATGATTTCGGACGAGCCTGCCGGATCGAAGCCAGCGCGAGTAATTCTGAGAACCCCAGCGGCAAGCGCTCCGGCCGATTCGTCCATCAGACCGTCAAGTGCGGCGTCAGCAAAATCTCGTGGGAGTCCGGCAACCAGAGGCTGACCAAGTTCGCTGCGGCAGCTCGGAGGGGTTTGGATCTCCAGCAGATTTCCTCCACATGGAACTTCGAATGCGGTGACCAACTCCTGAGGTCTCACAATGGGAGTGAAAAACCCGCCCAAGAGCGCTCTGGCTGTCATGCCTCCGAAGTTTCTACGCACTTCTACCGTCATATGAACGGTGTGTTCTGCGTAGAATGAGGATGGTGAAAGGTGGAGATGCTTTTCTGTAGCGGTATAGAAACCGGACGGCTCGTCCCTGCGCATGGCGATTGCGCGGGCGCCTTCGATGTGGACTGTCATTAATCCATCCCCCAAGCTTTGCGCCACGCTTTGTTGAACCAACCTGGATATTGGGCGATCACGTCAGGGCTATAGTTCTTGAGGTGAGGATGTGTCTTCAGGGCGATTTCGTGTGCTTCTTCGTAAGGCATCCCCTCGTCCATCAACTTGGCTTCGGTCAGTTCATGTCGCATGAAGTAAATCTGGCCCTCCGAAAGTGGTAGCCCTGCCTCCATGCGCGCGCGAATGTTTTCGATCATGGCGTCATTGACCTCCCACGGGTCCACGCGCGTCCCGAGATGCTCGGCGACGCGTGCTAGGTCCTCTGTGGAGTAGTGCTCTCCGGACGGGACCTTGTCCTCAGGCGCCTTGTCCGGCGGGTAATCGTTCGGGGCGAGCCCCAAGTAGTCACTCTGTGCCTTGGGGTTGCCGACGTAGGAAACGGGATTGGGGTTCGGCGCCAGCCCGAGGGGATCTACCGAAAGATATCGTGCGGTCCCGGGGTCGTAGTGGCGTAAATAGTTGTAGTGAAGGCCGGTTTCGGGATCATAATACTGACCGGGGAAACGCAGAGGCGTGTATCCGGATGCATCGGTGTTCCAAGCCGTGATGCCCCACAGGGTAGTGCGACTCCGCCAAGCGATGTCGCCTGTCTCAGTGATGAGTTCGGTGGGAGTGCCGATGATGTCGGTGGCGATGGCGAAGAAGCGTTCGTCGACTGTCGCATGGGGAACCGCTTCTGAGTGGATGCGTTCGGTCTGAGCCAGTGGCCGGCGTCCGTGATGATCCCAAGTGAGGGTTATCGAGTTCGGAAGTTCTCGGGACGAGCTGGTCTGTTCGCATAGGGTGGTGCCGTCCCAGGTGAAGCGAGTCTCCTCCACAACGGTCTCGCCGTCGTCGGCGAGTCGTTGCTTGGCGGTGCGACGACCGAGAGGGTCGTAGCGGTACCGCCATCGGACGCCATCCGGTGTGGTGATTCCGGTGAGAAGGTCTTCGGCATTCCATGAGTAGTGCCAAATATCGGGTTTGCGGGAAATCCGAGTTCTCTGGCGAACGATGACTCGTCCGAGGGCGTCGTGTCGATAGCGAATGCTTCCAGCACGGGAAATGTTCGTGCCTTCGTAGACACGTGTACCTGCTGCCTCATGGCCCGGATGGACGGTGGGCCAAGACGCATGGGTTTGGTTCCCGGCCGAATCGTAGGTGTACGTCTCGGTCCACCCCGCTGCGGTGACCGTCGTAACCCTGTTTGCGGTATCCAGCTCGAAACTGGATGCGCCGCGCAAAGCGTCGTCCAGTGTCGTTAGCTGACCGTCGGCGCGGTAGGTGTAGGCGCGGTGATTCACGACCCTGGCGTCAGCCGTGAAATGTTCGGCGGACAGGCGACCTGCTGCATCCCAAGTCGATAGAAAGGCGAGTGTTTCACCGTATGTGCGTTTGCGCTCGTGACCTGCGGCATCGCGGGTAAACGCGACGTGATGTTTGCCGCTGGTGAGGCGGGCGAGATGGCCCGCGGCATCGTAGCTGTAGCTGGTGACCCGGCCGGTCGGCGTGGTGCGGCGAGTGCGCCGGCCGAGCGTGTCATACGCATAGGTGGTGGCGTCGCCGTCTGACACTTCCGTTTTGACCCGTCCGCGTCGGTCGTATTGGTAGGTCAGCTCACAGTTTGAGCCTGCTGCCCGGATCAACCGTCCCGCGCGGTCGTAGGTGTAGTGGGTGACCTCGCCCAATACGTCCTTGCAGACCACTCGGCCGACTTGGTCCCGCTCGTAGGTGATCACCTGACCGAGTGCATTCGTCAGGGAGCGGAGCCGTCCGGCCGGGTCGAGCGAATAGGTGAGTGTGCGGCCGTCGAAGTCGGTCTCGGACGTCAGAAAGCCGCCGCGATCGTAGGTATAGGACCACGTCATGCCCTGAGGGTTGATCACCTCAGTGAGTCGGAGCTCGTTGTCATGCCGAAACTCATACCGCGCTCCATCGGGGTCGGTTCGAGCCGACAGGAGATCGAAGTGCGTGTACTCAAACTGAGTGGTCCGACCTGCTGCATCAGTGTGGCTGGTGCAGTTGCCCTCGCCGTCGTAAGCCCAAGCCTCGCTGGCACCATCTGGCCCGGTCCGTTGTGTCAACCCACCATCAGAACCCCATGCGAGGCGTGTGATCGCACCCAAGGGGTCCGTGATGCGAATAGGGCGCCCGAAGCCGTCACGGTCGATGCAGATGGTCCCGCCAGCAGGGTCGGCCGTTCTTGACGGGAGACCCGCGCCATTGCAGAGCACGTGGGCGACTCCACCCTGTGCGTCGGTGACCGAAGTGGGGCGCCCTTGGGCGTCATAGGTCCAGCGCGTGCTGGAACCGCACTGATCGGTGGCCACGACCAGATTGCCGTTCTCGTCGTACTCCTGGCGTTTGCTGGTTCCGTCTCTGCCGAAGAGATTTGTCGGTAGGCCGGAGGAGTTGTACTCCGTACGCGCTTCACTCGTGTCGGCGAGGGTGACGGTGGTGAGTCTGTCCTGTTGGTCGTAGGTGTAGGTGGTGGTGTGGCCTAGGGGGTTGGTGTGGGTGAGTTGGTTGCCTCTGGCGTCGTAGGTGTAGCGGGTGGTGTGGCCGTGGGGGTTGGTGGTGGCGAGGGTGCGGGAGTTGTGGTCGATGAGGTGGTGGGTGGTGTGGCCTTGGGCGGTGGTGAGGGTGGTGGTGCGGTGGCCGGTTGTGGGGTCGGGGGTGCTGTAGGTGAGGGTGAGTTGGTAGTGGCCGGCTTCGCCGATGACGCGGTGCCGGTTGTCGTAGACGTAGTCGTAGCGGCTGTTGTTGGAGTCGATCCAGGCGGTGACGTGGTGGTGTTCGTCGTACTCGAAGGTGAGGGTGGCGCCGGAGGGTTTGGTGACGGTGGTGAGGTCGCCGTCGGTGTAGCCGTAGGTCCTGATCGGGTGGCTGGTGTCGCCTTCCGCAAGGGTGAGTGCGGTGATCCGGCCGTTGTCTCCGTCGGTGGCGAGGGTGAGGTGGTAACCGCCGGAGTGGACCAGGGCCAACGGGGTACCGGTGTCGGTGCGGTCGATGGTGATGGTGTTGTGGTTGCGGTCGGTGATCTGGGTCAGCCAGATGTCACCGTCCGTACCGGGCTCGGCGCCGGGAGCGGCGGTGAAGTGGCGGACCAGCCCGGTGTCGGGGTCGGTGATCGTGTAGTCACCGGACTCCCACCGCACGAGCCGCGCACGGGACCTGCCGGTCTCCGGCGCGGTGGGCAGCCCGGGAACGGGGTGGGGATAGGTGAGGAGCAGCCCGTCGGCGGTGATGTGGATGACACCGATCGGGTCGATCTCCAGCCGTTCATCGACAGTGGACGACCATGAGGGGCCGAAGAAGCGACCGGAACGGTAGCCGGATTCCACCCGGCGGGTGAAGACCAACGGCAAGGTGCCCGGCAACACCACATCCGTCTGCGGCAAGAACATACGCCCTGAAGCCAGATCGACGGGGTCCGTGTTCTGCGTGGTGCGCTCACCATCGGGCCGATTGTGCGTCCCCGCGGGGGCATCATCGACAGCCTTGCGCGCCCGTGACGCATCCGCCGCCAGATCAGCAGCTTCCTTCGCGATCCGCGCACCCTTGACCGCAGCCCCACCACCACCCGTCGCCGCAGTCAGCAACAGATCCGGCACCAACCGACCAAGACCCTCAGCCGGGTCCTTCATAAACCCGGTCACCATCTGCTTACCCGCACCCCACGGGTCATTCGCCACCTGCACCAACCCAGCAGCCGTACTACTGAGCGCCAACGCATACTCAGCCGGATGCGTCAGATTGTACGGATCCAACGGATTCACACTACGCACAAAGTTGACCAGCCCCGCCGTCCCCTTGACGATCCCACCAACAAAATGGGACTGCATCACCTCAAGCTCATCCAGCCCACTCTTCGCCTGCTCGGCGTAGGAGGGTTTCGGCGGAGCCGCATCCCGCGCCGCACGCACCGAAGCACGCGCCGTCTCCGCAGCAGAATTCCGCTGCCGACGCGCCTCCGCCAGAATCTCCTGCGCCTCCTTCATCAACGCCACACCCGGATCAACAAACTTCCCCGGCTTCGCCGGCAACGACGACACATCCTGCTTCTCCGCAGGCTGCGCGTTGTACTTATCGACGGCCTGGTTATACGTCTCCGCCTTAGCCTTAAACGCATCCGCAGCATCCGCAGACGCCTTCGTACCCGCCTTCCACTTCTCCACCGCCGACTGCGCCTGGTCTTGGGCCCATTCGACGGTTGAGGCGAACGTGTCCAGGGCGTCCGACGCCTTGCCATAGGCGTCCGCACCCTTGAACCACTTCGGGGGCTCGATCGCCACCGTCTCCCGAAACGCGTCCGCCCCCTCGCCCTTCACCGCGGACGAGTCCAAGCCCTTCAAACCCTCACCCACCGCAGTGAACGACTTCTGAAAGTCCTTCAGATGGGACGCCGTGGACCGCAACTTCGACGCAGACCCATAAATCAGCTTCGACTTGTCCTCGGTCTGACCCAAATCAAGCTCATCGACCTCAGCACCCATCCGATTCGCCAACGACCGAGACTGCTCACGCACCCAATCCGCGCCCGAGTCCCAACCGACATCCTGCAACCGGTCAGCGGTCCAATCCCCCGCCGCCTCAACCCCATCCCCAGCCCACTCCGCAGCATCCTCAACCGCGTCCTCCACCACATCCGGCGTGATGTCACTGACAAAATCACCAAAACCCACCGTCAGCTCCCCCGATTCCCTTGATCATCAGGGCACGGCCCCAGCCTCGGAGCGTGCGCCTGCAGCACGGTAGTCACAGTAGGGAGGCGTGGCCAGCAGTTGATGTGCGATTGAGGGAGGTCGGGACGTCGTGTTCGGCAGTTGCCTGCGCTCGCTCCCCAAGTTCGGTTGACGGGGAAGCAGGACAGGCGCCGACCAGGCTCATTCCGGCACCCCGCGCGCTCCGATTCAGCTCCCCAACCAATCCAGAAGATCGTCCGTCACCCAAGTGCCGCTCGTGGTCGGGTCGGGGTCGAGGGCTCCGAGGTCCAGTTGGTACACCGAGGTCCGGTCCTTGCCGTGGTGGCGCATGAAGAAGCCCGAGCCGCCGCTGTCGTCGCCGATGAGCACCCAGTGCGGGGCGTACTCGCGCACCTCGTATGTGGTGTTGCGCTCCGCGATCGTGTCCGGGCCGTAGATGTGGACCCCGTTGGGGAGCAGCACCCCCGGTGTCGTCCGCCAGAGCCTGGCCACCGTCGGGTTGGGGCCGTCGCGCAGACCGTTCGCCAGGGCCGTCCGGACGGTGAGGAAGCCGGCGAAGGTGTCGGCGATCTCGTCCTCCTCACCCGTGAGGTGGTCCCGGCGCACCACCGCGTACTCGTGCTTCGTCGGCCGGTCGAGGGCGAAGGCGTAGCTGTCTCCGCCGTCCGGTTCGTCGTAGAAGTAGAGGCGGTCGCCCCGGAGTCTGCCGGGGGCGGTGAGGGAGTCGTGGCTGTCAGCGTGGTCGGCGGGCGGGATCGTTGCGATCTCCGAGCCGTGGAGGGTGCCCGTCCCATAGGTGGAGAGCCACCAGCGGTAGGACCCGGGCAGTGTGCCCACGATGGTCTCCGCCGCGCGGAGCGCGGGCTCCGGGACGCCTCGGGTCGGCATGGCCCTGATGGCGGGTGATCCTTCGATCAACTGGCGCAGCAGGGTGAGATCGGGCTCCATGGGATGAGTCTGCCAGCCGGTTTGCTGATCCACGGTGGGGCTGTCAAGTCGGTGCTCCCCGCCAGGGCCGTGGTCCGCTTCGCGTCAACCTGTGTGGTGTACGTGGAGTGTGGGGCGTTCGGGAAGTGCTGGCCAGGGGCGAACCGTCGGCATTCGGCATCAACCCAAGGTGACTGCTCCGCGGTAGGCACCCTTGACCCCTGTGCAGGCGCGGTTCTACGGTCCACCCCGCGATCCCACAAGCCTTGATTTGTCATGCCCATGCCTTTTCTGGAGGTTCTGTGAAGCTCCGATCCCTCGTCGTCCCGTTCCTCGCGGCAGTCGGGATGCTCGTGCCCCTGGCGGTCCCGGCCGCCGCTCAGACGGCGACCTCCTCCCCAACGGTCCGGAACGCCGCCTCCCCCGCGGACCGTGCGGTGCTCAGCGAGTCCTTGCGCCTGCGCGGCGAACTCGGCTTCGGGACGCACACCGGCCCGGTGCGTTCCCTCGTCGAGCAACGGTCCGGCACCGCGGACGGGCTGCGCCCGCTCGTCAACGCCTGGGGGTTCATCGGCACCGCCGACGAGGCGGCCGAGATGAAGCGTAGGGATGCACTGGTCGACGCGGTCGCGCCCACCGTCCGTACCTACGCCCAACGCAAGGAGTTCGCCGGGCACTTCCTCGACAACCGCAACGGCGGGCGTCTCGTGGTCCAGTTCGCCGGAGCCCTGCCCGGCCAGCAGACCAGGGACCAACTGCTCGATCGGGCCGGGGCCGCGGGCAGTGCCAGGTCCGCTGTGGAGTTCCGCGTCGTCAAGCACTCGTCCGCCCAGCTCACACGGGCGATGAAGGCCCTGTGGGGATCGGTGCGTACGACGCGGGGCGCTTCCCCGGTGGTGGCCATCGCCGAGGACGTCATCGCCAACAGGCTCAAGGTGACCGTCAGCCCCGGCACGACGATCCGCCCCCTGCGCGCCACCCTGGCAGGGCTCGGCGTGTCCGCGCAGTTCAGTGAGGGCGAAGGCATCGAGGAGGCGTGCACCTCCCGCAACGTCTGTGACTCGCCGCGCCGCGGTGGCGTGGGCGTGAGCTTCGCCGGAGTGTTGTGCTCCATCGGCTGGGTGGTGAATCGGGCCGGGGTACGCGGAGCCGTGACCGCGGGACACTGCGGCTGGGGCACCAACTCGGGCACGGTCAGTTCGGGTGCGGGCGCCTATGGCTCGCTCACCAACATCAATGCGCTCGCCGCCGGCACTCACGCCGATATGCGATACATCTCCATCCCGAGCGGCGGCCAGCCCTGGCTGTACGAGAGCGCAGCGGTCAAGGCGCGGGTGGTGACCGGTTCGGCGCTCGGCACCATCGGGGCGAGCGCCTGTCTCTTCGGACGCAACTCCGAGAGCGCCCGCTGTGGCACGATCTCCTCCCTCAACGCCAGCCACACCAGCAGCACTTGCAGCTGTGTGGTCTACGGGCAGTCGGCGGCCTCGTACGCCAGCGCGGGTGGTGACAGCGGTGGTGCGATCGCCAGCGGTACCACCGGTTCGACCGCTCGCGGGGTGCACTCCGGCTCCTTCGGCGGCGCCAAGCACTACAGCTGGATCGGGTACACCTCCACGTACAACATGGGAAGTCTGGCCACCTGACCAGCGGGCGGAGCACGGTCGTGCCGCCCGCCACGGAGGTGGGCGGCATGACCGCTGGCCGATGACGCAGCGGGTGAAGGGCGTGGCCATCCTTGAACCGCCCACGCAGGCTCCCTGACCGATGGGCGGCAGGCTGCTGTCCGGGTTGCTCATTGGCCGCGTGGTCTCACTCCCGGGGGACTTCTATGTCTGCCTCACGCGCCGATCGGATGGGCTGTTCGGGGGCTGCCGCATGAGTCCTGTCACGACGACCAAGGAGGCAGCTGGCCGCAGCGATAGCCGCTGCGGATGCGGAGACGAGTAGCAGGACTCGATGGTCCACGAGGGCAAGTAGGCCCGCTCCGGTAGCCAGGGCGAGGGCATTGGGGGCGAAGAGGAGGGTGTTTGCGGTGGCCGCAACTCTGCCCAGGAGTTCGCTTGGCGTCTCGCGTTGGACGGCCGTCATGGCCGCGATCAGCACGCAGGGCAGTCCCGCGCCGATCACCGCGCTGGCAAGCAGAACCACTGACACCGAGGGGATGGTACGCAGGGCGACACCCACTGCGAACAGCATGATTCCGGCTGCGGCGAAGACTCGTTCGGACATCCGCCGCAACAGAGCACCGGCGAACAACCCGATGACTACGGAACCGATGCCCTGCACGGCGTAGAGCACCCCCGCAAAGGCGGGCGGACGGTCAAGACCTGCATCGACCACGGCATAGATCGACGCCCCGTTCAACCCGGCCACGCCCATCGTCACGGCCCCGGCCCACAGCAACCGTCGTAGAACCGGGTGATGCCGCAGATACCGGATGCCCTCGGCGACTTGGGCGCTCCATCGTTGGGTTTCTATCCGGCGGGGTGCGGGTTCCGAAACCCGTATGAGGGTGAAGGCCATGGCAGCGAGCAGGAAGGTGGTCGCGTCCAGCAGGGCCACTGCGGTGCCACCGAACTGGACGAACAGCAATGCGCCCAGAAGCGGGGCTACAAGTTTCATGCCCTCGTTGGCCGTCATCCGTAGACCGTTGAAGTCGCCGCGCAGTGTCTCCGGCACAACGGTCGCCACCAGTGCGGCCTCCGCCGCATCCAGCAGCACCGAACTGCTTCCGTACACGATCAGTACGGCGAACAAGATCCAGATTTCGTCGCTGGAACGAACGGCGAGAAGCGGCAGCAGCACCATGGCCATGCCGAGGTTGGTCCAGATCAGCAACGGCCGTCGGCGTACGCGGTCGGCCAGTGTGCCGATGAGCGGGCCGAGCAGAGTGGGAGCCCATACACAGAAGGTGGTCAGGGCAGCCAGACTGTCCGACCCGGTGAGCGACTTGGTCCACACACCAGCTGCGAGGGCCATGGCGGAGCTTCCGAAGCCCGAGACCACGACACCACTCAGGTAGAACACCACATTGCGGTCGCGTAAGACCCGTCCTCCGACCCAACCCATCCGCTGCCCTTTCCGCCGTCATGAAGACCCAGGCGGCCCCCGCCCGGTACACGGAAAGCATTGTGCCGGCAGCGCCAGAACTGGGGCAGGCCCCGCAATGAGATCAGTCGCCCGGTCCGCCTGCGGCTTACCCAGTCCCACCCGGGGGACGTGTTGTCGATGACGGAAGGCGTACGCATGAGCTCTGAGCACGCTCCGCCCGGTGGTCCGCGGGAGGCGCTGGAGTGGGCCGAGTACGTGGTGACCGCGGAGATCGGGCCGCCCGTCGACACCGTGGCCGGTGTGCCGGTCCACACGGTGAGCACGGTGGGTCTTCCGGTGTTGAAGGGCGATGAGACGGGCCACCTCGGGCTCCGGGTCGCGGTCACTCCCGCGCCCGGTCCCGACGGCGCCCCCGTCGATCCGCTGGTGGGGGTGCGGCGGGCGGTGCTCTTCCTCGTACGGGATGAACGGGGTGGCCACTGGCGCACCCTGGTTCCGGGGGTCCTCCCGGTGACGGACGACGGCGGGTCGCTCCCCGACCACTGGCCCGACCACTGGCCCGGCCATGGGGACGGGCAAGGGTGAAGCCCGGGAGGAACGGAGTCCCCCCGGGCTTCATCCGAACCGGCCGGTGGCCGGACCGGGTTGTCAGAAGGTGAGCTTGAAGCTGTTGATGTATCCGGTGTCCTGAGCGGCCCGGTCCTGGACTCGCAGCTTCCAGGCTCCGTTCGCCACCTCGCCCGAGGCGTTGACGGTGTAGGTCGTCTGGACGTTGTCCGCGGAGTCCGAACCGCTGTACGGCTTCAGCGGGAAGACCGTGCCATCGGGTGCGACGAGGTCCACCACCAGGTCACCGCGCCAGGTGTGGATGATGTCCACGCCCACACGCAGGGCGGCCGGCGCGTTGCCGGTGCGACCCGAGACTGTCACCGTGGAGGTGATCGCGGCGCCGTTGTCGGGGATGGCGACGTCGGTGTTGTTCTCGAAGACCGTGCCCGGGTCGGGGTTTCCCCCGCCGGGACGGGCACCGACGTTGACCGCGGCCCATGCGTCGGTGATCGACTTCACCTCGGGGCTGGTGGCCCCGTACAACTCGGTGGCGACGGCCAGGGTTCCGGCGCGCGCTCCGGCGTAGTTGGTCGTCGAGTTGAACTTCGTGGTGAGCGCCTTGTACCAGATCAGTGCGGCCTTCTCACGGCCGACGCCGGTGACCGGCAGCCCGTCGCTGGTGGGCGAGTTGTAGTTCACGCCGTTGACGGTCCGGGCTCCGCTGCCCTCGGAGGCGAGGAAGAACCAGTGGTTCGCCGGGCCCGACGAGTAGTGGACGTCGACGCTGCCGATCCCGGCGTACCAGTAGTCCTTGGACACGCCGTCCTTGCTGGGCTGGTCCATGTAGCGCAGCGGGGTGCCGTTGCCCCGGATGTCGATCTTCTCGCCAACCAGGTAGTCGCCGGGGTCGGAGGCGTTGGCCCCGTAGAACTCGACGGCGGCGGCGAAGATGTCGGAGGTCGCCTCGTTCAGACCGCCGGACTCTCCGCTGTAGACGAGCTTCGCGGTGGCCGATGTGATGCCGTGGGCCATCTCGTGGGCGGCCACGTCGATCGAGGTCAGCGGTTTGGCGTTGGCCGCACCATCGCCGTAGGTCATGCAGAAGCAGGAGTCCTGCCAGAACGCGTTGACGTAGTTGTTGCCGTAGTGCACGCGGGAGGAGGCGCCGACCCCGTCCCCGCGGATGCCGCTGCGACCGTGCACATTCTTGAAGTAGTCCCAGGTCAGGCCGGCGCCGTAGGCGGCATCGGCGCCTGCGGTCTCCAGGTTGGCCGGCTGGCCGTTGCCCCAGACGTCGTCCGGCCCGGAGAACAGCGTCCCGGTCCCGGACGTGGCCCGGTTGAGGTTGAACGTCTTGTGGCTGCCGCGTCCGGCATCGGTCAGGTTGAACGAGGACCCGGATCCGGAACTGCCCAGCGTGACCTGGCCGCTGTACTGGGTGTGGCCGGTGCCGTTCTGCACGGCCTGCCACTCGTAGAGCTTCGCCCCGCTGCTGGCATCGGTGATCACATGCAGCTCATTGGGGGTGCCGTCGTGCTGGAGACCGCCGACGACGGTCTCGTAGGCGAGTACCGGCTTTCCGCCCTGCGCCAGCCAGACCACCTTCCGCGGAGCACGATCCGCGGTGGTCTTGGTGGACCCCTCGGCCTTCGCCCGGCCCAGCGCCTGCTTCTCCGCGGCGGCGGGGGCGAGAGCGGCGGCGGTGTTCACGTTCTTCAGCGTCGCCGCCGAAGCCTTGCTGACGGACTCCGTCGCTCCCGCCTTCGTCTCGGCGACCACAAGGTCGCCGCCGAGCACCGGCAATCCCGCGAAGGTGCGCTCGTAGCGGGTGTGGGTGGTGCCGTCGCGGTCCTGTGTGACATCGCGGACGACCAGCTTCTCCTGGGCGGTGAGTCCCAGATCCTTGGCGGTGGCGGCCGTGGTCGCGCTCTGCTGACGGATCAGCTCCGCACGCTGAGCGGGGCTCAGGCTCAAGGGGAGTGCGCCCGGATCGGGCTTGCCCGCCTGGGTGGCGCCGGGTGCGGCGGCGGTGGGCTGGGCAGCCGCGCCGGATTGGAAGCCGACGGCGAGCAGTGCCGCGGTGGCTATGAGTGCTCCGGTCGCGGTGGCGCGCCGGCGATGCGTGGGTCTCACGCGGACTCCTTCTGCGAGGGGGTGACGGACGGCGGGGTGGGTCGTCCGGGCAGAGCATGCGGAGCGTGTGGTGCGTGGTACGTGGTGCGGGGACCGGGGGAAGAGTTGCAGGAGCGCGTCACTTCTGTCAGGGCCGCGTCAAGAAATTGGCTGGAAGTCGTCCGTTGACCGTGCGGTCATGTTCGTTGAGCGGTGAGCCCGTTGCCGCGCCAGCCGGAGGGGTACTCCGTGTCGCCGGAAAGTGGCTGCGTGCGCCCTGGTTCCCCCGGTCAAAGGTGGGGTTCACGCCTCGGCGGTCTCGATCTCTCTGGTGGTGATCGCGGCATCGGCCCCGGGGGAGCGAGTGCGAGATCCGGCGGTCCGGGCCCCCTCGTCGCGTGGCCAGAATCCAGCGGCCAGATCTCGGTGGGTTATGGCTGTATGCCCGGGGCTGCCGGGTCGTCGGGGCACTGAAGGCTGGATGTCGAGCGGTGCCGAGACCAGTGTCGACGCATTAATAGGTCGCATGACCTATATTGGCTCCATGGACGATGAACTCACACTCGACCCCCAGGGCCCGGTCCTCCTCGTCGGGGGCTACGGCACCGTCGGCGCCGAGCTCGCGAAGCTGGCCGCCCCCAACTGGCCGCTCCTCCTCGCCGGCCGCACCGTGGCGCGCGGCGAGGCAGTGGCCCAGGAGACCGGCGCCCGGCTGGTGCGCTGGGACCTCGCCGACCCCACCCCCTTCCGCGAGGCCGTCCGAGCCGTGATCAGCGTGGTCAACGACCCGGACGACCGGGTACTGAAGGCCGCCATCCACGGCCGGGTGCCCTACGCGGACGTCACCCGGTGGACCGCACGGATGCAGCGCGCGGTAACCGTCGCAGCCCTGCTGCGCCCCTCCACCCCGGTACTGTTCTCGTCCGCCTGGATGGGTGGTGTCGTGCCTCTGGTCGCCGCCGCACTCGCCGTCGAACTCGGCGGCGCCGACCAGGTGGAGACCGCCATCCGCTGGGACCTCGCCGATCGCGCCGGCGCTGACTCCGTGGAGTTCATGGATCGCCTGGGACTCGACTTCGAAGTCGTCCGGGACGGCCGACGGCAGACGATCATGCCGCTCAGCGACGCCCGGCGCGTACGCATCGGCGCGAGCGACACCAAGGTCGCCAGCATCGACACCCCCGAGCAGTTCACCCTGCCGCTCACCCTCGGCACCACCACCGCGACCACCCGCATCGGCTTCAGCTCCGCGTCCTCCACCTCGGCGCTGTTGGCCGCCCAGCGGGTCGGCTTCTTCCGCTGGGGCCGAGGAGAGCGCTTCACCTCCACCCGGCGGGCCCTGCTGTACTCACCCGGTGACGGCGGCACCGCCCGGCTGCGCATCGACGTCCGGCACGGGGACAGAACCCGGACCGCAACCGTCGAGGACCCGGCGGGCCAAGCCCATCTCACCGCGCTCGGTGGGCTGCTCGCCCTCCGACGGGTCCTGGGTGCGGACGGCGCGCCCGCTCCGACCGGTGTCGTCTTCCCCGAGCAGGCCCCCGACCCCGTACGGGCACTGGAGCAGCTCGCCGCCCACGGTGTCGCGGTGAGCCACAGCGACACCCGTACCGACGTGCCCGCGACCGCACCGGGGCGGGCGGGATGAGCGACTCCAGCCCATCGACCGGCCGTCCGACCGGCACCGGGAAGGGTGCGCTCAAACGCGCGGCCCTCCTGGACGCGGCCGAGTCGGTCCTGTTCACGGCGGGATACGCGGAGTTGTCCATGCGGGCCGTCGCCGCTGAGGCGAAGGTCCGCCTCGGGCACCTCCAGTACTACTTCCCCACCCGCGCCGACCTGGTCGGCGCGGTCCTCGCCCGGGTGCTGAAGCGTTCGCTCGACCGGTTGGAGCCGCTGCTCGCCCCCGAAGCGCCGGTACAGCCCCCGGATTCCGCGGCGATGGTGCGAACCATCCTCGCCGAGCAGGAAGACCCCCGACTGGTTCGGCTGTTCACCGAACTCTGGGCGCTCGCCGCCCACGACGACACCGTCGCCTCGGCCGTCCGCGGCTTCTACCGCAACTACCAGGACCAGGTCAGCGCTTTCCTGCGCTGCCATCGCCCCGATCTGTCGGAGCGGACGTGCCACTCGCGGGCCGCGGTGTTCACCATGCTCATGGAGGGGGCGTCACTGTTCCGCTCGGGGATCGCCGACCATCGCACCGCCGCGACGGACGCGGAACTCCTCACCTTGGCGACCACGCTGCTCAATGCGCCGCCCGATTGATCCGGTCGGCACGGACACCACTCGGTCGGGCGTGGCCCTGCGGATTCCTCAGCGGGCGCTGAACCCGAGATGCGTGACGCAGGCAACCACGCTCGCCACCTTCAACTCCACCACGATCTGGCCCTTCGTCCACTGCGTCGTTGATCCGTCAGGCGCACCCAGCGTCTCCAGGAACGCAATAGGCATTCGCTCACGGTCCTTCGCGTCGGGGTAGAAGGCCACCAGGGTTGGGGAAGAACCGTGAGAGGCCACGGCGCTGCTTGCGGGTCCCAGGCGTCTCGATGTCACCGATCCCACCTTCGGCGGGGGCGACGCCACCCAACCCGGGGTCTTCGATTTCCACTTCACCGATCATGGTGGTGATGGGTTGTGGCAGCCAGTCCTCGCCGCCGTCCTCGCCGGTGAACGTCTCCAGTATCTCGGCCAGCGACGGGCGATCGCCCGGTGCCTTGGCCAGACAGGCTGCCACCAGACCGCGTAACTCGTGGTCGACGAGCGATAGATCGGGAGTCTCCTGGACAACCCGGTAGAGCACGGCGGCAGGATGGCCACCGCCGAACGCCGAACGCCGAACGCCGAACACCGACCATCGAACATCAACGGCGGTCCCGGAGTCGCGGACCTCCAGCCGTCCGCTCACACCAGGCTGTCCCGCCACGCCCGGTGCAGTCGGGCGAAGCGTCCCGTGCCGCCGATGAGTTCGGCCGGGCTGCCGTCCTCCACGATCCGGCCCTGGTCCATCACCAGGACCCGATCGGCGACCTCCACCGTGGAGAGCCGATGTGCGATCACCACGGCCGTGCGTCCGCGCAGCACCGTGTCCATGGCGTGCTGCACCGCGCGTTCGCCGGGGATGTCCAGCGAACTGGTCGCCTCGTCCAGGATCAGTACGGACGGGTCCGCGAGCAGCGCCCGGGCGAAGGCCACCAGCTGGCGTTGACCTGCGGAGATCCTTCCGCCGCGCTTGCGGACGTCCGTGTCGTAGCCGTCCGGCAGGGCGACGATGAAGTCATGGGCGCCCATCGCCTTCGCGGCCCGTTCGATGTCTTCGCGGGATGCCTCGGGACGCCCGATGGCGATGTTCTCGGCGACCGTTCCGGAGAACAGGAAGGACTCCTGGGTCACCATCACCACCCCGCGCCGCAGTTCGGGCGTGGCCAGGCTCCGCAGGTCAACGCCGTCGAGGAGGATGCGCCCGGCGGACGGATCGTAGAACCGGGCCAGCAGCTTCGCCAGTGTGGACTTGCCCGCTCCGGTGGCTCCGACAACCGCAAGCGTCTGACCTGCGGGGATGGTCAGCTCAAAGGGTGGCAGCACTTCGCCACCGGTGCGGTAGCCGAAGCTGACGTCCTCGAAGACCACCTCTCGGCCGGGTTGTTCGCCCCGCCGGGCAGGAAGCTCGGTGGGGTCCTTGGTCTCCGGTACGGTCGGTTCCTGAGCGAGCAGTCCGGCGATCTTCCGCAGTGATGCAGCGGCGGACTCGTACGAGTTGAGGAACATGCCCAGCCGGTCGATCGGGTCGTACAGCCGTCGCAGATAGAGCACGGAGGCGGCCAGCACACCGAGTGCGAGCCCCCCGTCCGCCACCCGGTAGGCGCCCCACAGGACGATGCCGGCGACGGCGGTGTTGGCGACCAGGCGCGAGCCCAACACATAGCGCGCCATCTCCAGCAGCGAATCGCCGTTGCTGCGGCTGTGGCGCTCGTTGACCTGGGCGAACGCGCGGTCGTTGGCCTGTTCGCGGCGGAACGCCCGCACCGGACGGATGCCGTTCATGGTCTCCGCGAACTTGACGATCACCCCGGCCATGGCGGTGGAGCGTTCGCTGTAGATGACCCCCGCGCGCTTCTGGTAGAGCCGGACGAGCAGATAGAGCGGGATGAAGGAGGCGACGGCCAGCGCGCCGAGCCCCAGGTCCAGCCAGAGCAGCATGATCGAGATGTAGACGAACGCGAGGATCACATTGATGAGTTCCTGGAGGCCCTCCTCCAGGAGTTCGCGCAGGGACTCGACGTCCGTCGTGGACCGGGAGATCAGTCGGCCCGAGGTGTAGCGGTCGTGGAAGTCCACGCTCAGTGCCTGTGCATGACGGAAGATCCGTCCACGGAGGTCGAGCAGGACGTCCTGGTTGAGTCGACCCGACACCATGATGAAGAGGTACTGGAGCGCTCCCGCGCTCACTGAGGCGACGGCGTATCCGACGGCCACCGCGATCAGCGGCCCGTAGTCATGGTCCCGGAAGGCCGGCACTCCGCGGTCGATGGCGTACGCGACGAGGAGCGGACCGGCCTGGATGGCCGCTTGCTGGAACAGCAGGATCATCGCGACGCGGAAAACCCGGGCGCGATGAGGGGCCAGGAGCGAACGCAGCAGCCGGCCGGTCGCACCCTTCTCGGACGGCAGGTCGTCCTGGTCGAAGGGGTCTTCGACCCTGCTGGCCCGGAGGGGTTCGACGGGCCCGGGCGGGACGGCGGGCGCCGCACCGGATGCCGGGCGCGATCCGCTGTCGGGGGAAGGTGCGTCCGGTGTGGCGTTGACGGGGGCCGTACGGTCGGTGGGAGTCATGGCCGACTCCGGGGCCGTCCCTCCCTGCCCGGGGTGTCGATCGTCCGACGCAGGATGCCGGCCGGTGTCCGTACTGCCGGCCCCGCCGGCTTCGGCGGGCTTGCTGGCGGCGGTCATCGTACGTTTCCTTCCAGGGGACTCTCGATCGCTGGGGCCGGGACGGTCGAACCGGCACCGGACGCAGGCTCCGGGTCCGTCGTGGTCTCCGCACCCGACATCAACCAGGCGTACTCCGCGTTCGTCCGCAGCAGTTCCTGATGCGTGCCGACGGCGGCGATCCGCCCCTCCGACAGCAGGGCCACCCGGTCAGCGAGCAGCACGGTGGAGGGCCGATGGGCGACGACGAGTGCGGTGGTCTCTTTGAGGACCTGGCGAAGCGCGGCTTCCACCAGTGCCTCCGTGTGGACGTCCAGCGCGGACAGGGGATCGTCGAGCACCAGGAACCGGGGGCGGCCGACGACGGCGCGGGCCAGTGCCAACCGCTGGCGCTGCCCGCCCGACAGGCTCAGCCCCTGCTCGCCGACCTCGGTGTCCCCGCCCTGGGGCAGTGTGTGCACGAATGACGCCTGCGCCACGTCGAGCGCGCGCTCCAGATCACCGGGTGCGGCGGCGTCGGCACCCATCAGTACGTTCTCCGCGACGGTCGCCGAGAAGAGCGTCGGCTCCTCGAACGCCACCGAGACCAGGGAGCGCAGCCGTTCCCGCGGCAGTCGTGCGATGTCCTCGCCGTCCAGGGTGATCCGGCCGGCCGTCACCTCGTGCAGTCGGGGCACCAGTGCGGTGAGGGTGGTCTTGCCGCTGCCGGTGCCGCCGACGAGGGCCATCGTCTCGCCGGGGCGGACGGCGAGGTCGATCCGGGCGAGCACGGGGACGCTGTCCGGCGCCGCATCGGGGTAGCGGAACTCGACCCCTTCGAATCGCATCTCACCCTTGGTCGCCGCCTTGTCCAGCGACGGCTTCGTCGTCGCGGCGAGGGAGGGGTCGTCCTGTCCGGTGGGCCCGCCCGGGGTCGCCGACTCTACTTCGACGTCCATCACCTCGAAGTAGCGGTTGGTGGCCGTGGCGGCTTCCTGGCTCATCGCCAGCAGGAAGCCGATGGACTCCACCGGCCAACGCAGTGCCAGTGCGGTGGAGAGGAAGGCCACCAGGGTGCCTGCGGAGAGCGCGCCGTCGGCGACCTGCACGGTACCGAGGACCAGGGCGCCGCCGACGGCTATCTCGGGCAGTACGGTCACGGCCGCCCAGATGCCCGCGAGCAGCCGTGCCTTGACCAACTCCGTACCGCGCAGCTTCCGTGCGAGCTCGTGGAACGCCCGGGCCTGGCTGCGGTTGCGTCCGAAGCCCTTGACGATGCGGATGCCCAGCACGCTCTCCTCGACCACGGTCGTCAGATCGCCGACCTGGTCCTGCGCCTGTCGCGCGGCCAGTGAGTACCGCGATTCGAAGTAGGAGCAGAGGATGAACAGCGGCACGATCGGCGCCAGCAGCACCAGACCGAGGGTCCACTCCTGCCAGAGCAGGATGATGAACCCAACCAGGATCGTGGTGCCGTTGACCAGGAGGAACGTCAGCGGGAACGCCAGGAACATCCGGACCAGCATCAGGTCCGTGGTGCCGCGCGACAGCAGCTGCCCCGATGCCCACCGGTCGTGGAAGGCCATCGGCAGCCGCTGGAGGTGTGCGAAGAGCGCGGCGCGCATCCGGGCCTCGACCCCCGCCAGCGGTCGAGCGACCAGCCAGCGCCGGAAGCCGAACAGGATCGCCTCGGCGATGCCGAGGATCAGCAGGACGAACGCCCCGATCCAGATGCCGCCCGTGTCCCGGTCGGAGACCGGCCCGTCGACCATCCACTTCAGGACCAGGGGGATGACCAGACTCATGCAGGAGGCGACGATCGCCACGACGGCCGCGCTGAACAGCCGTACGCGGACCGGTCGCACGTACGGCCACAGACGCAGCAGCGATCGCACGACGGATTGGTCCTTGGTGGCTACATGTGAAGTGGACATCAGGAGCGAGCCTACGATTGATTCCTGACATCACTCACCTTAATTTATGAGCGATCCACGTCACTTCTCGGCCTCTCCCGCACCCGGTGGCGAGCTCCGCATCTCCTCAGGGGGAGCCCGGTATGCGTCCGTCACTTCCGCTCGGGCACCATCCGGATCGGCCGTCGTTACGAGTCCCCTCTGTCCCGAGGTGTACACAAGTGGCGGATTGCCCCATTTCTATACGTTTCCCTGTCGGGGTGTGGTCGTTGGGAGGTGCGTGAGACATGTACTGAAGCGGGCCGGACGGGGCGTGGTCGCCGCCCTGACATGCGCAGGACTACTGGGAGCCCTCGCCGGTTGCAGCGGGAGCGGCATCGGGGCCTTCGGCAAACCGCCGTCACCCTCGGACACCATCCGGGTCGTGCCTGAGGACGGCGCCAAGGGGATCACCGCCGGTGGTCGGGTCGAGGTCCGGCTGCCCAGCGGGCGACTGGAGCGCGTGAAGGTGATGCGCATCGAGAGCGACGCCCCCGCTCCGGTGGCCGGCAGCATCTCCGCCGATGGCCTGCGCTGGCACCCCGCCGAGGGCACCCGGCTGGATCTCGCCGCCAAGTACAGCGTCGACGTGGTCGCCCTCGACGCCCACGGCCGCCGCTCGGCGCGGCACACCAGCTTCACCACCGCTGTTCCCGAGAACAGGTTCATCGGCTACTTCAAGCCGGAGAACCGGGCCACCGTGGGCACCGGAATGATCGTCTCCTTCGACTTCAACCAGAAGATCGCGGACAGGGCCGCCGTGGAGAGTGCCATCAAGGTCACCTCGGAGCCCCCGGTAGAGATCGCCGGCCACTGGTTCGACCGGGACCGGCTCGACTTCCGCCCCGAGGAGTACTGGGAGCCGGGCACCGAGGTCACCGTCGATGTGCGGCTGCGCGATGTGGAGGCGTCCCCCGGCGCCTACGGCATCCAGAACAAGCGGATCACGTTCACCGTCGGGCGCTCCCAGGTCTCCCTGGTGGATGCCGAGGCCAAGACGATGCAGGTCCGCAGGGACGGGCAGCTCCTGGCGACGGTGCCGATCACCGCGGGTGCGCCCAAGTCGACCACGTACAACGGGAAGATGGTGGTCAGCGAGTTGTTCGACGTCACGAGGATGAACGGCAGGACCGTGGGCTTCGGCGGTGAGTACGACATCAAGGACGTGCCGCACGCCATGCGGCTGACTGAGTCCGGGACCTTCCTGCACGGCAACTACTGGGCAGCCCCGGAGATCTTCGGGCAGACCAACGTCAGCCACGGCTGTGTCGGACTGCGCGATGTGAAGGGCGGCAGCGCGGACACCCCGGCCGGTTGGTTCTTCGACCGCACGATCGTCGGCGATGTCGTCGAGGTCATCAACTCCCCGGACAAGCAGGTTGCTCCCGGGAACGGTCTGAGCGGATGGAACATGCAGTGGGCGGCGTGGAAGCAGGGCTCCGCCCTGCGCTGAGCCGGGCCGCCCGGGTGTCGATGCCCTCGACGCCGCTCTGTCCTGCCGCCGCTGTCGACGCCGCCGAGTCCTGCCGCCGCTGTCGACCCCGCTGCTGTCGAACCATTGCGTCCGTCCCCGTTGCGCCCCGCGCGCCGCTCGTCCGACGCCGTCGTGGGCCCCCGGTTCCGACGACGCCCACCCCACCCGGCCCGGGTGTCGCCGCACCCCCGGGGCCGGGAAGCCCGTGGTCAGCAACCGTGCCCGAGCCTCCCCGAGGAGCGCCGAAGGCCCGGACGCCCGCTCCCCGTCCGACCGTTGAGTCCCCCGCCCGTTGGGACTGAACGGTGACAAACATGCGAACAATCCACGACCACGTGTGTGATTGTCTGGTCGATGTGCGTGTGAGAAGCCGCACGGGGGTGAGGGCCTAGGCGGGGCCGGGCCGTGCGAGGGGAGAGGCCATGAAGAACGGGCATCCGATATCGGGGACATCGGTTGACCGTCCTCGACGCCGCGGGCGTTCCGCGCTGGTCGCGGGGGCCGTGGGGGCGATGTTGGTCCTGGTCACCGCCTGTGGCGGAGGCGGCAGCGCGAAGGACGAGAACAAGGGCGCGGGCAGCGGGAGGGTCGGTAACTCCGCCTCCCAGGCGGTCGTCACCGTCGCCCCGAAGACCGGCGCCACGGGCGTCGCCACCAGTGGGGCGCTCAAGGTCACTGCCGCACAGGGCAAACTCACCACGGTCACGGTCCAGGACGACAAGGGCGTCACCGTCCCGGGCAAGATCTCCACCGACGGGGGCTCCTGGGAGCCGCTGCACCATCTGGCCGCCTCCACGCGCTACAAGGTGCACGCCGTGGCCAAGGACAAGGACGGACGGCAGTCGGCGAAGGACGCCGTCTTCACCACCCTCGTACCGAAGAACACCTTCATCGGGCACTACACCCCTGAGGACAAGTCCACGGTCGGGGTCGGCATGCCCGTCTCCCTGAAGTTCACCCGCGGCATCACCAACCCGGAGGTGGTCCAGAAGGCCATCAAGGTGACGGCCGTGCCCGCCGTGCCGATCGAGGGCCACTGGTTCGGCAACGACCGGCTCGACTTCCGGCCCGAGAAGTACTGGGCCCCGGGCACCAAAGTCACGGTCGCGCTCAACCTCGACGGCGTCGAGGGGCGTCCGGGCGTCTACGGCAAGCAGGCCAAGACCGTCTCGTTCACCATCGGCCGCAGTCAGGTCTCCACCGTGGACGCCACCTCCAAGCGGATGAAGGTCGTCCGGGACGGTGTGCAGATCAAGGACATTCCGATCACCGCCGGAGCGCCCTCCTCCACCACCTACAACGGTCAGATGGTCATCAGCGAGAAGTACAAGGTCACGCGGATGGACGGGGCCACGGTCGGCTTCGGTGGCGAGTACGACATCAAGGACGTGCCGCACGCCATGCGGCTGTCCACGTCCGGCACCTTCATCCACGGCAACTACTGGGCGTCCTCGGGCACCTTCGGCTCCCAGAACGTCAGCCATGGGTGCGTCAGTCTGCGCGACGTCCGCGGCGGCGGCGACCCCGATGCCCCCGCCCGATGGTTCTTCGAGAACTCCCTGATCGGCGATGTGGTGGTCGTGCAGAACTCCGAGGACAAGCAGATAACCCCGGACAACGGTCTGAACGGCTGGAACATGTCCTGGGCGGAGTGGACCAAGTAGAAGTCGAGCGGGACGCGCACGTCCCCGGGCCCGGTGCTGTTTATCTCACAGCGTCGGGCCCGCTTCCGTTAGCGCCGGTTAACCTGCCTGCATGACGACTGCGACGACCGTGACCCTCGACGTCCTCGACGGCGTGGGCACCATCCGCCTCGACCGCCCGCCGATGAACGCGCTCGACATCGCGATCCAGGACCGCTTGCGCGAGTTGGCCGAGGAGGTCGGCCGCCGTGACGACATCCGGGCGGTGGTCCTGTACGGCGGGGAGAAGGTGTTCGCGGCGGGTGCGGACATCAAGGAGATGCAGCGCATGGACCACGCCGGAATGGTGGTCCGGGCCCGGGCGCTCCAGGAGTCCTTCACCGCCGTCGCCCGCATCCCCAAGCCCGTGGTGGCCGCCGTGACGGGGTACGCCCTCGGTGGCGGGTGCGAACTGGCACTCTGCGCCGACTTCCGGATCGCTGGGGACAACGCCAAGTTGGGGCAGCCCGAGATCCTGCTGGGCCTGATCCCCGGTGCGGGCGGTACCCAGCGGCTCGCCCGGTTGATTGGACCCTCCCGGGCCAAGGACTTGATCTTCACCGGCCGGCAGGTGAGCGCTGACGAGGCCCAAGCGCTCGGTCTGGTGGACCGGGTCGTCCCGGCGGCCGAGGTCTATGAGCAGGCGTACGCATGGGCGGCCAGGTTGGCGAAGGGGCCGGCATTGGCGTTGCGTGCCGCCAAGGAGTGCGTCGACTCCGGACTGGAGACCGACCTGGAGACCGGATTGACCATCGAACGGAACTGGTTCGCCGGGCTGTTCGCGACCGAGGACCGTGAGATCGGTATGCGTAGTTTCGTGCAGGACGGTCCGGGCAAGGCCGTCTTTCGCTGACCGGGCCTCTTTCGCAGGGTCCTTTCACTAGTCCGATCTGTCGTACGGGGGGTGCCTCTATGTCCTCCGTCAGGTCCGGGAGCCCGGTTCATGGGGCGCTCGGACCGGCCGGGGCGCCCTCTCGGCTGTCGGGGGTCATGAAAAGCCCTTGGTCAGGGCGTTGAGAGGGTGTTGTTGACTGCATGTCAACATCGATCCGGGCATGGGCCGAGGTCGCTGCGGAGCCCATGGGCATATGTCAGGGCCATGGTTGGGGAGCCTCCGGAGCGGTCAACTCCGCAGTCCGCATTCCAGGGGATCGACCACGTGCGCCCAATCCAGCGGCCATGATGGGGGGCATGGCGGGCCTTGAGGGTGTGGAACAGCCGCGACAGCGAGGTGGCGCTGTCGCCACCCGTTCGGCAGTCACCGTCGAGGACGAACAGGCCCTTCGGGCACTGGAGTTGTTCGGCAATCCGACCGATGAAGAGATCCGCCTGCCGTCCCGCCCCGAATCCGCCGCCACCGCCCGTCGGCTCACCCATGGTGTGGTGGCGCGCCAATGGGGCCTGTCCGCGCAGACCGCCGAGTACGCAGTGCTGCTGGTCTCGGAACTCGTGGGCAACGCCGTGCGCCACACCGGTGCACGGGTGTTCGGCTTGCGGCTGCTGCGCCGCAGGGGCTGGATCAGGATCGAGGTGCGCGACCCCTCGCGCGGGCTTCCCTGCCTCCTGCCCGTACAGCCGATGGACCTCAGTGGAAGGGGCCTCTTCCTCGTGGACAAGCTCTCCGACCGCTGGGGCGTGGATCTGCTGCCGCGGGGCAAGACCACCTGGTTCGAGATGCGGGTGCCCGAGCGGCACTCCTCCTCGATCTGAAGCGTCGACGTCGGGGGAGCGGGGTCGGGTCGGGCCGATGCCCCGCGATCGAACGAGGTGCGGTGGGGCTCGTCGCCCGCTTCCTGGAGTCTGCTCCCGTGGGCTGCGCAGCGGCGGCACGCTCGCGGTGGGGGGACACAGAAGCCCCCGGCGGGCCGAGGGTATCGGCGTGTGCCGGAGGCATCTGTGAAGCGCCGCGGAATGGGGGGTGTCTCCACGGCCGCTGATGACGACCTGGCCCGGGTCAAAAGGGGGTCGTGCCTCGACTATGACAGAAGAGCCGGGTACGCCAAAATCTTGCATCGCCCATATGGTGTAAAAATGCCTATATCTCACAGGATCTATAGGTGAAGTGGTTCCGCTGCCTGGTAAATAGCGGATAAGTATGGCCTGTGGGGGATGTTTCCTTGATCTGCTCTTGCGTGGCGAGGCGACCCGCAGTGGCGGCAAATTAGGGCAATCGTCATTTTTTACCCACTTCGCCCCTACTGTGCTCTTCCGTGACCTCGATCGACCGCCGCCGCGCCCTGCGCACGGGAGCCGGGGCCGCCGTCGCGGGCGCCCTCGCCACCGGCTGTGCCGGTACGGGGCCGGCGTCGACCGGCTCCCGGCAGCCTGCCGCCCCGCCCCCCGAGACGCCCCGCCCGGCCGCTCCCTCCGGGGGCCCGCATGCCCGGACCGCGCCCACGGCCCGCCGCTTCCCCGGGCAACCGGCTGAGATCACCCACGGCCCGCGCGATCGCGATCGGGTCGCCCTCACCTTCCACGGCCACGGCGATCCGGCCACCGCGCGGGCGGTGCTCGCCGAAGCCGAACGGGCCGGTGCCCGGATCACCGTTCTCGCCGTGGGCAGTTGGCTCGACCAACACCCCGACCTCGCTCGCCGGATCCTGGACGGCGGCCACGATCTGGGCAACCACACCCAGAGCCACCTCACCATCACCGACATGGACGAGGCAGATGCCCAGGCGGAGATCGTCCGATGCGCCCGAAGGCTGCGCGCCCTGACCGGTTCCATCGGCAGCTGGTTCCGACCCTCGCGCACCCAGCACTCCACCCCGCTCATCACCCGACTCGCCCAGCGGGCCGGATACCCCCACGTCCTCTCGTACGACCTCGACTCCCTGGACTCCACCTCGCCCGGGGCCACGGCCGTGACCCGTACCGTCACCGGGCAGATCCGGCGCGGATCGGTGGTGAGCCTCCACTTCGGCTACGCGGACACGGTCGCCGCACTGCCCGCCCTCCTCGACGATCTCGACCGCCGCGGACTGCGTGCGGTGACCACCACGGAGCTGCTGAGCTGATGCATCCGACAACCACCCCCCTGAGAGTCACCCGACGCACCGCAACCCTCGTCGCCGGGGCGCTGATCGCCCTGCTCGCCGGATGCGGCAGCGACCACACCGAGACCGCGGCGAGCGGCACCGAGGCGGAGAGGGCCAAGGCCGCGGCCAACCGCACCAAGGCCGCGCCTCCCGTCGCACCCACGAAGGCCGTCCCCGCCGGGCTGCCGGGCATGCCACCTGTCCTCGACCCGAAGGACATCTACGCGGCCGACCGCCCGGGCAAGCTCTCGCCGGTGGTGCGCAAGTTCCCCTCCCGGGTGTACGTCCCCAACACCAACTCCAACACCGTCTCGGTGATCGACCCCACCACGTACAAGGTCGTCGAGACCATCCCCGTCGGAGTGCAGCCGCAGCACGTCGTCCCCTCCTGGGACCTCAAGACGCTCTGGGTCAACAACAACCGCGGCCACACGCTCACCCCGATCGACCCGGCGACCGGGAAGGCGGGCAAGGCGGTCGAGGTGCACGACCCCTACAACCTCTACTTCACCCCCAACGGCAAGTACGCCGTCGTCATGGCCTCGCTGGATCGAGAGCTCGTCTTCCGCGACCCCCAGACCATGGATCGTAAGAAGACCGTCCCGGTGACCTGCTACGGGGTCAACCACGCCGACTTCTCCGCGGACGGCCGGTACTTCGTGGTCTCCTGCGAGTTCTCCGGTGAACTCCTCAAGGTGGACACGGAGAAGATGGAGGTCGTCGGACAGCAGAAGCTGCCGTTCAAGGGCGCGATGCCCCAGGACGTGAAGATTTCGCCGGACGGCAAGACCTTCTACATCGCCGACATGATGGCCCACGGAGTCTGGGTCCTCGACGGCGAGAAGTTCACCACCCCCGAGCTGATGGCCACCGGGAAGGGTGCACACGGGCTGTACGTCAGCCGGGACTCGCGCGAGATGTACATCCCCAACCGGGGCGAGGGATCGGTCTCCGTCTTCGGCTTCGCACAGAACAAGCTGACGAAGAAGTGGTGGCTCCCCGACGGCGGCAGTCCCGACATGGGCGGGGTCTCGGCCGACGGAAAGGTGCTCTGGCTGTCGGGACGCTACGACTCCGAGGTCTATGCGATCGACACCAAGACCGGTAAGCAACTCGCGCGCATCCCGGTCGGCGGCGGTCCGCACGGCCTTGCCGTCTACCCCCAGCCGGGGCGCTACTCCCTCGGCCATACGGGAGTCTTCCGCTGATCCTTCGCTGACTCTCCGCTGATCGGCAGGTTCGCTGGTGGGGTGGGGGCGTCCCCCGAGCCGCTCCCACCCCACCAGTCCGCACCCCATCCGGGCGGGCCCCTAGTAGCCGCCGAACGCCCTGCCGCACAACGGCACCCTCGTCCACGACGTCACCCCCGTATGCCGACCCGCCCACTTGTGGGTGACGTTCCCCGCCGCGACGTCATACGGCCGACAGGGTGACCCTCATGATCACCACTCGTCTGCGGCGCCGCGCCGCCGTCCTTGTCCTCTCCCTGTCGGCCGCACTGATCCCCGCCGCGAGCACCTCCGCGGCCTCCCCTGCCCCGGCCGCCGCGCCGGCCGCGGTACCGGTCGTCATGACCACCGCTGTGAAGGCCGCGCCCGCGGGCTCCTGTCCCGTCGTCGCGGACCGGCTCTACGCCGCAGCCGACCTGCGGGTGGACATCGACCGCATCACCCCGGACCCGTCCTGGCGGGTCAACTGCAACCAGCTCTACCGCGCCGACGGCCGTGGCCCCGAGATCATCTTCGACCAGGGCTTCCACCCCAAGGCACCCCTGGACGGGCAGTACGACATCGAGAGCTATGTCCTGGCCAACCAGCCCTCTCCCTATGTCTCGACGACGTACAACCATGACCTCTACAAGTCGTGGAAGAGTCCCTGGAACTACTACATCGACGCACCCGGAGGCGTCGATGTGAACAAGACGATCGGGGACACCCACAAATACGCGAGCCAGGTCGAGGTCGCCTTCCCCGGTGGTGTGGCGCGGGAGTTCATCGTCGGGGTCTGCCCGGTCGATCTGACGACCAAGACCGAGATCATGAACGAGTGTCTGGACAACCCGCACTACGAGCCCTGGCGCAAGGCGTTCTGAGCCGCTCGGCGCCTCAGCCGGAGGAGTAGAGGGCTTCCACGGCGACCGGTGCGAAGCCCTCCCGTGGGAACGTCCGTGCACTGCGGGCGTTCTCCGGCGCCAACTGCGCTCATACCGAACCGCCCGGCCCCACTGCCGGGCCGCCCGTGCCAGGGCGACACCGAGCCCCCGCCCGGCGGTCGCGGGACACCGCAGTCCCTGGGGTTCGGCTGCCCGATCACCATCCTCCCTCCGTCCTCCCTCCGCCCTCCTTCCGTCCGCGCAGGTGCCCTCTCGCGCCGCGGCGGAATGAGTCCGGCCAGGCCCGTTCCGTACGCCCCGCAGGACGTTCCACCGTTCATCGACCCGTCGTCGCGGACCGCCCCGGGGAGCCGTGCTCCGGGCTGCGGATAATCTGATCTACATCAGTAGTGCGAACGTGCACGTGTAGGAGGGGCAAAGCAGTGGCGGACATCGAAGCGGCGCGCAGGGCGTTCGACCGGTACGACATCAACGGGGATGGTCGGATCACGGCGTCGGAGTACAAGAGCGTGATGGCGCAGCTGGGCGACTTCAACGTCACCGAGACCGTTGCCGAAGCGGTCATCAAGACCAAGGACACCAACGGTGACGGCGAGCTGACCTGGGAAGAGTTCTGGGACTCGCTGAACAAGGGCAGCAAGCCCGCGGGGGAACCGGCCTGACGTAGGGGAGCGGCTCCCCGGCGAGTTGGTCGGGGAGACTGCCCCCGGCCCGCTCGTCTCCGGGGGCTGTGAACCGGCCGGTCCGCCATGTATCCGCACGCTCGTAATGATCCAGACGTGAGTTCCTCCGCTGCCGTGTCCGACGACGGACTGCCCCACCGGGGCGGCCGGACCGCCGTGCTGACGGCGGCCCTCGTCCTCACCGCCCTGGCCATCGCCTACTTCGGCACCCGCTTCGCCATGCGCGGCACCGGCGAACTGCCCATCCCCGCGGCCGGTACGGCCACGCTGCTGCGCGCCGTCGTCTTTGTGGCCCTCGCGATCCACCTCGGAGAGTTGGTCGGAGCACGTCTGGCCAGCCGAGGAGGGCAGCCGCGCTCCTGGTCCACGGCCGCCGCGCTGGCGGGAGCAGCAGGAGCCGCCGGCCAGATCGTCCGGCTCGCGCTGGTGAGCGACATCGACATGACCACGGCGTACGGCACCCGTGAGGGACAGCTTCTGCTGATCATGGCGAATGGTTTCCTCGCCGCTGCCGGCTGTATCGCCCTGCGCCGCCCCGCCCTTGCCGCGCTGCCCCTGGCGCTGGTGATCGTCGCAGAGGCGATCCGTGCCCACCCCGAGCCCTACAGCCCCGAATTCGGTGCCGCCCTGACCGTCTGTCATCTGACGGCCGCATCCCTGTGGGTCGGGGGGCTGCTCCATGTGCTCCGCGCACTCAGACTGCGCAGACCCAACCGTGCGGACACCACCGCCGTCCTCGCCCGCTATGCACGTCTGGCCGTCTGGCTCCTGGCCGTCCTCGCCGTCACCGGCACCCTCTCGACCCTGCGGCGGCTGCCCCCCGACGTCGTCTTCGACACGGCGTACGGCAAGGTCCTCATGGCCAAGGTGGCCCTGGTGGTGGTGGCGTGCGCGCTGGCACTGGTCGCTCGCCACCGGATGGTGCGCGCCCGCCCCGATGCCGTGCTCCCCGCCCGGGTGGAACTCGCCGTCCTCGCCATCGCCATCGTTGTCTCGGCGATGCTGACGGTCGTCCCCGACCCCCAGTGGCTGAGCATGCGCTGAACCGAGCCGGCTCACTCGACCGGCGGCCGAGGGCGCGCAAGGGCGCACCCCTCGCACGGGCGCTGGTCCATTCGGTGCACGTTCCTCAAGTCCTGTGTGGCACGGACGAAACCAAACATGCTGGCCTCTCGCAGGTCGGCCGCTATGCGAGCCGTTTTGTCCCAGACCTCTAGGAGCACCGCATGCGCCTGCGCGCACGCCGGGCATCAATCGCCCTCTTGCTACTCGCCCCCCTGCTCATCGGGGGGACCGATGCCGTGGCCGGTACGGAGGACGGTCCCGTGTCGATCGAGCGCTCCGCCCAGGCCATCCCGGGCCAGTACATCGTGAGCCTGAACCCCGATCACGCCCCCGACGGTGTGCTGCGCAGACTCGGGGTGAAGGCGATGTTCACCTACGACTCCGCCCTGCATGGCTTCGCCGCCCGGCTCTCTCCCACCCAACTCGCCGCCGCGCGCTCCCTGCCCGCCGTGCGGGCCATCGAGGAGAACGCGAAGATCAACCTGGTCCAGCCCATCGGGTCGGCGAAGGCGGGAGCCCAACTGGCCAACCACCGCCCCCGGCGAAGCATGGTGCCGGCGGCGAGTTGGGGGTTGGACCGGATCGACCAGCGGAATCTGCCGCTCGACGGTCAGTTCGACGCCGTTGCCACCGGTAGCGGAGTGACGGCGTACATCGTCGACACCGGCATCGAGACCGCACACGAGGAGTTCGAGGGCCGGGCGTCGGTCGGCTTCGACGCCATCGGGGACGGGCAGGACGGACAGGACTGCGCGGGCCACGGCACCCATGTCGCGGGCACGGTCGGCGGCGCCACCTACGGTGTTGCCCCGGATGTCTCCCTGGTCGCGGTCCGGGTGCTGGGCTGTGAGGACGGCGGGACCCTGGCCGGAGTCATCGCAGGCTTCGACTGGGTCGCCGAGAACGCCCGCCATCCGGCCGTCCTCAACGCCTCGCTCGGCGGCGGTTCCTCCCCGGCGCTCGACGAGGCCGCCAACGAGGTGGCCGCGCGGGGGGTGCTGCCGGTCGTCGCCGCGGGCAATGAAGCACAGGACGCCTGCAGGGTCTCACCCGCCCGCGCAGCTGACGTCTTCACGGTGGGGGCGACCAACAGCTCGGACCAGCAGGCCCGCTTCAGCAACTACGGCACCTGCCTGGAGGCGTACGCCCCCGGTGTGGACATCATCTCCGCTCAGCTCGGCGGCGGCTATGTCGCGCTCAACGGAACGTCCATGGCCAGCCCCCATGTCGCCGGGGTCGCGGCCCTGCTGAAGGAGTACTACCCGGCAGCCGCGCCGCAGGACGTCAGCCTCTGGCTCACCGACAACGCCACGGAGGACGTGATCAGCCCCATCAGCGCGGCTTCGCCCAACAGGCTGCTCCACACCGGCGGGCTGTGACCCCCGGATCGTCCGACGGCCGGTGGGGCAGGCTCCTCGATCCGAGCCCGCCCCACCGCTGACGCACCCACCGCTGACGCACCCACCGCTGACGCACCCACCGCTGACGCCTCCGGTGCACAGCTGCCGCGTCACGGCTTCCAGATGCTTGGACGGGGGCCGTCCGAGTGCTTCTGCGGCATGTCCGAGAGCACTTGCATTCATCCGTAAATCATTTCGCTACACCATGCGCAAACTGACCGCACATTCCGGTGAAGTGGTCATGCGAGCGAATGGAGCGCACCTTCGATGCGTGGATGTTCCGGTGGTCTGCGTCTGAAAGTGCTGGCCGTCTCCGCTGTGGTTCTGGGTGCCCAGGCAGTGGCGATGAACCTCGCCGTGCCGGCCGCTCATGCGACGGTTCCCCCTACGCCCGGGGTGCCTCAGCCGCCGTCCGTGCTCTACTTCGAGGATTTCGAGAAGAACACGGGGAAGACCCCGATCCTCCTGCCCTCGCACCAGGGCGCGCCGCCGCTGAACCAGACGTACACCGCTGATCCCGCCTGGCTGGAGCCGGCCGACTGCAACGGCATCGTGCTCAATCAAGCGGGTGGCAACCAGCCCGCCTGCGAGGCCCGGAACGCCAGGGGCATGACGGTCTTGAAGGGCCAGGCGAAGGTACTGGGCCAGGTGGACGGGGCGGCCGACCCTTCGCTCAACCATGTGGTCTCCGCGTACACGGACACCACCGACCCGGGCGCGAACAAGGTCGAGTTCCAGACGCGAACCCCTGTTCCCCTCGCCCTCACCGGCCGCTTCATCACCTTCTCGGTCGATGTCGCGGCAAGCGGCTGCACGGCGTCCGCGCCGTTGCTGGAGTTCCATCTGACCGGTGACGGGCGGGACGTTCCGGTATTCAGCTCGCCGATCGATCCCTGCACCGACGCCAGGGCGCAGACCCACCCCGGCGCCGCCGGTGACCGCATCAGAGCCGGGTCATTCCCGAGCAACGGCTCCGTCCTGTTCTCGGGGTCTTCGCTCGGCATCAAGATGGTCAATGCCAACGGCAGCGGGCTCGGCAACGACCACTCGTACGACAACATCCGGATCCTCGATGCGACACCGCGGTTGGACATGGAGTTCAACCCGGCCACGATCTCCGCGAACGGCACTTCGCGTCTGACGTTCACCATCACCAACACCACCGATCTGGCGGCCAAGAACGGCTTCGGATTCCAGGACGCGCTCCCTGTCGGGGTGGTGGTCGCGCCGACGCCGAACACCGCCACCACGTGCGGCGCTGGCACGGTCACCACAGAGGCAGGCGGTGCCTCGATCGCCCTGGTGAACGGCAGTCTCGCCACGGGGGCGCCGTTCTGCACCGTGGCTGTGGAGGTGACCGCGGCCCGCGAGGCCGCGTACGTCCATCCGTCGACATACGTGACCCCGGCCGGGCTCAACCCGCCTGCCCCGGCGACCCTGTCCGTCACCGCCCCCGGCCCCTCCCTCCGGACGAGTGCGGCCGAGCCCTCGTTCGTCGTCGGTCAGGAGATCCACTACACCCACACCGTCACCAACAACAGCACCGCATCCCTGAGTGCGGTAGCGATCACCGACGACGGCCCCGGCACATCGACCGTGTCCTGCTCAGCGGCCACCCTCGCGCCCGGCGCTTCGCTCGACTGCACGGCGACCCGAACCGCCACCGCAGCCGATGCGGCCTCCGGCACGATCACCTCGACCGCTTCCGTCACCGGAACCACACCCGACGGCGCCGAACTCACCGGTACGGGCGACCGGGTGGTGATCCCCCTTCGCTCCCTCGCCGTGGTGAAGACGGCAGCCGAGAGCGGGTTCGACACGGCCGGCCAGGAGATCCACTACACAACCCGGGTCACCAACAACGGGCTGGCCCCACTCACCGGCATCGGTGTGACGGACGACGGCCCGGGCACACCCTCCGTGACCTGCCCGCCGACCGTATTGGCCCCCCGCGCCTCCATGAACTGCCTCGCCACACACACCACCAGCGCGGCCGATGTGACCGCCGGTGGGATCGTCGGCACCGCAACGGCAACCGGCAACAGCCCCGGTGGGGAATCCGTCACCGCAACCAGCCGCACCCACACCGTCCCCCACACCCCTCAGGCCGATCTGTCGGTGGAGCGGTCGGGGCCTGCGACGGTGGTGGCGGGTGGTGTGGTGGAGTACTCGATCACGGTTACGAATCATGGTCCGAGTGATGCGACGGGTTGGTCGTTGGTGGATCCGATTCCGGTGGGGTTGGCTGATGCGGCCACGACGACGGCGGGTTGCATGATCATTGGTACGACGCTGACGTGCACGGGCGGTCCGCTCGCGGATGGTGCCGACTTCGACATCGCCCTCACCGGCAGGGCGGCCGGGAACGCGACGACCACGATCGTGAACACCGCGACGGTCGACGGCCAGGACCTTGACCCGGACCTCAGCAACAACGAGGACACCACCACGACGGAAGTGGCTCGGAGCGTCGATCTGTCGGTGGAGCGGTCGGGGCCTGCGACGGTGGTGGCGGGTGGTGTGGTGGAGTACTCGATCACGGTTACGAACCATGGTCCGAGTGATGCGACGGGTTGGTCGTTGGTGGATCCGATTCCGGTGGGGTTGGCTGATGCGGCCACGACGACGGCGGGTTGCACGATCATTGGTACGACGCTGACGTGCACGGGCGGACCGCTCGCGGACGGTGCCGACTTCGACATCGCCCTCACCGGCAGGGCTGCGCCCGATGCGACCACCATCGCCCACACGGCGACGGTCGACGGCGACAATGTGGACCCCCACCCGGAGAACGACGAGGACTCGACCACGACGACGGTGGTTGGCAGCGGACCTAGTTGACCTCGGGGTCGCGCGCTCCGATCCGCACAAGGGGATGGACCGAGGCGCGGCCTCGCAGGGTCAGACCTTGATGATGCGGACGCCGGGGCGGCACAGCACGAGGAGGTCCTCGGGGTCCGACGTCAGTACGGTCACGGGGGCGGGCGAGGCGAGTGCGGTGGCGGCCACGATGGCGTCGAGGGCGTACTGGTGGCCGTGCAGGCCGGCGGCGGCGAGGAGCTTGCTGGCATGGCGGGCGATGGCTTCGGTGGGCGGGACGATGTTCACGCGGGAGACGGCGTAGTCGAAGCGGGCTTGGTTGACCTTGGGGTCGCGTGCTTCGACCAGAGTGACGGAGCTGGTGACCACGCGGATGTCCTCGTCCTCGGCCAGCCACTCGGTGACTTCAGGGGAGCGTCGTACGAGTTTGGACAATCCCTCACAGTTCAGGACGAGCGTCCCGCTCACGGTGCGTCCGCCGAGTCGGCCATGTCACCGCGGAGGATCGCTCGCTTGGTCTCGACCGCTACCTGGTCCACCGGGCCGTGTTCGGCTTCGGCGTCTTCGATGAGTTCGCGCAGCAGGTCCCGCTCAAGCTGGCGCTGGATGAGAGCTTCGACGTAGGCGGACATGCCTCGCTTGCCGGTACGTGCCTTGAGGGCGGCGATCGTGCCTTCGTGGAGGGAGACGGAGACCGGACGGACGGGGCCTTCGCCGGGAGCAGAAGGGGTAGCCATGAACCCACTTCCCAGGGACTTTTCAGAGACTTTCACGTCTGTCTCAGGGCCGATCCAGGGACTCTCCACCGTGCAAGCAGGGTGGGCCCTGACAGCGCTGAAAGACACAAAAGTGCTGGTCAGGGCCCACCCGTCACGACGGCCTCAGCACTCGATGATGTTCACCGCGAGCCCGCCCCGCGCCGTCTCCTTGTACTTCACCGACATGTCCGCGCCCGTCTCCTTCATGGTCTTGATGACCTTGTCCAGGGAGACCTTGTGGCTGCCGTCGCCGCGCATCGCCATCCGGGCCGCCGTGACCGCCTTCACCGCGGCCATGCCGTTCCGTTCGATGCAGGGGATCTGCACCAGACCGCCGACCGGGTCGCAGGTCAGGCCGAGATTGTGCTCCATGCCGATCTCCGCCGCGTTCTCCACCTGCTCCGGGGTGCCGCCCAGCACTTCCGCCAGGGCTCCCGCCGCCATGGAGCACGCCGAGCCGACCTCGCCCTGGCAGCCGACCTCGGCGCCCGAGATGGAGGCGTTCTCCTTGAACAACATGCCGATCGCGCCGGCCGAGAGCATAAAGCGGACCACGCCCTCTTCGTCCGCGCCGGGGACGAAGTTCATGTAGTAGTGCAGCACCGCGGGGATGATGCCCGCCGCGCCGTTCGTGGGGGCGGTGACCACTCGGCCGCCTGCGGCGTTCTCCTCGTTCACGGCCATCGCGTAGAGGGTGATCCACTCCATCGCCCGGGCGAGCGGGTCGCCCTCGGCGCGCAGCTGCCGGGCCGAGTTCGCCGCACGACGGCGGACGCGCAGTCCACCGGGCAGGATGCCTTCGCGGGACATGCCACGGGAGACGCACGCCTGCATGACGCCCCAGATCTCCAGCAGCCCTTCGCGGATCTCCTCCTCGGTGCGCCACGCCTTCTCGTTCTCCAGCATCAGCGCGGAGATCGACAGACCCGTCTCCTGGGTGAGCCGCAGCAACTCGTCGCCGGTACGGAAGGGGTACTTCAATACGGTGTCGTCGAGCACGATCCGGTCTTGGCCCACGGCGTCCTCGTCGACGACGAACCCGCCGCCGACCGAGTAGTACGTCTTCTCCAGTACGGTCGCGCCCTCGGCGTCGTACGCGAAGACGGTCATTCCGTTCGCGTGGTACGGCAGGGTCTTGCGCCGGTGGAGTATCAGGTCGCGGTCGAAGTCGAAGGGGATCTCGTGGGTGCCCAGGAGGTCCAGCCGGCCGGCGGCCTTGATCTTCTCCACCTGCTCGTCGGCGTTCTCCACGTCGACCGTGCGCGGTGAGCTGCCGGTCAGTCCGAGGAGTACGGCCTTGGGGGTGCCGTGGCCGTGTCCGGTCGCTCCCAGCGAGCCGTAGAGCTCGGCGCGCACGGCTGTCGTCCGGTCGAGGAGTCCTTCGTTCTTCAGTCGCCTCGCGAACATACGGGCCGCGCGCATCGGGCCGACCGTATGGGAGCTGGAGGGGCCGATGCCGATCGAGAACAGGTCGAAGACCGAGATGGCCACGTTGGACTCCTAGTGCGACTGGTAGACGCCGTTGTCTGCCGGGGTGGTGCAGATCACGCGGTGGAACGGATGGGGGCACCGCGCTCACTGTCCAGTGTGCGTGGTGCCCCCGGAACTCCGGGCAGGGCTGTTTACAGCCCGGGGTACAGCGGGTGCTTCGCGGCGAGCTCGGACACCCGGGCCCGCAGGGACTCGGTGTCGTAGGTCGGCTTGAGCGCGGCGGCGATGATGTCCGCCACCTCGCGGAAGTCGTCCGTCTGGAAACCGCGGGTGGCCAGCGCCGGGGTGCCGATCCGCAGGCCCGAGGTCACCATCGGCGGCCGGGGGTCGTTCGGGATGGCGTTGCGGTTGACCGTGATCCCGACCTCGTGGAGGCGGTCCTCGGCCTGCTGGCCGTCCAGCTCGGAGTTGCGCAGGTCGACCAGGACCAGATGGACGTCGGTACCGCCGGAGAGCACGGAGACACCGTGCTCGGTGACGTCGTCCTGGATCAGTCGCTCGGCGAGGATGCGGGCCCCGTCCAAGGTGCGCTGCTGGCGCTCCTTGAACTCGTCGGAGGCCGCCACCTTGAACGAGACCGCCTTCGCGGCGATCACATGCTCCAGCGGGCCGCCCTGCTGACCGGGGAAGACCGCGGAATTGATCTTCTTGGCCAGGTCGGCGGTGGAGAGGATCACACCACCGCGGGGGCCGCCGAGGGTCTTGTGCGTGGTCGTGGTCACGACATGGGCGTGCGGCACCGGGTTCGGGTGCAGACCGGCCGCGACCAGACCGGCGAAGTGCGCCATGTCGACCATCAGATACGCCCCGACCTCGTCCGCGATGCGGCGGAAGGCGGCGAAGTCCAGCTGGCGCGGGTAGGCCGACCAGCCGGCGACGATCAGCTTCGGCTGGGACTCCTTGGCGAGCTTCTCGACCTCGGCCATGTCGACCCGGCCGGTGGCGTCCACGTGGTACGCGACCACGTTGTAGAGCTTGCCGGAGAAGTTGATCTTCATTCCGTGGGTCAGGTGCCCGCCGTGGGCGAGGTTCAGACCCATGATGGTGTCGCCCGGCTTGAGCAGCGCGAACATCGCCGCCGCATTCGCCTGGGCGCCCGAGTGGGGCTGCACATTGGCGTGCTCGGCGCCGAAGAGCTCCTTGATGCGGTCGATCGCGATCTGCTCGACGACGTCGACGTGCTCACAGCCGCCGTAGTAGCGGCGACCGGGGTAGCCCTCGGCGTACTTGTTGGTGAGGACCGAGCCCTGGGCCTCCATCACCGCGATCGGAGCGAAGTTCTCCGAGGCGATCATTTCCAGGGTCGACTGCTGGCGGTGGAGCTCGGCGTCGACGGCTGCGGCGACGTCCGGGTCCAGCTCGTGGAGAGGGGTGTTGAGAAGCGACATCTCGAAGTCCCTGTCGGGGTCGTGGTCGGTGACTTGCGCGAGCCGGCCGACCGCTCGGGTCGGCCGGAGCCCCATCAGCTGCTGGAGAAGGCGGCGTACTCGTCGGCCGAGAGCAGTTCGTCCTGCTCCCCGCTGACGCGCACCTTGAAGAGCCAGCCGCCCTCGAAGGGGGCGGTGTTCACCAGCGAAGGGTCGTCCACGACGTTCTGGTTGATCTCCGTGACCTCACCCGTGACCGGGGAGTACAGATCGCTGACCGACTTGGTCGACTCCAGTTCGCCGCAGGTCTCGCCGGCGGTGACCGTGTCGCCCACCGCCGGGAGCTGGGCGAAGACGACGTCACCGAGTGCATTGGCCGCGAACTCGGTGATGCCGATCGTCGACACGCCGTCCTCGGCGGCCGACAGCCACTCGTGTTCCTTGCTGTAGCGCAGCTGCTGGGGGTTGCTCATGACGAGGATTCTCCTGTACGCGGAACGTGCTGGTGAACGGATGGCCACCTGCCGAGACGGCGGCGGACGTGCCGGGTGCCCAGTGGCTCCCGGGGGGTGTTGTCGACGCTACTTCCGTCGCTCACTTCTGGCGCTTGTAGAAGGGCAGCGCGACGACCTCGTACGGCTCGTGCGTGCCGCGGATGTCGACGCCCACACCCGCGGTGCCGGCAGCGGCATGGGCCGCGTCCACGTACGCCATGGCGATGGGCTTGCCCAGGGTGGGGGAGGGGGCTCCGGAGGTCACCTCGCCGATCACGCGGCCGTCCGCGACCACGGACATGCCGGCGCGCGGGACCCGGCGGCCCTCGGCGATCAGACCGACGAGCTTGCGCGGCGGAGCGCTCTCGGCGCGTTCGGCGGCTGCGGCCAGGGCCTCACGGCCGATGAAGCGCCCCTCGTTGGAGGTCTTCTCGAACTTCACCACCCGGCCGAGACCGGCGTCGAAGGGGGTGAGTGCATCCGTCAGCTCATGCCCGTACAGCGGCATCCCCGCCTCCAGGCGCAGGGTGTCGCGGCAGGAGAGTCCGCACGGCACCAGGCCCGCGGCCTCCCCGGCCCCGGTCAGCGCCCGCCACAGGTCCTCGGCGTGCTCGGGCGCCACGAACAGCTCGAAACCGTCCTCGCCCGTGTAACCGGTGCGCGCGATCAGGGCGGGATGCCCGGCGACCGTACCGGGCAGGCCCGCGTAGTACTTCAGACCGTCGAGGTCGGCGTCCGTGACCGACTTCAGGATGCCCGCGGACTCCGGTCCCTGGATGGCGAGCAGCGCGTATGCGTCCCGGTCGTCCCGGACGGAAGCGTCGAAGCCGGCGGCCCGCTCGGTGATCGCGTCCAGGACGACCTGGGCGTTCCCGGCGTTGGCGACCACCAGGTACTCGGTCTCCCCGAGCCGGTAGACGATCAGGTCGTCCAGGATGCCGCCGTCCTCGCGGCAGATCATGGTGTAGCGGGCGCGGCCGACGGCGACCGAGCCGATGTTCCCCACCAGCGCGTGGTCGAGCAGATCGGCGGCCCCGGGACCCGTGATCGTGATCTCGCCCATGTGCGAGAGGTCGAAGAGGCCGGCGCGGGTGCGGACGGCGTTGTGCTCGTCGCGCTCGCTCGCGTACCGCAGGGGCATGTCCCAGCCCGCGAAGTCGGTCATGGTCGCGCCCAGCGAACGATGCAGTGCATCGAGGGCAGTACGACGGGGGGTATTGCTCATGGACGGGGCTCCCAGGGCATGGCCGATGAGGACGGTCCTCCCCATCTGTCATCGGAACCTGAGAGGTTCGTCACGACCACGCACTCAGGTGGTCATGACTTGCACCTTGGGTGGAGCCGCCGGGGCGGCTCGCTTTTCAGATCTGCCTCATCACACGCGGTACGGGGCCTGAGAGATTCAAGGGAGGAACTTGCTCCTTCGGCGCCCGGCACATAGTGCCCGGGACTCTCCCGCGTGGATTCGAACGGCCGGTATGGAGTTGGCGGGCACATCATTACACGCATCTCGGCCCGGTGGGGGGCGGGGAGCTCGTGGATCTTCCGTGGTCGAGGCGCGTTCTTCGGCCATCGTCCGATCCCCGACCGTGTTTTGGGGCGCGGCTCAGCGGCAAATAACTTGCCTCCCATTACCATTTCTTTACGCTTCATGGGCAAGTGTGTGGTGACTGACATGGGGGAGGGTGTAATGACGTTGCAGCACTCCAGTGCCTACGCCACTACGGCGGGGGTGCCCGTTCGACCACAGGTGCCCCCTCGACCACAGGCGTCCGCCCGACCACGCCTGGGGGCGACCGCGCCGGTGCTGCGAGATCTGCGGGACCGCGCCGGGCGCAGTCCCCGTAGCCTGCTTTTCGCCGCGGGGGACGTGGTCGTCGTCTCCGGACTTCCCGGCAGCGGGAAGTCGACCCTGATCCGTCGGGCGGCCAGCGGCAGCCGCATCGACTCGCAGGACGCCCGGGACCGTTGGGCGCTGCGGATGCCGCGCTTCCTGCCCTACGCGATCTACCGCCCCTTCGTCCGCTACTCGCACTATGCGGGGCTCAGGCGCGCCCTGCGCTCGGGGGAGAGCGTGGTGGTGCACGACTGCGGTACACAGGCGTGGGTGCGGCGCTGGTTGGCCAGGGAGGCGCGCCGGCGCGGCAGCAACCTCCACCTGGTGCTGCTCGACGTGCCTCCGCAGGTGGCCCGGCAGGGGCAGATGGAGCGTGGCCGGGGGGTCTCCGGCTATGCGTTCGCCCGGCATCGGCGCGCCACCTCCCGGTTGATCGCCGACGCCGAGTCCGGGAGGCTCCCGAGCGGCTGCACCTCGGCCGTCCTGCTCGACCGTTCGGCGGCTGCGGGCCTGGCCAGCGTGCGGTTCACCGCGATGGAGGCGGCCGGCTAGGCGGTGTCGCACCCGTCCGCCGCGTCCGCTGCGGCTCCCACGTCCGCCGCGTCCCCTGCGTTGTCGGGGTGTCGAGCGCGGCTGCGGGGCGACCGCGTTCGGTGGCTAGGGCCAGGCGGCTGTCGCGTCGTTCCGTGGATCACGGCTGGGGCCGGGCGCGTTCGGCCTCGGAGCCGGAGCCGGAGCCGGTGTGAGACCGGTCGCCTTCTTCGCCTTCCTGTCCGGCTTCTTCCCTGATGGGGACGGCGCACCGCCCGCTCGGCATTAGGGTCTGAGGGCAAGCCGTGGGATGACCGGCCGAGCCGGGGAGAGAGCCACCAGATGAGCATTCCAGAGCACGTACACCCGCACTCCTACGCCAGCGGCTGGCCGGCGAACGAGTTGGAAGAGGCACTCGCCGCCTCCCTGGACACCCCCGGCGCGGGCGCCAGGCTGGTCGAGGTGCTCGGCCGCAGTTCCCTGTGGGTCCCCCTTCCGAACGGCGGCTCACCGGACAGCCGTGACCTCGACCTCCCCACGATGGAGTTGGACGGCGCCGCGTTCGTGCCCGTCTTCAGCTCCGAGGAGCAGTTCCTCAGTTGCGTCGGCAGCCATATGTCCTTCACCGTCGCCCCCGCCCGGGACTTCGCCCGCGGGCTCGCCCCCCAGTTGGGCATCGCCGTCAACCCCGGGGGCACGGTGGGCGCGCCCTTCCCGCCGCCCGCCGTCGCCGAACTCTGCCGCACCGGCCGCACCCACCTCGACGGGCCGGCCGCAGGCGGCCGGGTGCGACTGTTTGAACCGGACTGGCAGGAGGATCCGGTCGACTTCCTGGCCGCGGCAGCCGCCGAGTTCCAAGCGCTGGGCGACGTCCTGTCCGCACGACGGGCGCTCGCCTCCGTCGAGGGCGACCCGCCCGCTCTCTTCATCGGAGTCCAACTCGCGGTCCCGGGAGTGCTCGAAGCCACCGACAGCGCCCCGCTGGACGCGCTGGGTCGGGCACTGGGCCGGGTCCAGGTCGGCTGGCCGGTCAACCTCGTACTCCTGGACGCGACGCAGGACCCCGTCGTCGACTGGATGCTGACCAAGGTGCGTCCGTTCTACCGACGGGACGAGTACTAGCCGCCGCGGTCAAGTCGGTGTCGGCGGGGCAGATTAAGCTGGAGGTCTGGCCC
Organism: Streptomyces sp. NBC_00690; assembly: GCF_036226685.1. Taxonomy (NCBI): domain Bacteria; kingdom Bacillati; phylum Actinomycetota; class Actinomycetes; order Kitasatosporales; family Streptomycetaceae; genus Streptomyces; species Streptomyces sp. NBC_00690. The sequence continues at coordinate 6,082,197 of NZ_CP109009.1, forward strand.
CGCCTCCCGCCGATGCGGAGGCCGTGCCGGATCGTCAGTCGAAGATGAGGGGCGGGGACCAGGGTGAGCGCGTCAGGCACCGCGGCGGCCGGACACGTCGAGCACATGCTGCGCCAGGTGATCCCCGGACGCTTCGATGCGTACGAGGGATTGCTGAAGGCACTGGCCGACCCTGCACAGGGGCGGGTCTGGATGTTGCTCTGGCAGGGCACCCCGGGCTCCCACGACGCGCAGTACGGCTCCATGGAGATCGACGGCGTCGGCTACGCCCCCTGCGTCACCTCGGCCCAGGAATTGGCCGCCTCCGGCTGGAACCGCTCCCACGAGGTCGTCGGCGGGATCGACATCGCCCGTGCCCTCTACCCGGGGCGCGCGGGAATCTGGCTCAACCCCCATGCGCCCGGCGGGGGCGTCGGTATTCCCTGGCCGGACCTTCGGCGGATCGCCACCGGTCTCGACCGGATGCCCGCCGGCCCGTTGCGGCTCTCCGACCCCGCGGTCGAGATCCCGCACTTCTACGCCCTGCTCTCCCAGAACGCCCACCGGACGGCGCCCATCCGCTCGTTGCGCCGGGTGTGGGTGCAACCCGCGCTGGGCGCTCCCTACCTCGCCATCGGTCTCGATCTGTACGACACCAGCAGGCAGTCGGTGGACGCGGTGCGGGCGATGATGCAGCAGTCGATCGCGGCGGTGCCCGACGGCCTGCCGGTGTCGACGGTCGCCATGTCCGACGAGTACGACCCGGTGACGATGTGGCTGCGGGCCAATGCCCGGCCCTTCTACGACCGCGACGCCCATGGCGCGGGGTCCGCCCCCGCCGGCTACGGCTATCCGCCGCAGGCCCGCTGAGCCGTCTGCCGGAACCCGTACGAGCGTGCGCACGGCGCCGCTTTTGTCCCGGATCCGCTCCCGGACTTTTCCCCGAATGAAGCGTGTTGGCCGGTCCATGCCTCTCGGCAGCGCATTGGCCTGATCTCTTTTCGCGGTCTCCCCGGGACTGTCCGACGTCTGACGTTTTCGGTGTCAGGGGAACCCGTGGTGCGCGTCTCGCCACCTCGTAGATCCAGCCAATCCCGATGTGCCACGACCGCAACGAGTTGCACCAGATGGCCGGGACCGGTCGGTTCAGCTTTGACCTTCGCGGGAGCTTAACCGCAGGTCCACGACACCTTCACAGATCGTCGCTTCCGCAAACCTTTCCTCCCTTGATGGCGTGATTTTCTCGGCATAAGGGGAATCAAAGCCAATCCACCTCTTCTTGGTGTGCTGCTCGAACCTGCCCTGAAAGCGCTCTCTCGGGTGTTCCCTTCCGCTCCATCCCAATGGCTCCCCTCCGTCCACATGGCGGGATCTCTACCAACTATGCGCGTATTCATGGGATTTGATGGACCGCTCAGTCGGTGCCGACGTCCGGATAACGGGTTACGCCAGCGCATCACGTTTGAGCAAACATTCCCCGGGAGGGCTGGCGGCTGATCGCGCGACCATTGAAGACTCCCGCTCCAAGGGCAAATTCGCCCTCGCGTACGGAGCGTCGCATCCGCGCCTTCCGTGCCCCGGCTCCACCACGCACCAGATGTTGTGAACGAAGCCGCTAGCGCGGCGGGTACGGGCCGGTCAGCGCCGGTCGAGAGGGGTCCCCACCACGATGACGGCACCACTGCACGGCACCAGTGCGCAAGCGGAGGAAACCCCGCCCGCCGATGTCACGGCTGTCGCCGCCCCCCGGGTCCAGGGCCGGTCCCTGGGGCAGATCGCCTGGTCCCGTCTGAAGCGCGATCGGCTCGCCCTGGCAGGCGGCATCGTTGTCATCCTCCTGGTGCTCACCGCGGTCTTCGCGCCGCTGATCGTGAGCCTGTTCGGGCACCCGCCAAACGAGTTCCACCAGGACAAGATCAACCCGCTGTTCGGCACTCCGCACGGCGCGTTCGGCGGCATCAGCTCCGAACATCTCCTGGGAGTCGAACCCAACAACGGTCGCGACGTCTTCAGCCGCGTCATCTACGGCGCCCGGATCTCCCTGCTCGTGGCGTTCCTCTCCGCTGTGGTCGCCGTGCTCCTCGGTACCGTGCTGGGCATCGTCGCGGGGTACTTCGGAGGCTGGGCGGACTCGCTCATCAGCCGGGTGATGGACATGCTGCTCGCCTTTCCGCAGCTGCTGTTCATCATCTGTCTGGTCTCGGTGCTTCCCAACGACCTGCTCGGGATGACCGGAAGCACCGTCCGCATCGCGATCCTGGTCGCGGTCATCGGCTTCTTCGGATGGCCCTACATCGGTCGCATCGTCCGCGGCCAGACGCTCTCGCTGCGGGAGAAGGAGTACGTCGAGGCCGCCCGCAGCCTGGGCGCTGGCCGGCGGTACGTGCTCTTCAAGGAGTTGCTGCCGAATCTGGTGGCTCCGATCACCGTCTACACGACGCTGATGATCCCGACCAACATCCTCACCGAGGCCGCGCTGAGCTACCTCGGCGCGGGTGTGCGCCCGCCGACCGCGTCCTGGGGGCAGATGCTCTCCAAGGCGGTGGACACCTACGAGTCCAATCCGACGTTCATGGTCGTCCCCGGGATGGCGATCTTCATCACCGTGCTCGCCTTCAACCTCTTCGGGGACGGCGTACGGGACGCGCTCGACCCCAAGGGGTCCCGCTGACCCCACGCCCCACGGGCCCGGCACCCCCGGTCCCGGCTCCCCGCGCGGGAGAGCGTCGCAGGACGCACCCCGCGGCCTTCGGCCCGGCCCGGGCCGCGGACAACTGAGCGGACAACTGAACTGCCCCTGCCACAGCGGCCAGGCGGCTCCCCACGGTTCCCCGGCAGACGGCGGGGGCCGCGCTACCTCGGAGGTTGCAGGACTATGACACCCCTACGTTCGTCGCGGACCCAGCGCATTGCCGGAGCGGCGCTGGTGGTGGCCGCCCTCACGGCCACCGCGGCCTGCGGCGGAGGCGGCTCCAAGGACGGTGAGGGCGACGGCAAGGCGGCCGGCTACAACACCGGTGCCAAGGGCATCGCCAATCCGTCCACCAAGCAGGGCGGCACGCTGAAGTTCATCGGCAAACAGGACTTCGACTCCACCGATCCACAGCGCCAGTACTACGGAATGGCCTGGGACTTCTCCCGGTTCTACGCCCGTCAGTTGATCTCCTACGCGCCCAAGCCCGGCCAGGCGAGCGCCGAACTGGTGCCGGACCTGGCCCAGGCCAAGGGCGAGATCTCCAACGACGGCAAGACGTACACGTACCGACTGCGCGAGGGGATCGCCTGGGAGGACGGCACGCCGATCACCTCCAAGGACATCAAGTACGGCATCCAGCGCACCTGGGCGACCGACGTCATCACCGGCGGGCCCAGCTATCTGCGGCAGGTGCTCGACCCCAAGGGCGAGTACAAGGGCCCCTACAAGGACACCACCCCGGACAAGCTGGGGCTGAAGGCGATCCAGACGCCGGACGACAAGACCATCGTCTTCAACCTGGCCGCCCCCAACGGTGACTTCGAGCAGATGCTCGCCATGCCGTCCGGCTCCCCGGTGAAGAAGGAGAAGGACACGGCGGGCAAGTACCAGTTGAAGCCGTTCTCCTCGGGCCCGTACAAGTTCGAGTCGTACACCCCCAAGAAGGGGGCGGTGCTCGTCCGCAACGACAAGTGGCAGCGGGCCTCCGACCAGATCAGGGCCGCACTTCCCGACAAGATCACGGTCACGATCAACTCCAACATCGAGGCGATCGACGAGCTGCTGATCAAGGGCGAGTACGACCTCGACCTGAACGCCACCGGCATGGGCCAGGCGGGCCGCACCAAGGCGCTCACCAAGCACAAGGCCAACCTCGACAACATCGAGACCAGCTTCATCCGCTACGTCGACATCGCCACCAAGGTCGCACCCTTCGACAACATCGAGTGCCGCAAGGCCGTCATCTACGCCGCCGACTACCAGTCGATGCAGACGGTGCGCGGTGGCCCCGACGCGGGCGGCGAGATCGCCACCAACATGCTGCCGAAGTCCATCAAGGGCTCGGACGACTACGACCCGTACGGCATTCTGGCCCGCAAGGGCAAGCCCGATACGGCCAAGGCCAAGGCGGCGCTGAAGGCGTGCGGCAAGCCGAACGGCTTCTCCACCGCCATCAGCGCCCGCAGCAACAACCCGGGCGAGGTGCAGACCGCCGAGGCGCTCCAGCAGTCCCTCCAGGCCGTCGGCATCAAGGCCGAGGTGGAGTCCATCGACGGCGCCGAGTCCTCCAGCATCACCGGCTCGCCCGCCGTGGTGAAGCAGCGCGGACTGGGTCTGGTCATGACGGGCTGGGGCCCGGACTTCCCGACCGGGCAGGGCTTCTCCCAGCCGCTGGTCGACGGCCGGTTCATCGCCCCGAACGGCAACTACAACGTCTCCGAGACCAATGACCCGAAGATCAACAAGTTCTTCGACGACGCGCTGAAGGAGACCGACCCCGGCAAGGCGGCCACCATCTACCAGCAGATGAACCACGCGGTGGCGGACCTCGCCGTCCAGATGCCCTTCATCTACGAGAAGAACTTCACCTGGCGCAGTTCGCGACTGACGAACGCCTACTCGTCGGCCGCGTACAACGGTCGCTACGACTACGTCTCGCTGGGCGTCGTCAAGTAGCAGTCCGCATCCCTCGTGCGGATCCGGGGCGTCAGTGAGCCCGTGCGATCCGTACGAGGGGTCCTCGCCGGCAGCCGCCGGCGCCATCGGTGCGGACGGGCCGTCCAACTCCTCCCGTCCGCACCGGCAACCCCGCGAGAGCGTCACACCCCACCATCGCCCAACCCGCCAAGCCCGAAGGGCAGGTGATGGCCTCGGGCGGCGATCTGGAGGGCCGGAGCCTGCTCCGGCGCCCCGGGTCGTCGCCGGGCCGCGCACAGTGCTTGCTTACGTCATCCGGCGCTTGTTCGCCGTCGCCATGATGCTGATGGTCGTCACCCTGACGACCTTCGTCATCTTCTTCGTACTCCCGAAGTGGGCGGGTTCCGATCCGGCGTACCTCTTCGCCGGGAAGCAGACGGACCCCGCCGCCATCGAGGGCATCCGACAGAAGCTCGGGCTGTCCGATCCGGTGCTCGTACAGTTCTGGAACTTCCTCCAGGGCCTGGTCGCCGGGCGCGAGTACACCAACGGCTCGGACGTCACCAAGTGCCCGGCGCCCTGCTTCGGATACTCCTTCCGCACCGAGCAGGAGGTCTGGCCGCAGTTGACCGAGGCCATCCCGGTCACCCTGTCGCTCGCCGCCGGGGCCTGTGTCCTGTGGGTGGTCGGAGGGGTGGCGGCGGGCGTCGTCTCGGCGCTGCGCCGCGGCACCCTGTGGGACCGGGCGGCCATGACCGTCGCCCTGGCCGGTGTCTCCCTGCCGATCTACTTCACCGGGCTGATCTCACTCGCGATCTTCAGCTACCAACTCGACTGGATCAGCGGTGAGTACGCCCCGGTCGAAGAGGACCCGGCCCAGTGGTTCCAGACCCTGATCCTGCCGTGGATCACCCTCGCCCTGCTGTACGCGGCCATGTACGCGAGGCTGACCCGCGCCACCATGCTGGAGATCCTGGGCGAGGACTACATCCGCACCGCCCGGGCCAAGGGACTGACCGAGCGGGTCGTCATCGGTCGGCACGCGATGCGCTCCACGTGGACTCCCGTGCTCACGCTCCTGGGCCTGGACCTCGGGGCACTGCTCGGCGGGGCGGTGCTCACCGAGTCCACCTACAGCCTGCCCGGGCTCGGACGGCTCGCCATCGACTCCATCGAGGGCAAGGACCTTCCGCTGATCCTCGGCGTCACCCTCTTCGCGGCCCTGTTCATCTGTGTCGCGAACCTCGTGGTGGACCTCTTGTACGCCATCGTCGACCCACGAGTGAGGATCGGATGAACAGCGCCCGCACCACAGGGCCCGCCTCTTTCGGCAAGGCCCCCGGCGAGGTCGCGGCGGCGGGCTCGCCCGCACCGACGGCCTTCCTCGAAGTGCGCGATCTGCGCGTGCACTTCCCCACGGACGATGGGCTGGTGAAGTCCGTCGACGGCCTCAGCTTCCGGTTGGAGAAGGGCAAGACGCTCGGCATCGTCGGCGAGTCCGGCTCCGGGAAGTCCGTGACCTCGCTCGGCATCATGGGCCTGCACACCGCCGGTCAGTACGGCCGCCGCAAGGCGCAGATCTCCGGTGAGGTCTGGTTGGACGGCAAGGAACTGCTCGGGGCCGACCCGGACGAGGTCCGTAGGCTCCGCGGCCGGGACATGGCGATGATCTTCCAGGACCCGCTGTCCGCGCTGCACCCCTACTTCACGATCGGTCGCCAGATCGTGGAGGCGTACCGGGTGCACCACGACACCGACAAGAAGACCGCCCGCAAGCGCGCGATCGAACTCCTCGACCGGGTCGGCATCCCCCAGCCCGATCAGCGGGTGGACAGCTATCCGCACGAGTTCTCCGGTGGGATGCGCCAGCGCGCGATGATCGCGATGGCGCTGGTCAACAACCCCGAACTGCTGATCGCCGACGAGCCGACCACCGCGCTCGACGTGACCGTGCAGGCCCAGATCCTCGATCTGATCCGCGATCTCCAGCGGGAGTTCGGCTCCGCGGTCATCGTCATCACCCACGACCTGGGGGTGGTCGCCGAACTCGCGGACGACATCCTGGTCATGTACGGCGGGCGCTGTGTGGAGCGCGGACCTGCGGAACAGGTCTTCTATGAGCCCCAACACCCCTATACCTGGGGGCTGTTGGGTTCCATGCCACGCATCGACCGCGACCACGCCGAGCGGCTCGTACCCGTGAAGGGATCTCCGCCCAGCCTGATCAACCTTCCGCAAGGCTGTGCCTTCCACCCGCGGTGCCCCTACGCGGACCTGCCGAAGGACCAGGTGACGCGCACCGTACGCCCCGAACTCCAGCAGGTGTCCGACGGGCACTTCTCCGCCTGCCATCTGCCGCAGGAACAGCGGACCCGGATCTGGACCGAAGAGATTGCGCCCCGGCTGTGAGCGACGAAGTGAAGATTCCCCAGCAGCAGCAGAGCGCTTCCGATGCGCTGTTGAGCGTGGAGGGGCTGGTCAAGCACTTCCCCATTCGGGAGGGGCTGCTCAGGCGGCAGACCGCGGCCGTGCAGGCGGTCGACGGACTGACCTTCGACGTGCGGCCGGGAGAGACCCTGGGAGTGGTGGGGGAGTCCGGCTGCGGCAAGTCGACCATGGGCCGGCTGATCACCCGTCTGTTGGAACCGACCGCGGGAAGGATCACCTTCCAGGGGCACGACATCACCCACCTGGGAGTGGGGGCGATGCGACCCCTGCGGCGCGATGTACAGATGATCTTCCAGGATCCGTACTCCTCGCTCAATCCCCGCCACACGATCGGGACGATCGTCTCCGCGCCCTTCAAACTCCAGGGCATCACCCCGGACGGCGGGATCAAGAAGGAGGTGCAGCGGCTGCTGGAGCTGGTGGGTCTCAACCCCGAGCACTACAACCGCTATCCGCACGAGTTCTCCGGCGGTCAGCGCCAGCGCATCGGCATCGCACGGGCACTGGCGCTCAAGCCCAAGCTGGTGGTGGCGGACGAACCGGTCTCCGCGCTCGACGTCTCCATCCAGGCGCAGGTGGTCAATCTGCTCGATGACCTCCAGGACGAGCTGGGTCTCACCTATGTGATCATCGCCCATGACCTCTCGGTGATCCGCCATGTGTCCGACCGGATCGCCGTCATGTACCTCGGCAAGATCGTGGAGCTGGCGGACCGCACCTCGCTCTACGAGACGCCCCTGCACCCGTACACCAAGGCGCTGCTGTCGGCGGTTCCCGTGCCCGACCCCAGGCGCCGGGGGACCAAGAGCGAACGCATCCTGCTCAAGGGGGACGTACCGTCTCCGATCTCGCCACCGCAGGGTTGCCGCTTCCACACCCGGTGCTGGAAGGCGACCGATGTGTGCGTCCGGACCGAGCCGCCGTTGGTGGCGCTTCGACCGGGGCAGTCGGTGGCGTGCCACCATCCGGAGAACGCGCCGGACCGGGTGCCGGACGAAGAGGTGCTGGAGTCGGCGCGGAAGGCGGTCGACGTGGTCTCGCTCGCACCCGCCGGCTCCGATTCCGCCGAGACGCAGAGTGACGTTCCGTCCGAGCGCGAGCAGCCATCGGATCCCGGGCGGGCGCCGCGGGGGAGGGCCCGGAAGCCGTCGGGAGGCGCCGCCGCGGAGTAGACCGGCACAATCGTCCGGTGCTCCATGAACTCTTCTCCCCCTCCGTCCAGCATGCGCTCGACCTCGCCGGAATCTTCGTCTTCGCGATCTCCGGTGCGCTTCTCGCGGTACGTAAGAACTTCGACGTCTTCGGCATCGCCGTGCTCGCCGAGGTGACCGCGCTGGGCGGAGGGCTGTTTCGCGATCTGATGATCGGGGCGGTGCCTCCGGCCGCCTTCACCGACCTCGGCTACTTTCTGATGCCGCTGGTCGCGACGGCGTTGGTGTTCTTCCTCCACCCCGAGGTCGAGAGCATCCAACTGGGGGTCAACGTCTTCGACGCGGCGGGCCTGGGGCTGTTCTGCGTCACCGGCACGATCAAGGCGTACGAGTACGGTCTGGGGCTGACCTCGTCCGCGGTGCTCGGGCTCGCCACGGCCGTGGGCGGCGGAGTGCTCCGGGACGTGCTGGCCAACGAGGTCCCGTCCCTGCTGCGCTGGGACCGCGATCTCTATGCCGTTCCGGCCATCGTCGGCGCCACGATGGTGGTGCTCTGCATCCGCTGGGAGGTGCTGAACACGCTCACGACCGTGCTCGCCGTGGTGACGGCCTTCTCGCTGCGGCTGCTGGCCCTGCGCTTCCACTGGCGCGCCCCGCGGGCCTGGAACCGGCGCTCGTCCGCGGCGGAGGAGGTCTGAACCCGCACATCGCACCCGCGGCGGGCTCCCGCGGTCGCTTGCCGTTGGATGCCGCTCAGGACCAAAAGAAAAGCTACCGCTTAGTAGTTCATTGTTGTACGGTGCCGTCATGGCACAGGCAGTACAGGCATCCATCGGCGACAGCGAGTTCGACCGGGACACCGCCGTCACCCTTCGCGCCCCCGGCGTCTATGACGCCTTCCTCTCGCCCGGCTGGACGATCATCCGCGCCATCAACGGCGGCTATCTACTGGCCCTGCTCGGCCGGGCACTGGGCGATGCGCTGGACCACCCCGACCCCTTCAGCGTCTCGGCCCACTATCTGAGCGCTTCCCGACCCGGGCCCGCCACCATCCGCACCGAGACCCTGCGGACCGGCCGGACGCTCTCCACCGGCCAGGCGTCCCTGATCCAGCGGGACGAGGACGGCACCGAGGTCGAACGCATCAGGGTGCTGGCGACCTACGGCGACCTGGACGAACTCTCCGACGAGGTGCGGACGTCCGCCACCGCGCCGGCCATGCCCGCCTACGAACACTGTCTGGGCGCATCCGACGGGCCGGTGCCGGCCATCTCCGGCAGCTCGGAGATCCTGGAGCGCCTCAACATCCGCCTCGACCCGGCAACCGTGGGCTGGGCCGTCGGCGCACCCTCAGGTAAGGGGGAGATGCGCGGCTGGTTCTCGCTCGCGGACGGCCGCGACGCCGATCCGCTGTCGCTGCTGCTGACCGTGGACGCCCTGCCGCCCACCGCCTTCGAAATCGGGCTCAAGGGATGGACGCCCACGGTGGAACTCACCACCCACGTCCGGGCCCGCCCGGCACCCGGCCCGCTGCGGGTGGCGATCACCACCCGCAACCTCGCCGGCGGCTTCCTGGAGGAGGACGCGGAGGTCTGGGACAGCGAGGACCGCCTCGTCGCCCAGTCACGGCAGCTGGCCAAGACCTCCCGCTGAGCTCAGCCCATCCGACCCTCAGCCCATCCGACCCTCAGCCCCTCGGATCGCCCCTCGCCCGGACGCCGGAATTCGGTCGGCACACGCCGGGAAGGGCGCTCCGGCGCGAGGGCCGCGCACCACTTAGCGGGCCGGTCACCGGGGTCATCGCCCGCGTTCGGCGAGTCCCGTGCGGCTTGAACACGTATGCGCCGCACCAGGGCTCCACCCCGGCCTCGTAGAATCGTGGCCACCATGGCATACCTCGATCACGCTGCGACGACTCCGATGCTGCCGGAGGCCATCGACGCGATGACCGCGCAGCTCACCGTCACCGGCAATGCCTCTGCCCTGCACGGAGCGGGCCGCCGTGCCCGCCGTACGGTCGAAGAGGCCCGGGAGACGCTCGCCGAGGCACTCGGCGCCCGGCCCAGTGAGGTGGTGTTCACCTCGGGCGGTACGGAAGCGGACAATCTCGCGGTCAAGGGCCTGTACTGGCAGCGCCGGGACGCAGACCCCGCCCGGACCAGACTCCTCGCCAGCCCGGTCGAACACCACGCGGTGCTGGACGCCGTCGAGTGGCTCGGCGAGCACGAGGGGGCGAGCGTCGAGTACCTCCCGGTCGACGCCTACGGGCGGGTGCACCCCGATGCCCTGCGCGAAGCCATCGGCCGCGACCCCGACTCCGTCGCCCTCGCCACCGTGATGTGGGCGAACAACGAGATCGGCACCATCATGCCGATCAAGGAGCTCGCGGCCGTCGCCGCCGAGTTCGGCGTCCCCCTGCACTCCGACGCCGTCCAGGCGTTCGGGCAGACCGAGGTCGACTTCGCCGACTCGGGCCTCGCCGCGATGACGGTCTCCGCACACAAGATCGGCGGCCCCTACGGCATCGGTGCGCTGCTGCTCGGCCGGGAGTACACCCCGGTCCCCGTGCTCCACGGCGGCGGGCAGGAGCGGCATGTGCGGTCCGGGACGCTGGACGCCCCGGCGATCGCCTCCTTCGCCGTCGCGGGCCGGCTCGCCGCCGAACGCCACAAGGAGTTCGCCCGCGAGGTCGGCGCCCTGCGCGACGATCTGGTGCACGCCGTACGGACGGCGGTCCCGGACGCGATCCTCGGCGGCGATCCGGACGACCGGCTCCCGGCCAACGCCCACTTCACGTTCCCCGGCTGCGAGGGCGACTCCCTGCTGCTCCTGCTCGACGCCCAGGGCATCGAGTGTTCGACGGGGTCGGCGTGTACGGCGGGCGTGGCACAGCCGAGCCATGTGCTGCTCGCCACAGGCACCGATCCGGACCTCGCCCGGGGCACCCTGCGCTTCAGCCTCGGGCACACCTCCACCCGGGCCGATGTGGACGCGGTCGCCCGGGCGATCGGGCCCGCGGTGGAACGGGCCCGTACGGCGGGTCTCAGCTGAACCTCACGCTCGGGCGGCCAGGGTCGCCGCCGTCCTCGACGGCGACCGTCACACGGCCTTGCCGTCGGCCTTCGGTGCCGTCCGGGCGCGCTTGACCAGGTCGATGTACCGGTCCCAGTCCCAGTGCGGCCCGGGGTCCGTGTGGTCCGTGCCCGGCACCTCCACATGGCCGATGATGTGCTCGCGGTCCACCGGCAGGTCGTAGCGCGCGCAGATGCCGGCCGTCAGCTTCGCCGAACTGCGGTACATCGCGTCCGTGAAGTCCTGCGGGCGGTCCACGAAGCCTTCGTGCTCGATGCCTATGCTCCGCTCGTTGAAATCCCGGTTGCCGGCGTGGAAGGCCACATCGAGCTCCCGGATCATCTGGGCGACATGACCGTCCTTGCGCACGACGTAGTGCGTGGCCGCGCCGTGGCCCGGGTTCTTGAAGACCTGTAGAGCGGTGGGGTAGCTCCCCTGGACGACATGGATGATCACACGGTCGATGCGGTAGTCGTCGGGGCGGTCCGCCAGCCGCCAGTTTGCCCGGGACGCCGCCGTCCACTCCGCCCCGGGGTGGTCCAGCTCACCCTCCTTGCGCGGCTTGGTCATCCCCGGCACCTGCCACCACAGCCGCCTCAGCTCGTCCTGCGCCAGCCATCCGCCGCCGCCCAGCACCGCGGCCACACCACCGATGAGCATGCCCCGTCTGCCGATCCTGGGCCGGGCCGCCTTGCGTCTACCACGTTGTGCATCGCTCCCCATGAGCTGTTCAACGTATATCCGCGACTCCCCGGTTCCCGGGGCCCGTACCCTGGTAGGGCTATGACTCAGACATCCCAGCGCCCCCTTCGTGTCCTCGCCGCCATGTCGGGCGGAGTGGACTCCGCCGTTGCCGCCGCCCGCGCCGCCGAGGCCGGACACGATGTGACGGGAGTGCACCTGGCCCTCTCCGCGAACCCGCAGTCCTTCCGTACGGGTGCGCGCGGCTGTTGCACCATCGAGGACTCGCGCGACGCCCGCCGCGCCGCGGACATCATCGGCATCCCCTTCTACGTGTGGGATCTCGCCGAACGCTTCCGCGAGGACGTGGTCGAGGACTTCATCGCCGAGTACGAGGCCGGCCGCACCCCGAACCCCTGTCTGCGCTGCAATGAGAAGATCAAGTTCGCGGCGCTGCTGGACAAGGCGCTCGCCCTCGGCTTCGACGCGGTCTGCACCGGCCACTACGCGACGGTCGTGCTGGCGGCGGACGGCAGCCGCGAACTGCACCGGGCCAGCGACATGGCCAAGGACCAGTCGTACGTCCTCGGTGTGCTCGACGAGCGCCAGCTCGCCCATGCGATGTTCCCGCTGGGGGACACCCTCACCACCAAGGGCGAGATCCGGGCGGAGGCGGAGCGGCGCGGTCTCGCGGTCGCCAAGAAGCCGGACAGCCATGACATCTGCTTCATCGCCGACGGTGATACGCAGGGCTTCCTCGCGGGACGCCTCGGCACGGCAGAGGGCGACATCCTCGATGAGTCCGGCGCCAAGCTCGGCACCCACGACGGCGCCTTCGGCTTCACGATCGGCCAGCGCAAGGGCCTGCGGATCGGGCACCCCGCGCCCGACGGCAAGCCGCGCTATGTCCTGGACATCTCCCCGGTGAACAACACCGTGACGGTCGGGCCCGCCGAGGCCCTCGACGTCACCGAGCTCACGGCCATCAGGCCGCGCTGGTGCGGAGCCGCTCCCAGCGGACCGGGTACGTACACCGCCCAGCTGCGTGCCCACGGCGGCGAGACCGAGGTGACGGCCTCACTCGACGGCGAAGAGCTGACGGTCCACTTCACCGAGCCGGTGCGCGGAGTCGCGCCAGGTCAGGCGATCGTGCTGTACGACGGCACCCGCGTGGTCGGCTCGGCGACGATCTCCTCGACCCGGAAGGCGTCGGTCTCGCTGGCCTGAGCCCTGGTCCCAGCGGCACGACGGCCCAGGGCGGCGGCGGACGGCCCGCCGCCGTGCGAGGGGAACACCGGTCGCTCAGGTCGTGAAGAAGTCCTCCAGCACCGGGGCCAGTACATGTGGGGCCACCTCATGGGTCTGGCCGGTCAGCGTGCGGTGTCTGCCCCGGGGCAGGGCCCGGGAGACCAGGGCGGCTGCCTCCCGCATCCAGGGCGGGCTGGCGCCGCCGTCCACCACCATCACCCGGATGCCGACGGCCTTCAGCAGGGCGGTCGGTACCGTGCCGTTCCCCATCACCTGATGGTCGTGGGGCAGGGTGTGGGCGACCGCTTCCAACCCGGACCACAGGGGGGCCCGACGCATGTTCGCGATGGTCTCGGACGGCATGCCCGCCTCGGTGAGGAAGACGGCGAGGGCCTCTCCCCGCTCGTCCCTCGCCAGCAGTTCGTCCAGGAGCGCCACATAGGGGGCCGGTTTCTGGTCCGCGCGGGCGGCCGGGCTGTACGGCGGTTCGTACACCGAGAGCTGGGTGATGGGCAGCCCGGCCGCGGCGGCTCGCAAGGCCAGTCCGCCGCCGGACGACGTGCCGTGGACGCAGACGTCGGTGCCCGACTCCTCGATCACCGCGGCGAGATCCTCGACCTCGCGCTCCACGGCGTACCGACCACCGGCGCCGCTCGCGCCCCTGCCGCGGCGGTCGTAGGTGACGACGGTGAAGTGCGGAGCGAGGAGTTCGGCGAGCGGGGCGTCCGTCGCTCCGGTGCACAGGGCGCCGCCGACCAGGATCAGGGGCGGGCCCTCGCCGCGCTGTTCGTAGGCGATCGGGGTGCCGTCCCGGGAGTGGACCTTGCCCAGCGTCGGGCTCGTCTTCTTCATGAGAGGTCTGACCGTCGGCCGTGGGACAACTCATCGCTCGGGTACGAGATTTTCTTGCGGCAAATTCCATTGAAATATGAAAAGTTTACGCATCACCTAAGTAGGGGGAGTTGAAGCACTCCCGGCACCTTCGTCGCGCCCCCTACGGTGGGCCCATGGACATCTGCGTATTCCTCTCCGCCGCCGACCTCGACGAGCGCTACACGCGCCCGGCCCGTGAGTTCGCCGAACTCCTCGGCAAAGGGGGCCACACCCTGGTCTGGGGCGGCTCCGAGACGGGGCTGATGAAGGTCGTCGCCGACGGAGTGCGGGAGACGGGCGGACGCCTGGTCGGGATCTCGGTCGAGTTCCTGCACACCCTGGCCCGCGCCGACGTCGACGAGATGGTGATCGCCAAGGACCTCGCCGAACGCAAGGCGCTGCTCCTCGCCAAGGCCGACGCCGTCGTGATCATGGTGGGGGGCACCGGGACGCTCGACGAGGCCACCGAGATCCTGGAACTGAAGAAGCACGGCCACCACACCAAACCGGTCGTCCTGCTCAACACCGCCGGCTTCTACGACGGACTTAAGGCCCAGTTCCGGCGGATGGACGCCGAGGGATTCCTCCCGCTGCCCCTCACCGATCTCGTCTTCTTCGCCGAGGACGGGGTGTCCGCCCTCGCCTACCTGGAGGAATCGGCCGGCGTGCAGTAGCCCGCGAGGAGGGTGCGAGCATGTCCGCATGGCTACCCATCTGATCACCGGCGCGGGCTCGGGCATCGGCGCGGCCGTCACCCGCAGGCTCCACGCACGCGGCGACGACCTCATCCTGCTGGCGCGCGACGCCGGGCGCGCCAAGGAACTCGCCGCCGCCCACCCCGGAGCGCGCACGCTCGTCGCCGATCTGGCCGACCCCGACCGGATCTCCTGGGCCTTCTCCCACCAGCCGATGCCGGACCGGCTCGACTCGTTGGTGCACGTCGCAGGCATCGTCGACCTCGGCCCGATCGCCGAGATGCGGCCGAAGACCTGGCACCAGCAGCTCAACGCCAATCTGATCTCCCCCGCCGAGCTGACCCGGCTCCTCCTGCCCCAGCTGCGCGTGTCCCGCGGGCACGTCGTCTTCATCAACTCCGGCGCCGGACTGAGGGCGAACGCCCAGTGGGGCGTGTACGCCGCCTCCAAGCACGGGCTCAAGGCTCTCGCCGACTCCCTGCGCCAGGAGGAGCACGAACACGGAGTACGGGTCACCTCCGTCTATCCGGGCCGCACCGCCAGCCCCATGCAGGCCAAGGTGCACTCCCAGGAGGGCAAGGAGTACGACCCGTCCCAGTGGATCGACCCGGAGTCGGTCGCAACGACCGTCGTGACGGCGATCGACCTGCCGCGGGACGCCGAGATCACCGATCTGAGCGTGCGCCCGGGGAGCTGAGACCTGAGATCACCGATTTGAGCGTGCGCCCGGGGAGCTGAGACCCCGAGCGAGGTCCGTTCCACCGCGGGCGGCCCTCGATGGGAGGGGGTGCTCGACCACCCGGGCGGGCACCGGTGCCCATCGCCTGGGACGTACCCTTCCCGGGTGAGCGAGAAGAGCGAGAAGCACGAGTTCAGCTGGGGTCCTGCCACGGGTGTCGGATCCATGCCCGGGACGGACGCCCGCGAGGCCGCGAAGACCGTCACCGGTTCCTTCGAAGCCTTCCCCCACCTGCCCGAACTGCCCGCCCGCGGGCCCGGCGCCGACATGATCGGGCGCACCATCGGACTGCTCGTCGAGTTGTACGGGCACGTCGAGCCCAGCGGCTGGCGGATCAGCGACCGGCCCGGACGGGAAACCCGGCGCGCCCGCTCCTGGCTCGGCGAGGACCTCGATGCCCTGGAGGAGCACACCCAGGGGTACGAAGGACCGCTGAAGGTCCAGGTGGTGGGCCCCTGGACGCTCGCCGCAGCACTGGAGCTGCGCAACGGCGAATCCACGCTCTCCGACCCCGGCGCCTGCCGGGACCTCGCCGCCTCCCTCGCTGAGGGGCTGCGCACCCACCTCGCCGAGGTGCGCCGCCGCGTGCCGGGCGCCGATGTGGTGCTCCAACTCGACGAGCCGTCGCTGACCGCCGTACTGCGGGGGCAGGTCCGGTCCGCCAGCGGCTACCGCACCCATCGCGCCGTCGACCGCCAACTCGTCGAGTCCACCCTGCGCGACCTGATCGCGGACGAAACGGTGGTCGTGCACTCCTGCGCCGCCGACGTCCCCTTCGCCCTGCTTCGGCGCGCTGGAGCCGCCGGCCTCTCCTTCGACTTCGGGCTCTTGACTGAGCGTGACGAGGAGCCACTGGGTGAGGCCGTCGAAGGCGGCACCAAGCTGTTCGTCGGAGTCGTACCGCCCACCGACGCCGGATTGTCAGACCCGGGCGGTAGCGTCATGGGTGTTCGGACACTGTGGCGCAGGTTGGGGCTGAACCCGGGGACTCTAGCCCAGTCCCTGGTGGTCACTCCCGCATGCGGTCTCGCCGGCGCATCCCCGGCTTACGCACGGGAGGCGCTCGCCCACTGCGTCCGTGCCGCGAGATCACTCGCAGATAACCCTGAGTAATGGGTGTTGGGAATCGGGAGGACATGACGGTGGCTGGCGAAGAGCAGACGGGACTGCCGGCGGAGGCGTCGGCGGAGCTGCCGGTACAGGCGCGCGAGCGGCACGCCGAACTCTCCGAGCAGATCGAGGAGCACCGCTTCCGGTACTACGTGAAGGACCAGCCCGTCGTCAGCGATGGCGAGTTCGACACCTTGTTGCGCTCCTTGGAGGCGCTCGAAGAGGAGTACCCGGCGCTGCGCACGCCCGATTCGCCCACCCAGAAGGTCGCCGGGCACTACGAGACGGACCTGACCAAGGTCGAGCACCGGGAGCGGATGCTCTCCCTGGACAACGCCTTCGACGAGGCGGAGCTGGCCGCATGGGCCGAGCGGGTGGAGCGGGAAGTGGGGAGCAAGAACTTCCACTTCCTCTGCGAGCTCAAGATCGACGGGCTCGCCGTGAACCTCACGTACGAGAAGGGCAGACTCACCCGGGCGGCGACCCGTGGGGACGGCCGCACCGGTGAGGACATCACACCGAACATCCGCACCATCACGGACATTCCGGAGCGGTTGCAGGGCGAGCGCATCCCCGATCTTGTGGAGATCCGCGGCGAGGTCTTCTTCCCGATGGACGAGTTCCTTGAGCTGAACGCCCGCCGGGTCGCAGCCGGTGAACAGCCCTACGCCAACCCGCGCAACTCGGCCTCCGGATCGCTGCGTCAGAAGGACCCCAGGGTCACCGCGACTCTTCCGCTGCACATGGTGGTCCATGGCATCGGTGCCCGACAGGGCTTCGACATCGACTGCCTCTCCCACGCCTACGACCTGCTGCGCGAGTGGGGTCTGCCCACGGCCCGGCACAACAAGGTCGTGGACTCCCTCGACGGGGTCCGTGAGTTCATCGCCCACTTCGGCGAGAACCGCCACTCCATGGAGCACGAGATCGACGGCGTGGTCGTCAAGCTCGACGAGATCCCCCTTCAGGGTCGGCTCGGCTCCACCGCGCGGGCGCCGCGTTGGGCCATCGCCTGGAAGTACGCGCCGGAAGAGGTCAACACCAAGCTCGTCAACATCCGCGTCGGCGTCGGTCGCACGGGCCGGGTCACCCCGTACGCCCAGGTGGAGCCGGTCAAGGTGGCCGGGTCCGAGGTGGAGTTCGCCACTTTGCACAACCAGGAAGTGGTCAAGGCCAAGGGCGTCCTCATCGGTGACACGGTGGTCCTGCGCAAGGCGGGCGATGTCATTCCGGAGATCCTCGGCCCCGTGGTCGATCTGCGGGACGGCAGTGAGCGGGAGTTCGTCATGCCCGCAGAGTGCCCCGAGTGCGGCACCGCCCTGAAGCCGATGAAGGAGGGCGATGTCGATCTGCGCTGTCCCAACGCCCGCTCCTGCCCGGCCCAGTTGCGCGAGCGGCTGTTCTACCTCGCCGGCCGCAAGTGCCTCGACATCGAACACTTCGGCTATGTCGCCGCCGCCGCACTGACCAAGCCGCTGGAGCCGGGTATCCCGCCGCTCCAGGACGAGGGCGACCTCTTCTCCTTGGAGGCCGATCAACTGCTGCCCATCAAGGCGTACGTCCTCGACCAGGACAGCGGCCTGCCCAAGCGGGACCCGCAGACGGGTGAGGAGAAGGTCGTCACGGTCTTCGCCAACCAGAAGGGCGAGTTGAAGAAGAACGCCGTCGGGATGCTGGAGAACATCGCGGCGGCCAAGGAGCGTCCGCTCGCCCGGGTGCTCACGGGGCTGTCCATCCGCCATGTGGGTCCGGTGGCCGCCGAGGCACTCGCCCGCGAGTTCCGTTCCATCGACCGGATCAGGGAGGCGACCGAAGAACAACTGGCCGCCACCGATGGCGTCGGGGCGATCATCGCGGCTTCCCTCAAGCAGTGGTTCGCCGAACCGTGGCACGAGGAGATCCTGCGGAAGTGGGCCGCCGCTGGAGTACGGCTGGAGGAGGAGGGCGCAGGAGAGGACGAAGGCCCCCGCCCGCTCGAAGGTCTCACCGTGGTCGTGACCGGAACGTTGGAGCGGTATACGCGGGATGGCGCAAAAGAAGCCCTCCAGAGCCGTGGTGCAAAAGTGACTGGTTCTGTTTCTAAGAAAACTGCGTTCGTTGTGGTGGGTGACAACCCCGGTTCTAAGTACGACAAGGCCATGCAGCTGAAGGTGCCGGTTCTGGACGAGGACGGGTTTGTCATTCTGCTCGAACAAGGGCCCGAAGAGGCGCGTGAGGCCGCAGTGCCGCAAGAGGAGTGACGCAGGGGGCGTACGCGGCGTCAACGATGGGCACACCCCAAAAATGGCAAGAGGCTTATCCGACGGGAACAAGCCGTCTTTTCCTTCCGAGGAACGACGGGTACAGGTCACCCGTTCAGCGCATAGCAGATGGATAAGGGTGGTCGGGTCGCATTCGGGCAAGAGCTGTAGAGCGCTGCCCGTGAATGCGTTCCGCCACCTACTGTTGAGACGTGCGCCTGTCGTGCACGGCCGCGTGATGAGATTTCAGTCGTGGTGGCATGACAACGGGAACCATCGCGAAGCATCCGCACCGCCGGCTGTGAGAGGGACGGGAATGGAACCGACCGAGAGCGCCGCCCCGGTCTCACGGCCGCGCGGATCCACGGCCCTTGCTGGCCTGACCCCTCAACTGCCGGCCGTGGTGGTCGCCTGCGCCGCGGTGGTGCTCACCGCCGGGATAGTCGACGCCGTGCGCCACGGCCACGCCCTGTTCCCCGGCTCGACGGTGGGCTGGGCCTTCGCCGCCCTCACCGGAATCATCGTCGGGCACCTGGTGGCGCTCGGTCGCGACCGCTGGTGGGGCGGTACCGGATCCGGAGCAGCGCTCACCGTCGCCGTCCTCCTCCTCTACGGCTGGCTGCCGGCCGGGCTGGTCAGCCTGGCCGTGGTCACCCTCGTCGGTGCCGCGCGCCGCAACCGCTGGCGGCACGGCATCGTGCATGGCTCGGCCGACATCCTGGGACTGGGGGCAGCCGCGCTCGTCCTGGAGCTGTTCGGAGCCTCACCGAGCGTCAAGGACCCCTGGGAACCACTCGACTGGGGCATCGGCACCGCTCATGAAGTCGCCATCGCAGCCACCGTCTACCTCGCGGTCGCCCGACTGCTGCTGTGGTTCGTCCTCGCCCCCCAGCGCGGTGGGCTGCCCACCATCGCCCGAACGGCCCTGTTGAGGCAGGGGCTCATAGCGGTGGCGCTGCTCGGGATCGCTCCACTGATCTGTGTGGTCGCCATCGCCCGGCCCCTGCTGCTGCCGCTGTTCGCCGTACCGCTGATAGCGCTGGACTCCACCTTGTGGATAGCCCGGGCCCGAGCCGAGGAGCAACTGCGCGACCCCCTCACCGGACTGCCCAACCGGCAGTGGTTGCTGGAGCGGACCTGGAACGCCCTGGAGGACGCGGAGAACAGCGGGACGCGCGCCGCGCTCGTCCTGATCGACCTCGATCGGTTCCGCTCGGTCAATGACACGCTCGGCCATCTGGCGGGCGATCGTCTTCTGCTCCAAATAGCCCAGCGGCTGCGGCACGCCCTGCCGCGCGGCGCGGAAGCGGCCCGGCTCGGCGGCGACGAGTTCGCCGTTTTGCTGCCCACCGCGGACTCCATCACCAGCGCCCAGCGCATCGCCCGCCAACTGGCCACCGAGCTGTCCTCACCGCTCGACCTGGACGGACTCACCCTCGTCCTGGAGGCCAGCGCGGGCGTCGCCGTCTTCCCGGAGCACGCCCTGGACGCCGAGGGGCTGCTGCGCCGTGCGGACGTGGCGATGTACCAGGCCAAGCGTGACCGTACGGGCGTCGAGGTGTACGAGTCCAAGCGCGACAGCAACACCCCCGACCGGCTCGGCCTTCTGGGTGATCTCCGCAGGGCCCTCGATGCGCGCGAGGTGGAGCTGCACTACCAGCCCAAGGTCCGGTTCGACGGACACGTCGCCGGCTTGGAAGCCCTGGTGCGCTGGGTCCATCCGGACCGCGGCAGGGTGCCCCCCGACGAATTCATCGCGATCGCCGAGTCCTCCGGCCTGATGCCGCACCTGACCGAGTACGTGCTTGACACCGCCTTGGCGCAGGTCGCCGAATGGCGTGCCCAGGGGTTGGACGTGCCGGTCGCGGTCAATGTCTCCCCGCGCGACGTGCACACTCCGGGGTTCGCCGGCTCAGTCGCCGCGCGACTGGCCCGGCACGGCGTCCCCGCGGCCTCGCTCCAACTGGAGATCACCGAACACGTCCTGCTGGAAGACCCCCAGCGAGCCGCGGACACCCTCGCAGGGCTGACCGACCACGGGGTGAAGATGTCCCTGGACGACTTCGGCACCGGGTACTCGTCCCTGGTACACCTGCGTCGCCTCCCCGTCAGCGAGCTGAAGATCGACCGCTCGTTCGTGGCCCGGCTGGCGGTGGACAACGAGGACGCAGAGATCGTCCGTTGCACCGTGGACCTCGCGCACTCCCTTGGACTGCTGGTCGTCGCGGAAGGCGTCGAGGACGACGAGACCTGGGAGCGGCTGCGGGATCTGGGGTGCGACGCCGTGCAGGGCTGGCTGGTCGCCGCGGCCATGCCTCCGCAGGAGGCCACCGCCTGGTTGCGGGCCCGCGGCGAGCGGGGTTGGCAGCGCCATGTGGAATCCGCTGCCGCGGCACTGCCGGCCATCCCGCCCGCTCCCACCGCGGCTGCCTCGGCACCCACGGCGCCGCCCGCCGCCGCCACGGCTCCCCTTCCGGCACCCGTCGACAACCCCGGCCAGGTGGTCCCCTGAACCGGCGGCACGAGCCGTAGCCGTGCTCGCGCAAGCCCCCTTCCGTACCCCCTGTCCGGGGCGTACGCCACCGGTGGCCGAGCCCCCGTGCCGTTTGATCCGGTCCCTCGTCCACGGCGCCGTCCCGGCCGCAGGCGCGGGGCGGCGGGCTGATGGGTAGCTCCCTGCGGGTACGGACCCCGCCTGCTTCCGGTGACGAGCAGCAACGAGAGCAGCGACAAGAGCAGCTATGAGGGCCGTAACGAGGACAACGACGACACTGACGACAGCGGTGAGAGGGGCGAGCGGGAGAACCGTTTCGTGGTCACCCGCCCCTGCCCCATAGGATTGGGCCAAACCACACTCACTCACCCCTGAGGATCGCTGCATGCCTGGCATTACGCGCGAGGAGGTCGCCCACCTCGCCCGGCTGGCGCGTCTGGAGCTTTCCGGCGAGGAACTCGACCACTTCGCCGGTCAGCTCGGCGACATCATCGGCGCGGTCGCCCGCGTCGCCGAGGTCGCCGATCAAGACGTACCCCCGACCTCCCATCCATTGCCGCTGACCAACGTCATGCGCGCGGACGAGGTCCGTCCCTCGCTCACCCCCGAGCAGGCGCTCTCCGGCGCTCCTGCCCAGGAGCAGCAGCGTTTCAAGGTGCCGCAGATCCTGGGGGAGGACTAATCACGATGTCGGACATCATCAAGCTCACCGCGGCCGAGATCGCCGCGAAGATCGCCGCCGGCGAACTCACGGCCGTCGAGGTCACCGAGGCCCATCTGGCTCGGATCGACGCCATCGACGAGAAGGTGCACGCCTTCCTCCATGTGGATCGCGAGGGCGCCCTCGCCCAGGCGCGCGCCGTCGACGCCAAGCGGGCGGCCGGTCAGGAACTCGGCCCGCTCGCCGGTGTCCCGCTCGCACTGAAGGACATCTTCACCACCAAGGGCATCCCCACGACGGTCGGATCCAAGATCCTCGAAGGCTGGATCCCTCCGTACGACGCCACCTTGACGCGCAAGCTCAAGGAGGCCGACGTCGTCATCCTCGGCAAGACCAACATGGACGAGTTCGCCATGGGGTCCTCCACCGAGAACAGCGCCTACGGCCCCACCGGCAACCCCTGGGACCTGACGCGTATCCCCGGCGGCTCCGGGGGCGGCTCCAGCGCCGCCCTCGCCTCCTACGAGGCACCGTTGGCCATCGGCACGGACACTGGCGGCTCCATCCGCCAGCCCGCTGCCGTCACCGGCACGGTCGGCGTCAAGCCCACCTACGGCGGAGTCTCCCGCTACGGCATGGTGGCCTTCTCCTCCTCCCTCGACCAGGGTGGTCCCTGTGCCCGCACGGTGCTGGACGCCGCTCTGCTGCACGAGGTCATCGCCGGGCACGACCCGCTGGACTCCACCTCCATCGACGCTCCGGTTCCGCCGGTCGTCGAAGCGGCGCGCAACGGCAGCGTGGCGGGGATGCGGGTCGGCGTGGTCCAGCAGTTCCGCGGCGAGGGCTACCAGGCCGGCGTGGTGCAGCGGTTCGACGAGTCGGTCGAACTGCTGAAGTCGCTGGGTGCGGAGATCGTCGAGCTGGACTGCCCCTCGTTCGACCTGGCGCTTTCCGCCTACTACCTCATCGCGCCGTCCGAGTGTTCGTCGAACCTCGCCCGGTTCGACGCGATGCGCTACGGCCTGCGCGTGGGTGACGACGGTACGAAGTCGGCCGAGGACGTCACCGCGCTGACCCGCGAGGCCGGTTTCGGCGACGAGGTCAAGCGCCGGATCATCCTCGGTACATACGCGCTGAGCTCCGGCTACTACGACGCGTACTACGGCAGCGCCCAGAAGGTCCGGACGCTGATCAAGCAGGAGTTCGACCAGGCGTTCGAGCAGGTCGACGTGATCGTCTCGCCGACCACTCCGACCACGGCGTTCCCCATCGGTGAGCGCGCGGACGACCCGATGGCGATGTACCTTGCCGACCTGTGCACCATTCCGACCAACCTGGCCGGCAACGCGGCAATGTCGCTTCCCTGCGGGCTGGCGCCGGAGGACAACCTCCCGGTCGGACTACAGATCATCGCCCCGGCCATGAAGGACGACCGGCTGTACAAGGTCGGCGCCGCCGTCGAAGCGGCCTTCGTGGAAAGGTGGGGGCATCCGCTGCTTGAGGAGGCACCGTCGCTGTGAGTGCACTGACCAAGGCCAAGGGCTTCAAGAAGTCGAAGACCGGGACGTACCTGTCGATCGGGACCACCGCATTCGGTGCGGTGAGCGTGCTCAAGCAGGCGAAGAAGGCCCGCAGCGAGCACGACACGCTCCGGCTGCTCGACGCCGCGATCTCCGCCGCCGCCATCGTCACCGGCGTCGCCCTGCTGCTGCGCGAGCTCAAGCGCATCGGCGACGACGACGTCCTGTTCGGCTGAGAGGGAAAGTTTCACCGTGACCGTCACTGAACTGGTGTCGTACGAGGCCGCTCTTGCCGAGTACGACCCCGTCATGGGCCTTGAGGTCCATGTCGAGCTGGGTACGCGGACGAAGATGTTCTGCGGCTGCTCCACCGAGTTGGGCGCCGAGCCCAACTCGCAGACCTGCCCCACCTGCCTCGGCCTGCCTGGCTCGCTCCCGGTCGTCAATGCGATCGGCATCGAGTCCGCCATCAAGATCGGCCTCGCGCTCCACTGCGAGATCGCAGAATGGTGCCGATTCGCCCGGAAGAACTACTTCTATCCTGACATGCCGAAGAACTTCCAGACCTCCCAGTACGACGAGCCGATCGCCTTCAACGGCTATCTGGACGTCCAGCTGGAGGACGGCGAGGTCTTCCGGGTGGAGATCGAGCGCGCCCATATGGAGGAGGACACCGGCAAGTCGACCCACGTCGGCGGTGCCACCGGCCGCATCCACGGCGCGTCCCACTCGCTGCTCGACTACAACCGGGCCGGCATCCCGCTCATCGAGATCGTCACCAAGCCCATCGAGGGCGCAGGCGAGCGGGCACCCGAGGTCGCCAAGGCGTACGTCGCCGAGCTCCGCGAGCTCATCAGGGCGCTCGAAGTTTCCGAGGCCCGGATGGACAAGGGCCAGATGCGCTGCGACGTGAACCTCTCCCTGCGCCCCAACGGCACCCAGACGTTCGGCACCCGCAGCGAGACGAAGAATGTCAACTCGCTCCGGAGCGTGGAGCGCGCGGCCCGGTTCGAGATCCAGCGGCACGCCGCCGTACTGGGAGCCGGCGGGACGATCGTCCAGGAGACCCGTCACTTCCACGAGGAGGACGGCTCCACCACCTCCGGACGGATCAAGGACAACGCCGAGGACTACCGGTACTTCCCGGAGCCCGACCTCGTCCCCGTTGCTCCGCCCCGTGAGTGGGTGGAGGAGTTGCGCGCGGGTCTGCCCGAGTTGCCGCGTCTGCGCCGCAAGCGGCTGCGCGAGGACTGGGGCGTCTCCGAGCACGACATGCAGTCGATCCTCAACGCCGGTGCGGTGGACCTGATCGTCGCGACCATCGAGGCCGGTGCCCCGTCCGACCAGGCCCGCAAGTGGTGGATGGGCGAGCTCGCGCGGAACGCCAATGAGTCCGGTCGGGCTCTGGACGAACTGCCGATCACCCCGGAGCAGGTCGCCCGGGTGACCGCGCTGGTCGCCGCCGGCGATCTCAACGACAAGCTGGCCCGGCAGGTCATCGAGGGCGTCCTCGCAGGTGAGGGCGGTCCGGACACCGTCGTGGAGAAGCGCGGACTGAAGGTCGTCTCCGACGATGGCGCCCTGGGCACCGCAGTCGACGAGGCGATCGCCTCGAACGCAGCCGTCGCGGACAAGATCCGCGGTGGGAAGGTGGCTGCCGTGGGCGCCCTGGTGGGTGCGGTCATGAAGGCCACGCGGGGTCAGGCGGACGCCGCACGCGTCAAGGAACTGATCCTGGAGAGGCTCGGGGTCAGCGAAGGCTGAGCCCCGGCGGTCTCGTCCAACACACTCAGGTCCAGGGCCTTGCCGCACGAAAGTGCGGTAAGGCCCTTTCCGTGTGCCCGAGTTCGGTGTGCCGGAGTTCGGTGTATCGGAGTGCGCTGTGCGTGGGGGTTCGGTGCGTGGGGGTTCGGTCAGGGGCCGGCGCCGGGGCCGGGCGCCCTGGACGCCGCCCGTCGGATGGGGTGTGCCCGCGGGGGTGACCCGCCCACCGAGGGATGAATGCCGACAACGGACAGCAACACGCCGTTGCATGGCCTCCTCTGTCGTCCACCAAAGGGAGCCCCCGATGAACCTCCGCACCGCCGCCCCAGCCCTTGCGCTGGTGATCAGCGCGCTCGTGGGCGGGGCCGGAACCGCCGCAGCACACAGTGACGCCGACGGCGCTGCCGTCGACTCTCCGGGCGTGCTGTCCGGGAACACGATCCAGATTCCGGTTCGGATTCCCCTCAACATCTGTGGGAACACTGTCGACGTCCTCCTCGGGGTGCTGAACCCCTCTGGCGGCAGCCTGTGCATCAACTCGTCCGACGGGCACTGACGAGAAGGCTCGCTGCGCGGGGGCGGCGCCTTGCTGACGTACCGACGGGTGGGTGCCTCCGGTGCCGGAAGCACCCGTCCCGGACATCGAGGGCCAGCCCTTCAGGACGCCAGTCGACCACTTCAGTCGACCACTTCAGTCGACCACTTCAGTCGACCACGGCGTCGAGTTCGATTTCGACGAGCCAGTCGGCATCGATGAAGCGGGACACCTCAACGAAGGTGCAGGCCGGCCGGACCGTCGCGAACCGCTCTCCGTGCGCCCGTGCGGCGTCCTTCCAACGGGTCACGTTCGTGAGCATGATGCGGGTCCGCACGACGTCCCCCGGTGTTGCCCCGACTGCTTTCAACGCGACCACGGCAATGTCCAGGCACCTCACGGTCTGGGCGTAGACATCGCCCTTGCCCACGGTGCGACCGTCGTCCCCGATGGGCGCGGTGCCGGCGACCGCGACATGTGCCCCTTTGCGGATCGCCCGGGAGAATCCGATCTCGGCTTCGAGCGGCGAGCCGGAGCCGGCCGTCTGACGAACAGAGTCCATCCGGCCATGCTGGCAGAACACAGCAGCGTTGAAACAGATCCCTACAGGAATACAGATCCCTACAGGAATACAGATTCCTAGAGGAATGCGGGTTGCTTGCCCGTCCGCCACGAACCAGCGGTCCGGCTGGTGCTTCCGTTCCTGACCGGGCAGCCACAACCCGGCCGGTCCTACGAACGGCCTGTTCGGCGAACTCCTTCAGTGCCGCACTCCGAGCCCGGGCAGGAGCAGTTCGCCACGGTCCTTGCAGCTGACGTCCCGGGCCCGCAGCTCCTTGGGTTCCCGGGTGCCCCGCGCGTGCAGCTCCGCTATCGCGAGTCGGGCGACCTCCGCCGCCTCGGCCCGCTCCGGATCCGGGAATTCGGCCTGCCACCAACCCCGGTCGCGCGAGTGCCAGCCGCGGTTCTGCATCACGCGCGCACGCTCCTCGTCGTCCGCTCCGTCCCGGTCGTCCACCGATACCTGGAGTCCTTCGGCCAGGGCGTAGGAGAGGTGTATCTGTCGTCCTCGGTCGGCGCCGCTGGTCAGACTGAAACCCGCCCAGTCCCCGCCGACCTGTACCGCCAACTGCTCCACCCAGGCGGTGAGCAGTAGCGTCAGCGCGCTCTCGAAGTGCTTGAGGCTCGATGCCATACGACCGGTGGTGCGCTCGGCGGGTGGTTCCCCCGGGCCGCTGCGGTCCAGCTGCCAGATGTAGGGCAGGAGGTCGAAATCGTGCTGCTCCTCGGCTGACCAGGCGCCGCCCCATTGGAAGATCCGCATCTCCTCGGCCTCCAGGGCGTCGGTGCGGTGCACCGAGAGCTCCGCACCATGGGGGCGACCGGCGAGCAGAACGATGCGGTCGGGGTCGCGCCAGCGGATGTGGGGGCCGGAAGCGGAACCGCCGTAGAGCGTCGGCTCTCCGATCCGGGCGACGATCGCCCCGTACACCTCGCGAAATGATTCGCGGCGCATCCGCAGGGTGGTGTGCGGTGCGTGGGCGAGCACCGGTACGGGGCCGTATCCGAGGTATGCGCCGGGGGCTTCGTGCAGTGCCATGGCGAACTCGGCTGCCTCGCTCGGACGGAGGATCGGCTGATTGGTCCCCGTGGTCTCCATGCCGTCCATCGTGCCAGCCGCCTCTGACAACCTCCGTTGCACAAAGGGTCTTTTGTGGTCAGTAGTTGGCTATTCCTGTCATGTTGAGGTCAAAGTAAACACTGCGTAAGTCACGCCTCGGTGACCCCATTGTTCACTTCTGAACTACCTTGGCTCAGCTGCCACTGTGAGTAAGCCCACGAATGGTGGCCGAACGGACAAAGGATCACCATTGACTGTCAGAGTGTCTGCGTAGGTCATGTGTTCTTTGCGGGTCGTTTCCGATAAAGATCCAGGAACCACCCAGGGAGCATTCCGTTGGCAGCGATCGCCCGGTGGTGCATCAGGCACCGACTCGTCACCGTATTGCTCTGGGCGTTGGCTTGTGTGGGTGTCGCGGCTGCGGCGGGTACCACGGGAACGGCGTACTCGAACAACTACGAGGTCCCGGGTACGGAATCCGGTCGGGCAGCCGAACTCCTCGCCGAGGGCTTCCCCCACCAGAGCGGCGACGGCGGCACCATCGTCTGGCACACCAACGAGGGCAGCGTCCGGGACGCGGACGTCCAGCAGAAGATGTCGGGGATGCTCGACTCGGTGGCCGCACTCCATTCCGTCGCCGATGTCAGTGGTCCCTATGAGCCCGCGGGTGCCGCCCAGATCAGTCCGGACGGACGCACCGCCTACGCCTCCCTCACCTTCGAGCAGGGCCTCGGCGACGTCCCGGACGCCCATGTGCAGAGCGTGATCGACACCGCCCAGGCCGCGCGCAGCGATGGCGTCCAGGTCGAACTCGGCGGTACGGCGGTCGGGCCGATGGAGGCGCCGTCCGGGCACCTCGCCGAGACGGTCGGGGTCGCCGTCGCCGCCCTCGTGCTCTTCCTCGCCTTCGGTTCGCTCGCGGCGAGCCTGCTGCCCATCGCCACCGCCCTGGTCTCCGTGGGCACCGCGTACGCGGGCATCGCCCTGTTGAGCCAGGTGATGACCGTGGCCGATTTCGCACCCATGCTCGGACTGCTGATCGGGCTCGGCGTCGGCATCGACTACGCACTGTTCATCGTCACCCGACACCGTAAGGGGCTCCAGTCCGGGCTCTCGGTCGCCGACGCCGCCCGCGAGGCGGTCGCCACCACCGGTCGTGCCGTGGTCTTCGCCGGTGCCACCGTCTGCATCGCCCTTCTCGGCATGCTCATCCTGCGGCTCGACTTCCTCAACGGCGTGGCCATCGCCGCCAGCCTGACGGTCGTCCTGACCGTGGCTGCGTCCGTGACCCTGCTGCCCGCCCTGCTGTCCTTCATCGGCATGCGAGCCCTCAACGGACGGGAGCGCCGCCGGCTGGCCGAGCGTGGCCCTCGCCCCGAACTGCCGACCGGGTTCGCCGCCCGGTGGTCCGCCTACGTGGAACGTCACCCCAAGCTGTTGGCCGTGGTCGCGGTGGCGGTCATGGCGGTCCTGGCACTTCCGACGCTCTCCCTGCACCTCGGCACCTCGGACCAGGGCAACAATCCGGCCACGTCCACCACCCGCAAGGCGTATGACCTCCTCGCGCACGGCGGTCCCGACCAAGGCGGCGACGGCGGATTCGGCCCCGGGGTCAACGGGCCCCTCACTCTGGTCTCCCGGCTCGACACCAGTGCCGAGCGGCTCGCGGTGCAACGGCTGCCCGAGGCGCTCAGTGGAGCGGAGGGCGTCGCTTCGGTTGGACCGGTCACGTACAACACCGGCGGCGACACGGCCGTGGTCACCGTCGTCCCCACCTCGTCACCGCAGTCGAAGGCCACCAGCGAACTCGTCGACCGACTCCGTGACGACCTGGTGCCCGCGGCCGTGGACGGCACCTCGCTCACCGTGCACATCGGAGGGGTGACCGCGGGCTACGACGACTTCGCGGCCATCATCGTCGACAAGCTGCCGCTGTTCGTCGGTGTGGTCATCAGCCTCGGCTGTCTGCTGCTGCTGGTCGCCTTCCGCTCCGTCGGCATCCCGCTGAAGGCGGCGGCGATGAACGTGGCGGCCGTCGCCTCCTCCTTCGGTGTCGTCGTCGCGATCTTCCAGTGGGGCTGGGGCAGCGAACTGCTCGGACTCGGTCCTGGCGGCCCGATCGAACCGTTCCTCCCGGTCATCATGGTCTCCGTCCTCTTCGGTCTCTCTATGGACTACCAGGTCTTCCTGGTCAGTCGGATGTACGAGGAGTGGCTGGAGACGGGCGACAACCGTCGGGCGGTACGCGTCGGTCTGGCCGAGACCAGTCGTGTGATCAACTCCGCGGCCGTGATCATGATCTCGGTCTTCCTCGCCTTCGTCCTCAGCGGCGATCGGGTCATCGCCATGTTCGGGATCGCGCTCGCGGCAGCGGTGGCCCTCGACGCCTTCGTCCTGCGTACGCTGCTGGTGCCGGCCCTCATGCATATGCTCGGGCGGGCGAACTGGTGGCTGCCGGGCTGGCTGGACCGCATGCTGCCGAAGATCACCGTCGAACCGCGGAGCTGCGAGGCCCCGGCCGTGCTCCAGCGGCGTACCAGCGATGACGAACAACTCGTCCCGTAGCCGTAGCCGTAGACCGACCGCCGTACGCATCCACACGCAAGGGGAAGACCATCATGTTCGCCGTGCCGCTTCAGACCCCGGGAGACGAGAGCGCTCACCTGCGCCCCCTGGAACCCTGGCAGGCGTCGGAATTCCTCGCCCACATGGACCGCGGCAGACAGTACATCGGCACGTACATCGGTCTCCCGGACGTCGTCACCGATGCGGAATCGGCCCGTTCCTTTCTCCGTTCCTATGCCGACAAGCAGGCCGCCGACACCGGCCGGATCTACGGGATCTGGTGGAACGGCACGCTGGTCGGCGGAGTCCTGTTCCGCATCTTCGACGCGACGACGGGCACCTGTGAGGCCGGTTGCTGGCTCGAACCGTCGGCCGTGGGCCGCGGGCTGGTCACCCAGGCGGTGCGCACCATCGTCGACTGGGCGGTCGAGGAGCGCGGGATGCACCGGATCGAATGGGCGGTCTCGGCGGGGAATGCCGCGAGCATCAAGGTGGCACGACGCCTCGGCATGACCCGGGACGGCGTGCTGCGACAGTCGTACCCGCACCGCGGCGTCCGCCATGACACGGAGGTGTGGTCGGTGCTGGCGCCCGAATGGCGACGGGCCGGGTCGGGTGCATCGGACGCGGCGGTCTGAACCGGCGAATCGTTCCCGCGACGGGGACGGTCCCGCCGCGTTAAGGGGACTCTCAGATAGGGCGCCTAGCGTGCGCCCTATGAACACC
Organism: Streptomyces sp. NBC_00690; assembly: GCF_036226685.1. Lineage (NCBI taxonomy): Bacteria > Bacillati > Actinomycetota > Actinomycetes > Kitasatosporales > Streptomycetaceae > Streptomyces > Streptomyces sp. NBC_00690. The sequence goes on from NZ_CP109009.1 coordinate 6,112,931, forward strand.
AAGGACACCGAGAAGACGGACGGTACGACGGCGACCGGGCAGACCGTGGAAGAGGCCGTTCCAGCTGCTTCCGCCGAGGAGAGCAACGGGTCGAACCGCGAGACCGGTGCAGACGCCCAGGACGGGCGGGAGGCGCACTCCGACGACGATGTGTCCGCAGCCGCCACACCCACCGCCGAAACTGACGCGGCTGACGCAGCTGACGACGAGATCGAAGATGCTGAGGCCGGTGCGGCGAACAGTGCCCGTTCCTCCGGGCTGCTCTCCGCCGCGGCCGGCATCGTTGCAGCCGGCCTCGGCGTCGTCGGCCTCACCGGCAGTTGGACCGGCCGGGTCGCCGCCGAGCGGCAGACGCTCCTCGGACAGATCGAGACCTCGGAGGGCGGCAGCACCGCCGAACGGATATCCGCTCTCTACGGGGACGCCTGGCACGCCACCGCCCTGGTGAACGGCATGTTCGCCCTGGTCGCCCTGATCGTGGGCCTGACCGTGCTCACCCGCCCGGGCAAGCCGGGCTGGGTACGGGCCTTCGGTCTGGGCGGCGCGGTGCTCGGTGGACTCGGCCTGCTGATCTCGATCGCCATGTACTTCGATCTCATCCTCAGCCTGCCGGCGGCCGGCTCCTAGCCGACCCGCGTGCCGCCCGCCGAATGCAGTCGCGCGGCGCCGGGGCGGCTGCTTCACTGCCCGGATGGACCATGACGACCTCCTCGCCCTGTTCGACCTTCGGATGCGCGAGGAGGCGCGCCCGGACGCCCCGGGTGCGGTGGTCGAACGCGTCGGCGCGGTCGTACGGCAGACCGGTGCGGCAAGCGATTGGAACGGCGTCCTCTGGTCCTCCCTCGACCGAGCGACGGCCGATGCCGCCATCGCCGAGCAGGTGCGCCATTTCACCGCGTTGGGTCATGACGTCGAATGGACGCTGTACGGGCACGATGAGCCCGACGACCTCGGCGAGCGACTGCGTACGGCCGGATTCGTTCCGGAACCCGCCGAGACCGTCATGGTCGCGGACGTCAGCGACCTCTCCTACGGGAGCGAGATGCCCGAAGGGGTCGCCCTGGTCGACATCACCACGGCCCGGGACGTGACACTGCTGACCGAGGTCCACCGGGCGGCGTTCGGCACCGATCCCGGCGCCCTGCACGCCCGGTTGCTGCGACAGTTGGACCTGGACACGGTGTTGATGACCGTCGCGGTGGTGGACGGCCAGCCGGTCAGCGCGGCCCGCCTTGAGGTCTCACCCGGCACCGGCTTCGCCGGCCTCTGGGGCGGCGGCACGCTGCCCGGCTGGCGGGGCCGAGGCATCTACCGCGCACTGGTCGCCCATCGCGCTGCCGCCGCTGCGCGGCGCGGGGCCCGCTTCCTCCGGGTGGACGCCTCCGAGCAGAGCCGTCCGATCCTGCTCCGCCTCGGATTCACCGCGCTGACCAGCACCACGCCTTACGTACGTCCCGCCACAGCCCGGTAGGACCCGCCCGTTGGGACACCCCGGCTAAGGCCCCTCATCGCACCCTCTAAGGCCCCCTCCACGCCCAAGATGAGGCAGCGGCCCGATGCGGTGCACCCCCCTGGGAGAAGAGATTTGGTGGCACACACCATCCGATCCAACCCACGGAGGACACCGTGTTCGAGTACCGACTCCAGGAGATCCGCAGGGCCGACCTGATCAAGGCGGCCGAGGCCCATCAGCTCGCCCGCGACGCACGCCGAGCCCGCCGCACTGAAAGACGAGCGACAACGGAAGGGAAGGGCCCGGTGACGGGCCCCGAAGAGCGATTCGTACGCGTCGCCTGACCCTTGGCATGGACCGCCACCATCCAATCGAAGTACACGAGCACCAGAACGCCATGTCAGAACCCTGGATGCACCAGAACGCCATGTCAGAACCCTGTGCGATGCTCGGTCCCGTGGAGAACAGGTCGATCAGTCCCGTGTTCGTCGGGCGCGCACTGGAGCTGTCCGAGCTGACCGACGCCCTGGTGCGTGCCGGTGGGGCTGCGGCGGGCACCGGCCCCGGCGTGCCGCAAGCACTGCTCGTCGGTGGTGAGGCCGGGGTCGGCAAGACCCGCCTCATCGAGGAACTGACGACCGAAGCCTGCCGTCGGGACGCCGTCGTCGCGATCGGCGGGTGCGTCGAGATCGGCGCGGACGGACTGCCGTTCGCGCCCTTCTCCACGGCCCTGCGCTCGCTCAACCGTCTGCTGCCACAGGAGCTGGCCGCGGCGGCAGCAGGCCAGGAACAGGAGCTCGCCCGACTTCTGCCCGAGCTCGCCGAACGACCCGAGGGCGACCGGGACCGACAGGACGACGAGGGCCTCGCCCGCCTCTTCGAGCTAACCGCACGGCTCCTGGAGCGGCTGGCCGCCGACCGTACGGTCGTCCTCGTCCTGGAAGACCTGCACTGGGCCGACACCTCCACTCGCAACCTGCTCGCCTACCTCTTCCGCACCCTGCGCCGCGGACGGCTGGTCATCATCGCCACCTACCGATCCGACGATGTGCACCGTCGTCATCCGCTGCGCCCACTGCTGGCCGAGCTGGACCGGCTGCGGGCGGTGCAACGGATCGGGCTGACCCGGTTCACCCGTGACGAGGTCCACTGCCAGCTCGCCGGAATCCTCGATTCCGAACCGGAGCTCGAACTGGTCGAGCAGGTCTACGAGCGCTCCGACGGAAACGCCTTCTTCGTCGAGGAACTGGCCCGCAGCATCGCCGACAACTGCGCCGGGGGTCTCAGCAGTTCACTGCGCGACATCCTGCTCGTCCGCGTGGAGGCGCTTCCCGAGGACTCACAGCGCATCGTGCGGATCCTCGCCGAAGGCGGCTCGACCGTGGAGTACGGGCTGCTGTGCGCCGTCGCCCGACTTCCCGAGGACGATCTGATCGAGGCGCTGAGGGCTGCTGTCGGTGCGAACATCCTGCTGGCCACCGCCGATGGTGACGGCTACCGCTTTCGTCACTCACTGGCCCGTGAGGCGGTCAGCGACGACCTCCTGCCCGGCGAGCGTTCCCGCCTCAACCGCCGCTACGCCGAAGCGCTGGAGGCCGATCCGCTCCTCGTCCGGGACGAGGAGCGCGCCATGCGGCTCGGCAGCTACTGGTATCAAGCACACGATCCGGCCAAGGCTCTCCCCGCCGTACTGGACGCATCGGTCGAGGCATGGCGGCGCCACGCCTACGCCGAGCAGTTGCGCCTCCTGGAGCGTGCCATGGAGCTGTGGGACGGCGTTGCCGAATCCCTGCGCGCGACCCTCTCGCCCCTGGACTGCGTGGGACAGTGCGCGCCGACCATCCGCGACCTCGCGAGCACCCCGCTGACCTTTCTCGACCTGATGGCGGAAGCGACGGTCGCCGGCCGGCTCTGCGGCGAGCGGGAACGGGCACTGAAGATCGCCAAGCGCGGTCAACGGCTCGCCCAGACGGAGGAGGACCCCTTGCGGGCCTCGTGGTTCGCCGTCCAGCGCTCCCGACTGATCTCGGCGCTTGGCAGGGGTGACGGCCTGGCCGAACTCCACGAAGCAAAGGAGCTGGTACGGGGGTTGCCCCCGTCCGCCGCGCACGCCGAGGTGCTGGCCGCCACGGTCAATTGGAGTCGGCTGCGGCCGTCGGGCCCGGACGACCTCGCAGACGCCGAGCGGGCCGTCGCCTACGCCCAGATGGTGGGGGGCGAGGAGAACGAACTCCTGGCCCGACTCGCCCTCGGCGGACTTCTCGTCGACGCGGGCGACCTCCAGCGAGGCTTCGCCGAGATGTACCGGGTGGCGGAACGATCCGTTGAACTGGGGCTTCCTTCGCTGATCGCCGCCTCGCACATCAATCTGCCGTCCGCACTGGAGGGAGTGGGCCGCTCCCAGGAATCGGTGGACGTGCTCCTCAAGGGGCTTGAGCTCTGCCGTCAGTACCGTCTGCGCGACAACGAGTCCTGGGTCCTTGGGAACCTCGCCGAGTCCTACTACTCGCTAGGTCGGTGGGACGAGATGCGGGACGCGGCGCAGCGGGCCCTGCGGATCGCGCTCAGCCCCAAGCCCCGCGGGTATGCCGCGACCCGGCTCAGCGAACTCGCCCTCGGCCAGGGCGAGACGGACAAGGCGGCGGAGTACCTCCGAACTGCCCGGGAGCACTTCGGCACACACGATCCCCTGCTGCACAGCTCCCTGCGGCTGGACGCGATCGAGTTGGGCATCGAGGTCGCCAGGGGAGGGGTGCTGGAGGCGAGGGAGCGCTTCCGCCAGGTCGAGGAGGGCGGCTTCCCCCCGGGCGTCCAGCGCTATGCCTGGCCGCTGCTGCGCACGATGGCCGCTCTGGAGGCCGATACGCGCGGGCTGCCCATCGCCGAATCGGGCCGTGCCGCTGCTCTTGCGCTGGTTCGGAAGGCCGCCCGGACCGCCACCACCGGAGCACCCATCTGGCTGGCGTACGACGGCTGGGTCCGGGTCGAACTCCTGCGTGCCGAGGGGCGCGACACCGCACGGGACTGGGCGCAGACGCAGGCGGCCTTTGAGCTGCTGGACTATCCCTATGAATTGGCCAGGGTGAGGCTGCGCTCGGCGGAGGCTCTGCTGCCGGCTGAGCGCGCTTGTGCCACGGAGCTCTTGCACCGCGCCGCCGAGACGGCCAGGGCGCTCGTTGCGGAGCCGTTGTGCCAGGAGATCGCGCTCCTGGCACAACGGGCGAGGATCTCGCTGGAGGCCCCTTCCCCATCTGCGGCTCTGTCGGCTCCGGAGCCCCCGATGGCTCCGGCGGGCCCCGAGTTGGGGCTCACGCCCCGAGAGGTGGACGTCCTTGCGCTGGTCGCTGCGGGGCGCAGCAATCGGCAGATAGCGGAGGCGCTGTACATCTCGCCGAAGACGGCGAGCGTCCATGTCTCCAACATCCTGGCGAAGCTCGGTGTCTCCGGTCGGGTCGAGGCGGCGGCACTCGCTCACCGACTGCGACTCTTCCCGACTCTTGAAGAGGGGCAATCCTCGGCCTGACTCCAGGGCATCGCCGACTCCTCGAATCCTCGACTCCTGGCCTCGCCTCGATCCCCGGGGCAGTGTCGACTCGCCACTCCTGCTGGATCCCCGCCCAGCACGCCGACCCAGCAACCTGGCCCAGCGGTCCAGCAGCCCCGTCCAGCGCTCCGGCTGGATCCCGGCTCGGCCCCCGAGCCATGGCCGCACCGACACCCCCGGGGCTACTGGTCAGACAGGCCCGCCCCACAACAGGGCAGACACTCCCTAGCGGTCTTGCTCCTCCAGATCCAGCGGGCCGCGGTGCACCCGGGGGACCGGTGGAAGGACTGCCGCCATCGGTGAGGCGGAGGACAGGACCGGACAGTCGACGGGGGTGGCCTCCTCAGGCGTGGCATCCGCTCCAGCGCCAACCGGCCCTGCGGTGCCACGCACGGTCACCTTGCCCGAAGCCAGATCGATCGGCCCGCGGGCCGGGTCGCTGTCACCGACCTGCGTTCTGGTCAGTGCCAGCCGGTTGCGCTCCTCGGCCAAGTGCTTGTTGCCCGGAGCGAAGACCTCATCCCACGCGGAGAGCCCAGAGAATCCAGTCATCGTGGACGAGCCACCTCCTATGTCACATCCAGCCGGAGGACCTTGTCGTCACCCGGCTCGGGCGTGCCCCGGGTGTCCGTCTCGCTGGTGATCAGGAGGAGCTGTGAACTGCCGGTCGCCACCACCGTGCGCAAACGCCCGTACTTCCCTTCCAAGAACGCCTGGGGATCGGCCGAAGGTTCCTTGCCCGCGAGGGGAATCCGCCAGAGCCGCTCGCCTCTGAGCCCAGCCATCCAGATCGACCCCTCCGCATAGGCGATGCCGCTCGGGGAGGCTTGGTCAGTGGGCCACTGGGCGACCGGGTCCACCAGGCCCGGCTTACCCGCCTTGCCCTCAGCTCGGGGCCAGCCGTAGTTCTTTCCCGGCTCGATCAGATTCAACTCGTCCCAGGTGTTCTGGCCGAACTCGGCCGCCCAGAGCCGCTTGTCCGCGTCCCAGGCCAGACCCTGCACATTGCGATGCCCCAGGGAGTAGACCAGGGAGCCCTCTTCCGGATTCCCCGGGGCCGGTTGGCCGTCCGGGGTCATCCGCAGAATCTTGCCGCCGAGCGACTCCTTGTCCTGCGACATACCGGTCTCGCCGGTCTCGCCCGTGCCCGCGTAGAGCATCTTGTCCGGACCGAAGGCGATGCGCCCGCCGTTGTGCACGACCCCCTTGGGGATGCCCCGCAGCACGGTGTCCGGCGCGCCCAACTGCTGCCCCGCGGGCTTGCGTTCATCGAGGAGCATGCGGGCGACGCGGTTGTCCCCCATGGTGGTGAAGTAGGCGTACACCGATCTGTCCGAAGCGAAGGACGGTGAGACCGCCAGACCCAATAGCCCGCCCTCACCACCTGCCGCCACTCCCGTCACCGAGCCGACTGCGCTCTGCTTCCCTGTCTCCAGGTCGACACGGGTGATCGTCCCCTCGTCCCGGGAGCCGACCAGAAGGTCACCACCGGGGAGGACGGCGGCCCCCCACGGGGACTTCAGGTTCTCGGTGAGAGTGGAGACCACCTTGACCGAGCCCTTCGCGGGCGGCGCGGGTGTCGAGGGGCTTCCGCCCGGGCTACGGGACGCGGAAGAGGCAGAGGGGGAATCCTCCCGCTTGGGCTCGAACAGCTGGCCATCGCCGTCCGATGAGCACCCCGTGATCGCGAGCGCCACCAGGGCTCCCAGCACGGTCGCGACACCAGGTCGTTGCCGACGTTGCACAGTTTCGATCCCTTCGACGGCTGATGAGCTGCCTCACTACCCTTCTTACACCGCCCGCCCGCCCGAGGTTCCCGATCCCGCCCCATGAAATGCCCGGGCCACCCGAGCCGCACGCCGCTGCTCCGCCGCTGCCGCTGTCGCCCTTCCACCCTCGTCACTCTTCTAGCCGTCGCCCGGCTCCGAGCCGGTCAGTCCCACGACCCCTTGGCAGGCGGCAGTTCGTGGATCTCGTCCAGATCCCGCGCCGACAGGGTGAGCCCCGCTGCTCCGGCGTTCTCCACCGCCCACTCCACCCGCTTGGTTCCCGGCACCGCCACCACGTGCCGCCCCTGCGCCAACACCCACGCCAGCGCCACCTGAGCGGGTGTGGTGCCCGTGCCGTGGCGCGCCGCTATCCGTCGCAGTCCGGCCACCACGGGCTGGTTCGCCGCCATCATCTCCGCCGTGAACCGTGGATGCCGGGCCCTGATGTCATCCGGTTCGAACCCCTGCCCCGGTGTCAGCGTTCCGCTCAGGAACCCGTTCCCCAGCGGCATCGCGGCGAGGAAGCCCACACCGCGCGCCTCGCACCACGGCAGCAACCGTTCCAGCGCCTCCGGAGCCCACACCGACAGCTCGGCCTGGACGGTGCTCACCGGGAACACCTGCTGTATCCGCTCCAACTGGCGGATCGTTCCCGCATGCGCATGCGGGAACGATCCGCCAGTCGGGCCGCTCGCCGCCGAACCCGCCGGGAACGCGCCGCTCGTCGAGAAGGTGGCACCCGTCGGGAACGCGGTCCCATCCCCCTGTGCGCCCATTGAGAACCCCGGGCCCGCCCCGCCCGACCCGGACCCCGCTTGTGCTCTGACCTGGCCACCGGAGCCCGGGCCCGGGTACGGCACGTCTCCCAGGCCCGTCGACCGGGCGGTACCGCGCCACCGGCCGCCACGTGCCGTTGTGTCCGTCGAGGCCGATCCGGCCCCCGCCCCGTGCGCGCCGAGCGCACAGACACCGAGCGCACGCACCTTCCCCGCGCCCACCAGCTCCGCCATCGCCCCCCAGGTCTCCTCCACCGGCACCTCGGGGTCCGCACAGTGCAACTGGTACAGATCGATCACGTCCGTCTGGAGGCGTCGCAGCGATGCATCACACGCCCGTCTGACGTACCCGGGCCGCCCGTGGGCGACCACGTGCCGGTCTCCCACCAAGAGGCCGACCTTGGTGGAGACGAAGGCGTCCCGCCGTCGTTCCCGCAGCACCCGTCCCAACAGGAGTTCATTGGTGAACGGCCCGTACATGTCGGCCGTGTCCAGCAGGGTGGCGCCGGCGTCGAGCGCGGCGTGGACCGTGCGCAGTGACTGTTCCCCGTGCCGCCTGGAGGCGGTGTAGGCCCAGTGCATCGGCATGCACCCGAGTCCGACCGCGCCCACCGCCAGCGCCGCTGCGCCGATCGTCCTGCGCTCCAACTGCCCGTATCCCTCCCTCGACCGCCCCCAAACTAACCAATGCGGATCACCCCTCTCCGCCCAGGCTCCCGACGACTAGCCTCGTGACCATGACCGCAGACATATGGCTCTCCCTTCCGGCCGACGAGATCGAGGGTCTGCCCTCGACGGACGACGCCGGGTTTCGCTACCGGTTCTGGAACGGAGGTCCGGAGTTCCCCGCCGATCCGGCGGACTGCGTCTTCTACACCGTTCCCTACCTCCAGCCGGGGGTAGCGCTCCGTCCCCTGCCGGCGATGACGTCCGTACAGGTCATCCAGACCCTCTCGGCGGGCATCGACCATGTCGAGCCGGGTCTGAGCGCGCTACACCCCGGGGTGCGGCTGTGCAACGCCAAGGGGGTCCACGACGCGTCGACGGCCGAGCTTGCACTGACCCTGCTGCTGGCGTCGCTGCGCGGCATCCCCGGCTTCGTCCGCGGACAGGATGCAGAGGAGTGGCGGTCGGGCTTCTATCCGGCGCTCGCCGACTCCTCGGTGCTGATCGTCGGCTACGGATCGATCGGCGCGGCGATCGAAGACCGGCTTGCGCCCTTTGAGTGCGCGCGGGTGGCGCGCATCGCGCGCTCTGCCCGCACTACGGCGCGCGGTGAAGTGCGCCCATTCACCGAAGTGCACTCTCTGCTCCCGGACGCCGATGTGGTGATCCTGTCGACTCCGCTCACGGAGGACACCAGGGGGCTGGTGGACGCCGAGTTCCTGGCCCGGATGAAGGACGGAGCACTCCTGGTCAACGTGGCCAGGGGCCCGGTCGTCGATACGAAAGCCCTGCTGGCAGAGGTGGGGACCGGCCGTATCACCGCCGCACTCGATGTCACCGACCCGGAGCCGCTACCGCCTGGCCACCCCCTGTGGCATGCCCCCGGAGTGCTCATCAGCCCTCATGTCGGCGGCTCCACCTCGGCCTTCCTGCCGCGCGCCAAGAAGCTGCTCGCAGCTCAGGTCGGCGCCTTCGTCGCCGGTGAGCCCGTGCACAATGTCGTACTGACCACGGAGTAATGGCTGGTGAGCCCAGCGGAGGTCCGGCCGCCCGCCCGTCGCGGCCATCCGGAACACATGACACCCCGGTTAAACCACAAGAAGTCAACCAATCGCTCTGCGCGCCGCGGTGGCGATTGATGGTCACTCAGAGTAGAGGAACTATGTCCCTGAGTGACGATTCTGGTGTATCGTCCGGACCTGGGGGCTGCACCGGCAAGGGGCGGTGCGCTGACGCGACCTGACTGCCAATCAGACTTTTGAGGGGGGCGACGGGCGATGCACGGCCAGTGGACCCAAGATCCCATGAGGCAGGGACGTCGACGACGACCCTCGCACGATCCAGAGCCCGGCGCCATCACCACGGCAGTGCACGCACCCCTTCCCGGCAGGGGCACCAGCGCGGTTGACGTCCTCGGCCGGGCGCTTCGCCCGCCGCGGGTGAGCCCGGCCATCACAACGGTGATCGCTTCCCGCGGGCCGAGCGCCCCAACCCGACGGTCGTCTCCAACCCGACGGCCGTCCCCCACCCGAAGGACAGCCCCCAGTCGACCGACGTCCGGAACCCGACAGGTGTCCGACACCTCTTTGGTGTCCGTGGTGTCGAGGCCGTTCGTGGCGCCCTTCCAGCCCTCGGCGCCCACTCCGCCATTACGCACCTCGTGGACTTCCCCGCGCCTTGTTCCCCGGGCACTGCCGACCACGCTGGTCGGACCGCCCGTCCAGCCCTTCCCGCCCTACGCACCCGCTGGATCCCCCACCGCCGCACACCGGTCGTCCGTGCCGGGCACACCGCAAGGAGCGGCCCGGTGAGCGCGCCGGGGGCGATGGCGGCCCGTGAGCCCGCCCCCAGCGGCAAGGGCCTGGTCGCCCAACTCATCCTCGCCCTGATCTGTGCCGGCTACGGAGTGGGCGCGGCGCTCGGTTGGGGCTCACCCGAACTGGCTTTGATCATGGGGGATTTCGGCCTCAGCGCGGGCGCTCTCGTCGCAGCCGTCTCCTGCTTCCTCTACGCACGCACGAGCCCACCCCGACTGCGTCCCGCCTGGCTGCTCTTCGCGCTCTCCTCGCTGATGGCCTCCGCGGGCAACGCCATCTGGGGCTGGTACGAGGTGGTCCTGCACCGCGAGGTGCCCAGCCCCTCCATCGCCGACCTCTTCTTCCTCTGCTTCGCCCCGCCCGCCATCGTCGGGCTGCTGGTGCTCGCCAAGCGCCCGGTGAGCAGGGCCGGCTGGGTCTGCCTCGGCTTGGACGCCTGGCTGATCGGCGGTTCACTGTTGACCCTCTCCTGGAGCCTCGCGCTCGCCCACACCACCCGCGTACAGGGAGAGAGCGTCGCCCCCGCCGCACTCGCGCTCGCGTACCCGCTCCTCGACATCGTCCTGGTCAGCATGGTTCTGGCGTTGCACTTCCGGCGCTCGGCCACCAACCGCTCGGCCGTCAACACCGCCATCGCCGCGCTCGCCCTGACCGTGTTGTGCGACACCCTGTTCACCTCCCCCCTGCTGCGGGAGAGCTACCGCTCCGGCCAACTCCTCGACGCCGGCTGGTTCGCCGGCTCGCTCCTGCTGGCGTACGCACCCTGGGGCGCCAGACGCTCGGCCGAGACCGTACGGCCACCGCGCCCGCCCCGCCCGAGCAGGCCCGTTGCCGGGTCGCTGGCCGCCCTGACCCCCTATCTGGCCGCCGCGGTCTGCACCCTGGGCATTCTCTACAACGTTGTCGAGGGCCGAACGGTCGACCGGGTCGTCGTCCTCACCGGCTGCACGGTCGTCCTGGCGCTCGTGGTGCGACAGGGCATCATGCTCGTCGACAACATCGCCCTCACCCATGAGCTGGCCCAGAAGGAGAACCACTTCCGCTCGCTCGTGCAGGGCTCCAGCGACGTCATCATGATCGCTGCGCCCACCGGAGTGCTGCGGTACGTCAGCCCCGCCGCGTCCGGGGTCTACGGACGTGAGGCGGACGAGCTGATCGGCTCCGAGCTGGCCACCCTTATCCATCCGGAGGACCTCGGCAGGGTCATCCGGGAGGTGCGCCGCTTCCTGGCGGCCTCACCGGCCGAGGAGCCGACCACCCGCATCGAGTGCCGCTTCCGCTCGGGCAGTGGTGACTGGCTCAATGTGGAGTCCACCGTCAACCGTCATCAGGGCGGGCTCATCTTCAACAGCCGCGACGTCACCGAACGCGTGCGCCTGCAAGCCCAGCTCCAGCACAGCGCCGAACACGATCCGCTCACCGACCTGCCCAACCGGGCGCTCTTCACCGATCGCGTCCGCCGCGCGCTGAGCGGTAGACGGGCCTCGGACCGGGGCACGGCCGTGCTCTTCATCGACCTCGACGGCTTCAAGGGCGTCAATGACCGCCTCGGCCATCAAGCGGGTGACGACCTGCTGATCCAGGCCGCCGGTCGGCTCGCCGACTCCGTACGGGCGGGGGACACCGCAGCCCGACTCGGGGGCGATGAGTTCGCGGCACTCATCCTCGGCGACGGCACGGTGGACGAGACGGCCCGCGAGACACAGGTCGCCGAGATCGCCGACCGGCTCAGACTCACCCTCTCCCAGCCCTACCGGATCGACGGCCACGACGTCCGGGTCGCCGCCTCGATCGGTGTCGCCTTCGCCGAGGAGGGCATCACCCCCACCGACCTCATGCGCAACGCCGACCTTGCCATGTACCGGGCCAAGGCCGGTGGCAAGGACCGCGTCGAGCTCTACGCGCCCCAGATGCAGGCCGAAGTCGTCCGACGTACCGAGTTGGCGGCCCGATTGCGCAGCGCCCTGCACGACGGAGAGTTCGCACTGCTCCACCAGCCCGTGGTCAACCTCGCCACCGGTCGCATCGAAGCCGTGGCCGCGCAGGCCCGCTGGCGCTCCGCACAGGGGATGCTGTTCACACCCGCCGAGTTCCTCCGCTCGTCCGACGATGGCGACCGCACCGCAGAGCTGGGACGCTGGCTGGTGGAGGAGGCCGTGGAACAGGCGGCGGAGCGGGACCGGCTCGGCCACCGGGTGCCCGTATCGGTGCGACTGTCCGCCCGCAGACTCCTGGACCGGTCACTGCCCTGCGGCACCGTCGAGGCCCTGCTGACCCGCCACGGCCTCCCGCCCGGGGCGCTCATCATCGAACTCGCCGACAGCGATCCGCGGATCTCCTTCGACGACCTCGAACAACGGCTCGTCGCGCTGCGCCGACTCGGTGTCCGGATCGCGCTCGACGGGTTCGGTAGCGGTCATGCCGCGATCAACGCCCTGCGCAGGCTCCCCGTGGACCTGCTGAAGCTGGATCGAGGGCTGATCGAGGGCATTGTGGAGTCCTCCCGACTGCACAAGATCACTAGCGGACTGCTGCGGATCTCCGGAGACCTCGGCCTCCAGTCCGTCGCCGATGGGGTGGACCTCCCCGAGCAGGTGCTCGCACTGCGCAGCATGGGGTGCACGCATGGTCAGGGCATGGCGTTCGCGGGCCCCCTCGATGAGTACCGGCTGCGCAGGGCCCTGGTCCGCGACGACTTCCCGCTGCCGGGCGGAGCGGTACTCCCGCTGCTTGCCGGTGGCTCATTGACGACGCGCACCGGCTCAAATAGTGAGACGCGCGTCCCACCCGCTTGACAGCCCCACGGGCTGAGGTGGAGGGTCTGTGCCATGCGCACCCGAATTCTCGTACTTGGAAAGCGCGTCGGCTGAGCGGAGCCTTGAAGGCCCTGCTGAATCCCCCCGACGCGCTCCCCTCGCTTGCCTCACGGCACGAGGGGTTTTTTGTTGTACCGATGCAGTTTCCAGGTGTGAGAACTCCCCGCACAGCCCCTCACCGGGCCCCGACTGAACCCTTCGCACCACTCATGAAATCCTGAAGCAAGACAACAAAACAGCAGAAAACAAGCATTCAGCAGCACAACGGCCAAGAGTTCGAGCGGTTCCGCACTCCTGGCGCAACCGTCGCCCGAACAGGGCGGCAGAGCCACACCCGTCGGGACCGACGAATCCGCTCACCCGCCCGCACCACCCAGCGCAGCACCCGCCAGATCCTCAGCACCAACCTCAGCGTCAGCCCTCAGCTTTGAGAAGAGAATGCCGATGACCGAGCAGGCCACCGGGGCCCACCATCCGCAGCCGCGGGCCCGTACTGTCGGAAGCTCCACCCCCGCAGTCGAGCACGTCACGGGTGCCAAGTCCCTCATCCGCTCTCTTGAGGAAGTGGGGGCGGACACCGTCTTCGGCATCCCCGGCGGCGCCATCCTCCCCGCCTACGACCCGATGATGGATTCCACCAAGGTCCGTCACGTCCTGGTCCGCCACGAGCAGGGTGCGGGGCACGCCGCCACCGGATACGCCCAGGCCACCGGCAAGGTCGGCGTCTGCATGGCGACCTCGGGACCCGGTGCCACCAATCTGGTCACCCCGATCGCCGACGCCCACATGGACTCCGTCCCGCTGGTCGCGATCACCGGTCAGGTCTCCTCCAAGGCGATCGGTACCGACGCCTTCCAGGAAGCGGACATCGTCGGCATCACCATGCCGATCACCAAGCACAACTTCCTGGTCACCAATGCCGACGACATCCCGCGGACGATCGCCGAGGCGTTCCACATCGCCTCCACCGGCCGCCCCGGACCGGTCCTCGTCGACATCGCCAAGGACGCCCTCCAGGCCAAGACCACCTTCAGCTGGCCCCCCACCCAGGACCTGCCCGGCTACCGCCCGGTGACCAAGCCGCACGCCAAGCAGATCCGCGAGGCCGCCAAGCTGATCGTCCAGGCCAAGCGGCCGGTCCTCTACGTCGGCGGCGGTGTGATGAAGGCCCGCGCCACCGCGGAGCTGAAGGTCCTCGCGGAGCTGACCGGCGCCCCCGTCACCACCACGCTGATGGCGCTGGGGTCCTTCCCCGACAGCCACCCGCTGCACGTCGGAATGCCCGGTATGCATGGCGCGGTCACCGCCGTCACCGCGCTCCAGAAGGCCGATCTGATCGTCGCCCTCGGTGCCCGCTTCGACGACCGCGTGACCGGCAAGCTGGACAGCTTCGCGCCGTACGCCAAGATCGTCCACGCGGACATCGACCCCGCCGAGATCGGCAAGAACCGCATCGCCGACGTGCCGATCGTCGGGGACGCCCGCGAGGTGATCGCCGATCTGGTCCAGGCGGTCCAGGCCGAGCACAGCGAGGGCCACACCGGCGACTACGCCGGGTGGTGGAAGGACCTGAACCGCTGGCGCGAGACGTACCCCCTCGGCTACGACCAGCCCGGGGACGGCAGCCTCTCCCCCCAGCAGGTCATCCAGCGCATCGGCCAACTCGCCCCCGAGAACACCATCTACGCCGCAGGCGTGGGACAGCACCAGATGTGGGCCGCCCACTTCATCGAGTACGAGAAGCCCGCCACCTGGCTGAACTCCGGTGGTGCCGGAACGATGGGGTACGCGGTCCCGGCCGCCATGGGCGCCAAGGCCGGTGCACCCGACCGCACGGTCTGGGCGATCGACGGTGACGGCTGCTTCCAGATGACCAATCAGGAACTCACCACCTGCGCGCTCAACAACATCCCGATCAAGGTCGCCATCATCAACAACGGCGCGCTCGGGATGGTCCGCCAGTGGCAGACCCTCTTCTACAACCAGCGCTACTCCAACACCGTGCTGCACTCGGGCAGTGGAGATGGCGGCGAGCCCAGCGGTGGCACCCGCGTCCCCGACTTCGTCAAGCTGTCCGAGGCGATGGGTTGTTACGCGATCCGTTGTGAATCCCCCGACGACCTCGACAAGGTCATCGCCGAGGCCAACTCCATCAACGACCGTCCCGTCGTGGTCGACTTCATCGTCCACGAGGACGCCATGGTCTGGCCGATGGTCGCCGCCGGCACCTCCAACGACGAGGTCATGGCCGCCCGCGGGGTCCGCCCCGACTTCGGCGACAACGAAGACGACTGAGCGAGCGAGCAGAAGAGAGAGATCGACTCCGATGACCTCCTACCACCACCCGGCGCACACCTCCCACATGTCGAAGCACACGCTCTCCGTCCTCGTGGAGAACACCCCCGGCATCCTCGCGCGGATCGCCGCCCTCTTCTCCCGCCGTGGCTTCAACATCGACTCCCTCGCCGTCGGTATCACCGAGCACCCCGACATCTCCCGCATCACGATCGTGGTCAATGTCGCGGAACTGCCGTTGGAGCAGGTGACCAAGCAGCTCAACAAGCTCGTCAACGTCCTGAAGATCGTCGAACTGGAGCCGGCCAACGCCATCCAGCGCGAGTTGGTGCTGGTGAAGGTCCGCGCCGACAACGAGACCCGCTCCCAGATCGTCGAGATCGTCCAGCTGTTCCGCGCCAAGACAGTGGACGTCTCCCCGGAGGCCGTCACCATCGAGGCCACCGGTTCGAGTGACAAGCTGGAGGCCATGCTCAAGATGCTGGAGCAGTTCGGCATCAAGGAGCTGGTCCAGTCCGGCACGATCGCCATAGGGCGTGGCGCCCGGTCCATCACCGACCGGTCCCTGCGCGCGCTCGACCGCAGCGCCTGACCCGCGCACCGGCTCGCATGGCGAGACCCCAAAACCTCCCCGCCCACTCCCGCCGTACGGTGGGACGCACACCTGCACACCAAGGAGACATTCCAGTGGCCGAGCTGTTCTACGACGACGATGCCGACCTGTCCATCATTCAGAACCGCAAGGTCGCGGTCATCGGCTACGGCAGCCAGGGTCACGCGCACGCCCTGTCGCTCCGTGACTCCGGCGTCGATGTCCGCGTCGGTCTGCACGAGGGTTCCAAGTCCAAGGCGAAGGCCGAGGAGCAGGGCCTGCGCGTGGTGACCCCTGCCGAGGCGTCCGCCGAGGCCGACGTCATCATGGTCCTCGTGCCGGACCCGATTCAGGCACAGGTCTACGAGGAGTCCATCGCCCCGAACCTGAAGGACGGCGACGCGCTGTTCTTCGGTCACGGACTCAACATCCGCTTCGGCTTCATCAAGCCCCCGGCCGGCGTCGACGTCGCCATGGTCGCCCCCAAGGGCCCGGGCCACCTCGTGCGCCGCCAGTACGAGGAGGGTCGCGGAGTTCCTTGTATCGCGGCCGTGGAGCAGGACGCCACCGGCAAGGGCTTCGAGCTCGCCCTGTCCTACGCCAAGGGCATCGGCGGCACCCGCGCCGGCGTCATCAAGACCACCTTCACCGAGGAGACCGAGACCGACCTCTTCGGCGAGCAGGCCGTCCTGTGCGGCGGTGCGTCCGCGCTGGTCAAGGCCGGCTTCGAGACGCTGGTCGAGGCCGGCTACCAGCCGGAGATCGCGTACTTCGAGTGCCTCCACGAGCTGAAGCTGATCGTGGACCTGATGTACGAGGGCGGCCTGGAGAAGATGCGCTGGTCGGTCTCCGAGACGGCCGAGTGGGGCGACTACATCACCGGTCCCCGCATCATCACCGACCAGACCAAGGTCGAGATGAAGAAGATCCTCGCCGAGATCCAGGACGGCACGTTCGCGCGCAACTGGATGGACGAGTACCACGGCGGTCTGAAGAAGTACAACGAGTACAAGACGCAGGACGAGAACCACCTGCTGGAGACCACGGGCAAGGAGCTCCGCAAGCTCATGAGCTGGGTCGACAACGACGACGCGTAAGCCGTACGGCGAGGGTCGGGACGACCGTGTCCCGGCCCTTCGCCGTTGTGCGCCTGCCCGGCGCGCGAGCACTTGGCGTGCGCCCCGGACACTCGTGGACACCCCGGTACTTGCCGGGCGGTTCTCCACTTCGGCCAGCCACGGACGGGTGATCCTGCCGAGAAGGCACAAGACACACCCTGAACCACCACTACACTTCTCAACAACACTTCGCGTCAGGCCCACAGTGTCGTGCGTCTTCCACGCGGCTAGCCCCCTCCACCGCCTGCGGCCGTCGGGACGGCCGTCTGCACTGGACTAGTGAGGACTCACGTGAGCACTGCGTCTCGGAAACCAGTCGTACTCATCGCTGAAGAGCTGTCGCCCGCCACTGTGGATGCGCTCGGCCCTGACTTTGAGATCCGCCACTGCAATGGTGCGGACCGCGCGGAGTTGATCCCCGCCATCGCCGATGTGGACGCCATCCTTGTGCGTTCCGCCACCAAGGTCGATGCCGAAGCCATCGCAGCCGCCAAGAAGCTGCGCGTCGTCGCGCGTGCCGGTGTCGGTCTGGACAACGTCGACGTCTCCGCCGCCACCAAGGCCGGCGTGATGGTCGTCAACGCCCCCACCTCCAACATCGTCACCGCAGCCGAGCTGGCCTGCGGTCTGTTGGTCGCCACCGCGCGCAACATCCCCCAGGCCAACACCGCCCTGAAGAATGGCGAGTGGAAGCGTTCCAAGTACACCGGCGTCGAGTTGAGCGAGAAGACGCTCGGTGTCGTCGGTCTCGGCCGCATCGGCGTGCTCGTCGCCCAGCGCATGTCGGCCTTCGGCATGAAGATCGTGGCGTACGACCCCTATGTGCAGCCCGCCCGGGCCGCGCAGATGGGTGTCAAGCTGCTGACGCTCGACGAGCTCCTCGAAACGTCCGACTTCATCACCGTGCACCTGCCCAAGACGCCCGAGACCCTCGGGCTCATCGGCGACGAGGCGCTGCACAAGGTCAAGCCGTCCGTGCGCATCGTCAACGCCGCCCGTGGTGGGATCGTGGACGAGGAGGCGCTCGCCTCCGCGCTCAAGGAAGGGCGCGTCGCCGGCGCCGGCCTCGATGTGTACGCCAAGGAGCCCTGCACCGACTCGCCGCTGTTCCAGTTCGACCAGGTCGTCTGTACGCCGCACCTCGGTGCGTCGACCGACGAGGCGCAGGAGAAGGCCGGTGTCGCCGTGGCGCGTTCGGTGCGTCTCGCGCTCGCCGGTGAGCTCGTACCGGACGCGGTGAACGTCCAGGGCGGCGTGATCGCCGAGGACGTCAAGCCGGGTCTGCCGCTCGCCGAGCGCCTCGGTCGCATCTTCACCGCACTCGCGGGCGAGGTCGCGGTCCGTCTCGACGTCGAGGTGTACGGCGAGATCACCCAGCACGACGTCAAGGTGCTGGAACTTTCGGCACTCAAGGGCGTGTTCGAGGATGTCGTCGACGAGACGGTCTCCTATGTCAACGCTCCGCTCTTCGCCCAGGAGCGCGGTGTCGAGGTCCGGCTGACGACCAGTTCGGAGTCCCCGGACTACCGGAACGTCGTCACCGTGCGCGGCACCCTCTCGGGTGGCGAAGAGGTCGCCGTCTCCGGCACCCTCGCCGGCCCCAAGCACCTCCAGAAGATCGTGGCGATCGGCGAGCACGACATCGACCTGGCGCTCGCCGACCACATGCTGGTGCTGCGCTACGAGGACCGTCCCGGTGTCGTCGGTACGGTCGGTCGCATCCTGGGTGAGGCCGGACTGAACATCGCGGGCATGCAGGTCTCGCGCGCCGAAGAGGGTGGCGAGGCCCTGGTCGTCCTCACCGTCGACGACAATGTGCCGCAGACGGTGCTCACGGAGATCGCCGAGGAGATCGGCGCCGCGTCCGCCCGTTCGGTGAATCTGACGGACTGATCTCATACGTTCATCCCGGTAGGGGCCCGACTCGCCTGGTGCGGAGTCGGGCCCCTACCGTGTCTACGGACGCCACCCGGTCCCTTGAACCTTCGGCAACGAGCGGTTGAGCCGCCAGAGACGCCAGCTACTCACTGGATCGGGCACCCGTGGAACCGGACCGGTGGACGGCACCGGCTCAGTCCGCTCGGTCGGTGCTTCGTACCAGCAGCCCTTCCACCAGGTGCTCCAGCGCCTCCGTCATCTCCGTGCGGGTTGCCCCGGGATCGTCCGAGTGCGCGACCATCAGCGCCGCCTCGTCCAGAGCGCCGAGAAGGATGTGGGCCAGCGGCGGTACGGGTCGGGTGGTGATCGCCCCGGCTGCCATCGCCGCCTCCAGGGCCCCTGTGATCACTCCGAGGCCGTGCTCCTGCCCGATCTCCCGCCATCGCCGCCAGCCCAACACTCCTGGCGCGTCCAGCAGCAGGATGCGTTCCACGTCCGGCTCGGCGAAGGCGTCGAGAAACGCGCGTGCGCCTGCCTTCAGCGCCTCCACCGGATCCGTTGCGGTCGTCATGACCTGCTCGGCGATCCGCCCGGTCAGTTCTGCCTCGACCGTCTGCACCGTGGCGTCGAACAGATCGGTCTTGTCCCGGAACTGGTGGTAGAGCGCGCCTCTGGTCACCCCCGCCGCCCGGACGATCTCCTCGGTCCCCACCCCCGCGTAGCCGCGCTCGGCGAACAGCGAACGAGCGGCGGCGATGAGAGCTGCCCGGGTCGCCCGGGATCGCTGGGTGTGCTTGGTGTCGGTCGATTCCATCCTGCCCCCTTGAGTTCCGTACAGTCTGTATGCAACTCTACATGCATACAGTCTGTATGTAATTGCAGCGAGAGGTGACCGCCATGCCACAGATCACGCTCGACCAGGGAACCGTCCACTACCGGGACACCGGAGAAGGCGAGCCCGTGCTGTTTCTGCACGGCTACCTCATGGACAGCAAGCTCTGGGAGCCGATCGTCGACCGGCTCGCCCCGGACTTCCGGTGCATCACCCCCGACCTGCCCCTCGGCGCCCACCGCACCCCGATGAACCCCGGCGCGGACCTCAGCCTCGCGGGGATCGCCCGGCTGGTCGCCGATCTGATCGTCGCGCTCGATCTGCCGCGCGTGACCCTGGTCGGCAACGACCTCGGCACCGCCATCGCCCAGATCGTCGCCGCTCACCATCCCGAGCGGATCGGCCGTCTCGTCCTCACCAACGGCGAGTGCTTCGAGAACTGCCCGTCACCCTGGTTCAGATCACTCGGCCCCTCCTCCCGGGTGCCCGGCCTGCTCACCCTGGTCTTCCAGGCCCTGCGGCTGCGCGCCATCCGTCGGATGCCCTTCGGGTTCGGCCTGCTGACCAAGGGCGCACTGCCCCACGATCTGATCGACGGCTGGCTGGGCGCCTTCTTCGCCGACCCCGACATCCGTCGCGACTGCGTCAAGGTCACCCGCGGGATCGTCCCCACAGCCCTGCTCGAACCGGCACGACAGCTCGCCTCCTTCGACCGGCCCACCCTGCTCGCCTTCGCCCGTGAGGACCGGCTCTTCCCGTATGCGCACGGCGAGCGACTGGCCGCGATCGTGCCCGGTGCCCGGCTGGAGACCATCGATGACAGCCGGACCTGGGTGATGCGCGACCAGCCCGATCTGACGGCCCTGCTCTTCGGGGACTTCATCCGCAGCACCTCCGCGGGCGCTGCATCGGCGGACGTCACCCCCGCCTGATCCCAGCCCCCGAGCTTCGCGCAATCGGACGGGAACCTCGATCAGACCTCGATCCATCGGGCAATGCGTCAGAGCCGGGCCGTCTTCAGCGCCATGTGGAGCAGTAGCCGGTCCTCGCCGTCCGCGAGGTCGAGCCCGGTGAGCTGTTCGACCCGGGAGAGCCGGTAGTAGAGCGTCTGCCGATGGATGCCCAGCGCAGACGCGGTACGACTGGCCTGGCCGCCGCAGTCCAGATAGGTCTCGGCGGTATGGATGAGATCGGGATGGGAGCCGTCGAACAGCGGCAGCACCGCGGGATCCTGGGGGAGGTCGCCCGGGAGAGCGGTGAGGATGCGGTACGGCCCGATGTCGGCCCACTGGGCGACGGGCCCGAACCGGGGTGCTGCTCGGGCTGCGCGGGCCGCGGAGGACGCCTGGCGCCAGGCTGCGCCCAGGTCGGCAAGGCCCTGGTGGGGCGAGGACACACCGGCCGTGGCGGCGCTGGTCGCCGAGGTGAGCAGGCGCTCTGCGGCGGCGATCGCGGGGGCGGGGGTGTCGAGCGTGCGCAGCCGCAGCAACACCGCGAGGGCATATGTGCCCGCGGTGCCACTGCCGCCCGTTGCAGCAGGCACGCCACCGCCCGCCCGACCTGCGGCTCGTGACGAACCACCGCGGGACGTCCGTACGGCCGGAGCCTCGACCCGGGCCGCCGCACCTGGCACCGTGCACAGGGCAGCCGCGCTCGGGAGCGCGCGGACCGGCGGGGCGTCGCCGGACGGCCAGGGCGCGATGCACACCACCGCATGGGGGCCGTCGGCGCCCCGCTCCCCACCGCCAAGAGCGGTGCGCAGTGCGGCCACCGCCATGTCGTACTGCCAGCCGCGATCCGCAGTGAGCACCGCACGGAACTCGCGGGACAGATCCGTGCCGGCCCGTTCCTCGTCGGCGAGCAGACCGCCGATCCGTTCGGCGACCTCCATGGCCGCGGCCAACTGGGCGTCTGTGGGCCCGGGGGTGGTGTCCAGCAGCCACACATAGCCAAGTGCGATGCCTCGATGGCGTACCGGCAGACAGATGCGGTCCCGGAAGACGCCGGCGTCGGGGGCGGCGGGGATGCGGACGGGGGCGGTGGCGCGGGTGATCCCGAAGCCCTCGAACCAGGCGCGGACCGCGGGGGAGGACTTTCGGGTGAGGATCGAGCGGGTCCTGACCGGGTCCATCGCATCGTCGTCGTCGCTGTCGTGCGCGCCGAAGGCGATCAGCTCGAAATCGCGGTTCTCCAGCGTTGCCGGGGCTGCCAGCAGAGCCGAGATCTCATCCACGAGTTCCTGGTAATCGCCCTTCATCCGGACATTCTGACACGACCTTCAGACAGATGTCTGAGATCCCGGCCACGGATGCGTGACAGCTGTCGATGGCTGAGGATCGGAGCGATCCTTAGATTTCACGGTGGTTCTTCGTGCCGTTCCGGACGCGTCTTCCCCCGCGCTCCGGCCCGGCGCCCGTACTTCCAGGAGGTCCCCGTGCTGGGTCCCGTGATCCTCGCCGCGTCGCGCAGCGACAGGATGCGTCGCATCGTCTCGGCCGCTCCGGTCACCAAGCCCGTGGTCAGTCGCTTCATCGCGGGTGAGACGGTCCACGAGACCATCCCCGTGGTCCAGGAGACCGCTGCCCGCGGCCTGGAGGTCACGCTCGACGTCCTCGGCGAGGACATCACCGATCCGTCGGAGGCGCTGCGCGCCCGCGATGCCTATCTGGAGCTGATCGAGGCGCTGAAGCCGCTCGGCCTGGGGGAGCGTGCCGAGATGTCGGTCAAGCTCTCCTCTTTCGGCCAGGCGCTCACCGGCGGCCATGACCTGGCGCTGAAGAACGTCACTCCGGTCGTCGAGGCCGCCGCCGAGATCGGCACCACGGTTACCCTCGATATGGAGGACCACACCACGGTCGATTCGACCCTGGCCATCCACACCGAACTCCGTGAGCGCTTCCCCCGCACCGGAGCGGTCGTCCAGTCGTACCTCTTCCGCACCGAGGACGACTGCCGGGCGTTGGCCGCCGCGGGCTCCCGGGTCCGGCTGGTCAAGGGCGCCTACAAGGAGCCCGCGTCCGTCGCCATTCAGGACAAGGCCGAGGTCGACCGCGCGTACATCCGCTGTCTGAAGATCCTGATGGAGGGCGAGGGGTATCCGATGATCGGGTCCCACGACCCGCGCATCATCTCCATCAGCCAGGAACTCGCCCGTCGTGCCGGCCGCAAGCTCGACGACTACGAGTTCCAGATGCTCTACGGCATCCGCGAGGGCGAGCACCACCGGCTCGCAGCCGAGGGCCACCGCATGCGCGTCTACATCGCGTACGGCACCGACTGGTACGGGTACTTCATGCGCCGCCTCGCGGAGCGCCCCGCCAATCTGGCGTTCTTCCTGCGTTCGCTGGTCAGCCGAGGCTGAACCCCCAACTGACCTACTGATTAAGGAGAGTCGGCACCATGGACGCCGTCACCAAGGTTCCCGCGCCGGTCAATGAGCCGGTCCACGGCTACGCACCGGGCAGCCCCGAGCGCGCCCGGCTGGAGGCCAAGCTCAAGGAGCTGGCCGAGAACCCGATCGAGCTGCCGATGACCATCGGCGGCGTACGCCGGATGGGCGGCGGCGAGCGGGTCGACGTCGTCCAGCCGCACAACCACTCCGCCGTGATCGGCACCTTCGCCGGGGCGACCGAGCAGGACGCGCAGGACGCCATCGACGCGGCGCTCGCCGCCGCGCCTGCCTGGCGTGCGATGTCCTTCGACGACCGTGCGGCGATCATCCTGCGCGCCGCCGAGCTGCTGTCCGGCCCCTGGCGCGAGACGCTCGCCGCCTCCACCATGCTGGGCCAGTCGAAGACCGCCCAGCAGGCCGAGATCGACACCCCGTGCGAGCTGATCGACTTCTGGCGCTTCAATGTCGCCTACGCCCGAGACATCCTGGCCGAGCAGCCTCCGGCCAACTCCCCGGGCGTGTGGAACCGGATGGACCACCGTCCGCTGGAGGGATTCGTCTACGCGATCACCCCCTTCAACTTCACCGCCATCGCGGGCAATCTGCCGACCGCTCCGGCCCTGATGGGCAATGTGGTGGTGTGGAAGCCGTCCCCCACGCAGACGCACGCGGCCGTGCTGTTGATGCAGCTGCTGGAGGAGGCCGGGCTGCCCAAGGGCGTCATCAACCTGGTCACTGGTGATGGCATCGCCGTCTCCGAGGTGGCGCTGAACCACCGCGACCTCGCCGGGATCCACTTCACCGGCTCGACCCGGACCTTCCAGCACCTGTGGAAGACGGTCGGCAACAACATCGAGAAGTACCGCTCGTACCCCCGGATCGTCGGCGAGACCGGTGGCAAGGACTTCGTGGTCGCGCACCCGAGCGCCGATCGCGCCGTGCTGAAGACCGCGCTGACCCGGGGTTCCTTTGAGTACCAGGGCCAGAAGTGTTCGGCGAGCTCCCGCGCGTACATCCCCGCCTCGATCTGGAACTCCGGTTTCAAGGAGGAGTTCGCGGCCGAGGTCGACGGGATCAAGATGGGTGACGTCACCGATCTGTCGAACTTCATCGGTGCGGTGATCGACGAGCGTTCCTTCGCGAAGAACAAGGCCGCCATCGACCGGGCCAAGGCCGATGACACCTGCACGATCGTCGCTGGTGGTACGTACGACGACTCGGTCGGCTACTTCGTCCGCCCCACCGTCGTCGAGTGCTCGGACCCCTCCAACGAGGTCTTCACCACGGAGTACTTCGGCCCGTTCCTGGCCGTGCACGTCTACGACGACAGCTCCGCCGAGCAGTACGACGCCATGCTGGACCAGATGGAGTCGGTCTCCGACTACGCGCTGACCGGTGCGGTCATCGCTAACGACCGGGCCGCTGCCGCGCACACCATGGAGAAGCTGCGCTTCGCCGCCGGCAACTTCTACATCAACGACAAGTCGACCGGTGCGGTCGTCGGACAGCAGCCCTTCGGCGGCGGTCGGGCCTCGGGCACCAATGACAAGGCCGGCGCTCCGCAGAACCTGATGCGCTGGACGCTGACCCGTGCGATCAAGGAGACGCTGGTCGCTCCGACGGAGTACGGCTACCCGCACATGGGCTGATCTTCACCGCCCCCCTGATCCCGCCCCCGTTCCAGCCCCCACGCCGGAACGGGGGCGGTTCCATGCCCGGGCACGGCTCACCGCTCGGGGTCGGATTCCGCCAGCCGTTTGATGGTCGCGAGTCGGGAGTCCCAGTCGGTGGCCAGCCGGTCCATCCAACGGGCCGTCGCGGCCAGTCGGGTGGGTGCGACGGCGTAGCGCGCTTCCCGTCCCTCCCGGTGTCCCTCCACCAGGCCGGCGCGGGCGAGGACGCCGAGGTGCTTGACGATCGCCTGTCTGCTCACGGGCAGCTCCAGGGCGAGCAGGGTTGCCGTCGCCCGGCCGCCGTGGGCGGCCAAGGCGTCGAGTATCCGGCGCCGGGTCGGGTCCGCCAGCGCCGTCAGGACGTCGCTGACGGCCTCCTCGTCCGAGACCCGGTCCTGCGGGTCGGTCATGCCGACAGTCGTTCCGCGTACTGCTGGATGTTGACGACCTGCTCGCTCCAGCCGGCCTCGTGGCTCTCGTACGAGGCCGAGTCCTTGCGGTCATCGGGGATGGTGATCGAGGAGAAGCCGGTCTCGACCACGCGGAGCCGGGTGCCGTCGCCCTCGGAGGTCAAGGTGAACTCGACCAGGGTGGAGTTTCCGTCCACGGCCTGCTCGCCGGGGTAGGCGGACGCCCAGCGGTAGGAGAACCGATGGGGTGCGTCCACCTCGACGATGGTGGTGGGGAACTGCCCGAACTCGCCGTGGTCCAGGAACATGGTGCCGCCGGGGCGAAGGTCCACCGGGGTGGGACTGCCCTGGCCGAACCAGGAGCCGACGTGTTTCGGTTCGGTCAGCACCGCCCAGACGCGCGCCACGGGGGCGTCGATGGTGATCTCCTTCTCGATCCGGTCGCCGGCTCGGCCGGCACTGAGGTCTTCGGTCATGGTGGGCCTCCCTCTGGTTGCTGCACACTGGCTTTACGTGCAACTCCAGGGTTGCACGAAGCGGGAGGAGGTGCAACCCGTGGGTTGCGGGTTCTGAGGGTCTCCGGAATGGATCTGTGACCTGATGAACACTCTTCGCAGCGACGGCTCCCGGTGGAGGGGCCGGTGCCACACTTGGGCCGTGTTCCAACTCCTGCCGGGCACCGGAGTGTTGTTGCCGCACCGCGCCGGCACCCTCCGCTTCGGCATGAGCGAACACACCGCGCGCTGGGCCCTGTCCACCATCTGCGACATCCGCACGCAATCCGTCTGCGGCGCGGCCTGGGCATTCAGCGGCGACTACCTCGGGCTGACCATCGACGTCCTCGGTGCACCGGAGGGGAACCACGCCCAGCGCCTCGGCTATGTGGAACTCGGTAGATCACCGTGTGACAGTTCGGGGGAGGAGCCCCAAGGGCCTGCCCTCGTGCCCGTACTGCACGAGGGCATCGACCTCTTCGGCCGCCCCCGGCACGACGTCGCGAGCCATCTGCCGTCGGACTCCCGGGTGAACCACGGCCTCGGGCGCACCGGCGGATACATCCAGTCGATCGGTCTCCGCAGTCCGTACTGGGCGATTCCTTACGGCTCGGAGACTGTCTAGGAGTAGGTGACCGACTCACCGGGCTTTCCTCTCCCATGCATGGAGAGGGCCTGTCACTGCCAGCCGATCACGATCCAGGTCAGCCCCGTCGTGAACGCCCCGGCCAGCAGCGCCAGATAGATGCCGTAGCACCTGCGGTAGCGCCGCAGGAGCAGGCCCAGTGCGGCGAACGCCAACCCCACCGTCAGCGTGCGTGAACCCCGTGCACCGGCCGAAGCGAGCAGCCAGTCGTCGACGGGCACGCCGGCCCGACCGGCTTCGGCCGCGTACACCTTGAACGGAACGCCGTTCCACGGCTGGTGGTGCACGGCGTCCGCGGACTCCGTCACCAACTGCTGTTGCACCTCGGCCCGCATCCGGTCCGTGGTCAGCGGCGCAGGCAGGGCGACCCCCGCCGCCGCGATGTGCAGCGCGAGGAGCGCCCCCGCAATGCTCCCAGCCCATGCGGTGAGCGACAGCCGCAGTGCCGCCCGAGGCGCCGCCGCACACGCGATGCCCAACAGCAACTCCGGCATCAGCGGCCAGCTCAACGCCTCGGCGAACGCCCAACAGAAAGCGATCAGCAGCCCCCAGCGCGAAGCGGCCCGGGCGGCCACCCAGCGCCGCACCTTCGAGTCCCGGAGCGATTCCGCGTTGGTCCTTCGGTGCAGTTCGGCGACCGCGTCCCGGGCCTCCTCCGGGGTTGCCGTCGGCGCCAGCGGTGCCCCGATCCGCACCCGGACCAGGGAGGAGCGCAACCGTCCGTGCTTGGGCAACAGCCGATCCGTCCCCGCGATCCCGACCGGCACCACGGGCACCCCGGCGGAATGGGCCAGCACGAGCGCACCCCGGTGGAAAGAGCCCACCGAGCCGTTCGAGCCTCGGGTGCCCTCGGGGAAGAGGACCACGGCTCGCCCGGCGCGCAACTCCTCGGCCATCGACAGCAGATCGCCCATCCCGCCGCCCGTGCGCCGCAACGGGAAGCCGGCCGCGAGCCGACGGCAGATCCGGCTGCGCCACCGTGAGGCGAACCAGTAGTCCGCCGCCGCCCCGATCAAGGGGGTGTGGCGGGCGTCGAGGGCCGCGAGCAGGGCGGCCGTATCGGCATGCGAGGAGTGGTTGGCGACGACGACACAGCCGCCGCGCGGCAGCCGTCCGCGGCGCTCCACCCCACCGGTGAGGGTGAGCACGCACCACCACAGCGCGCGGCGGAGCACGGAGGCCACCCGCGAGCGGGAGGGACGATCCTGCGCACCCGGCTCGGGTCGGTCAACGCCGGGCGGATCCGCGATCGAACCGGGCACGGGTCGCGCGCCGGCCTTCGGGCCGTACCTCTCACGCCCGCTCATGCGCCGACCACCATCGCCAGCACCAGCGCCGGCAGCAGTGAGTCGATGCGGTCCAGCAGACCACCGAACCCCGGCAGCCAACTCCCCGCGTCCTTCACCCCTGCCTCCCGCTTGACCATCGACTCCAACAGGTCCCCGAGGACGCACCCCAGCAGCACCGCGGCCCACAGTTGCGGGGTGAAGGTGCCGACCGCGAACAGCACCAGACCGGTGGCGACCGCTGCCCCCACCACACCCGCCCAGGTCTTGTTGGGCGACAGCGGCCGTGCCAGCGGCCCGCGCCGCCCCAGAGCGGTGCCGCCGCACCACGCCCCCACATCGCCCAGGGCCACCGCGAGTCCCACCGCGACCGCGGTGTCCCCGAGCGTCACCAGGCCGGTCAGCGAGAGGGGAATCCACAACAGGCCGAAGGCGGAGCGCGCCGCCCGGGTGAACCCCGTCGTGTGGTCGCCCGACAGCAGGGGCGGTACGGCAGCGATCAGCAACAGCAGTGCGGCGGCCCGCAGGTCGAGTACGTGCGGCGCCAGCCAGGCCAACGCCGGTAGGACGAGCGCCGACGCCGTCAGCACCGTCTGATCGAACCGGCCCAGCCCGGCCATTCGCACGTACTCGCTCACGGCGATCACTCCGAGCACGGCCGCCAGGGCGAAGGCCCCACCGGCACCGAGGTAGAGGGAGCCCAGGAATACGGGAGCGGTCAGTGCCCATGTGCGCCAGCGCCGGCGCAGCTCTGCCCGCATCCGTACCCGCGCCGGCAGTGCCGCAACTGCGACACCACCGGCGCCCAGGGCCCCTGCGACCAGGGGGAGCGCCCGCCCCATGGCGTCGCCCACGACGAGGAAGCCGCTCATCGTGCGAGCTCCTTCCAGAGTCCACCGCACCGGAGCACTGCCGTCAGCAGCGAACCGACCGCGATGACCGCCAGTACCGGAACGGCCCAGCCCGTCGCGGCGGCGACCAGTACGAGCAGGCAGCGCTCGGTCTTGCCCATGGGGCCGCCGTTGCGTCGTGGCGCTCCCGCCGCGGCCCCCGCGAGGGACACCCAGGACGGGAGGGTCGCCGCCAAGGCCGTGATGGCCACCAGCCACAACGGGGCCAATACGAGAAATCCGGCCAGCACCACCAAGTCCGCCGCCCGGTCGCCGAGTTCATTGAGCAGGGCGCCGCGCCGGGTGGTGCGTCCGGTGTCCCGGGCCAGTGCCCCATCCAGATTGGCGAACGCCAGGCGTGCGGCGAGCAGCAGGGCGACCGGGACCGCGGCGAGCGGGGCGGGAAGCCAGGCCAGTGCCGCTGCGGCCCCGGCGGCGCTCACCACACCGGCCGCGGTCAATGCGTCGGGCGACACATCGCGGCGGGCGAGTGCGCCGCGGACCCCGGAGAGTCGGGCCGCGTACCAGGGCTTGAGGGAGTAGAGGCCGTTCATGTGTTCAACTCTCCAGCGGTGGCTTGTTCTTCACCACGAGCTGCGTACTCAGTTCATTAATGAGTACGCGCATGCCGTGGGACCGGAGAGACTCAGTCCCATGTCTGCGACAGTCGGGGCGGTTCGTATCGCCCACACGCATCAGCTCACCACTGCCGAACGCGACGCGATCCGTGGCCTCCTGGACCTTGCCTTCGACGGGGACTTCGGCGATGAGGACTGGGACCACTGCCTCGGTGGTGTCCACGCCCTGCTGTACGACGCCGATGACGTCCCCGTCGCCCATGGCTCGGTGATCATGCGCAGGGTCGTCCACCGCGGACGTTCGTACCGAGTGGGATACGTCGAAGCGGTCGCGGTCCGGGCGCAGGAGCGGCGCCGGGGGTTCGGCGACCGGATCATGGAAACCCTGGAGGGGGTCATCGACCGGGCGTACGACTTCGGCGCCCTGTCCGCATCGGATGCGGGTGCGGCGCTCTACCGCTCGCGTGGTTGGACGCTGTGGCAGGGCCGGATCGAGACGGCAGGCCCGGACGGGCTGGTGCCGCTGCCGGAGGAGGAGGACTCCACCTTCGTCCGGATCGGAGGGACGTCGGGCGGGCTGGTGGTACCGCCCGACGCCTTGCTGTTCGACTGGCGCGACGGGGATGTGATCTGAGGCCGGGCGGTTTCCCACTGCGCCGAGGGGGAGTCGCCTTCGGCCGGCCGGCCGAAGGCGTTCTGCGGAGCCGGGTCGACACCGCGCGGGTTGGTCAGCCGCCGCGGTGTGGATGAATTCGGCCCGGTTCCTCCCCTTGGGCGCTCTCCGTCAAACCTCTCTGACCTGCGCGTTCCATGATTTCCGTCTCAGATAGTAGGAAGTCCGACTACTTGTAGAGACAGCGGAGCCCACCTGCCCTAGCTTTGTAGGAGCCGAACGTCTCGCTTGATCCAGCGAATGGCGTGTGTGAGCAACGGCCCCGGCAGGTGACCCCTGCGGCGTGCTCCCCGCCCCAACCGGCGCCTCGACATCTCCGTGATCTCAAGGAGTCGATCACCATGCCAGCTGAGACCGCCCGCCGTGTCCGCCATGCCTCCCACGCCAGCGAGTCCGACCGCAAGAACGCCGCGGCTGCACTCCAGCGCGCCCTCGACCGTCGTGACAACGGCGGCTCGACCGGTCACTGACCCCGCGCGGTTCGACCGGGCGCTGATCCCCGGCGTCCCGTCGAGCACCTCTGTGTCGCCGTGTCTCGATCTTCGGCGACGAAAGGTCCGTCCACCGTCCCGAGCCGCTGTGTTCTCTCAGATCGGCCCGGTTCGGTGCCTCGACGGTCCTCTTCCGGCGCGGAGTTCGGTGCGCGCGGTGTTCGACCGTCAGCCTTCAGTCCACAGTGTGGACATCGCATGTCATGGGATGGGACGGAGAGTAGGGTGCCCGACATGTCTCGGAGCCTCAATCTCGCAGTCATCCCCGGCGACGGCATCGGCCAAGAGGTCGTGGCCCAGGGTCTGAAAGTCCTGTCCGCGGTCCTGCCGCAGGACGTGAAGCTGGAGACCAAGGAGTACGATCTCGGCGCCCAGCGCTGGCACCGTACCGGCGAAACCCTGCCCGACGCGGAGTTGGAGGCCCTCAAGGCCCACGACGCGATCCTGCTCGGCGCCATCGGTGATCCGACCGTACCTTCTGGCGTGCTGGAGCGCGGGCTGCTGCTGAAGCTGCGCTTCGCCTTCGACCACTACGTCAACCTGCGCCCCTCGAAGCTGTTCCCGAACACGGCGACTCCGCTGGCGGGCCGCCCCGAGATCGACTTCGTCGTCGTCCGCGAGGGCACCGAGGGCCCGTATACGGGCAACGGCGGTTCGCTGCGCACCGGTACGCCCGCCGAGGTGGCCACCGAGGTCAGCGTGAACACCGCGTACGGCGTGGAGCGCGTCGTCCGTGACGCCTTCGAGCGGGCCAACTCCCGTCCGCGCAAGAAGCTGACGCTGGTCCATAAGAACAACGTCCTGGTCTACGCGGGACATCTGTGGAAGAACATCTTCGACGCGGTGGCTGCCGAGTACCCTGACGTCACCACCGACTATCTGCACGTCGACGCCGCGACGATCTTCTTCGTCACCCAGCCGGAGCGCTTCGACGTCATCGTCACCGACAACCTCTTCGGTGACATCCTCACCGACCTCGCCGCCGCCGTGACCGGTGGCATCGGCCTGGCGGCCTCCGGCAACATCAACCCGACGGGCACCTTCCCGTCCATGTTCGAGCCCGTCCACGGCTCGGCGCCCGACATCGCGGGCACCGGCAAGGCGGACCCGACGGCCACCATCCTGTCCGTCGCCCTCCTCCTGCGTCACCTCGGCTTCGAGGCCGAGGCAGTGCGCATCGAGGAAGCGGCCTCCGCCGACCTCGCGGGCCGCGACGGCACGTTCCGTACCACGGACGAGATCGGCGACGCGCTCGCGGCGCGAGTAGCGGGCTGACCCGACGCTTCCACCCCAAGCCGCCGGGTCGCACTTCGCACCCGGCGGCTTTTCCTGTACGGCTTCCGGGTGTCACCATCATCCTGGACTGATTCACGCCGTTCCCCCCGGTTCCACCCCCGTTTCTCGCATTCACCCCTTCGGGCGATAATCGAGACGGGCCGTGGGCTCGCGGTAATGCTCGGACGTCCTAGCATCGGCGGCGGCGTGAGTGCGGTCCGTCACAACCAACGGTGAAGGACACTCCTCATGACGACGCCCTCGATCGAGCTCAAGCCTTCGGCGCATCCGCTTTCCGACGCGGAGCGCGAGGCGATCCTGACCAACCCCGGGTTCGGCCGCCACTTCACCGATCACATGGTGACGATCAAGTGGACCGACGGCCGCGGCTGGCACGACGCGCAGCTCACGCCGTACGGGCCGCTCTCCATGGACCCGGCCAACATGACCCTGCACTACGCCCAGGAGATCTTCGAGGGCCTCAAGGCGTACCGCCGTCCCGACGGCACGGTCGCCACCTTCCGTCCGGACGCCAACGCGGCCCGCTTCCAGCGCTCGGCCCGCAGGCTGGCCATGCCCGAGTTGCCCGTCGAGTTGTTCATCGAGGCGTGTGATGTCCTCATCCAGCAGGACAAGGCATGGGTGCCGGAGCACGGCGGTGAGGCATCGCTCTATCTCCGCCCCTTCATGATCGCGTCCGAGGTCGGGCTGGGTGTGCGGCCCGCCAACGAGTACCTCTTCCTCGTCATCGCATCGCCCGCCGCCTCCTACTTCCCCGGTGGGGTGCAGCCCGTCTCCGTCTGGCTCTCCGAGAACTACGTCCGCGCGGTCCCCGGTGGCATGGGCTTCGCGAAGACCGGCGGCAACTACGCGGCCTCCCTGCTCGCCCAGGCCGAAGCCGCCGAGAAGGGCTGCGATCAGGTGGTCTGGCTGGACGCGCTGGAGCACCGGTGGGTCGAGGAGATGGGCGGGATGAACCTGTACTTCGTGTACGGGGACCGCATCGTCACCCCGGAGCTGACCGGCTCCCTCCTCGCGGGCGTCACCCGTGACTCGCTCCTGACCCTGGCCAAGGACCTCGGCTATGAGTCCGGCGAGGGACGCATCTCCACCGAGGACTGGAAGCGCGACAGCGAGAACGGCACGCTCACCGAGGTCTTCGCCTGCGGAACCGCTGCCGTGATCACCCCCGTCGGCTTGGTGAAGTCCGCAGGCGGCGAATGGACCCAGGGCGACGGCAAGCCAGGCGAGGTCACCCTCCGACTGCGCAAGGCGCTCCTCGACATCCAGACCGGAGCCGCTTCGGACGAGCACGGTTGGATGCACCCGCTGGGCTGAGCACTGCCGCGCACGCCCCCGTCCCACGTCAGCGAGGATGGGGGCATGCGCGGAACCGAGCGGGACGAGGAACTGGCCGAGGCCGTACGACTGCGGGAGAACGGCAACGCGGCCGAGGCGCGGCTGCGCCTCCTCGCCCTCGGCGAGCACTGGCCCGATGACGCCAGGATCGCCTATCAGACCGCCTGGGCGCACGATGTCCTCGGTCGCGAGGCGGAGGCCGTCCCCCACTACGAGCGGGCCTTGCGGGTCACCGCCCCCGCGCTGCCGTCCGTCGACCGCTCGGAGGCATTCCTAGGTCTCGGCAGCACCTATCGGGTGCTCGGCCGCTTCCATGAGGCGGGCACCACGCTGCGGCGCGGTGTCGCCGAGTTCCCGGAGCACGGCGCGCTGCGCGCGTTCTTGGCGATGGCCCTCTACAACGAGGGCCGCCATCAGGAGTCCGTACGACTGCTCCTCGAACTCCTCGCCGCGACGAGCGAGGACCCGACCGTACGGGAGTACCGAGGGGCGATCGCGGAGTACGCCCGGGATCTGGACGGCACGGTGAGCTAGGGCGGTTGCCACCTCAGAGCTCCCGAGGGCCACCGCGTTGGCTGGTTTCTCTTCGAGTGTTGCTCAATTCCATTGATCCCATCCTCCCGAGCTTCTTTCCTCCTGCGTGTCTCAGGTTTAGAGTGATGCTCTAAAAGGAGGTGTGGAGAGGTGCGACTCACCCCCACCGAACGGGACCGGCTGCTGCTCTTCAGTGCGGCGGAACTCGCCCGGGCGCGGCGGGCCCGTGGTCTGCGGCTCAATGTGCCCGAGGCGACCGCGCTGATCGCCGACACCGTCTGCGAAGCAGCACGTGACGGCCGGCGCCTCGCAGAGGCAGTCGAAGCCGCCCGTGCCGTGCTGGGTCCGAACGACGTTCTGCCCGGGGTCAGCGACGTGGTCACGGAGGTCCATGTGGAGGCCGTCTTCGACGACGGGTCCCGCCTCGCCGTGGTCAGCGATCCGATCGGCGGCACCGGGCTGGGCGACACGGCACCCGGCGCGGTCCTACCGGGCCCGACCACCCCCGAACCGGAACCGGCGCTGCGACTGTCCGTCCACAACACGGCGCCCGTCCCCGTGAGCGTCACCTCCCACTTCCACTTCTTCGAGGCCAATCCGCGACTCGACTTCGACCGGTCCGCCGCGTACGGCATGCGGTTGTGCGTCCCCGCAGGTTCCTCCGTCCGCTTCGATCCGGACGCCCGGATCGAGGTCGGTCTGCTGCCGATCGGTGGTGCCCGCGTCGCGATCGGGTTCGCCGGTCTTGTGGATGGCCCCCTCGACGCCCCGGGCGCCAAGGAAGAGGCCCTGCGCAGGGCGGCTGCCTGCGGATATCGAGGAGCCCGGCCATGACGACCCCACCACGGCACCCCTCGCCGTGCGCCGCGAGCCGTTCAGCGGCCGTCGACCTCACAACGGAGCTGCACTGATGGCCGGAATCGACCCGTACGAGTACGCCGCCGTCCACGGCCCCCGCGCGGGCGACCGAGTGGTCCTCGGCGACTGCGGTCTTGTCGTCCGGGTCGAGTCCGACTCCCAGAAGCAGGGGGACGAGTTCCTCGCCGGCTTCGGGAAGACGGCCCGAGACGGACTCCACCTCAAGGCCGCGGCCGTCCGCGAGACCTGTGACGTCGTCATCAGCAATGTCCTGGTCATCGATGCCGTCCAGGGCATCCGCAAGGTCTCCATCGGCATCCGGGAGGGCCGGATCGCCGGCATCGGCCGTGCAGGCAACCCCGACACCCTCGACGGAGTGGAGGTGGTCACGGGGACCGGCACCACCATCGTCTCCGGCGAGGGGCTGATCGCCACCGCCGGCGCCGTGGACACCCATGTCCACCTGCTGTCACCCCGGATCATGGAAGCGTCCCTCGCCTCCGGCGTCACCACCATCATCGGCCAGGAGTTCGGCCCGGTCTGGGGCGTCGGCGTCAACTCCCCCTGGGCCCTGCGCCACGCCTTCAACGCCTTCGACGCCTGGCCGGTCAACATCGGCTTCCTCGCCCGCGGCTCCTCATCCGACCCGGCCCCCCTGGTCGAGGCGCTCGCCGAGGGCGGGGCCTGCGGATTCAAGGTCCACGAGGACATGGGCGCCCACACCCGGGCGCTGGACACCGCGCTACGGGTCGCCGAGGAGCACGACGTCCAGGTCGCCCTGCACAGCGACGGGCTCAACGAATGCCTGTCCGTCGAGGACACCCTGAAGGTGCTCGCCGGCCGGACGATCCACGCCTTCCACATCGAGGGGTGCGGGGGCGGCCATGTACCCAACGTCCTGAAGATGGCCGGGGTGCCGAACGTCATCGGCTCCTCCACCAACCCGACCCTTCCGTTCGGCCGGGACGCCGTCGCCGAGCACTACGGAATGATCGTTTCCGTACACGATCTGAAGACCGATCTGCCGGGAGACGCGGCCATGGCCCGCGACCGTATCCGGGCCGGGACCATGGGCGCCGAGGACGTGTTGCACGACGTCGGCGCCATCGGCATCACCTCCTCGGACGCCCAGGGGATGGGCCGGGCCGGTGAGACCGTGCGCCGGACCTTCGCCATGGCCGGCAAGATGAAGGCCGAACGGGGGCCGATCGAAGGCGACGGGCCGCACGACGACAACGGCCGAGTGCTCCGCTACATCGCCAAGCTCACGATCAATCCGGCCATCGCGCACGGCCTCGCACACGAGATCGGCTCCATCGAGGTCGGCAAGATGGCCGACATCGTGCTCTGGCAGCCGCGGTTCTTCGGCGCCAAACCCCAACTCGTACTGAAGTCGGGCTTCCCGGCGTACGGGGTGACCGGTGACCCCGGAGCCGCGACGGACACCTGTGAACCCCTGGTGCTCGGGCCCCAGTTCGGCTCGTACGGCGCGACCGCCGCCGACATCTCCGTGGCCTTCGTGGCCGAAGCGGCCGTCGACCTCGGCGCCGACCTCATGCCCACCCGCAGACGACGGGTCGCGGTCCGCGGCACCCGTGGCATCGGGCCGGCCGACCTGCGGTTCAACTCCCGCACCGGGGACGTGGATGTGGACGCCCGCAGCGGGCTGGTCACCCTCGACGGGGAACCGATCCGGTCGGATCCCGCCGACGCCGTCCCGCTCAACCGCCTGTACTTCCTCTGACCTCTGACCGCTGCCTCTTCGCCGCCGGCCTCCTTGATCCCTGACCTTCCCGAGCCCCGACGCCCCGCCCACCAGCCAGGAGTGACCCATGTTCCATATGCCGCCCGAGTGGGCACCGCACGAGCGCACCTGGATGGCCTGGCCGGTACCCAACACCACCTTCGTCGGTGAGGACCTCGCCGCCGCCCGGCGTGCCTGGGCCGATGTGGCGCGTGCGGTGCGGCGATTCGAGCCGGTCACCGTGGTCGTCGGCCCGGCCGGGACCCGCGAGGCGCGTGCCCTGCTCGGCCCCGGGATCGAGATTGTCGAGCGGGAACTCGACGACGCGTGGATGCGTGACATCGGCCCTACGTTCGTCACCGACGGCAGTCGGTTGGCCGCCGTGGACTGGGTGTTCAACGGTTGGGGTGCACAGGAGTGGGCCCACTGGGAGCATGACTCCACCATCGCGCGCCAGGTGGCGGACATCGCAGGTGTGCCCGTGCACTCTTCGCCCCTGGTGAACGAGGGCGGCGGCATCCACGTCGACGGTCGGGGCACGGTGCTGCTGACGGAGACCGTGCAACTCGGACCTGAGCGCAACCCCGGCTGGACCAAGGCCGAGGTGGAAGCGGAGATCCACGCCCGACTGGGCACGACCAAGGCGATCTGGCTGCCGCGGGGACTGACCGCGGACTACCCGCCGCACGGCTTCGGCACGCTGGGCCATGTGGACATCGTCGCGGCGTTCGCGGGGCCCGGCGTCATCGTCGTCCACACCCAGCCCGACCCCACCCACCCCGACCACGAACCCTGCGCCGAGAACGTGGAGTTCCTGCGCACCCGGACGGACACACAGGGACGCCCCTTCGAGGTGATCGAGGTCCCGGCACCCACGAGCGTGCACAACGAGGACGGCGGTTGGGCCGACTACTCGTACATCAACCACTACGTCTGCAACGGCGCGGTGATCCTTTGTGCCTTCGACGACCCACGGGACGAAGAGGCCGCGACCGTCTTCCGACGTCTCTACCCCGAGCGCGAAGTGGTGCTGGTGGATGCACGGACGATCTTCGCGGGCGGTGGGGGCATCCACTGCATCACCCAACAGCAGCCGAGGGTTTCCGTCTGACCTGCTGAGCATGGCGGTTGATCAGCGATGTACCTGGCCAGGTACAGGTTTTTGATCGTGGTCGCCAGAGGATGGGTGGGGTGCCGCCTAGCCTCTGTGGACGACCACCACGGAGGAGTGGCCCCGGCCGTTGGGGCGGCCGTGGCTTGGGGGTGCCTGCCCCACGCGCGGGACCGTGAGGCATACATCTACCGGCCCTGCGGGGCAGAGAGCCGTATTGTCTCGGCCAACTGTTCCACTGCGTCCGCGGCTAGTCGGCCCACCTGCACGTGCGGCCGGCCATCGTGGGTGACCACCGGTCGGATCGATCTCACGGCCCGCTCGGATAGGCCGAATTGGCGGAGCGACTGTTGAAGCGCTGTCGCCGCGGATTCTGCTCGGGCTCGGGCGTCGCGCCAGGTTTGCATCTCCACCGTCACTGTCCCTTCGCGGTGCAGCGGCGGCAGGTGCACGGCGGGTATGCGAGGACGTGTTTGGCGTCTGCTGGTTTGGCGGCGGATCCGGGATCACGACCTTCGGCCGTACTGGATACCGAGATAGGTCGGGCCGTACTCCGTACACAGACATCGTCATCATTCGGCCCGCCATTCTGAGCTGGTCAGCGTCACTCAGACGACGGTAGGCGTGCACACATGGTAGAAGGGGCACGGTTTGTGCCCCTTCGATTCCTGATGCGTCAGGCAGCCAGCAGGCCCAGCTTCACTGCGAGTTCAGACGCCCGACGCCGTCGGACCGGCGCCCTCGACTCGACTTCCTCCAGCACGATTATCTTCGCGAACCCGTTGTACCGGATGGTCTCCGGCGCGGCCTCATGCGCCTGCGCGAGCGTCGCCAGGGCGACATCCGGTTGCCCGTCCAGCTGATAGCCGCGAGCCTGCTCGATGCGGTGCCGGGCACGGCGCGGACGAGAAGGGATCGCCGCTGAATCCGACGCCGCTGCCTGCCGTGCGGACTCCCCGCCCTGGTGCAACTCCACCGCCACCGTGACCGCGTGGGCTCCTATGATCGTGCGTCCGAAGCTGGTCACCGGGTGGAAGTAGTTCTCGGGCAGCCGTTTGGCCATACGTCGGGCTTCGTCCCAGTGGCGCCATGCCGTGCCCGTATCAGCTCGGCGGGCAGCCGTGTATCCGGCCTCGAAGACCAGCGCCCCCGTGATGGCCCGAACATTGTCACTGGCGTCCGGCAGCAGCGGTCTCAGGTAGTCCAGCGCCTGTGTGGTCACCATGTCCGCAGCGTCGAAATGAGCCGGTCCCGCATCACGGTGCGCCTGTGCGCACAACCACGCCGCCACCCCGATGCTGTGCGGGTCCTCCGACTCCTGCGCCGCCACCATGCCCCGCTCCGCCACCCGCCAGAGCAGCGCAGCGTCCGGCTGATACGCCACGAAGAACTGAGCGAGTGAGTAGACCTCGGAGAGGATCGCCTGCGTGGAACGCCGATCGCCCGCCGAATTGGCCTGCCGCACAGCCAGTTGGGCATCACGGAGCAACTCCGGGAGGAGTGCCCCCACCACCTCGCGGTGTTTCGGAGAGGAATGCCGAGCCGACCAAGCCTGCGCGAGCCGCGCCGCAAGATGCTCTGACGAAGGGGCTTCCCGGTCCGCCCCAGGAGTCAGCGCGTCCACTGCGGCCTTGACCGCCCCGAGTCGTGGATGGCCAGGGCCGGTGAAGAGGGGGACGTGCATGGACTGGTCCCCTGTGAGGTCGGAGAGGTCCCGGACCCGGAGCACGTCCGCGAGCCGCAGTATGACGTCCAGCTTCGGCGTCTTGAGCCGGCCGGTCTCCAGCGCTTTGACCCAGGAGCCGGATCGGCCCAGGAGCCCGCCGAGTTGCTCGCGGGTCACGCCGCGGCGAGTGCGGAGAATCTGTAGACGCTGACCGAATGCCAGCGGGTCGGCGTACGGGTCCGGGGTAGCACGAGATGACACGGCCCTGCCCCTCTCTGTCCAGCTCGTCACTGCCAGGGTATGGGGCAAGGTCTATTTCATGGGTGCTTCCTGCCACCAACTTCTACCGTCGTGGATCCCGCGGGAGAGCCATGCCGCGGAGTCTCCCGGCATGCCTTCCATAAAGCGAAGCCTCAACGCCCTCGGCATGATCTGGTATCCCCGCGCCCCTCCCGTGGGGAGACGGGAGGGGCAACATTGGTCCCGCCCGAATGGGGGCACGGGCGGGACAAAGCCCCACCTGATCGGCGCAGGTGGAGCGGTTCCCTCCGCCCACCCTGGCACTCTGACCCCGGCATCGATAGACGTTGTACTGGGGAAATCACATCGTGCGGTAGGCGGCCACAGTCGCCCGTCCGGTCGCTACAGGGCCAGCGAATCCGATAGAACGTACGGGTGAATGTGATGCCCCGTGCACCGGCGTGCAGTGCGTCCGGGAACGGCGTGCCGTCCGGGCCCCGTGAACCCGGTGGACACCGCCTTGGGATCGCCCACTGGCACACGAGCACCACGCAACACACCCGACCCTCTTTCCCCAGTACGGAAGGCACTCTGTGACCCCCTCCCGGCGCCGCAATGTCGCGCCGCCCCGCGAGTCCGTCCTGGCCGCAGCCATGGCCACCATCGCCGCACACGGTCTCGACGGGCTCACCATGGCGGCCCTCGGTCGCGAGGTGGGCATGAGTAGTGGACACCTCCTCTACTACTTCCGCAGCAAGGACGAACTGCTCCTGCGGACCCTGGAGTGGAGCGAGGGCCGGTTGGGCATCGAGCGGGGTGCGCTGCTCTCCCACTCGGGACCGGCCCGGGAGCGGCTGCGTTCCTTCGTCGAGCTCTATCTGCCCGAGGGCCCGCGCGACCCCCACTGGACTCTCTGGCTGGAGGTGTGGAATCGCTCCCAGGGCGCCGGCGAGCAGGCGCGGGCACGCCAGGCCGCGATCGAGGGTGCCTGGCACCGGGATCTGGTCGCCCTCGTGGCGGAGGGGATTTCCCGCGAGGAGTTCCGATCGGTCGATCCCGACCGCTACGCCACCCGACTGCGCGCGCTCCTCGACGGCTTCAGCGTCCACATCGCGGTGGGGATTCCCGGGACCGAGCGGGCCCAAGTTCTCGTACACATAGGCGAATTCCTCGAAGGTACGCTCTATCATCCGCATGTCTGACGCAACGTCAGGTGGGGGAGTCGGGCCCTGGACCATGTAGGGAACGCAAGGCACGCAAGTACACGGGATCGTTGTGCCGGCCGGCCTTGTCGGGCCACGGGCCGTCCGGCACGGTGTTCCGCCATGGGACGAGCGCACTGGAAGAAGATCTGGGTCGGGTCCGCAGGGAACATGGTCGAGTGGTTCGACTGGTTCGTGTACGCGAGTTTTGCCACCTACTTCGCGGGTGCCTTCTTCCCCGAGGGCAACGACACCGCCAAGCTGATGAACACCGCGGGCATCTTCGCCGTCGGATTCTTCATGCGACCGGTGGGCGGCTGGCTGCTCGGTCGGGTCGCGGACCGCCGGGGGCGCAAGACCGCCCTCACCCTCACCGTGACCCTCATGTCCGCTTCGGCGCTGCTGATCGCGATCGCCCCCACCTATGCGGTGGCCGGATACGGCGGGGCGGCCGTTCTCCTGGTGGCCCGCCTCCTCCAGGGCTTGTCCGTCGGCGGCGAGTACGCGGCCAGCGCCACCTACCTCACCGAGGCATCGCTGCCCCAGCACCGGGGCTTCGCCTCCAGCTTCCAGTACGTCTCCATGACGGCGGGCCAGATCCTGGGGCTGGGGCTCCAGATCGTCCTCCAGAACACCATGTCGTCCCAGGCGCTCCACAGTTGGGGCTGGCGCATCCCCTTCATTGTCGGAGCGCTGGGCGCTGCGGTGGTGTTCTACCTGCGCCGCGCGATGCTGGAGACCGAGGTGTACGAGGAGTCCGGCGACGACACGCCCGATCGTCTCAAGGGCACGATCGAGGCCCTCCTCGCCCACAAGCGGGAAGCGTTCCTGGTCATCGCGCTGACGATGGGCGGGACCGTGGCGTACTACACGTACACCACGTATCTCACCAAGTACCTCGCCCACAGCGCCGGGCTGCCTAAGGAGACCGCGACCCTGGTCTCCTTCTGTGCGCTGATCGTCTTCGCCTGCCTCCAGCCGTTGGCCGGCCGGCTCTCCGATCGGATCGGCCGCCGTCCGCTCCTGATCACCTTTGCGTTGGGGTCGACCTTTCTCACCGTGCCGATCATGACGATGCTCCGGCATGCGGGCTCGTTCTGGCCGGCCTTCGGGCTCTCCCTGCTCGCCCTGGTGGTCATCACCGGCTACACCTCGATCAATGCCTGTGTGAAGGCTGAACTCTTCCCGACCGGAGTGCGCGCGCTCGGGGTCGCGCTGCCGTACGCCATCGCCAACGCCCTGTTCGGGGGGACGGCGGAGTATGTGGCGCTCTGGTTCAAGAAGGCCGGCATGGAGTCGGGGTTCTCCTGGTACGTCGCGGGGTGTGCCGCGGTCTCGTTGATCGTCTATCTGGCGATGCGGGAGACCAGGGGCATCGACCTCAACCGGGTGGGGGCCACCGCGGAGCGTGCTGAACCGGCTCCTGCGAAGGTTGCATCCCGTTGAATAGCTGAATAGCTGAATAGCTGAACGGCTGAACGACTGAACGACTGAACGACTGAACGGCGCTCGTGCCTGCGGACGTTTGATCTTGGCTAGTGGTTGTACGTATTTGATCGGATTGTTCCGACGGAGGTGATGCGCTTGACTCGCCCTGAGCCTCCGGCGGGCGCCGGGGTGCATGAGGTCAGGGGGAATCATGAGGCAGGAGCCGACCACTGTGGCGGGCGCCTGTGTCGCGGCGCGGTTATTACCGACCGGAGCCGTGGCCCACTCGGCGCATGAACGCCACGCAGAATGCCCGGGTCCGGCCTCGATCCTTGTCCCCGCCGCATCCCCGCCGCGCCGACCGCCGTCCACTCGATGGCCGCGGTGCCCGCATGGTGAGACCACTCACCATCAGCGGCGGACCCTGTGGCACACTTCTCGCGTGCTTTCGTTCGCCATGATTATGGGCAGCAGGCGCGCCGGTCCGCAGTGAATGCCTCGTACCACCCGTGCGACGCACTCATCGTGCCCCAGACCCGCGCGCAAACCTCTCGCACCCGCGAGGGGTTTTTTCGTTTTCCGGCCCCAACCCTGGTCGAAAACGGACAGCGCGCGAAGATGGGGGCAAGTGGAGCCAGTCATTCCGGGAGCCACTCATCCGACAGGAGCAACACAGCCATGACCCCACAGCCCACGGATACCGGTACGGCGGCCGACGCAGGCTTCCGCGTCGACGACACCTTTCACGTCTTCGACACGACGCTCCGCGACGGTGCCCAGCGCGAGGGCATCAACCTCACCGTTGCCGACAAGCTGACCATCGCCCGGTATCTGGACGAGTTCGGTGTGGCCTTCATCGAGGGCGGCTGGCCCGGTGCCAATCCGCGTGACACGGAGTTCTTCGCCCGTGCCCAGCAGGAGATCACCTTCCGACACGCCCAGCTGGTGGCTTTCGGCGCCACCCGCCGAGCCGGTGGAAAGGCGGCTGAAGACCCGCAGGTCAGAGCCCTGCTTGAGTCCGGTGCACCCGTGATCACCTTGGTTGCCAAAGCACATGACCGGCATGTGGAACTGGCCCTGCGCACCACCCTCGAAGAGAACCTGGAGATGGTCCGCGACACCGTCTCCTACCTCTGCGCCCAAGGCCGTCGGGTCTTCGTCGACTGCGAGCACTTCTTCGACGGCTACCGGGCCAACCCCGAGTACGCCAAGTCCGTCGTCCGGACCGCCGCCGAGGCCGGGGCCGATGTCGTCGTGCTCTGCGACACCAACGGCGGGATGCTTCCCGCGCAGGTCCAGGCCGTCGTCGCCACCGTGCTCGCCGACACCGGTGCCCGTCTGGGCATCCATGCCCAGGACGACACCGGCTGTGCGGTGGCCAACAGCCTCGCCGCCGTCGATGCGGGCGCGACGCACGTCCAGTGCACCGCCAACGGATACGGAGAGCGGGTCGGCAACGCCAACCTCTTCCCCGTGGTCGCCGCGCTGGAGCTGAAGTACGGCATGAAGGTGCTGCCCAGCGGAGCGCTCGCCGAGATGACCCGGATCTCGCACGCCATCGCCGAGGTCGTCAACCTCGCCCCCTCCACCCACCAGCCCTATGTGGGTGTTTCCGCCTTCGCGCACAAGGCCGGGCTGCACGCTTCCGCGATCAAGGTCGACCCTGACCTCTATCAGCACATCGACCCCGAGATGGTCGGCAACACCATGCGGATGCTCGTCTCCGACATGGCCGGCCGGGCCTCGATCGAGCTCAAGGGCAAGGAACTGGGCGTCGACCTCGGCGGTGATCGTGAGCTGATCGGCAGGGTCGTCGAGCGGGTCAAGGAGCGCGAGCTCCAGGGGTACACGTACGAGGCCGCCGACGCCTCCTTCGAGCTGCTGCTGAGGGCCGAGGCCGAGGGCAGGGCGCGCCGCTACTTCCGCACCGAGTCCTGGCGCACGATCTCGGAGAACCGCCCGGACGGGACCCACGCCAACGAGGCCACGGTGAAGCTGTGGGTGAAGGGCGAGCGGATCGTCACCACCGCGGAAGGCAACGGACCGGTCAATGCACTGGACCGCGCGATGCGCGTCGGTCTGGAGCGGTTCTATCCGCAGCTGGCCAAGCTGGAGCTGGTGGACTACAAGGTCCGTATCCTCGAAGGCCGCCACGGCACCGAGTCCACCACCCGGGTGCTGATCACCACGGGTGACGGTACCGGCGAATGGGCCACCGTCGGCGTCGCCAACAATGTCATCGCCGCTTCCTGGCAGGCCCTGGAGGACGCGTACACCTACGGTCTGCTGCGGGCAG
Source organism: Streptomyces sp. NBC_00690 (assembly GCF_036226685.1). Lineage (NCBI taxonomy): Bacteria > Bacillati > Actinomycetota > Actinomycetes > Kitasatosporales > Streptomycetaceae > Streptomyces > Streptomyces sp. NBC_00690. The sequence continues at coordinate 6,156,732 of NZ_CP109009.1, forward strand.
GAGTGGAACCGGCCGAGTAAGCCCCATGGGGCAGCTGGGGTGGACGGAGGGAGCGGGGTAGACGGAACAGCATGTCGCTACTTGTCCTGAAACAGCTGCTTTCAAGGTAGCGTCGAAGGATGAGGACCAGGCTGCTTTCCGCACTGTCCGGTCTGCTGCTGGCGCTCTCGGCCGCCGCCCTTGGGACGGCTCCGGGAGCGCAGGCGGCCACCGGAGCCGACTCGGTGGCCAGCTCGGCCGTGACCACGAGCATGCAGGTCACCGGCCCCGAAACGGTGGCCGACGCTTTCCAGGACGGTCCCGTCTACGTCGATCCGCGGGCCTCGGACCAGTTGTCCAGGCAGGACGCCGACGCGCTGGCGAAGAAGATCAAGGATGCGGACAAACCGCTGTTCGTCGCCGTACTGCCGGTCGGCTCCGACTATCCGGCTGCCACCGTGCTCCCGGCGATCCGCACGGACACGGGCATCACCGGTCTCTACGCGATCCGGCTCGGCGACGGCTTCAACGCGGGCGCGGACCGTGCCGTCCTGTCGAATCAGGCGGTCCAGAACCTGGTCACGGCCGTGAAGACGCCTCCGGGTGCCAACACGGTGACCCAGTTGAACAACTTCGTCGACCAGGCCCTGCCGCAGATGAAGGGGAGCGCGCCCGCCTCCTGGGGCTCGACCGGCACGGGCGCCGACGGCTACGACTCCTCCGTCAACACCGGTGCCCTGATCACCTTCGGCACGCTCCTGGCGGCTGGAGGCGCGGGTGCCTATGCCGTCGTGCGCCGCCGCAAGCGCCAGAAGGCCGCCGAGGAGCAGGCAGCGCTCGACCGGCTCCGGGTGGTCGTGGACGAGGACATCACGGCCTTCGGCGAGGAACTGGACCGGCTGGACTTCCACCCCTCGGAAAAGGGCGCCGACGATACGATGCGCGCCGACTACGAGCGGGCACTGGACGCCTATGACCAGGCCAAGTCACGGATGGGCGGCGCCGCTCACCCCTCGGACGTACGCACGGTGACCCGGGCCCTCGACGACGGCCGGTTCAGTCTGGCCGTGCTCGATGCCCGACGCACCGGTCGTACATTGCCCGAGCGCAGACCACCCTGCTTCTTCGACCCCCGACACGGACCGTCGACGGCCGATCGCAGCTGGACTCCGTCCGGGGGAGCCTCCCGCGAGGTGCCGGTCTGCGCGGCGGACGCCGCTCGTCTGGACGACGGACAGGCCCCGCTCGCCCGTACGGTCGACACCGAAACCGGCCGCCGGCCGTACTGGGAGGCGGGCCCCGCGTACGGGCCGTGGGCCGGTGGCTACTTCGGCGGCGGTCTGCTGCCGGGACTGCTCGTGGGCACGATGCTCGGCAGCATGCTCGCCTCGCCCGCCTACGCCGCCGAGTACGGCGGGGACGGCTTCGAAGGCGCGGCCGGTGGCGATTTCTCGGGCGCCGACTTCAATTCCTCGGACTTCGGCGGCGGCGACTGGGGCGGTGGCGGAGGCGGCGGGTTCGACGGCGGCGGGTTCTGACGCCCGTCGGCCAGGGTCTCCTGCGGTTCCGCCCGGTCCCACCATGCAGAGCGCCCGCCCCGGCCGTGGGGGGACGGCAGGACGGGCGCGCTCTGGGTGCCCTCGACGGGCAGCGGGTCAGGCGTTCTTGATCGCGGAGATGTCGAAGTTCAGCTTGACCTTGTCGCTGACCATGACGCCACCGGTCTCCAGCGCGGCGTTCCAGGTCAGGCCCCACTCGGAGCGCAGGATCTCGGCGCTGCCCTCGAAGCCGATGCGCTCGTTGCCGTAGACGTCCTTGGCGGCGCCGTTGAACTCCAGGTCGATCGCCAGCGGGCGGGTCACGTCCTTGATGGTCAGATCGCCGGTCACCCGGTACTGGTCGCCACCGATCTGCTCGGCGTTGGTGGAGCGGAAGCTCATCAGGGGGAACTGCTCGACGTCGAAGAAGTCACCGCTGCGCAGGTGGCCGTCACGGTCGGCGATGCCGGTGTCGATGCTGCCGATCTTGACGTCGATCACGGCACGGGAGGAGCCGGGGTCGTCGCCGTTCAGGACCAGGTTGCCCTCGTGCTCGGTGAAGGTGCCGCGGACGTTGGTGACCATCGCGTGGCGCACGGTGAAACCGATGCTGGTGTGGGCGGGGTCGAGGGTGTACTCACCGCTCAATGCGGCCAGTGCGGGGTCCACCGTCGAGGTGGCGGTGGCGGTGGTGGCTGCCTTGCGGTTGAACAGACCCATGATGTTCTCCTTGAGGGGGGATGTTGTTAAACCTTCAACGAGATTGACTGTAGACGAATTCCGTTTAAGTTTCAACTTCTTTCGCGATCGAGGGGTGTGGCGAGATCGCGAGCTTGACAAGATGTCCATTGTTAGAAAGCTTGTCAAGCATGGATCGGTACCCGACGCCTCCCCGCTATCTCGACGAACGAACCGGCGACACCTACCCCCTCACCGGCCGACGCTGGCGCGCCGACAACGGGACCCCGCTGTCGGTGACCCCGCTCCCCGGCATCACCCGTCACGACATCGACACCGACGTCCGCTCGCTCTGGCGCTATCGAGCAGCACTTCCCGTCGCCATCCCCCGCCCCGTCTCGCTCGGCGAAGGCCGCACCCCCCTGATCGAAGCGCAGTGGGACGGCGTTCCGGTCACCTTCAAGGCGGAGTGGTTCAGCCCCACCGGCAGCTTCAAGGACCGCGGCACCACGGTGATGGTCTCCTTCCTCGCCCAACAGGGCATCACCGACGTCATCGAGGACAGTTCGGGCAACGGCGGCGCCTCCGTCTCCGCCTACTGCGCCGCCGCAGGCATCCGGGCCACCATCCTCGTCCCCGCCGCCACCTCACCCGCCAAGATCCTCCAGAGCCGGGCGTACGGGGCGGACGTACGGCTCGTTCCCGGCGACCGCGAGGCGACCGCCGCCGAAGCACTGCGCCTGTCCGCCAAGACCAGCTACGCCAGCCACAACTGGCACCCCCTCTTCCTCCAGGGGACCAAGACCCTCGCGTACGAGATCTGGGAAGACCTCGGCTTCGAAGCACCCGACCAGGTGGTGACCGTGGCCGGAGCCGGCAGCACCGTGCTCGGCTGTGCGCTGGGCTTCGGTGAACTGCTCGCCGCCGGACAGATCGAGCGCCTGCCCCGACTGCTCGTCGCCCAACCGGCCAACTGCGCACCCCTCCACGCTGCCTTCCAAGCCGGCGTGGAGCACGCCGTGCCCGGACAGTGGACGCCGACCATCGCCGAGGGAACCGCCATCGCGCACCCCGTCCGCCTCCCCGAGGTGCTGCGGGCCATCCGAGGCTCGGGCGGCGACATGGCGACCGTCCCCGAGGACGACATCAAGTCAGCCCTGCGGCGCCTCGCCGCACAGGGCCTGTACGCGGAACCGACCAGCGCCACCGCCGCCGCCGCAATCGGCACCTTCGCCGCCCGCGGTCTGATCCGGCCCGGTGATCGCACCGTCGTCATCCTCACCGGCTCCGGGCTCAAGGCCCCCGCCGCCCTGGCGGACACCTTCGACGGAAGCGACGCACCATGACCGTCGAGGACGAACTGCTGCTGCGTGAGGCCGAGAAGATCACCACCGCGATCGGCCGGATGTTCCCCGGACTGTGCGAGGTGGTCCTGCACGACCTGCGCGACCCCGACCACTCCCTGCGCGCGATCGAGAACAACCTCTCCGGCCGGACCGTGGGGGAGCCCGCCACCGAACTGGGCCGCGCTCGCATCCAGGACCCCGACTTCCCGGCCGTCGTCCAGAACTATCCCAACCGCTTCCCCGACGGCCGCGCCGTCAAGAGCACCTCCATTGGCATCAAGAACAGCTCCGGTGCCTACGTGGCAGCGATCTGCCTCAACCTCGACATCTCCGTGTTCGACGGTGTCGTCAACGGCATCAGCCGGCTGATCGCCACCGACGAGGGCGAGCGCCCCCTCCACGAGACCCTCCGCGCCCGGACCGTCGAAGAACTGCACGGCGTGGCGCAGGACTTCGCCGCCCGCCGCGGCCGATCGCCCCAGGCCCTGACCACGGCCGACAAGCGCGAACTGGTCCGCACCCTCGAAGCACAGGGCTTCCTCCAGGTGAAACACGCCGTACGGACCCTCGCAGGAATCCTGGGCGTCTCCCGGGCCACGGTCTACAACCACCTCCGGACCTGACGGACACGTCCGGCACTTCCTTGGCGGAAGGCGACATGACGGGAAGAGTGGACGCGCCCCACCCGGGGCGCGACCGCTCCCGTCCCCAGAGGTAGCCGTGCTGCTTCCGTCCCGTGGATCCCGCCGGGCCTTCCTCACCGGTATCGGTGCGGGCGCCCTCACTCTGGCCTCGACCGCACCGGCGTCCGCCGCCCCGCAGGGCGCCGACCCCTTCACCGAGCTCAGAAGACGCTGGCTGGAGATCAGTCTCGGCACCGGATACGACCCGACCGCGGAGCCGTACGCCTCCCGCATCGCCCGTACCGTGCGTCTCGCCGCAACCGCACGAGCCACGATGGCCCCCACCGCCCGCTCCCTCTGGCCCGACCACCCCTTCGACCCACCCGCCGGGATCACCCAGAGCTACAGCCGGTTGTGGACCATGGCACGGGCCCATGCGCACACCCACGACCCCGACACCCTCGCCGATGTCCTGCGCGGCCTCGACCACCTCGCGACCACCGTCTACCACCCCGGCACCACCCGCTACGGAAACTGGTGGGAATGGCAGATCGGCGCTCCCCGCCATCTGATGGACCTCACCGCCGTCCTCCATGACCACCTCACCGAGGAGCAACGCCGAGCGGCCTGCGCCGCCGTCGACCACTTCATCCCCGATGCCCTGCTCCGCACCTACGGCGGCACCTCCACCGGCGCCAACCGTGTCGACCTCTGCCGATCGGTCGCACTCCGCGGCATCCTGGGCGCCGCCCCGCAGCGCATCACCCTCGCCGTCGAGGCGTTGTCACCCGTCTTCCCCCAGGTGACCAGCGGTGACGGTCTCCACCCCGACGGATCGTTCGTACAGCACACCTCGGTCGCCTACTCCGGCACCTATGGACAGGTCCTACTCGACGGTCTCGCGCGCCTCTTCGTCCTGCTCGCAGGCTCCCCCTGGGCGATCGTCGACCCCCGTCGCCGACATGTGTTCGACAGTGTGGAGCACGCGTACGCCCCGTTGATCCACAACGGTCTGATGATGGACAGTGTCAACGGCCGGGCGATCAGCCGTGGGTACCTGCGCCACGACGACAGCCGGACCATGCGCAGCGACCACTTCCACGGGCACGCGATGATCGGCGCCATGGCACTGCTTGCCGAAGCCGCGAGCGAGCCGGAACGGAACCGGTGGCACGCACGGATCAAGGGCTGGATCGCCCGGGACACCACCACACCGATCCTCACCAGCGCCCAGTACGAGGTGGCCGACCTCGCCCGGCTCCACTCCATCGCCCGCGGTCCGTCCCCTGTCGCGCCCGAGCCGGTCGGGCACCGACTCTTTCCGGCCATGGACCGCGCCGTGCATCGACGGCCGGGGTGGGCCGCCTGCATCGCCATGGCCTCGAACCGGATCTCGTTCTACGAATGCGGCAATGGGGAGAACCCGCGCGGCTGGCACACCGGGGCCGGAATGCTCTCTTGGTGGCCGGATCGGTCAATGGTCGGCCAGGACCAGTACACCGACTGGTTCTGGCCGACGGTCGACTGGTACCGGCTGCCAGGCACCACCGTCTCCACCCGACGGCTCGCCGACCGTGCGGGGGGCGAATGGGGCGAGCCCCGTCCCGATGCCCGTTGGGTGGGCGGCACCACCGACGGGGAGTACGCGGCGATCGGTCAGTATCTGCGCGGCCTCGGGTCCACGCTCGAAGCCCGTAAGTCCTGGTTCTGCGTGGATGACGCCGTGATCTGTCTGGGTGCCGGAATCAGCTGTGGGGACGGCGTTCGCGTGGAGACGGTCGTGGACAACCGGCTGCTGGGTGCGGTTGGGGGCGCGCGGCTGACCCGTGGTCGGCGCTGGGCGCATCTGGAGGGCCATGGCGGTTGGGTCCTGCTCGGCGCCGAGGGGGAACTGCGCACCCTGCGCGAGCAGCGCACCGGGGCCTGGAGCGATATCAACACCATGAGCACCAGCGAGCGGGTGACCCGCCACTACCAGACGCTCTGGCTTGACCATGGAATCGATCCGGTCGATGCGACGTACGCCTATCTGCTGATGCCGGGCGCGACCCGGCGGGCGGTCGCCAACCGGGCGGCTGAGGGGCGCCGGCTGCGGATCCTCGCCAACGACGCCTCGCGGCAGGCGGTGGCTGTTCCGGCCCTCGGGCTGATGGCCGCGAACTTCTGGCGTCCCGGTACGGTGGGCCCGCTGATCGCGAGCGCTCCCGCCAGCGTCCTGGTGCGGATCGGGTCCCCACAGCAGGCGGAGCCGGCTCGCCGCGGACGGGTCGCCACCGTGTGCGTCAGCGATCCGGAGCGCTCCGGCGCCGCCCTGGACATCCGCTGGAACCACCCCGTGCGGGAGGTCCTGCACCATGATCCAGGCGTGGAGGTACGTGGTACGGGACGCTCGCTCAGGCTGCGGCTCAGCGGGACCGATCAGGGCGAGACGCTTCGCTGTGTTGTGACCCTCGCATGAACACTTTATGGAAACTCCACAAAGATCAGTGGTCCCGAGCTGGTGGTTGAGCCGCTGTACTGGATGCTTCTGTGGGAGGTTCACAGGAGATCGGTCGCGAGACTGTGCAGAGTCAACGGGATGGTTTTCTTGGTCGCGTCCGTAGGGTCGATGTATGACCGTTGTGGACGAGACTTCCAGCGAGCCCGCCGACACCCGTGGACGGGTGGCGGAGCTGCATGACCTGCGGGCGCGGGCGGTGGCGGGGCCGAGTGATCGGGCGACCGAGGCGCAGCATGCGAAGGGGAAGTTGACGGCGCGTGAGCGGATCGCGTTGTTGGTGGATGAGGGTTCGTTTCGTGAAGTGGAGCAGTTGCGGCGGCATCGGGCGGTTGGTTTTGGGTTGGAGGCGAAGCGTCCGTTCACTGATGGTGTGGTGACGGGGTGGGGCACGGTTGAGGGTCGGACCGTGTTTGTGTATGCGCATGATTTTCGGATCTTTGGTGGTGCGTTGGGGGAGGCGCATGCGGCGAAGATTCATAAGATTATGGATATGGCGATTTCGGCGGGTGCGCCGTTGGTGTCGTTGAATGATGGTGCGGGTGCGCGTATTCAGGAGGGCGTGTCGGCGCTTGCTGGGTATGGGGGTATTTTTCAGCGGAATACGCGGGCGTCGGGTGTGATTCCGCAGATTTCGGTGATGTTGGGTCCGTGTGCGGGTGGTGCGGCGTATTCGCCGGCGTTGACGGACTTTGTGTTTATGGTGCGTGAGACGTCGCAGATGTTTATCACGGGTCCTGATGTGGTGAAGGCGGTGACGGGGGAGGAGATTACGCAGAATGGTCTCGGTGGTGCGGATGTGCACGCTGAGACGTCGGGTGTGGCGCATTTTGCGTATGACGATGAGGAGACGTGTATCGCTGAGGTGCGGTACCTCCTGTCGATGTTGCCGTCGAACAATCGGGAGAATCCGCCGTTGGCGGTGTCGGATGATCCGGCGGATCGGCGCTCGGATGTGTTGTTGGATCTGGTGCCGGCGGATGGGAATCGTCCGTATGACATGCATCGGGTGATTGAGGAGTTGGTGGACGAGGGGGACTTCCTGGAGGTCCATGAGCGGTGGGCGCGGAACATCATCTGTGCGTTGGCTCGGTTGGACGGCCAGGTGGTGGGGATTGTGGCGAATCAGCCGCAGTCGTTGGCCGGGGTGTTGGACATCGAGGCGTCGGAGAAGGCGGCTCGGTTTGTTCAGATGTGTGATGCGTTCAATATTCCGATTGTGACGCTGTTGGATGTGCCGGGGTTCTTGCCGGGGGTGGATCAGGAGCATGGTGGCATCATCCGGCATGGGGCGAAGTTGTTGTATGCGTATTGCAATGCGACGGTGCCGCGGATTTCTTTGATTCTGCGGAAGGCGTATGGCGGCGCTTATATTGTGATGGATTCGCAGTCGATCGGTGCGGATCTGACGTTCGCCTGGCCGACGAACGAGATCGCGGTGATGGGTGCCGAGGGCGCCGCGAATGTGATCTTCCGTCGGCAGATCGCCGATGCGGAGGATCCCGAGGCCATGCGGACCCGCATGGTCAAGGAGTACAAGTCCGAGTTGATGCATCCGTACTACGCGGCCGAACGCGGACTGGTCGACGATGTGATCGACCCCGCCGAAACCCGTCAGGTACTGATCTCCTCACTCACCATGCTCCGCACCAAACACGCCGACCTGCCGTCCCGCAAGCACGGCAACCCCCCGCAGTAATGCTGCGGAGAAATGGGAGCCACATCAGTATGAGCAGCAACCGTTCTTCTTCCTCCGTGCTGCGGGTCGAGAAGGGGCACTGCGACCCCGAGGAACTGGCCGCGATCACCGCGGTCCTCCTGGCCCGTGCAGCCTCTCAGCCCGAGAGCGCACCGCTCCAGGAGCGCTCGACGGCGGCCGGCTGGCGGCGCCTGGAGCGTCAGCGCGGCTTCCAGCCCTCCCACAGTTGGCAGGGCTGAGCCAAGCGCCCGCAAACGGGCCGCACGACGCCGAGCCGGCCCCGTCCACTTCGAAGAGGTGGACGGGGCCGGCTTTCGTCGTGCACGGACGGCGACCGCCCCGGGCACTTCCTGCGTACGTCCAGGTGCCTGCGTACGTCGGTGTGCCCGCGTACGTCGTGCCACAAGGGCCGCTGGTGGCCGTTGCGGGCTGTCTCAGGGCTGGCCGTGTGAGCGGGGCGGGCAAGTGCTCCGGTGCGACCGGCAGCCGCGCCTTTCACGGCAGTACGGCGCCGAGCGGTATGCCCCGAACCGGACCCACGGTGCTCCCCGGCCCGGCGCACCTGGCCCCTGGCAGCACGAAGCCCTCGTGCCTCCGCATGGAGGACGAGGGCTCATATGCTGCGTCTGCGTCCACGGGGCGCAGCCACCGCGTTCAGGGAACGGTCTAGCGCAGTCGTGCCATGAGGGCGTGTTCGACGAGGGTGATGAGGGCGCTTTTGGCGTCGGCGCGGTGGCGTGCGTCGGTGGTGATGATGGGGGTGTCGGGGCCGATTTGGAGTGCTTCGCGGACTTCTTCGGGGTTGTAGGGCTGGTGTCCGTCGAAGCCGTTGAGGGCGATGACGAAGGGGAGGCCGCTGTTTTCGAAGTAGTCGACGGCGGGGAAGCAGTCGGCGAGTCGGCGGGTGTCGACGAGGACGACGGCTCCGATGGCTCCTCGGACGAGGTCGTCCCACATGAACCAGAATCGGTCCTGTCCGGGGGTTCCGAAGAGGTAGAGGATGAGGTCCTGGTCGAGGGTGATGCGGCCGAAGTCCATGGCGACGGTGGTGGTGGTTTTGTCGCCGGTGTGGGTGAGGTCGTCGATGCCTGCGGATGCGCTGGTCATGACGGCTTCGGTACGCAGCGGGTTGATCTCCGAGACGGCGCCGACGAACGTGGTCTTGCCCACGCCGAATCCGCCCGCCACCACGATTTTCGCGCTGGTGGTTGAGCGGGCTGCACCGCCGCTAGAGCTTGCGAAGTCCACTGAGCACCCTTTCGAGCAGTGTCACATCTGGCTGACCGCCGACGGCCTCGTCGCCGCCGGGTTGATGAATGGCCACCATGCCCGCCTCGGCGAGGTCGGCCACGAGGATCCGGGCGACACCGAGAGGAAGATGGAGGAGTGCCGAGATCTCGGCTACGGACTTGATCTCGAAGCACAGTCGGCAGATCCGCTGGTGCTCGGGCAGTTGCCCTTGCAGCCTCGCTGGATCTGCCGTGGTACTGACCAGCGCCTCGATGGCGAGCTGGTAACGCGGCCGGGTTCTGCCACCGGTCATCGCGTACGGACGCACCAGCGGGTTGTGCGCGTTCTGGTGCGACGGCGGCTCGGGTGGCCGCTGCTGCTGGTGGCCGTACTGCTGTGGGTCCTGGGGCGGGTACGGCTGCTGGTCGTGCGAGGGGTACGGCTGCTGCTGGTACGGCTGAGGGGTGTCCCCTCTGGTCGGGGTCGAAGGAAAGTTGTAGCGGTTGTGCGACTGCTCTCCGGGCATCCGATGAACACCGCCGTCATAACGGCGTCCGCCTGGGGGTGTTGCCACGTTTCCTCCTCCGACCGCGAGTAAGCCGGTTCCTGTCCCTGTGGGGGGTGCGCCACCGCACCCTATGGTGCGGTGGCGTGAAACGCACTGTCTGCCTATTAGTTGAGAAGACTCCCCTGAAGTTCGGCGCGAAGGTCCGGAGTTAGGACATTCCCGGCGCGATCCACCAGCAGAGCCATCTCATAGCCCACCAGACCGATGTCGGCCTCGGGATGGGCCAGCACGGCAAGCGAGGAGCCGTCGGAGATGGACATGAGGAAGAGGAAGCCCCGTTCCATCTCCACCACCGTCTGGTTGACCGCGCCGCCTTCGAAGATCCTGGACGCTCCTGCGGTGAGCGAGGTCAAACCAGAGGCGACCGCCGCCAGTTGATCCGCCCGATCGCGCGGGAACCCTTCAGACATCGCCAGCAGGAGTCCGTCGGCGGAGACCACCACGGTGTGGGACACCCCGGGGGTGTTGTCCACGAAGTTGGTGATCAACCAGTTCAGATTCTGCGCCGCCTGGCTCATCGGGCTCACACTAACGCTCCTGGTGGTAGCTGCTACCCGGGCCGAAGCCCGGTCCGTTCGTGTCCGCTCCCGCGTTGCGTCCCTGCTGGACGCCCCGGCGCAGGTTGCTCAACCTGCCCCGGACGTCCTCGGGGGCACGGGAAACCTGTGGGCCCCGCTGGGGGGTCTGCTCCGCCGCACCCTCGATGAGGTTGGCCTTGGGCACCCGTCGCGGCAGGCCGGAAGCGGTGACTCCGCCGGCCTTCGGCTCGCGGAGCTTCTCCGCCCGCTGGAAGCGTGCGTCGTTGGCGGAACGCCAATCCGCGGGCTGTGCCGCGGATTCCGCCGCGCCACTGACACCGCCGACCACCGCCTCGGACTGGGCGCCCTGCGCCGCTTGCGTGGTCCGCTCCGCGGGCGGCTGCCACTGCTGTTGAGGCTGTCGCTGCTCGGGCTGCGACTTCTGCTGACTGCCGCGCCGTGGCAGACCGGCCTCGGTCAGCTCATGACCGCTGCTCGAAGAGGGTCCCGGACGTTCGAAGCCTACGCGTTCGGGGCCGGCCGTGGGGCCGCTGGAGACAGATGAGGCCAATTCCGATTCTGGCTGAAAATCAGACTCAAAAGCGTGGGGTTGAGAGCCCTGATCTGCCCACTCGCCCTGGTGGGGGTGGCCTTCGAACTGACCGGCGAATTGCGGCGAGGTCGGCTGCTGGCTCGGATACGTTGCTTCCGGATAGGGCGATCCAAGATGCCCCTGATATGCCTGATCTTGCTGTGGCATCTGGTGTTGCTGTGGCATTTGGTACGCAGGATCGTGGGGCTGGCCCACGGGCGCGGCACCGGGGAAGCCGTCGAAGGCCGGACCGGGTTGGGTCTGCGGCTGGCTCTGGCCGAACCCCTGCCCCGGGTAACCCGGCTGCTGGTAGGGCTGTCCGAAGCCGGAACCGTAGCCCTGTTGCTCAGCCGGCTGCCCTTCGCCCTGCAGGGGCTGTGCCGCCGGCTGCGGAGCCGTGGGGCCGCCGTCCGCCAACCGTGCCTCCAGGGCCGCCTTCCGCTCCTCACGCTTGCGCGAGCGAGCTTCCTGGGCCTGGTTCGCCGCCGGGGCCTCAGGGGCCGCGGCAGGGGTCTCGTAGCGCGAGTCGTCGAATCCGAGCTCCGCGGCCGTGCGCAGGGGCGGGCTGGTGAACGTGGGCTGCTTGGGAATGATCTGCGACACGGTGAAGCCGTCCGCCGGCTGCTGCTCGCCACCGCCGCCGTGCGTGATCGCGTCGGGAAGCATCACCAGCGAGGTGGTGCCCGCCTGCTCGCCCGATGGGCGCAGCTGAACCCGGATGCCGTGGCGGTCGGCGAGCCGTCCGACCACGAAGAGGCCCATCCGCTGGGAGACCGCCGCGTCCACCGTCGGCGGATTGGCCAACTTGTGGTTGATGTCGGCGAAGTCCTCGGCGGTCAGCCCGATGCCCTTGTCGTGGATCTCGACCATGACACGGCCGTCCGGCAGCCTGGTCGCCGTCACCCTGACCTTGGTCTGCGGTGAGGAGAAGGTGGTGGCGTTCTCCAGGAGCTCGGCCAGGAGGTGCACCAGGTCGGTCACGGCCTGACCGTGGATCTCCGACTCCGGGACCCCGGTCAGCTCGATGCGCTCGTACGACTCGACCTCGGAGGTTGCCGCACGCAGCACGTCGACCAGCGGTACGGGCTCGTTCCACCGCCGGCCCGGCTCCTCCCCGGCGAGGATCAGCAGGTTCTCGCCGTTGCGGCGCATCCGGGTCGCCAGGTGGTCCAGCTTGAACAGCGACGCCAGCTGATCCGGGTCGGCCTCGCCGTTCTCCAGCTCGGTGATCAGGGAGATCTGCCCCTCGATCAGGGACTGGTTGCGACGGGAGAGATTGGTGAAGATCGCGTTGACGTTGCCCCGCAGCATGGCCTGCTCGGCGGCGAGCCTGACTGCTTCCCGGTGGACCTGCTCGAAGGCCCGGGCGACCTCGCCGATCTCGTCCGTGGTGTCGATCGGGATCGGCTCCACGCGGGTGTCGACACGACCCGGTTCCGTCCGCGAGAGCTGGTCGACGAGGCTCGGCAGCCGATCCTGGGCGATGGAGAAGGCGGCAGCGCGCAGCCGCAGCATGGAGCGGCTCATCTGACGTGCGGCGGCACCGGCCACGAGGAAGGCGGTGAGCAGGGCGAGGACGGTGATCAGACCGTTGATGTAGGCGTCGCGACGGGCGTCCGCAGCGATCGTGGAAGCCTCTTCCACGGTCCGGTCGAGGAGCTCGCTCTCCACCTCGCTGTAACCCTCGAACTTGGCGGTGGCGATGGCCATCCAGCTGCTCGCGGTGATGCCGTTCTTTCGGAGCGCCGAGGGCCCCGCGCCGCTGCCGATCTGCAGGGCCATCCCGGCGAAGGCGGAGTTGCCCTCGCGCGGGAGGTCGGAGCCCTGGAACTTCCGGTCGACCTGGGAACTCTTCTGTGCCATGACCCGCTGGAGGCGGTCCGCGTCGGCCTTGCTCCCGCCCGAGACGAATTCGCTGACCGCGATCGACTCCAGGTAGCTGTAGGAGTTGAAGGCCACCCGCTGCTTCTGGGCGATGTCTGCCTCGGTGCTCGGCCGCACCAGCAGATGCGTGCCGATGGAGCGCTGCAAGGACGCCGCGGCTTTCGCGAGCTGGACGGCGTAGACCGTACGGCCGTACGAAGAGACGTTTCCGGTGCCGAAGCCGAGCTCGTTGGAGAACGACATCAGCGGGTGCTGGATGCTGACGTAACCCTCTTCGGTGGAGACCGGATCCATGCCCACGCTGTAGGCGGACTTGCGGAGCTTCTCCAGGTCGGGCTCTTGCTCGCGAAAGAGCGCGAGTCGCCGCTCCAGCCCCTGGCCCTGGGGGAGGTTCCGTACGGCGGAGTCGAACTCGCGGCGTGCGCGGTCCGTCTCCGCGTACGCGGAGTCGATCACATCGGTTCGGCGGGCGTCCGACGAACCGGCGCTGAGGAGGGTCGTCGCCGTCAGGTCGCGCTCGTTGAGGAGCGCCTGACCGTATCCGGACGCGGCCTGCACGATCAGTGCGGTCTGCTCGGCCCGCTGGGCCTCGTCCCAGGTCTCGATCGATCCCTTGACCTGGAGACCACCCATCACGAGCGCGACCAGGGCGGGTATCAGGAGGATCGCGTTCAGTCGGGTGGGCACCCGCCAGTTGCGCGGGGAGAGCGGGCCGTTGCCGCCCCGGCCGCCGGCCTCATGGTTGGGAGGGTGCGGTGCCGGCTCGTCCGAGGGCACCGCCGTGCGCGCGGGCGGGGTGAAGTTTCCCCGCGCCTGCTGCTCCGCGGAGCCCGTCATGCTTCGCCTCACTCGACCAACAACCTCTCGGCACCGGCACCTGAGCTGTGCCGTGTTTCGTTCAGAGCCGTACTACTCAGGAGTTCGTCGAATTTCAGCATGTGGAGAGGGTCCGTTCCAAACAGTTGGAATCAGCCATTCCTACCGATGGCACTGACCGATAAAACGGGCATAAAGAGCGAGCCCTTTCAAAAGGCAAGGACGATGTGAGCGCAGCGGTACCGACCGTATGCAACGGGTGTCCGGGCCGTGGGAATTCTCTGTCGAAACGTTATGAACGCGCAGGCGGACCGTGTCTAAGGACACAGTCCGCCTCTGCGCATTTGCGACAACTGCCGTATATCGCCGCCGACTTGGGGTGTTTGAAGCCGACCGGCTACTTGAGTCGTGCCATGAGGGCGTGTTCGACGAGGGTGATGAGGGCGCTTTTGGCGTCGGCGCGGTGGCGTGCGTCGGTGGTGATGATGGGGGTGTCGGGGCCGATTTGGAGTGCTTCGCGGACTTCTTCGGGGTTGTAGGGCTGGTGTCCGTCGAAGCCGTTGAGGGTGATGACGAAGGGGAGGCCGCTGTTTTCGAAGTAGTCGACGGCGGGGAAGCAGTCGGCGAGTCGGCGGGTGTCGACGAGGACGACGGCTCCGATGGCTCCTCGGACGAGGTCGTCCCACATGAACCAGAATCGGTCCTGTCCGGGGGTTCCGAAGAGGTAGAGGATGAGGTCCTGGTCGAGGGTGATGCGGCCGAAGTCCATGGCGACGGTGGTGGTGGTTTTGTCGCCGGTGTGGGTGAGGTCGTCGATGCCTGCGGATGCGCTGGTCATGACGGCTTCGGTACGCAGCGGGTTGATCTCCGAGACGGCGCCGACGAACGTGGTCTTGCCCACGCCGAATCCGCCCGCCACCACGATTTTCGCGCTGGTGGTTGAGCGGGCCGCTCCGCCGCTAGAGCTTGCGAAGTCCACTGAGCACCCTTTCGAGCAGTGTCACATCCGGCGCTCCGCCGGCGTCTCCGTTGCCTGGCTGGTGGATCGCCACCATGCCCGCCTCGGCGAGGTCGGCCACGAGGATCCGGGCGACACCGAGCGGCATGGACAGCAGGGCCGACACCTCCGCCACCGACTTGACCTCGCGGCACAGATGGCAGATCCGCTGGTGCTCGGGCAGCAGCCCGGCAAGGAGCGAGGGATCGGCCGTGGTGCTCACCAGCGCCTCGATGGCGAGCTGGTAACGCGGCCGGGTACGGCCACCGGTCATGGCATACGGACGCACCAGCGGCTGGTCACCCTCGTACCCGTAGGCATCGGAGCCGTACGGATCGTGAGAGGCAGTTGGCGGGGTCATGAGTCCTCCGGGCGGGACAGCAAGGGTTGGTGCCGTCTGAGCGGGCCGGTGGGGGAGCCGGTTGGTCGACCTGACAGTGACGGCGCGTGGAGCGCTATCTGACACAGATACGTAGAAGGAGTGGGATCGGAAGCATACGGATCAGTGCAAGAGGCTTCCCTGGAGCTCGGCGCGGAGGTCCGGAGTGAGGACGCTGCCCGCACGGTCGACCAACAGGGCCATCTCATAGCCCACGAGACCGATATCGCACTCGGGGTGGGCCAGCACGGCCAGCGAGGAACCGTCGGAGACGGACATGAGGAAGAGGAAGCCGCGCTCCATCTCGACCACGGTCTGGCTGACCGGGCCGCCTTCGAAAATTCTTGACGCTCCTGCGGTGAGCGAGGTCAGCCCGGAGGCGACCGCTGCCAGTTGGTCCGCCCGATCGCGCGGGAAACCTTCGGACATCGCCAGCAGGAGTCCATCGGCGGAGACCACGACCGTGTGGGACACCCCAGGGGTGTTGTCCACAAAGTTGGTGATCAACCAGTTCAGGTTCTGGGCCGCCTGGCTCATCGGGCTCAACTAACGCTCCTGCGGGTGAGTGGGGCCGAGGTTGAAGCTACCGGTCGTCGAAGTGTTCTGTTGACGACCTTGCTGAATGCCTCGGCGAAGGTTGGTCAGCCGGCCGCGCACATCGTCCGGCGCACGCGAAACCTGCGGACCGCTCTGGGTGCTCTGCTCCTGTGCCGTACCCGCGACCAGATTCGCCCGCGGGACACGACGAGGGAGACCTGAGGTGGTGACGCCGCCCGCGGTCGGCTTCTTGAGCCGCTCGGCCTGGCGCACCAACTCGTCATTGGGGGAGGGGCGCCAACCGTTGCTGTGCGCGCCCTGGCTCGCGGGGCGACCCGCGGTCGGGCGCTGCGGCATCGACGGCACGGAGTGCTCGGCGGTGTTGCGCGAGACTCCCGGCGCCGGGGGGTCCACCGGCTGGTCCGGCAGACCGTTCTGCGCCCTGCCCTGGGTATGGAACCAATCCGTCTCCAGGGTGTCGAACAGCGGTGTACGGCCATCGCCTGGACCGGCCGGCGGCAGGGCCTCCGGCTGGGGCTGCGGCGCTAGGGCGTGCTGTGCGGGCAGACCCGGGTGCGCGTCGAATCCCGGCGGCACCGGGGCCTGGCCGGGAAGCGGCGGCTGCGGTGCGCCGAAGTCGGGGCGGGGGAATTGCCCGGTGGAGGTGGGGTCCTGGGGTGTGGGTGCGCCGAAGTCGGGGCGGGCGAACTGTCCGGTGGAGGTGGGGTCCTGGGGTGTGGGTGCGCCGAAGTCCGGGCGGGGGAATTGCCCGGTGGAGGTGGGGTCCTGGGGTGTGGGTGCGCCGAAGTCGGGGCGGGGGAATTGCCCGGTGGAGGTGGGGTCCTGGGGTGTGGGTGCGCCGAAGTCGGGGCGGGCGAACTGTTCCGTGGACGCCGCATTCTGCGGCCCACCGACAGGGCTCCCGGGCGGAGTGAACTGCCCCGCGGACGATCCCGTCGGTCCGGCAGGTGCGGAAGCACCACCACTCGCATTCGCCGGCGGACCGAAGACATCCGGGCGGACGAACTGTCCGGACGGCGCGCTCGGCCCGGAGGCCACCGGCCCGCGCTGGGGCAGACCCGCGGGGAACTCGGCCTGCTGGTCGTTGAAGTCGGGACGCGCGAACTCCGCCGTCGCCGGGCCGGGCGCCGCCTCGTTGTCCGCATGGCCGCGCGGACCCTCACCACGGCCCTTGGGGCCGCCGGGCATCTGGTCGGTGCCCCAACTCGTGGTCTGCGGACGCTGCGGGCTCGAACCCGGCAGCTCCGGCCGCGGCCCGCCCGAAGGCGGCAGCTGCCGTCCGCGGTCGCCGTCCTGCTGACCCGGGCGCGGCTGCTCGCCCGGCGCACCGGTGGAGCGGGCGTTGCGCACACTTGCCGCGCCGCCGAACGCACCGGCCAGACCGCTGCTCTGACGGCTGGGACCACCATCGCGGCTGGGGAGAGCGGCACGCTGCGCCGGGCTGCTGCCCGCACCCGCGCCGACCTGCCCGCGCGGCGGTGCCCCGGCACCGAGAAGTCCACCGGGTGCCCCCTGCGGGCTGCCGCCGGATGCTCCGGGACCACTGCCACCGGGACCGCTGATCCCGGGGCGTCCATTGTTCCCCGTCGTGACGGGGCCGCCCAGACCGGGCGGAATGATCGGCGGCGCGCCCTGCACCGCACCGGGTGCGAGGGGGACCTTCCGGCCGCCCTGAGCAACGTCGACGGGGAGCATGACCAGCGCGGTCGTACCCCCGGAGTCGGAGGGACGCAGCTGGATGCGGATGCCGTGGCGAAGGGAGAGTCGACCGACCACGAAGAGGCCCATGCGACGGGAGACCGAGACGTCCACGGTGGGCGGCGACGCCAGCCGCTCGTTGATTGCGGCGAGGTCCTCGGGGGAGAGGCCGATGCCGGTGTCGTGGATCTCGACCAGCACCCGTCCATCGGGCAGTGCGTGACCGGTGACCCGGACCTTGGTCTGGGGCGAGGAGAACGACGTGGCGTTCTCCAGCAGCTCGGCGAGCAGGTGCACGAGGTCGTTGACGACCCGGCCGGCGACCTCGGTGGTCGGCACGGAGGCCAACTCGATGCGCTCGTACTGCTCCACCTCCGACGCGGCGGCACGCAGCACGTCGACGAGGGGGACCGGCCGCGTCCAGCGACGGCCCGGCTCCTCGCCCGCGAGGACGAGGAGGTTCTCACCGTTCCGGCGCATACGGGTCGCCAGGTGGTCCAGCTTGAACAGCGACGACAGCTGGTCCGGGTCGGCCTCGCGGGACTCCAACTCGGAGATGAGCGAGAGCTGACGCTGGATGAGTCCCTGTGAACGGCGGGACAGGTTGGTGAACATCGCGTTGACGTTGCCTCGCAGCAGCGCCTGCTCTGCGGCGAGTCGAACCGCCTCGCGGTGCACGTCGTCGAAGGCCGCGGCGACCTTGCCGATCTCGTCCCTGGAGTGCACACCGACCGACTCGACGGAGGTGTCGACGTCCTGCGGGTCCGACTCCGAGAGGTGCTTGACCAGCTCGGGCAGGCGTTCCTGGGCCACCTTGGTAGCGGTGTCCTGGAGCCTGCGCAGCGAACGGATCATGGAGCGGGCCACCACGAACGCGCCGACGAGCGAGACGCCGAGGACGAACAGGATCAGCGCACCGTTGATGATGGCTTCCTGCTGTGACTCCTCGCGCAGCTGACGGGCCTTGGCCTCCATCTCGCCGAGCAGCGTCGCCTCGATGGTGTTCATCGCGTCGATGCGGACGGTGTAGTCGTCCGTCCAGTCCAGGTACGAGCGCGCCGTCTGCTCGTGGATGCCCCGTTCCTTCGAGAACACCTGGGATGCGTACTGCTCGGAGGCCGCGATGATCGGGTTGCCGTTGTCCAGCGCGTCCGTCAACTCGGAGGCGTCACCGCCGTACGTGTCGTAGATCCC
The DNA here is from genome assembly GCF_036226685.1 of Streptomyces sp. NBC_00690. NCBI lineage: Bacteria > Bacillati > Actinomycetota > Actinomycetes > Kitasatosporales > Streptomycetaceae > Streptomyces > Streptomyces sp. NBC_00690. The sequence goes on from NZ_CP109009.1 coordinate 6,175,526, forward strand.
CTGGAACTCTTGGAGTTCGTCGTCGCCGTTCTCGAAGGCGGTGAGTCCGTACTCGCGGTCGTCCTCGTCGAGCTTGACCTTCTTGCTGTCGTTGCCGCCGGGCAGCGCCGACGCGATGATCGCGCGCTGTATCGAGGCGTACTCCTTGGCGGAGGAGAAGGCCGCCAGCGCACGCGTACGCTGGATCATCTCCGGGTTACTTGTCGCCTGGGCCATGTCCTGGGAGAGGCTCAGCAGGGACTGGATCAGCCGGTGGTACCTCTGGACCGTCAGCGCCACGGACGTGTCGGGCGCGTAGGCGTTCTCCCGGATCCTCGTGAGGTCCTTGATCTGGGTGACGATGATGTTCGCGTTCTGCCGGATGCCGTCGATGGCTTCGCGGTCACCGTTGTTGGAGATGTCCAGGGTGGTTTCCAGGAACGCCGCCCGCGCCCGGTCCGTCTCCAGGCGCTCACTGGTGACCTTGAAGTTGGTTTCGGGCACCCCGTTGGAGAGGGGGCCGGCCGTCAGGTCGCGCTCGTCCTGGAGGGCTACCGCCAACCTGGTCGCTTCCTGGGTCATGTTGGTGAGCAGCTGCATGTGTTCCAGCTGCTCCATGCGTTCCATGGACTCGTTGATCCGCAGACCGCCCAGGGTGGTCGCGGCGACGACGGGGAGCGTCAGGAGGGAGACGAGACGGGTGCTGATGCGCCAGTTGCGCAGCGCAAGGCGCGAGCCGGTGTCGTTGGGACCCTTCGCCTTGGGCAGGGCCTTGGGCGCTTCGGGGCCGTCCGGGACAGACGCGCCGGGGCGTGCGGAAGTGCCGCCTTCGCCCGGCGCTGTCGGAGTCTGGTTCTGGGTGTGCTGGGGCGAGGAGCCGCGGTCGGTCCCGCCCTGCGGCTCCGGTTCGGCCGCAGCGCTGCCATCCCTCTTGTAACGTCCCTGCACTAGCGTCGCAACCTCTGGACCAGGCGCCCCTGCCGTGGATTGCGGCGGGACGGTGTCGGCGTCTGTGAGGCGCGGGGCGCCCCTACGTTTTGGTGGTCGTGAGTGACCGGCGCTTCTCCCCCTTCTCCCGCCGCCGCTCGGCGCTGCGTTGCGCCTCTGCGCGCCGGCCTGAAACCGCGGCGGTGCGTGGAATTCCAGCACAGTGCAGGATCCGCAACAAGGGCCGCGTACCGTCCTGTGACCTGGGTGACTCGGTGTGAGTGGCGGGTCACCAGGCGTAGAAGGATTTCCTGGTCAAAAGGTGCGAATTGCTGCGACTTCCAAGCCCTGAACGGGTGTCCCAGTCGCCATGATCGAGAGTGGAATGCCAGATTCAGGCGCTAAATGTCCGATTCCTCGGAGATGATCAACGGTCCACATTGACCGAAATGCGCATCGAATCGTGACCAAAATCACACCCTGAACCTCGGCTTTCCGGAGATTTCTCGGGGAATCGGATGTTTAGCCTGGCGCTTTACAGAATCAGCACTCTGTAGTGACCGCCGCTTCCGCCGCCGTCTGTGCGGCCATACGCCGAGAAGGTCGTAAAAACACCGATGAAGACGATGATGCTCCGCAACATAGCGAACCCCCGGCGCACCACCCTCGCCCATCTCTCGGACGCCGAGCAGCTGCAGACGCCGGAGCAGCCGGAGCACTCGCTCGATCTTCCCACCCAGACGGCCAACCCCCGTCGCACGATCCTGATGGACGCCCCCGCCTCCTGAGGCCGAGCTCTCCCGAGCTGGCGCCATCGACGGCCACGCCGTCCCCCCCCATCGCCCCGCACCCGGTTCGTCCACCGCCCCGCAGCCGTAGGGCGCACGTCGGACACCACGGCTGCGGGGCGGTGGGCGTCGGGGCTCCCCGCGACCGCGTTAGCCTGGACCGTCAGGCTTCAGCAGCGTCAGCAGTAGTAGAGGGGCAGCCGCATCCGTGCGCATCGCCAGATTCTCCATCGACGGCAATGTCGCCTTCGGCGCGGTCGAGGGTGACGGTCCCGAGGAACTCGTCCTCGACATCATCAAGGGCATCCCGTTCGCGGACTTCGAGCTCTCGGGCACCAAGGTCCCGCTCAGCAAGGTGCGGCTGTTGCCGCCGGTGCTGCCGAACAAGGTCGTCGCCTTCGGCCGCAACTACGCGGACCACGCGGCTGAGCTCGGACACGAGCTCCCGCCGGCCCCCTTCGCCTTCTTCAAGCCGTCCACCTCGGTGATCGGTTCCGGCGACGCCATCGCGTACCCCTCGTTCTCCGAGGAAGTCCACTACGAGGCCGAACTCGCGGTCGTCATCGGCCGCATGTGCCGTGAAGTGCCGCCCGAGCGCGTCCAGGACGTCATCCTCGGCTACACCTGTGCCAATGACGTCACCGCACGCGACGTCCAAAAGCGCGAGGCCCAGTGGGCCAGGGCCAAGGGCTTCGACACCTCGTGCCCGCTCGGGCCGTGGGTGGAGACGGGCATCAGCCTGGAAGAAGCGGGCGACTTGACGGTCCAGTGCACCGTCAACGGCGAACAACGTCAGCTCGGCAGCACCCGACAGATGATCCACTCCATTACGGATCTGATCGTCAACATCACCGAGGCCATGACCCTGCTCCCGGGTGACGTGATCCTCACCGGCACCCCGGCCGGGGTCGGCCCCCTCGGCATCGGCGACGAGGTCGCCGTCACCATCCAAGGCATCGGCACTCTCACCAACAAGGTGATCAAGCGTGGCTAACGCGAACGTCCGCGTACGTTTTTGTCCTTCGCCGACCGGAAACCCCCATGTGGGTCTGGTCCGCACCGCCCTGTTCAACTGGGCCTTCGCCCGGCACAACGGCGGCACCATGGTCTTCCGCATCGAGGACACCGACGCCGCACGCGACTCGGAGGAGTCGTACCAGCAACTGCTGGACTCGATGCGCTGGCTCGGCCTCGACTGGGACGAGGGCCCCGAGGTCGGCGGCCCCCACGCCCCCTACCGGCAGTCGCAGCGCATGGACATCTACCAGGGGATCGCGCAGCGCCTCCTCGACGGTGGGTACGCCTACCACTGCTACTGCACCACCGAGGAACTCGACGCACGCCGCGAGGCGGCACGGGCTGCCGGCCGCCCCTCCGGCTACGACGGCCACTGCCGCGCGCTGAGCGCCGAGCAGATCGCGGCCTACCAGGCCGAGGGCCGCCCGGCCATCGTCCGCTTCCGGATGCCCGACGAGCCCATCGTCTTCACCGACCTGGTGCGCGGCGAGCTGACCTTCACCCCGGACAACGTGCCGGACTACGGCATCGTCCGGGCCAACGGCGCTCCGCTGTACACCCTGGTCAACCCGGTCGACGACGCGCTCATGGAGATCACGCACGTACTGCGTGGCGAAGACCTCCTCTCTTCCACACCACGGCAGATCGCGCTCTACAAGGCACTGATCGAGTTGGGCGTCGCCCAGCAGATCCCGGCCTTCGGCCACCTCCCGTACGTGATGGGCGAGGGCAACAAGAAGCTGTCCAAGCGCGACCCGCAGGCTTCCCTCAACCTCTACCGGGAGCGCGGTTTCCTCCCCGAGGGACTGCTGAACTACCTGTCGCTGCTCGGTTGGTCCTTCTCGGCCGACCAGGACATCTTCTCGATCGCCGAACTGATCGAACGGTTCGACATCGCCGACGTCAACGCCAACCCGGCGCGCTTCGACCTCAAGAAGGCCGAGGCGATCAACGCCGACCACATCCGTCTGCTCGATGTGAAGGCGTTCACCGAGGCGTGCGCTCCCTGGCTTGAGGCCCCGTACGCCACCTGGGCCCCCGAGCAGTTCGACCGCGCGGCCTGGGAGGCAATCGCCCCCTACGCCCAGACCCGCCTCACGGTCCTCTCTGACATCACGGTCAACGTCGACTTCCTCTTCCTGGCCGAGCCCGCCGAGGACGAGGCTTCCTGGACGAAGGCGATGAAGGAGGGCTCCGACGCCCTACTGCGCACCGCCCGGGAGAAGCTGGAGTCCGCCGACTGGACGAGCGCCGAATCGCTGAAGGAAGCGGTCCTGGCCGCCGGTGAGGCCCACGGCCTCAAACTCGGCAAGGCGCAGGCGCCGGTACGGGTCGCCGTCACCGGTCGCACGGTCGGCCTGCCGCTCTTCGAGTCCCTGGAGATCCTGGGCCGGGAGAAGACCCTGTCCCGGATCGACGCGGCACTGGCGAAGCTCACGGCCTGAGCCGTACGCGTCACGGGATCACGCGATCCCGTGACGGTGCCCAGGAGCATCGGTAGCGTTGGATCATGACGATCCGCGCCGTCCTGTGGGACGTAGACGACACGATCTTCAACTACTACGACGCCGATCGCCTGGGGATCATGCAGCACCTCCGTTCGGAGGGCCTGGACGCCGGATACGACTCCGCCGACCAGGCCCTCCTGCGTTGGCGGGAGGTCACCGCCGTGCACTGGGCGCGCTTCTCGGCCGGGGAGGTCGACTGGCAGCAGCACCGGCGCGACCGCGTGCGGATGTTCACCGGCCTGGCCGGGCTGTCGGATCCCGAGGCGGACGCTTGGTTCGAGCGCTACATCGCCCACTACGAGGCCGCCTGGACCCTCTTTCCCGATGTGGTTCCGGTGCTGGACCTCCTCACGGGGTACCGGCACGGGATCCTGTCCAACTCGGCGCTCGCCGTTCAGGACCACAAACTGCGGGTGCTGGGGGTGCGCGAACGCTTCGAGACGGTGATCTGCGCGGCCGAACTCGGCTACAGCAAGCCGGCTGCCAGAGCCTTCCACACTGCCTGCGAGGCCATGGAGCTGCCGGCCCACGAGGTCTTGTACGTGGGGGACGAGCCGGACATCGACGCCCGCGGAGCGAGTGAGGCGGGGCTCCCCGCGGTCTGGCTGGACCGCACGGGTGTCGGTGGCCGGCCCGAACTCGTCCGGATCACCGCTCTCGACCAGCTTCCCGCCCTGTTGCAGGGCGATACCCGTTTTGGAGCGCCGCTCTCCTTCGGGTAATGTTCTTCCTGCGCCGCCCGCCAAGGCCACGGGGTCAGACCGGAAAGCGCAAACCAAATGAATCCCCTCAGTGGGGGTTGCTTTTTGGTGGCCTATGGTGTAATTGGCAGCACGACTGATTCTGGTTCAGTTAGTCTAGGTTCGAGTCCTGGTAGGCCAGCTCGCAGAGCTCATCTGCAAAGCCCCCGTTGTGTAGCGGCCTAGCACGCTGCCCTCTCAAGGCAGTAGCGCCGGTTCGAATCCGGTCGGGGGTACAGATCCATCCTGCTGATCACTTGGGTCGCTCCCGGTGATCGCGCAGTGACATCACCCGGCCTCGCCGGGTGGGATCGCTAGGGCCCCCGTTGTGTAGCGGCCTAGCACGCCGCCCTCTCAAGGCGGTAGCGCCGGTTCGAATCCGGTCGGGGGTACGGAAATCACCATGGCCTATGGTGTAATTGGCAGCACGACTGATTCTGGTTCAGTTAGTCTAGGTTCGAGTCCTGGTAGGCCAGCAGATCCCAGATCTTGCCCCCGTTGTGTAGCGGCCTAGCACGCCGCCCTCTCAAGGCGGTAGCGCCGGTTCGAATCCGGTCGGGGGTACATCAGGAGAAGCCCTCCGCAGCAATGCGGAGGGCTTCTTCGTTCTCCCGCTCCCGGGGTCTGCACCGCAACGATCGAGGGGAGCCGGCCGGCCCACCGGCAGCTTCCCCGGCGCCCCCGCAGTGAGGCGTTCCAGAGCGGTCGTTGGCCGGGCCGGTCGGGTGCCCCCGAGGAACTCCCCCCGGGCGAGCAGGGATTGACCATCAGTCATCCGCCGCCCTCGGCGGGGGAGTTCCCGTGTCGGAGGTGGGTCAGTTGGTGCGGCGCAGGGCCTCGCTCAGCCGGGCGGCCGAGTCGATGACCGCCTGTGCGTGCATCCGGCCGGGGTGCCGGGTCAGCCGCTCGATGGGTCCTGAGACCGACACCGCGGCGACGACGCGATTGGAGGGGCCGCGCACCGGAGCGGAGACCGATGCCACCCCGGGCTCGCGCTCGCCGATCGACTGGGCCCAGCCCCGGCGCCGTACGCCCGAGAGCGCCGTCGCCGTGAAGCGTGCGCCCTGGAGACCGCGGTGCAGCCGCTCGGGCTCCTCCCAGGCCATCAGGATCTGGGCGGACGAGCCTGCCTTCATCGTCAGTGTGGATCCGACCGGGACCGTGTCCCGCAATCCGGACAGCCGCTCGGCCGCGGCCACACAGATCCGCATATCTCCCTGGCGGCGATACAGCTGTGCGCTCTCACCGGTCACATCGCGCAGATGGGTCAGGACCGGACCGGCGGTGGCCAGCAAACGGTCCTCACCGGCCGCGGCGGCCAGCTCCGAGAGCCGCGGCCCCAGGATGAACCGGCCCTGCATGTCCCTCGCCACCATCCGGTGGTGTTCCAGTGCCACGGCCAGTCGATGGGCCGTGGGTCGGGCGAGCCCGGTCGCCGCGACCAGCCCGGCGAGGGTGGCCGGACCGGACTCCAGTGCGCTCAGTACCAGAGCCGCCTTGTCGAGAACGCCGACGCCGCTAGAGTTGTCCATGCAACGATACTCGCGTCTCACACTGTGAAACGCAAGTTCAAATTTCTCGGGAACCCGCCAGTCTGTAGTAGCAGCCTGCGACAACGGGCTGCGTCAGGATCTCTAGCGGTGCCGGCATCGTGGCCGGCCGGAGGGAAAGCGATGGGTAGGACACTCGCGGAGAAGGTTTGGGACGACCACGTCGTCCGGCGCGCTGAGGGCGAGCCCGACCTGCTCTACATCGATCTGCATCTGCTGCACGAGGTGACCAGCCCCCAAGCCTTCGACGGACTCCGTCTGGGCAATCGGCGCGTGCGTCGCCTCGACCTCACCATCGCCACCGAAGACCACAACACACCGACGCTCGACATCGACAAGCCCATTGCCGACCCCGTCTCCCGAGCCCAGTTGGAGACGCTGCGGAAGAACTGCGCCGATTTCGGTGTGCGACTGCACCCGCTGGGCGACGTCGAGCAGGGTGTCGTCCATGTCGTGGGACCCCAGCTGGGACTGACCCAGCCCGGTACCACCGTGGTGTGCGGTGACTCCCACACCTCCACGCACGGTGCGTTCGGTGCCCTCGCCTTCGGTATCGGCACCTCGCAGGTCGAGCATGTACTGGCTACCCAGACGCTGCCGCTGGCCCGCCCCAAGACCATGGCCATCACCGTCGAGGGCGAACTGCCCGAGGAGGTGACCGCCAAGGACCTCATCCTCGCGATCATCGCCCGGATCGGTACCGGCGGCGGTCAGGGCTACATCCTGGAGTACCGCGGCTCGGCCATCGAGAAGCTTTCGATGGAAGCGCGGATGACCATCTGCAACATGTCGATCGAGGCGGGCGCCCGCGCCGGCATGATCGCACCGGATGAGACCACCTTCGAGTACCTGCGCGGCCGTGACCACGCCCCCGAAGGCGCCGACTGGGACGCTGCGGTCGAGTACTGGAAGACGCTGCGCACCGACGACGACGCGGCCTTCGACGCCGAGGTCGTCATCGACGCCACCGAACTGGCTCCCTTCGTCACCTGGGGTACCAACCCGGGGCAGGGCGCGCCGCTGTCCTCCAACGTCCCCGATCCTGCTTCGTACGAGGACGCTTCGGAGCGGCATGCAGCTGAAAGGGCCCTGGAGTACATGGGGTTGAGCGCCGGCCAGCCGCTGCGCCAGATCAAGGTCGACACCGTCTTCGTAGGCTCCTGCACCAACGGTCGCATCGAGGACCTGCGCTCCGCCGCGTCCATCCTGGACGGGCGCAAAGTCGCCGACGGGGTACGGATGCTGGTGGTGCCCGGCTCGGTGCGCGTGGCGCTCCAGGCGGTCGAGGAGGGGTTGGACAAGGTCTTCACCCAGTCCGGCGCTGAGTGGCGGCACGCGGGATGCTCGATGTGTCTGGGCATGAACCCCGACCAACTGGCCCCTGGCGAGCGCTCCGCATCCACCTCGAACCGCAACTTCGAGGGGCGGCAGGGCAAGGGCGGACGTACCCATCTCGTTTCGCCGCAGGTTGCCGCCGCCACCGCGGTACTGGGCCATCTGGCCTCTCCGGCCGATCTGTCCGACCAGGCTGATGCAGCCGTCACCGCGGGAGTCTGAGGAGCCATGGAAGCATTCACCGCACACACCGGCCGCGCCGTCCCGCTGCGCCGCAGCAATGTGGACACCGACCAGATCATCCCCGCCCACTGGCTGAAGAAGGTCACCCGGGACGGTTTCGAGGACGGACTCTTCGAGGCGTGGCGCAAGGACGACTCCTTCGTCCTCAACCTGCCCGAGCGGCAGGGTGCATCGGTCCTGGTCGCAGGGCCCGACTTCGGTACCGGATCCTCGCGTGAGCACGCCGTCTGGGCACTCCAGAACTTCGGCTTCAAGACGGTCATCTCCTCCCGGTTCGCCGATATCTTCCGCGGCAACTCCCTCAAGAACGGTCTGCTGACCGTCGTTCTGCCGCAGGAGACCGTCGAGCGGCTCTGGGAGCTCACCGAAGCCGATCCCAACGTCGACATCACGGTTGACCTGGAGGCGCGCGAGGTGCGGGCCGAGGGCATCACGGCTGCTTTCGAACTCGACGAGAATGCACGCTGGCGGCTGCTGAACGGGCTGGATGACATCAGCCTCACCCTTCAGAACGAAGCGGACATCGCGGCTTACGAGTCCACTCGCCCCGCCTTCAAACCACGCACTCTACAGGTCTGATCAGCGCTTTTACCCGACTGCGCCCCCCACCGTCCGGTGGGGGGCGCAGTCGTCTGTTGAGACCCTGCCGGGCGACAACTCGCCCCAGATGGCACAATCGGTGCATGGGACGCGACAACCAACTCAAGCTCTATGCCGAGCTCGCGGCCCAACTCAAGGAAGCGCACACACGAGTGCGTGAACTGCAAGTCCCGGAGGGCGTAAGGAAGGCGCTGTCCCGGAAGCTGCTGGTCGTGACGGCAGCGGCGAAGCACGATCTCCCGGATGCAGCACGGCGTCTGGACCGCTTGATGAAGGACCTCGACGAGGGTCGATTTCCCGAAGGCGACTGACGTCCGAACTCCGTGCTGACCCACTTCCGAAGTCGACTTCGTTGCGGCACTAGGGTGATTAGACCGTTTCGTGTTTGATTTGCGGTATATATCTGCCTAACGTGCGAAAAAGCCTGGACACATTCGTTCCGGCAATGTCTCCGAAGGGGAAGACGTGAACAAGGCGCAGCTCGTAGAAACGATTGCCGACAAGCTCGGCGGCCGTCAGCAGGCCGCAGACGCTGTCGACGCGGTGCTTGACGCGATCGTCCGCGCGGTTGTCGGCGGAGACCGGGTATCGGTCACCGGCTTCGGATCGTTCGAGAAGGTCGACCGTCCCGCCCGCTACGCCCGCAACCCCCAGACGGGTGAGCGGGTCCGGGTCAAGAAGACCTCCGTACCCCGCTTCCGTGCGGGCCAGGGCTTCAAGGACCTGGTCAGCGGCTCGAAGAAGCTGCCGCGCGGTGGTGAGGTCTCGGTCAAGAAGGCGCCCAAGGGCAGCCTGTCGGGCGGTGCTTCCACCCGGACGACCACCAAGGCCGCGGCCAAGAAGGCCACCGCCAAGAAGACCGCCGCGAAGAAGGCCACGACCGCCCGCAAGACGGTCGCGACAAAGGCCACCGCGGCGAAGAAGACGGTCGCGAAGAAGGCGACCACGGCCAAGAAGGCCGCGGCCAAGAAGGCGCCCGCCAAGGCCGCCGCCAAGAAGGCCACGGCCAAGAAGACCGCCCCGGCGAAGAAGGCCACCGCCAAGAAGGCGCCCGCCAAGAAGGCCACGGCACGCAGCACCGCCGCCAAGAAGACGGCCACTGCCAGGAAGAGGTAGGCGGTACCCAACGGGCCGCTCACGCGCCGGGCCGGGCTCCCTCCGGGGAGCCCGGCCCGCGGCATGTCCAGACCCGGCCACCGGCCCTCAGCTGTTGGAGGAAGCGGCAGCTCAGACGGGGTCCGAGAGGTTCGGTACGGGGTACGTGCGCCGGGCTCAGAAGGTCTGGAGCGTCACCAGGGTGATACGACGGTCCGTGCCCTCGCCCGCAGTTTCGATCCGGACCCGCTGGCCCGACCGCAACAACCGCAGCCCGCCCGCGTCGAAGGCCGCTGCGTCGAACTCCATCGGGGTGCCGTCGTCGAGCAGCACGCTCCCGCTGCGAGTGTCGGAATCGTAGGTAAACGAAGTCGCCTGCATGGGACGAAGCCTATGCCCTGCCGAGGCGACCCTGCCGATCCGTCCTGCCGCCTGTGACGGGCGCATCCGATACCCGTACGGAATCCGAGGGAGAAGGCGGCCGTTTCGATGCGGCACCACTCCGGTGGAGCAGTGCCCTCCAACAGGAATGCCGAAATGGGATCGGGCTACCCCTCCATGCGCTGCACCCCGGCCAGTCGTTCGTTCGTCCGAAGTCCCACGCCCAGTGCGAGTGCGGCGGAGAGGTCATCCCCGGTATCCACGTCCTGACGGACGGAATCGACACCACTCAGCGTGATTTCCACCGCCCCTGACATCGAATGGCGACTTCGTGACGAGCCGCCGAAAGCGGGCTGCAATTCCACTCCCGGGCCGGCCGTCAGCAAAGTGGTGCCGATGCCCACCGCATCAGCGAGAAAGGCTCGCGGAAATCCATGGGCGAACTCCAGCACCCGCCCCAATTCCTCCGACCTGAGTGCGGGCAGATCGGCATTGAGCGCGGCCACGGCAGCCCCGGGCCGCCCCTGACGCACGGCACGGACCCCTTGGACCAATGCGGCGTTGAGCCCCGTCGCCGGGCGGTCGGGCACGATGCGCGCCCCCAGCGCCCGCAGTCGGCTGCCGGCCAGGAGGTCGTTCGTGACAACTGCCACATCTCGCACGGCCGTGCAGGCCAGCGCGGCTACGACGGTGTCTTCGGCGAAGGCGAGCGCCAGCTGTGGTCGCAGCAGGTCACCCGCGCGGGAGGCCAGTCGACTCTTCGCCAGGGCGAGGGGCTTCAACGGGATCACCAAGGACCAGCGTGCCGTTGGGTCGGTGTTCGTGGTCGGCTCTCCGTCCAAGTGCGCAGGGCTGCGTGTGCTTCCCATTGTGGCCCGCCGCGGGGTTGATCCGACGGGGCGGTCCGGTAGTCGGGGCGTACCGTGTCCTCGACAGACCAGGGGGCTGGGGCGACACTTGACCCCCGGCATCCGGGCAAACGCCCGGACGAAGAAGAAGGGTGTCCGAGTGTCCCGCCGTAGAATCGGCTTCTGGTACCGCCTGGCGGCGGTCATCGCAAAACCGCCGCTACTGGTTCTGTTCAAGCGGGACTGGCGGGGAATGGAACACATTCCGGCCGACGGCGGATTCCTCACCGCGGTCAATCACAACTCCTATCTCGACCCGCTGTCCTACGCGCACTTCCAGTACAACAGCGGACGGGTGCCGCGCTTTTTGGCGAAGGCGGCGCTCTTCCGGGTGTCCTTCGTCGGCATGATGCTCCGCGGCACTCGGCAGATCCCCGTCTACCGGGAGACCACCGACGCGCTCGACGCCTTCCGCGCCGCGGTCGCCGCCATCGAACAGGGCGAGTGCGTGGCCTTCTACCCCGAAGGCACCATCACGCGCGACCCCGAGATGTGGCCCATGGTGGGCAAGACCGGCGCCGCCAGGGTCGCGCTGATGACCAAGGCTCCCGTGATTCCGGTCGCCCAGTGGGGTGCCAACCTCGCGATGCCCCCGTACGCCAAGGAGAGGCCGCTGCGGCTCTTCCCCCGAAAGACCCTGATCGTGCAGGCCGGACCGCCCGTCGACCTGACCAGGTTCTACGATCAGGAACCCACGCCCGAGGTGTTGCGCGAGGTGACCGAGGCGATCATGGGGGACATCACCGCACTCCTCGAAGAGGTACGGGGAACCAAGGCACCGGCCGAGCCGTTCGACCACCGCACGGCGCGTGCAGAACAGCGGCGCAAAGCCGCAGGGGAAGGAACGATGTGACACACCCGGCGAAGGCAGCCGTCTTTGGAACGGGCTCCTGGGGGACGGCCTTCGGCATGGTGCTCGCCGACGCGGGGTGCGATGTGACCCTGTGGGGTCGTCGCGCCGAGCTCGCCGAAGCGGTCAACACCACCCGGACCAACCCCGACTACCTCCCGGGCATCGAGTTGCCGCCCTCCCTGTCGGCCACCACCGACCCGGCCGAGGCGTTGCACGGTGCCGACTTCGCGGTGCTCGCCGTCCCCTCGCAGACCCTGCGCGCCAATCTCGCCGCCTGGGTGCCCGAGCTGGGCGCGAACACCGTCCTCGTTTCGCTGATGAAGGGCGTCGAACTCGGCACCGCCAAGCGGATGAGCGAGGTCATCGAGGAGGTCGCCGGTGTCGGTGCCGATCGCGTCGCGGTGGTCACCGGTCCCAACCTGGCCAAGGAGATCGCCCAGCGCCGGCCCGCGGCCTCGGTCGTCGCCTGCCGCGATGAGGCCGTCGCCAGAAGGCTCCAGGCGGCCTGTCACACCCAGTACTTCCGCCCGTACACCAACACCGATGTGGTGGGGTGCGAGCTCGGCGGCGCAGTGAAGAACGTCATCGGTCTCGCCGTCGGCATCGCGGACGGCATGGGCCTCGGTGACAACGCCAAGGGATCGTTGATCACCCGTGGTCTGGCCGAGACCACGCGCCTGGGGCTCGCCATGGGCGCGGATGCGCTCACCTTCTCCGGGCTCGCGGGACTCGGCGACCTGGTCGCCACCTGTTCCTCGCCGCTCTCGCGCAACCACACCTTCGGGATGAACCTCGGCAAGGGCATGACCCTGCAGGAGACGATCGCCGTCACCAGGCAGACCGCCGAAGGCGTCAAGTCCTGTGAATCCGTGCTGGATCTGGCCCGTCGGCACGGAGTGGATATGCCGATCACGGAGACGGTCGTCGACATCGTGCACGACGGCAAGCCCCCGGTGGTCGCGCTGAAGGAGCTGATGTCCCGCAGCGCCAAGGCCGAACGCCGCTGACACGACCGGACGCAGCGGCGCTGACTCCCGGGGTACCAACAGGTACGCTCAAGCCGATATGAGCACTGAGAACCTCCCCCAGAGCCCTGAGCCGCAGCGCCCTGAGCAGCCGCTCCGCAAGCCGCGTGTGGCCGTTGTCTTCGGCGGTCGCAGTTCCGAACACGGGATCTCCATGGTCACCGCCGGAGCCGTACTGCGCGCCGTCGACCGTTCCCAGTACGAGGTGCTGCCCATCGGCATCACCTCGGACGGCCGGTGGGTGCTCACCGCCGACGAGCCGGAGCGGATGGCGATCACGGACCGCCGCACCCCGCACGTCGAGCAGTTGGTCGAGTCCCCCGAGGGACAGGTCATGCTCTCCGTCGACCCGGGAAGCCGCGAGGTCGTCTACACGGAGCCCGGTGCAGTGCCGAAAGCGCTGGGCGAGGTCGACGTCGTCTTCCCCGTGCTGCACGGCCCCTACGGCGAGGACGGCACCATCCAGGGCCTGCTGGAGCTCGCCGGAGTGCCGTACGTCGGCTCCGGGGTGCTCGCCTCCGCGGTGGGCCAGGACAAGGAGTACATGAAGCGGGTCTTCACCTCCTTCGGCCTGCCCGTCGGCCCCTACACGGTGATCCGCCCGCGTGAGTGGGAACTGGACCCCGCCGCCGCGCGCAAGAAGATCGTCGACTTCGCGGGCGACCACGGCTGGCCGCTGTTCATCAAGCCCGCCCGGGCCGGATCCTCCATCGGCATTACCAAGGTCGGCGATCTGTCCGGCCTCGACGATGCGGTGGCCGAGGCACAGCGCCACGACCCCAAGATCCTGGTGGAAGCGCTGCTGCGCGGCCGGGAGATCGAGTGCGGGGTGCTGGAGTTCGAGGACGGTCCGCGGGCCAGCGTCCCGGCCGAGATCCCCCCGGCGCAGTCCCACGCCTTCTACGACTTCGAGGCCAAGTACATCGATTCGGCCGAGGGCATCGTGCCCGCACCGCTGACGGCCGAGCAGACCGCCGAAGTACAGCGGCTGGCGGTCGCCGCCTTCGACGCGGCCTCGTGCGAGGGTCTCGTCCGTGCGGACTTCTTCCTCACCGAGGAGGGCGAGTTCGTCATCAACGAGATCAACACGATGCCGGGCTTCACCCCGATTTCGATGTACCCGCGGATGTGGCAGGAGAGCGGCGTCGGCTACCCGGAGTTGGTCGACCGACTCATCCAGGCGGCGCTGCGACGCTCCACCGGACTGCGCTAGAGGGCCTTCGCCGCGCCAATACGCCCGACAGAAAGCCGAGTTGGGCGACCGGGGGTCAACTCGATGGCGGGTTGTGAGTACCCCGATGGGCAACGTCACTTCGGCGCGGCACCGGCCGATGCCGTGTCCCGGCGCCGATGCCGGTGCCGTCCTCTGTGGTTTCGCCGGTGGGGCGACCGCCTCCGCAGCGGTCGCCCCACCGAAATGCAGCTCACCTTCCCCCGTCGGGGGACACCGCAGCGCAGTACGATCGCGGCGTCGCCCCAGCCGGCGGTCCGTTCGGACGACGGCTGTGGATCGTTGTGGCTTCAGCTACCGGCCGTTCGTCGCAGTTCCTCGTGACGACCGGTGCAGGGGCCGCCCGGTCGGACGGCAACAGGGGAACCGCGACCGTGGTCGTGGCGTCCGAAGAGGGAGCAGCCCGCGGGAGCGAGCGGCCCCACCGGGGCACAGTTCGGGCGGAGACCGGCCGACCGATGTCGCCGGCCAAGCGCAGACGGGGGCTACAGGTGCACGACCGGACAGGTCAGAGTGCGGGTGATGCCGTCCACTTGCTGGACCTTGGCCACCACCAGACGCCCCAGGGCGTCGACCGTATCCGCCTGGGCGCGCACAATCACGTCATAGGGGCCGGTGACATCCTCGGCCTGAATCACTCCCTGAAGCTTTCCGATGGCCTCGGCGACGATCGACGCCTTGCCCACTTCGGTCTGAATCAGGATGTACGCCTGTACCACGGAACCTCCAGGGCGGCCCGAGGATCATTTCCCCTACCGTCGGTGGGGAGACCTCAGGGGAGAGAAAGGGACGCCACGGTATCGCGTCGCCGTGGGCCGCGGGGAGACCTCCGCGCCGGGTGGCGCCCGCAGCGTGGTGTGCGCACAGCAGAAGTTGACGTATCCCTTGACGGTACCGACGGAGCAAGCGCGCCGCGACCGCAAGCGGAGGGCCCGTACATGGGTCCGCGGCTTCGTCGGACGGTCCGGCGGGGCGGGTTCTTCCGGGCCGGCGGGCCGGTCCGGACGGGGTCTTGCCGGAGACACCGGTGGGACGACGGAGAGGTGAGACTCGGGTGAAGGGCACTGTGGGCGAGCTGGGGGAGTTTGGGCTCATCAGGGAGCTCACTTCCCGACTCACCTCCACCCCCGCGGTACGGCTGGGGCCCGGCGATGACGCCGCGGTCGTGGCGGCCCCCGACGGCAGGGTCGTGGCGAGCACGGACATCCTTCTGGAGGGCCGGCACTTTCGCCGTGACTGGTCGACGGCGTACGACGTGGGTCGCAAGGCCGCCGCACAGAATCTGGCCGATATCGCGGCCATGGGCGCGGTGCCGACGTCTTTGCTGCTCGGGATGGTGGTGCCGGCGGAGCTTCCCGTCACCTGGGCGACGGAGTTGATGGACGGCATCCGCGACGAGTGCCAGGTCGCCGGAGCCGCCGTGGTCGGCGGGGACGTGGTCCGGGGCGAGGTGATCACCCTGGCCATCACCGCACTGGGAGACCTGCGCAACCTTGAACCCGTCACCCGCTCCGGAGCGCGACCGGGCGATGTGGTCGCGTACACCGGCTGGCTCGGCTGGTCGGCCGCGGGGCATGCCGTGCTCTCTCGCGGGTTCCGCTCACCGCGTGCCTTCGTCGAAGCGCACCGTCGCCCCGAGCCGCCGTACCACGCGGGCCCCGCCGCCGCCGGTCTCGGCGCCACCGCGATGTGCGACATCAGCGACGGCCTGGTCGCCGACCTCGGGCACATCGCCGAGGCCAGCAAGGTCCGGATCGATCTGCGCTCGGGAGCCATCGACATCCCCAGCCAGATGAACGACATCGGGCAGGCGGTGGGTGTCGACCCGATCCAATGGGTGCTGACCGGGGGAGAGGACCACGCGATCCTGGCCACCTTCCCCCCGGACGTCAAGCTCCCCGCCCGTTGGAAGGTGATCGGCGAAGTGCTCGGCGCATCGGTGCAACCCCAGGTCACCGTGGACGGGGCCCCCTGGCACAGCACCGGCGGGTGGGACCACTTCGGCACCGGGGGCGGGCGATGAACCTGCCCCGCGTACTCACCGTCGCCGGTTCGGACTCGGGCGGCGGGGCCGGCATCCAGGCCGATCTCAAGACGATGCTCGCCCTTGGCACCCACGGGATGAGTGTCGTCGCGGCCGTGACCGCCCAGAATTCGTTGGGCGTGCAGGGCTACTGGGAACTGCCGCCCGAGGCGGTGCGGGCCCAGTACCGCAGTGTCGCCGATGACATCGGCTTCCAGGCGATCAAGACCGGCATGCTCGCGTCCGCCCCACTGGTGGAGACCGTCGCCGAACTCCTCGCGGACGCATCCGCGCCGGTGGTGGTCGACCCGGTGGGGGTGTCCAAGCACGGTGACTCCCTGCTGGCCGCGTCGGCGCTGGACTCCGTACGGCACGCACTGCTGCCGATCGCGACGGTCGCCACCCCCAATCTGGACGAGGTGGCCCAACTGACCGGCGTCGAGGTCACCGACGAACAGGGGCTACGACGAGCCGCCGACGCGATACTCGCCTTGGGGCCACGCTGGGCGCTGATCAAGGGCGGTCATCTGGCGGGCGACGCGGTGGACCTCCTCACCGACGGCACGGCCAGCCACTGGTTCCGCGCGCCCCGGCATGACAACCGCCACACGCACGGCACCGGCTGCACCCTCGCCTCCGCGGTCGCCGCGGGGCTGGCGCACGGTCTTTCGGTGCCCGAGGCGGTGGCGGCGGCCAAGGAGTACGTGACCGGAGCCATAGCCGCCGGGTTCTCCCTCGGGCGGGGGATCGGCCCGGTCGACCACGGCTGGCGCCTACGCTGACGCACCGCGAAGGCGTGGCCCGAAGCCCTCACGAACTCACCACGCCATCAAACCCACCACGTCATTAAGCGCGGCACGTTCATCAAGCGCGCCAGGACAGCGAAAAGCCGGCCCACCAAAAAGGTGGACCGGCTTTCAAGGCAACCGCAGGGGCTGCGCTACGACGTCACCGTCGCGATTAGCGCGAGACCTTGCCGGCCTTGATGCACGAGGTGCAGACGTTGAGCCGCTTCGGCGTCCTACCGACCACGGCACGCACGCGCTGGATGTTCGGGTTCCAGCGACGGGACGTACGGCGGTGCGAGTGGGAAATGCTGTTGCCGAAGCCCGGCCCCTTGCCGCAGACGTCGCAGTTGGCAGCCACGGGTCACTCCAAAGACTTCAGGTGCACTTACAGTGAATTCCGGCGTGCCGGAAATCAGTGAGCTGATTGGTGGCTTTGCCGGGGAACCGCCCGATTTTCATCGGGCAACCGGAGCAGCATACAACGACTGCGTCCGCAGTACGAAACTACCATGGGTTTTGCCGCCCCCACCCAGCCCTCCGCCTCCGCACGGGGTCTACCCTGCGATGCGACCCGCTGCCCACGGCCGCTCCGGCGGTTCAAGGAGGATCACCAGGTGCCGCAGAACCTCGACGCCGCAGCGGTGCGGATCTGGTGCGCACTGGCGCTGGAGGCGCTCGGCCAGGAGCGCGAGGAGATCGACGCGATCAACGTCTATCCCATCGCGGACGGCGACACCGGCACCAATCTGTACCTCACCGTGGAATCCGCGATCCAAGCGGTCGAGGCGGTCTTCGTCGCCCATGAGACCCAGGCGGTCGGTGTCGGTTCGGGCGGGCCCGCGGTGGCCGACGTGGTCCGCTCGATGGCGCACGGTGCGCTGATCGGTGCCCGCGGCAACTCCGGCACGATCCTGGCGCAACTGCTCCGCGGCCTCGCCGAGCGCATCGCCGCGGCCGACGACCTCACCGGCGGACTGCGAAGGGCAGCGGTGCTCGCCCGTGAAGCCGTGGCCCACCCGGTGGAGGGGACCATCCTTACCGTGGCCGCGGCAGCCGCCGACGCAGCCCGGCAGACACCGCCCGACGCGGATGCCGCAACGGTGGCCCGAGCCGCGTACGAGGGCGCGAAGACGGCACTGGCGGCCACCCCCGGGCAACTCGCCGTCCTCGGCCGGGCCGGAGTCGTGGACGCCGGCGGACGTGGACTGCTCACCGTCCTGGGCGCGCTCGTTAAGGCCGTCTCCGGGGAGGCGCCCGCACCACTGGCCTCCGTCCGCCCGGCCGGCCCCCCGATCACGGCGGGGGCGTCGTGCGCGGACGCCGGGCCCGCCTTCGAGGTGATCTACCTCCTGGAAGCCGATGACACGGCGGTGGCGAAACTGCGCGGGCGGCTGGACGCTCTCGGTGAGTCCCTCGTCGTCGTCGGTGGTGACGGCCTGTGGAACGTCCACGTCCATGTCGACGACGCGGGGGCGGCCGTGGAAGCCGGAGTGGAAGCGGGCCGGCCGTACCGGATTCGTATCACCCACTTCGATCCGGCGATCGACAGCGGCGAAGGCGCGACGCAGCCGCCCGAGCGGACCCAACGGGCCGTCGTCGTCGTCCTCCCCGGCGAGGGTCTTGCGGACCTGTGCGGCGCCGCCGGTGCCACGACGGTGCTGGCTCGCCCCGGCGAGCCCCCGGCGAGCGGCGAACTCGTCGATGCGATCCGCCGCGCCCACGCCCGCGAAGTGGTCCTCCTGCCCAACTCGGCCGAACTGAGGCACACCGCGGCGGCAGCGGTGGAACAGGTCCGCGGTGAAGGGATCAGGGTGGCGCTGATCCCCACCCGCGCCGCGGTCCAGGGCATCGCCGCCCTCGCGGTCCATGAACCGGACCGACGGTTCGACGAGGACGTGGTGGCCATGACGGCCGCCGCCGGAGCGACGCGCTACGCCGAACTTGCGGTCGCGGAACGGCAGTCGTGGACGTCGGCCGGGGTCTGCCAGGCCGGTGATGTGCTGGGCCTGATAGACGGGGACGTTGCGGTCATCGGTACGGACGTGACCGCCACCGCGACGGCGGTGCTGGATCGGATGTTGGCCGCGGGAGGCGAACTGGTGACCCTGATCCTGGGCCAGGACGTCCCCGACGCCACCGAGGTGGGAGCCCACCTGGAGCGCCATGTCCGAGACGCCTATCTGGCGGTGGACACGGTCGTGTACGAGGGGGGAAGGGGATCGACGCCCCTCCTCATCGGAGTGGAGTAGCCGCATCGGAATTGAGTAGCCGCGCCCGCTTCCCGACCGGAAGCGGCAGAGAGGAACCGTTCAGGCAACAGGAGCGCACACCCAGATAGGACGTCGTTCACCGGGTGCCCGGACCTGAGAACGGGCGGACGACGGCCTGTGTCGGACACGTCCGGTCAGATGCGTCCTACCGCATCACATAGCGCAGCAGCGCCTGTGCCTCTCCCCTCAGCCCCTCCGTCGAGAACGCGTCCAACACCCCCTGTGCCCTAGCACGAGCCCCTACCGGATCGCCGAGGTCGGCTTCCAACCAGCCGGCCAGCAACTCCGCCTTGGCCCGGTCCTCGGAGCACGCATCGCCCACCGCCCCGAACACCTCGACGGCGCGCTTCGCATGCGACAGGGCCTCCTCGTACGCGGCCCGCGCAGCCGCCGCCTTGGCCGCGTCCTTGTCGCCCGGTTCTCCCTCGACCGAATTGACCAGCAGTTCCCCCAGCTGCCGATAGGTCTCCGCCAGTTCGACGCGCATCCGATCGCGGTCCTCGCCACCGAGCCCGGGCAGGGCCTCCTCACATCCGGAGGCGGCCGAGACCATCAGGTCCCGCGCGGCTGCCGGCCCGGCCTGGCCCTCGCGGACCGCTATCCACGCCCGTACCCGAAGACTGCGGGCCAGCGCACGGACATCACCGAGTTCACGCCACAACTCGCCCGCCCGCCGGTACGCCAACTCGGCCTCGGCGTTCAGACCGGCACGGTAGAGGGCCTCCCCGGCCAGATTGGCGAGCATGGCGTGGTCGCGCTGCTCCGGCCACGTACGGGCGATGTCCGCCGCCTTCAACCAGTGCTCAGCCGCCGACCGTGGCTCGTTGAGCGCCATCAGGCACTCGCCCAGCCACCACAGGGTCTGTACGACCATCCCGTCACCGTGGTCGTCTGCGGACAGCTCCGGCAGCACGGCCTCCAGGATGACGGCGGCCTCCTCCGCCCGCCCCAGCCGCAGCAGGAGCCCACCGAGTCGGTGCCGGGCGTAGGCGCCCAGCCCCCCGGACTCGCCCGCCTCGTCGGCCCAGTGCGCTCCTTCCAGCGCGTGCTCGGCCGCCTCCTCCCACGCCGCCCGGTCCGGGGACTCGGTGTCCGCGAGGTGCTCCACCAACTGGAGGTGCAACCGGGCACGCCCCGCCGGCGGAGCATCATCCCGACCGCGCTCCAGAGCGGTGCGGGCGGCCTGCTGCGCACCCTCCAGATCGCCCGACGCCCGGCTCGCCCGGGCGAGCTGCGCGTACACGTCCACCGCGTACCAGGGGCGCCCGGCCCGCTCGTACCCGGCCGCAGATTCCGCGTAGAGCTCCGCCGCCCTCGCCGGGTCCCGTCGGATGCCGGCGATCTCACCGAGGTGACCGAGTGCCTCGGCGACGATGACGTCCACACCGGGATCGCCCCGGTGCTCCCGGGTGAAGGCGAGCAGTTCGCCCACCGCCTCCTCCCAGACGCTGACGGCGGCGCTCGCCGCCACGGTGCCTTGGGCCGTGCCCAGCCGGACGCTCAGGATGCGCGAGCGGCACAGCAGGACCCGACTCGCCTGGTGAGCGTCCGTCGCACCGCTGGCGAGCAGCGCGCGGACCTCGTCGAACGCGCCGTCCACGGTCGTCAGCGCGGCCTCGATCTGCTCGTGGGAGGGATGGTCGAGACAACCGACGTGTGCCGCTCGCGCCTGCGCCGCCAGCGCCCGACCGGCCTCACCCGACGCCTCGTACTGTCGGGCCGCCAACCGGAGGTGCTCCACCGACCGGGCGATCGACCGGCCCACTTCCGTACCCAGGACGTCATGGAGTTCGGCCTGCGCCAGTGCGTCCAGGGTGCCGCCGTCCTGCTCGGCCGCTGCTGCCGCGGCCCGCCACGCCTGTGGGGCGTCCGGCCGCTGTGCCGCGGACAGCTCTCGGGCCCGGGCCAGCAGGGACGCGGCCGATGCGGGCGTTCCCGGACCGGCAGGGGCAGCGGCAATCGGGCCGGTCGGCCGCACCGACACCGGACGACCGGTCCGCAGCCCGAGCGGCAGCCGCTCCACCAGCGGGGCCCGGTCCATCCGCCGGCGCACCAGGTCGCTGACATGGGTGTTGGCGTTGCGTTCGTCGAAGCGGGCGGCGAGCTCCAGGGCTTCGCCGCGGGCGTGCCGGCCGAGTTCGTCGGCGGTCCAGGCCCGTTCACCCGGCCCCGGAACGCGCTGCCCACCATGGCCGAGCACGACCAGCCGATCACAGAGGAGGGCCGTCACCGCAAGCTGGCCCAGCAGACTGACCGGCTCCCCGGTCTGGGTGAAGTACGCCGGCCGCTCGGCCAGGATCTCCAACCCGCGCGCCTCGTTCCCGGTGAGCGCGCAGAACTCCACGTGCTCGGCCACTGCGCTGCGCATGGACTCCATCGGACGGACCAGTCGGTAGCCGCGCAGATGGTGGGCCCTGGCCTCGTCCGCGCGTCCGAGCCGCAGCAGGGGCAGTAGGGACTGGGCGAGGATGGCGTGGGGCTCGTGGGCACAGGTGAACTCGCCCTCAAGCACCGGTCGCCACCTCTCCAGGGCGGCCTTGTCCTCACCGAGTTGGGCGAGCCAGGCGCCCTGATTATGCAGTTCGCAGGCGTGGCAGTCGCTCTTGTCGTCCCGGTCGGCCGCCAACCAGGCCGCGTACGCACCCGTCGCCCGCTCCCGGTCGCCCAGATGACGGGCGATCCGCAGCTCCCCCTGCCGTACCGCCCGCTCCGAGTGGCCCGCGAGCCGGTACCGCCGCTCCATCTCGGCCTGCCACTTCTCGATGGAGGCGAGGGGGATGTGCGGTTGGTCGATCATTCCGCTGGAGACCCACTTGAACATCCAGAACAGACTGTGGGTTTGTTGGGCGTCGAAGTCCCCGGGGTGTTCCTCCCACAATCGCAGCAGCCGCGCGAAGGGGACGAACATCTTGTCCGTCTCGGAGCTGTAGTTGTAGACCACCATCAGATGGTGGAGGCCGTCGATCAGGAGGTCGGTGTCGCCCGACCGCTCGATGTCGGCGAATATTCGCTCCGCGCGGGCGTTGCGCGCCGGCCCCTCCGGCTCCTCGTGGTTGCTCTGCAGGGCCTGGCGCAAGGACGGCACATCGGTGGTCATCGGCCGTTCTCCCGGTCGTGCGTGGCCCACTCCAAGAGGCCGATGAATGCCCGGTTGAGCAGCGCGGAATCTGCGGGCCGCAAGGGGCGCTGGGCCATCAGCAGGGCCTGTCCGTACAGTGCCTCCGTCGCCGTAGCGGCCAGTTCCGCATCCGGGAGGGTGCTGATCCGGCGGACCAGCGGATTGAGGTGGTTGAGCACCAGCCGGGCGCGGGGGGCGCTGCCGCGCAGCGATCCCAGGATGCCCGCCCACAGTTCGCCCGCCTCCTCCTCGGCCTCGGCGCGCGCCCGTTCATGGCGTGCGGCGCGATCGTCGAGATGCAGCGCAGGCACGGTCAGCGGATGGAAGGCGCGCAGGGCGACATCGCAGCCCAACGGGTCGAGCCGGGAGCGCGCGGCGGCCAGGAAGGCCGCCAGCGCCAGTTCGTCCGCGGGGTCCACCGAGTCCAGGTGCGCGGTCACGGTGTCGGCGTCGAGCTCACTGACGGTCGTCCCGGGCCGGACGGCGGGCAGTTTGCCGACGAGTTCGGCGTCGTAGGTGTAGCCGCCGTTGACCACGCCGATGCCTTGGGCCGCGGCGATCGGGGCGACCTGACGGAACTCCTCCACGCTCTGCGTGTAGTGCACCACCGGGTGCCGTTGCGCGAACTCCTCCAGCGACACGGAGCCGTCCGTGGTCTCGAACGGCAACCACGGCAACATCGTCCGCAGCATCTCGGTGTCGTGCCGTGCCAGGGACTTCACCCCGAGGTGGTGCACGGTCAGGAACTGCGCCAGCCGTTCGGGGTCGCCGGCAGCGAGGCCGGTCAGCCACTCCCTGATCCGTTCGCCGAGGGCCTCGCGCACGATGGCGAGCGTCTCGTCCTCGTACAGCGACTCGCGGGACGCGGTGGGCCGCAACGAGTCGGTGTCGATCACGCACCGTACGAAGAAGGCCCACTCCGGCAGGAGTTCATCGGCCCTCTCGGTCAGCAACATCCCCTTGAGGTGGACCCGGTGGCCCGACCGCTGGGCGGGGGAGACCGACGACGGCAGCACATAGGCCACGCCCCGCACCCCGGCGACGGGCACTGACAGGTCGATCGAGTCGAGCGGGCTGAAGCCGAACAGTTCGTTGCAGTGCGCCGCCAGCGCCACCCGGCGGGCGGACGGACTGGGGTGGGCGCGCTCCCAGGGCGCCGGCAGCTCCGTGACGGCCCGGTCGCCGACCTTGATGTCGTACGGCAGGAGGCGTCCGAAGTCCCGGGCGAGGGCGTACACGCGCTCCTCGGCGAGCCAGTCGGCGCTGCCAGGCCGGGCGATCAACTCCACCGTCGTCCCCGGCTGCGGCCGTGCGTCGGCCGGCAGGGTACGCACCGTGTAGGAGCCGTCGTCCCGCGCGGACCACTCCACGGGCGGTGCGTCCGCGGTGCGCGCCGATCTGCTGACGACCCGGATCTCACTCGCCACCACGAAGCAGGCGAGCAGACCGATGCCGAACTGACCGAGGAACTCCGTCCGTGCCGAGGCGATGCCCTCCGCCCCCGGCCGTTTGGAACTCCGGCCGATGGTGGCGAGGAGGCTGTGCAGATCGGCTTCCGTCAGACCGATGCCGGAGTCCTCGACCCGCAGCCGTCCGGCATCGACGGACAGCCGCACCCGCCCGGGCGTGCCGGGGTACTCGGACTGACGGGCCGTGATCGCGTCCACGGCGTTCTGGAGCAGCTCGCGCAGATAGACCTTGGGGCTCGAATAGAGGTGGTGGGAGAGCAGATCCACCAGGCCGCGCAGATCGACCTGGAAGGTGTGCGGAGTGGTCGCGGACGCATGTGCGGTGGTGTCAGAAGTCATCGTCGCTGCGCCGGTGGGGGGACTCTTCTTACCCGGGGGCCGGCGCGGGTCGGGCGATCCCGTGGGGTGGTGACCGCGAGTGGGAGGAGGCAGGGTGTCGCGCCATCCTAGGGTCCGTCCCACACTCACGACCAGGACTGATCCACAGGTGCGGGCGGTTGTCGGTGGCGTGGTGTGCAATGGAACGCGTGCCCGTGCTCGATGAACCACTCCAAGAACCGCTGAAGAAGTCGCTCGGACCCGCCACCGCCAAGGTGCTGGCCGATCATCTCGACCTGCATACGGTCGGGGACCTGCTGCATCACTATCCCCGCAGGTACGAGGAGCGTGGGCAGCTGACCCGGCTCGCGGAGCTCCCGCTCGACGAGGACGTCACGGTGGTGGCGCAGGTCGCGGACGCCCGTGTGCACACGTTCAACGGCGGTCGGGGAAAGCGCCTGGAGATCACCATCACGGACGGCAGCGGCCGGCTCCAGTTGGTGTTCTTCGGCCGTGGTGTCCACCGCCCGCAGAAGGAACTGCTGCCCGGGAGCCGGGCGATGTTCGCCGGTCGCGTCTCCGTCTTCAACCGCAAGCTGCAACTGGCCCATCCCAGCTACGCCAAGCTGGGCGGCGACCCCGATGCCGATGCGGTGGGCGCTGCCGAGAGCGCGGACGTCGACTCCTGGGCGGGTGCGCTCATTCCGATCTATCCCGCCTGCAAGGGGATGGAGTCCTGGAAGATCGCCAAGGCGGTCGACGCCGTCTTGCCGCGCGCTCAGGACGCGGTCGACCCGCTGCCGCCGGCCCTGCGGGATGGACGGGGATTCGTCCCGTTGCCCGAGGCATTGCTGAAGATCCATCGACCGCAGACCAAGGCGGACATCGAGTCCGCCAAGCAGCGGCTGAAGTGGGACGAGGCGTTCGTCCTCCAAGTGGCCCTGGCCAGGCGCCGGTTCGCGGACACCCAATTGCCGGCGGTGGCGCGCAGACCCACCCCCGGCGGTCTGCTGGACGCGTTCGACGCCCGGCTGCCCTTCACCCTCACCGACGGCCAGCGCAAGGTCACCCAGGAGATCTTCGACGACCTGGCCACCGAGCACCCGATGCACCGACTGCTCCAGGGCGAGGTCGGTTCCGGGAAGACCCTGGTGGCGCTGCGGGCCATGCTGACCGTGGTGGACGCAGGAGGCCAGGCGGCGATGCTCGCCCCGACCGAAGTCCTCGCCCAACAGCACCATCGATCGATCGTGGAGATGATGGGCGACCTCGCCGAGGGCGGGATGCTCGGTGGGGCGGAGCACGCCACCAAGGTGGTGCTGCTGACGGGTTCCATGGGGGCCGCCGCCCGCCGCGGGGCACTGCTCGACCTGGTCAGCGGGGATGCCGGCCTGGTCATCGGCACCCATGCCCTGATCGAGGACAAGGTGCACTTCGCGGAGCTGGGACTGGTCGTCGTGGACGAACAGCACCGCTTCGGGGTGGAGCAGCGGGACGCCCTGCGCGCCAAGGGGAACTCCCAGGGAGAGAAGCGCATCCCGCATCTGCTGGTCATGACGGCCACGCCCATTCCCCGTACGGTCGCCATGACCGTCTTCGGCGATCTGGAGACCTCGGTCCTGGACCAGTTGCCCGCCGGCCGTTCGCCCATCGCCAGCCATGTCGTACCGGCCCAGGACAAGCCGCACTTCCTGGCCCGGGCGTGGGAGCGGGTGCGCGAGGAGGTGGAGAAGGGGCACCAGGCGTACGTGGTCTGCCCGCGCATCGGCGACGAGGAGGACGACAAGGCGGGCAAGGCCGGCAAGAAGTCCGCCGAGGACGAGGCGGAGAAGCGCCCGCCCCTGGCCGTCCTCGACATCGCCGAGCAGTTGCGCCGCGGGCCGCTGGAAGGGCTGCGCATCGAGGTGCTGCACGGGCGGATGCCACCGGACGACAAGGACGAGGTGATGCGCCGCTTCGCCGCCGGAGCGGTGGACGTCCTGGTGGCCACGACGGTCATCGAGGTGGGGGTGAACGTGCCCAATGCCACCGCCATGGTGATCATGGACGCCGACCGGTTCGGCGTCTCCCAGCTCCACCAGCTCCGGGGCCGGGTCGGTCGGGGCTCAGCCCCCGGGCTCTGTCTGCTGGTCACCGAGATGCCGGAGGCGGCTCCGGCCCGGGCCAGGCTCGCAGCGGTCGCCGCCACGTTGGACGGCTTCGAGCTCTCCCGCATCGACCTGGAACAGCGCAGGGAGGGCGATGTGCTGGGCCAGGCGCAGTCCGGGGTCCGATCCTCGCTGCGGATGCTGACGGTCATCGACGACGAGGAGATCATCGCCGCGGCACGGGAAGAGGCCGTCTCCGTGGTCCGGGCCGACCCCGAGCTCACCTCACTGCCCGGGCTGCGCACCGCCCTGGACGCCCTTTTGGACAAGGAGCGCGAGCGGTACCTCGACAAGGGCTGAGAGACTGGCCCGAAAGGGCCGGGCCGACGTCCTGGGGCGATCGTTCCGCGACGGGTGTCGTGCACGGCCCATCGACGACGACCCCTGTGTAAGGACCGAGATGACCCGCGTGATCGCCGGCACGGCCGGCGGACGCCGCCTCGCCGTCCCGCCCGGCACCGGCACCCGCCCGACGTCCGACCGCGCTCGCGAGGGACTGTTCTCCAGTTGGGAGTCCTTTCTCGGTTCGTTCGACGGGGTGCGGGTCGCCGACCTCTACGCGGGCTCCGGCGCGGTCGGCCTGGAGGCGCTGTCCCGGGGGGCGTCCCATGCGCTCCTGGTGGAGGCCGACGCCCGGGCCGCCCGCACGGTCCGGGAGAACGTCAAGGCACTGGCACTGCCGGGCGCCGAGGTCCGCACCGGCCGGGCCGAGCAGATCGTGACGGGACCGACCCCCGAAGTGCCCTACGACCTGGTCTTTCTCGACCCGCCGTACGCCGTCAGTGACGATGATCTTCGGGAGATCCTGATCACACTCCGCACTCAGGGGTGGCTCACTGACGATGCGCTGGTCACCGTGGAACGCAGCACCAGAGGTGGGCCCTTCAGTTGGCCGACTGGCTTCGCACCACTGAGGGCCCGTCGCTACGGCGAGGGAACCCTTTGGTACGGTCACGCCGCCTCTGTCAGCACAGAGGCTTCCACCTGCGAAAACGCCCCATGACCGGACCGGAGAGCGAGGGACTTCCAGTGCGCCGCGCAGTCTGTCCGGGGTCATTCGACCCCATCACCAACGGACACCTCGACATCATCGCCCGTGCCACCAGGCTGTACGACGTCGTACATGTCGCCGTGATGATCAACCAGTCCAAGCAGGGACTCTTCACCGTCGACGAGCGGATGGATCTGATCCGCGAGGTGACGAACGAGTACGGAAACGTATCTGTTGAGTCCCACCACGGCCTGTTGGTCGACTTCTGCAAGGAGCGGGACATCCCCGCGATCGTCAAGGGGCTGCGGGCGGTCAGCGACTTCGACTACGAACTACAGATGGCCCAGATGAACAATGGCCTCTCTGGTGTTGAGACCCTCTTCGTCCCCACCAACCCCACCTACAGCTTCCTCTCCTCCAGTCTGGTCAAGGAGGTCGCCGCCTGGGGCGGCGATGTCTCCCATCTCCTGCCTCCGGTCGTGCACGAGGCTCTGAGCAGGCGTCTTGCCGAGCGCCGCGAAGGAAAGTGACTCACTGCACCCGGAGGGGAGCCCCGCACCTGTCCACTGAGCAGTCCGTCGACCGTCGTCCGTCGCTGTCTGTGGTGTCCGTGTCGCCGTACAGTCTTCCCGTCCGTCTCGTGTGAGCCGGACGCAGCTCAGGCGTACCAGTGCAGAGAGTGGCGAACCACGGTGGACGTGCAGAAGAAGCTCGATGACATCGTCGAGGCGATCGGGAGCGCGCGATCGCTGCCCATGTCGGCGTCCTGCGTGGTCAACCGCGCCGACCTGCTCAGCCGGCTCGAAGAGGTGCGCCAGGCCCTGCCCGGCTCCCTCGCCCAGGCCCGCGAGCTGATCGGGGACCGCGAGCAGCTGGTTGCCCAGGCCCGCCGCGAGGCCGAGCGGATCATCGAGAGCGCCCATGCCGAACGCGGTTCGCTGATCTCGGACACCCTGGTGGCCCGCCAGTCCAAGGACGAAGCCGAGCGCATCCTCGCCCAGGCCCGAGAGGAGGCCGACGAGATCCGGGCGGAAGCCGACGAGTACGTCGACTCCAAGCTCGCCAACTTCGAGGTGGTGCTGAGCAAGACCATTGGGTCGGTCGACCGCGGCCGGGAGAAGCTGCTCGGCTGGCGCCCCGGTGCCGATGCCCCTGACCCCGCGGGTCACCAGGGCAGGGAGGCCGCGGCCGGTACGGACACCATGAACGCAGCGGACATGGTGTACGCCGTGGACGCCCACTCCGATCCCCAGCGCCCCTCCGATGCGCCCGGCCGCGCCGTGGGCCCGGCCGCTCTCGTCCAGCAGGCCGACGCCTATGTGGACGCCAAGCTCAGGGCCTTCGAAACCGTTCTCACCAAGACCCTTGAAGCCGTGGGCCGGGGCCGGAGCAAGATCCACGGTCCGGCCGTGGACGGTTCGCTGGGCGACCACATGGCCGCCCAGGACGCCGCCGCCGTCACCCAGCACAACGGCGACACCAGCGACGCCGACTACCTCGCCGGTCTCGCAGAGCTGGCCGAGAACGAGACCGGGCTGTCCAGCAGGGCCCGTCACCCCCGCCCCGCCCCTGCCCCCGCGTTGAACCCGCCGCTCCCGCCGATCCCGAGCGCACCCGAGCGACCCCGCTACGAACCCGACACTGCTTTCGCCGTCCCCGGCGCGGGCGCCCAACCGTCCCCGGCCCGCCCGTGGGACGAGCCCGGTGCGCCGTACGAGCCCGCGGCGCCCGCCGCCCACGAACCCTGGCCGCAGCAGTCCCCGGGGTGGGCGCCTGGCGCCCACCCCACCGAAACGGGCGCGTCGACCCCCAACCAGGTGGACCCCGCCGCCGGTCGGACCCCGCACCAGCGGGCGTACGGCGACCAGGCCGCCGACCCCCTCGCCGGGTACCAGCCGCAGATCCCGCGCGATCCCTATCCGTCCGCCGAGCCCGGCGCACACCAGGCCCGGCAGGCTCGCCCGCAGGCCGGCGCCCTGGACGAGACCAGCCTCTTCGACACCGGCATGATCGACCTCGACCAGCTCCGCCCGTACGACGAAGGTCGCTGAATCCGCTCCCTCCACGGGACCGGATTGGGTTCAGCGCGGTCGGTGAAGTATCCTGGCTCTTCGGTCGCACAGGTTTGGCGATCTCGGCTGCCCGCTTCTTCCCAGATGTCTTCGACTCGGGTCCTTCGACTCGAATCGAGGCTCCCCGAAGAATTCGGACCAGTCCCTCCCTCACAGCTGAAAGCAGGAAAAGCCCTGAACGCCCGCCTCGACCACCGCAACCCCCTCGTGTTCGATACGCACGAGCTGGGCCGGCGTCCCGGCGCGCTCCAGCGGCTGTCCCGCTCGATCCCCGCGCCGAAGGACCTCGGCGTGGAGGGAGTCGTCGGAGTGCCGGAAGGCGCGTCCGTAGAGCTTGACCTCCGCCTTGAGTCGGTCATGGATGGTGTGCTCGTCACAGGCACCGCCCGTGCATCCGCCCAGGGGGAGTGCGTAAGGTGTCTGGAGCCGCTGCGCCTCGATGTCGTGGCGGACTTCCAGGAGATGTTCACGTACCCCGACGCCGACGACCGGAGCCATGGCCGTGCCGTGGAACCGGGCGACGACGCCGAGGGCGAGGACGTCCTCTACCTCAAGGACGGACTGTTCGACCTTGAGCCCGTGCTGCGTGACGCGGTAGTGCTCGCACTGCCCATGCAGCCGGTGTGTCGGGATGATTGTGCCGGTCTGTGCGTTGAGTGCGGGATCAGGCTTGACGACGACCCGGAGCACCATCACGACGCCGTCGACATTCGTTGGGCGGCACTGCAAGGACTCGCCGAAACCATCACGGACGGCGAGAAGGACAACATGGGCGGCGCCGATGCGGGCGTCGACGAGAAGCAGGAGAAGTAGCCGTGGCTGTTCCGAAGCGGAAGATGTCGCGCAGCAACACGCGCCACCGCCGGTCGCAGTGGAAGGCTGCGGTCCCCGTCCTGGTTTCGTGTGAGCGTTGCCAGGAGCCGAAGCTGCAGCACATCGCGTGCCCCAGCTGTGGCACCTACAACAAGCGCCAGGTCCTCGCGGTCTGAGCGGCTGGTGAGAGGCCCGATGTCTGAGCTGTCCAATGCCAAGAAGCAGGCAGACACCATCAACACAGCCTCGTCCCACACGCTTCTGGAAGGGCGGCTCGGCTATCGGCTGGAGTCCGCCCTTCTAGTGCGTGCACTGACCCACCGCTCGTACGCCTACGAGAACGGCGGCCTGCCCACCAATGAGCGGCTGGAGTTCCTCGGCGACTCGGTGCTGGGCCTGGTGGTCACCGACACCCTCTATCGCATCCACCCCGACCTGCCGGAAGGCCAGCTGGCGAAGCTGCGGGCCGCGGTGGTCAACTCGCGTGCGCTGGCAGGCGTCGGCCGCGGTCTTGACCTCGGGGCGTTCATCCGGCTCGGCCGGGGCGAAGAGGGCACAGGTGGCCGGGACAAGGCGTCCATCCTTGCCGACACCCTAGAAGCGGTGATCGGTGCGGTCTATCTCGACCAGGGGCTCGAAGCCGCGTCGGAGCTGGTGCACCGACTCTTCGACCCGCTGATCGAAGAGTCCTCGAACCTCGGTGCCGGCCTGGACTGGAAGACCAGTCTCCAGGAGCTCACTGCGGCCGAGGGGCTCGGGGTGCCGGAGTACCTCGTCTCTGAGACGGGGCCGGACCACGAGAAGACCTTCACTGCTGCTGCCCGCGTCGGTGGTGTCTCGTACGGCACCGGCACCGGCCGCAGCAAGAAGGAGGCGGAGCAGCAGGCTGCTGAATCCGCTTGGCGGGAGATCCGCGCCGCAGCTGATCAGCGCCTCGCCGATCAGAAGGCCGGAAGCACGCCACCCGTGGGAGGTGAAGGCCCTCAGGCCGACACCGGTGAAGCGGACGACTCGTCCGCCGAGCCCACGGGACCGGCTGATCCCGCGTCCTCCACGGACACCGACCGGGCGACGGCCTGACCCGTCACACCACGGTCGTTCGAGACCCCTCGCGCCTTAGGGAGCGAGGGGTCTCGGCGTCTTTCACCTGGCATTGAGCGGTACGCTGCGCACATCAGCAGTGAGCGTCCCCCGTGGTCGTGAGCATGTCCCGAAGGAGCCCCGTGCCCGAGCTGCCCGAGGTAGAAGTCGTACGCCGCGGACTACAGCGCTGGGTCAGCGGACGCACGATCGCCGAGGTGCGAGTTCTCCACCCACGGGCGGTGCGGCGCCATCTCGCGGGTGCCGAAGACTTTGCGTCGCAGCTCAAGGGACACAGTGTGGGGATCGCGCGGCGACGCGGCAAATACCTCTGGCTGCCCCTGGCCGACACCGATTCCTCCGTGCTCGGTCATCTCGGCATGAGCGGGCAGCTGCTGGTCCAGCCCGAGGACGCGGCGGACGAAAAGCACCTGAGGATACGGATCCGCTTCGCGGACACCCTCGGCACGGAACTCCGCTTCGTCGACCAGCGCACCTTCGGTGGACTCTCCCTCCACGACAACACCCCCGACGGCCTGCCCGATGTCATCGCACACATCGCCCGTGACCCCCTCGATCCGGCGTTCGACGACGATGCCTTCCTCGCCGCACTCAAGCTGCGCCGCACCACCGTGAAACGGGCCCTTCTCGACCAGTCCTTGATCAGCGGAGTCGGCAACATCTACGCCGATGAGGCGCTGTGGCGGGCACGGTTGCACTACGAGCGGCCGACCGCCGGCATCAGCAGGGCCCGCTCGACCGAGTTGCTCGGCCATGTCCGGGACGTGATGAACGCGGCCCTGGCGGTCGGGGGCACGAGCTTCGACAGCCTCTACGTCAATGTGAACGGCGAATCCGGCTACTTCGACCGGTCCCTCGATGCGTATGGCCGGGAGGATCTGCCCTGCCGGCGCTGTGGGACCGCGATGCGTCGTCGGCCGTGGATGAATCGCTCCAGCTACTTCTGCCCCCGCTGCCAGCGCCCGCCGAGGCCCGTCCGCCCGGCGGTGTGAACCGCGCCCGTCCACTCACCTCGGCTCTGCGCGGAGAACGAACCTCCAGCGGGGCGCGGTCGGAAGGCGGCACAGCGCGCCGAAAGCCCCTCACGAGGTGTGAAGGGCTCAGGGACGAAAGCGGTCCCTGGGTGAGGGGACGCGGGGTACGGGAGGGTTCGGGCTCAGAAGCCGAAGTTCTGGGTCCACCACGGGCCGCCGTCGCCCATGTGGACGCCGACACCCAGTCGGGTGTAGTCGCAGTTCAGGATGTTCGCCCGGTGGCCGTCGCTGTTCATCCAGGAGTTCATCACCGCACCGGCGTCGGCCTGCCCGCGGGCGATGTTCTCGCCGCCCAACTTCGGGACGCCCGCCTGCTCGGCGCGGTCCCAAGGGGAATCGCCGTCCGGGTCGGTGTGGTCGAAGAAGCCGCGCGTGGCCATGTCCGTGCTGAAGTCCCCCGCGAGCTTCGCCAGCGCAGGATCGGAGCGCAGCGGTTGGCAGCCGACCTTGGCCCGCTCCTCGTTCACCAGTGCAAGCACCTCGGACTCGACCGCGGCCTCCGCGGATGGGGAAGGACTGCTCGGTGTCGGCACCGGCGCCGGACGGGTCGCCGAGCGGTCGGACTCCCGCTGCTTCGGCCGGGTGGGTGTTGCGGGCCGCTCCTTCTCCTTCGTGCGCTCCGGAGCCTTGGTCTGCTCGGTCGGCTTGGTCGAAGGTTTCCGCGGGGGTGTGGCCGAGGGGGTCGTCGACGGCGTCCGCGGGGTGGCGGACGGCGATTGTGACGCGCTCTCCGTCGGGGTGGCCCCGGCTCCCGAGTCGCCCTGCGTCTGCCATTCCGCCGAGGCGTCGGCACGCACCTGACCGCCGGAGTCACGATCGCCCACGGTGAAGACGTCGCCGCCCGGCAGCAGGCCGGATGCCACGGCCGCGGCACCCACCGCCATGGCAGCGGAGGCGCCGAGCAGCCCAGTGCGCACGGGCCTCGTACCCGTACGCGCGGCGGAGCGTCGATGGCGTCCCATTCTGCGATGCCTTCCTCGTTGAACGACGTGTTCGATGGTGGGGAGACCCTGCCCAATACCGGTCTAGATACCGGTGGACAGTGGAGACGCTCCCCCGAACGGGTGACCGTCATTGCGACCGGACTGTACGCCATGAGAGGTCGATGAGAAGTGCTTCGCAAGCAATTCAGCGATTACCGTGCAGTCATGAATGATGCGGCACGGCTCACCGCTTGGGTACGCGGTCGAGTACAGGGAGTAGGGTTTCGCTGGTTCACCAGGGCAAATGCTCTGGAAATCGGTGGGCTCAGTGGTTTCGCCCTCAATCTCGACGACGGCAGGGTGCAGATCGTCGCTGAGGGGCCGCGTGAGAATTGCCACCGTCTCCTGGACTGGCTCCTGTCCGACGACACACCCGGACGTGTGGACGGAGTCACTGAGATCTGGGACACGCCCCGCGGTGGCTATGACGGCTTCGCGATCCGCTGAACCGGTGCCATTCCCGGGCTCTCGCGATGGACTCCAGCGAGGGGGCGGGGGGCGGCCAAAGGAGAAAACAGGCTGGTGGTTGCCTTATGGGGGTGCTCGTGCCAGGCTGCCCGGGTAAGGAAGATCTCCACGCCCCCAGGGCCCCGGAGCGGACAGTGCGCCGGCCGTCGCCGTGCCGCCAGTCCCCGGGTCTGCCCGGTCCGCGGGCTGTGATCGTGTTGACCGTCAAACTTTTTGGTGAGACTCTGGAATCCCCGCGCACCTTAGCTGTTTGGCAGTAAGAAACGCAGCGAGATCGGTACTACAGAGCACTGTCGAGCACCGCGGGTGCGAATCCCTCACGACCCACACCGCATCGGTCGGTCACTCATTGTGGAGGACCATCCATCATGGCAAAGGCGCTTCTCGGTTACGTCGGCGGTTCCGACCCGCGACTCCTCGCCGAGATGCGACGGCTTCAGCAGCGCGTTCAAGATCTTGAATCCGAGCTGGTAAGGATTCAGACCGAGAACGACGCACTCAGCGCTGCCGTCGCTCAGCACCCCGGAGAGTCGCTGCTTGACGGCATCGACATCGACGTACCCCGGGCGGAGCCCGCGCTCACCTGAGCGGGCGTTCGCTGGAGAATCATCGCGCAAGATGTGCAAGGGACGCCCTCGGCGTCCCTTCTTTCTTTCCCCCAAGCCGTCCCCAAGCCTTTGAGCCTTCCCTCTCACGTCAGATCTGCCCCTCACCTTCCTCGGTGAAACCGAACCGAGCGGGCGATGACAGGCCCGAGGGGGTATCTTCCCGACGCTCCGGACGAATCGAAAGGTAGAGTCCGGATGTGTGCACCTCAAGGCCATGACCCTGCGCGGTTTCAAATCCTTCGCGTCCGCGACCACTCTGCGGTTCGAGCCAGGCATCACCTGTGTCGTGGGCCCGAACGGTTCTGGCAAGTCCAATGTGGTCGACGCGCTTTCCTGGGTGATGGGTGAGCAGGGAGCGAAATCACTGCGTGGCGGGAAGATGGAGGACGTCATCTTCGCCGGCACCACGGGCCGGCCGCCGCTCGGTCGGGCCGAGGTGTCCCTCACGATCGACAATTCCGACCGCGCATTGCCCATTGACTATGCCGAAGTCACCCTTACGCGGATTATGTTCCGCCACGGTGGCAGCGAGTATCAGATCAATGGGGATACCTGCCGTCTTCTCGACATTCAGGAACTGCTCTCCGATTCCGGTATTGGTCGGGAGATGCACGTGATCGTCGGGCAAGGTCAACTCGACTCCGTACTGCATGCCGACCCGATGGGGCGCCGGGCCTTTATCGAGGAAGCGGCAGGAGTGCTCAAACACCGCAAGCGCAAGGAAAAGGCGCTGAGGAAACTCGATGCCATGCGGGCGAACCTCGCCCGGGTGCAGGACCTCACCGATGAACTGCGCCGTCAGCTCAAGCCCTTGGGCCGCCAAGCGGCGGTCGCCCGGCGGGCCGCGGTGATCCAAGCCGATCTGCGCGATGCCCGGCTGCGGCTGCTCGCGGACGATCTCGTGGCGCTGCGGGACGCGCTGAGCTCAGAGATCGCGGACGAGGCAGCGCTCAAGGAACGCAAGGACGGGGCGGAGGCCGAACTCAAGGCCGCACTCGCCCGTGAGGCGGACCTGGAGAACGAGGTGAGGCGGCTCGCCCCGAGGCTCCAGCGGGCGCAGCAGGGCTGGTACGAGCTCTCGCAGCTCGCCGAGCGGGTGCGCGGCACGGTCTCCCTCGCCGATGCTCGGGTCACCAGCGCGAGTGCCCCACCGGTGGACGAACGGCGCGGCCGGGACCCGGAGGACATGGAACGCGAAGCGGCAAGGATTCGCGAACAGGAAGCAGAACTGTCCGCCGCCCTGGAAGCGGCGGAGCACGCGCTTGAGGACACCGTCTCCCACCGCGCCGAACTGGAGCGCGAACTGGTCGCTGAAGAGCGCCGTCTCAAGGACGCCGCCCGGGCCATCGCCGACCACCGCGAGGGCCTGGCGCGACTGCACGGCCAGGTGAACGCAGCCCGCAGCAGGGCATCGGCTGCCCAGTCGGAGATCGACCGGCTGACCACGGCCCGGGACGAGGCCCAGGAGCGGGCGATCGTCGCCCAGGAGGAGTACGAGAGCCTCAGGTCGGAAGTTGACGACCTGGCAGCGGGTGACGACGAACTCTCCCAGCGCCATGACACCGCCCGCGCGGAACTCGCCGCTGCGGATGCCGCACTGAGTACGGCCCGGGACGAACTCACCGCCGCCGAACGGGAACGCGCGGCCGTCACCGCACGTCGTGAGGCACTCGCCCTCGGACTGCGGCGCAAGGACGGCACCGGCGCCCTCCTGGCGGCGAAGGGCCAGCTGAGCGGATTGCTCGGCCCTGCTTCCGAACTGCTCACCGTCTCCCCGGGCCATGAGGTGGCGGTGGCGGCTGCCCTCGGCGCCGCCGCGGACGCCGTGGCCGTCACCAACCCGACCACCGCCGCCGAGGCCCTGCGCCTGCTGCGCAAGACGGATGCCGGACGGGCGGCCATCGTCCTCGGCGGCGCCCCCGAGCCCGACGCCGGCCGGGACCGAGGAATCCCCACCCCGTACGGCCATGAGCCGACCGGTGCGGACCGCAGCGGTGGACCCGTACGGTCCGGGGGATCGCACGGGGACGAAGGCGACGGAAGGGCACCCGTCCGGGCCGTGGATCTCGTACGCGGCCCAGAAGAGCTGATGCCAGCGGTCCGTCGACTGCTGCGCGACACCGTCGTCGTCGAGTCCCTGGCAGAGGCCGAGGATCTGATCCGGGCCCGCCCCCAGCTCACCGCCGTGACCGCTGAAGGCGATGTGTTCGGTGCGCACTTCGCCCAGGGCGGGTCCGCCGGGGCGCCGAGCCTGCTGGAGGTGCAGGCGTCCGTCGACGAAGCGGATGCTGAGCTGCGCGAACTGGAGCTGCGCTGCGCCGGGCTGGTCACGGCGCAGCAGCGGGCCGTGGAACGTCGTGGCGCGTGCGCGTCGCTGGTGGACGAACTGGGCGAGCGCCGACGGGCCGCCGAACGCGAGAAGTCCGCGGTCTCGGGCCGGCTGGGGACCCTCGCCGGCCAGGCGCGTGCCGCCGCGGGCGAGGCGGAACGGACCGTCGCCGCCGTGGCCAGGGCCGAGGAGGCGTTGGAGCGGTCACGGACCGAAGCCGCAGAACTCTCCGAACGCCTGCTCGTGGCGCAGGAGAGCGCGCCCTTCGGCCAGGACGACTCCGAGCCCGACACCCATCGACGCGACCGGCTCGCCGCGGACGGTGCCAACGCGCGCCAGACCGAGATGGAAGCCCGTCTCCAACTGCGTACCCACGAGGAACGGGTCAAGGGGCTCGCCGGGCGGGCCGATGCACTCGACCGGGGGGCCCGTGTGGAGCGTGAGGCGAGGGCCAGGGCCGAGCAGCGGCGCAATCGGATGCGCCACGAGGCTTCCGTGGCCGCGGCCGTTGCGGCAGGTGCCCGCCAGGTGCTCGCCCACGCCGAGGTCTCTTTGGTGCGGGTGGAGAGGGAGCGGGTCGCCGCCGAGGGGGCGAAGGCGGAGCGCGAGCGCGAGTTGACCGCCGCCCGCACCCGGGGGCGTGAACTCAAGGGCGAACTCGACAAGCTCACCGACTCCGTCCACCGCGGCGAGGTACTCGGAGCCGAGAAGCGGCTGCGGATCGAGCAGTTGGAGACCCGGGCGCTGGAGGAGCTGGGGGTGGAGCCGGCAGGGCTGATCGCCGAGTACGGCCCGGACCAGCCCGTACCGCCTTCCCTGCCCGCCGACGGGGAGGAACTGCCTGATGACCCCGAGCACCCGCGCCACCAGGCGAGGCCCTTCGTCCGGGGGGAACAGGAGAAGCGCCTGAAGTCGGCGGAGCGGGCCTATCAACAGCTCGGCAAGGTGAACCCGCTCGCCCTGGAGGAGTTCTCCGCGCTGGAGGAGCGCCACCAGTTCCTCTCCGAGCAGCTCGAAGACCTCAAGAAGACCCGCACCGACCTCCTCCAGGTGGTGAAGGAGGTCGACGAGCGCGTCGAACAGGTCTTCAGCGAGGCGTTCAGGGACACTGCCCGGGAGTTCGAAGGTGTGTTCTCACGGCTGTTCCCCGGCGGTGAGGGGCGGTTGATCCTCACCGACCCCGACAACATGCTCACCTCCGGGGTGGATGTGGAAGCCAGGCCACCGGGCAAGAAGGTCAAGCGGCTTTCCCTGCTCTCCGGCGGGGAGCGCTCACTGACCGCGGTGGCGATGCTGGTGTCCATCTTCAAGGCCCGGCCGAGCCCCTTCTACGTCATGGACGAGGTCGAGGCCGCACTCGACGACACCAACCTCCAGCGACTGATCCGGATCATGCAGGAGCTCCAGGAGTCCTCGCAGCTCATCGTGATCACTCACCAGAAGCGGACGATGGAGGTCGCGGACGCGTTGTACGGGGTCTCCATGCAGGGCGACGGCGTCTCCAAGGTCATCAGCCAGCGGCTGCGCTGATCGACGCCGCTCGGCGATGACCTGCCGTCAGGCATAAGGCGTACGGCATACGGTCAGCGCTGAGCGGAGCCCTCGGTGGGCGCGGCCCGTGTCAGGCGTTCGGCCCATGCCCGGTGGTGGCTCAGGGGCCGCCGTGCCCCACTGGAAGGGCTCGCCCCCGCTTGTTGGACGGCCCGCGGTCACCTGGCCCCCGTGCATCCCCGTCTTTTCGGGGAACACGTGGACCGCCAGGAGCCCCACGCCCCAGGAGTACATGTGACCAGCACCGCACAGCCACCGCCTTCGGGGGCCCGTGACGCGCACCCCGAGCACCTCGGCCACGTCATCTTCATCACGGCCTCAGCCGCCATGGGCGGATTCCTCTTCGGCTACGACAGCTCGGTCATCAATGGCGCCGTCGAAGCGATCCGCGATCGCTACGAGATCGGTTCGGGCGCGTTGGCCCAGGTCATCGCCATCGCCCTGATCGGCTGTGCGATCGGTGCCGCCACCGCCGGCCGGATCGCCGACCGCATCGGCCGCATCCTGTGCATGCGGATCGCGGCCGTCCTGTTCACCGTCAGTGCCATCGGCTCGGCCCTGCCCTTCGCCCTCTGGGACCTGGCGATGTGGCGCATCATCGGTGGATTCGCGATCGGCATGGCATCGGTCATCGGCCCGGCGTACATCGCGGAGGTCTCGCCCCCCGCCTACCGCGGTCGGCTCGCCTCCTTCCAGCAGGCCGCCATCGTCATCGGCATCGCGGTCTCGCAGTTGGTCAACTTCGGCATCCTCCAGATCGCCGACGGTGACCAGCGCGGTGAGATCGGCGGTCTCGAAGCCTGGCAGTGGATGCTCGGTGTGATGGTCGTCCCGGCCGTGCTGTACGGGCTGTTGTCCTTCGCGATCCCCGAGTCCCCGCGCTATCTGATCTCCGTGGGGAAGGTCGACCGGGCCAAGCGCGTGCTGGCCGAAGTCGAGGGCGAGCACATCGACCTCGATGCCCGGGTCACCGAGATCGACCTGGCGATGAAGCGCGAACACAAGTCCACCTTCAAGGACCTGCTCGGCTCCCGTTTCGGTTTCCTGCCGATCGTCTGGGTCGGCATCGGACTGTCCGTCTTCCAACAACTCGTTGGCATCAACGTCGCGTTCTACTACTCGTCCACGCTCTGGCAGTCCGTCGGCATCGACCCGACGAGTTCCTTCTTCTACTCGTTCACCACGTCGATCGTGAACATCATCGGCACTGTGATCGCGATGCTGTTCGTGGACCGGATCGGGCGCAGGCCACTGGCCCTCATCGGTTCCGCCGGCATGGCGGTCGCCCTCGCCTTCGAAGCCTGGGCGTTCTCAGCGGACCTCGTGGACGGCAAGCTCCCCTCTACCGAGGGCACGGTCGCGCTCGTCGCCGCCCATGTCTTCGTCCTCTTCTTCGCGCTCTCCTGGGGCGTGGTGGTCTGGGTCTTCCTGGGCGAGATGTTCCCCAACCGCATTCGCGCCGCCGCCCTCGGCGTCGCCGCTTCCGCCCAGTGGATCGCCAACTGGGCGATCACCGCGAGCTTCCCGAGCCTGTCGGACTGGAACCTCTCCGCCACGTACGTCATCTACGCGTCCTTCGCCGTCCTCTCGATCCCCTTCGTGCTGCTGTTCGTCAAGGAGACCAAGGGCAAGGCGTTGGAGGAGATGGGCTGAGGCTCCTTCCCGCGGCTTCCCACTGAGTTGCTCAGGGAATGCGGGGTGCCCGCTGCCAGCCGTAGCTGGAGCGGGCACCCCGCACCCCGAGAATCACCGGCGGGGTGTCAGAACTCGTCCGTGGTGTGGGGGAGCAGTTCCGTACGGGCCGCCGCGTCCCAGGCGCGCGCCGCGCCCACGGTGTGTTCGCGCACCAGACCCGCCCGGACCAGTTCGCCCGCGCTCTGGTCGCCCAGATAGCACGCGGCCAGTTCCCGTACGTCGAACGTGAGGTCCGCGGGGGCATCGGTGGGGGAGACCTCCGCCCGACCCCCGGCCCCGACCGTGACCCGGTATCGCCCCGCGTTGTCCGGCAACCCGTCGTCCGTCACTTCCAGCACCAGATCCACCGGAGCGGACCAGGTCCGTCCCTGGAGGGCCGCCGCCACGTCCACGAGCCTCAGCCACAGCGCCGGAAACTCCTGGGTCACCCGCGCCCGGTCGCGGTCGGCGGCGAAACGCAGCAGTGGATCGTCCAGCGGACGCCCCCATGCACGGACCTTGTCCGCCAGGTCGATCGAGGCGACGTACTGCCAGAGCGCGGCGGCGACGGCCGGCGAATCGGCCTCTAGCTCCCGCAGATGTACGGTGCCCCGGCCCTCGTCATCGGTGAGGGTGCGGTAGATGACGTAACCCGCGGGCGGCTGTCCAGGGTCCCCGATGGTGACCACACGGGGCGGACTGAAGTCGTCGTTCTCTTCATCTTCCTCGGGCAGGATGTGGGTACGCCACCAGAAGTCGTCCCTGGCCACCCGGCCCGCCCGCTCGGTGCGGGCCGCGGAGTGCCGAGCGCCGATCACGCTCGGCGCGTCCTGTGGGGAAACCAACCGCAGGGGCCTGCCGTCGGCAGTGATCCGCAGCTCCAGGGGAGTGTCCGCATCGATCTCCACGGTGTACGAACGGGTCGCCGGCTCAAATCCGAAGCGGCCGTAAATGCCCGTCTCCGACACCCACAGGGCAGCCAGCGGTTGGCCGTCGGCGGCACAGCGGCGCCATAGCTCGGCGAGCATGCCGCTGAGCACACCACGACGGCGGTGCGTCGGCGCCACCGAGACGAAGGTCACCCCCGCGCAGGGCAGCTCAGAGCCCGGCACCGAGAGGTTCAGCCGGTGGGCGGCGAGCAGGCCGACGAGCTCACCCCCCTCGTACGCCCCGATGCGGTCGCAGCGCTCCAGGATCTCCCGGTGCAGCTTGCGCACCTCGTCCTCGCAGTTCTTCCCCAGGAACACGAGGTAGTGGAGATCCAGGGCGCGATCGAGGTGCGCCTCCGGGATGGTCCGATACTCCAAGTCGGTCATGGACGGACGCTAGCCCGCGCCGGGCGGACAGTCATCCGGGTTTTTCGCGACCTGCCGGTGCCGGTGCGGTTCCGGTGCCGGGACCGCCGGGGGGACAGCCCCGACACGGGCCAAGGCGCGCTGTGGCGGCGTGGGCGACGGCCTTCCATGGGGCGTGACCGATACTGGGGACGTTATGGAAATCGTCATCCTTGCTGTAGTCATCGCCCTGGTCGCCGTCGGTGCGATCAGCGGGCTCGTGATCGGCAGCCGCAAGAAGAAGCAGCTGCCGCCATCGGCCCCGCCGTCCGCGCCGACCATCACCGCTCCGCCCGCCGAGCCGCACGTCGGCGACGAGGCGGAGACACCGCGGGAAGAACCGCGCCGCACGATCGAAGAGGTCGACCTCCCGGCAGCCGACGAGGCCACCGCCTCCCCGGTCGCTGTCGAGGACCCGGTGGTCGCGGCCCCCGAGATCGAGGTCCCGGCCCCCACCGCCGGCCGACTGATCCGACTGCGTTCCCGACTGGCCCGCTCGCAGAACTCCCTGGGCAAGGGCCTGCTCACCCTGTTGTCCCGCGAGCACCTCGACGAGGACACCTGGGAGGAGATCGAGGAGACCCTCCTGATCGCCGACGTCGGTGTCGCACCGACGCAGGAGCTGGTGGGACGGCTGCGCGAGCGGGTGAGGGTGCTGGGCACCCGTACCCCCGAGCAGCTGCGCGCCCTGCTGCGGGAGGAGCTGCTCACCCTCGTCGGCACCGACTTCGACCGTCAGGTCAAGACCGAGAGCGGTCTGGACACGCCCGGTGTCGTCATGGTCGTCGGGGTCAACGGCACCGGAAAGACCACCACCACCGGAAAGCTCGCTCGCGTGCTCGTCGCGGACGGCCGTTCGGTCGTCCTCGGGGCGGCGGACACCTTCCGCGCCGCGGCGGCCGACCAGCTCCAGACCTGGGGCGATCGCGTCGGAGCGCGGACCGTCCGCGGTCCCGAGGGCGGCGACCCGGCGTCGATCGCCTTCGACGCGGTCAAGGAGGGCATCGCCGAGGGCGCCGATGTGGTGCTGATCGACACGGCGGGCCGCCTCCACACCAAGACCGGCCTGATGGACGAGCTGGGCAAGGTCAAGCGCGTCGTCGAGAAGCACGGCCCGCTGGACGAGGTACTGCTGGTGCTCGATGCCACCACCGGGCAGAACGGCCTGGTGCAGGCGCGGGTCTTCGCGGAGGTCGTCGACATCACCGGCATCGTGCTGACCAAGCTGGACGGCACCGCCAAGGGCGGCATCGTCGTGGCGGTCCAGCGGGAGCTGGGCGTACCGGTCAAGCTGGTCGGTCTCGGCGAGGGAGCGGACGACCTCGCCCCCTTCGAGCCGGAGGCGTTCGTCGACGCGTTGATCGGCGACTGATCCGGCCTCGCCGCTTTGAGCGGCCGGCCGGGCCAAGTGGCCCGCGGGCTCGTCGCGAACGACGGGAGAGTGCCCGGCGCATGCTCAGCGCATGCGACCGGGCACTCCTGTGTCTCGGCCGGTACGGAACACGCCCCCGATGGACGATCGGGCGCAGGACCCCGCCACACATGAGCTGTGCCCGGTGACCCCGATGGGATCCACGGCGGCGGGCTCGCCGGTGCCCG
Organism: Streptomyces sp. NBC_00690; assembly: GCF_036226685.1. Taxonomy (NCBI): domain Bacteria; kingdom Bacillati; phylum Actinomycetota; class Actinomycetes; order Kitasatosporales; family Streptomycetaceae; genus Streptomyces; species Streptomyces sp. NBC_00690. The sequence continues at coordinate 6,218,396 of NZ_CP109009.1, forward strand.
GGACAACGCGCCTAGATCGTCGAGCGATGGCAGATGTACGCCAGGGTGCCCAGGAGCAGTCGTGCCTCGGGGGGTGCCGTGGAGGTCGAGAGGGCGCCCGTGCCCTCCTCGCCGTCCGTGTCGTCGCTCTGGTACGCCATGTCGAGGGTCGGTGGCCGAAGCCAGCTCACCTGCCCGAGGCCGCCGCGATCGGATGGGGGAGCGGTGATGTGGTCGCCCGGCCCCAGACAGTGCAGATCCAGATCTGCATCGTCCCAGCCCATCCGGTACAGCAGTTCGGGGAGGTCGCCCGCAGCGCCCGGCGCCACGAAGAACTGGCACCGTCCGTCGGGGGTCATCGAGACCGGACCGAGCGGCAGCCCCATGCGTTCGAGTCGCACCAGCGCTCGGCGGCCCGCGGAAGCGGCGACATCGAGGATGTCGAAGGTCCGACCGACGGGGAGGAGCAGGGTGGCGCCGGGCACCTTGGACCAGGCCCGGGACACCTCGTCGAGCGTCGCGCCCGCGGGGATCTCCGCGGCGTGGGGGAGCGGGTGCGCCCCCGGAGCGATGCAGTCCGAGGCGCCGCAGGAGCAGACGCCGTCGGTCGCCCGGGCCCCGGGGACCACGGTCCAGCCCCACAGCCCTGTGTACTCAGCCACCACGGTGCACTCTGCGGTGCGGCCACGGCGTCGTGAGCCGGACCGGATGTCTCGGATCCCGCGGCTACTGCCGATCGTGAAGCCCATGCCCCCTCCAACGGGTCGTGCTCGCCGGTGGTTACGACCCGAAGTCTCCCCGTAACACAGCGTCGCCATCAGTGATGTTCGGGTGGCTTGTGGTGGCGCGAGGGGGAGTGCGCATGGTGCTGCACGCCTGCCCGGACACCGCTCCGCCGCCTCCTGGTCCTTGTCTGTCAAGTGAATCGCGCCCAACGGGGCGGCAGTTCATTCAAAGGGGTGGCGAATGGTGGCGTTTGTGGAATCGCGCTCGCGTGAGGGGTGATCGTAGGATTACTTTGAGTGTGCTGACCCTGGAGTTGTGCGGACCCATGGGCATGTCGCGACCCGTCCCGGGGGATTCGTTTCCTTGTTCGGCGGGTGCCTCCTCCATGCAAACCGCCCCAACCCACGGCATTCTGGTAGGGGTTGGAGCTTCGGGGCATGACGGATGGGGGCGTTCCAGTGGACGGCAGCGGCGCCGGGGCAAGTTCCGGCAAGCGCCCGAACGAGCGGCTGAGCTCATGGTTCGTGCGCAGCGGTTGGTCCAAGGGGGAGCTGGCGCGTCAGGTGAACCGACGCGCCCGTCAGCTCGGCGCACTGCACATCAGCACCGACACCTCGCGCGTCAGGCGCTGGCTCGACGGAGAACAGCCCCGCGAGCCCATCCCGCGCATCCTCTCCGAGCTCTTCTCGGAGCGCTTTGGCAGCGTTGTCGGGATCGAGGACCTCGGGCTGCGCTCGGCCCACCAGTCCCCCTCCGTCTCCGGGGTCGACCTGCCGTGGGCGGGGCCGCAGACGGTCGCCCTCCTCAGCGAGTTCTCCCGCAGCGATCTGATGCTCGCCCGCCGCGGCTTCCTCGGCAGCTCCCTCGCACTGGCCGCCGGCCCCTCCCTCGTGGAACCGATGCAGCGCTGGCTCGTTCCGGCCCCCGGCTCCGAGCCGCCCAAGCCGCCCGCGGCCACCACCGGCGCCAAGACCTCTCGCCTCTCCGGCCCCGAGCTCGATTTACTTGAGGCCACCACGGCAATGTTCCGTCAGTGGGACGCCCAGTGCGGCGGTGGGCTGCGGCGCAAGGCAGTCGTCGGCCAACTCCACGAGGTCACCGACCTGCTCCAGGAGTCGCACCCCGAAGCCACCGCGCGACGGCTGTTCACCTGCGCCGCCGAACTGGCCGAGCTCGCCGGCTGGATGAGCTACGACGTCGGTCTCCAGCCCACCGCACAGAAGTACTTCGTTCTCGCCCTGCACGCGGCGAAGGAAGCGGGCGACAAGCCCCTCGGCTCCTACATCCTGTCCTCGATGAGCCGGCAGATGATCCACCTCGGGCGTCCCGACGACGCCCTGGAGCTGATTCACCTCGCCCAGTACGGCAGCCGGGACTGCGCCACCCCCCGGACCCAGTCGATGCTGTACGCCATGGAGGCCCGCGCCTACGCCAACATGGGCCAGCCCAGCAAGTGCAAGCGGGCCGTCCGCATGGCCGAGGACACCTTCGCCGACATCGAGTTCGACCATGAACCGGAACCCGACTGGATCCAGTTCTTCTCCGAAGCCGAACTCAACGGCGAGAACGCCCATTCCTACCGCGATCTGGCATACGTGGCAGGGCGCAGCCCCACCTATGCCTCACTCGCCGAACCGATCATGGCCCGCGCCGTGGAACTCTTCCGTGACGACACCGTCCACCAGCGCTCCTACGCCCTCAATCTGATCGGCATGGCCACCGTCCATCTGCTGAAGCGGGAGCCGGAGCAGGCCACCGGCCTCGCCTCCCAGGCGCTCACCGTCGCCAAGCGGGTCCGCTCGGAGCGGGTCAACACCCGACTGCGCAAGACCGTCGACACCGCGGCCCGGGACTTCGGCCATGTCGCCGAGGTGGTCCACTTCACCGATCTCCTCACCGCGCAGCTCCCCGAGACGGCGGAGGCGGTCTGACCCGCGCCCCGGGTTCCGACCCTCCCGCGCGCCCTCACACCCCGGTCGCGACGGCCGCCCCGACAACTCCGACTCGGCTCCCCCGTGCCTGGTCGATCGGGCGGCGTCGCGACCGGTTCCTCGTCCCGGGCACGACAGGGGCGTTCACCGTGGCGTAACACACCCCATCTCATCGTCACCGCGGCGAAACATCGGGTGGCATCGGTGGAAACCGCACCCGACCACTGTCTGGCGCATAACCACCGGCCCGCCGCCGAACCGTTCCGGCGCTGCCCGCACGCCGCACGAGGCCGCACGACGACGAGGAGACGCCGATGCCCCCTGGCATCTCGACGCTTGCCGCAGAAACACCGGCACTCTCAGCCGCCAACACCGGCTTCCTGCTGATCTGCTCCGCCCTGGTCATGCTGATGACCCCCGGCCTCGCCTTCTTCTACGGAGGCATGGTCCGCGTCAAATCCACCCTCAACATGCTGATGATGAGCTTCATCAGCCTCGGCATCGTCACCATCCTGTGGGTGCTCTACGGCTTTAGCCTCGCCTTCGGCGCCGATACCGGCTCGTTGATCGGATGGTCGTCCGAGTACGTCGGGCTCAGCGGCATCGGCCTCACCGAGCTCTGGGACGGCTACACGATCCCCGTCTACGTCTTTGCCGTCTTCCAGCTCATGTTCGCCGTCATCACCCCCGCCCTGATCAGCGGTGCGCTCGCGGACCGGGTCAAGTTCAGCGCCTGGGCCCTGTTTATCGCCCTGTGGGCCACCGTCGTCTACTTCCCCGTCGCCCACTGGGTGTGGGGCTCCGGCGGCTGGCTCTTCGAGATGGGGGTCATCGACTTCGCGGGCGGTACTGCCGTCCACATCAACGCCGGAGCCGCGGCCCTCGGCGTGATCCTCGTCATCGGAAAGCGCATCGGCTTCAAGAAGGACCCGATGCGTCCGCACAGCCTGCCCCTCGTGATGCTGGGCGCGGCCCTCCTGTGGTTCGGCTGGTTCGGCTTCAACGCCGGCTCGTGGCTGGGCAACGACGACGGCGTCGGCGCGGTGATGTTCGTCAACACCCAGGTCGCCACGGCCGCCGCCATGCTCGCCTGGTTGGCGTACGAGAAGATCCGGCACGGCGCCTGCACCACGCTCGGCGCGGCCTCCGGAGCGGTCGCCGGACTCGTCGCGATCACCCCCGCCGGCGGCTCGTGCTCCCCGCTGGGCGCCATCGCCATCGGTGCCATCGCGGGAGTCCTGTGCGCCATGGCCGTCGGACTCAAGTTCAAGCTCGGCTACGACGACTCGCTCGACGTCATCGGCGTCCACCTCGTCGGCGGTGTCGTCGGCTCCCTCCTCGTGGGCTTCTTCGCCACCGGAGGCGTCCAGTCCGACGTCAAGGGCCTCTTCTACGGCGGCGGACTGGAGCAATTGGGCAAGCAGGCCATCGGCGTCTTCTCCGTACTGGCCTACTCTCTGGTCGTCTCCGCCCTGCTCGCCTTCCTCCTCGACCGGACGATGGGCATGCGGGTCGACGAGGACACCGAGATCTCCGGAATCGACCAGGTCGAGCACGCCGAATCCGCGTACGACTTCAGCGGCGCCGGTGGCGGCACGGCTTCCCGCAAGCCCCTGGCCGTGCCCACCGAGGTCATCACCGCGACCCAGAACAAGAAGGTGGACGCATGAAGCTCATCACGGCGGTCGTGAAGCCACACCGGCTCGACGAGATCAAGGAGGCGCTCTCCGCCTTCGGGGTCCAGGGGCTCACCGTCACCGAAGCCAGTGGATACGGCCGCCAGCGGGGACACACCGAGGTCTACCGGGGGGCCGAGTACACCGTCGACCTGGTGCCCAAGATCCGTATCGAGGTCTTGGCCGAGGACGACGACGCCGAACAGCTCATCGACGTCATCGTCAAGGCGGCCCGCACCAACAAGATCGGCGACGGAAAGGTGTGGAGCGTCCCGGTCGAGACCGCGGTCAGGGTGCGCACCGGCGAACGCGGCCCGGACGCACTCTAAGGACTGCCCCGTGATCCACCGCGGATCAACGGGACAGCCCTGAGTCAGAACAGCGAGAAAGGCCGAACGGGTGTCGAGCACGGTAGTGAGCACCGAAGCGGAAGACTCGGGACCCCGTGGCTACGCGGCGGCCCGGCTGCACCTCCTCAACGACGGGGAGCAGACCGGGCCGGCGCGCCGCGCCGCCCTCGCCGCACTCACCGACCAGTGGCTCGCCGCGCTCTTCCGCTCCGCCTGCCGCGCCACCGGTATCCACACCGCCGCACTCGTGGCCACCGGTGGCTACGGCCGCGGCGAACTCTCCCCCCGCAGCGACCTCGACCTGCTGCTCCTCCACGACGGCAGCGCGGACCGCGGCGCACTCGCCGCCCTCGCGGACCGCCTCTGGTACCCCGTCTGGGACCTCGGGCTCGCCCTCGACCACTCCGTCCGCACCCCCGGCCAGGCGCTCAAGACGGCGGCCGACGACCTCAAGGTCCAACTTGGCCTCCTGGACGCCCGGGCGGTCGCGGGAGAACTCGGACTGGTCGCCGCCCTGCGCACAGCCGTCCTCGCCGACTGGCGCAACCGGGCTCCGAGCCGGCTGCCGGCGCTCCATGAACTCGGCCGTGAACGTGCCGAGCGCCAGGGCGAACTGCGCTACCTCCTCGAACCCGACCTCAAGGAGGCCCGCGGCGGGCTGCGCGACTCCACCGCCCTGCGCGCCGTCGCCGCCTCCTGGATCGCCGACGCACCCCGTCGGCAGGGCCTCGACCGGGCCCGCCGCACCCTCCTCGACACCCGCGACGCCCTCCATCTGACCACCGGACGCGCCACCGACCGGCTCGCGCTCCAGGAACAGGACCAGGTCGCCGCCGCACTCGGCCTCCTGGACGCGGACACGCTGCTGCGCCAGGTGTACGAAGCCGCCCAGACCATGTCGTACGCCAGTGACGTCACCTGGCGCGAGGTGCACCGGGTACTGGGGGCCAGGAGCACCCGCCCCCGGCTGCGGCCCCGACGACGCACCGAACCGGAGCGGACCTCGCTGGCCGAAGGGGTCGTCGAACAGGACGGGGAAGCCGTCCTCGCGCGAACCGTCCGGCCCGATCGTGACCCCGTACTGCCCCTGCGTGCCGCAGCCGCCGCCGCCCAGGCCGGTCTGCCGCTCTCCCCGCACGCGGCCCGCCGCCTCGCCGCCGAGTGCCCGCCGCTCCCGCTGCCCTGGCCCGCCCAGGCGCGGGAGGAGTTCATCACCCTGCTGGGCGCGGGGGAGTCCGCCGTACCGGTCTGGGAGGCGCTGGACGCCGAGGGCCTGATCACCCGGCTCCTGCCCGACTGGGAACGCGTCCGCTGCCGCCCCCAGCGCAACGCCGTCCACACATGGACCGTCGACCGCCATCTCGTGGAGACCGCCGTAAGGGCCTCGGCGCTCGCCCGCAGCGTCGGCCGCCCCGATCTCCTGTTGATCGCCGCGCTCCTCCATGACATCGGCAAGGGCTGGCCGGGCGATCACTCGACGGTCGGCGCCACCATCGCCCGGGACATGGCCCTCCGGATCGGTTTCGACCGGGCAGACGCCGAGATCGTCGCCACGCTCGTCCGACACCATCTCCTGCTCGTACAGACCGCCACACGACGCGATCTGGCGGACCCGGCGACCGTGCGCTCGGTGGCCGGGGCCGTCGGCTCCACCACCGTCCTGGAACTGCTCCACGCCCTCACCGAGGCCGATGCGCTGGCCACCGGACCCGCGGCCTGGTCCGGCTGGCGCGGCCTCCTGGTCGCCGACCTCGCCGCCCGGGTGGCGGAGGCGCTCGTCGGCACGGGCGGGGGCGAGCGCCCGGCACCCACCGCACTCACGGCCGACCATGAACGCCTCGCCGTCGAGGCACTGCGCACCGGTGGCCCCGTCCTCTCCCTGACGGCCCAGGCCGAAGCCGGCTCGGTGACCTCGCCCGAAAACGAACCGGAACCCGTCGGCGCGCAGTTGTCGATCGCGCTGCCCGACCGGCCGGGAATCCTGCCAGCGGTCGCCGGGCTGCTGGCCCTGCACCGGCTCACGGTCCGATCCGCAGAACTGAGGACGGTGGGGCCGCTGCCCGGTGGAGGCGACCAGAGCGCGCTCGTCCTGGCCTGGCGGGTCGCGGCGGCGTACGGCTCGCTGCCCCAAGCGGCCAGGCTGCGCAGCGATCTCGTACGGGTCCTTCAGAGGCAGCTCGACATCGCTGCCAGGCTGGCCGAACGCGAGGCCGCCTATCCGAGCAGACGAGGAGCGGGGGCGCCGCCCCCGCGGGTGAGGGTCGTCCCCGCCGCGTCCCACCACGCCACGGTGATCGAGGTCCGGGCCCAGGACGCCCCCGGGCTGCTCCATCGCATCGGACTCGCGTTCGACGAAGGGGGCGAGGGAGGCGTACGGGTACGCAGTGCCCATGTGTCCACCCTGGGCGCGAACGCCGTGGACGCCTTCTACGTCACCGATCTGACCGGCCGCCCGCTGGCGGCGTCCGCAGCCGCCGAACTCGCGCGCTCCATCGAGCGACAACTCGGCTGAGACCGGCCAGCCCCCGAGCCCGGACCGGGGTGCCCGGGCCCCTCCGGACAGCGGTGCGAGCCGGCGCTGGCGACGGCGCGGGCGCACATCCGGCCGGGCCGGATAGTCTGGAGGGCGATTCCCACTGCCCCCGACTCTGAGGACCGACGAGCGCCGTGTTCGACACTCTTTCCGACCGCTTGGCGAATACCTTCAAAACCCTGAGGGGCAAGGGTCGCCTCAGCGAGGCGGACATCGACGGCGCGGCCCGGGAAATCCGTATCGCCCTGCTCGAAGCGGATGTCGCCCTCCCCGTCGTACGGGCCTTCATCGCGAGCGTCAAAGAGCGAGCCCGGGGCGCCGACGTCTCCAAGGCGCTCAACCCGAGCCAGCAGTTCATCAAGATCGTCAACCAGGAACTGGTCTCCATCCTGGGTGGCGAGACCCGTCGGCTGCGCTTCGCCAAGACCGCGCCGACGGTCATCATGCTCGCCGGTCTCCAGGGTGCGGGTAAGACCACCCTCGCCGGCAAGCTCGGCCGCTGGCTCAAGGAGCAGGGCCACTCCCCGCTGCTGGTCGCCTGTGACCTCCAGCGTCCGAACGCCGTCAACCAGCTCTCGGTCGTCGCCGAGCGCGCCGGTGTCGCCGTGTACGCGCCCGAGCCGGGCAACGGTGTCGGCGACCCGGTCCAGGTCGCCAAGGACTCCCTGGAGCACGCCCGGGCCAAGCAGTACGACGTGGTCGTCGTCGACACCGCCGGCCGGCTCGGCATCGACCAGGAGCTGATGCAGCAGGCCGCGGACATCCGCGACGCCGTCAGCCCCGACGAGATCCTCTTCGTCGTCGACGCGATGATCGGCCAGGACGCGGTCAACACCGCCGAGGCGTTCCGCGACGGCGTCGGCTTCGACGGCGTCGTCCTCTCCAAGCTCGACGGCGACGCCCGCGGTGGTGCGGCGCTCTCCATCGCGCACGTCACCGGTCGCCAGATCATGTTCGCCTCCAATGGCGAGAAGCTGGACGAATTCGACGCGTTCCACCCCGACCGGATGGCGTCCCGCATCCTCGGCATGGGTGACGTACTGAGCCTGATCGAGCAGGCCGAGAAGACCTTCAGCCAGGAAGAGGCCGCCAAGATGGCCTCCAAACTGGCGAGCAGCAAGGGCAAGGACTTCACGCTCGACGACTTCCTGGCGCAGATGGAGCAGGTCAGGAAGATGGGCAGCATCAGCAAGCTGCTCGGGATGCTGCCCGGCATGGCTCAGATGAAGGACCAGATCAACAACATCGACGAGCGCGATGTCGACCGTACGGCCGCCATCATCAAGTCGATGACCCCGGGCGAGCGCCACGACCCGACCATCATCAACGGCTCGCGCCGGGCCCGGATCGCCAAGGGTTCGGGTGTCGAGGTCAGCGCGGTGAAGTCCCTCGTCGAGCGGTTCTTCGAGGCCCGCAAGATGATGTCGAGGATGGCCCAGGGCGGCGGGATGCCCGGGATGCCGGGCATCCCCGGCATGGGCGGCGGTGCGGGGCGTCAGCGCAAGCAGCAGAAGCAGGCCAAGGGCAAGCGCCGCAGCGGCAACCCGATGAAGCGCAAGGCCGACGAAGAGGCCGCAGCCGAGAAGCGGGAGCAGGCCGCACAGGGCGGCGCCTTCGGCCTTCCGGCCGAGGAGGACAAGAACTTCGAACTGCCGGACGAGTTCAAGAAGTTCATGGGCTGACCCGGTTCGACGCACCGGTCGACGGCTGACGACTGCGGCACCCGACTCCCTGCGAGCGGGTGCCGCAGTCGTCTGTGCGCCCCCTGTTCCACGCTGGTGGAGCCAGTCGCGGCGTCCACCGTTGAGCCCCACCGATGAGCGGCCCGCGTCGCCGTACGATGAGCGCCATGGCCAAGGCACCCGTACTCACCCCGCAGTCGGACGACTTTCCCCGCTGGTACCAAGACCTCATCACCAAGGCCGAATTGGCGGACAACGGGCCGGTGCGCGGCACCATGGTCATCCGGCCGTACGGGTATGCCCTGTGGGAGCGGATGCAGCAGGAACTGGACGCCCGGATCAAGGCCGCCGGCGCCCAGAACGCCTACTTCCCCCTCTTCATCCCGCAGTCCTATCTGACCCGGGAAGCCGAGCACGTCGAGGGCTTCGCACCCGAACTGGCGGTCGTCACCCACGGGGGCGGCAAGGAACTCGATGAACCCGTCGTGGTCCGCCCCACCTCCGAGACGATCATCAACGACTACTTCGCCAAGTGGGTGCAGAGCTACCGGGACCTGCCGCTGCTGATCAACCAGTGGGCCAATGTCGTCCGCTGGGAGATGCGTCCGCGTGTCTTCCTCCGTACGACCGAGTTCCTCTGGCAGGAGGGCCACACTGCGCACGCCACGCAGGAGGAGGCGCGCGACTACGCCGCCCATATCCACCGCGACGTGTACGCGGACTTCATGGTGAACGTCCTCGGCATCGATGTGCTCCTCGGTCGCAAGACCCCCAGGGAGCGGTTCGCCGGAGCCATCAACACCCTCACCCTCGAAGGGATGATGGGCGACGGCAAGGCGCTCCAGATGGGCACGAGCCATGAACTCGGCACCAACTTCGCCCGCGCCTTCCACACCCGGTACCTCTCGAAGGAGGGCCAGCAGGAGTTCGTCTGGCAGACCTCGTGGGGCGCTTCCACCCGGATGATCGGCGGATTGATCATGTCCCACGGCGACGACGACGGATTGCGCGTACCGCCCCGGCTCGCGGCCGTGCAGGTCGTCGTCATGGCCATCAAGGGCGATGAGTCCGTCGCGGCGGTCCACGAGATCGGTGATCGACTCCGGGCGGCCGGTGTGCGCGTCCAGGTCGACGACCGGATCGACACCCCCTTCGGCCGGCGTGCGGTGGACTGGGAACTGAAGGGCGTACCCGTACGGGTCGAAGTGGGGCCGCGCGACCTGGCAGCCGGGACCGCGATGCTCGTTCGCCGCATTTCCGGCGGTAAGGAGCCGGTGCACATCGACACCCTGACGGCGCGCGTTCCCGCACTGCTCGATGAGGACCAGGGCGTACTGCTGCGGCAGTCGCGGGAGCGGAGGGAGTCCCGTACCAGTGACGTCACCGCGATCGAGGATGCGGCGCAGGCGGCCCTGGCCGGCGGTTGGGCGCGGATTCCCTGGTCGGTACTGGGGCGGGACGGCGAGGCTGCCCTCGCCGAGCGGGGTGTGTCGGTGCGCTGTCTGATCACGGAGGATGGCTCGGTGCCTGCCGAGGACGATGCCCCCGGCACCCTCGCCGTCGTGGGCCGGGCGTACTGATCGACCGTGTGCCCGGCTGGTTCCCGACCTCATGGGGACGGTGCGGCTCCTCGGGGCTTCGGCGGGAGCTTCGGCCTGGGGGCACGGCGGGGAACTGCCGGGCACACCGCTCACAGAGCCCGGCGGTGGTCACCGTTGTCTTTCGGGCCGGTTGAAAACCACCCCACCGGGATGCCCGTGCGCGGAAGATGTTCCTGTGCATCCCGGCGAATGCCCAAAATTCGTATGCCAGGGCCGGCACATCGACGGAGGCGCTACATGCCACCTTGGGGCGAGCTGTGCCGCTTCTCCGTAGATTCTGCGCACCCGCCCCGTCAGGACGCATCATCTCCAACTGACTGGTACGTGCAAAATATTTGAGATGCCCCGTAATGGAACCCGGGGGCCGTCAGGCTCGTTATCACGACGTGAGCACGACACCACCTGTTCTCGCCGCAGAGCTGGCACAGGCATGGGCCGATATTCAGCGGCACCACCCTGAGCTGCCAGATCTTGCCGCGCCAGAGTCCCTGATCGGAGAGTCCTCGTCCGCTTGCGGCGCTGAACTCTCCTTCGAGCGACTGCTTCATGAAGCAGTCCACGGCATTGCCGCTGCGCGAGGCGTCCGTGACACCTCACGCGCCGGCCGCTATCACAACCGTCGCTTCCTCGCGATCGCCGAGGAGATGGGCCTCGACCACGCCGATGAGCCGCATCCCAGCAGTGGCTTCTCGCTGGTTGTGCTCAACCCCGAGGCCAAGCGCCGCTACCGCCCCACGATGGAGCGACTACAGCGCGCCCTGAAGGCGCACACGGTTGCCACAGCCTCCGACACCAAGCGCTCGTTCCGCGGCCCCGCGGCCCGGCACGGGTCGTCCGGTGGCGGTGTGCGGGTCAAGGCGGTCTGCGACTGCGGTCGCAATGTCCGCGTGGTGCCGTCGGTCCTCGCCCAGGCACCCATCGTGTGCGGAGGTTGCGGCAAGCCCTTCCGTATCCCCGAGCCGGTCGCCGCGGCGAGCTGACCTCGGTCCGGCCGCCCGACGGGGGCGGTGCAGGCCCGGGGGAAGCGCATATGCGACGTGTGGCACAATGAATAGCTGTACTCGACGGCCGACCAGGACCCCTCTCTCCTCCGGCTGACGCGTCCACCGGGCACCCGAGTGCCGCAACCCCACGTGGCATCTTGTTGTGCCCAACCACGTCAAGACCAGGAGACACCACTTCCGTGGCAGTCAAGATCAAGCTGAAGCGTCTGGGCAAGATCCGTTCGCCTCACTACCGCATCGTCGTCGCCGACTCCCGTACCCGCCGTGACGGTCGGGCCATCGAGGAGATCGGCCTGTACCACCCGGTGCAGAACCCCTCCCGTATCGAGGTCAACGCAGAGCGCGCGCAGTACTGGCTCTCCGTCGGCGCGCAGCCGACCGAGCCCGTCCTCGCGATCCTGAAGCTCACCGGTGACTGGCAGGCGCACAAGGGCCTCCCGGCCCCGGCGCCGCTGCTGGTGGCCGAGCCCAAGGCGAACAAGCGTGCCGCGTTCGACGAGTTCGCCAAGGCCCTTGAGGCCGGCGAGCCCAAGGGCGAGGCCATCACGCCGAAGGCGAAGAAGAGCGACAAGAAGGCGGACGAGGCGGCAGACACCTCTGCGTCCGCCGCTGAGTCGACTGAGGCCTGAGCATGCTCGAGGAGGCTCTTGAGCACCTCGTGAAGGGCATCGTCGACAACCCCGACGATGTGCAGGTCGCCTCGCGCAATCTGCGCCGCGGACGGGTGCTTGAGGTCCGGGTTCATCCCGATGATCTCGGAAAGGTGATCGGTCGCAACGGCCGTACCGCCCGTGCCCTCCGTACCGTCGTGGGCGCCATCGGCGGCCGTGGCATCCGTGTCGACCTCGTCGATGTGGACCAGGTCCGCTGATCCAGTGAAACACCGGCTCGGGCCGGGGATGGCCTCCTGGCCGTTCCCGGCCCGTAGTCGTACCGACCACCGTGGTCGTCCGGATCTGCGCGGTCGTCACACCGTCCGGACCCCGGTCAAACCGGCGTCCGGTGGCAGCGGCGGCTCATGCGTCGATGTCCGTTGAGGTTCTCAGGGCCCGTGACAGGAGAGAGTGCGAAGTGCAGTTGGTAGTCGCCCGGATCGGCCGCGCCCATGGCATCAAGGGCGAGGTCACCGTCGATGTGCGCACGGACGAGCCGGAACAGCGGCTCGCCCCCGGGGCGGTACTGGCCACCGACCCGGCCGGCATCGGACCGCTGACGATCGAAACCGGCCGGGTGCACAGCGGCCGGCTGCTGCTGCGGTTCGCAGGCGTACGGGACCGCACCGGCGCCGAAGCCCTCCGGAACACCCTGCTGATCGCCGAGGTGGACCCCGAGGAGCAGCCCGACGACCCGGACGAGTACTACGACCACCAGCTCATCGACCTCGATGTGGTCACCGTCGACGGCGCCGAGGTCGGCCGGATCACGGAGATCAGCCATCTGGCCTCCCAAGATCTGCTGATCGTGGAGCGCGAGGACGGCAGCGAGACGATGATCCCCTTCGTGGAGGAGATCGTCGTCGAGATCGACCTGGAAGAGCAGCGCGCCGTGATCGACCCGCCGCCCGGGTTGATCGACGACCGCGCCGAGATCGCCTCCGCCCGTGACGCCGACTCGTCGCCGCGGCACCCGGGCGATGAGGCCGAGGAATCCCACTCTTCCGACACCGGCCGCGCCCCCGAGGGCGATGTCTGATGCGGCTCGACGTCGTCACGATCTTCCCCGAGTACCTGGAACCCCTGAACGTCTCCCTCGTCGGCAAGGCCCGTGCCCGCGGACAGCTCGACGTCCGGGTGCACGATCTGCGCCGGTGGACCTTCGACCGGCACAACACCGTCGACGACACCCCCTACGGCGGTGGCCCGGGCATGGTGATGAAGACCGAACCCTGGGGCCAGGCCCTGGACGACGTACTGGCCGGCGGCTACGAATCCGGGGCGCAGGGCCCCGTCCTGGTGGTTCCCACCCCCAGCGGGCGGCCGTTCACCCAGGAAGTCGCCGTCGAACTCTCCACCCGCCCTTGGCTGATCTTCACCCCAGCCCGCTACGAGGGAATCGACCGCAGGGTCATCGACGAGTACGCCACCCGGATGCCCGTGTATGAGGTCTCCATCGGCGACTACGTCCTCGCGGGGGGAGAAGCGGCCGTACTCGTGATGACCGAGGCGGTGGCCCGGCTGCTGCCGGGCGTCCTCGGCAATGCCGAGTCCCACCGCGATGACTCCTTCGCGCCCGGCGCCATGGCCAACCTGTTGGAAGGGCCCGTCTACACCAAGCCGCCGACCTGGCGGGACCGTGCCATTCCGGACGTACTGGTCAGTGGGCACCATGGGAAGATCGCCCGCTGGCGGCGGGACGAGGCATTGCGCCGCACCGCCCTCAACCGGCCCGATCTGCTCGAACGCTGTGACCCGGCCGACTTCGACAAGAAGGACCGGGAGATCCTCTCCATCCTGGGCTGGGCCCCGGTGGCCGACGGTGGATTTTGGCGCAGGCCGGGAGCCGTGGAAGAATAGGCAGCTGCCGTACGTCCGGCGCGCGCCCCTGCCACAGGGGGACACGACGCCCGCTTCGACGCAGCGGCCCTCAGAATCTCATCCTCTCTCCCGCTGATGACCTGTGGCATCGCGAAGAAAGCAGACGAACATGTCGCACGTGCTCGACGTCGTCAACTCCGCCTCGCTGCGGACTGACGTCCCGGCATTCCGTCCCGGTGACACCGTGAACGTTCACGTTCGCGTCATCGAGGGCAACCGCTCCCGTATCCAGCAGTTCAAGGGTGTCGTCATTCGTCGCCAGGGCGCTGGCGTCAGCGAGACCTTCACTGTTCGCAAGGTCTCCTTCTCCGTCGGCGTTGAGCGCACCTTCCCGGTGCACAGCCCGATCTTCGAGAAGATCGAGCTGGTCACGCGCGGTGACGTCCGCCGCGCCAAGCTGTACTACCTCCGTGAGCTGCGCGGCAAGGCCGCGAAGATCAAGGAGAAGCGCGACAACTGAGCCGTCGCGCCTTTCCGGCGCCGACGGTAGCCGGGTCACCGCATCGCGGTGGCCCGGTTTTTGCGTTCCCGGGGCGACGGCCCCCCCTGGGTTGCTCGCCATCCGTCTCCACAGCGGGGCCGGATAGGCTTCGCCCTCGATGGACACCGAAGCGAAGCACACCGAGCACGACCCCTCCCACGGCCCCGATACGGGCGAGTCGTTGGAGGAGTCGTCGCACCCGGTGGGCGCCGAGGGAACACCGCAGGCAGCCGCCGATTCTGATCCCGATGGCGATGGCGATGGCGTTGTTGGTGTTGGAGCCGGTGCGGAACCGTCTTCTTGGGAGCGGTTCGTCGCGTTCTCCTGGCGCCGAGCCGCCCTGCTGACCGTGGCTCTCATCAGTGTGGTGTTGCTTTTCAGCCACTTCGTGGCCCAGCCCTTCCAGATTCCCAGCGGGTCCATGACACCGACCCTTCACCCTGGTGACCGGGTCCTCGCCAACAAGTTGGCGTACCGTTTCGGGGCGGAACCCCAGCGCGGAGATGTGATCGTCTTCGACGGTAGGGGCTCGTTTGTTCGGGAAGACTTGGAAGAGAATCCGGTCAGCGCCGCGGCACGGGGTGTGCTCACGGCGATCGGCCTCGCCGACCCGACCGACACGGACTATGTGAAGCGCGTGGTCGGTGTCGGTGGTGACCGGGTGGTCTGCTGTGACAAAGGGGGCAGGGTCCAGGTGAACGGCACGGCGGTTGATGAGGACTATCTGCATCCCGGCGATACGGCCTCCGAGGTCGCGTTCGACATCGTCGTCCCGGAGGGGACCCTCTGGGTCATGGGAGATCACCGGAGCGACTCCAGCGACTCCCGTGATCACCTCGGTAGCCCCGGTGGAGGCATGGTCCCGGTGGACAAGGTCGTCGGGCGGGCCGACTGGATCATCTGGCCCGTCGGGCACTGGACGTCCGTGGAGCAGACCTCGGCCTTCGGTCGCGTTCCGGACTCCCCCTCATCCCACGGGCCCACGAGCGACCGAGCGGCTGCGCCCGCCGGTTCGGGCCGGCCCGGCGGCATAGATGGGTAACCGAGGACGGCACGCTGCATCCAGGACCGATACCCGGCTCCCCACCGGGACTCGATCGCCCGAGGACGGGAACAGGCAGCTGCCGGGCCGCGCGGAGCGACGCAAACTGGCCAAGAAGGTGCGCCGCAAACGACGGCGCTCCGCCCTCCAGGAAATCCCGCTGCTCATCGTGGTGGCCCTGGTGATCGCCCTGGTCCTTAAGACCTTCCTGGTGCAGGCGTTCGTGATCCCCTCCGGTTCAATGGAACAGACGATCAAGATCCAGGACCGGGTGCTGGTGGACAAGCTCACCCCTTGGTTCGGATCCAAGCCCCGACGCGGTGACGTGGTCGTCTTCAAGGACCCGGGCGGTTGGCTCCGGGAGCAGGACACCACCAGCAAGAAGAACGACCCGATCGGGGTCAAGCAGATCAAACAGGGGCTCACCTTCATCGGCCTGCTGCCATCGGACGAGGAGCAGGACCTGATCAAGCGGGTCGTCGGCATCGGCGGCGACACCGTGCTGTGTTGTGACGAGAAGGGCCGCGTCACCGTCAACGGCGTACCACTCGTGGAGCCGTACCTCAATCCGGGCAATGTGCCGTCGGCGCTGACCTTCGAGGTCAAGGTGCCGCCGGGACGCCTCTTCGTCATGGGCGACCACCGATCAAATTCGGCCGACTCGCGCGCCCACATCGATCGGGAGTACAGCGGCACGGTCTCCGAGAAGGAGGTGGTCGGCCGCGCCGTGGTGATCGCCTGGCCGGTCAAGCACTGGCGCAGGCTGGAAGAGCCCGAGACCTACGCGTCCGTCCCCAACGCGACGGGTGGGGCGACGGCGGCGCTGCGTGAGTCGAATAGTGTGTCGTCCCAGGATCACAAGGGAATGGTCCCGCTCCCGCGCCCTGCGGAACTTCCGCTCGTTATGGGAGTAGTAGGTCTGCTCCTTCTTCGGGGTAGGCGGTCGGCAACGGAGTGAGGAGTGGATGTGGGGGACGTGGCGGTCGGCGCACGGTCCGGACACGAGCAGCCGGATGACAGGCCGGGGAGGCCCGCCGAGCCATCCCCGCCGGCGTCGGGCGATCTGGACGGGGAGCCCTCGAAGGACGGTTCGTCCGGCTCGTTCGACGATCCCCCCGGTGATGTCGGGGGTGACGACCATGGAAGGAAGAAGCAGCGCTCCTTCTGGAAGGAACTGCCCCTCCTGGTCGGCATCGCGCTGATTCTCGCGCTGCTGATCAAGACCTTCCTGGTGCAGGCGTTCTCGATTCCTTCGGACTCGATGCAGAACACCCTCCAGCGCGGTGACCGGGTGCTGGTGGACAAGCTCACCCCGTGGTTCGGCTCCGAGCCCGAGCGCGGCGAGGTCGTGGTCTTCCACGACCCCGGCAACTGGCTGGACGGCGAGCCCACGCCCGAGCCGAACGTGTTGCAGAAGTTCCTCAGCTTCATCGGCCTGATGCCGTCGGCGGAGGAGAAGGACCTGATCAAGCGGACCATCGCCATCGAGGGCGACACGATCGAGTGTCGCAAGGGCGGACCGGTCAAGGTCAACGGCAAGGTGCTCGACGAGCCGTACATCTACCCAGGCAACACCGCCTGTGACGACCAGCCATTCGGTCCGTTCAAGGTGCCGAAGGACCGGATCTGGGTGATGGGCGACCACCGTCAGAACTCCAAGGACTCCCGGTACCACATGGAGGACGTCAACGAGGGCTTCGTCCCCGTCGACAAGGTCGTCGGTCGGGCCGTGGTCGTGGCATGGCCGGTCAACCGCTGGGCGACGCTCCCCGTACCGTCCACCTTCGACCAGTCCGGTCTGAACGCCGCAGCGTCCGTCGCGGTGTCGTCCGCGCCACTGGCGATGGGGGCCCTCGGCGCCGTGCCGATCGTGCTGTGGCGCAGGAAGCGGCTGACCGCCGGGTCCACCCCCCGATAGGGTTCCGTCCCAGTTCGCGGATCGGCCAGTGACCGCCGCGGGAAGCCCGTCTCCCCGCCGTTCGGTGGTCGGTCGGGGGTGAGGGAGGGGCATGGGAACGATACGGACGGATGACGGCCGCGGCCGGCTCGGCAATGTGTTGTCGAGCGTGGCCGTGGCCGTCGGCTGTGTGCTCTTCCTCGGGGGCTTCGCCTGGGGCGCGGTCGTCTACCGGCCGTACACCGTGCCGACGGACTCCATGGCGCCCACGGTCGAGATCGGAGACCGGGTGCTCGCACAACGGATCGACGGCGACGAGGTGCGGCGCGGTGACATCGTCGTCTTCCGGGACGCCGGCTGGGGCGATCTGCCCATGGTCAAGAGGGTGGTCGCCGTCGGCGGTGACGAGGTGGCCTGCTGCAGTGATGGCCGGAAGCTCACCGTCAACGGCGTTCCGATCGAGGAACCGTATCTGCCTGACGCAGTCCCCGCGTCGCCCGGCAACTTCACCGCCAAGGTGCCCGCGGGGCAG
Source organism: Streptomyces sp. NBC_00690 (assembly GCF_036226685.1). Classification (NCBI taxonomy): domain Bacteria; kingdom Bacillati; phylum Actinomycetota; class Actinomycetes; order Kitasatosporales; family Streptomycetaceae; genus Streptomyces; species Streptomyces sp. NBC_00690. The sequence goes on from NZ_CP109009.1 coordinate 6,236,364, forward strand.
CTCTTTCTGCTGGGCGACGAGCGGATCGGTTCCCTGGACTCCCGTACCCACCTTGAGGACCCCGGACAGGGGTCGGTCGCCCGTTCCGCAGTGGAGGCACGGCTGGACGCGGTTGCCTGGCCCCTGGGCGGGGGAGTGCTGGAGCGACCGCAGAGCTTCGCCCAGCTGCCGGGCGGGGTGTCACGACCCGGGCCGGTGAAGCTGATCGTGGGGTCGGTGCTGGTCGGGGCGGTGCTGATCTTCGGTGGGGCGGCCTGGGGACCGTTGGCGCGAGGACTCCTTGCACGACGACGGGGGAAGGTGCCCGCGGATGCCGGATGACGAGACGCAGGACTACCCGGAATACCCGGAATACCCGGAATACGCGGAGTACGTAGAGCGGCAACGCCGCCAGCCGCCTTCGGATGGCGCAGTTCTCTCCGGAGCGGGGCAGGAGCCACAGGCGGATGGCGAGAGGACCGGCGACACCAGCCGGGGCACCCCGGCGGGCGATGATCGCAAGAGCTCCGAGGCTGCTTCGGGCCGATCGGACGACGCACTGACAGCAGCGGATGGATCTCCGGCCACGGGCGAACGCCTGAGGAAGGTGGCTCGTGTGGTCCTCCTCGACCCCCAGGACCGCATCTTGCTGATGCACGGCTGTGAGCCGGACGATCCCACCGACTCCTGGTGGTTCACCCCCGGGGGCGGACTGGAAGGCGATGAGACCCGTGAGGAGGCCGCACTGCGCGAACTGGCCGAGGAAACGGGGATCACGGATGTGCAGTGGGGGCCGTTGCTCTGGCAGCGGTACTGCTCCTTCCTCTTCGACGGCAGGCGGTGGGACCAGGACGAGTGGTACTTCTTGGCACGCACCACCCAGACCGTGGCGGGCCCGCGCGCACTCACCGCACTGGAGCAGCGCAGCGTCACGGGTCTGAGGTGGTGGACCTCCGCCGAACTGTCCTCGGCGCGTGAGACGGTGTACCCGACCAAGCTCGCCGAGTTGCTGCGCACGCTGCTCGCCGAGGGTCCTCCGAGCATGCCGGTCGTCCTGGCCCCCGAAATCGTCTAGGGGCCCGTGGGGCTGGCGCACAATAGGGGGACGTAAGGCTGAAGGGGAACATGCCATGAGCGCCGAGGACCTCGAAAAGTACGAGACCGAGATGGAGCTGAAGCTCTACCGGGAGTATCGAGACGTCGTCGGATTGTTCAAATACGTGATCGAGACCGAGCGTCGTTTCTATCTCACCAATGACTACGAGATGCAGGTGCACTCGGTTCAGGGTGAGGTGTTCTTCGAGGTGTCGATGGCGGACGCCTGGGTCTGGGACATGTACCGCCCTGCGAGATTCGTGAAGCAGGTTCGCGTCCTCACGTTCAAGGACGTGAACATCGAGGAGCTGAACAAGAGCGACCTCGAACTTCCGGGTGGCTGAGTTATCCACAATGGGTCGGTTGTCCACCAAGATCCACACCTAGGGGAGTGACCCGTCAGAGTCGGTGCCGGAGGTGGTGCCGACTATGAACGGTACGGGGGCACTGGGACGGTACGGCGAGGAGTTGGCAGCGCGGCTGCTGACCGAAGCCGGAATGACGGTGCTGGCGAGGAACTGGCGCTATGGACGGGTCGGCGAGATCGACATCGTGGCCCACGACGGTGATGCCCTGGTCATCTGTGAGGTGAAGACCCGCAGGCCCGGGCCTTTCGGGCAACCACTGGCCGCGATCACTCCCACGAAGTCCGATCGGTTGAAACACCTTGCCGAGTGTTGGCTCCAGCAGCAGGGGGGAGCCCCGCCCGGCGGCGTGCGGATCGATGTGGTGGCGGTGCTCGTGCCCCGAAGGGGAGCACCCCTGGTCGAACACGTCCGAGGGGTGGCCTGATGTCCTTCGCACGGGCCTGCTCCGTGGCGCTCGTGGGCGTCGAGGGCGTCTTGGTGGAGGTCCAGGCGGACTTGGAACGGGGGGTGCCGGCCTTCGCGCTGGTGGGGCTGCCTGACAAAAGCCTGGTGGAGAGCCGCGACCGGGTGCGGGCGGCCATGGTCAACTCGGGGGCCGAGTGGCCGCAGATGAAGCTGACGGTGGGTCTGAGCCCGGCATCCGTCCCCAAGGGAGGGAGCGGATTCGATCTGGCGATCGCCACCGCCGTGCTCGGGGCGTCGGGACGCATCGACCCCGGTGCCATGACCGATCTGGTGCTGATCGGTGAGCTCGGTCTCGACGGCAGGGTCCGGCCGGTGCGCGGGGTGCTGCCCGCGGTGCTCGCAGCCGCGGCGGCGGGATACCGGCAGGTCGTCGTCCCGGAACAGACCGCCGGCGAAGCCGCGCTGGTGCCGGGCGTCTCCGTACTGGGCGTGCGGAGCCTGCGCCAGTTGATCGCCGTGCTCAACGACGAACCGGTCCCGGACGAAGTCCCTGCGCCCGAAGGCAGCCCGGACAGTTCACTGGCCGGGCTGATGGTCCCCGGGGCCGGCCTGGGTACCGGGCTCGGCGCATCACCCAGCGGTTGCGCCGACCTCGCTGACGTCGCGGGGCAGCATATGGCGCGCACGGCGCTTGAGGTCGCCGCGGCGGGTGGGCACCATCTGATGCTCCATGGACCACCGGGCGCCGGGAAGACGATGCTCGCCGAGCGTTTGCCCGGAGTGCTGCCACCCCTGACCCAGGAGGAGGCGTTGGAGGTCACGGCGGTCCACTCGGTGGCGGGCATCTTGCCGCCCGATCAACCTCTGGTGCGCACCGCTCCCTACTGTGCGCCACATCATTCGGCGACCATGCCCTCTCTGGTCGGCGGGGGGAACGGTCTTCCGAGGCCGGGTGCGGTCTCCTTGGCCCACCGCGGGGTCCTCTTCTTGGACGAGGCGCCGGAGTTCTCCGCCAAGTCGTTGGACGCACTGCGGCAGCCGCTGGAATCGGGCCATGTGGTGGTGGCGCGGAGCGGAGGGGTGGTGAGGCTTCCTGCGCGCTTTCTGCTCGTCCTCGCTGCGAACCCCTGTCCCTGCGGGCGGCACGCGGTCAACGGGGCGGGGTGCGAGTGCCCCCCTTCGGTGGTTCGGCGCTATCAGGCTCGGCTGTCAGGGCCCCTGCTCGACCGCATCGACCTCCGGGTCGGAGTCGGCCCCGTCAGCCGAAGCGATCTTCTGGGGCCAGGAGGAGGCGGCGAGACCACCGCGGCGGTCGCCGCCAGGGTCCTGGCAGCAAGGGGACGGGCCCGATCGCGGTTGACCGGTACCCCTTGGAGGGTGAACAGCGAAGTGCCCGGCCATGAATTGCGGACGCGGTGGCGGGCCGGTCCAGGGGCACTTGCCGCGGCCGAACGGGATATGGAGCGCGGTCTGCTCACGGCACGCGGGCTTGACCGGGTGCTGCGGGTGGCCTGGACGCTGGCGGATCTGGCAGATCGGGATCGGCCGGAGAAGACTGATGTCGATCTTGCGCTGGCCCTGCGCACCGGAGTGGCCCGAGGAACGCCACAACGGGTCGGCACCAGGAGTCGGTGAAGCCGGCCTCTGAGCGGGCGAGCATGCGGCTGGCCGTACGCCGCGATCCAGTGTTCTGGGCGTGCGACGGGGCAGACACCGAAGCTGCCGTGGCTGTTGCGGCGCGCGAACTCGGGCTCTGCGACCAGCGGGATGGATTGCGGATGAGCGGGCCGGTCGGCAGAGCTCAGGCCCAGGGGTGGCCGGGCCGCCGGAAGGCCCAGCCCAGGCCGGACCTGCCAGGAGGGGGCAGGACCTGAGAGGAGCACCGGGGCGAGAGCGGATGACGTCAGGAGCGGGCAGGGGGGCGACCAGCCTTGATGCGGGATGCGGGATGCGGGATGCGGGATGCGGGATGCGGGATGCGAGTGAGGCTGGCGGATGGATGCCGGAGAAGGCGGGGCGCGGGCCGAACCACAGCGAGGCGGGTGGGAGGCCCGAACCGTGGGTGTGGTCCGCAACGGAGGAGGGCCGAGGAAGGTGAATGCCTCCTCTGCCGCGAACACGTGTGAACGAAGGGAGAGCAGGACGATGTCGGATGCGGACGACCCCGATCGGGTGGCACGAGCGGCCCTCACTCGTGTGATCGAGCCCGGAGATGAGCGGGGCGGTCGATGGCTCCGGGAGTTCGGAGCCCCCGAGGTCCTGGCGAGACTCGCCGGACCCGAGTCCGGCGCAGTGGAATTGACGGGAGCCACACCGCGCCGTTTGGCAGCGTTCCGCGCGAGGGCACGGGAGGCCGCCACGAGCCGTGACCTGGCCGCCATCGGTGAAGCAAACGGTCGTTTCATCTGCCCCGGTGACCAGGAGTGGCCGACACAGCTTGATGATCTCGGGGATGCCAGACCCCTGGGACTCTGGGTCCGGGGGCGCCCCGACCTGAGGGCCTGGGCGCTACGGTCGGTGGCGATCGTCGGGGCCAGAGCCTGCACCCCCTATGGCGCACACATGGCGGCGGTGCTCGGCTCCGGGCTCGCCGAGCGCGGCTGGGTCGTGGTCTCGGGGGCCGCGTTCGGGGTGGACGGCGCAGCACACCGAGGGGCACTGGGCGCGGACGGCGCCACCGTGGCCGTGCTTGCCTGCGGGGTGGACACGGTCTATCCGCGGGGTCATGCCGAGTTGATCGGGCGGATCGCCGAACAGGGCCTGCTCGTAGGCGAGTTACCGCCTGGCGATCACCCCACGCCCAGTCGTTTCATCTTGCGCAACCGCGTCATCGCGGCGCTCACTCGGGGCACGGTGGTGGTCGAGGCCCAGTACCGCAGCGGCTCCCTGGTCACTGCCCGCTGTGCTCAGCGATTGGGGCGCCACACGATGGGGATTCCCGGCCCGGCCACCAGCGGCCTCTCCGCGGGAGTCCATGAACTCCTGCGGGGTGAGGGCGTGCTGGTTACCGACGTCGATGAAATCGTCGAACTGGTGGGGGAGATGGGCGAGCTCGCACCCGCTCGACGCGGTCCCGTGCTTCCGCGGGATCTACTGGATGAGGTGAGCACCCGGGTGCTCGAAGCGGTTCCGGCGCGAGGGGCGGTTGACTGTGCGCGACTCGCCCGGATCGCGGGGACCGTGCCGGAAGAGACGCTCGGCAAGCTCTACGGGCTGCATGCCCTGGGCTTCGTCGAACGCCATGGCGACTACTGGCAGTTGACGGATCAAGCGATCCGCGGGTCGAACGCGCGGCGAGGCGGTTCTTGACCTGGGTCATTCGGGTGAAAAGGTGATGTCGAGGACCTTTTGCGGGCCCGTGGGTGGCGTCTGAGGGCCGGTGTGTGATGTCTCGGTGCCGGTTCGAGGTGTGGTCGACGGTGGATACCCCGTAGCGGGTCGTTCACCAGACCTTCGCCCACCGCGACCGTTCAGTCACGCTACGCTCACCCTCCTGGCCCAGACGCTCGTCGATCCCTCACCGACTCCCCTCACAGCAGAACGGCTCAAGGCAACGCCATGCCACAGCACACCTCCGGGTCTGACCGCGCGGCAGTACCCCGCGCTGCCCGTGGCGCCGTCCGGCCCCCCGCTCCCTCCTCCTTGGAGGAGCTGTGGCGGTCGTACAAGTCCACCGGGGACGAGCGGCTGCGTGAGCAGTTGATCCTGCACTACTCGCCACTGGTGAAATACGTCGCGGGCCGGGTCAGTGTCGGGCTGCCGTCCAATGTGGAGCAGGCGGATTTCGTCTCGTCCGGGGTCTTCGGGCTGATCGACGCGATCGAGAAGTTCGACATCGAGCGGTCCATCAAGTTCGAGACCTACGCCATCACCCGCATCCGAGGGGCGATGATCGACGAGCTTCGTGCTCTGGATTGGATCCCGCGGTCGGTCCGACAGAAGGCGCGAGCTGTGGAACGCGCCTACGCCACCTTGGAAGCCCAGCTCAGACGGACCCCTTCGGAGCTTGAGGTGGCTTCGGAGATGGGTATCGCAGTTGAGGAACTGCATGCCGTTTTCAGCCAATTGTCTTTGGCGAACGTCGTCGCACTCGAAGAGCTTCTGCATGTCGGCGGCGAGGGTGGCGACCGGCTCAGTCTGATGGACACCCTGGAGGACACGGCGGCCGACAATCCCGTCGAGGTCGCCGAAGACCGTGAACTGCGCCGGCTGCTCGCCCGTGCGATCAACACGCTCCCCGAGCGGGAGAAGACCGTGGTGACCCTCTACTACTACGAGGGCCTCACCCTCGCCGAGATCGGGAACGTCCTCGGTGTGACCGAGAGCAGGGTCAGTCAGATCCACACCAAATCGGTCCTTCAGCTGCGGGCCAAGCTCGCCGACGTGGGCCGTTGAACGCTGAATCGTGCCTGCCTCTTGCGCGATATCCGTAAAGTGGAGACGTGCCCAGGATTCGAGCGGCCTCCGTGGCCGAGCACCGGACCATGCAGCGCGACGCTCTGCTCGACGCCGCGCGTTCCCTCCTGTCCGAAGGCGGTACGGAGGCACTGACCTTCCCCGCCCTCGCCGAGCGCACGGGCCTCGCCCGCTCCTCGGTGTACGAGTACTTCCGCTCCCGAGCCGCGGTCGTCGAGGAACTGTGCGCCGTCGACTTCCCCGTCTGGGCCGCCGAGGTCGAGGGCGCAATGGCCCGTGCGGACACGGCCGAAGGGAAGATCGAGGCGTATGTGCGCCAGCAGCTCACCCTCGTGGGCGACCGGCGACACCGCGCGGTCGTCGCCATTTCCGCCAGCGAGCTGGATGCCGGCGCCCGGGAGAAGATCCGTGCCGCGCACGGAGGCTTGATCACGATGATCGGCGAGGCGCTCGGTGAACTCGGGCACCGTCAGCCCCGCCTTGCGGCGATGCTGCTGCAAGGAGTGGTCGACGCGGCGGTGCGGCGCATCGAGTTGGGTGCTGCCGAAGAACCGGACGTCATTGCGAATGCCGCCGTCTCCATGGCTCTCCGCGGCGTCCAGACCTGATTGTTCTCTGACCTGACCTGACCTGACCTGACCTGTGCCGTTCCGGCTCAAGTCGACCTGCCATCGTCCAGAGCTGAGCCGTGCCAGGGCGCTGCTCGCCGTGTCGCTCCGTGCCCGGCTTGTTCGTGAGCAGATGTCGCCCGTGCCGGGGCACCCGTAGCTGATTTCCGCTACTGCGGGTCCGCCGTGATGGCTGGGGCTCCAGGACCCTCTGGGTCGAAAGCGCGACCTGTGGCCACTCCGCTCCCTGGCGCCCCGGTCGCGATGCCGTCGCCCCTTTGTCGGGCGGTGCCGAGAGAGGCGGCGCAGGACCCCGTACAGGGCCAGGACGGCGCCACTGAGCACCAGCGCTCCGGGTGACAGGAGGGAAGAGTCGCGCCGTGGACGGGTGAATTGCGCGGGGAGGGGGACTTCCCCGCCGAGCGGTGGCGTGCCAATGACGGGGAGCAGCCGAGGGCCTGCGTGCCCCAGCAGTTGCGGCGGCAGCAGGCTCAGAGGGTCCAGATACTGGGGCCCGCGCCGCAGGCCCCAGTGCAGACAACCCGTCCGACAGTGGGATCCCCCGCTGGCCACCCGGCCCACCGGTTGACCGGCCGACACCTCAGCGCCCACCGGCAACAACGCGTCGACCGGCTCATACGTGGTGCGCAGGGGAGTGCCTGTCGACTCCGCCTCCGTCAGGCTGATCGACAGCACTCCCCGGCCCGCCACCCGGCCGGCGAACACGATCCGACCGGCCGCTGCCGCCCGCACCACCGTTCCTGGCGCTGCCGACAGATCCACGCCCCGGTGGCCCGGCCCGTACGGAGAGGCAGGCGGCTCCCAGCCCCGCACCACCAGGGGTCGCGGCGGACCCACCGGCCAGCTCCGGGCGGTTGAGGCGCCGCCTGGGCGCACCCCGGTGACACCCTGCTGACCGCCCTGCTCGCCATCCAGCCGTCTCTTTTGTTCGCCGCCCTGTTCACCGACCTGTTCTGCGCCCGTCACGGAGGCTGTGCGGGCGATGTCGACGGCTCCGACCTGCGAGGACGACCACGGGTCGACCAGCAGCACTACGGTCGAGACGGTCACGAGCAGCAGGACGAACAGGCGCCGGTTCATGGCCAGACCGTCTCGCACGAAGCCCCCATCAAGTGGATCATGGGCGGCATTTGTGGAGTACCCGTCGGTTGTGGATATCGACGTCACCCGGCACCGTGCGGGTCCCGTACACTTCTATCGGCGACCCGGGTCACCGGGTCGACTTCGCACGCCCCGCCACCATTCACCTCTCAAGGTTTCGGTGGCCGCGCTCCTCGGTCCCTGTGGCACGGCGCGTCGGGGCGTCAGGACACAACCGAGAATCAAGGAGATACGGCCATGGCCGTCGTCACGATGCGGGAGCTGCTGGAAAGCGGCGTCCACTTCGGTCACCAGACCCGTCGCTGGAACCCGAAGATGAAGCGCTTCATCTTCACCGAGCGCAACGGCATCTACATCATCGACCTGCTCCAGTCGCTGTCGTACATCGACCGCGCCTACGAGTTCGTCAAGGAGACCGTCGCCCACGGCGGCTCCATCATGTTCGTCGGCACCAAGAAGCAGGCCCAGGAGGCGATCGCCGAGCAGGCGACCCGCGTGGGCATGCCGTACGTCAACCAGCGTTGGCTCGGTGGCATGCTGACCAACTTCTCCACGGTCTACAAGCGGCTCCAGCGCCTCAAGGAGCTTGAGCAGATCGACTTCGACGATGTGGCCGCGTCCGGCCTTACCAAGAAGGAGCTGCTGGTCCTCTCCCGCGAGAAGGCCAAGCTGGAGAAGACCCTGGGCGGCATCCGCGAGATGCAGAAGGTGCCCAGCGCCGTCTGGATCGTCGACACCAAGAAGGAGCACATCGCCGTCGGTGAGGCGCGCAAGCTCCACATCCCGGTCGTTGCGATCCTCGACACCAACTGCGACCCCGACGAGGTCGACTACAAGATCCCGGGCAACGACGACGCGATCCGCTCCGTCACCCTGCTCACCCGCGTGATCGCCGACGCCGTCGCCGAGGGCCTCATCGCCCGTTCCGGTGTCGCGACCGGTGACTCCAAGCCGGGCGACAAGGCCGTCGGCGAGCCGCTCGCCGAGTGGGAGCGCGACCTGCTTGAGGGCGACAAGAAGTCCGACGACGCCGAGAAGCCGGCTGAGGCCGCCGCCGAGACCGCTGCGGACGACGCCCCGGCCGCTGAGGCTGAGGCCCCGGCTGCTGCGGACGAGGCCCCGGCCGCTGAGGCCGAGGCTGACGCTCCGGTCGCCGAGGCTCCGGCCGCGGACGCCGAGCAGCAGGCCTGATCGCCGTACAGCTTCGGTAGGTGAGACGGCGGGGGACGGTGCCAGGTGCACCGGCCCCCGCCGTACACCCGTAGATCTTCGACGGATCGTCGTGAGATCTTCGGCAGATCTTCGACTTTTGACTTTCGAGAAGAGACTCAAGGACATGGCGAACTACACCGCCGCTGACATCAAGAAGCTCCGTGAGCTGACCGGCGCCGGCATGATGGACTGCAAGAAGGCGCTGGACGAGGCCGAGGGCAGTGTCGACAAGGCCGTCGAGCTGCTCCGCGTCAAGGGGCAGAAGGGCGTCGCCAAGCGCGAGAGCCGCAGCGCTGAGAACGGCGCCGTCGTCTCCCTCATCTCCGAGGACCAGACCTCCGGCGTGCTGCTTGAGCTGAAGTGCGAGACGGACTTCGTCGCCAAGAGTGACAAGTTCCAGACCGTCGCCAACACGCTTGCCGCGCACGTCGCCGCGAGCTCCCCGGCTGACCTCGACGCCCTGCTCGCCTCCGAGATCGAGGCCGGCAAGACCGTTCAGGCGTACGTCGACGAGGCCAACGCCAACCTCGGCGAGAAGATCGTCCTCGACCGTTTCGCGCAGTTCACCGGCGCGTACGTGGGCGTCTACATGCACCGCACCATGCCCGACCTTCCGCCGCAGGTCGGCGTGCTGGTCGAGCTGGACAAGGCCGGTGACGAGGCCGCCGTCGTCGCCAAGGACGTCGCGCAGCACATCGCCGCCTTCTCGCCCAAGTACCTCAGCCGCGACGAGGTCCCGGCCGACGTCGTGGAGAACGAGCGTCGCGTTGCCGAGGCCACCTCGCGTGAGGAGGGCAAGCCCGAGGCCGCCCTTCCGAAGATCGTCGAGGGTCGGGTCAACGGCTTCTTCAAGGAGGTCACCCTTCTTGAGCAGGCGTTCGCCAAGGACAACAAGAAGTCCGTCCAGAAGATCCTGGACGAGGCCGGCGTCACGCTGACGCGCTTCGTCCGCATTCGCGTCGGCGCCTGAGCAGACGGCGAGTACGCGATCGGTCCGGGAGCCCGCTAGGGTTTCTTACGCAGTCATCGGCCGCGATTGTCATGCGGCAGTGCTGCGCCGAGGCGCCGGACGACCGCAGATCTGACGAGGAGGCCATTGCCGACAGGGACACCAGCACCCAGGCGGCAATGGCCTTCTTCGTATGTGCACGAGGAGATCTCCATGAACAAGGGCGCGGACGCCAACCAGGCTCCCGGCGACAACAGCGATCACGACGGGAATCACGAAGTGAACAAGGCCGGACGCTTCATGCTGAAGCTCTCCGGTGAAGCGTTCTCGGGCGGCGGGGGGCTCGGTGTCGACCCCGACGTCGTCCACGCCATCGCCCGCGAGATCGCCGCGGTCGTCCGTGACGGTGCCCAGATCGCCATCGTGATCGGTGGCGGTAACTTCTTCCGCGGCGCCGAACTCCAGGTGCGCGGTATGGACCGAGCCCGTTCCGACTACATGGGCATGCTCGGCACCGTGATGAACTGCCTCGCACTCCAGGACTTCCTGGAGAAGGAGGGCATCGACTCCCGGGTCCAGACCGCGATCACCATGGGTCAGGTCGCAGAGCCGTACATCCCGCTGCGGGCCGTGCGCCACTTGGAGAAGGGCCGCGTCGTGATCTTCGGCGCCGGCATGGGAATGCCGTACTTCTCCACGGACACCACCGCAGCCCAGCGTGCTCTGGAGATCGACGCCGAAGCCCTGCTGATGGGGAAGAACGGTGTCGACGGGGTCTATGACTCCGACCCCAAGGCCAATCCCGACGCGGTGAAGTACGACGCGCTGGAGTACGGCGAGGTGATCACCCGGGACCTCAAGGTCGCCGACGCCACCGCCATCACGCTCTGCCGCGACAACTCCCTCCCCATCCTGGTCTTCGAACTGCGCACCGAGGGCAATATCGCGCGAGCCGTCCGGGGTGAGAAGATCGGCACCCTGGTGAGCGATCGGGGCACCCGAGCCTGATCCGGGGGTGTCCGGGGACGACCGGCCGTGGCCGTCCGGGGATAGACAAAGCCCTGCCGGTCGGACACCGTGCAGGGGATAGACGCGAGACAGGTTCCGCCCGCCCGAAATTCCGTACGCCGGGCCTACTCAAGACACGCAGGAGCACGTGGTGATCGAAGAGACCCTCCTCGAAGCCGAGGAGAAGATGGAGAAGGCCGTCGTGGTCGCCAAGGAGGACTTCGCGGCGATCCGTACTGGCCGGGCGCACCCGGCGATGTTCAACAAGATCGTGGCCGACTACTACGGTGCACTGACCCCGATCAACCAACTGGCCTCGTTCTCGGTGCCGGAGCCGCGCATGGCGGTGGTGACCCCGTTCGACAAGAGCGCGCTGCGCAACATCGAGCAGGCGATCCGTGACTCGGACCTCGGGGTCAACCCGAGCAACGACGGCAACATCATCCGTGTGGTGTTCCCGGAGCTGACCGAGGAGCGCCGCCGCGACTACATCAAGGTTGCCAAGAGCAAGGCCGAGGACTCGAAGATCTCGATCCGCTCCGTGCGCCGCAAGGCCAAGGAAGCCATCGACAAGCTCGTCAAGGACGGCGAGGTCGGCGAGGACGAGGGGCGCCGCGGGGAGAAGGAGCTCGACGACACCACCGCCAAGCACGTGGCCCAGGTGGACGAGCTGCTGAAGCACAAGGAAGCCGAGCTGCTCGAAGTCTGATGAATGACTCTTCCTGGGGGGCCCCGGCGGGGGCCAGTTACGTCGGGCAGTGGCCGCCGTCCGACCAGGGTCCTGCCTCGGCGGGTCCTACATACGATGAGCGTGACGCACAGCAGACTCGGCCCATGCCCATCGTGCCGGACTTTCCCGATGCAGGTAGAGACGCCGAAAACCCCGACGAATCCGACGATCACGCATCCCGCGATGAGCGCGACCAGAGGGCCGCTCGGCTGAGTGGCCCTCTGTTCCGCGAGGAGAAGCCGCAGGAGCCCATGCCCATTCCGCCGTCCGAGTCGGTGCCCGAGGGACCGCGCGCACAGCGGGCGGGTCGTCAGGCCGCTCGGGAGAAGAAGCGGGCCGGCCGTGACCTACGGGCGGCCATAGGGGTCGGGCTTGCGCTCGGCGGTGTGATCGTGGCTTCGCTCTTCGTCGTCAAGGCAGTGTTCGTCGGGGTGGTCGTGGTCGCCGTGGTGGTCGGGCTCTGGGAGCTGACCACCCGCCTGGACGAGCGCAAGCAGATCAAGGCGCCGCTCGTGCCGCTCGCGATCGGCGGGGCGGCGATGGTCGTGGCCGGCTATGTGCGCGGCGCGGAGGGTGCCTGGGTCGCCATGGCGCTCACGGCGCTCGCCGTCCTCGTCTGGCGGATGACCGAGCCGCCCGATGGCTACCTCAAGGACGTGACGGCGGGTGTGTTCGCCGCCTTCTACGTTCCCTTCCTGGCGACGTTCGTCGCCCTGATGCTCACTGCCGACGACGGTGCCAAGCGGGTGCTGACCTTTCTGGTGCTCACCATCGTCAGCGACACCGGGGCGTACGCCGTGGGCTGGCGGTTCGGCAAGAACAAGCTCGCACCGCGCATCAGTCCCGGCAAGACCCGCGAGGGCCTGTTGGGTGCGGTCGGCTTCGCGATGGTGGCCGGTGCGCTGTGCATGCAGTTCCTGGTCGACGGCGGTGCCTGGTGGCAGGGGCTGCTGCTGGGGCTCGCGGTTGCGGTCAGTGCCACCCTCGGCGATCTCGGTGAGTCAATGATCAAGAGGGACCTCGGCATCAAGGACATGGGCACGCTCCTGCCGGGGCACGGCGGGATCATGGACCGGCTCGATTCCTTGTTGCCGACGGCTCCGGTGGTGTGGCTGCTGCTGGTCCTGTTCGTCGGCTCGGGCTGAGCTGCGGCTGAGTTTTTTTGGGGTTCGGTGAGCGCCCCAGGCCACGGGACGGGTCGTACGGCAACGCCGACGGCCTCGGCTCGTGGCCACTGTGTTTCACGGGGCTGGTGGGGTCAGCGGGTGGTTCGCGGTGATGGCGGTCATATCCGCTGTCGCTGACCGCAGCTGCTGACAGTGGCCGTAGGTCCGTGGCCAGCCTGTATTCGGTACACGTACGCCTCCACCCTCCGGACCGTTCCTCGATCGGGAGCGGCAAGAACGGGGGATGGAGAGGTCCGATTCCTGACGGCGAAGCGGTCGTCGGTGTACCCGTTACCCTGGAAGGGCGTGTCGCTCAAGTAGCGGCACGCCCTTTCGGCCCCGCAGCCCCGGGGCGCCCTGCCGTGGCCCCACGGCCCACCGGCACCACACCGTCGTCGGCTCCGCCCCCAGCGGAGGCTGCCCGGTCTCGTCTCACTGAGGAGTTACCGCTCATGGCCCCCGCCCCGGGAGAGCTCACTTTCGTCGCACCTCGCGGAGCCAAGAAGCCCCCGCGGCACCTCGCCGACCTCTCGCCCGCCGAGCGGAAGGAAGCCGTCGCGGCCATCGGTGAGAAGCCGTTCCGTGCCAAGCAGCTCTCGCAGCACTACTTCGCCCGGTATACGCACGACCCGGCCCAGTGGACCGACATCCCCGCCGCCGCGCGGGAGAAGCTCGCCGCCGAGCTGTTGCCCGATCTGATGTCCGTGGTGCGGCACATCTCCTGCGACGAGGACACCACCCGCAAGACCCTGTGGCGGCTGCACGACGGGACCTTGGTGGAGTCCGTCCTGATGCGCTACCCGGACCGGGTGACCATGTGCATCTCGTCACAGGCCGGCTGCGGGATGAACTGTCCGTTCTGTGCCACCGGGCAGGCCGGTCTGGACCGCAATCTGTCCACCGCCGAGATCGTCCATCAGATCGTCGACGGCATGCGCGCCCTGCGGGACGGGGAAGTCCCCGGTGGTCCCGCACGGCTGTCCAACATCGTGTTCATGGGGATGGGCGAGCCGCTCGCCAACTACAAGCGGGTCGTCGGTGCCATCCGCCGTCTCACCGACCCGGAGCCCGACGGGCTGGGCATCTCCCAGCGCGGGATCACCGTGTCGACCGTCGGCCTGGTGCCTGCCATGCTGCGCTTCGCCGACGAGGGCTTCAAATGCCGCCTCGCGGTATCACTGCACGCACCCGATGACGAACTGCGCGACACCCTCGTCCCCGTCAACACCCGCTGGAACGTCCGCGAGGTCCTCGACGCAGCGTGGGAGTACGCCGAGAAGTCCGGCCGCCGGGTGTCCATTGAGTACGCGCTGATCCGTGACATTAACGATCAGGCGTGGCGCGGTGACCTCCTGGGGCGGCTGCTGAAGAACAAGCGGGTCCACGTCAATCTCATCCCGCTGAATCCGACCCCCGGCTCCAAGTGGACCGCGTCGCGGCCCGAGGACGAGAGGGCCTTCGTCAATGCGATCGCCGCACACGGAGTCCCCGTGACCGTGCGTGACACCCGGGGGCAGGAGATCGACGGCGCGTGCGGCCAGCTCGCCGCCTCCGAGCGCTGAACAACCCTGCGGGAGGTCGCTCCCTTCGTCGGCTCCTTTCACCGGCTCCGTCCGTCGGCATCCTTCCTCGGCCGTGGGACCCCTGCCGCCGAGGGGTGTGGACCTTGTAGGGTGTGCCTCGTACATCTGCATATATCCGACAGGGGAGCGCCACAGCGCTGAGAGTGCGGTTTGAGAAGACCGCAGACCCTCTGAACCTCGCCCAGGTCATTCTGGGTAGGGAGTTCGGACACCACTCAAGCTGTTGCGCCCTGCCCGGAATCCTCGTGCGCGAGGACCGGGCGGGGCCGCGTCTCTTCCTGGCCACCCCCAGGAGGAATTGTCAGTGAGCACCATCAAGAAGGTCACCGTCACCGCGCTGGCCGCGGCGCTGGGTGTCACCACGCTCGCCGCCTGTGGGAGCGACGGGGACGCCAAGGACGGCGGGTCGGGCAGCTCGTCCAAGACAGTCACCCTGGTCACGCATGACTCCTTCGCCGTGTCCGACTCCGTTCTGGCCGACTTCACCAAGCAGTCCGGATACAAGGTGAAGATTCTCAAGAGCGGGGACGCCGGCACCGCACTCAACAAGGAGATCCTCACCAAGGGCTCCCCCCAGGGCGACGTCTTCTTCGGCGTCGACAACACGCTGCTCTCCCGGGCCCTCGACAAGGGACTGTTCACCGGATACGAGGCCAAGGGCCTGGACCAGGTGAGCGACGAGGTCCAACTCGACAAGGGCGAGCACCGTGTCACCCCGGTCGACACCGGAGACATCTGCGTCAACTACGACAAGAAGTTCTTCGCCGACAAGAAGCTCGCGCCTCCGGCCACCTTCGACGATCTGATCAAGCCCGAGTACAAGAACCTGCTGGTCGTCGAGAACGCGGCCACCTCGTCGCCCGGCCTCGGCTTCCTCCTCGGAACGGTCGCCCAGTACGGCGAGGACCAGTGGACCGGTTACTGGAAGAAGCTCAAGGCCAACGGGGTCAAGGTCGTCGACGGTTGGGACCAGGCGTACAACGAGGAGTTCTCCGGCTCGGCAGGTGGCAAGAAGGCGAAGGCGGATCGCCCGCTCGTCGTCTCCTACGCATCCAGCCCGCCGGTGGAGGTCCTCTACTCCAAGCCCCAGCCCACCACGGCCCCGACCGGCGTCGCCACCGGCACGTGCTTCCGTCAGATCGAGTTCGCCGGCCTGCTGGACGGCGCCAAGAACGAGGCCGGCGGCAGGGCGCTGCTGGACTTCATGGTCTCCAAGACGTTCCAGGAGGACATGCCGCTGAACATGTTCGTCAACCCGGTCGTCAAGGACACCAAGCTGCCGGAACTGTTCACCAAGTTCGGGGTGACCGTCGACAAGCCGGGCACCGTCGCACCCGACACCATCGCCAAGAACCGGGAGCAGTGGGTCCAGACGTGGTCCTCGCTCGTCGTGAAGTAGCACGGACAGGCCGTCGGGCCGAGCTGCGGGCAACCGCGGCGCGGCTCGGTCTGATGGCCCTGCCCGTCACCTTCCTCGCCGTCTTCTTCGCCTACCCGGTCGCCGCCATCGTCGGCCGGGGGTTGAGGGACGGCGGAATGTGGCAGTTCGCCCGGATCGGTGAGGTCATAGGTCGTGACGACCTTCAACGAGTGCTCTGGTTCACCACCTGGCAGGCGCTTGCCTCCACCGCGCTCACGCTGCTCGTCGCCCTGCCCGGGGCCTATGTCTTCGCCCGACTCGACTTCCCCGGCAAACGACTGCTGAGAGCGGCCGTGACCATTCCGTTCGTGCTGCCGACGGTCGTCGTGGGCACCGCCTTCCTCGCCCTGGTGGGCCGGGGCGGACCGCTCGACGAGCTGTGGGGCATCCGGCTGGATGCCACGGTCTGGGCCATCCTGCTCGCCCATGTCTTCTTCAACTACGCCGTCGTCGTCAGGACCGTCGGTGGGCTCTGGGCCCAGCTCGACCCGCGGCAGGAGGAGGCCGCCCGAGTGCTGGGCGCCGGTCGCATCGCAGCCTGGCGGCAGGTGACCCTGCCCGCCCTGACCCCCGCCCTGGCAGCCGCTGCCCTGATGGTCTTCCTCTTCACCTTCACCTCCTTCGGCGTCGTACAGATCCTCGGCGGACCCTCGTACGCCACCTTGGAAGTGGAGATCTATCGACAGACCGCCCAGCTGCTGGACCTGAGGACGGCAGCCGTGCTCACGATGGTGCAGTTCGTGGCGGTCGGGGCCGTCCTCGCCGTGCACGCCTGGACCCTGCGCCGCAGGGAGAGCACCTTGCGGTTGGTGGATCCGGCCCGCACCGCGCGGCCACCGCGCGGCCCGGGACAGTGGACCCTGCTCGGCGTGGTGCTCACCACCATCGTCCTGTTGCTTCTCGCCCCGCTCGCCGTACTGGTGGAACGTTCTCTCGATACCCCCGGTGGCTATGGACTCGACTACTACCGGGCGCTCGGCGACCTCGACGACAGCGGGTCCGCGTTCCTCGTCCCGCCGATCGAGGCGGTCTGGAACTCGCTCCAGTACGCACTGGCGGCAACCGCCATCGCCGTACTGGTCGGAGGGCTGGCCGCTGCCGCACTCACACGGCGGGCGGGTCGGCTGGTCCGCGGCTTCGACGCGCTGTTGATGCTGCCGCTCGGGGTCTCCGCGGTGACCGTCGGGTTCGGCTTCCTGATCACCTTGGACGAGCCCCCGCTGGATCTGCGGGCCTCCTGGATCCTGGTGCCGTTGGCGCAGGCGCTGGTCGGGGTCCCCTTTGTCGTACGGACCATGCTGCCGGTCCTGCGGGCCGTCGACGGACGGCTGCGCGAGGCGGCTGCGGTGCTGGGCGCCTCCCCGCTACGGGTGTGGCGGGAGGTCGATCTGCCGATGGTGCGGCGGGCGGTGCTGATCGCCGCCGGATTCGCCTTCGCCGTCTCCCTGGGCGAGTTCGGCGCCACCGTCTTCATCGCCCGACCGGACCACCCCACGCTGCCCGTCGCGGTGGCGCGGCTGATCGGACGGCCCGGTGAGCTGAACTACGGCCAGGCCATGGCACTGAGCACGATCCTGATGGCCGTGTGCGCCACCGCACTGCTACTGCTGGAGCGGACCAGGGTCCGCAACACCTCCGGAGAGTTCTGATGGCCCTGCCCGAACCGCTGCTGCGCCTCGACGAGGTGACCGTCCGCTTCGGCCCGCGGGCCGTGCTGGACGCGGTGCGTCTGGACGTCGTCGAGCATGAGATCGTCTGCGTCCTCGGACCCAGCGGCAGTGGAAAGTCGACCCTGCTGAGGGTGGTCGCCGGACTCCAGCGCGCCGATGCGGGGCGGGTGCTGCTGTCGGGAGTCGACCAGAGCGGCGTCCCCGTACACCGCCGGGGCGTGGGAATGATGTTCCAGGACCACCAGCTCTTCCCCCAACGCGATGTCGCAGGCAACCTCGCCTTCGGACTGCGGATGCACGGCACGGCAAAGGCCGAACAGCAGCGGCGCATCGCCGAGTTGCTGGAGCTGGTGGGTCTGCCGGACGCCCAGAAGCGGGCCGTCTCCTCCTTGTCGGGGGGTGAGCAGCAGCGGGTCGCCCTGGCCAGGGCGCTGGCCCCCGAGCCGCGGCTGTTGATGCTCGACGAACCCCTTGGACAGTTGGACCGGGGGCTGCGGGAGCGGCTCGTCATCGAACTGCGTGAGCTCTTCGGTCGACTGGGCACCACCGTGCTCGCCGTCACCCATGACCAGGGCGAGGCGTTCGCACTCGCCGACCGGGTGGTGGTCATGCACGAGGGACGCATCGCCCAGACGGGCGCGCCGCTGGAGGTCTGGCAGCGCCCCGCCGATGAGTTCGTGGCCCGGTTCCTCGGCTTCGACAACGTCGTCTCCGCCACGGTCAGCGGCACAGCGGCCCGTACGGCCTGGGGGAAGGTCCCCGTCCCTGACGGGTCCGCACAGGGTGAGCAACGACTTCTGGTGCGGCCCGCGGGGGTGCGGCTGGGGCCGCCCGAGGACGGTCTGCGCTGTCTGGTGGAGGGCCGCACGTTCCGTGGCAGCCGGGTGGCGGTACGACTGCGCCCCCTGGAAGGCCCGCCGTTGGAGGCGGAGGTGCTGTTGCGGGACGTACCGGATGAAGGGGCCGAGGTGGGGGTCACCTTCGAGGTCGACGAGGTGGTGGTGCTGGGGTGAGGGCTGTCAGCAGGCTCCGCTGCCGCTTCGGATATGTCGGACGGTGAGGGATCGTCACAGGGCAGGTCAGACATCTGGTTGCCAAATGGCAGGTCGGACCTCTGGTTGTCGGACGGCGGGTCGGACAGCTGGTCAGGCGGCGGGGGTTGGTGGTGCGGGCCGTGTGTCCGGGGACGGAGTGCAGGCTTCCGCGATGGCGAGGGCGTCCTCCACCACGCGATAGCCGACGATCAGTCCATTGCGAACGGTCAGCCCCAGCGTGAACGGTGAACGGAACGTCTTCCCCGTAGCCCGGACGGTTCCCGCGAGCCGTCCGCTGATCAGCGCTCGGTCGCCCGTGACGGTGATCGCGCCGATGGAGGTGCCCGCAGGCTCGGGCTGCTGGCCCTCGGCCAACTCCCGGAAGTGAGCGGCGACATCGGCGCGCGTTCGTCGCGGTCGGATCCAGGGCACCGCCGGGTTCTCTGCGATCAGCCAGTCGACGTCCGGAGCGAACAGTTCGGCGATCCGCTCCGGCGACCCTTCCTGGAGGCGGGTCAGGAACGCCGACACGACGGCCCCGGTGGCTTCGTCGGCACCGGAGGGTCGGGTCGCGATGTGTGCGGTGGCTGCTGCGGTGGTCATGGCGGGTTGGGTCCTTCCACGGGGGCGGCTACGACAGAAATCCTGCTGCGGCCGTCGCGAAAGGTCGATGACCTCTGAGGTAATGCCGAGCCCTGGCACCTGGCCCCGGGGCAGCCTTGGACTCCCGGAGCCGCTCCGCGCCGAGGCCGACCGGCAACCACCACCCGGCCCGGCGCACCCCTGCAAGAACTGCAAGAACAGCGAGAACTGCAAGAACAGCCGGTCAGCCGGTCAGCGGGGCCGCGGCGAGCGTCGCCACCGCCCACGTCAGGGGAGCGAAGACCAGCAGGAGGGCCGCCCCCCGCAGTGCGGCGGCCATGCGCAGGGAGCCTGCCGGAGCCCCCAACCCCCGCAGTTCGCCCATGGTCTCGGTACGGGTGCGACGCACGTCGACGGCGGTGATCAGCAGTGTCGCCGATGTACAGGCGATCACCAGTGCGGCCCCGAGGCCGGTCAGGGGACCGAAGGGCCGTGGCCCCTCACCCGCGAGCGTCCAGGCCGCGATCATCGCCGAAGCCACGGCACACACCACTCCCAGGGGGCGTCCGATCCGATGTGACTCGGCCATCAGGACCCGGCCCGCGAGCAGCCGTACCGCACCCGGTCGGAAGGTTTGCAGCAGTCGTCCGCAGAAGTGGGTCAGCGCCGGGCCGGCGATCGCCAGGCCCACGGCGGTCAGCGCCCAGCCGACGAGGACCCCCACCGGGTTGCTGTCGAGCTCCCCGGGCAGCTGGACCGATGCGCCGCCGTCCGTGTGGGCCGCGTACGTGCCGACCGCGAGGCCCACCGCCGTCAAGGTGCACCCCCAGGGCAGTCCGCCCGGCGCGGCGGGAGGCGCCGGGCGGGCATCGGGAGCAGGGTCGCCCTCCCGCGGACGCAGGGCGAGGGCCGCCGCGGCCGTGGCGCCCAGCGGGGCGAGCGTCAGGAGGGTCAGGGTGGCCGCGAAGGGCAACGGCTGCTCGGCGGCGAGCAATTCGGCTGCGGCACCATCGAAGGGCAGACCGGTGAGATCACCCCGTAGATGGAGGAAGAGCAGGAGGGCGAGCGCGCTGCCGAGGGTCCCCGCAACGGCGGTGGACGACGCGGAGAGCAGCGCCATCCGCCCCGGTCCCAGACCGATGGCGGACAGGCCGGTGCGCGGTCGGGTACCGGGGTCGGTACGGGCCACCGCCACCGCGAACTGGACGGTGGCGGCGAGCGGGATCGCGCACCAGGACAGGCGCAGCAGGGAAGCCGCCGAGTCCCCGGGGTGAGCCAGCGCATGGGTCAGCGCGCACAAGAGCAGAAAGCCGACTCCCGCGGACGCCGCGGCCACCAGCAGTCGCCGCAGGAGTACCAGGGGGTGGGCGCCGCGGGCTAGACGGAGAGCGAGCACTCGGCCCGACCTTCCGGTGCGGTGTCGGTCAGCGAGGTCACCCGACGGCCGTCGACGAGGACGGCGGTCCGGTCGGCGAGCGCCGCCACCTCGGGGTCGTGGGTGGCGAGCACCACGGTGACACGGTGGGAGCGGGCGGCTGCCAGCACCGTCCGCAGGAGGTGGGCGTGGTCCGAGCGGTGCAGGGACGCGGTGGGTTCGTCGGCGAAGAGGACGCCCGGGGTGGCCGCCAGCGCGCGGGCGGCCGTGGTGCGTTGCCGTTGTGCCTGGTTGAGCGCGTGGGGGCGGTGTCGGGCGAGATGTCCGATGTCGAGGCGTTCGAGCCACTCCAGAGCGGTCGCCTTGGCGCTGCGGCGTGAGGTGCCGCGCAGCAGCAGGGGGAGCGCCGTGTTCTCCCAGGCGGTGAGTTCCGGGACGAGACCGGGCTCGGGGCCGATCCAGGCGAAGTGGTCGCGGCGCAGCCGTTCGCGCTGGAGCGGGGGCAGGGTGTGGACGGGGGAGCCGTCGAACCAGACCTCCCCCTCGTCCGCGAGGGTCTGCCCGGACAGGCAGCGCAGCAGTGTGGTCTTTCCGCTGCCGCGGGGCCCGCATACGGCGAGGACCTCTCCCTTGCGCACCCCGAGCGAGACACCGGCGAGCGCGGGTGATCCGTTGTGGGCGTGGTGGAGGGCGCGTGCCCAGATCACATCGTTGTCCGGCGGGGCCACCATGGCGTACACCTCGGTTCTGATCAGATTCGTCGTCCCTCGTACGACGGAACGAAGCCAGGCCGATCGGTCACTCGCACGCTAGGCAGCCGGATGCGGGCTGCCGGGAAGCACACGGCCCGGGTGCGCGCCATCCACTCGGATGGGCGTACCCGGGCCGTGTTGCGGGGCCGAGATCAGACCGTGGCGGTCGTGATCAGAGCTTGGTCCACGCCTCGGTGAGGACGGTCCGCAGCACCTGCTCGATCTCGTCGAACGTCGTCTGGTCCGCGATCAGCGGCGGCGCGAGCTGGATGACCGGGTCGCCGCGGTCGTCGGCCCGGCAGTACAGGCCGTTGTCGTACAGCGCCTTCGAGAGGAAGCCGTACAGGACGCGCTCGGTCTCCTCGTCGGTGAAGGTCTCCTTGGTGGCCTTGTCCTTCACCAGTTCGATGCCGTAGAAGAAGCCGTTTCCGCGTACGTCACCGACGATCGGCAGGTCGTAGAGCTTCTCCAGCGTGGCCTTGAAGTTGCCCTCGTTGTCGAGGACGTGCTGGTTGAGGCCCTCGCGCTCGAAGATGTCGAGGTTGGCGATGCCGACGGCCGCGGAGACCGGGTGGCCGCCGAAGGTGTAGCCGTGCAGGAAGGTGTTGTCGCCCTTGTAGAACGGCTCGGCGAGCTTGTCCGAGATGATGCAGGCACCGATCGGGGAGTAGCCCGAGGTCATGCCCTTGGCACAGGTGATCATGTCCGGGATGTAGCCGAACTTGTCACAGGCGAAGGTGGTGCCGAGCCGGCCGAAGGCGCAGATGACCTCGTCCGATACGAGCAGCACGTCGTACTGGTCGCAGATCTCGCGCACCCGCTGGAAGTAGCCGGGCGGGGGCGGGAAGCAACCGCCCGCGTTCTGTACGGGCTCCAGGAACACCGCGGCCACGGTGTCGGCGCCCTCGAAGAGGATCTCCTGCTCGATCTGGTCGGCGGCCCAGCGGCCGAACGCCTCGGGGTCGTCGCCGTAGATCGAGGCACGGTAGATGTTGGTGTTGGGCACCTTGTGCGCGCCGGGCACCAGCGGCTCGAAGGGGGCCTTCAGCGCGGGCAGACCGGTGATGGACAGGGCGCCCTGCGGGGTGCCGTGGTAGGCGACCGCACGCGAGATGACCTTGTACTTGGTGTGGTGACCGCGCAGCTTCCAGTACTGCTTGGCGAGCTTCCACGCGGTCTCGACCGCTTCGCCGCCACCGGTGGTGAAGAAGACCTTGTTGAGGTCGCCCGGGGCCTCGTGGGCGAGGCGCTCGGCTAGCTCGATGGCCTTCGGGTGGGCGTAGGACCACACCGGGAAGAAGGCCAGTTCCTGGGCCTGCTTGTACGCGGTCTCGGCCAGCTCTATGCGGCCGTGTCCGGCGTTGACGACGAAGAGTCCGGCGAGCCCGTCGATATAGCGCTTGCCCTGGTCGTCGTAGATGTAGGTGCCCTCACCGCGAACGATGGTGGGGACGGGGTTGTGCTCGTACGACGACATGCGGGTGAAGTGCATCCACAGGTGGTCGTAGGCGGTCTTGGAGAGGTCGCTGCGGTTGCTCACGGCTATCGGGTTCCCCACGTGTAGGTCTGCTTCTTGAGCTTGAGGTAGACGAAGCTCTCGGTGGACCGCACACCGGGGAGGGCACGAATCCGCTTGTTGATCACTTCGAGCAAGTGGTCGTCGTCCTCGCAGACGACCTCCACCATCAGATCGAAGGAGCCCGCGGTCATCACCACGTACTCGCATTCGTCCATGCCGGTCAGCGCTTCTGCCACCGGGTCGAGGTCGCCCTCGACCCGGATGCCGATCATCGCCTGACGACGGAAGCCCACGGTGAGCGGGTCCGTCACGGCGACGATCTGCATCACGCCCTGATCGAGGAGCTTCTGGACGCGCTGTCGCACGGCCGCTTCGGAAAGGCCCACGGCCTTGCCGATCGCGGCGTACGGTCGACGCCCGTCCTCTTGGAGCTGCTCGATGATCGCGAGGGAGACGGCATCGATCGTCGGGGACGATCCGCTGCCGCTCCTGGAGTCTGCGCTTCGACTGGCCACCAGCTCACCATGCACCGGGAGTCGTCGCTCTCGCAAGCCCCGACCGATGAAATTCGTTGATATGTGCTGCCGATCTCACTGAATCCGTAGATTGGGGGTGCTGGGGCTATTGAAAACGTCGCTGGTGCGCTTAGGCTGGCCGCGACTCACCCATCGGAGATCTGACAGGAGGGGTGGCAACAATGACCACCGAGCTGCGACGTCTGCGCAACTACATCAACGGGGAGTTCCGGGACGCCGCCGACGGCCGGACGATTGATGTCATCAACCCCGCCACCGGAGATGTCTACGCTGCCTCCCCGCTCTCCGGGCAGGCTGACGTCGATGCCGCCATGGACGCCGCGGAGGCAGCCTTCCCCGCCTGGCGCGATGCGACCCCGGCCGAGCGGCAGCGCGTACTGCTCAAGATCGCGGACGCGGTGGAGGAGCGGGCCGAGGACCTGATCGCCATCGAGTCCGAGAACACCGGCAAGCCGCTGGAACTCGTCCGCACCGAAGAGATCCCGCCCATGGTGGACCAGATCCGCTTCTTCGCCGGTGCCGCGCGAATGCTGGAAGGCCGCTCCGCCGGTGAGTACATGGAGGGTTTCACCTCCATCATCCGCCGGGAGCCGGTCGGCGTCTGCGCGCAGGTCGCCCCCTGGAACTACCCGATGATGATGGCCGTCTGGAAGTTCGCCCCGGCGCTCGCCGCGGGCAACACCGTCGTCCTCAAGCCGTCGGACACCACCCCCGCGTCCACGGTGCTGCTGGCCGAGATCATCGGTGCCATCGTCCCCAAGGGCGTCTTCAACGTCATCTGCGGCGACCGTGACACCGGCCGCGCAATGGTCGAGCACCCCACCCCGGCGATGGCCTCCATCACCGGTTCGGTACGTGCGGGCATGCAGGTGGCCGAGTCCGCAGCCAAGGACGTCAAGCGCGTTCACCTGGAGCTGGGCGGCAAGGCCCCCGTCGTGGTCTTCGAGGACACCGACATCGCCAAGGCCGTCGAGGACATCGCGGTCGCCGGATACTTCAACGCCGGCCAGGACTGTACGGCTGCGACCCGCGTCCTCGTCCACGAGTCCATCCACGACGAGTTCGTGGCCGCCCTCGCCAAGACCGCGTCCGAGACCAAGACGGGTGCGCCCGACGAGGACGTGCTCTACGGCCCCCTGAACAACGCCAACCAGCTCGCCCAGGTCTCCGGGTTCATCGACCGGCTGCCGGCGCACGCCAAGGTGGAGGCGGGCGGCAAGCGCGTAGGGGACAAGGGGTACTTCTACGCCCCCACCGTGGTCTCCGGCCTCAAGCAGGACGACGAGATCATCCAGAACGAGGTCTTCGGTCCGGTCATCACCGTCCAGTCCTTCACCGACGAGGCGCAGGCGCTCGGGTGGGCCAACGACGTCGAGTACGCGTTGGCGTCCTCCGTGTGGACCAAGGACCACGCGCGTGCCATGCGGATGTCGAAGGCGCTCGACTTCGGTTGCGTCTGGATCAACACCCACATCCCGCTCGTGGCCGAGATGCCGCACGGCGGCTACAAGAAGTCCGGGTACGGCAAGGACCTGTCCGCCTACGGCTTCGAGGACTACACGCGGATCAAGCACGTGATGACGTCCCTCGACGGCTGACCCCAGCTTCGTGCCCCGCCCGGTCCCTCCGGTGCGGGGCACGGGCATGTCCGGGGCGACAGCGGGTCGGACGCGGGAGGACGCGGGGTGGTCCCCTACCCCCGCTGCACCCCGTCGACACGGGCATGTCCGGGTCGGACGCGGGAGGACGCGGGGTGGTTCCCTACCCCCGCTGCACCCCGTCGAATGATCGACAAGGTGTCCCGCCCCGCCGTCAGGGGTCGACGGACCGTCCATTGTCCACAGCCGGTCACACCGGACATCCTGCGCAGGTGTCAGCGCTACGGATGAATCCCATGTCACGGCGGTCCCTGCTGCGCGCGCTCGGTGCGGGCGCCGCCCTCGCCGGCGGTGCTGCCCTCACCGGCTGCGGGGTGCCGGCCGCCTATGTGCAGCCCGGCGATCGCGCAGGCCGGGACCGGTCGGCGCAGGATCGCAGCGTCCACTTCGCGAACTGGCCGCTGTACATCGACACCGACGAGAAGAACGAGTCCCGTCGGCCCACGCTGGCCGCCTTCACCGAGCGCACCGGAATCAAGGTCCGCTACACAGAGGAGATCAACGACAACGACGAGTTCTTCGGCAAGGTCAGTCCGGCCCTGATGAACCACCAGGAGACCGGCCGGGACCTCATCGTGATCAGCGACTGGATGGCCGCCCGATTCGTCCGGCTCGGCTGGGTGCAGGAGATGGACCGGGCCCGGCAGCCGAACGTCACCCGGTATCTGGACCCCCAACTGCGCTCGCCCGCTTTCGACGAGGGCCGGCTGCACAGCGTCCCCTGGCAGTCCGGGATCACGGGCATCGCCTACAACCGCAAGAAGCTCGGCCGGGAACTGCGGAGCACCGCGGATCTGTGGGCGGACGACCTGCGGGGGCGGGTCACCCTGCTCTCCGGGCTCGACGAGTCCTTCGCCCTCCTGATGCAGGGCGAGGGCGTGGACGTCACCCGCTGGACCGAGGACGACTTCCACGACATGTGCGACCGGGTGGAACGCATGGTGAAGCGCCGCCACATCCGACGCTTCACCGGCAACGACTACATCAAGGACCTCGACAGCGGGGACGTGCTGGCGTGCCAGGCGTACTCGGGGGACGTCATCCAACTTCAGGCGGACAACCCCGACATCGCCTTCGTCGTGCCCGAGGAGGGCGGCGAACTCTGGGCCGAGAGCCTGATGATCCCCAACCTCGCCCATCACAAGCGCAACGCCGAGGCGCTGATCGACCACTACTACCAGCCGGAGGTCGCCGCCGAACTCGCGAGCTGGGTCAACTACGTCTGCCCGGTGCCCGCGGCCCGTGACGTCCTGGCCTCCGCCAAGGACGAGGAGACCGCGGCCCTCGCCGAAGACCCACTGATCTTCCCCGACGACGAGATGCGCCGCCGACTCGCCATCGCCCGGGACATCACCTCCGCGGAACGGGTCCGGCTCGCACAGCGCTGGAACACGATCGCGGGTCTATGACCGGACCGTGGCCTGGCCGGACCGGGGGCTGGATCGTGGGTCGTGCCCAGGATGACCGAAGGGCCACCGGGGCGTCCGCGGTTCAGTTTCGCCCCTGCCCCGCCTTCCGTCCGGGCCGCATCGGTCGACGAGTCGGGTTCCATCGCCGGGCCCGGGAGACCCCGTGATGTCCCGTACGCCTAGGGCTTGCGGCCCACCGCGCCGTACTGCGCCACCCGTGGAGGCAGCTCCACGCCGTCCTCCACCCGCCAGTGCGCACAGCACACCACGCCCGGCTCCAGGATCTCCAGGCCGTCGAAGAACGAGGTGATCTCCGCCCCCGTACGAGCGGTGATGGGCGGGGTGGCGTTCTCGTTCCAGAACGCCATCGCGTCGGTGTTGCCCTCACCGCCGAGTTCCAGCGTCGGATGGGTGACCACCAGATGGCTGCCGGAAGGCATCGCGGACATCAGGGAACGGGCGATCGAACGGGCCTGGTCGGTGTCGAGCACGAAGTTCAGGATGCCCAGCATTATCACGGCCACCGGACGTGTCAGATCCAGTGCTCCATCCACGGTACGGACGGCACGGACGATCGCCTGCGGATCGTGGGCGTCCGCGTCGACGTACGAGGTCGCGCCCTCCGGGGAACTGGTGAGCAGCGCCCGGGCGTGGGCCAGCACGATCGGGTCGTTGTCGACGTACACGATCCGGGAGTCGGGGGCGATGCGCTGGGCGACCTCGTGGGTGTTCTCCGCGGTGGGCAGCCCCGTCCCGATGTCGAGGAACTGCCGTACGCCGAGGTCGGCGGTCAGATGGGTCACCGCACGCCGTAGGAACGACCGGTCCGCGCGGGCCACTTCCCCGATGCTCGGATAGAGGGCGGTGATGTGGTCACCCACGGCGCGATCGACCGGGTAGTTGTCCTTGCCGCCGAGCCAGTGATTCCAAACTCGGGCGTTATGGGCGACATCGGTACGGATTCGGTCATTCATCGGCGGCTCCTCGGCCGGAGGGGGGCGGGTGGTCCATCATGCCCGAAATGATCAAGTCGTCGTGGCCGGCGGGGAGTTCGGTACGCCTTCCGGAGTTGCGGCCGAGGACAGCACCGAACGCAGGGTGCCGATGCGGTTGCTGGTGATGGAGTCGATGCCCGCTGCCAGCAGTCGACGCATGGTGTGACGGGTGTCGGCGGTCCAGGCGGAGACCAACAGGCCGTCACGGTGGACACGATCCACGAGCCCCCGGCTGACCAGGCCAAAGCGGTAGTTGAGCGTGCGGGGGCGTACGGCGGCCAGGAGGACCGGGCGCGGCGGCGCCAGCGAGGTCCAGGTCAGGGCGATCTCCGCGGACGGATCGGCCGTGCGCACCGCGAGCATGGTGGCCGGTCCCGCGCAGTAGTACACCCGGTCCCCGGCTCCCCCTTCGCCGACCGCGCCCACGACCGTGCGTACCGACTCCGGTGTGGCACCCGGCAGATCGATCATCACGCGATGGTCCGACAGTGTGCGCAGGGCCTCGTCCAAGGTGGGCACGCCCTGCCCGGTCAGCCGGGCCACCTCGGTGTACGTGAGGTCCTTGAGCCGTCGGTCGTGGTTCCACAGGCGCTTCAGCGTGGCGTCGTGCAGCAGGACGGGTACGTGGTCCCGGGTCACCCGCACATCGATCTCCACCGCATCGGCTCCCCTGGCCACGGCTGAGCGGAGCGAGGGGAGGGTGTTCTCACGGGCGAGGTAGGGATCGCCGCGGTGTCCCACGGCGGTGACGGTAGGCATGGCCCCATTGTCACCGCACTTCACGGCGTCCGCTGCCGGGTGGACCGGATGCTGCGCAACCGCCCCACCCGGCAGTGTCGGCTTGCTCAGGGCACCAGCCAGGCCGTGGTGTAGGCGTCGATCTCGCCGCTGATCCTGGACTTGCCGGCGGGGTCGAGGAACGAAGCCTCCACGGCGTTCTTCGCGAGTTCCGCCACCCCGTGCTCATCGAGGTCCAGGAGTCGCGCCGCGACCGCGTACTCGGTGTTGAGGTCGGTACCGAACATCGGCGGGTCGTCGCTGTTGACGGTGACCAGCACTCCGGCCTCGACCATCTGCCTGATCGGGTGCTGTTCGAGGTCGAGGACCGCTCGCGTGGCGATGTTCGAGGTGGGGCACACCTCCAGCGGAATGCGGTGCTCGGCGAGATGGGCGAGCAGCGCCGGGTCCTGGACGGCGCTGGTGCCGTGCCCGATGCGCTCAGCCCCCAGATGACGGATCGAGTCCCAGATCGTCTGCGGTCCCGTGGTCTCACCGGCGTGCGGCACCGATCGCAGACCGGCCGCGATCGCCCGGTCGAAGTGCGAGGTGAACTGGGCCCGGGACACACCGATCTCCGGGCCGCCCAGCCCGAAGGAGACCAGCCCTTCGGGGCGCAGGTCCACCGCGAGCCGGGTGGTCTCGTCGGCCGCTTCCAACCCGGCTTCTCCGGGAATGTCGAAGCACCACCGCAGCACCACGCCCAACTCCCGCTCCGCCGCCTTGCGGGCGTCCTCGATCGCGTCCATGAAGGCCCGCTCGTCGATGCCGCGACGGGTCGAACTGAAGGGGGTGATCGTCAGCTCCGCGTAGCGGATGTTCTGGCGCGCCATGTCACGGGCCACCTCGAAGGTGAGCAGCCGGACGTCCTCGGGGGTGCGGATCAGATCGACCACCGACAGATAGACGTCGATGAAGTGGGCGAAGTCCGTGAAGGTGAAGTAGTCCGCCAGCGCCTCGGGGTCCGTCGGCACCTTGGAGTCCGGGTGCTGGGCGGCGAGTTCGGCGACGATCCTGGGGGACGCCGATCCGACGTGGTGCACATGCAGTTCCGCCTTGGGCAGCCCCGCGATGAAGGTGTGCAGATCGGTCATCGAGGTCCTCCGGGGCGATCGGGCGTAGTGGGCACGGATCATCGTAGGCGGCCGGTTCGTCCGTACGGTCGAGGCTTTAGCATGACCGCAGGACAATCGGGGGGAGAACCATGACTGATCACCCGTCCCAACCGATGGGCGGACAGGAACCGCACGACCCGTGGGCACCACCGGCTCCGGCCGCGCCGTACGGGGGATCAGGGCAGCCCACGCCTCCCTATCCTTCACCGCACGTCCACGACCAGCCCACCATCGCCGCCATGCCCGGTGCCGTGCCCCCGCCGTCCACCGGTTCGGTGCCGCCGCCTCCGGTGGCGCCCGGCGGTCCGGCCGCAGCCCCGGCGGGCCCATACGGATATCCGGCTGCTCCCGGTGCGCCGCAGCAGGGGCCTGCGGGGTATGCGCCCTTCCCGGGCTACCCGGGCTACGGTCAGCCGGGCCACCAGCCGCTGCTCCCACAGCAGAACGGGCTGGGCACCACCGCGATGGTGCTCGGCATCGTGGCCACGTTGCTCTTCTGTCTCTACGGCGTGGTCTCGATCGTCCTGGGCATCATGGCCATCGTCTTCGGCACCATCGGCCGCAAGCGCGTGCGGCAGGGCGAGGCGAACAACGGCGGGATGGCGCTGTCCGGGATCATCCTGGGCGTGATCGGCATTGTGCTCGGCGGGCTCTACGTGGCGTTGATCGTGTGGGGGATCGCCAGCGAGCAGATCTAAGGGCGGTCCCGCCAATACTCGGCGGGACAGCGCTTGGGGAGTGACTTCGAACGAGGACGCTCGTACGGACCGCGCCGGGGTGCTTCTACATCCCGGCGCTTCCCGTCCCCCATGAATTTCAGCGCGCGTCAGTGGGACTCGGCGAAGGTGCCTGGGCCGGGCGCTCTTGCCCGGAAGGCGATAGGAGCACCAGGGCCGGCGCCCGGAGCGGCTCCCTCTGACCTATGCCAGGTGGCGCGCAGGGCAGGAGCCCGCTCATCCCCGGTCATACGCGTGCCTATCCGGGCGGGTCTATCGCCCCCTGCGAGCCCCGCAGCTCCTCCCGGGCCTCCATCAGCGCGAATCCCAAGAGGTTCAGCCCCCGCCAGCGGGTCGGGTCCGCCGCCCGCTCGTCATCGGCCGTCATTCCGATCCCCCAGATCCGGTCCTGTGGGCTCGCCTCCACCAGTACCCGGTCTCCGGTGCCCAGGAGAAAGGCCCTGAGCTCCGGGAGCCGGCCGAACTTGTGGACGCTGCCACGGCGCACGATGTCGAAGCGCTCACGCTTCCACACACTCTCGTCGAAGCCGCGCACCAGCCGGCCGGCCTTCTTGGCCTCCGCCGGACTGTTGGCTTCGAGGGCCCGCCGCTCGGCCTCCGGGTCATCGAACAGCCTGGCCTTCTCCGCCATCATCCAGTGCTCGGCCGTCGCATAGTGCACTTTGTCCACCGTGAATGGTGAGGGCCACCACTGGCTGAGACAGCCCGCGCCGATCTTTCCGTCCGGACGCGCTCGGTGCCCCCAAAAGTGCAGATACTTGATGCGCTCACCACTGCTGACCTGCTGCATCAGCTCATCCATCGCCATGCACGCGAGTCTTGCATCCACCACTGACATTCCGTACGGGGAATTGCCCGTAGACGCGACAGATGGTCGACCGATTCCGTCGCGTAACCAAAAGGCAACAACGGAATCACTTGTTGGCTTAAGGGTGCTCTGTCAGGATCGGCACTCCATTCACGCTGGGACAACGACGTCGAGCGCCGGAATCTCGCTGTCCGTGGCCCTGCGGCCTCCCACCATCCTTCCGGCACGACCAAGGCACCGCCCGGCATGGTCCGGGCACCAATCAGTCAACATCCAGGGCGATGTGCATCGAACTGGGACTACGGAGACGTCATGGGCAACCGCGACCAGATGCAGGACCGTTTCGCCGGCGGCGCGCAGTACATCGCCGGAGAGCTACGGCCCGGCACCTCAGGGCGTACGCAGGACATCGTCGACCCGGCCACCGGTGAGACCGTCCTCGGCTACGAGCTGGCGGGAACCGCCGATGTGGACGCTGCCGTCGCCGCCGCCCGCGAGGCGTTCCCCCAGTGGGCGGGCGCCACCCCCGGTGAGCGCTCCGACGCCCTGCACAGCTTCGCCTCGGTGCTCGCAGCCCAGGCCGACGACTTCGCCCGGGCCGAGTCCCTCCAGTGCGGCAAGCCCATCAAGCTCAGCACCGAGTTCGACGTTCCCGGCACGGTGGACAACACCGCCTTCTTCGCAGGAGCGGCCCGCCACCTCCAGGGCCAGTCGGCCGGCGAGTACAGCGGTGACCACACCTCGTACGTACGCCGCGAGGCGATCGGTGTCATCGGCTCCATCGCCCCCTGGAACTATCCACTCCAGATGGCCGCCTGGAAGATCCTTCCGGCCATCGCCGCGGGCAACACCATCGTCCTCAAGCCGGCTGAGATCACCCCGCTGACCTCGCTGATGTTCGCCCAGGCCGCGACCGAGGCCGGTATCCCCGACGGTGTCATCAACATCGTCTCCGGCGCCGGCCTCGGCGCCGGAGAGCACCTGGTGGGCCACCCGGACGTGGCCATGACCTCCTTCACCGGCTCCACCGCCGTGGGCAAGCGCGTCGCCGAGATCGCCACGTCCACCGTCAAGCGACTGCACCTCGAACTCGGCGGCAAGGCCCCCTTCGTCGTCTTCGACGACGCCGACCCCGAGGCCGCGATCCAGGGCGCTGTCGCCGGATCGCTGATCAACTCCGGTCAGGACTGCACCGCTGCTACGCGCGTCTATGTGCAGCGCCCCCTCTACGACCAGCTCACCGCCGGCATCGCCGATGTGATGGCGAGCGTGCGGGTGGGCGACCCCTTCGACCCGGCCACCGACCTCGGCCCCCTGGTCTCGCACGCCCACCGCGACCGTGTCGCCGGCTTCGTGGAGCGGGCCCGCGCCTACGCCAGGGTCGTCACCGGCGGCGCCGTTCCCAAGGACCGCCCCGAGGGCGCCTTCTACCTGCCGACCCTGATCGCGGGCGCCGCCCAGGACAGCGAGATCGTCCAGTCCGAGATCTTCGGCCCGGTCCTGGTCATCCTGCCGTTCGACTCCGACGACGAGGGCATCGCACTCGCCAATGACACCCCGTACGGACTCGCCGCCTCCGCCTGGACACGCGACGTCTATCGGGCCGGCCGCGCCACCCGTGAGATCAAGGCCGGCTGCGTCTGGGTGAACGACCACATCCCGATCATCAGCGAGATGCCGCACGGCGGATACAAGGCATCGGGATACGGCAAGGACATGTCCACGTACTCCTTCGAGGAATACACGCAGGTCAAGCACGTCATGTACGACAACACCGCGGTGGCCGCGAAGGACTGGCACCGCACGATCTTCGGGGACAGATAGCCGATCGCCGCCCCCGTGCGCGGGGGCGGCCCCCATCCCGAAAGGGCACAGCTTTATGGACCGATACGAGTCCGAAGGTCCCAAGGACCTCTCCGGGGCCCAACTCGCTGCGATGCGGCGCACCCTCACCAGCGGCCGGGGCGCCCTCACCCGCCGTTCGGTGCTGCGCGCGGGCGGTGTCGGAGCGCTCGGCGTGGGTGCGATGGCCGCCCTGAGCGGCTGT